>CAWCSD010000042.1:0-29887 GCA_963798095.1 uncultured Alphaproteobacteria bacterium | reverse complement strand
GCCGTCCCGGCCAGTTCGGCCAGGATTTCGACCAGGCCTCGCGCACCATCCACATGCCGAAGCCGACGGCGCCGATGCTGTCGCCGGCGACCGAGCAGTTCACCCAGAAGGCGATCGCGGCCTACGACGAGATCGTCGCCCGCGGCGGCTGGCCGACGGTGCCTCATGTCGATGAGTTGCGGGTCGGCAACCGCCATCCGAGCGTGGTTGATCTGCGGCAACGGCTGTCGCTGTCAGGCGACCTCGATCCCAATGCGGTCGGAGCCGCAAACGACACCTACGATTCTTACGTCGAAGCTGCGGTACGGCGTTTTCAGGCGCGCCACGGCGTCACCGTCGATGGCGTGCTGCGCGCCTCGACGCTCGCGGCGCTCAATGTGCCGGCGGCGATGCGGCGCGATCAGCTCAAGGTCAATATCGCGCGGCTCAAGACACTGACCACGAATCTCGGCCCGCGCTACGTGGTGGTCAACATTCCGGCCGCTCGCGTCGAGGCTATCGAGAATGACGTCGCGGTGTCGCGGCATACGGCCGTGGTCGGCAAGGTCGATCGGCCGTCGCCCGACATCAACAGCAAGATCGTGCAGGTCAACTTCAATCCGTTCTGGACCGTGCCGGTGTCGATCGTACGGAAAGACCTGATCCCGATCATGCAGGACAAGCCCGACTACCTGACGGACAACCACATCCGCATCTTCGATCCGAACCACAAAGAGGTGCAGCCCTCTGAAATCAACTGGTACTCGGAAGACGCGGTGCATTACACCTTTCGCGAGGATCCGGGCGACCACAACTCGCTCGGCCGCATCCGCATCAACTTTCCGAGCCAATACGGCGTCTACATGCACGACACGCCGCTGAAGAATCTGTTCGGCGAGGATTTCCGCTACGATTTATCGGGCTGCTGCCGCGTGCAGAATGTCCAGGCGCTGGTGGTCTGGCTGCTCGAAGGCACCAAGGGCTGGACCTCCGACAAGATCGAGCAGGCAATCAAGTCGGGGGATCAGGTCAACGTCAATCTGACCAAGCCGATTCCCTTGCACTGGGTCTACGTCACCGGCTGGTCGGCCTCCGACGGCGTCGTGCAATTCCGCGAAGATATTTACAGCCGCGACGGCCTGGGCGCGCCGGCGATCCCGGCGACCACGAAATTGTAGCCGCGACGGCGATGGCCGGCAGCGAAGGACTCCGCCTCGGATTTCGCTTCGCCATAATCCAGGCTACACTTGCGACCCAAATCTTGTGGCGTGGGAGGACAGCGTGGGCGATCAGGTCAAATTCATTCTCGACGAAAAGGACATCCCGAAAGCTTGGTACAATCTGGCGGCCGATCTGCCGAAACCGCTGCCGCCGGTGTTGCATCCCGGCACCAAGCAGCCGATCGGGCCTGCCGATCTCGAGCCGCTGTTTCCGATGGCGCTGATCCTGCAAGAGGTGTCGCAGGAACGCACCATCGACATCCCCGAGCCGATCCGCGACGTCTACCGCATGTGGCGGCCGTCGCCGCTGATGCGCGCGCAGCGTTTGGAGCAGGCGCTCGGTACGCCGGCCAAGATTTATTACAAATACGAAGGCGTCTCGCCCGCCGGCTCGCACAAGCCGAACACCGCGGTGCCGCAGGCCTGGTACAACAAGGAGCAGGGCGTCAAACGGCTCTCGACCGAAACCGGCGCCGGCCAATGGGGCTCGTCGCTGGCCTTTGCCGGCTCGCTGTTCGGCCTCGAAGTGACCGTATTCCAGGTCCGCGTCTCCTACGATCAAAAACCGTATCGCCGCGCGCTGATGGAAACCTACGGCGCGCGCTGCATCGCTTCGCCGTCGAACGAGACCGATTCCGGCCGGGCCATTCTTGCCAAAACGCCGAACAGTCCGGGCTCGCTCGGCATCGCCATTTCCGAAGCCGTCGAAATGGCGGCCAAGGATCCGGCGGTGAAATATTCGCTCGGCTCCGTGCTCAACCACGTGCTGCTGCACCAGACCGTCAACGGTCAGGAAGCGATCAAGCAGTGCGAAATGGCGGGCGACGATCCCGACGTGTTGATCGGCTGCACCGGCGGCGGCTCGAACTTCGCCGGCCTGGTGTTTCCGTTCCTCGGCCTGCAACTGCGCGGCGGCCGCAAGCGCCGCATCATCGCCGTCGAGCCTGCGGCGTGCCCGACGCTGACCCGCGGCAAATACGCCTACGATTTTGGCGACACCGCGCATCTCACGCCGCTGGTGAAGATGCACACGCTCGGCTCGACCTTCATTCCGCCGGGTTTCCACGCCGGCGGTTTGCGCTATCACGGCATGGCGCCGATGATTTCGCACATCCACGATCTCGGCCTGATCGAGGCGCGCGCCTATCACCAAAAAACCTGCTTCGACGCCGGCGTGCAGTTCGCCCGCTGCGAGGGCATCGTGCCGGCGCCGGAGGCGACGCACGCGGTGCGCTGCGCCATCGACGAGGCGCTGCGCTGCAAGAAAGAGGGCAAGTCCGAGGTCATCCTGTTCAACATGTCCGGCCACGGCCATTTCGACATGGGCGCCTATATCGCCTACTTCGAAGGCAAGCTGGTCGACCAGGACTACGACGAAGCCGATCTCGCCATGGCGCTCGCCGGCCTGCCCAGCGTCGCGGCGTGACTGTCATGCCCGCAGGGGCCGAGCCGAAGGGCCGCGAGGACAAGCTCCAGCGGGCATCCAGTAACCATCAGGATCGACGTGTCTTGCTCAGAGCATCCCGATTGCCGGATCGTCCGCCTTCGCGGATGATGACAGCGCGCTGAATGGTAACGAGGGACACCATGATCGAGCCCTACAACGCCGTCGGCCTCATTCCGACCTTCTACGGCATCCGCCGGCGCGACGACATCAAGTACAATATCGAGCACCTCAAGAGCCTGACCAAAGCGGCGTTCTGGCTGTCCAATCTCGACATCCCGGTGCGGCTCCTCGCCATTCCCGAAGGCGCGCTGATGGGGTTCAACGACGAGGTGCTCGACGTCGACCACGCCGATTACGCGCGCACCTGCTGCATCGATATTCCCGGCCCCGAGACCGACGAGATCGGCAAGCTGGCGCGTGAGTGGAACGTCTTCATCATGGCGCAGGCCAAGGCGCGCCATAAGGACTGGAAGGACCGCTTCTTCAATATCGGCTTCATCGTCGATCCGGACGGCAAGATCATCCTGCAGCACTACAAGATCTCCGCGCTGCTGCCGGTCGAGCGCTCGGTGTCGCCACACGACATCTACGACTGGTGGATCGAGAAATACGGCCGCACGCTGGATGCGTTCTGGCCGGTCGCCGACACCAAGATCGGCCGGCTCGGCATCATGATGGCGATGGAGGGCAATTATCCGGAGAACGGCCGCGGGCTGGCCATGAACGGCGCCGAGGTGGTCTATCGTGCGTCGATGCCGGCGCCGTTCACCGAGAACGACGTGTTCGAGATTTCCAATCGGGCCCGCGCGCTCGAGAACAACATGTACATCGTGGCGCCGAATATCGGCAGCTATCATCTCACGCCCGAGGGCCACCATTTCGGCATCGATGCCGGCGGCGGCCAGTCGATGATCGTCGATTACCGCGGCCAACTGGTCGGCAAGCAACGCGACACCAACGGCTCGACCTTCGTGGCCGGCGTCATCAACATCGAGGCGCTGCGCCACCACCGCGAGTTGGCGCAGGTGACCAATTGGATGAAAGATATCCGCGCCGAGCTGGCGCAAATCATCTACGAGAAGCCGATCTATCCGAAGAACCGCTACCTGAAAAAAATCCCGCCGAAACACGCGCAATACAAGACCGACGTGATCGACAAGCAGGTCGCGCTGATGCAAAAGCGCGGCATCTGGAAGAAGCCGTCGCGTTGAGGCGGGCGCCATGCCGTTTGCCCTGAATTTTTATCACGACCAAGTCGGCGCGAGCGGAGCGACGGCGTCGGCCTTGGCGCCGGCCCATCGCTTGCTCTACGTGCGGCACGGCCGCGCCGAGATTAACGGCCAACTGCTGAGCGCCGATGCGGCGATCTATTGCGACAGCACCGTCACGCTGAAATCGGCCGGCGAGTGGAGCCAGATCTGGCGCTGGGAGCTGGCGCCGCCGAACGCGGCGCCGTTGCTCCATGACGGGGAGGGCGTGCTGTCGAGCCTGCGCATGTCGCGTGTCATCACCAGCCTGGCCATGCCCGAAGGCAGCCGATGGCTATTCCGTCTCGACCAAATCACCACCGCCGCCGGCCGCATCGCCGATCGCCATCAGCATCCGGGCCCGGGAATCCGCTGCCTGCTCGAGGGCACGTTCAATGTTCAGCAGGACGCCGAGTCGCACCGCGATCTGGCGCCGAGCGATGCGTGGTGGGAGACCGGCTCGGACACGGTCGTCGCCTGGAGCTCGCGGCAGATGGCGGCAAAGTTTCTGCGCGGCATGGTGCTGCCGGTCGAATGGGAAGGCAAAGTGACAGGCACTTGGCTCTCCGGCCACAGACCGCCGTCGGGGACGTGGAAACTTTACCTCGACCGCGTGATTACCGTCTGAGCAGACGCTGGCGGCGAGCCGGCAAAGCTCGTAGTATTGCATTCAAATGAATCAAACCTCCCGATGGAGGAAGCGCCGTGAACATCGAAGCCCGCCAGATCGACCGCAGCGCCAAGACCAAGCTGCAGATCATCGACTGCGACATCCATCCCAAAGCCTCGATCGAGGATTATCGGCCCTATCTGAGCAATCGCTGGTGGGACTACGCGCAGACCTACGGCGCGCGCTCGCATCACGGCTATGTCAAAGGCTTTCCCTATCCGAAGGCGCAGCCGCAGGCGTCGCGCCGCGATTCCTGGCCGCCGGACGGCGGGCTGCCGGCCAGCAATTACGAGTTCATGCGCCAGCAGCACCTCGATTTCTACGGCATCGAATACGGCGTGATGAATCCGCTGTCGCCGTCGGGGCAGGGCGAGCAGAACGACGAATACAGCGCGGCGCTGGCGTTCGCCTGCAACGAGTTCCAGCTCAATCATTGGAACGCGCTCGATCCGCGGCTCAAATGCTCGCTGGTCGTGCCCTACGAGGACCCCGAAGCCTCGCGCAAGGAAATCCGCCGCCGCGCCGGCGACCGCCGCTTCGCCCACGTGCTGATGCTCACGCGCACCGCCGAGCTGATGGGCCGCCGCCGCTATTGGCCGATCTACGAAGCGGCCTGCGAGGCCGGCCTGCCGGTCGGCGTGCACGTGTTCGGCTATAGCGGCCGCGCCGCCAGCAATACCGGCTGGCCGTCGTTCTACATCGAGGAAATGACCGAGCACTCCAATGCCTGCCAGGCCCAGGTCACCAGCATGATCATGGAGGGCGTGTTCGAGGCTTTCCCGCAGCTCAAGATGGTCTTCATCGAAGGCGGCTTCGGCTGGATGCCCTCGCTCGGCCACCGCCTCGACCGCAACTGGAAGCGCATGCGCTCAGGCCTGCCGCATCTGACGCGCGCGCCGTCGGAATATCTGCACGAGCATTTCTGGGTCACCACCCAGCCGATGGAAGAGCCGGAAAACCCGGCGCACCTCGTCGACATCATGGCGGCGATCGGCTTCGACCGCATCCTGTTCTCGTCGCGACTACCCGCACTGGGATTTCGACGACCCGTTCGTGGTCGTGCCGGCGAGCCTGGGCGACGAGCGCCGCAAGCAGATTTATTCCGGCAATGCGCGGGCGCTTTACGGGTTTGACGTGAGACGCGCGCGCGGGCTTTAAGTCCGGCCCTTGAATCCCTAAATGTAGCGGCGTTATCCGCTGAAATATCCCATGCCTTGCGCCCATCGGCTGGTATGATGCCGGCGCGGGGTGTATCACCTGCGGACACACGACCCATTTCTGCGCAGGAGCGAGGCATGTCGGTTTCCCACAGCGCCAAGACGGCGGACGAAGGCCTGTTTTCCGCCTCGCTGGCCGACAGCGATCCGGAGATCGCCGATGCCATCGCGCTCGAGCTCGGCCGCCAGCGCGACGAGATCGAGCTGATCGCGTCGGAAAACATCGTCAGCCGCGCCGTGCTCGAAGCGCAGGGCTCCGTGCTGACCAACAAGTACGCCGAGGGTCTGCCGGGGAAGCGCTATTACGGCGGCTGCCAGTTCGTCGATATCGCCGAGCGGCTGGCGATCGAGCGGGTGACCCGGCTGTTCGGCTGCGGCTTTGCCAACGTGCAGCCGCATTCCGGCGCCTCCGCCAATGCCGAAGTGTTCATGGCGCTGATGCAGCCCGGCGATACGTTCATGGGGCTCAACCTCGCCGCCGGCGGCCATCTCACCCACGGCTCGCCGGTCAACATGTCGGGCCGCTGGTTCAAGGTCGTGCCCTATGGCGTGCGCCGCGACGATCACCTCATCGACATGGAGGAGGTCGAACGGCTCGCCAAAGAGCACCGGCCCAAGGTGATCATCGCCGGCGGCTCGGCCTATCCGCGCATCATCGATTTCCGCCGCTTCCGCGAGATCGCCGACGAGGTCGGCGCCTATCTCATGGTCGACATGGCGCATTTCGCCGGCCTCGTGGCCGGCGGCGCGCACCCGAGCCCGTTTCCCCACGCCCACGTGGTGACCACGACGACCCACAAGACGCTGCGCGGGCCGCGCGGCGGCACCATCCTGACCAACGACGAGGAACTGGCGAAAAAGCTCAATTCCGCGGTGTTCCCGGGCATGCAGGGCGGGCCGCTGATGCATGTCATCGCCGCCAAGGCGGTGGCGTTCGGTGAGGCGCTGCGGCCGTCCTTCAGACTTTACGCGAAGAACGTGGTCGAGAACGCGAAGGCGCTTGCCGAAACGCTGAAAACTCGCGGGCTCGATATCGTCTCCGGCGGCACCGACACCCACCTCATGCTGGTCGATCTGCGCAAGAAACGCCTGACCGGCAAAGTGGCCGAGGCCGCGCTCGAGCGCGCCCACATCACCTGCAACAAGAACGGCATTCCGTACGACCCGGAAAAGCCCACCGTCACGTCGGGCGTGCGGCTCGGCACGCCGGCCGGCACCACGCGCGGCTTTGGCATCGCCGAGTTCCGGCAGATCGGCGACCTGATCGCCGAACTGCTCGACGCGCTGTCGCAGAAGGGTACCGAGCAGGACGCGGCCGCCGAGGCCAGCGTGCGCGAAAAGGTCCGCCGCCTGGTCGGCCGGTTCCCGATCTACGAGGGGTGAGGGATGCGTTGTCCGAGTTGCGGAAGCCTCGATACCCAGGTGAAGGATTCGCGGCCGACGGAAGATTCCTCCGTCATCCGCCGCCGCCGCGTCTGCCTGACCTGCAATTTCCGCTTCACCACCTTCGAGCGGGTGCAGTTGCGCGAACTGATCGTCATCAAGCGCAACGGCCGGCGCGTGCCGTTCGACCGCGACAAATTGCTGCGCTCGGTGCAGATCGCCTGCCGCAAGCGCCCGGTCGATCCCGAGCGCATCGACCAGATGGTGTCGAAGATCGTGCGCGAACTCGAAAGCATGGGCGAAAGCGAGGTCTCGTCGGAAGCGATCGGCGAAACCGTGATGGCGCATCTGCGCGAGCTCGACGACGTCGCCTATGTGCGCTTCGCCTCGGTCTACCGCAATTTCCGCGAGGCCAAGGATTTCGAGACCGCGCTGGCCGAACTGTCGGGCGACGAGGCCGCGGAGATCGCGCGCAAGTGAGCGCCGACGGCCGACCGGCGCTTCATGGACGCTGGCGCTTCCCTCGGCCGGCGCGGACTCGGCCGGACCTGGCCGAACCCGGCCGTCGGCGCGGTGATCGTCAAGGACGGCGTCATTGTCGGCCGCGGCTGGACCCAGCCCGGCGGCCGGCCCCATGCCGAGGTCGAGGCCTTGCGGCGCGCCGGCGAGGCGGCGCGCGGCGCGACGCTGTACGTCACGCTGGAGCCCTGCTCGCACCACGGCAAGACGCCGCCATGCGCCGACGCCGTCGATCGCCGCGGGCATTGCGCGCGTCGTGTCGGCGCTCGAAGACCCCAATCCCGAAGTCGCGGGCGAAGGCCATGCGCGGCTGCGTGCGGCGGGCATTGCGGTCGAAGTCGGCGTCGGCGCCGAGGAAGCGCGAGCGCGATCATGCCGGCCATATCCGGCGCATGCGCGACGGCCGGCCCCACGTCATGCTCAAGCTCGCGATCTCCGCCGACGGCAAAGCCGGCGCGGCCGGGCGCAAGCCCGTCGCCATCACCGGGGAGGCGGTGCGCGAGCGCGTTCATCTGCTGCGCGCGCACAGCGACGCCATCATGGTCGGCATCGGCACCGTGCTTGCGGACGATCCGATGCTGACCTGCCGTTTGCCCGGCATGGCCAAGGATTCACCGGTGCGGATCGTGGCCGACAGCATGCTGCGCCTGCCCGTCAATTCGCGCTTGGTTCAGAGCGCTTACGAGACGCCGGTCTGGGCGCTCACTGGCGTTGCGGCTCCCCAAGCCTCCGAGGTTGCCCTGCTGCCGCTCGGCGTCGAGGTGTTGCGGTCGCCGCAAAGCGCCGGCCGCCTCGACCTCAAGACGGGCTCGAATGTCTTGCCGCCAAGGGCATCACCCGGCTGATGGTCGAAGGCGGCCCGACGCTCGCCGCCGCATTCATCGCCGCCGATCTGGTCGATGAAGCGGTGCTGTTCCACTCGCCGAAAATCGTGGGCCCGGACGGGGTCGACGCGCTTGCAACGGACGCCATGGAGGCGCTGACTCAGAGACTGAAGCAGGTCAGCAGCGAGCCGGTCGGGGCCGATCGGCAAGTTAATTACGCACGCGAGTAATTCGATGTTTACTGGCATTGTCAGTGATTTAGGCGAAGTTCTTGATGTTGAAGAAAAAGCCGAAGGGCTGCGCCGCCTCAACATCGCCTGCGGCTATGACCCCGATAGCATCGATATCGGCGCCTCGATCGCCTGTTCGGGCATCTGCCTGACCGTGGTGGGGCGCGGCCGGACCGGCAATCGGTCCTCATTTGCCGTCGATGCCGCTGCCGAGACGCTTGCGCATGACCACCGCCGCAACCTGGCAGCGCGGCACCAGGCTCAACCTCGAACGATCGCTTCGGCTCGGCGACGAACTCGGCGGCCACATGGTCAGCGGCCATGTCGACGGCATCGCCGAGCTCATCGCGCGCGACGATTTTCTCGACAGCGCGGAACTGACGCTGCGCGTGCCGGCGGAGCTTGTCGCGCTTCATCGCGCCCAAGGGCTCCGTCGCGCTCGACGGCGTGTCGCTCACGGTCAACAAGGTCGAAGGCGACACGTTCTCCGTCTTGATCATCCCGCACACCTTGCAGGTCACGACGCTCGGCGCGCTGCGCCCCGGCGCGCGGCTCAATCTCGAAGTCGACCAGATGGCGCGCTATGCGGCGCGGCTCCTGGAGTCCATGCCGCCGCGCGCGTTAACGAATTTGGCCGCGCTTGTTCGCGCCCTCCCGGCTTGGTACGACCACGGCCGAACAGGAGCAGGCAATGGCCGGGCCGCGGCGAGGCAAGCGTGGCGAGGGCGCGCGCAAGGGCGCGCGCATCCTCATCGTCGAGGCGCGCTATTACGACGAGATCGCCGATGCGCTCCTGGCCGGCGCGATGAAGGCGCTGCAGGAAGCCGGCGCCGAGTTCGACCGCATCAGCGTGCCGGGCTCGCTGGAAATTCCGGGCGCGATTGCGATCGCCATCGACACCGCGCACTGGGGCCGCCTGCCTTATGACGGCGCGGTCGCGCTCGGTTGCGTCATCCGCGGCGATACCATCCATTTCGAGATCGTGTCGCATCAATCGGCAGCCGGCTTGATGGAGCTTTCGATCGCGCAGCGCTTTCCCATCGGCAACGGCATCATCACCGTCGACACCGAAGCGCAGGCCTGGGAGCGCGCCCGCGTGGAAGAACAGGACAAGGGCGGCGATGCCGCGCGCGCCGTGCTGTCGCTGATCGGTATCAAGCAACGCTTCGGGAAGCGTTGAGATGACGGGCGCCGAACCCAACGAGGCGCGCAAGGCCAATAAGCGCGGCGCGGCACGGCTCGCCGCCGTGCAGGCGCTTTATCAGATGGATCTTGCCGGCACCGGGCTCAACGAGATCATGGCCGAGTTCGAAAGCCATTGGCTCGGCAGCGAGGTCGAGGGCGCGCAATACCGGCCGGCGGAGGCCGCTTATTTTCGCGACATCGTCGGCGGCGTGGTGCGCGAGCAAGGCAAGCTCGACCCGCAGATCGATGCGGCGCTGACCCGCGGCTGGCCGCTCAAGCGCATCGAGGCGGTGCTGCGCGCGGTGCTGCGCGCCGGCGCCTACGAGCTCGCCTGCCGCGCCGACGTGCCGGCGCGCGTGGTAATGTCGGAATATGTCGACGTCGCCGGCGCCTTCGTCGACGACGAGGAAACCGGCATGGTCAATGCCGTGCTCGATCAACTGGCGCACCAGATGCGCGCGGCCGAATTCGACCGCGCCTAGCGACTCGAACGAGAAGCAGCAGGATTGCTAAGCTGCGGAAGGGTTGCGTCGCGCGATGCCAAACTCTCCAGAATCCGCCGAGGATCGCCTGATCGCGCGCTATTTCCGGCCGCTGGCCAAGCACCCCGGCGCCCTCGGCCTGGTCGATGACGCTGCCGTCATTACGCCGCCGCCGGGATGCGATGTCGTGCTCAAGACCGACGGCGTCATCGTCGGCGTGCATGTCTTTCCCGACGACCGCCCGGAGAACATCGGCCGCAAGGCGCTGCGGATGAATTTGTCCGATCTCGCCGCCAAAGGCGCAACTCCGCTCGGCTTTCTGCTTTCGGTCGCATTGCCGTCGGCAATCGACGAAGCCTGGCTCGCGGCATTTGCGGCGGGGCTTGGCGAGGACGCCGAGCGCTACGGCTGTCCGCTGCTCGGCGGCGACACCGATCGCACGCCCGGTCCGACGTCGGTTTCGATTGCCGCTTTCGGCGCGGTGCCGCACGGCAAAATGGTGCGGCGTTCGACCGCCAAGGCCGGCGACGCGATCGTCGTCACCGGCACCATCGGCGACGCCGCGCTCGGCGTGCTGCTGCGGCGAAGACGAAAGCCTCGCCAAGCGATGGCGGTTGTCGGACGCGATGAGCGCGCATCTCAAACAGCGTTATCTCTTGCCCGAGCCGCGCAACGCGCTGGCCGAAGCGGTTCTGCAAAACGCGTCCGCGGCGATGGATGTTTCCGACGGCCTCGCCGGCGATCTCGCCAAGCTGTGCCGTGCGTCCGGCGTCGCCGCCGAGATCGACGTCGCGCGCGTGCCGCTTTCCGACGCGGTCCGCGCCGCGGTCGCCGCCGATCCGGCGATGATCGAAACGGCGCTCAGCGGCGGCGATGACTACGAGATCGTCCTGACGCTGGCGCCGGACAAATTCGCCGCGTTCCGCGCCGCGGCGCACCAGGCTGGCGTCGCGGTGACCGAGATCGGCCGCATGACGGCCGGGGAGGGCGCCCGCTTCCTCCACGAGGGTAAGACGCTCAACTTCGCGCGGCCGTCGTACAGCCATTTCTGACAAACGCGCTATAATGGCGGCCAGGAGAAACGCCCATGCACGATACGACGGCCATTGCCGCACCGCAGACTGCCGCGCCCAAGCCTTATGTCGGCAAGAACGCCAATCCGCGTTACGCCGAGCTTTACCGGCATTATCCGACCATCGACTATCTGCGCCGCGGCGCGCGCCGCCGGCTGCCGCATTTTTCCTTCGAATATTCCGACGGCGGCTCCGGCAAGGACGATGCCGGCATCAAGCGCAATTGGGCCGGGCTCGATGCGGTGGAATTGGTGCCGCGCTATGGCGTGATGCCGTCGCTGCCGCCGTGCGAGGTCGAGCTGTTCGGCCGCCGCTACGCCGCGCCGATCGGCATTGCGCCCATGGGCGGGCCGGCGATCGTGTGGCCGGGCGCCGATGAATATCTCGCCCGCGCCGCGCAACGCGCGCGCATTCCCTATACGCTCGGCACGGTCGGCTGCTCGACCATCGAGCGCATCGCCGAGCTCGCGCCCGACGTGTTCTGGTTCCAGCTCTATCGCGCCGCCAGGAACGATCACGCCATCGGCTTCGATCTGGTGCGGCGCGCCCAGGCCGCCGGCTGTCACGCGCTGGTGCTCACGCTCGACGTGCCGGTGCGCACCACGCGGGCGCGCGAAGTGGTGGTCGGCCTCGGCGGCGCCTTCAATCCCGACCTCAAGATGATACTGCAGATGCTGATGTCGCCGGCCTGGACCATGGCGCTGTGGCAGAACGGCATTCCGCGTTTCTCAAATCTGCGCGCTTATGTCGGCGACAACGCCTCGATCAACGACATGGTCGCTTTCGCGCGCCGCGAAATGGGCGGCGCATTCACCTGGGAGGAGGTCGCCAAATATCGCGACCGCTGGAAAGGCACGCTGATCGTCAAGGGCATCATGCATCCGCAGGACGCCGAGAAGGCGGTGTCGCTCGGCGTCGACGGCATGTTTGTTTCGAATCACGGCGGCCGCCAGATCGAGGCGTTGCCGGCGCCGATCGACGTGCTGCCGGCGATCGTCAAGCAGGTCGGCAAGCGCGCCACCGTGATGTACGATTCCGGCATCCGCAGCGGCACCGACGTGGTGCGTGCCTATGCGCTCGGCGCCGCCGCGGCCTTTGCCGGCAAGGCGTTTTTGTGGGGCCTCGGCGCGCTCGGCGAAGAGGGCGCCAGCCACGTCATCGACATTCTCATCGAGGAGACGCAAGCGGCGTTCGGACAGCTCGGGGCGCTGACGCCGGACGAGGCGCGCTCGGTCGTGATCCGCCACAACGGAATGCATGCTGCGCATGGGTTTTGAGGGCCTGAATCCAAAAAAGAGCCGGCAATCCCGATGATGGCGCGCCATGGAGACGGTGGGGACGAGTCCGAAACTTACGGTCTGGTACAACACCAAATGCCCGGTCTGTAATGCCGGCATCACCTGGCAGCAAAGCCGCCTGGTCCGAGCGGTCCGGGCTGGTCTGATCGATTTCCGCGACATCAATGTCGAGCCCGACGCGCTCTCTCGCTTCGGCGCGAGCGTCAACGACGTGCGCCGGCGCCTTCACGCGGTCGACGCCGAGGGCCGGCTCTACGTCGGCGCCGACTGTGCGATCGCGATTTGGCTTGCAACGCCGGGCCAGGCCTGGCTTGGGCGGCTATTCGGCTTGCCGGTTCTTCGTCAAATCACGCGCTGTCGCGTACGATCGGTTCGCCGATTTGCTGTTCGCGTGGAATCGCTGGATGGGGCATTGGTAGGGCCGCGCTGGCGCGTTCGCCCAAGCAAGCAACGGGCTGATCTGCATCCTGCGCAGTAGCGCCTGCCGCCTGCGCCCGCTACAACGACCGGCTCCACCGGGAGTTTGCCATGGCGGTCGTCGCCGAACCCGCGCTCGACCTCATCGATGACCGGCTTGCCGCGCGCAACGCCGTGATCCTTGGCGTGGCGCAGGCGCTGGCCGGCGGCAACAACACTGTCACCGTGGCGACCACGGGCATCCTCGGTTCGATGCTGGCGCCCGATCCCGCGTTCGCGACCTTGCCGATCAGCGTCATGGTCGCGGGCATGTGGATGGGGACGATCCCGGTCGGCATGCTGGCAAAGGCCTACGGCCGGCGCTTCGCCGTGCAGACCGGCTCGGCATTCGGCGCGCTGTCGGGGCTGATCTCGTGCGCGGCGGTGCTGCATGGATCGTTCTGGCTGCTGCTGGTCGGTACATTTTGTGGCGGCCTCTACGCGGCGGCGCATCAATCCTACCGCTTCGCCGCCACCGATACGGCGAGCCCGCAATTCCGACCGAAGGCCGTCGCCTGGGTGCTGGCCGGCGGTATCTTCGCCGCCGTGATCGGCTCGCAGCTCGTCATCTTCACCAAGGACTCGTGGCCGCCTTATCTGTTCGCCGGCACGTTCCTGGCGCAGTCGGCCTGTGCGGTGCTTGCCGCGATCGTGCTGACGCAGCTTAAAATTCCCCGCCCGCCGGTGTCGCATTCGCTGATCGATGGGCGGCCGCTCAGCGAAATCGTCGTGCAGCCGAAATTCATCATCGCGGTGGTCTGCGGCCTGGCCAGCTATTCGATGATGAACATGGAGATGACGTCGGCGCCGCTGGCCATGGTCATGTGCAACCACACCGTCGGCGAGGCAGCGCTCGGCATCCAATGGCATGTCATCGGCATGTATGCGCCGAGCTTCATCACCGGTTCGCTGATCGCCCGCTTCGGCGTGCGCGCGATGATGGCGATCGGACTGACACTGATCCTGGTCGCCGCCACCATCAGTCTCTCAGGCCTCGCGCTGTGGAATTTCTGGATCGGGCTGACACTGCTCGGCGTCGGCTGGAATTTTGCCTTCATCAGCGCCACCACGCTGATCACCGAGTGCCACGATCCGCACGAGCGCAACAAGGTGCAGGCGTTCAACGACTTTCTGGTGTTCGGCGCGATGGCGATCGCGTCGTTCTCGTCCGGCGCGCTGTTGTCGCGCTATGGCTGGACCACGGTGAACGAGGTGGTGTTCCCGGTCATTCTCGTCGCGGCGCTGCTGCTGGCCTGGGGATCGTTGGTGCGAAAGCCCAAGCCGGTGTGATATCCTTCGCCGGCGTTTTCAGGCGAAAGGACAGCCAATGGCCACGAAACTGCGCAAGGCAAAACGGGCGGCGCCGGTCAAACGGGCTGCGCGCAAGACTTCGCGATCATCGAGCAAAATGTCGGCGCGCCGTCGCCTCGCCGGCGCAAAGGGCAAGCCCAGCCCCAAGTCCAAGGCGAAGGCCGCGCCGCGCAAGCAGACCTTCGTGGCAAGCCACCTCAATCCGAACGCTTTCGAAGGCGGCTTGCGCTCTTACGCCAAATACCGCGACCTCGGCATGGCCGCCGCGACCAACGGCCTGGCGGTGGCCCATGTCATCAAGATGATCCCGCCCTGCGATCCGGCCGTGGTGTCGAAGCGGCATTATCACGACGTCGAATTTCAGATGATCTACGTGCTCAAAGGCTGGATCAAAGGCGAGTATGACGGCGCCGGCGAGGTGACCATGGTCGAAGGCTCGTGCTGGCTGCAGCCGCCGAAGATCAAGCACACGGTGCTGGATTATTCCGACGATTGCGAATTGCTCGAGATCATCCTGCCGGCGGAATTCGACACGGTCGAGCTGGAGTGACCAGGGAAGTCGCCATGGCATCGTCCTCGCTCGCGCGCGACCTGCCGATAAAAGACTCTGAGCGATTCTTGCCGAGCTCGAGCGCAAGGTGCTGTGGCTGGCGACGTGGACCATCCACCACGCCAACCATTTGCGCGAGAATAGCGACGGCCTGAAGGTCGGCGGGCATCAGGCCTCGTCGGCGTCGCTCGCCACCATCATGACGGCGCTCTATTTCCATACCCTGCGGCCGGCCGACCGCGTCGCGGTCAAGCCGCACGCCGCGCCGAATTTTCACGCCATCCAATATCTGCTCGGCCGCCAGACCCGCGAAAAGCTCGAAGATTTCCGCGGCTACAAGGGCGCGCAATCCTATCCGTCGCGCACCAAGGACACCGACGACGTCGATTTCTCCACCGGCTCGGTGGGCTTGGGCGTGGCGCAGACGCTGTTCTCGTCGCTCGCCCAGGATTACGTGCGCGCCCACGGCTGGGGTCGCGAGCGGCCCGAAGGCCGCATGATCGCGCTCCTCGGCGACGCCGAGCTCGACGAGGGCAACATCTTCGAAGCCATCCTCGAAGGCTGGAAGCAGGGCCTGCGCAATTGCTGGTGGATCGTCGATTACAACCGGCAGAGCCTCGACGCCGTGGTGCGCGAAGGGCTGTGGGAGCGCTACGAAAACCTGTTCCGCAATTTCGGCTGGGACGTGGTGGTGCTCAAATACGGCGCGCTCCAGCAAGCCGCCTTTGCCGAGCCGGGCGGCGAGGTGTTGCGAGGGTGGATCGATAGCTGTCCGAACCAGCTTTATTCCGCGCTGGTGTTCCAGGGCGGCGCGGCGTGGCGCAAGCGTCTCAATGACGAGATCGGCGACCAAGGGCCGGTGACGCGGCTGATCGAGCGGCGCAGCGACGATGAGCTGGCGCGGCTGATGAACAATCTCGGCGGCCACGATCTGGCGTCGATCATCGAGGCGTTCGACGCCATCGATCACGATCGCCCGGTCTGCTTCATCGCCTATACGATCAAAGGCTACGGTCTGCCGTTCGCCGGGCATAAGGACAATCACGCCGGCCTGATGACGCCGGCGCAGACCGAAACTTTCCGGGCTTCGATGAACATACGGCCCGGCCATGAATGGGATCCGTTCGAGGGTCTTGGGCGGCCGGCAGAGGAAATTCAGACGTTTCTCGATCGCGTGCCGTTTGCAAGCTATGGCGAACGCCGCCTGCAGGCGGCCCGCATCGCGGTGCCGGCCGAACTGCCGGTGCCGTTCCAGCCGAAAACGTCGACGCAGACCGGCTTTGGCGCGCTGCTCAACGAGATTGCGCGCGACGACACGCCGCTCGCCGCGCGCATCGTCACGACGTCGCCCGACGTGACGGTGTCGACAAGTCTCGGCTCATGGGTCAATCGCCGCGGCCTGTTCGCGCGCGAGGCTTTGGCCGACACGTTCAAGAGTGAGCGCATCCCGTCGACCTTCAATTGGGATTTTTCGCCGACCGGCCAGCATATCGAGCTCGGCATCGCCGAGATGAATTTGTTCATCGCGCTCTCCGCGCTCGGCCTGTCGCACGCCATCAACGGCGAGCGGCTCATTCCGATCGGAACGCTCTACGACCCGTTCATCGCCCGCGGCCTCGATGCGCTCAACTACGCCTGCTATCAGGACGCGCGCTTTATCCTGGTGGCGACGCCGTCAGGCATCACGCTGGCGCCGGAAGGCGGCGCGCACCAGTCGATCGCCGAGCCGCTGATCGGCATCGCGCAAGACGGCCTTGCCGCGTTCGAGCCGGCCTTCGTCGATGAGCTCGCCGCCATCCTCGCCTTCTCGTTCGATTACATTCAGCGCGACGCCCAGAAGGATGCCGAGGGCGAACCCTCGGAGCGCACCTGGCTGCGCGACGAGACCGGCGGCTCGATCTATCTGCGCTTGTCCACGCGTCCGATCGAGCAGATCGAGCGGCCGATGACGCCCGCGCTGCGCCAGGCGATCGTCGACGGCGCCTATTGGCTGCGCGAGCCCGGCCCGAACTGCCAGGTCGTCGTCGCCTACACCGGCGCGGTCGCGCCCGAAGCGATCCAGGCCATCGGCCTGATGGCGGAGGATCGCCGCGACGTCGGGCTCTTGGCCATCACGTCGGCGGACCGTCTCAATGCCGGCTGGACCGCGGCGTGCCGGGCGCGCGAACGCGGTCTGGTTCACGCCCGCTCTCATATCGAGCGGCTGTTCGCCGGCTTGCCGCGGCATTGCGGCATCGTCAGTGTTCTCGACGGCCACCCGGCGACTTTGGCGTGGCTCGGCGCCGTCCATGGCCACCGCGTGCGGCCGCTCGGCGTCGAGCATTTCGGCCAGACCGGCTCGATCGAGGACCTCTACCGCCACTACGGCATCGACGCCCACGCCATCATCGCCGCCGCCGAGACAATCGCGCCGGGGCGGCCGATTCGTCATCTCGGGGTTGTTTGATCGCGCGGCGTGATTTGTCGCCGAATTGCGTTATATTGAAAATGGCAGGCCGTTGAGTACGCCGCGTGGCCGAAATAGCGCATAGTTGTCCTCGACCGGTACACGCGGATCGGCTAGTTTCGCTCTGCGCTGAACGCAACGCCGCGTGAACAAAGGCAACGCCGGTGAAAGAAACCTCCATTGTTCACTCCGACCCGAATATCCTGGGCGGCACCCCGGTGTTCGCGGGAACGCGCGTCCCCGTCCAGGCACTGATCGACTACATCGAGGGCGGCCACTCGTTGAACGAGTTTCTTGACGACTTTCCGACCGTCACGCGCGATATTGCGATTGCGGCGCTCGAGCAGGCGAAAGCCCACCTGATTGCCGATGCGAGTGCTGCTTGACGAGTGCGTCCCGCGCGCGCTGCGCAACGACATTCCTGGCCACGAGGTCAAGACCGTTGCTGAGGTCGGCTGGGCCGGCGTCAAGAATGGCGACCTGCTACGACTTGCTGCAGCCGAGTTCGATCTTCTGATCACGGTCGACCGCAATCTTGAATACCAACAAAGCTTCGAGGGTCTTTCGCTTGCGGTGATTGTCGTCCATGCGTCGAGCAACGACATCACTATTCTTCGCCCGTTGATGCCGGCGGTTGGTGCCGCCATTGCCCAAACCAGACCGGGCGTTGTGACGCACGTCCGCGAGCAGCAAGCGTAGTAATTTGTAGGGTAGGGGAAAGCGCCAACGGGTCCGCGCAAAGCGCGGCCCGATGACAAGCTCCGCGCTGTGCCTACGTCAGCGTCAACGCAAATTGGAAGTCAGCACGTGGGCACGCTTCGCTTTACCTACCATAAGCTCGCTTTTTTGGCGGCGTCACGACTTGGGGCGACGACGCACCGCCGTCTTTACGGGGGGCATTTTCCTGTAATGGGAAGATACCAACCAGCACTCAGGTGCAACTCCGTCAGGCCATGCCGCCACATGGGCAAGCACACCAGGAAATAATCCAAACGGACCCCCGTTGTCGGTGCCCTGATAGGGCGGTTTCCAAGGTCGAAGTGGATAGAGATGGAGCGTGGCAATGATTTGCTTATTGCTGGTGTCGGTTACGTCGCAAACAGTACTGTACGGCGGCTTATCTGGAACAAGCTTGATCTGAACGTATTGAGCGGAGCCGTCATCCGCGATGGTCGGGCGTTCACCGAAGCAAAAAACAAAAGCAGAAAGCAAAAGCACTTTGCCGGCTCTGCTCATTTGAACGCTCCGCTGGTTTGAGACAGTTTCGCCTTTGTGTAGCATGGGAAGCGGTTTAGCCCAACGGGTCCGGCCCGAAGTGGCCGGCCCAATGGCAGGCTCCGGCGTAATCCGCCGTCTCTCAGCAGTCGGATGGCGAATTACGCTGCGCTAATCCGCCCTACGACCTGAAGAAACCATGTCGCAACAACTCGGCGCCCGCGACAATGACCGCGATCAACACCAGCTTCTCGAATGTCTCAGGTGCAATTTTATCGCGCATATGTTGTCCGGCGTACATGCCGAGCACGACCGGCAACATCGCAGCCGTCGAGACTGAAACGTCAAGCCAATTGAACTGGCGGCTGGCGGTCAGAAGAATTGCCAAGAAGCCCGCGGAAACGACGAGATACAGCGAGGCTTCCTTTGTGAAAGCCTTTCCGCGCAGTCCCTTTGCCAGCAGAAATATGAAAACAAGCGGTCCCGGCATCGCTGCGATGGCTCCCAGAATCCCGCCGAAAAATCCGAATGTGATGCCGGCTGGTAGAACCAGGCGAGACTGAAGCTGCAGCTTCGGCGCGAGCAGCGTGATGCCGCCGACACCGATAACCACTAGGCCTGCGATAATCTCTGCAACGTTCGCATCGAGCGCCAACAGGACGCGAACTCCAAGGAAGAGACCGGGAATCATGCCGAGAATCACCGGTATCAATTGCATGAGGCATTGTCCGGTCTTTCCGCCCTCCAGCGCCTGCGGCACGTTGCTGAAGATCAAAGGCATGCTCAGCAGCATCACCGCCGATTTGACGTCGATGAACAGCGACAGCAGCGGCAGCGCGACGATTGGCATGCCGACCCCGATGATCCCCTTCAGGAGGCCGGCGACGATCAGGCTGCAAAACACGGCGGCAATGACACTTGCTGGCTCGGAATAAAGAATGTGGATCAACATGACGCATTCTTGCCGCGAGCTTCGCACTTGTCTCGCGCGAACGGTTCGGCCCATGCCGAACTGTCTTCGATTGATATGCTTGCGGTATCGGCGCTAGGGTTAAGGATGGTCGCGGCGGCAAATCTGGTGGAAGTGGCCGCTCTCGTGGGTGACACCGCGCGAGCGACGATGCTGAACGCCCTTATGGGCGGCCAGTGGCTGACGGCCACTGAGCTTGCTTATTGCGCCAATGTCTCTCGCTCGACGGCGAGCGGCCACCTGAGCAAGCTGGTTGCAGCGCGGCTTTTGACTGTCACGCGCAAGCGCCGCTTCAGCTATTATCGGATCGCGTCCCCGCTGGTCGCGACAATGCTTGAGAGCATGAAGGTTGTCGCCGCCATAGAGGTGCCACCCCGCCATCGGCCGCGTTCGGCTAACGACGATGCACTCCGTTTTGCCCGCAGTTGCTACGATCACCTGGCTGGCCAGGTCGGAGTCGCTGTTACCGATGCACTCGTGGCCATGGGGCACATCGTGCTCACCGATGAAGGCGGTGAGGTCACGTCTTCGGGCGGGCGTTTCCTTGCTGCGTTCGGCGCTGATCTCAGCCCGCGGACTCGGCGGATTTTCTGCCAGCCTTGTCTCGACTGGAGCGAGCGTCGTTATCACCTCAAGGGACTCGTCGGCGCTCGAATTCTGGATCGACTATTGGAGCTCGGCTGGCTCAAATGTGTGTCGGGCAGCCGTGCACTCCAACTGACCTCGTCTGGCAGGGCGGGCTTGTCCGAAATCTTCCAGATCGAGATCAACAACGAGGGCGTGCCAACCGGTCGATTATGCGACCCACGACGGCTGACAGCCTAGAGCATGATCCCGAAAAGTGGATACCGGTTTTCGGATAAGATCATGCTCAAACGAAGATTCTAGACCATGATCCGATTCAATTGAATTGGATCATGGTCTAGGCTGAGCGAAGCCCGTAGGATGGGTTGAGCGGCAGCGAAACCCATCATCTTTCGCCGAAACTGCGCGAGGCCACAGAGCCGATGCGCCCTATGGAAATCGCCGTCGCCATGCTGACCAAGAAAGGCGTCTCCAAGCCCACCGCAACCCAGCGCAGGGCCGCTTGGAACGCGGTCAAGAACACGATGGACGGCTACAACGGAAGGGCGGTTACCTCCATCGGCCATCCCCATGCCCGGCGCTGGTCGATCCCCCGTTAAGAAAGATAGAAATAGGTTCTTGCATGCCCGCGATAGTTGCGGAATCCTGGAGCCGAGGGGAGCGGGGTATGCGTGTAGCTGTTTTGCTTTTGGGGGCGCTGGCGCTTTGCGCGTGCGCCGCAAGCACCGTAAGCACCGTAAACCAACCAGACCGTTGACGTTTCGACGGCACCTCGCCGTCCGCTCACGGCGGCCGAGAAAGCGGCATTAGCTCCGCTCTTGGCGCAGAATATGAAAGACCCGAACGCGGCTCAGTTTAAGTGGATGCCGGTCATCATAGCGAAGCGCGACAACATCACCGACTATTGTGGCCTCGTAAATGGCAAGAACACCTATGGCGGCTACACAGGGTTTCTCCGCTTCTATGCCTTCCTCACCGCCGACGCGAAAGGTCAATACACGCGCGGCGAAGCACGGGCATTCGAGGAACCGAACCGAGAAATAAATCCCATTGATCCGAGATGGCTCAACGGCGTTTGCGAGCAATATGGCTACGTCGATTTCTCGCAAGCGCAGCCATGACCCTCTGGTATTGGCGCGAAACGTAGTGCTTGTGGCGTTTGCGCCATAATAGCCGCTTATGAGAGCAGGAGGTCGACCAAGAAGGCCTGCTTGGGGAAGGCTGCTCGGCGCGAAGCGCCGAGCCTCGAAGGGCGCATTATGCTGCACATTATGCGGACTACAGAAGCCAGCGAGAGTAGGGTCGGCAAAGCGCAGCGTGCCCACGGCTGACGCCTACTATTGACTTCTCGATCCTGGCTAAACTCAATAACGCCAGACACGGCAAGCTTAAGGAATCTCCGTCATGGCAGCCCGCATCCGTCACATCGCTCTTTGCGTCAAGGACATCAAAGCCACCGCTGACTTCTACGAGAAGGCATTCGGGCTGAAACGCACGCCGATTCGCGAAGGCGCGACCGCCTGGAACTGCTATCTGAGTGACGGCGAAATCAATCTGGCACTGTTGCAGTACAAGAGCGAGGTCGGCTCCGGCGTGCCGAAAGGCTTTGTCGGCATCCACCATTTCGGTTTTCAGTGCGACGACTTGCCTGCGCAACAAAAGAAGGTTGAAGAGGCGGGCGGAGAGTTTTTCTTCGATCTCGGCGAGCCGGAGGACGACGGTTTCGAACGCAAGTTCAAAGATCCCAACGGCATTGTCTTCGACATCAACTGGAAAGGCTGGCAACTCACGCGGGGAAAGGTCAAGAACGCCGTCGGCGGTTTGCGGCCGGCGAAGCGTGCCGCGAGCGCAAGGAAACCCGTCAGGAAAAAAGCGCAGCTCGCCAAAAGACCCCGACAAGTGAGAGCGCGAGCAGAGCGTAGGGCGCGTTGAGCCAACTGGTCCGGCCCGAAGCGGGGCAGCCCCATCGCGCGAGCGCGATGGGGACCCCGGGCCGGCCCGAAATTCAGTTCCCGTTGTTGCCCAGCGGGGTCAACTCCGGGGGCCTGTCATTGCCGCTATTGCCAAAAAAGTTATTGCCGCTCTGAAAACCGCCGAACGGCCCCGTCTGGCCATGTTCAATGCTGAAGTGGAACCCCGAACTATTCGACTCGGACGGATGTGCGCTCTGGCTGGTGGTGGCCGGAAGTTTCGGGTCCGTATAGTTGAAGTTATAGTTGCCGTTTGCATCGGGCGAAATCATTTGCTGACTAAATGCCCACCCGGAGGCGGTCGTCGCAGCGATGATGGCCGCCGCAATCATGGCAACCGCAGCGAACCGAAGCCGCACAAATCGAACCATGATGATCCCCATATCGGCGCCCCCGAAGCACCGTTCGCAGGCTAGCGCCGCAACCTCCGTCGGGTCAAGGCAACTCAAGCAATGCGTGGAATATGAGTGCGGCAAATTTTCGGCGCGGGGCGGATGATAGGCTCCGGCGTAATCCGCCGCCTCTCGGCCGCAAACGCGACGCGGCCGGAAAAGCGCTCTGGTCCATCTGCAAGTCGAGAGGTGGCGCGAATTGAAAGTGATTGCCGCGCTGACCGATTCGACGCTCGACAGGCCCAACCCATCCTACGGGCTACGGTCATGCCACTTTCAGGGGTGGCCCCACCAATGTCATTCCGAATGGTAGCCAAAACGCTGGGTCCGTCGGCGCCATCGCGTTTGCCTTGGTGATTTCCAAGAAGAACGCCTCCGCTTGACCCGCGGGTGTGAACACGAAAGCGATCCGTCCCGGCCCCTCGCTTACGTTGACCCAGCAGTGTGGTAATCCACGCGGCCCAAAGGCCGAGTCGCCCGGTCCCAGCAGGTATCGCTCGTCGCCAATTTCGACAATGTATTCACCCTCAATGACGTGGAACCACTCGTCCTGATCGCGATGGAGATGTCGAGGAGGACCGCCTTTGGCATGGTGTGCAATCTCGGCCACCAGAAATGCCCCGTTGCTGTCCGCAGTCGTGACCTTGAAAGAAAGCGTGCCGATACCAACATCGCGATGCGCTGCGTGTCGATCGCCGTCACGTGCGACCTTAAATGGCCTCATCGGGGTCGTTCCCATTGACTGACTCCTCCTCTCGCTCCGACGGCGGGTGCTCGTAGAACGCCTATCGGCCGAGAACGACGTGGGTGGCATGCGCGGTCGCCTGATGTTCGGTGACGCGATAGCCGAGCGCCGGCAGGTCGATGCCGGCGAACATCGCTTCGCCTTGCCCGAGCACGACCGGGGACAACGCGAAGTGCAGCTCGTCGACCAGCCCGGCGCGAAGATATTGACGCGCCGTCTCGACGCCACCGCCGATCTTCACGTCGCGACCATTGGCGGCTTGTTTCGCCTGGTCCAACGCCGCCTCGATACCGTTGGTCACGAAGATGAAGGTGGTGCCGCCTTCCATCTCGATCGGATCGCGCGGATGGTGCGTCAGCACGAAGGTCGGCGCGTGATAGGGCGGATTGTCGCCCCACCAGCCCTTCCAGCTCTCGTCCGGCCACGGACCGCGGATAGGCCCGAACATATTGCGGCCGAGGATGAACGCGCCGAACCCGTCCATCGAACGATATGCGTAGGCCTGATCGACACCGTCCGAGCCCCCGTCCTTACCGATCATTGCCTGGAACATGCGCGTACCGAACAGCCACCGGTGCAGTTCCCGCCCGCGTTTGCCGAGCGGATTTTCAAGACTTTGCTCAGGCCCTGCTCCGAAACCGTCGAGCGAAATCGAAAAGCCTGCAACGCGCACTTTGGTCATAGCGAACTCCCTTTCATATCGACCATTTATCTGATTGCAGGCAACGTGTCCGATACGGGTCGTTTTCGACGATCCGACCAGTCTTGCCCGGGCGAGGACGGTAGGGCGGATTAGTCAGCCAAAGGGGTAATCCGCCGCCTTCCGGCAGCGTCCAGATCGCATGCAGATGGTCCGGCAAGACGACGATGGCTCGATGTCGAACGGATGGCGCCGCCGAACATGGCGGAACGCCCGCCGCAAGAGGTCGATGTCATCGACGAGAAGACGCAAGCGGCGCTCAGCCAGATTGGCCGTGAAGAAAAAGCTGCCGCCGCAGATAAAGTTTCGCCGATAGTTCGTCACCGCGGGCATGACGAAATCGATCGGACCCTCAACTCATAAAACTCAGCCCGATGTCCGCTTCACTCCAAAAAGACCGAACTACCGCGCCGCAGTGAAATGACGCGATGGGCCAATCGCGACCAAAGTGCCCCGCAGCAAATAGTGAGCGCGCACAGAGTGCATCAAATCGGCGAAGAGCCGGCAATCCGATCACCCGCCAGCGCTGAACGCTTTCTCGATCTCATCCATCAGCGGATGAGTCACGCCCGCCTTGCGCAGCTCCGCGAAGCCTTCGACAATGACCACTTCCCATGTTTTTCCGTCCGATACGTTCTTCGTGCCGCGGTATTTCAGATAGAGCGCGCGGGCTTCATCGGTACGTTCCAGGAACATGAGTGCGTGCGCGCGGTTCGAGTAGAGCCATATCTTTTCGGGCGCCAGCGAGATCGCCTGCTCAACCGCTTCGAGTGCCGTTGTAAAACTGCGAGCGAGAATAAAGTTGTACGCCAAACCTCCAACGTGATCGAGGCTGTATTGCAGGTCGCTTTGCCACTGGGGATTGTTAGGGTTGGCAGCGGCGAGGCGCTCGCGGATGGCGAGGGCGTCGCGATAGGCCTTGAGCGCCTCGTCGAGCTTGCCCTGCCGCACCAGCGCGCCGCCGACCTTGTCGTAGCAGATCGACAGATCGCGTTGCCAATCGGTGTTGCTGCGATCAGCGCCGGCGAGCCGTTCAGCGATGGCGAGGCTGTGGCGGTAGGCCTCGATTGCTTCGTCGAGCTTGCCCTGTCCAAAGAGCGCGTCCCCGACCTTCTGGTAGGAGATCGAAAGAACGCTCTGCCACTCGGTATTCGTGTGGTCGGCGGCTGCGAGCCTTTCGCCGAATGGAGAGAGCGTCATGGTAGAACTCAAGCGCCTCTTCGAACTTGCCTTGCGCTACCAGGACGTTGCCGACACGGTCGTAGGACAATCGGCAGGTCGCTCTGCCACTCCGTGTTGCCGGGGTCAGACGCGGTAAGCCGTTCGCGGATGGCCGGCTGGCCCGGTAGGCCGTGAGCGCCTCGTCGAGCTTCCCCTGTGCCCTCAGGACGTCGCCGACCCTGTCGTACGACACCGACAGATTGCGCTGCCACTGCGTGTTGTCGCGGTCCACGCCGGCGAGCCACTCCAGGACGGCAACGCCGTCGCGGTAGGCCTTGAGCGCCTCGTCGAGCTTGCCCTGCGTCCTCAGCACGTCGCCGACCTGGTGTACGCGATCGACAGATCGCGCTGCCACTCGGTCTTGCTACGGATCAGCGGCGGCGAGACGCTCGCGGATGGCGAGGCCGTCGCGGAAGGCCTTGAGCGCCTCGTCGAGCTTGCCTTGCCGCACCAGCACGTCGCCGACCTTGTTGTACGAGATCGACAGATCGCGCTGCCGCGTGTGTTGGTGGGGTCGGCGGCAGCAAGGCGCTCCACGATGGCGAGGCTCGTCGCGGTAGGTCTTGAGCGCCTCATCGAGCTTGCCCTGCGTAACCATCACGTCGCCGACCTTCTCGTGGAAACCGACAGATCGCGCTGCCACTGCGTGTTGCGGCGGTCGGCGGCGGCGAGGCCGTCGGCGAGGCTGTCAGGCGAGTCGCGGAAGGCCTTCAGCGCCTCGTCGAGCTTGCCCTGCGCCTCCAGCACGTCGCCGACTTTGGCGTACGAGATCGACAGATCCCGCTGCCACAGGGTGTTGCCGCGGGTCAGCGGCGGCGAGACGCTCGGTGATCGCGAGGTCGTCGCGGTAGGCCTTGAGCGCCTCGTCGACATTCCCGAGCGTGAAATAGGTATTTCCGAACTCGTTGAGCATCAACACGCGACTGCGCTGCAGCGTCAAATCGTCAGGTGCGGACGTCGTGAGCCGCCCGAACGTTGCTCCCGCGGTCTCGAGGATCTTGCGCACCGTCTCGGCGTCCATTCCCTGCACATCGCGCAGCCCTCTGCGCGACGTCGAATACGAGGCTCTCAGCCGTCTTCTGCGCGAGCTGGAAATTTCGCGTAGCCTTGTCTCGCTCCGGCTTCGCCAGCGCCTCGTTCTGCTGCGCGATAGCCCGCTGCTCGACTGCAATGCCGCGCTGCCAGTAGGCGAGACCGGCAAGGCCGAGCGCGAGCACCAGCCCGGCAGCGAGGCTGCCAGTCAGAATATTTCGCCGCCGAGTAGCGGCGCGGCGGCTCCGGTGACGAATGTCTGGGTCTCCTCCGTCGGTGTCGGCGCCCCGCTCGGTCGCGCGGCAATCCAGCGCTCCGCCTGCTCCAGCACGGGCGAGCGCAGCAGCAGCCCGCCCGGCTCGTTCGCGGCAGCCACCGCCGCGCCGCGTCGCCAAACTCGGTGTGCTGCCTGATCCAGCCGATGTCGGTGGCAGCGCCTCGCCCAACTGGTCGGCGCTGGCCTCAGACGCGCTGGATCGTCGAAGAAGATGAAGTTGAGCCGGCGCAGCGGCTCTGGCACGGCCGCATCGTCAACCCGCCGCGCCACGATCGGCGCAAAGCGCTTGTTGAGCGCCGCGCCATGCGCCACCTCTTTGCAGCGCGACGTCGGAGGTGACCGCATCGGGCGAAGCACGAACACGATCGTGTCGGCGCGGCCAATCAGCGCCTGGATGCGCTGCCACCAGTCCTCGAAGGCGTAGATTTCCGTACGGTCGATCAGCGGCTCAAAGCCGCGCACCTTGAGCGCCGCTTCGAGTCGATCCGCGAAGGCCATGTCCTTACGCGAATAGGAGATGAAGATTTTGGCTTTGGGCTGCTGGTCCAGCGCGTGCGCGGCATCCCGCTTGCATCCCCCTGGCTCACACGTCTCCGCGCCCATTAGGTCAAAGCCGACGCCGCCCGGCAAGCGTTCTATGCGCGCGCTGGATCGATCAGTTTGCACTGCAAGTGTCTTGGACAGCCCACGTCGGCATCGGCTCATTTTCGACCAATCCCGACCAATCGTCCGGAGCAACTCCGGCAAGCGGACTGATTACGCTAATCCAGCGCGACGAGGCGTCCCTGATAAAGCGACATTGCCCTTGACTCTTGTCTCCATTACAGTTACCTAACCAAAATCCCGCTCGCGAAGGGACGCCTTTCGCGAGGGTACTCCTTGAGGCGGAGCGGGAGCGGTTCTCGTGGAGCGCGGCGATACACTGCGCTCGCGGGCGGCTTGGGCATCGTCCCGTCCGGCGCGTGTCGGACTGCGAGGTGCTCGCTGCACTGGTGCCGGAGAGGGTCCTCCCGTTTGCATCCGGTGGTTCCAGGAAGCGCGGCCTGAGCCGAGCCGAGGCCAAAAGCCTCGGATGCCGCGGTGGGGCGCCGAAAGGCGAGCGCGCCCGCTCCATGAGGTCCAGGCGGCCTCGGTTCTTCCGCAAGGGGGAAAGGAGAAAGGACGCGCGCCGCATCCCTTTTCGATGCGGATCCTGCACGCGCCTATCGGCGCTCCGCCTCCCTTCTTTTAAGGGAGGAGTTTCTTGGCGACGCTTTTTGGCTTGGCTTTTCTTGGCGTAGGCAAAACTCGGGTGCGCAGCCGCATCGCGAGAACGAAAAGACTCGTCATTGCCGGACTTGATCCGGCAATCCATGGAGCCTCGCAGAACGCTCATTGGTCTCGGCCATTCAGCATGGACCACCGGGTCAAGCCCCATAGGCGCTAAGATAAGATTGGCATTGCCTGTAGCTTGCGGTGACGCGGCGGATCGCGCAAGCGTCGAGAGACGGCTGCGGCATTGGTCCTGAGTGCAGCGAGATCGGGCTGCGGAAGGATTGCGGCGATGAGGGTGGCGACAAGCTGTCGGGTGACACGCCAGAGCGGCGATCGGCCAGTGCTCAAGAGGGAGAGACGCCGAGTTCGTCGATGAGCGGCTCGGTGAGTAAGATCATAATCAGATGCGACAAGACCCACGGCCTCGCGAGCCGTGGGTCCTGGGCAGGCGGGGAGCGCAGACCAATAAGGCTCTTCAGTCGTTTGAAAGCAAGCTCGATGCGCCAGCGCATACGGTAGAGCTTGAGAATGTCTGCGGCGACAAAAGTCTCAGCCGAGAGTGAGGTCACCAGGATGATCCATTCCGCGGCGGCGAGTGTCCCTGCCGAAACCTGGCGACCTTCTTTGCGGGCTTGAAGGCGCGCCCTGCGTCGCGCTTCGATCGCGGCCGCAGGCGATTTGCGCAACGCGACGAGACGCAATGCCAGCGGTGTCCCACCTTTGCGGCCAATCCATACTGGCCGGTCGAGCAGCCCGTTTTGGCCTTTCGTCGACAGCGCGGCGACAAGATCGAGCGGAACACCTTCTTGATCGAGCCAGCGTGCATTGTGCCAGCCTGCGCGCAGCAGCACGTCGGCGCCCTGCGAAATGACTTCGGACATTTGATCCGGCTGAAGATAGGCACCATCGGCAATGCGAATCTCACCCGGTACAACCGGCACGCGGTCGAGGCGCTCGCCGCCACGTTCATCCGTCAATGCCAGAAAGCCGAAACGCTCGGCAGGAAGTTCGAACGCGCTGTGCACCCGCGAGGCCGTTGCTCCGCTTCGCTTGCTGCCCCGCCTTGAGCACTGTCGTAGCGTCAAGGATACGGATCAGTCGTCCCTCTGCCGCCGCTGGGCGACCGCTTCCCAAAAGCCGGGCGATCAAATGCAAAAGCCAATCGCTTGTGTTCCGTAAGCGAAGAAGCAGCGCCACGTCGGAAAGCTTTGCCAATCCGACCGCCGCAGCCCAACCCGCCGTCCCCCGCAATCCCGTGTGGCTCAGGCAATAAGCCAATTGGCCTAACCCGCCGTTCCCCGCAATCCCGCGTGGCTCAGGCAATAAGCCAATGTAAGCCGCAACAGGTCCACCGCCGAACGAACCCCGCGCGCACGAACAAATGCCTTAGTCGCACGGGCACTCTCGGTTAGCGTCTCGGCACCGCCGAGCCGCTCAACCATCCAACCCCAGTCGTCATTGAGCAGCGATTCGTGAGTCATCCCATGCTGGAATCACAAAACGATTCCACTACGCAAGCCTTATCTTAGCGCCTATGGGGTCAAGCCCGGTGGTGACGAAGAGAAAAGAGACCGGTGGTGACGAAGAGAGAGGGCAAAACAATGAAGGGCAGACCGACGCGAAGCTTTCCGGGCGGCTCACGCTCGAAGAGTGGCTGGCGCGCCCATCGCGCGTGCGCAACGATTTGATCCGGCGCGCGCAGTGCGATTTGCTGGGATCGTTCCGCTTCTGCACCGACAAGCGGTGCCTCAGGCAGCGCACATGTCGTGGCGACGACCCGGGGGCGTGCGGTTGGAGGCTTTGGTGCCTCAAGAAGGTCAAGCCCAAGACGCTGCGGAACGAATGGAGCCGGCTCGAGCGCCTCAAGTCGCTGTAGGGCCGCCTGCGGGCAAGCTGCCGCCGCCGAGGCCATTGCGCCGGGGCGTCCGATCCGGCATGTCGGAGGTGTGTGGCGCCGGCTCGCCGCCGTTGCACGGTACGGGCGTTTTG
>CAWCSD010000041.1:0-14817 GCA_963798095.1 uncultured Alphaproteobacteria bacterium | reverse complement strand
TCGCGCAGCCGCAGGCCGCGCTTGCGGCAGCGCGCGCCGCTATCCCGCTCGAGCCGTGGCGGCTCGGTGCCGTGCATGTCGTCACGACGCTCACCGGTTCTGCGCTGATCGCACTCGCCATGGCGCGCGGCGCGCTTACCGCCGACGCCGCTTGGCAGGCCGCCCATGTCGACGAGAATTGGAATATGGCGCAGTGGGGCCGCGACGAGATGGCGATGGCGCGCCGTGACTTCCGCCTGGCCGAGTTTAAAGCCGCGGCGACGGTGCTGGCCTGCTGCTCTTAAGCCCGCCCTACTGACCCATATCGAGACAATTTTAGGGAATGCCGCGCGTCAATTTTAGAAAATTTGCGCCATCTTCTTCCGATCGTGCTGCGACCGAATTCCGGGCTTTCTGGGTTTTCCGGACCTGGCGAGGCAGCGATTGGAGACCACCATGGTCGATTTCTGGGCCAATTGGATCGAGGCCGTTCGCTTCACGTGCGAGGCGCAAGGCGTGATTTCGGCCCGGCTCATGCTGTTTGCCAGCGCGGCGCCGAACGCGGCGGTCGAAGCCGAGCGGATGATTTCTGAAAAAATCGTTACCTTCTCCGCCGCCCATGACGCCGCCGAACGGGCGCTGACCGAGGGGCTCGGCATTTATGCCGCCGCGGAGCGGGCCTACCAGCCGCTGCGGCGCTGCGTCAGCGCCAATTCCAGCCGGCTGGGCCGGGAGCAACACTGAAATCTGCGCGATAGGCCGGGCTATGCCGACCCGAACGCCCGTTTGGTGCAGAAAAGACACACCCAACCAGAATCGTTGTGGCGTTGTGTGTCTTTGCTTGCTTGCCCGAATTTCGCCTTTAGTAATCGATCCTAGGTGGGAAATCCCGTTGCGACTGAACATCGATGTCTACGACGACCGATCATCTGGAAACCGGCACCGGATCAGCCGACGAGCTGAAGGGGCTCGATATCCTATTGGTCGAAGACTTCCGCGATGTCGGCCACGCGGTGAAGATGCTGCTTGAGCTTTGCGGAGCGCGCGTGGATGGACCGGCAGCGAACACCGCTGAGGCCGAGAGCCTGTTCGCCGCGCACCGGCCCGACGTCGCTCTGGTCGACTTCCATCTGCGTGGCGGCGAAGAATCCTCCGGCTTGATCACGCGGCTGCGCCAGCAGGGTGTGCCCGTGATCGTGCTGTCCGGATCGTTCGGATTTGGCCCGGTGCCGGCGGTCGAGGGCGCGACCTTCCTGGAAAAGCCGGTCGCCGAAGCCGACCTGCTCGCCCATTTGAGCCCGTTCATCGCCAAGAAAGCGGCCCAGTAGACTGCCGCAATAGCGGCAAAAGATCAGCCGCCGGTCACGCTCATGTGGCGCGCCAGCGCCGGCCGCCGGTGCCGGCGATCGATGACGAAGTCGTGGCCCTTGGGCTTGCGCGAAATCGCCTCATCCATGGCGGCAAACAACAGATCGTCGCTTTCGGAGGCACGTAGGGGTTTTCGCAGATCGGCGGCGTCCTCCTGGCCGAGGCACATATAGAGCGTACCGGTGCAGGTGACGCGCACGCGATTGCATGATTCGCAAAAGTTGTGGGTCATCGGCGTGATGAAGCCGAGGAGCCCGCCGGTCTCGGCGACGCGAACATAGCGCGCCGGCCCGCCGGTGCGATAATCGACGTCGGCGAGCGAAAAGCGTTCCGCAAGCCGCGCGCGCGCCATCGAGAGCGGCAGATATTGCTCGAGCCGGCCTTCGCCGATCTCGCCGAGCGGCATGACTTCGATCAGCGTCAAATCCATGCCGCGGCCGTGCGCCCATTCGATCAGCTGCGGGAATTCGTCGTCGTTGACGCCTTTGAGCGCGACCGCGTTGATCTTGATTTTAAGTCCAGCGGCGAGCGCCGCGTCGATGCCGGCGAGCACCTGGTCCAAGGAACCCCAGCGCGTAATGGCGCGGAATTTCTCAGGATCGAGCGTATCGAGCGAGACGTTGAGGCGCCGCACGCCGGCCGCCTTGATCTCATCGGCATATTTGGCGAGCTGCGAGCCGTTGGTGGTCAGTGTCAACTCGTCGAGGCCGCCCGTGTGCAGGTGCCGCGCCAGCGAGTTGACGAGGGTCATGATGCTGCGCCGGACCAGCGGCTCGCCGCCGGTGAGACGGAGCTTGCGGACGCCGCGCGCGATGAAGGCGGAGCACAGCCGGTCGAGCTCTTCGAGTGTCAGAACATCGGCCTTGGGCAGGAAGGCCATATTCTCCGACATGCAGTAGACGCAGCGGAAATCGCAGCGATCGGTCACCGAGACGCGCAAATAGGAGATATCGCGGCCAAACGGATCGACCAGCGGCGACCGCCCGGCGGCACCGACAAACTTCTGCGCCTCTGCACCGTTCATCGTCATGTTGTTTGTTTCCGCGCGGCCCACATTGGCACGCGCCGCCGCGGCATTTCCCTATCACCAAAGCCGGTATGCTTCATGCTTTAGATAATCAGTAATTGTGCCGGATAAAGCCCTGACGGTCCAGGACATCTTGCCCCAGAGCGGCTGCCACAATCGGCGTTGTCGCTAGCGCTGTGGCGGTGGCGGCGGTGGGAACGGCGAGCCACCAGCGGGCTGCGGCGGCGGGGGTGGCGGCGGCGCACTGGCCCGCGCTGCGGTCTTATGCGCCTTCGGCCTGGGCGCCATCCTGTGCGGCGGCGGGGCCGGCTGCAGCACCACGGCGACCGGATTGGGTTGAATATCCGGTGGCGGGTTATCGAACATGCCGTGTTCCGGCATCCGCACCGTGACTTGCACCGTCTGCGGCAGATAGCCGTTCTTGGCGAACGACACCGATTGGTTTTCCGGCGGCACCGTGAGCGAGCAGGGTGTCAAGCAGGTTTGGCCTTGCGCCGTGCGCACATCGGCGCCTGGCGGATCGGATTCGAACTGCAAGGCGGTCGGCGGCGGCGGTGACGAGTGGAACGACATCCAGTCGGGCATCGACAGTGACGAACCCGCGCACCCCGCCAATGCGGAGGCCAAAGCGACAACGCTCGCTGTGACGATAAGGCGTACGCGCAACATGAACACACCCGTCCTCATTCGAACCTAGGCCGCTCGGCCGTTTTGGTAAAGACCAATTGACGCAGACGGAAACGGTCGCAGCCGGAGTGTTGTGACGCAGCCACGCTGGTTCCAACAGTTGCCGTTCGCTGCATGAGGCCGATAAAACAAGAGATTAGAGATATTTAAGAACGGGCGATTGGCGGCAGCATCATGGCCGCAGGCCGGGCGGGTCTTGTTAAGGTTAATCGGCGTCGGTTCGCTCGCTACGGCCGCTCCGCCACGACGCCTGCAATCGCTGCCGGCAATTCGCCATACGCACTGATGATGTGGTCCGGCTGTAACGTTGCGATCGGCACTTCGCTGTAGCCGAAGTCGACCGCGATCACCGGCACTTGGGCGGCGCGAGCGGTGCGCACATCGGTGCCGGAATCGCCGATCATGACCGCCTCTGCCGGCTCGCCGCCGGCGCGCAGGATGGTTTGGCGCAAAATTTCCGGATGCGGCTTCATCACGCCGAACGTGTCCTGGCCGCAAATCGCGGCGAAGTACGGCGTCAGCTTCAGCGTCGTCAGGAGCCGCCGCGACAGCCATTCGAGCTTGTTTGTGCACACCGCCAAGCGGTGACCGTCGGCGGCCAAACGATCGAGCGTCGCCTCCAATTGCGGGAACGGCCGCGAGCGGTCGGCGATATGCGCGGCATAGTGCTCGATATAGGCCGCGAACAGCCGATCCATCTCCGCCTTGGTGGCGGGGCGTCCTTCTTCGATGAGGGCGCGCTCGAGCATGCCGCGCGAGCCGCCGCCGATGAGCCGGCGGGCCGCCTCGAACGGCATGGCCGGCAGGCCTTCGCGGGCGAGGATCAGGTTGAGCGTGTCGATGAGGTCCGGCGCGGTATCGATCAGCGTGCCGTCGAGATCGAAGACGATGGTGAGCATGGCGCTTCGCCTACCGGGCGAGCGGCCGCCGCGCAAGGCTCTAGGATCGGGGGCGGAACGCGGCTAGATACCGGCACGCGCGATGGCGTTTTTGCCGGGGCCGGGAGGCCTAACCCCTCATGGACGTCGAGGCTCAAAAGCGTGCCGCTGCCGCCCGCGCCGTCGAATTCGTACGGCCGGGCATGCGGCTTGGGCTCGGCACCGGCTCGACCGCCAAGCACTTCGTCGAGCTCCTGGCCGAGCGCGTGCGCGGCGGCCTCGACGTGGTCGCCGTGCCCACTTCGGAAGTGACCCGCGCCCAGGCTGAGCGGCTCGGCATCGCGCTCACCACGCTGGACGAGACGCCCGAGCTCGATCTGACCATCGATGGCGCCGACGAAATCGCGCCGGATCTGACCCTGATCAAGGGCGGCGGCGGCGCGCTGTTGCGCGAGAAGATCGTCGCGGCCGCTTCCGCCAAGATGCTGGTGATCGCCGATCAGTCGAAATGGGTGGCGATGCTCGGCCGCTTTCCGCTGCCGATCGAGATCGCACCCTTTGGCGCGGCGGCGACCCTGCGCGCGGTCGAGGCTGCGACCGCCGCGGCCGGCTGCCCGGGTGCGGCGCTTCTCCGCAAGGCCGCGAACGGCCATGCTTTCGTCACGGATGGCGGGCACTGGCTGCTTGACGCCCAATTGCAGCGCATCCCCGACCCCAAAACCCTGGCGGCGCGGCTTTCTGCGGTCCCGGGGGTCATGGAACATGGCTTGTTCATTGGTCTGGCGCGGACTGCTATTGTCGCGGGTCCAGACGGGGTGCGCCTCATCGAGCGGCCCTAATCTTTAAAAGCACGGAGGAGTGCGCCTATGATTGCCCGTCTTTCACTGCGTCACGTTATGGCCGCGATGGTCGTGCTGGCCGCGATCGGTCTGGCCGGGACGGCGATGTCCCAAGGGGTGGCCCAGCCGCCGCAAGTCTCACCGGCTGCGCTTGCGCTCGCCAAGCAGATCGTTGAGATCAAGGGCGTGAAAGCCATGTTCGCCCCGCTGGTCCACGGCGTGATCAAGAAGACCACAGATTCGGTCCTGCAGACCAACATGATGTGGGGCAAGGACATCAACGAGATCTCCGCTCAAATCGAGAAGGACTACGCGCTGCGCGGGCAAGAGATTGTGGACGCGACCGCGCGCTTTTACGCAAGCCATTTCACCGAGGCGGAACTCAAGCAGATCCTGACCTTCTACCAATCGCCGGTCGGTCAGAAAATGCTGGTCGATGAGCCGCGGGCGCTCGACGAAAGCATGGCCTATGCCGGCAGCTGGGGCGACAATCTTTCCGTTGAAGTCATGAGTAAGTTACGCGCCGAAATGAAAAAGCGCGGACACGATATGTAGCATGTCGGACTTCGACGTCGATCTGTTCGTCATCGGCGGCGGCTCGGGCGGCGTGCGCGCCGCGCGCATTGCCGCGCAGCACGGCGCCCGCGTGATGCTCGCGGAGGAATACCGCCTCGGCGGCACCTGCGTGATCCGCGGCTGCGTGCCGAAGAAGCTTCTGGTCTACGCCTCGCGCTTCCACGGCGAATTCGAAGATGCCGCGGGCTTCGGCTGGACCGTGCCGCACGCAACGTTCGACTGGAAAACGCTGATCGCCAACAAGGACAAGGAGATCGGGCGGCTGGAAACCGTCTACGGCACGCTCCTGGAAAAGTCCGGCGTCAAAGTTTTCAAAAACCGCGCCACGCTGGCCGATGCCCACAATGTGCAGGTGGCCGGCGGCGATCGCATCAGGGCTGCGCATGTTCTGATCTCGACCGGCGGCACGCCAAGTTTTGGCGACAAGATTCCCGGCATCGAACACGCCATCTCCTCCAACGAAGCGTTCCATCTGCCGGCATTGCCGCGCCGCGTGGTGATCCAGGGCGGTGGCTATATCGCGGTCGAATTCGCCGGCATTTTTGCCGGTCTTGGCGCGCACGTGACGCTGGTCTATCGCGGCGAGAACATTTTGCGCGGGTTCGACGATGAAGTGCGCCAACACCTGCGCATGGACATGGAGAAGCGCGGCATCAGGGTGGTCACCGGGTGTACCGTCGCGGCGATCGAGCAGACCGGCACGCATTACTCCGTGCAGCTCTCCAGCGGCAATCACATTCCCGCCGACAAGGTGATGTTCGCCACCGGCCGCGTGCCGAACGTCGCCAAGCTGGGATTGAAAGAGGCCGGCGTCGAGATCGCGAAAAACGGCGGCATCGCCGTCGACGAATATTCGCGCACTACGACGCCGAGCATTTACGCCGTCGGCGATGTGACCAACCGGATCAATCTGACGCCGGTCGCGATCCGCGAGGGTCATGCCTTCGCCGACACCGTGTTCGGCGGCAAGTCCACCAAAGTCGATCACGCCAATGTGCCGACCGCGGTGTTCTCCGAGCCCGAGGTCGGCGCCGTCGGCCTCACCGAGGCCCAGGCGCGGGCACAACTCGCTCAAACCGATGTCTACAAAGCGATGTTCCGGCCGCTCAAGGCGACGCTGTCGGGCCGCGACACCACGGTGCTGCTGAAACTGATCGTCGACGGAGAGACCGACCGGGTGGTCGGTTGTCATATCGTCGGGGAGGGCGCCGCCGAGATGGTGCAACTCGCCGCCGTCGCCGTGAAAATGCGGGCCACCAAGGCCGATTTCGACGCCACCATGGCGCTGCATCCGACCATTGCCGAAGAGCTGGTCACGATGCGGACCAGAAGCGCGACCTACGCCCGGCAAGCGGCGGAATAGGCTGATTTTACGGGCGAAATCGCCGGGGTGTCGCGGCCTCACGACGCCGTGTATAACACCGCGAAAACTTGTTGACTGTCACCGGGTCTGTTGATCGTCAGTGTGGCGGGACATGGAGATGGTGTGATGTCTACGCGTTTGAACATGGCGAAGTGGAGCCCGGAGTTCCTGGCGCTCCAAGCCGCGATTGCAGATGCCGGATTATCCGGACCAAAAGGCGCTCGGCGACGTCGAGGCGCAGCTTGCGACGTTCCCGCCGCTGGTTTTTGCCGGCGAGGCGCGCAACCTGAAAAAGGCGCTGGCGCAGGTGGCGGCCGGCGACATGTTCCTGCTGCAGGGCGGCGATTGCGCCGAGAGCTTTGCCGAGCACGGCGCCAACAACATCCGCGATTTCTTCCGGCTGTTTTTGCAGATGGCGGTGGTGCTGACCTACGCCGCGGCCGAGCCGGTGGTGAAGGTCGGCCGCATCGCCGGCCAATTCGCCAAGCCGCGCACGTCGCCTACGGAAAAGCGCAATGGCGTCGAGCTGCCGGTCTATCGCGGCGACATCATCAACGGCACCGATTTCACGCCCGAGGCGCGCACGCCGGATCCGCGCCGGCAATTGGAGGCCTACCGCCAGTCCGCGGCGACGCTCAATCTGCTGCGCGCCTTCGCCACCGGCGGCTATGCCAATCTGTCGAATGCGCATCAATGGATGCTGAGCTTCGTCAAGGACTCACCGCAATCGAAGCGCTATCAGGAGCTCGCCGGCCACCTCACCGAGGCGCTCAATTTCATGCGCGCCTGCGGCATCGATCCCGAAGTGCACCCGGAAATGCGCACGACCGATTTCTTCACCAGCCACGAGGCGCTGCTGCTCGGCTACGAGCAGGCTTTCACGCGCGATCGATTCGACGACCGGCGACTGGTACTGCACCTCGGGCCACATGGTGTGGATCGGCGATCGCACCCGCCAGGCCGATCACGCCCATGTCGAATATTGCCGCGGCATCAAAAATCCGCTCGGCCTGAAAACCGGGCCGTCGCAGAAGCCGGACGAGCTGTTGCGCATCATGGACATCCTCGATCCGGACAACGAGCCCGGCCGGCTCACGCTGATCTGCCGCGTCGGCGCCGACAAAGCCGCCGACCTGCTGCCGCCTTTGGTACGTGCGGTGAAGCGCGAGGGCCGCAACGTTGTGTGGTCGTGCGATCCGATGCACGGCAACACCATTACTTCGGTCACCGGCTACAAGACCCGGCCGTTCGACCAGATCCTGAAAGAAACGCGGACATTTTTTCAAGTTCATGCCGCCGAAGGCACCGTGGCCGGCGGCGTGCATCTGGAAATGACCGGGCAGAACGTCACCGAATGCACCGGCGGTGCGCGCGCCATCAGCGACGAGGATTTGAACGACCGCTATCACACGGTCTGCGATCCCCGCCTCAATGCGGAGCAGGCGCTCGACCTCGCCTTCCTGCTCGCCGACCTGCTCAAATCGGAGCGTCAGGGCAAGCCGAAGCCGCTGCCGGCGGTGGCCGGACTGTAGCGGTGAGCCAAGCCCATTGCCGGGGCGGATAATCCGGCGCTAGACCATCGCCATGAACGAGCGCCCTGCCGATCGTCTTGCCATTGCCATTGCGCAGCTCAACCCGATCGTGGGCGACGTCTCCGGCAATCTCGAGCGCGCTCGCGCCGCGAGGGCGCTAGCCGCAAAAGACCACGCCGACATCGTCGCTTTTTCCGAGCTTTTCATCGCCGGCTACCCGCCCGAGGATCTGGTGCTCAAGCCGGCGTTCCAGGCGGCTTGCCGCGCCGCCGTCGAGAGTTTGGCGCGCGAGACCGGCGACGGCGGCCCGGCGGTGCTCATCGGCGCGCCCTGGGTCGAGGACGGCAAGCTCTACAATGCCTATGCGCTCCTCGCCGGCGGTCGGATCGAGACCGTCCGTTTCAAGGTCAACCTGCCGAACTACGGCGTGTTCGACGAGAAGCGCGTGTTCGCGCCGGGTCCGGTGCCGGGCCCGGTAAACTTCCGCGGCGTGCGGCTCGGTCTGCCGGTCTGCGAGGATACCTGGACGGATTGGGGCGACTACGAGAACGTGGTCGAATGCCTGGCCGAGACCGGCGCCGAACTGCTCATCGTGCCGAACGGCTCGCCCTATTGGCACAACAAGAGCGACGTCCGCCTCAATGTCGCGGTGGCGCGCGTCACCGAGTCAGGCCTGCCGCTCGTCTACATCAATCAGGTCGGCGGCCAGGATGAGCTGGTGTTCGACGGCGCTTCCTTTGCGCTCAACGCCGACCGCTCGATCGCGTTTCAACTGCCGGCGTTTCGCGAGACCGTGGTGACGACGCAGTGGTCGCGCACCGGCGGAACGTGGCGCTGCACGCAAGGGCCGATCACCGCGGCCGAAGATCCCGAACAGGCCGATTACACCGCCTGCATGCTCGGGCTGCGCGACTATGTCGACAAGAACCGCTTCAAGGGCGTCGTGCTCGGTCTGTCCGGCGGCGTCGATTCGGCGCTGTGCGCGGCGCTGGCGACGGATGCGCTTGGCGCCGACCGCGTGCGCTGCGTGATGCTGCCATACCGCTACACGTCCAAGGACTCCGTCGACGATGCCGCGACCATCGCCAAGACGCTCGGCGTGAATTACGCGATCGTTCCGATCGAGAGCGCGGTGGCGGGGCTCGAAGCGGCGCTCGCCGGCGTCTTTGCCGGCGCGCCGCGCGACGTCACCGAGGAGAACCTGCAGGCGCGCGCCCGCGGCACCATCCTGATGGCGATCTCCAACAAATTCGGCGCCATGGTGGTGACCACCGGCAACAAGTCGGAAATGTCGGTCGGCTATGCCACGCTCTACGGCGACATGAACGGCGGCTTCAATCCGATCAAGGACCTCTACAAGACCGAAGTTTTCCGTTTGGCGGGACTACGCAACCGCTGGAAGCCGGACGGCGCGCTCGGGCCGAGCGGGGCGGTCATTCCGGAGAACGTCATCACGCGGGCGCCGAGTGCTGAGCTGCGCGAAAACCAGACCGACCAGGACACGCTGCCGCCCTACGACATCCTCGATCAGATTCTCGAGCGCCTCGTCGAGCGCGAGGAGCCGACCGCAACCATCGTCGCCGCCGGTTTCGACCGCGACACCGTGATGAAGGTGGAGCGCATGCTCTATCTCGCCGAATACAAGCGCCGCCAGGCGGCGCCGGGCGTGAAGGTGACGCTGAAGAATTTCGGCCGCGACCGCCGCTATCCGATCGTCAACCGGTTTCAAGATTCTGGCCAGGCACTGCCGGAGCCCGACCGCACCCTGGTCAAGAATGCCGCCATGGCGAAAGCCGGCGCGGCGGATTTCTGATCGGCCCTACCGCGATACGAACGGCGGCCCGACCGTGCGCACGGTGCGCTTGGCGGGAGCGGTGTCGGAGGCGTTCGCCGGTTGCGCGGATGCCGGTGTCGGCGCAGGTGTCGATGTGCCGGCGGCTGGCTGGACCGGGGCGCCGGGCGCGCCTTTGACCGGCTTGGGCTGCGGCGCTTGCGACAGCGTCTTCGAGGTCTGGTCGGTGACGACGATGTCGCCGCCTTGCAGCGTCGTGGAAGTCGTCGGCGTCCTTGAGCGCATCGGCCCAGCTCTGCCCCGGCTTGCGGCACGAGCAGGCCGGCGTGAATTCCTTGCGGTAATGGAAGGCGTTCGGCAGCGCCGTATAGGGCTGACCGCTCACCGACACCGCCTGCTGCATCTCCTCGCCGGGATTGTGGTAGCTGTAGAGCGCGACTTCGGCCGCGGGGCACAGGCGCTGGCACGAGCGCTCGTCGTCGGCGAAACGGCTCGGCACCGTCGAGTACGAGATTGGAAAATAGTAGCCGTCGCAGGTGCGTACGCAGACCGTCTGAAAGGTGCCGGCTGGCGCGCCGTCGCCGCCGGGATTGAGAATACTGCCGCCGCCCGAGCCACCGCCGCCGAACAGTTTGTCGAAGAAGCCCGTGGGTCCGGCCTCGTTGGCGGCGGCGGTATATTGCGCGCCGCAATTGTTCTGCGCCAGTTGTCCGATCAGCGCGCGGCGCTGGCTGTCCTGGCTGCCGGTGCCGCTCTTAAGCTGCTCGAGATCTGTCGTCGCGCGGTCGAGATTGCCGCGCATCTGCTGAATCTGCGAGGTGATCGGCCCGCATTGCGGCACCAGGCTCGAGAACAGCGACAGGAATCCTTGGCCCTCGCAGCCCTGCTTGTGTGCTTGCGCCAGCGCGCGGTCGAGATCGGCCTGCTGTTTGGCGACGGCGTCTTCGGCGCGTTTGACCTGGTCGGCGCGGGTCGGATCGGTCGAGCCGGCGTTGATGCTGGCGAGCTGGCTCTCGAGCCGCACGCAGGCCGGGTTCGACGCCGTCTGGTTCGGCGCGCCCTGGGCGGCAGCGGAAGCGGCAAGCGCGACCACGCCGAGCGTGGTGTGGCCAAGACTGCGCAGTAATCTAGTGAACATGGACCCCGTCACCCGCCCCCCGAGTGGTGCGGATCAAGCCCGCCAATGGTGACTAAAGTGTGGATTACACCTTTCCCCTCCCCCTTGTGGGGAGGGGCAGGGGTGGGGGTCGGGAGGTGAGACGTAGGCGTCGGCGAAAGCGCGTCGCCTCCCGACCCCCCACCCAACCCTCCCCCAACACGCTTGCACTCGGGCGCGCGCAAGCGCGGCCCGGGTGGGGGGAGGGCTATTTGATTATTCCGCATCCGGCTGGTTCTCGGGCCGCGCCCGGTCGAAAGCGGGCAACGCCATGCAAGCGGCATCGACGGCGACGATCTTGGGAAACTTGTCCAGCGGAACCTTCAGCCGCCGCGCATTGTAGACCTGCGGCACCAGGCAGAGGTCGGCGATCGTCAACTGTTTGCCGCAAGCGTATGGCCCAGGCCCGATCAGCGCTTCGAGCGCCTCAAAACCCGACACGATCCAATGATGGTACCAGGCGTCGATCGCGCTCTGCTCCTGGCCCATCTCGTTCTTCAGGTAGCGCAGTGGGCCGATATTATTGAGCGGATGGATGTCGCAGGCGATGAGGTCGGCGAGCGCGCGCGCCTTGGCGCGCCCGATCGGATCCTTGGGCAATAGCGGCGGCTCGGGCTGCGTCTCGTCCAGATACTCGATGATGGCAAGCGACTGGAGCAAATGCTCGCCGCCCGGCGTGACCAGCACCGGCACGCGCATCTGCGGATTGACGGCGCGGAATTCCGGCCGCTTGTTGTGGCCGCCGTCCTTGACCAGGTGAACCGGCGCCATCTCGTAGGCGATGCCTTTGAGATTGAGCGCGATGCGCACGCGATACGCCGCCGACGAGCGGAAGTAGGAATAAAGTTTCACGCGTCCTCCTAATCGTCGTGGTCCAGATCTTCGCGGTCCAAATCTTCGCGGTCCATGTCGTCGGTCTCATTCACCGACTCGGCGACGAGTTCCGCGGAACGCTCGGTCAGCTGTTTGAGCGCGCGATTGAACGCTTCGCGGTCGGCTGGCGTCAGGATCTCCGTGAGCCTTCTGGTAAAGTCGAGCGCGTGCGGCGCCACTTCCTCGTACATTGTCCGTCCCGCCGCGGTGAGCGAGAGAAAGGATTCGCGCATGTCGGCGCGGTTGGCGCGCCGCACCAGAAGCTTGCGCTCTTCCATGAGTGCGACGGCGCGCGACACTTTGGTCTTGTGCATATGGGTGTGCGCACCGATGGCCTTGCCGGTCATGACGCCGTACTGGCCGAGCGTGACCAGCACCCGCCATTCCGGAACGCCGATGCCGTAGCGCCGCGCATAGACCCGCGACAGCGCCAGCGAGACGAGGCTCGCCACCACATTGAGCTGGTAGGGCAGGAATTTTTCGAGTTTTAGCGGCGCGTCATCGCTGGCGAGCGTAGCCTCGATCGCCGCGACGTCGGCGTGGGCCTCCGCGGCCTTTCCGTAAGCGGCTTTGTTGCTCCGTGCCATGACGCGAACATGGCCGAACTTATGGTCCCACGCAACGACCTTGGGCGGGCTCCCAACCGTCACTGATGAATACAAGCACTCGTGCGGTGTTGGTATCGGTGCTAAGCTTGCGCATGAAGGCGCCCGATCAAGAGTGGTGCCGCATTGGGGGAGATGTCCATGGCAGATATCACTGCGCCGCGTCCGTATGTTCCCGCATTCAGCGGCATCTACACCGCATTAGATCCGATCGCACTGCCGCTGCTACGATTGGTGACCGGATTGATTTTGGTGCCGCACGGCTGCCAAAAGCTGTTCGGTTGGTTCGGCGGGGCCGGCTTTGCAAAATTCACCGAGATCTTTGACAAAATCGGATGGCACCCGGCGGTGTTTTGGCTCGCCTTGGTTGCTCTGACCGAGTTCCTCGGTGGCCTCATGCTGGCGTTCGGGTTTCTCACTCGCTTTGCGGCCGCCGCGATCTTCATTTTCATGCTCAATGCGGCGTGGTTCACGTCCGCCAAGGGATTCTTCTTCTTGCAGGGCGGGTGTGAATACTCGTGCTGGCACCGTCGCGCTGGTGTTCCTGATCAATGGCGGCGGCCGGTTCTCAGTCGACCACGCGCTCGGCCGGGAGCTGTAAGCACGCTCACCGCCGACGCTTGCGCGGCGGCACGCCGAGGTCCTTCAGGCCCGCGTCGCGGCCTATACGAATAGAGCGAAAATACGCGAGCAGAATGGCGACGAAGTGGTCGCACCTTCCGCCGTTGCACGACGCGCTGGGCCGTCGGTCGGAATGGCGCCCGTGATGTCGTCGCGGCTCGACCTTGCGGAACGACAGCGCCTGCGTGAAGTCGTGCGACCGGCAATACGAATTGGCCACCGTCGTGCCGCACTGCGCGCCGGTGGCGAGGCAATGGTCGACGCCGTAGCCGTCGGTATGGCTGGCGATGATGAAAATGCGCCTTTCGGCGTGCGCGCACCGCGCCGAACAGCACGGTGGCCAGGGCCGCGGTGGCAATGACGAAACGCATGAAATCCCCCCAACGGCCCAACACGCTCGCGAACTCGGGTCGCGGAAGGACAATGCGACGGTCGAGTTAAGCTTTCGTTAACTGCGCGCGGCGGCGGCGCGGATCGGGGGTGCCTTGACGCGGCACGTGTCCTCGACCATTGTGCCGGCCATGAACGGCCTTAACCACATCTGCGGCATTTGCCGGGAGATTATTCGCTAGCGACAACGCTGGCTGCGGCCGTCTTTTCTCACATCGAGACTGGGACGCCCGGCCAGCAGGCCGAAGAGCGTATGCTGAAACTTCGACCGATGGACTTGAAGCTCTACGATACGCTGACGCGCGAAAAGCGCGTTTTCACGCCGCTCGATCCGGCCAATGTGCGCATGTATGTGTGCGGGCCGACGGTCTACGACTTTGCCCATATCGGCAATGCGCGGCCGGTGATCGTGTTCGACGTGCTGTTCCGCCTGCTGCGCCACATCTACGGCGCCGACCACGTCACCTACGTGCGCAACATCACCGACGTCGACGACAAGATCAACGCGCGCGCGGCGGAGGAATTTCCGGACCTGCCGCTGAACGAGGCGATCCGCAAGGTCACCGAAAAAACCGACCGGCAATTCCACGAGGACGTCGCCGCGCTCGGCTGCCTGCCGCCGACGATCGAGCCGCGCGCCACCGAGCATATCGCCGAGATGAAGCGCGCTGATCGAGCGGCTGATCGCAGCGGGCCACGCCTATGTCGCCGAAGGGAACGTGCTGTTCTCGTGCCGTCGATGCCCGACTACGGCCGGCTGTCGAAACGCCCGCTCGACGAATTGATCGCCGGCGCCCGTGTCGAAGTCGCGCCCTACAAAAAACGACCCGCATGGACTTCGTGCTGTGGAAGCCGTCGAAGCCCGGCGAGCCGGCCTGGCCGTCGCCCGCCGGCATCAGCCGCCGGGCCGGCCGGGCTGGCACATCGAATGCTCGGCGATGTCATGGAAGTATCTCGGCGAAACCTTCGACATCCACGGCGGCGGCATCGATCTGGTCTTCCCGCACCACGAAAACGAAATCGCCCAATCGCGCTGCGCCTTCCACACGCCGGTGATGGCGAATTACTGGATGCACAACGGCTTCCTGCAGGTCGAAGGCGAGAAGATGTCGAAGTCGCTCGGCAACTTCG
>CAWCSD010000040.1:0-32364 GCA_963798095.1 uncultured Alphaproteobacteria bacterium | reverse complement strand
GATCGGCTCGGGCATGCAGCCCTGCTGCTTGCGGCGCATCTGCGGGCGCGGGCGGGCTCGCGCTCGATTGCGGCGGCGGTGGCGGTGGTGGCGGCAACGCTGCTGACGATCGGAGCCGGCGTCTGCATCGCCGTAGGCTCGCGGCATCGCCAGCGTTTCGGTCTGCCCGCCTTTTTGCAGCGTCGCCGCGCTGCGTTCGACCGATTGCAAAATCCAGCCGCTATGGCCCTCGCCGGTGCGCAGCCGCACCGTATCCCGCGTCGTCGGGTCGATGAACACGGCCACGCCCTCGTTCTCGCCGGCAACCGTGCCGACCAGCGTCAAGTTCGGATGCTGCGGTACCGCCGGCGGCGGCGGTGGCGGCGGCCGCGGCGCCGCGACCGGTACGCTGGCGACAACCGGCGCCGGCGGCCGCCGCGACGGCGTGAACAGCGGCCGCGTGCGCGTCGCCGTGAGCGCGCTCAGCGGGATCGCCCACAGCGGGTTGGCGGCCACCGTCGGCGTTTCGGCCGGTTTTGCCGTCACGTCCGGCGGCGGCATGGCGTGACGCGTGACATCGAGCCCCGGATTGTCGGCGCCGGGATTGGCCGCATCATCGACGCCGGAGGCCGTATAGGCGAAGGCCGGCGCGCTCACGCAGAGCGCAATCAGCAAAACATGACTGAAGCGTTCGCGTCTCATCGCGCCGCTCCCTGCCATTCGCCGGACAGCGCGAGCTGGACGTGCATGCGGCCGATGCCGTCATTGGCGCCGACCGCCTGCGGCATTTCCGCCGTCAATTCGTCGACGAACAAAAACGGCATGCCGGCTTCCAGATCGTACAACAGGCGCTGCAAGTCCGCTTGCGCGATCTCGCAACTGATCTGCAGCTTCACCATGCCGCCCTGCGCGCCGACCACGTCGACCTGCGACGATTGGATGATGCCGCCGGCCTTGGTGATCGCACCGGCGGCGCGCTGCAGCAACGCGGCTCCGGCGACCGTCACGCTCGGTCCTTCGAGGAACGGCGAGCCGGTCATGGTGCCGCCGTCCGCCAAAGGCGCCGCCTTGCGGCCTTGCAGGCGCTCGAGCAGGCTCGAGGTTTCGGCAAGCGCGCTCTCGCCGGAATAGATGCCGGCGAGCGCCAGCCAGGTCGTGGCGAGCAGCGCGAACACGACGGCGCCGTAGATCGTCGCCGCAACCAGCGGCGAATAGTTCAACACGCGCTCGATCACGCCGCGGATGCTCATTGGCTCACCGTGTTGACCGGTTCGAGCCTGGCTTCGATGTGGAAGCGATCGCCGGGATCCGACGGCGCGCGCGTGGTCGGCGCGAAGAACGTGGCGCGGGCGAAGTGCGGCGACTGCTCGATCAGCCGGATCAGCGACGGCGCGTCGTGGGTGATGCCGGCGATCTGCAACGTGTTGCCGTCGATGTGCAGCTCGGTGACGTAGGTGTGGTCGGGCAGGATGCGGGACAGCTCCTCGATCACGATCACGCTCGCTTGCGTTTCGTGCTTGCGGCGCGCCAGCACGGCAAACGGCGAACTGTCGGCGCCTTGGCGGTCGAGGCGCAGCGCGATGCGGCGCGCGGTCAGCTCGGCCGTGAGCTCGGCCTGGCGGCTGTCGAGATAATTTTGCATGACCGCGCCGCCCGCGGTCGACAGCACCGCGGCCGCCGTGACGCCGGCCAGCACGAGGCGCAGCAGCCGGCTCAGCCGCGGCCGGTCGAGCAGTCCGCGCGCCTGCTGCTCGAACACCTTGATCAGTTCGCGCGTCTCCTCGCCCGCCCGCGTGAAGATCGACAGCGAGGCCGGATGCAGCGCCGCAAGGCCTTTAATGTAAGGTTCGGTGTTGGCGCGCGTCGTCGCCGCGATCGTGGTCACGATCTTGCCGGAGCCGGCGGTGACCGGCGTGCCGCAGCCGAACACCGCTTCGGCCGCGGTCCACGGCGTCAAGCGGTCGATCTGCACCCGCACGATGCCTTCGATGAATTCGTTGGCGCGCGCCGGCAGTTCGAGCGGCCGCACCAGGAAGCGGCTCGGCCGCAACACCAGCTCGATCCGGCTGCCCTTCACGGCGTCTGCCAGGTCGCGCGCCGCTGAACCGGCCGTTGGCGAAGCTGACCCGTTGCGCGTCGCCGGCCTTGCCAGCGCCTTCGAGCGCAAAAGTGTCCGGCTTGTCGTCCTCGACCAGGCGCACGAGGCGCGGCGAGACGAAGCGGCCGGCAAGAGCGATGACACCGGTTGCGACCGTGTCGGTCCAGTGCGCCAAAACCTCGCCGATGGTCCGCCACAAGGTCATCGCCGGCCGAAATCCAAGGGTTGGTCCGTCGTCCCGTCAAAGGCGTTGCGCCAGGACAGTACACGATACGGAACGGGGCCGTCATCGGGCAGCAAAATCACGGCTTCGGCGGCGCTGCGCCGCCCATTATCGAACGCGACGCGCACGCCCGACCCGGAACGACTTGCCGGCATTGGCCGCGGCGGCACCCTGCCCCAGCCCCGCCAGCCAGGAAATCGGGCAGCGACTTGCGATCGAGCGTGCCGGCATCGCGCGCGGCAACGATCGCCTGGACGATTTCGGGCGTCATGCCCGGCAATGCGGCGATGACCTGCGGCGCCGCATCGATGACGTCGACCTGCGCCTTGCCGCTGAACACGGTCACGAACGGCAGCATCCGCTCGATCAGCACCGGCGGAACGCCCTGGACGAGCCACAGCTCGCTGACATGGGTGAACGGGGCGTGGCGCGGCGTGTAGCTCAAGCCGGCGCTGCGATAGAGCGAATTCTCCGGGTCGGTATCGATGTTCTGCGCCGCGGCTGGCGTGCGCCAGGCGATGATGCGGTCGGCATAGCCGCCGGCGTCGAGTGGCGAGGCGCCGAAGCCGAGCAGGAGTCCGGCCAAAAGCTCCTTCGGCGCCGCGTTGAGATCGATCCGCGCCGCCTCGGTCTGAAAGACGATGGTCAACTGCGCCGCGCCGACGCGGGCGGTGAACTGGCCGATGGCGGGGCGCTTTTCGTCAGTCTGTCCGAGCAGCTGATAGGCGGCGAGCTCGACACCGGCCGAGACCAATGGATCGGCGATGGTGGCGTCGCCGCTCGCGGCCACCGCGATCGCCGAATTGGTCACATAGATCGCGTAGACCGAAACCAGCGTGGCGAGCGCGGCCAGGATCCATAACACCGCGACGATGATGAAGCCGTCGCTGCCCGACTTTGCCCGTTGCGCTGGCGTTGCGGTGCTCATGAGCAGATCCGGATCAGCGCGGCGTGGTTGCAGCGGCCGGCGTTTGATTGCCGGCTGCCGCCGTGCCTTGCGCGATCTGCGTCAGGCACTGGTTGACGTTCTTCTCGCGCACGCATGCGGCGGGCGTGTCGATATGCACCAGCGCCGCCGTCGACACCGCGAGTCTGTTGCTGCGTGATGCCGTCGCGCACGGTGATGCGGACGCGCTTGGGCAATTCCACGGCATTGCGCCAGGTCGGCTGCCAGGTGTCGTCGGAACCGGCATAGGCGAACGTCACGCGATAGGGCGAACGGATCAGCACCACCGGATCGGCGAGCCGCACTTGCGCATTGGCATCCATCGGCACGAAGGCGGCGCGCGAGCGGACCAAAGCCGGGCCGCTTGAGTCGGCGACCTCCTGGAAGCGGACGATTTCCAGACCGGGCCGCGAGCTCGGCCCGATCGCCGTGCGCACGAAGCTGACACCGAGCTCGCTGCCGTCGAAATACGGCGTCTTCACCGTGGTGTTGGCGGGAACGAATTCGGCCACCGCCAAATCCTCGACCATGCGGTTGAGCGCCGAAGGCGAAGCGCTCGTCGCGCTCCATTCGCGCCATGCCGTGGTTCCAGTTCGGCAGCCATTGCGCCGTGACGGTGGCGAGCGCGGTGAGAATGAACACCATCAGCATGGTGGCGATCAGCATTTCGATGAGCGTGAAGCCCGCTTCGCCGCTTCTCGGATCGGGTAAAGTCCGCGGCGCGCTCATCCGGGCGGCCTCGGTATCAGGCGCACGGTGTCGAGCCGCACCGGCGGGCCTTCGCTGCCCTGCACCCGCACGGTGATCGCAAGCGGCATCCACTTCGCGGCCTTGGCGTCGTCCGGCACATTGCGGTTGAGCAGAACCGCGTCGATGCGCCAGTGGAATTCACCCGACGTGCCGGACTGGGTCCCCGGCTGCAAGGCGTCGCGCGCCGGCAGCGAAGCGATCAGGCTCTGCGCGGTTTCAAGGAGCGGCAGGCGCCGGTCGACGGAGCGGATGGCTCTGACGGTGTTGCCGACCACGCCGCCGATGGCGCCGAGCACCACCGCAAGCACCGCGATCGCGACCAGAACCTCGATCAGCGTGAAGCCCGCGCTGCCTCGCGGCGGCCGGCTGTCAGAGCGGGCGATGCGGCACCACATCGACGCCTCCGGTCAGCCAGTTGACGCGAACTTCGTAGCCGACGCCGAGATGCGTCAGCGCGATGACGCCGCCGCAGGACATTCCCGACGGAAAGAAATCGATCGTCATGCCGGTGAGGCGATCGTAACAGCGCGCCGCCAGCATGGCGTCGAGCCGCACGTCGGCCGGCAGTTGCACGATGCGGCCGCCCGAACCGGAGCGGATGGTGCGCGCTTCCGCGTTGACGATAGTCTCGACGCGCACGCGCTGGCGCAGCGCCGCGACGCGGTCGGCTTTGAGCACGGCGGCGGTGGCGACCGCATAGCCTTCGAGCCGGGCACGGCTGGTCGCCCGCGGAATAGCGGGAAGAATGATAGCGGCGAGCAGGCCGATGATCGCCAGCACGCAGACGATTTCGAGCAGGATGTAGCCGTCCTGCCGCGAGCTTTCGTCAATGCACCGCGCTGGCCTGCGCACTCGTCTGAATGCTTGATACATCGGCAGCGGTTCCAGTGCCGCCCTCCTGACCATCCGAACCGAACGAGACGATCTCGTAGGGCGCTCGCTCGACCGGGGACCGATAGACGTAAGCGTGTCCCCATGGATCGTTCGGAACGACTCCGCCTTTCAGGTACGGACCGTTCCACTCTTGCGCATTGCCGGGCCGCTGCACCAGCGCGACCAGGCCGTCGCTTGATCCCGGATAGCGGCCCATATCGAGGTAATAAAGGTCGAGCGCGCTGGAGAAGCTCTCGATCTGGATCTTCGCCGCCTTGACCTTGGATTCGCCGAGATAATTGAGCACCCGCGGGCCGACGATCGCCATGATCAGGCCGATGATGGTGATGACCACGAGTATTTCCACGAGCGTGAAGCCGGCGTCGCCCCTGCGGAGCGCTGCCGCGGCTTTACGCCCTTGCCGGGCGCTTCTCATGAACATCTTCCTTTCCCCGCTCGACCGTTCACTGAACGAGCTGGCTCACCGAGACCAGCGCCGTCATCACCGAGACGATCAAGCCGCCAACCACAAGGCTGATGGCGATAATAGCAGCCGGACCGGCAATTCCAACCAACCGGTCCAGCGCGCGCTGCAGCTTGGCCTCGTAGAATTCGGCCACCCGGCCGGCCAAAACCGGCAATTGCCCGGTTTCGTCGCCGAGCCGCAGCATTCGTACCGCCATCGGCGGCAATGCGTCCGATTCGCCGAGCGCTTCGGACAGTTTCGCCCCATGGCGCACCCGGTCGACCATCTCTTTCCAGATATCGGCCGGGCCGGTCGTCGCCATGATGTCGACGAGTATCCGCAGCGCCGTCGTCAGATGCACGCCGCTACCTAGCAGCACGCCGAGATTCCGGCAGAATAAGGGCGCCCGGTAATATGGCACGATCCGTCGCACCAACGGCAGCCGCGTGAACGCCGCCAGCACGGCGGCGCGGACCGCAGGCCGCCGCAGCAACAGCCAGCTCGCTGTCAGCAGCAGCACCAGGCCGATGGCGATGCTATCGACATTGGCGCGCAAAAACGCCGACAGCGACAGGAACATCGCCAGCGTCGGATCGATCTTGGCGCCGAGATCGTGCAGCACGGAGGCGAATTGCGGCAGCACGAATGTGAGAAAGAATGTCAGCACGCAGGCGGCGGCGACCAAGATGAAGAGCGGATAGCGGATCGCCTCGGACACCTTGCGCCGCATCGCTTCCGCCCGCATCCGCTCGCCGGCCAGCACTTCGAGCACCTGATCCAGCGAACCCGAGGCCTCGCCGACGCGGATCAGCGCCACATACATCGGCGAGAACAATTTCGGATAGTGCCCCAGAGCATCGGCAAAAGTTTCGCCGGCGAGAACGTGGGAGCGAACCTCGGCCACGACCGGACGCAAGCGGCCGACGTCGCGATCGGAAGCCAGAAGTTCCAGGCCGTCATTGACGCGGGCACCGGCACGCAGCAACAGGCCAAGGTCGCGGGTGAAAACGGTCACGTCTTCGGCGCGCGGCTGGTTGAACAGGCCGAAACTGCGCCGCGGCGCGGCATCTTCGACCGTGAGCGTCTCGACCAGGACGAGACCCAAGGTCTCGATGCGCCGCGCCACTTCGCCGGCGGACTGGCCGGCCATGGCGCCGGAGACCAATTCGCCGCTGCCATTCATCGCGCGATAGCGGTAGCTCGGCATCGGCTCACCGTACCGTCGTCACGCGCAGCGTCTCCGGCACGGTCGTGACGCCGGCCCGGCATTTGGCGATCGCATCGTCCAGCATGGTCGTCATGCCGGCCTTGATCGCGGCCTGATCGAGCATGTTGGCGTCGGTGTGTGAGCCGATCAAATTGCGCACCTCGCCGGCGATCTCCAGCACCTCGAACACGCCGCCGCGGCCGCGGAAGCCCGAGGCGCCGCAACGCTCGCAGCCGCAAGCCTCGTGCACCACGTCGCCTGAGGTGAAACCGACCATGCCATAACGCGGATCGCGCGCGAGATCGTCGGCTGAAAGCTTGCGCTGCGTCTTGCAACGGTCGCACAGCATGCGCACCAGCCGCTGCGCGATCACCGCGCGCAGCGTCGATTTGAGAAGGAAACCCTCGACGCCGAGATCGAGCAGGCGCGGCACGGCGGCTGCCGCGGTTTCCGTGTGCAGCGTGGTCAGCACCAAATGTCCGGTCAGCGCCGCGTGGATCGCGATATTCGCGGTCTCGGCGTCGCGAATTTCGCCGACCATGATGACGTCCGGATCTTGCCGCACGAAAGCGCGCAGCGCCGTCGCAAAGGTCAATCCGATCGACGGCTTGACCTGCGATTGATTGATGCCGGGAATCTCGTACTCGACCGGATCCTCGATGGTGAGGATCTTGCGCGAGGTCTCGTTGAGGATCGACAGCATGGTGGCAAGCGTCGTGGTCTTGCCGCTGCCGGTCGGGCCGGTGATGACGATCATGCCGTGCGGCAAAGCGAGCAGCTTCTTCAACACGCCTTCGTCGTGGCTCGACAGGCCGAGCTTGCTCAATTCGAGTAAGCCCCGGTCGCGCGGCAAAAGCCGCACCGCGGCGCTTTCGCCGTGCTGCGTCGGCATGGTGGCGACGCGCACGTCGATTTCCGAGCGGCCGACGCGCAGCCGCGCGGCGCCGTCCTGCGGCAAGCGCCGCTCGGCGATGTTCAGCCCGGCGAGGATTTTTATGCGCGACACCAGCGCCTGCGGCATGACGCCGGGCGGCGCCGGCATGGCGCGCAACATGCCGTCGACCCGCATGCGCACGGTCAGTCCGGTACGGAACGGCTCGATGTGAATGTCGCTGGCGCGCAATTCGACCGCGCGCTCGATCAGGTCGTTGAACGCGCGCACCACCGGCGCGCCGCTGGCAAGGTCGCGCAGGCTGTCGATATCGTCGTCGCTATGGGGGCGCTCGTCGGCCTCGGCCTCCGCCGCACCGCCGCCGTCGAGACGCTCGAGAATGGTGGTGATGTCCTCGAACGAGGCGATCACCAGTTCTATCGTTTCGCCGAACACGATCTCGGCGGCGCGGATCGCCGCGGTATCCATAGGGTCGGCCACCGCCAGCTTGACGGTGCCGCCGGCGGACCGGAACGGGAACACCATGGATTCCCGCAAGAAGCGCCGGGAGAAGCCCTCGACCTGGGCCTCGGTCGCCAACAGTTCGAGCAGGCCTATGCGTTGCAGCTGGAAGAACCGGGCCACCTCATCGGCGAATTCGGCGGCCGGCAGGTCGGTGGATTCCCACAATTCCCGCAACGCCTTGACGGCGGGCGCACCGAACTGGCCGGCGCCGGCCGCGCGGCCGGCGGGCAGGGAATATTTCTCGAGAAGGTAAGCGCCAAATTTCTCGGATGATACGCCTTGCATGGATGTTCACGCAGCAGTGCGACGGCCGGAAAATCGGTCGGCGACAACCTATGTAACTTGACTTTCTCCCATAAATAACAAACGGTTGTAGGACTGTCAAAAACGCCGTGCTAGAACGACAAAGAGGTACCGCTGCATCCGTGTGGTCCTGACGGGTCGGCGTGAATGCTGTGGGTTTGTAAGGGTGGGCGGAGTGCTGCGCAGGGTGTGTCCAGGAGGGGCTATCCGTTGGCTCGTGCTCGCGGCGGCGAGCGTGGTGCTTGCGGCCTGCCTGCTGCACGACCCCTCGGACGAGGCCAAGCCCAACGACGTGCGCGCCCAATCGGTCACCGATCAACTCCGGGCCGCCGACCTTTCCCCGAAAGCGCCGTTTCCGACCAACGACGGCGGCATGGGTAACCCGCATCCATCAGCTGCCGCGATCTATTTGGGCGATACCACCGCGCCGGTAAAAGCCGCGACCGACGCCGGAGCCGATGCCTCGGGCGACGGCTATGACCTGAATTTCGAGAACGCGCCGGTCACCACCGTCGCCAAGGTGATCCTCGGCGACATTCTCGGCGTCGGCTACACCATCGATCCGCGAGTTCAGGGCACGATTACGCTGGCTTCGGGCCGCGCGGTATCCAAGGCCGACGTGCTGTTCGTGCTGGAAAACGCGTTGCGCATGTCCAACGTGGCGATGGTGCGCGACCGCAGCGGCTACCGGCTGATCCCGGCGGCCGACGCGACCGGCAACGGCTTTGTTGATACCGACGAAGCCACCCGCGCCGGCTACGGCATCAGCGTGGTGCCGCTCCGATATGTCTCGGCGCAAGCGATGTTAAAGCTGCTCGACGGTTTCGGCGTCAAGCCCAGCGCGGTGCGCGTCGATAACGCGCGCAATATGATCATCATCCAGGGCACCGGTCCGGAGCGCCGTTCCGCGGTCGAAACCATGCTCAGTTTCGACGGCGATTGGATGCGCGGCCAATCGGTCGGCGTATTTCCAATTCACAACTCTACGCCGGAGCCGATCATCACCGAGATCGAGAAGATCATGGACACCGGCGAGGGCGGCCTCAGCCAAAATTTGATCAAATTCCAACCGGTATCGCGGCTCAACGCGATCCTCGTGGTCACCCGCAAATCCGAATACCTCAAGACCGTCGCCACCTGGATCAAGCGCCTCGACGAGTCCGATACGTCGGGCGTCAATCTGAAAGTCTATCGTCTGCACTATGGCAGCGCCAAGCAAGTCGCGGGCCTGCTCAACGAGATCCTGGTCGGCCGCGGCTCAAGCGGCCTCGACAATGCGCAGAGCCAGGTCGCGCCGGGAGCCGGCCTGTCGGTTGCATCGTCGGGCGGTCCGCTGTCCGCCCTGAGCGCACAGCCGCCGACGGCGATGGCGCAAGTCGGCGGCGGCGCCGGCGCCACCGCGGTGGCGGCCGCGCGGCCGGCAGGCGGCGGAGCGACGGCGACGGCGGGCAACGATCTGTCCGCGGCCGGGCCGGGCGGCGGCACCTTCGGCGGCCGCGGCAACGGCGAGGCCGCGCAAGCCAATATTCGCATCACGCCCGACATCGTCAATAATTCGATCCTGGTCTATGCCAGCCAGGAGACCCAACGCATCGTCCAACAGACGCTGCGCCAGATCGATCGGCCGCTGATGCAAGTCGCCATCGATGCCACGGTGGCCGAGGTGACGCTCAACGACACGCTGCACTATGGCGTGCAATATTTTCTGAATAGTCGCAATCCCGGAAGCCAGAATGCCGTTTCGGTGATCAGCACGATCGCCTCGGGGGCCGGGGCTCTGAGCGGCGTGTATCCCGGCCTCAATTTCGTGCTCGGCCCGGCGTCGATGCCGAACGTGGTGCTCGACGCGCTGCATAGCGTCACCGACGTGAAAGTGCTGTCGAATCCCTCGCTCGTCGTGCTCGACAACCAAGCGGCGACATTGCAAGTCGGCGACCAGGTGCCGATCTCGACCGGAACCGCAACTGTGCTCACGGCCAACAATACGGTGGTCAGCACCATCGACTATCGCAACACCGGCATCATCCTGCGCGTCGTGCCGCGCGTCAGCGCCAACGGCAATGTCATCATCGACATCGAGCAGGAAAGCTCGAGCGTGACGCCGGGCTCGGCGGGCAGCCTGACGCCGACGATCTCCGACCGCCGCGTCAAGAGCTCGATTTCGGTCGCCAGCGGCCAGACCGTCCTGCTCGCCGGCCTGATCAGCGACGAGACCGATCGGCAGCGGCAAGGCATCCCGGTGCTCGACAAGATTCCCGGCATCGGCGATCTATTCTCGCAGCAGAGCAGCACCAAGGTCCGCACCGAGCTGATCATCTTCATCCGCCCGACCGTGATCCGCGATCCCGTCGATGCCCACATGGTGGCCGAGGAGATGCGCTCCAAGCTCAACGGCGATCAGGTCGGAGGAAACTTCCCCGGCCTGCATAATGGACCCGTCCTCCATCCGTGACGCGGGCACGCCGGTGCGCGGCAATGTGCTCGTCGTCGTATTGATCGGTGCGCTTGCGGTTGGCTTGAGCTTTGCGGCAAGTCCCGATTGGCGCGGGGTGTTCGGCGCAGCGCTCGCGTTGCTGATGCTGGCGATCGCGGTCAGCGACATCCGCCATTTCATCGTTCCCGATGCGTTGTCGGCAAGCGCGTTCCTACTCGGCTTGATATTCGCCGGTCTGTTCGACGATGCGCCGCTCGCCGAGGCGATCTTAACATGCCTCTTGCGCGCCGCGGCGGCGGCGCTGCCGTTGCTGGCGCTGATGCTGCTCTATGAATGGTGGCGCGGCCGGCCCGGCCTCGGCCTGGGCGACGTCAAGCTTGCGGCGGTCGCCGGCGCCTGGCTCGATTGGTTCACCATCGTCGCGGCGATCGAGGTCGCGGCCCTTGCGGCGCTCGCCGCTTACGCCGTGTGGCGCTATGTGCTGCACCGGCCGATTGCGGCGACGACGCCACTACCGTTCGGGCTGTTCCTGGCGCCGGCGATTTGGGCCGGCTGGCTCGCCGAGGCGGCGTTGGCGCGTTACCAATTCTGACGGCGCCAAATTCTAACGGCGCCAAGTTGCAATGGCGCCAAGCGCCGGCTTGCCGCTACTCCCCCTCCCGGCGCGGCCGCCACGCCAATGCTTCCATGCGCGCCTGAGCGAGGTCGCCAAGCGTCATTTTGGTCCGGACCGCGTCGCGCATGCGGGTGCGATCGTCGGCTGCCGCTTTGGGCGCGGCGGCCGTGGCGAGGATCAACCACTTCTCGGCCTGGATGACGTTCACCGGCACCCCCTGCCCCTTGTCGTACAGCAAGCCCAATTCGTACTGCGCCCCGGAATGACCCTGCTCGGCGGCGCGCCGATACCAGATCGCGGCTTGGGTGTAATCCTGCGGCACGCCGCGGCCGATGGCGTAGAGATAACCCATATAGGCTTGCGCGGCCGGATCGCCGTTCTGCGCCAGCGGGCTGAGGATGGCCACGGCCGCGGCGTAATCCTGGCGCGCCATGGCGGCGACGCCCTGGCGCAGCGTCGGCGCGGCGACAGCGGAGCCGAGTGCCGCCACCGTCAGCAGCACGCCAAGCCATAAGATCGATAGCGTCCTCATCGGCCCCACTATCGCCGAGAAGACAGTCGTCTTTCAAGCATAGCGGTTTCCAGCACATCTGCGCACCCCGCTCCGCTGCGACAACGCCGCGAAGTCAAACTGTCATGCGAGGCAGCGCAAGCCGGCGGCGGCACCGTAGGCAGCTCGCTGCTGCGCGGCAACGGCATTGGCATCCAGGCGACCGGCGGCGCCAGCCTGCTCAGCTATGGCAATAACCACGTGACCGGCAACGCAGCGAACGGCAGCTTCACTGGGACCGCCAGTTTGCAGTGAAGACTTGGTTGCAGTGAAGACGCGGAACCGCTCACGACCTTCGATCTCCGGCCAATGAGTCGGGGTTCAAGCTTACCTCACTACCTCGCCACCGCCGGTCGTTACTGCCCCCATTTCCGCCAAAGTATTGCGCGCCAATGATTTTTCTCGGCAATGCGGCGCGTCCGCCGATACCAGGTTCCATTTGCTCAAGGCCAAGCATGATCTGGTAATATCTGCGTCGCCATTCTGCGTACCAAGCGCCAGTACAGCCACCATCAACCCCTCTAACGCCCGGGACGGCGCCGATGATGATGCAGCGCTTTCAGCGATGGAAATCCGCAATGCTGCGTAAGCGACAGACGCTGAGACGTCTCGGCATGGCCGGCGGCGCGCTGGCGGCCGTGGCGCTTGGTTTCGCATCGTGGCCCGCGGCCTTGGCGCAGACGGCCGGCGGACGGGCGCAGGCCCTGATCACGCAAGCGGTCAATGACGGCAACCTGTTCAGGCTTGCGGGCAACATCCCCCCGGCCGCGCAAAATGCCGCCAACGATCGCGGCAGCGCGCCCGACACCATGCCGATGCCGCATATGCTGCTGCAATTGCGGCGCCCGGCGGCGCAGGAGCAGGCGCTCGCGACGCTGATCGAGCAACTGCACGATCCGAATTCGCCGAACTACCATCAGTGGCTCAGCGCCGAGCAATTGGGCGCGCAGTTCGGTCCGGCGGCCTCGGACATCCAGACCATCACCAACTGGCTTTCGCAGCACGGCTTCACCGTCAATGCGGTGCTTGCCAACAGGATGGCGATCGACTTTTCCGGCACGGCCGGTCAGGTTCGCACGGCACTTCACACCGAAATCCATTATCTCGACGTCAACGGCGTCACCCGCTTCGCCAATGTGAGCGATCCGCAAATCCCCGCCGCATTGGCGGCGGCTGTCGTCGGCGTCACGGCGCTGAACAATATTCCGCCCAAGCCGATGATGCGGCAGACGCAAAAGCAATTTTCCCCGGCCGGCTACGTTTGCGGCCCCGGCTTCGCCTTTCCTTGTGAGCTGGTGACGCCCGCGGATCTGGCGACGATCTACAATTTCAATCCGCTGTTCACCGCCGGCACGACCGGCCAAGGCCAGACCATCTATCTGATCGAGGACACCGATCTCTATACCAACAATGACTGGACCACGTTCCGTTCGACGTTCGGTATCCCGGTTTCGAGCTACCCCGGCGCCTCGTTGACCACGGTCAATCCCGGCAACTGCGCCCACAACGTCAACGGCGACGACGGCGAAGCGATCCTCGACGCCGAATATGCCAGTGCCGGCGCGCCAGGCGCCGCGATCGTCATTGCCAGCTGCCTGGATCTCCTGCTCGCCATAAATAATGTGGTCAACGGCGCAAACCCACCCCCGATCATGAGCATCAGCTACGGCTTCTGCGAGTCGGGCATCGGCGCCGCCGTCAATCAGGCTTTGTACACCGCCTATCAGACCGGCGTTGCCGCGGGCATGTCGATCTTCGTGTCTTCGGGGGACGGCGGCGCGGACTCGTGCGACAACCACGACAGCGCGACCTCCTCGACGTCCGGCATCTCCGCCAGCGGCTTTGCCTCGACCCCCTATAACGTCGCGGTCGGCGGCACCGATTTCAGCGACGCTTACAGCAATGTCATCGGCACCTATTGGAATTCAAACAATTCGCCGACCTTCGGTTCGGCACGATCCTACATCCCGGAAATTCCCTGGAATAATTCCTGCGGCAGCGAGCTTTATGCGTCGCATTACGGCTTCGCCACCACCTACGGCCCCGGTGGCCTGTGCAACAGCGGCACTGCGTCGTCCAATGGTTTGCTACAATATCGGCGCGGGCAGCGGCGCCCCAAGCAGCTGTGCGACGGGCAGCGGCGCGAGCTGTCAGGGATGGCCGAAGCCGTCCTGGCAGAGCGGGTTTATCGGCAATCCGGCCGACGGTGTGCGCGATGTCCCGGACGTGTCGCTGTTTGCCGCCGCCGGTGCCTGGGGTCATTTTTACATTTTTTGCTATTCCGATCCCAATAATGGCGGCAGGCCGTGCACCGGCTCGCCGATCGGCTGGAGCGGAGCGGGCGGCACGTCCTTCGCGTCGCCGATCTGGGCCGGCATCCAAGCGCTGGTGAACCAAAACACCGGGGCGCGGCAGGGCAACCCCAATCCCGTGCTCTATAAGATTGCCGCCGCCGAATATGGCGCCAGCGGCAGCAGCACCTGCAATGCGAGCAACGGCAACACGCATCGGCAGCTCCTGCATCTTTTACGACGTGACGCTTGGCGACATGATTGTCGACTGCACCAGCGGCACCCCCAATTGCTATGCTCCGGGCGGCACCTACGGGGTGCTGTCGACATCGACCAGTTCGTATGCGCCCGCCTTCAAGAGCGAACACCGGCTGGGACTTCGCCACCGGCATCGGCACCGTGAACGTCTATAACCTGGTCACCAACTGGGTCTCGTCAGGCGGCGGTAACGCCAGTTTGACCGTCAGCGTCACCGGCAGCGGCACCGTGGCGAGTAATCCCGCCGGCATCAGTTGCCCGTCCACATGCAGCCACACCTTCACCGGCGGATCGCAGGTGACCTTGACGCCGACGCCCGCCGCCGGCTGGGTCTTCAGCAGCTGGGGCGGCGCCTGCAGCGGCAGCGGCGGCTGCACCGTGACGATGAACGCGGCGGAATCGGTGACGGCGACATTCGTGCAAAACTGCGACGTTGTCGGTGAGCGTCACCGGCAGCGGCACGGTGACGAGCTCGCCGCCGGGATCAGTTGCCCATCGACATGCAGCGCCAACTTTGCCGCGGGGACGCAAGTGACGCTGACCGCCACGCCGGCGAATGGCTGGGGTTTTAGCGGCTGGGGCGGCGCCTGCAGCGGCGTCGGCAATTGCGTGGTGACGATGAACGCGGCGCAAAGCGTCACCGCGACATTCGCGCAAACTCAATACACGCTCGATGTCAGCGTCGCCGGCAACGGCACCGTGACCAGCTCGCCTCCCGGGATCAGTTGCCCGTCGGTGTGCACGATGAACTACGCCAGCGGCACGTCGGTGATGCTGACCGCTACGCCGACCGGCGGCGCGACCTTCAACGGCTGGGGCGGCGCCTGCAGCGGCAATGGCAGTTGCCTCGCTGACCATGAACTCGATCGAAAGCGTCACCGCGATGTTCTCGTCATCCGGCGGCGGCGGGCCATCGACGCAAACCTTCGTATCGGCGACGCTGGGCAGCGATTCCAATCCATGCACCCGCGTGTCGCCCTGCCTGACCTTCGCCGCGGCGCTGGCCCAGACCACCGCCGGCGGCGAAATCGATGTCCTCGATCCGGGCGACTTCGGCCCGGTCACCATCACCAAGGCGATCACCATCTTCGGTAACGCCGCCGGCGTCGCCGGCATGATACCCTCCCCCGGCACCAGCGGCATCGTCATCAGCGCCGGCGCCAACGACGTGATCAACTTGGGCGGACTGAGCTTCGACGGCGTCAATGCGTCCGGCACCTCCGGCGTCGTGTTCTTAAGCGGCGCGCGCCTGAACATCGAGAATTGCGTGGTGCTGGGCTTCACGACGTCCGGCATTACACTCTCTCCCGGCGCCGGCAGCGCCACCACGACTAAGGTGGTCGTTCAGAACACCACGATCCTCAACAACGCGACTGGCTTGTTGATCCAGCCGACCGGCGGCATCGCGGCGAACGTCAGGCTGCGACGGCTTCGCATCGACAACAATACCGGCGAGGGACTGCGGGTCGACGGCACCGGAGGCTCCGGCGCGATCAATGCCGCCCTCGCCGACAGCACGGCGAGCTTCAACGCCGGCAACGGCATCGACGCCGTCAGCGGCCCGGGCAACGCGACCGTGGACATCATGCGCGTGGTCGCGGCCTTCAACGGTTCGGCCGGCATCCAGTCGAATCAATCGAGCGGCGGCACCGCGAGCGTCACCGTGGGCAGCTCGATGCTGCGCGCCAACGCCATCGGCATCCAGGCGACCGGCGGCGCCGGCCTGCTCAGCTATGGCAATAACCACGTGACCGGCAACGCATCGAACGGTAGCTTCACCGGGACCGCCAGTTTGCACTAGAAAGCGTCAAGCGCGAATGCCGTTATCCTTAGCGCTCAAGGCAGTGCCGAAACCGGTGCTCGTCGCCTTTGCCATTGTCGTCGCCGTCAAGCTCGGCGTGCTTTTGGCATTCGGCCCGGCGCTGCAGAACGATACGCTCGGATACGAAACCTATGCCGACGCGATCCTGAGCGGCGCGTTCCGGCACGTCGATCTTGCCACCGATCCGATGCCGGTCACGCTGACGCGCATGATCGGCTATCCGGCGATCATCGCGGCGGCGAAGATCCTGGCCGGGCGCGATTGGGCCTGGGCCGTCGTGTTGTTCCAGTTCGCGGTTTCATTGTGGGCGACCGTGATGGTCTATCGCCTGGCGCGGGCGTTTCGGCTCGGCGTCTGGCTCAGCCTCGCTGTCGTCGCGGCGCAAGCGACCTCGATGCAATTCATGGTCGACCAGGCGGCGCTCACCGACAGCCTGACCGGCAGCACCATGACGATTGCGACCTGCATCCTGGGTCTGATCGTGTTGCGCCGCGCCACCGCGCCGTTGCCGGTCTATCTCGGCGCCGGCGCACTCATTGCCGTCGCCTTCCTGATGCGGGACGTGATCGCGTTTCTGGCGGTCGGGCTCGTTCCCCTCGCCGTTGCGGCCGCGCTGGTGCAGCGCTCGCGGCTACGCCAATTGGCCGCGTGCGCGCTGGTCTTCCTGCCGCTGATCGCGACCCATGTCGCCTATACCCAATGGAACCGTGCCCGCGTCGGCTCGGCTGTCGCCGCCTCCATTTCCCAGGCCGCGCTGTTCGGCGCCTTGATCGAAGCGGCACACTTCGATCATTCGATATTCGCCGGCTCGACCCCGATCGACGAAGTCGGCCGGCCTCTGCTCGCGGAAATGGAAGCGGGCCTCCACGGCTATGAAGCCGAAGCCAACGTTGCTTTGCACCGCGACTATGGCTGGGATGCGGTTCGCATCAATCACGAAGTCACGCTGGCGTTTTTGCGCGCCTGGCGCGACCATCCCCGCGCGATGATCTTTCACATATTTCATCACATCTCGGAAACGCAGCTGCACCAGGCGGTGCGGCCGATCGAGACGGTGCGCGACGTGCTGCTGTGGAATACCGGCAGCTCGCACGATTTCGGCGCCGAGCGCGCCGTGAAGGCCGGCAATTGGTGGATGATCCCCGCCGTGATCGCCAATTGGCTGAGCGAGACGGCCTCGGTTTTTGTCTTTCTGGCGTTCTTCGTCGTCACGCCCGATCCGCCTTGTCCGCGAAGGCTGGACCGACGAAACCAGCGTGTCGATCGGCATCTGGTGCTTTTATCTGACGGTCGGCGGACTATACGCCACCGTGCATCTCGAGCCGCGCTACCTGACGCCGGTGGTCGCCGGATCGATCGTCGTCGGCGTGCTCAACATCGTCCGCGTTGTCGAATTCTACCGGCGCCCTGCGGCGACACAGCCGACGCAGCAAAAGATCGCCTAGAACAGCAAAGCAATTATGCGGCGACCGCGCGCTCGGTGCGGGCGATGGCGTCGGTGAGCGCGCGCATGGCGCCGGTCAGCGCCACCGGGCCATGGCTTAAGGCGAGGCGTCGCACATTGCTCGCGGCTTCTTCGATGTCCCGGGCACCGGCCTCATGCGCCGAAACCGTCAACGTATTGGCAAGCTCCGCCACCACGCCGAGAGTTTCTTTTCCCATCAGTTCGAGCAGCGCATCGGCATCGCGCAGAATGTCGTTGATACCCAGCGGCGCCAACGGCGGCGCGACGTGCTCAACGCCGGTGAATTTGCTTCCTGAATCGGACATCTGCTGCGTCCCGGCTTTACTGCGTAACATCTACTACGGCCGACATAGCTAACCGTTTGTAAACGCCGCCCGCTGTCGACCGTTTCGGCCCGCCAGGGGCGGTGCCAGTCGATATCATGTCGCCCGATTATGCCCGGAACGCGTCAATAATTCGTTGGACCGCGGGTCATAATTGTTGCGTCGCCGTTCAAGGTTGGTTTTCGCCCGGCCGGCCGGGGAATTGTCAGCCGCGCAAGATGCGGCCGGCGACCGCGTCGAGTTTCTTCAACAGCTCCGGATCGCGCGCTTCCGGCGCCGTGATCAACGCGTTGTCGAGCGCTCGATCGGAGCCGATCGGGCACGGTTCGTGCTCGCGCGGGAAATCCCGGGCGAGCCGCGCCACCAGCCGCGTGCCCTTTTCAGCGTTGGCGATGAGCACCTTGATGATGTCCTGCACGGTGACAGCGTCGTGGTCGGGATGCCAGCAATCGAAATCCGTCACCATGGCCACGGTGGCGTAGCAAATCTCCGCCTCGCGGGCGAGCTTGGCCTCCGGCATGTTGGTCATGCCGATCACCGCATAGCCGAGATTCTTGTAAGTGAGGCTTTCGGCGAGCGTGGAGAATTGCGGGCCTTCGATGCACACATAGGTGCCGTCGCGCACGATGCCGATGTCCTCGGCCCGCGCCGCCTCGGCGATATGGATGCGCAGCCGCGGCGACACCGGATGCGCCATCGAGACATGCGCCACGCAGCCCTTGCCGAAGAACGAGCTCTCGCGCTTGTGGGTGCGGTCGACGAACTGGTCGACCAGGACGAAGGTGCCTGGCGCCAGGTTTTCCTTGAACGAGCCGCACGCCGACAGCGAGACCAGGTCGGTGACGCCGGCGCGCTTGAGCACGTCGATATTGGCGCGGTAATTGATGTCGGAAGGTGAGAACCGATGCCCCTTGTCGTGGCGCGACAGGAACACGATCGGCAGGCCGTCGATCTCGCCGGTCAACAGCGGTCCCGACGGATCGCCCCATGGGCTGGTGATGACTTTTGTTTGCGCCTTCTGAAGGCCCGGCAAATCGTAAATGCCCGAGCCGCCGATTATTCCCAAAACCGCTTTCGCCATGGTCCGCCGCATTGCCTCGTTGAAAAATCAGCCATGCCCGTTGCATGGCGCGCTGTCAAACGCGGGCGCGGCACATGACGTAAGCATGACAGGCGACGACCGCTTCACGTGATGCCGCGGTAGTCGCGATACCAGGTCACGAACGCGCGCAAGCCGTCTTCGATCGGCGTGCGCGGCGCGAACCCCGTGGCGCGCTGCAGCTCCGAACTGTCGGCGAACGTTTCGAGCACGTCGATCGGACGCATCGGCAGCAATTCGCGCCGGGCCGGCTTGCCGATGACCTTTTCCAGACATATCGAGCAAGGCTGTGACCTCGATCGGCTGCTCGTTGCCGACATTGTAGATGCGATGCGGCGGCTGCGGTGATGTTGGCGCGGCGGCATCCGCGGCCATTGCCGCCGGCGGCGTCTCGATCAAACGCATCACCGCTTCGATGACGTCGTCCACATAGGTGAAATCGCGGCGCATGTGGCCGTGATTGTAGAGCCGCACCGGCCGGTCCTCGAAGATCGCCTGCGTGAACAGCCACACCGCCATATCCGGGCGGCCCCAGGGCCCGTAGACCGTGAAAAAGCGCAAGCCCGTCGCCGGCAAGCCGAACAGATGCGCGTAAGAATAGGCCATCAGCTCGTTGGCCCGCTTGGTCGCGCCGTAGAGACTCAACGGCTCGTCGACCCGGTCGGAGACGCGCAGCGGCATGCGCTGGTTGGCGCCGTACACCGAGGATGACGACGCATAGACGAGATGCCGGCACTCGCCGTGGCGGCAGCCTTCAAGGATATTGGCAAAGCCGACCAGGTTGGCATCGACATAGGCCGCGGGATCGACGGCCGAATGGGCGACGCCGGCCTGCGCCGCAAGATGCGCGACATAGGTGAAGCGCTGCTTGGCGAACAACGCCGCGACGGCAGAGCGATCGGCGAGATCGCATTTTTCGAAATGGAAATTCGCGCTTGTGCGCAGCTCGGCGAGGCGGGCCTCTTTCAGCCGCGGATCGTAATAGTCGTTGAGATTGTCGACACCATGCACGGTCCAGCCGTCGGCCAGGAGCCGGCGCGCCAGATGAAAGCCGATGAACCCGGCAGCGCCGGTGACCAGAATTGGGCTCGTGCATTGCCCTGTCCTAGCGCAAATCAGGAACGGCCGCGATCCTCGAACTGCCGGCGCTCGAATAGCGCGGCGACGGCCGCGGCGAGGTCGGACGCCGTATCGACATTAAACCGGGCAGAGGCGAGCTTGGCTGCCGCCTGCCGCTCCTGCGCGTCGCCCTCAAGCAACGTACCGCCGGCGAGCCGCGCCGCCGCGCCTGCGGCAAGGTCATGGGCCCGGTCGCCGACGATCCACGAGCGCGGCAGATCGAGCTGCATGCGGCTTGCGGCCTCGACGATCATGCCCGGATTGGGTTTGCGCCATGGGTGATTGTCGACCCGCAACGGCGCTTGGCCGTCGGCATGATAGGCGCAAGCCAGGACGCCATCGAGATGAGCGCCGTCGGTCGCCAGCGCCGCCTTCAGCGCGCCTTGCACGGCGCGAAAGGCGTCCCAATCGTAATAGCCGCGGCCGATGCCGGCTTGATTGGTCACCACCACGACCGGAATTTGCAGCGCATTGCAGCGGGCGATCGCAGCCGCTGCGCCGGCGATCATGCGCATGTCTTCGACGCGGCAGAGATAATGCGTGTCGGTGACGATGACGCCGTCGCGATCGAGGAACAGCGCGGCGCGGCCGGGCGGCACCGCGGCATCGACTTCACACCACAAGCCGGCATCTTCGTTGGTCATGGCTTCGTTCGTTTTGGCGATGGCACCAGCGAGCGGTAAAGGTCGCGGACGGTTTGCCGGACGGCTGCGGCGGTGAAACGCTCCTGGAACCGCGCGTTCGCCGCGGCGCCGAGCCGCTGCCGCAGAGCTTGATCGGCCGCCAGTGCGGTCAGCGCCCGCGCCGCCGCGTCGCTATCGCCGAGCGGCACCAAAATGCCCTCCTTGCCGTCGCGCGCGACCTCCCGGCATCCCGGAACGTCGGTGGCGACGATCGGCCGGCCGGCGGCGGCGGCTTCGACCAGCGAGCGCGGCAAGCCCTCGCGATAGGACAACAGCATCGCGACGTGATGTTCGCGCCACACCCGCGCCACGTCGGCCTCGTGGCCGTGCCACGTGATCCCCGGTTCCTTCGACCATTGCGCCAATGTGGCTTGCGGTATGGAGCGCGGATTGTCCGGATCGGGGTCGCCGAACAGATGCAGCTCGACCGGCGCGCCGGCGGCGCGGGCGCGCTGCACCGCGTCGACGGCTTCGACGATGCCCTTGGGCCGGATCATGCGGGCGACCACCGCGACCTTCAACGGCGGCGACGGCGGCGCCTCGCTGCGCGGAAATTTTTCTGGATCGACGCCCGCGCCGCCGACGATGGTGACGTCGGCGCCGTCCGGATCGAGACCAAACTCCCGCGGGTCGTCGCGATTCTCGAACAGATAATGCGTCCGCGGGCCGCGCAGCCATGAGCCGACGATGGCGCGCACGATCTTGCGGGCGATACGCACGGCGATGCCGTGCTCGATCCACAAATGCCCCAACCCGGTCGGCGCCACCACCAGCGCTCCCGTGCCAGCGAGCTTCGCCGCGAGGCCGCCGATCACCACCGGCCGTAGCGCGATGCAGTGCACGATATCGGCGCGCTGGTCGCGCACGATTTTCAACGCTTGAAAAAAATCGCGCAGGCTCCGCAACGGACTGAAACTGCCGCGCTCGGCTCTCGATCGCAATCACGGAAAATCCTTCGGCCTTGAGCCGCTCGCCGTCGGCACGCACGCGCGTCGCAACGGCGACCTGCAAGCCGCAATCCCGCGCCGCCTGCGCCATCGGCAAGAAATGCGAGACAAAAAACCAGTCTTCGGTGACGAGGTAAAGGATTTTGGGCATGATCGACGGCGGCGCGATCCTAGCGTGTTCCGCCGCCCGCTGGCACCCCCAGTCGCGGCCGTCTGTTCTAACATGTGCAAGCGCGCATCGAGGACGGGGTCACTTAACAGCAAGTTCACCCAACCGAAGATCGGTCAGCGCGGCGGCGCCACGTTCTCGAAGGTCACGAAGCGGTTGTTGGCCGCAAATTCGGCGCGATCGGCATACGGCGACTGATCGTTGATCGGCCTGCCCATCTCCAGACGAGGCTCGATCAGGGTGTGCGGGTGGAGTTGCATGTCGACCAAGCGAGCACCGGTCTTCACGAACAGCTTGGAATCGATGTCCTCGACTTTGTCGATCGAAACATAGTCCAGGCCGTAGGCCTGTGAAAGCTTGGCCAAATCTGGCATGCCGTATCCTTTGCCGGACGCCTCGTATCGACTTTCCAGGTAAGAATCCTGGAACTGCTTGATGATGCCGTAGCCGTGGTTGTTCATCACGACGATCGTGATGTTGAGCTTGTATTGCCGAATGGTCTGCAGTTCCTGAAGGTTGATCTGCAATCCGCCGTCACCGATGAAGCAGACGATCTGCCGCTCCGGCGCGCTGATGGCCGCCCCAATTGCCGCCGGGATTGAGTATCCCATCGGCGAATGTCCCCCCGCCGTCATGAGAACCTGATTCGTGCGGTGGAAAATCTGATAGACCCAGCACAGATTGGCGCCGCAATCAGCCACGACGACGGCGTCGCGCTCGATCAGCCCGTTGATCGCCTTCACGGCGCCATAGGGTGACATGGTCCGGTGGACGTCGGCCGAGGTGCTGATGTCGCGCCCGAAATACCGAGCTTTCATTTCCCCGACATACTCGCGCCAAGCGTTGCTGGAGCGGGGTGCCTCGATCTTGTCCAGGAGTTTTGGCAGATCCTTCAGGTCGAGCGCAGACGTGGCATAGCCGTCGACCGCATATTTGCGCAGTTCCTCGGTGTCGATGTCGATGACGAGGACCTTGGCGGCCGGAGCGAAATTCTTGGCGTTGCCGGAGCGCTGGCGATTGTCGAGACGCGAGCCGAGGACGACAAGAACATCGGCATTCTGCAGCACGAAATTGGCGCCGCGATTACCGTAGACACCGATCTGGCCGACGTAGTTCGGCATGTCATGATCGAAATAGGTGAGGCCGTTCCAGCTCGAGACGAACGGAACGTCATAGCGCTGCAGCCATTTGGACAGCGCTTTTTCCGCGCCGGCCAGGCCCACGCCCGCGCCGAACAGGACCAACGGCCGCTGCGCGCCCTTCAGCGCCGCGCCGAGCCTGTCGATTGCCTGGTTGACTGCGGCGCCGGAAGACGGCTCCTGCGCCTTGAGGTCATCGGCCATCTCGATGACGTCGCCCACGTCGATCTGCTGCACGTCCATCGGAATGTCGATCAGCACCGGCCCCTTGCGGCCGCTGTTGGCGATGTAGAGCGCCTTCGCCATCTCGCGCCGCAGGCTCTCGGCGTCATGAACCTGCACGGCGTACTTGGTGATGGGCCGCGCCATCTCGACGATCTTGGTTTCCTGGAAGCCGGCCTGGCGCACCTTGGCGCCGCCGTAAGCCTTGGTTTCGCTGAGGTTGACCTGCCCGGTGATGTGAATGCTCGGTATGGAATTGAAATACGAGCAGGCGATGCCTGTCAGCAGGTTCGTGGCGCCCGGGCCACTTGTCGCCATGGTGGCTCCCATGCCGCCACCGACGCGCCACACGGCATCGGCCGCCATTGCCGCCGCCTGCTCGTGCTGAAAGCAGAAATAGCGCATGTCGGGACGACGGCTGATCGCATCGACCATGAACGCGCAGGCACCGCCGGTGATCAGGAAAACGTCCTTGACGCCATGCCGCGCCAATGTCTCCGCGATGTAATCGGCACCCTTCATGTCGTCTCCTTGACCGATTTCAGCGACCAAACGCACGGTACAGTTGGTCCAACATGTAATCAATCATCGCATCGGTGATGCGCGGCCCCACTCCGATCCAGAATGTGTCGCGCATGACGCGATCGGACTGATCCAGTGTGCCGTGAACGCGATGATCGATATTGATGAAAGCCGGCTGACGCAGGATGTTGCCGCCGAATAGCAGCCGGGTCTCGATATTCGCGCTTTCGAGCGCGTTGATGATGCGCTTGCGCTCGCTGCCGTCGGCGATGGTGATGGGAAAGCCGAACGGGGAGGCCTTCGCACGCGAGTCGATCCGCGGCAGGATGACACGACCTTCGAGCGACTTCATGCCATCCATCAGGCGCGCGAAATTGTGTCGGCGCCTGGCGACGATCTCATCGATCTTATCGACCTGGGCGAGGCCGACGGCGGCTTGCAGGTCCGTCGCCTTCAGATTGTAGCCGATGTTCGAATAGGTATATTTGTGATCGTAGCCGTGCGGCAGTTCGCCGAGCTGCCAGTCGAAGCGCTTTTTGCAGGTATTGCTTTTGCCGGGATCGCACCAGCAATCGCGCCCCCAGTCGCGCACTGAAAGGGCGGTCCGGCGCAACGGCAAGTGGTTGACGACGATGCCGCCGCCTTCGCCGGTGGTGATGTGGTGCGCAGGGAAGAAGCTGATCGACGACATGGCGCCGAAGGTGCCGACCGCCTTGCCGCGCCATTCGGCGCCAAGTGCATCGCAACCATCTTCCAGCAGCCACAGATTATGACGCTTCGCGACGTCGCAGAGAATGTCCAGGTCAGCGGGATTGCCCAGCGTGTGGGGAATGAAGAGCGCCCGGGTGCGGGGACCGATGGCGCCTTCGATCAGCGCCGGATCGATATTGTACGTCCCCAGCTCGACATCCACGAACACCGGAACAAGACGGTTTTGCACGATCGGGCTGAGCGTGGTGGGGAACGTCACCGCCGGCGTTATCACCTCGTCGCCGGGCACCAGCGGTCGCGGATCGCGCGGCGCGAGGTAGCGCTCGAGGTCGGGCGAGCATAGCGTCGAAACCATCAGCAAATTGGCGGACGAACCGGAATTCACAAAGAGGAAAGCGCTCGCCTTGAAGCGCCTGCGCATGGCGGCCTCGAAGCGGTTGCTGTAGGGCCCGGCGGTCAACCAGAAATCCAGCGACGCGTCGACCAGATTGACGAGTTCCTTCTGGTCGTAGTACCGGCCGGCATAGGTGACGCGCGACTTACCCGGCTCGAACGCGGCGGGCGTGTGGGCAAGAGCATGATACTCCCGGACCTTCTCCAGAATCTCCTGCTTGAGCTTTTCTCGGTCGACGGCCATTTTCACAAGCTTTCCGGATCACGATGCGCGGTTGGAAGGCGGTTTTACCGACATCGGGCGAATTGGCACTATCGGGGTCGCATGTTAAAGGGTCATTTCAGCAATTCCGAGAGCCAATGGTCGGACGGTCGATGTTGGCGGCCATTGGGGTAGTTTTGGAACGACGCAATGCATGTGCCTAATTTCAAGCTGAAGAACTCCGTAAAAACCCTACTCTATAAGCTTCAATTCGTCCGGGACTTCTTCGTCTTGCATCCCTTAAGGGAAATGCAGCGCATCGCGCTAGCTGATTCTGTCGCCTACATCCGGGAAAAGATGCCACTCGCGGTGGGGCTGGTGAATGAGCGCGAAATGTTCGACATGGCGTTCGACCGGATGCCTGGCGAGGGCCTTTTGCTCGAGTTTGGCGTGCACAAGGGCGGCACCATCAATTACGCGGCCGAGCGAAATCCCGGCCGGGAAGTGCACGGCTTCGACAGCTTCAGCGGATTGCCGGGTGACTGGACGGGCGTCATACACCCCAAAGGGGCCTTCGACCTCAAGGGCAAGGCACCGTCGGTGCGTTCCAATGTGAGGCTGCACAAGGGTTTGTTCAGTGACACCTTGCCGGGCTGGATCGCGCAAAACCGCGCCCCGATCGCGTTCGTGCACATCGATTGCGACCTTTACGACTCGACACGCGAAGTCTTCGACGGACTGGGCCCGCTTCTCAAGTCGGGCGTGATGCTCCTGTTCGACGACTACTTCAACTTGCCGAACTGGCAGGCGCATGAATTCCGCGCGTTTCAGGAGTGGGTCAAGCGGGCGAACGTCGCCTATACTTATCTGGCCTATGCGCGGCAGCAGGTCCTGGTGCGGATTGATTCCGTCGGTTGAAGTCGAGCCAATGTAATGTTGAGATCCAAGGAATCAATAAAATCCGAGCTGCAAGCCGCCGGCCTCGTCTTCGACGAGTTCTCGATCAGCGTGGAAGGGCCCTATACGACGTCGGATGCGGATTGGAACTATAAGGACGTTCCGCATCTCAGCTACATGCACCCCGGCGTCAAGCCCGTTCTCGGCATCGTCGACGACCGCACGATGATCACCATCAATTTGCAGAAGCTGTTCGGACTGTGGCTGCCCATGGCCGTGGTGAACTACCAGCCAAATGGCCGACCCCAGACATACTTCACGACATGGTTCTTCTTCGTCTTGATCGTCACGACCGGTTACGAGCAACTCGAGCCTCTGCGCTGTCGCGTGACCAGCCATTATGCGGTCGGTGGGCCACGGTTGTTGTCGTGGTTCCTGCCGATCATCCGGTTCGTGCTGAAGCGCAACAATGGCTGGCTGATGGAGGGCGATATCCCGATGCGGACGCGCCGCGGCGAGCTGCGTGCACGTGGTTACACCTTTTCGCGCCGGTCGGACGAGCCGTACACGTTTGCCGAGACGATGGATATCGGTCGCAGCAACGTGTCGCCCCCGCCCGGGTCGAACCCTTCGACCGGGGCCACGATCGATCTCGGTTCTCAATTGAGCCATGACGGCCAGTATCTGTTTGGTGACAACGGCCATTTCGGGCTTCGCCTGCTGCGCCAAGGCGATCGCCTGATGGTCTTCCCGCGCATGTGCACACACGAGGGGGCCTGTCTCGACGATCGTCCATGCAACAATGGTCGCATCAAGTGCGCATGGCACGGACGCGTCTTCGCTCCGCTTGCAGAGTTCAATCTGGCGGGCGGAGCCTCGCAAAGGAAGAACGCCGGCGCGTACGAGATAAGCTTGGCGGGAACCGTCGTGACGATCAGTCCGCACGCGGCTGAAGCAGAGCGTTCCACCGGCACGGGCTCTTGAAGATACCCGTCATCCGACATTTGAATTCGGAGGCGCAGCTCAAGTCAGCCCGCCGCAGATGGCGAGTTTTCCGGAACCGTCTGGAGAAGCACGGCCTCAAGCGCAGCAAGAGCGGGCTACGGCCCATGACAAGCTATTTCGAAACGACCGTCGGGATGCTCTCCGTCGGGATTCGGGCGGTCGGCCTGTGGGGAGTGGGCGTTAGAAATGCCTCACGGATACGGCTCGTCCGCCACGAGATTCCCATTCCGGGACTTCCGGCGCGGTTCGACGGATATCGAATCCTTCATCTGAGCGACTTTCACATCGACCTGATGCCGCAGCTTGTCGAAGCAACGAATGCCGTCCTGGAAGGCATCGAAACGGACCTTGCGATCCTGACCGGCGACTACCAGGCCCATTATGGGCAGGACCACGCCCATTTGGAGCAGCCATTTTCGAGGATCTTCGGCGCGATACGATCGCAAGACGGTATCGTCGGTATCCTGGGAAACCACGATTGCGCAAGCATGGCGGACATGCTGTCGTCGATCGGTGCGACCATGCTGGTCAACGAGACCGTCGTCCTTCGCCGCGATGGCGAAGAAATCTACATCACCGGTACGGACGACGTTCATCATTACTGGTCGCCGGCCGCGCGGCGAGCGCTTGAAGCGGCTCCGCCCGATCGCGTGCGCATCGCGCTGGTACACACCAGCGAACTGGCTGCGGACGCGGCGGCGCTCGGCTATTCGCTCTACCTGACCGGGCACACGCACGGCGGGCAAGTATGCCTGCCAGGTGGCGTTCCGCTCATCACCATGGGGATGCGTCGAGAATACGCGGCCGGCCTCTGGAGAATCGGGAACATGATCGGACACACCAGCCGAGGGATTGGCGCGAGCTGCGTTCCGCTGCGCTACAACTGCCCGCCCGAAATCGCCCTGATCACGCTGAAATCGGCGTAGCCGGAGAAGCGACCATCGGTTCGTGGCGGATCTCGTTGATGCGCCCCAGAGCGCTGCGCTGAATCATTTGCGGAAATGTCTTGAAGAGACCGCGTGTGGCCAGTTCGCGGTGAAGAAGCGGCAGATTGAAGAACGGCACCTGCGGGAAGAGGTGGTGCTCGACGTGATAATTGAAGTTCAGCGGGAAAAAGAATCGGCGTTCGAGCCATGAGCAGAGGGTCGTGCGGATAACCGGGCTGATGGGATCTCGGCCCTGATAGTCCATGGGCTGGTGCTCGGCGATCGTGCGCAGGATTGTGATCAGGATAGCGATGGAGAACAGCGGTATAAGCCACAACACCGGATAGACCCACCACCGCCCGGCCAAAACGCTGGCCGCGATGAATGCGCCGTTCCAAAACAGCATGAAGAGCATGTAGTGAATCGTCGGCGGGTAGGTCTTGTCCGGATCCAGCCGATCGTACTGGCCGGTCGCGTATTTCTTGAACGCACGCGTGACGCCGTAGTAGCCCAGCACCGCCTTCAGCAGGACCCGTTTGAACGCCGCGCCGCGAATGTATAGTTCATATGTCCAGCGGTCGCCGTCCCCGGCTGACGCAAGATGACTGTGATGCGTCATGTGCGAGCGGCGATAGGTCTCGAAGTTCACGCCGAGCGGCGAGGCGAACCAGAAACTGACCCAGAAATCATTGAGGGTCCTGTTGCGGAACAGGGTTCGATGGGCACCCTCGTGCACCCAGATCAGCATCTCCTGCTGCACCACCACCATCAGGGGGAAGGCAATGACGAGAACCCATAGTGGCAGGGTGAGCGCCGCGGCCCAGATCGCCACGTTGGCTGAGGCCAGGACCAAGCGTGCGAAAAACGACATAGCGCGGTCGAAATTCCACCAGTCTGACCACCGTGTCCGGCTCAACGGTGCGCCTGGCCACGGAATGGACTTCCGTGTAGTTGCAGTCCTCGCTGGTCGATTGTCGGGTCACAAAAGTCCAGATCCCAGGTTAAGATGTCAGATGCGTATCGCGATTCTAGGCGCCGGAAGCTACGTCTCAAGAGCCATCTTGCCCGGTCTGCTGCGCAGCACCGATTGGGAGGCCTTTCTTTACACGCGAGCGCCGGAGCCGTTGATGCGGTGGGCGGTCGGGCGCGGCCTGCCGCGTGAGCGAATCTCGGTCCTGTCCAGCAACGAATTTGGCAGTCGTGCTTTCGACGTGGTCGCGAATTTCGTTGGAGCAGGAGATCCGCGCCTTGTCAACGAGTTGGGCGAGGACATTTTGGCGGTGACCGCCGACTGGGACCTGCGGGTCCTGCAGGTGCTGAGGCAACGTCCATCGACGGGGTATATCTTTGCCAGTAGCGGTGTCGCAACGGGCGAGGATTTCACGCTGCCGCGCGAGCCAGGGGCGCCGCTCAAGGCGCCGGCAGGCGGCGACCACTATGCCCGCGCCAAGGCCGAGGCCGAGGCGCGTCACCGCGAGCACGGCGACCTGTCGATCGTCGACCTGCGGCTCTATAGTTTTTACAGTGCCGAAATGGGCGCCCGGCTCGGCTACCTCGTGTGCGCGATGCTGCAGAGCTTGTTGGATGGCTCAGTCCTGACCACCGACGAGCATGACATTGCGCGCGACTACCTCCATCCGGATGATCTTGTGTCGGCGATCGTTGCGGTCGTTCGCTCAACGCCGTTGAATGGCGCTTACGATCTGGCCAGCGTGTGTCCCGTCCAAAAGTTCGAGCTCCTTCGTCGCTTCCATGAGAAGTTCGACCTGCAGTGGCAAGTCAGGTCATCGGCATCGAAGCCGAACAAGCTTAACTACTATTCCCGGGATCGCGCCTTGAGCAAATATGGCTTTGTTCCGAAGCTGTCCGCTCTCGAAGCCGTGATGGACCAGGCGACGGCTTTTCTCGCCGACCGTCCGCGCGTGCCGGCGTGAACGATCTCGAAGCGTCGGGCGAAGTCGGCGGGGACACCGCTTCTCCCACCGGTGCGCAGGCGCTGGCATTTCTCGCCAATCTCCTGATCTTCACCATATGCGCGGCACTGGTCTTTTATCGAAACATCGATGGGCTATTTCATGGGTTCGACGGCATATACATGTTGGTCGAGATCCTGAATTGATCGGCGGCCGTTCAACCGACTTTCGCATTTTCGAACGACTTTCTGCAATCCATTGGCAACATCCAGCTGCTGCAAAATCCACTGCTGCAGTTCTACTTCTGGCCGATCGGCTGGATTGCGAATCTCAAAGTGGCCAAGGTCGTCGTTTACTTGATCATCGCCGGGCTTGTGTTCGTGTCCGCCTACGGCCTGACCCGGCTTCTCTCGCAAAATCGGCTGACGGCGCTGACGGCCGGCTGGATCGTGGGTATTGCCGCCACGCCGATTGCGCCCATCCCGTTCTTTTATCCGATCTTGTCGGTTGCGCCGTTCACGGTTCTCCTTGTTGTTTCTCCTGTGGTCGGGTTTGGGTTGCTGCTGCTGGCCGGCCGATCGATACTGGATTGCCGATCTGCTCGCGGCGTTGGGCCTTCTGGGCCTTGTCTTCTATCTCCTCTCGGCCAGCCCGGGATCGTTCACGTTGCTCGCGCTGGGGGCGATACCCTACGTCGCCCTGGCTCTGCTCCTGGCCGATCGGCGATCGGAGCTGATCCGTAAGCTGGTCGTCCTGGCGATCGTCGCTGCCCTTGCGATCAGCCTGCGCTGGCCGTGGTACTTGCTCGGCCTGTTCGACAACACTGCGGCCTATCTGTTTCCCAATGATTTCACCGGCGTCTATCAGCGACCCAATCTACGGCTCCGTCCTGTTCCACGGCAGGGCGTTCGGATGGGCCGGCCCTGCCTTCGTAGCCGCAGCGGTCGTCGGCGCGCTTTTGAGCTTGCGGCGCGGCGCCGGAGCGCTTCAGGTCGCGGCCAGGGTGCTGCTGGCGACGATCGCCGCGTTGCTCGTCGCCGTGGCTGCGCTCTTCGTGGTCAAGGACTGGATCCTGCCGCCGCCGATCTATGTCGAGATCGCCTTCTGGCCGATTTACGGGGTCTTTGCGGCGGTGGCTTTGTGCAGGCTGGTCGAGTCTCACCGTCACGCGGCTTGCAGCCAAGCACTTCTTCGCGGACACAGGCGCTCGCGCCGCGTGGTTGTTGCCGCTGCCGCCGTCGGCCGCCGCGGCTTTGCTTGCCACCAGCAGATTGCCGACGGCTTTCGCTTCCTTCCCACCGTACTTCACCACGATCATCGACATACTGAAAGCGAAAATCTCGCTCTTCCCCGACTCCCGCTTCAACGGCCGGGTCGCGACGATCATTCCTGTCGAGGACAATGGCGTGGACGCCTGGGTCCAACAGTTTACGGCGGCCTACAAGCTGTGGCGAACAATCGGCAATGATCACATGACGCTGGGGCTCTGGTATTCACGCATCCCCACGCTGTTCGAGTATAATCAGTTCTCGTCACCCGTCTTTCATGCCTTGATAAAACGAACGCTGCAGCGGCCTGCGCTACCGCACGAGCGCAACATCACCATCTTGAGTCACGCCAACGCCCGGGTACTGAAGTTGCTCGGCGTGCGTTACGCGATCCTGCCGCAGGACGATAGCCCGCTCGGCCCGCGTCGCGCGGCCCAGAACGTCGACGGCCAGCAATGGGGGCTGTTCGAACTATCGGACGTGAATCTCGCGACCTATTCCCCGACCTCCATCGAGGTCCGCGGCAGCTTGGCGTCGACCCTCGCTTTTGTGGCGGACGAAGGCATCGACCTCGCAAAATCGGCGGTGGTGCGCGAAGAGATGGGCGGTGTCCTCGTGCCGGCCCAGTCCGCTTCGCTCAGCATGTCGGGCGGCGACCTGCATGTGACGGCACGCAGTACCGGCCGCTCGCTTCTAATCGTACCGCTGGAGTTCAGTCACTGCATTGACGTGGCAGAACGGGGCGCTGGACCGGGCGGCGCGGGGCCGACGCTCGTCCGGGTTGACGGCACTCCTGACCGGTGTCATGTTCGAGCGCGACCTCGATGTCGTCCTCGCATTTCGCACGGGACCGTTGCGCAATCCGACCTGCCGATGGCAGGACTACTCAGGAAGTGCGGACCATGCTCCGCTAGCTGTCGGCAGGTAGAAACGACAGTGCTCACTCCGAAAATCGACGCTTTCGCCCCATCCGACGCGATGTCGACCCAGCGCCGAAGTTTATGCGTTCGCGTTCGACGACGCGCGGGTGGCGTCTGGTGTGCGTATTGATGGACCCGACATACTTCCGCCGATCAGCCCGAGGACAGACAGGCTGAATCCCGGAAAACATCAACAGCGCCAGTATGATCGTCGTGATCCCCGGCTCTG
>CAWCSD010000039.1:0-429458 GCA_963798095.1 uncultured Alphaproteobacteria bacterium | reverse complement strand
CCAACAACAGACAAAAGTCGACTCAGGGTCTCAATGGCAGCGTTTGCCCCGAAGCGGGCATCGAATAATTGGGCATCAGCGGTGCTTCGCAAGGCGCTCATATTCCGTCCGGACAGCGTCCTTGCCGTAGACTCGTTCGAGCCGGCGAACGGTGAAATGACCTCGAGCCACATCCTGAAAGTGCTCAATGAAGGCGTAGTTGACGGCGGCGCCGCCTAGCGCGCCGACAACCGGGACAGCCTGCGCCGCGATCTTCTGCGTCACCACGACGCCAAAGCGGGACGCCACTTGCGCAATGAAGCGGACCAGGACCGGAGCCCCTTCCTCGACAACACCGCGCTCCGCGATGAAGCGTGCGGCTTCAGTGACACTCTTCGCGAGCATACCTCGCGCGGCGAAATATCCGCTTTCGGACGCATTGGCCGAGCCGTTACGTCCGCCCAATGCAAAGACCTGAACGCATGACAGTGCCGGTTCCGGTTCGGAAAGATCTTCTCCCTCGCTTCGTGCAATATCCGCGATCGATCTCAGCATGATGATCGTCGACACAGGAAGCTCTATGGGAAGTGTCGCCAAGCCGAAGGCGCCGCCGGCAGCGCCGGATGCCGTAGCCAAGGCCTTGTGCAGGAGTTGCGATCCGGCGTGAGGGGTGCGTTGCATGGTCTGCAGCGCGACCTTGAGGGCTGCCTCAAGACCTTTGGCGGTGGCGGTTGCAATCGCGCGCGAAACGGCAGCGGGAAGCGCGTTGCTGATGAGATCGATAGGCTTACCCACTAGATTGGTAAGGCGCGCTGCGAGACCCGGATGCTCAAGCAATCGAACAGCTGTTCGCAGCGCCGCCAGATCTTCATGTGTCATGGTCGGGCCCGGCCTTGTGGCAACCGGCGCATTGTTCGACATCAGTGTTCACACATCGTCAACTCGGCGCGATCAAGGTCGCGACATCCGGGAGCTAGGCTTTATCACGCTCAGCCGCCGTTGCGTCAGTTATTGTGGCGCAGCAATTTGGTCGTTTCCGGGTAGAAGCGGACATCGCGCGACCACCGCAAATTTTCCGCTGGGACCTTCCTGCCGCCGCCCGGCGTAGACCGTTTGCTTCAAGACTTCGGTGCAATGCAGTACGAGCAGCGAGCGACCATGCAGCGATCCGAAATTCAAGGGCCGCGAAATAATTCGCGCCGCAAATTGTACGGCTTCAACCAGTCTTCCCAGGCGACGTCAGTTGGACCGATGGCGTTTTCCACGACCTGCCAGCCACCCCCTGTGCGGTGCAGAAGGCCAAGCACGAGATCCGACATCATGTCGGCCTCGAACGCTTTGCGGAATTTCGTCGCCCGCCAGTCGATCGGTGCGCCGCCCGGACGCTGTGGCCGCGCCTCGACGAAGGCCCAATCGCCCATGACGTTTAAGGCATCGACGACGAATTCGACCGGAGCGCCCAGCTGCGCCTCGACGCTTGGCCGATAGGCATTCAATATCTCGGCGCGCAGCGCTGATCCTGGCGGCGGGGTGATCGATTGCGCAAATACGGGCGGCGTTAGAAGCGCCGCGATGGCAATGGCTGCGCCAAGCACTCTACTGACGATATAGACCATCGTTTTCTCCGAAGTAATCAGGGCGATTTCAGTAAGGTATGATTTCTACCGTACAATTCCGCGATTTGTTTGCGGTAGATCAATGCTGGCTGCGCAATATGAAGCTTTTTTCGGAGGCCTGAGTGGGAGGAGTGCGATGATAAAAGCTATCGTAAAAACCGTATCCGCTGCCGTATTGGCGGCGACGATATCCGTTGCGCCGGGACATGCAGCATCGATGCACCAGGCTTGCACCGGCATTCTCACCCAGGAGTCCGGCGAATTCTATGCCCTCAAACCGGATCTCGGCCAAGGATTCTGGTGCGACGCGGACATTGATCTGAAGTTGGCGCAAAGAGTTCTTCGGACATGTCCCGTCGGAAGCCGCTGTCATATCGTCGGCTCGTTTGAAGGGCACGGAACATTTATCTGGACGACGCTCGATTCGGTGAGCCGGCGAAAGTGATGGTTCGGCTAATGCCCTTCGAAACTGACCAGCGTGCGCACCGGCACGCCGAGCTTCTTGATCTTTTCGGCGCCGCCCAGATCCGGCAGATCGATGATGAAGCAGGCCGCCAGCACATTGGCGCCGATTTGCTTTAACAGCTTGCAGGCGGCTTCCGCAGTGCCGCCGGTGGCGACAAGATCGTCGACCAGGAGCACGCGCTCGCCCGGGAGCACTGCGTCCTCGTGCATTTCCATTTCGTCGATGCCGTATTCGAGCGAATAGCCGATGCTGACGCGCTTGAACGGCAGCTTGCCCTTCTTGCGGATCGGCACGAAGCCGGCCGAGACCTGATGCGCCACCGCGCCGCCGAGAATAAAACCGCGCGCCTCGATGCCGGCGACCTTGTCGATCTTGCCGCCGGCCCAGGGCTGCACCAGTTCGTCGACGGCGCGGCGGAATGCGCGTGCGTCGCCCAAGAGCGTCGTGATGTCGCGAAACATGATGCCCGGCTTGGGATAATCCGGGATGGTGCGGATCGCGGCTTTGAGATCATTCTCGAACGCGGGCGTGGTCATGGTTCGAGCCCCATTGGCGTGTCGGCGCCGACATCAAGCCGGCGGCTGCGATCCCGTCAGCTCGGGATGATGCACGTCGTGCCAGACTTTTTTCTTGGTGAAGTACAAGAAGCCCGGTCAGCACGATGAGGAAGATCATCACCTGGAAGCCGAGCCGCTTGCGCGCGTCCTGCGTCGGCTCCGCCGCCCACATCAGGAAGGCGGCGACATCGCGGCCGTATTGGTCGACCGTCGCCGGCGTGCCGTCGGTGTATTCCACTTGGCCGTCACTGAGCGGCTTCGGCATGCCGATGGCGCCGCCGGGAAAGTACTTGTTGTACTGGCCGCCCGGCGGCAGCGCGAAGCCGGCCGGCGGGTCGGTATAGCCGTTGAGGAGGGCGTGGATGTAGTCAGGGCCGTCCTCCTGGTAGTCGATGAACGCGTCGATGATGAATTGCGGGAAACCCCATTCGTAACCGCGCGCCTTGGCGATCACCGAGAAGTCGGGCGGCAGCTTGCCGCCGAGCGCGGCGCGGGCGGCCTGGTCGTTCGGGAACGGCGGCGGGAAACGATCGGCAAGGGTGCCGGGCCGCTGGAACATCTGGCCCTGGTCGTTGGGGCCGTCGGTCACCTGGAACTCGGACGCGATCGCCGTCGCCTGCGCCTCGGTGAAGCCGGGGCCGCCCGGCTCGGCGAGATTGCGGAACGCCAACAGCTTGATGCTGTGGCAGGTCGAGCAGACTTCCTTGTAGATCTTGAAGCCGCGCTGCAGCTGCGCCTGGTCGTAGATGCCGAACGGACCGGCGAACGACCATTTTTGCCGCGGCGGCGCGTCCTCGGCCGCTGCCGTTTGCACGGCCGTCGCCGAAAGCGACGCAGCGAGCGCGAAGGCGGTGATGATGCGATGAGAAATCATATCCGCCTCCGCTAAGCCCTGGCGCCCGACGGCGGCGCCGACAATACCGCTTCCGAGATCGAATTCGGCAGCGGCTTGGTTTTTTCGAACAATCCGAGCAGCGGCAGGATGACGAGGAAGAAACCGAAATAGTAGACGGTGAGGATGCGCGCCGCGATCACATAACCGCCCGACGGCTCTTGCGAGCCCGAGATAGCCAAGTCCGATCACGGCGGCGAAGAAGATCAGCAGGAATTGCCGGTACAGCGGCCGGTAATTCGCCGAACGCACCCGCGACGTATCGAGCCAAGGCAGGAAGGCGAGAATGATGATCGAGCTTGCGAGTGCGGTGACGCCGAGGAGCTTGCTCGGGATGGCACGCAGGATGGCGTAGAACGGCAAGTAGTACCATTCCGGAACGATATGGGTGGGCGTCTGGCCCGGATTGGCCATGATGTAGTTGTCGGAATGGCCGAGATAATTCGGCAGGTAGAACACGAACCAGGCGTAGAACAGGCAGAACACGCCGATGAAGAAGCCGTCTTTCACGGTCGCATAGGGCGTGAACGCCACGGTGTCCTTCTCGGTCTTCGGCTCGACGCCGGTCGGATTGTTCTGCCCGACCATATGCAGCGCCCAGACGTGCAGCACGACCACGCCGGCGATGACGAACGGCAACAGGTAGTGCAGCGAATAGAAACGGTTGAGCGTCGGATTACCGACCGCGAAGCCGCCCCACAGCCACGTGACGATCGGCTCGCCGACGCCGGGCAGCGCCGAGAACAGGTTGGTGATGACGGTGGCGGCCCAAAAGCTCATCTGGCCCCAGGGCAGCACGTAGCCCATGAAGCCGGTCGCCACCATCAACAGGAAAAGAATGACGCCGAGGATCCACAGCACCTCGCGCGGCTCCTTGTAGGAGCCGTAATACATGCCGCGGGCGATGTGGGCGTAAACGGCGGCGAAGAAGAACGCCGCGCCGTTGGCGTGCAGGTAGCGCAACAGCCAGCCGTAATTGACGTCGCGCATGATCGATTCGACGGAGTTGAAGGCGTAATCGACATGCGGCGTGTAATGCATCGCCAGCACGACGCCGGTGACGATCTGCACGCCCAGCATGAAGGTCAAAATGCCGCCGAACGTCCACCAATAGTTCAGGTTGCGCGGGGTCGGATAGGCGACGAAGGAGGAGTAGACGAGGCTCACGATCGGCAGCCGCCGTTCCATCCATTGCATGAATGGGCTTTGCGGCTGATAGGTCGAATGTCCGCTCATAATCGAACCTTATGCCTTATCCGTCTTGCCGGTCATCCCACCCGCGCTGCGAACCGCGCCCCTTCCCGAGGGGTTCGGGCGGCGGACAGACCGGTCGCATCCGGCCTGGGGAAGGTCAGACGCGACGCATACCGGCGGCGTTTTATTGGCACCCTTGCCGGGAGAGTGCAAGTGTAGGCTTGCCGGCACGCACAGCCCGGTCTTACCGGCACCGAACCGCCCCGATTTCGGCCATGCGCATCGCCCTTTACCAGCCCGATATCCCGCAGAATACCGGAACCGTGTTGCGGCTATGCGCGTGCCTAGGGATCGAGGCTCACATCATTGAGCCGGCGGGATTCCCGACCTCCGACCGCGCGTTCCGCCGTGCCGGCATGGACTATCTCGATGCCGTGACGATCGCACGGCACGGCTCGTGGCGCGATTTCGAGGCCTGGCGGGCGGCCGGACGCCATCGTCTGGTGCTGTTCACGACCGGCGCGGCGATGTCCTATCTCGATTACCGATTCGCACCCGGCGACGTGCTGCTGTTCGGCCGCGAATCCGCGGGCGTGCCGCCGGAGGTCCACAGCGCCGCCGACGCCCGGCTGGTCATCCCGATGCGCCCGGGCCTGCGCTCGCTCAACGTCGCGGTGGCCGCCGCGATGGTGGCCGGTGAGGCGCTGCGGCAGACCGGCGGAACACCTTAAGCATCCAGCCGCCGGGACCGCCACTCTCCCGGCGAGGCACAGGAAAAGACCTCCATCGTGACAATGACCACACGCATCTCTACGCTTGCGTTGGGCGGTCATTCCTAAGGGACGATTGGCGTGTCGCGCATTTTTTTGAGTCATTCGAGCAGCAACAATGCCGAGGCAGTCGCATTGCGGGACTGGCTGGCGAGCAACGGTTGGAAGGATGAGATTTTTCTCGACCTCGATCCGAAGCGTGGCATTGCGGCGGGAGAGCGTTGGGAACGCTCGCTCAACGAGGCGGCAAACCGCTGCGAGGCGGTGTTGTTCCTCGTATCAAAGGATTGGCTCGCCTCGCCGTGGTGCCGCAAGGAATTCATTCTGGCGCACCGCCTGAACAAGCGGCTTTTTGGGGTCATGATCGAGGATATTGCGGTCGATCAACTGCCGCAGGAAATCGTCGGCACGTGGCAAATCGTCGGCCTCGCCACCGGCCGCGATCACGTCATGCTCCGCGTGGTTCTTCCAGTCACGCACGAAGAGGCGCATGTCACCTTCTCGGCGGAGGGTTTGCAGCGCCTCAAGCATGGTTTGGAGGAGGCCGGTCTTGAGGCCAAGTATTTCGATTGGCCGCCGGCGGACGAGCCGAACCGGCCACCCTATCGCGGACTTCGCCCGCTTGAGGCCGAGGATGCCGGCATCTTCTTCGGTCGCGGCGGGCCGATCGTGGAGGCGGTCGATCAGGTACGCGGCCTGCTGGCGATTCCTCCGCCGCGGCTCCTCGTTATTCTTGGCGCATCCGGCGCCGGCAAATCATCGTTCATGCGGGCAGGACTACTGCCGCGTCTGACGCGTGACGACCGGCATTTTCTGCCGCTACCTGTCATCCGTCCGGAGCGCGCCGCAATCAGCGGCGACAACGGCCTGCTGTTTGCGCTGGAGACAGCGTTACAAGCCGCTGGCATGGCGACGACGCGCGCCAAGCTGCGGGCGGCCATCGAAGGCGGAGCGTCGACACTGCAGCCATTATTGCAAGCGCTTGCCGATAAAGCGGCGCAACCCGCGTTCAATGGCAGCGGCGAGTTGAAGCCTCCGGCGCTGGTCCTGTTGATCGACCAAGGCGAGGAACTGTTCAGCGTTGAAGGACAAGACGAGGCTCATGCCCTGTTGGAGCTGCTGCGTGGATTGCTCCTCAGCGATAGTCCAGCAATGATCGTCGTGTTGGGCATCCGTTCCGATTCCTATGGGTACTTGCAGGAAGCAAATCTGCTTGATGGCATTCGCAAGATTCCCTTCGACCTTGGCCCCATGCCGAAAGGCTCTTACGCCGAGGTCATAAAAGGTCCGGCGCACCGGTTGGACGGCAGCGCAAGGCAGCTCGAGGTCCACGACGCGTTGATCGATGCGCTCCTTGCCGACATCGAGGCCGGGGGAGCCAAGGACGCGTTGCCGCTGCTCGCCTTTACGCTCGAGCGGCTCTATCTCGAACATGGCGGCGACGGCGATCTCACGGTCGCCGAATATCGAAGCCTCGGCGGCATCAGGGGCTCGATCGAAGCCGCCGTCGAGCGCGCTTTGAAGGCCGCCGACGCGGACCCGGCGATCCCAAGGGATCATGTATCGCGCATGGCGTTGCTTCGCCGCGGCCTCATACCGTGGCTCGCTGGAATCGATCCGGACAACGGCGCGCCGCGGCGGCGCGTGGCGCGGCTGTCGGAAATCCCGGCCGAGGCGCGGCCGCTGATTCAACACCTTGTCGGACAGCACCTGCTGACGACCGATGTGGCCAAGGACACGGGCGGAACTACAATCGAACCTGCGCACGAGGCGTTGCTCCGGCAGTGGAACTTGTTGGAAGGCTGGCTTGCCGAAGATGCCGGGCTTCTTGCCGTACTCGAGGGCGTCAAGCGCGCGGGCCGCGATTGGGTCGCTCACAGCCGCGATGCCGCTTGGCTTATCCACGCGACCGACCGGCTGGCTGCGGCGGAGCGGCTGACCGCGCGCCCCGATCTCGCCGATCACATGGAGGCGGCGGATCGTGATTATCTCGCCGCATGCCGCAACGTCGAGGCAACCGCGAAAGGACGGCGGCGGCGCGTGCAGGCGCTGATCTACCTGATGTTGATTGGAATGATCGCCGGCCTCGTCGGCTGGATCAATCAAGCATATGTCAAAGCGGAATGGCATTGGGCATCGACCGAGCGGCCCTTTGCATCTGCGAACATTTGGCCTTACGTGCTGACGCCGCAGGCCGAGCAAAGGCTCAAGCCGAAGGATAGCTTTCGGGAATGCGCGCCGGTGCAAGGCAAGGATTATTGCCCGGAAATGATCGTGGTGCCGGCCGGATCGTTCACGATGGGATCGCCGCCGACTGAGAAGGGCCACGTCGACCTGGAAGAACCTCAGCATCCGGTCACGATCGCGAAGGCATTCGCCGTATCCAAATTCATACTGACATTCGACGAATGGGACACCTGCGTCGCCTTTGGCGAGTGCATCGGTGGCGCCACCGATGTCGGTTGGGGACGCGGCCAACACCCCCTGATCAACGCGACCTGGGACGATGCGCAGCGCTACGTCGCCTGGCTCTCCAAAATGACCGGCAAGCCGTATCGCCTGCTGACTGAGGCTGAATATGAGTATGCGGCCCGCGGCGGGGCGCAGACCGCCTATCCCTGGGGTGAAGACGTCGGCAAGAACAACGCCAATTGCAACGGCTGCGGCAGCCAATGGGATAACACGAAAACGGCGCCCGTCGGCTCATTCGCCGCCAACGGGTTCGGTCTTTATGACATGGTTGGCAATGACATGGCATGGGTGGAGGACTGCTTTCATCCCAACTACATCGATGCACCGAAGGACGGCTCGGCTTGGACCAGCGGCGGCGATTGCACGCGCCGCATGGACCGCGGCGGTTCCTGGCACGACACTCCGGACTTCATCCGTTCCGCGGCCCGCGACCGAGGCACCGGCGACCGCCGCGGCTACGACCTTGGCTTCCGAGTCGCACGGACACTGAACCCTTGAGTCCTTATGTCTTCATTTCCCGGACTTGGAGGGCTCGCGCGCTGCTTATTGTCGCTGCGTTGAATATTTCAGTGACTGGAATTCACGCTCAGCCGGCAAACAACGCGTATTTGGCTGGCGGATGTAATACGCCTCAGACACCATTTTGCGATGCGCTCATGGCGCCTGTTCCAAATTGGTCGGGCCACGTATTTCATCTGAGCCAGAATTATCCCGTTACAATTGGATCGGATGCGCAACCATGGGCTCGCTTTGATCCAAAAACTCAGCTCGATAAGTATTTGAATGCTGCCCTGTCCTATTTCTTCGAAGGCAACATTCGACCCGACCCGGACTTAAGCTTCGATCCGGCGCTTAACACGAGGCGCGCGTGGTACAACACGCCGTGGCAGGACGTTGGGATAAGCGGCCGTGAGTTCATTCACGGCCTTACGCGCGAGCGGGTTTCGAAGCCGTATGAGCTCGGACCACAACAGACCCATCAATGGAGTAACTATGCCGTGGGTTTCTATAACGCGCCCGGCGGCATGACTTTGGGCCGTGTCTGGAAAGACCACGGCAATCCCGACCCAGCCGCTGCGCTATTTCCCGATGGCACGTTCGCTGCGAAGCTGCTTTTCACGACGGCATCGGAAGCCGAGGTCCCATATTTGAAAGGCGCCCCGCAGTGGCAGGCATACGTCTATTCCGATCGCAACGAGCCGGACCCAACGGCGACAAGTCCGCGCGCCGTACTTGACCTGCGGTTGCTGCAAATCGACGTTGCCGTGAAGGACAATCGCGTCTCGGATACGACCGGATGGGTATTTGGAACATTCGTCTATGGCGGCGGTCCAGGCGGTCAAAGTGGGATCGGATGGACGAATGTTGCCGCGGTAGGCGGCATGTGGGGAAACGATCCAGGCTATTCCGGCACGGGACCGCTGGCGCAGACGCGGCTTAACCCAGAAGTCCATATGCCGCATGTGGGCTATCAGGGGCGCCTGAACGGACCGATCGACGATCCGACTTCTTCTTGTTTGTCGTGTCACTCGACCGGTCAAGTACCTCCGCGAGCAATGGTGGCCGCGAATGGAGTCGATCCTGCGCTTTGGTTCCGGAACATAAAGTCGGGCCAGGCATTTGATCCGGGCCATCAATCCACCGATTATTCGCTACAGACATCTGTTGGACTTGCAAACTTCAAAGCCAATCGCGCCGCCGGAGGCTTAGCGACGCCTGAAAAGCGCTAGTCGCCGCCACGCCTAGCCAGATGAAGGAAATTCTGATAGCGGTCGCGAAATCGATCGGGCGACGCAATGCGCGATTGAACATGAGCAGATTGCCGAAGCGGTTCAACAAGCAACGGACGAATCCATACTATAAGAGGCAGTCGTGGATCTAGCGAAAGAGCTTGCTCTGCAGAGACAAACTTGGAAGTCCATGATCCCGACAGCGGCCGTGTCGAGACATCCTTACGGCTTTCTGATCGTTAGACTGGGCGCAACAATAGACGGCGCTCAGGTCCGGTTTAACATATGGCTTAAGGAGAAGCGGCCAGGACAGGAGCCAAATTGGCCCATCCACTCACACGAAATAGCGATGTCCAGTTACATTGTGCGGGGCTCTTTAGAGAACACGACTTGGCCGGAACCCAGGTTTGGATTTGGCGATCCGCTCTATGTCGCGTCCTACACAAAGACCACTTCAATTCTGACAAAAAGCGACATCCGGATTTCAGGGGGGCGAAAGGTTTGCGAGACCATCGGGCACGGCAGGCAATATGAAGTGGAAAAAGGACTATTCCACGCGACCGACGTGCCGGACGATGGTGAGTGCGTAACACTCTGCATATTCCACGCGGAGGAAAACGGGGTCGGCACTGTGCTCGGCTGCGACGGCCATTCACCGCGAATTGAGTTTCAGCGCTACGAGGTAGCACCTGAGACTGCTGTTGCGGCGAAAGAGCTGCTTTTGTCTGCGCTCTCTTGACGTTGCTACGTCAGCATTTTCGAGCGCGTTTGTTTCCCACCGGCGAGGCTTGCCCATGAAAGCCGCCGTGCCAAGCGCCGATGCCGATATCTCTTTCCTGGCCGGCTCCGACCCTCTCGCTGGCGATCCCGCCCAACGCCAACTGACAGGTCGCCTTGCCGGTCTGTCGCTCTTCCGGCAGGTCGCGGTTCTTTCCGTCTGGCCTTTGCTCGAACAGGTTCTCAGCTTTCTGGTCACCTTCGTCGATACCGTGCAGGCCGGTCATCTCGATCCCGACGCTCTGGCAGCGGTCGGCATCGCAGGATATGTCATAGGCATCGTCGGCATGATCCAGTCCGCCGCGGGCATTGGCGCGGTCGCCATCATCGCGCGCGCGACCGGGGCGCGTCGCCGCGGCTTGGTCAACGCCACACTCGGCCAGTCGTTGATCGTAGCCGCCGTCGCCGGCGTCATCATGGGGATTGCTTTATTTCTGCTATCCGATCCCATCAGCAGGTTCGTCGGGCTCACCGGCCGCGGTCTGGACCACAGCATCCTTTTCCTGCGTATCTTGGCGTTCGCCACTCCGATGAGCTTCATACTTTTCGTCGGCTGCGCGTGTTACCGCGGCGCGGGGAACACGGCGACGCCGTTCCAGGTCATGTTGGCCGTCAACGTCGTCAACATCGCCGCCAATTACGCCTTCGTCCGCGGTCCCGGTCCGCTGGGCGGCCATGGCGTCGCCGGCATTGCCGGCGCCACCGATCTGGCGTGGACCCTTGGCGCCCTGATCTTGGTCACATCGCTACTTCGCGGCCGCGGCGGCCTGCGCCTCTACCTTCACCGCCTTGCCCCACGATGGCACGTTATCAAACGCGTGGTTCGCGTCGGCCTGCCTAGCCTGATCGAAGCGTCCGGCTTCTGGATCGCCCAATTCCTGGTCCTCGGTATCGTCGGAAATATCGCCTATGCGGGGCTGCCTAACGCCTTGGCCGTCCATACCGTCGCCGTGCGCCTCGACGGCATCAGTTACCTTCCCGGCTTCGCGATGAGTGCCGCCGCCGCCACGCTTGCCGGTCAATATCTGGGGGTCGGCGACCCTAATCGCGTCAAGCAAGCCAGTCTCCTGTGCTGGTATTTCTGCATGGCTATCATGGGCACGATGGGTTTGCTGTTTGTGCTTATCCCCGGCCTCTTGGTCGGTATCGTCACGACCGATCCTGTGGTACTCCGCGATGCCCCGACGCTGTTGCGCATCTGTGGCCCGTCTGAAATCTTCATGGCCACTTACCTCGTTCTGTCTGCGGCTATGCGCGGCGCCGGCGATACACGCACGCCCATGTACCTTTCCTATTTCTCTATTTTTTGCGTGCGCCTGCCCGCGGTTTATATCTTCGGCGTGGTGCTCGGCTATAATTTGATCGGCATCTGGTTTGCCCTCTGCGGAGAGGTCGCGTTCCGCGGCGTGATCTTCGCACTTCGCTTTTGGCAAGGTGGTTGGCTCAAGGCCAAAGTGTAGGGCCCGACGCCATAGCTTACCTCGTCGGAGCCCGCGCCATGAAAGTTGTTGCGCAGGCGTATGCCGACATGTTCCGAACGGCATCAATCCGACCGCCGCGGTAAATCTGACGCAAGGCGCGATCCTCGACGGATTTGCCGAAGCTCTTGCTGAAGGCTTGATCGACAATTTTCGCCGGATGCGGCATTCGCGCTCACAGTGCCGCGCGAGGGCTCCTGCTGAGATAACGTCCAACGCCACGGAGCGATTCGCCGTGCTCCCGCCAAATGGCGGGCGTCAACATGGCGACCAGTTCCTCAAGCCCGGCCACGCGGTTGGCGAGTCCGGCCAATTCCAGAACGTCCTGCTGCGCGAAAATCGACATGACCTTGTGGACCAAATCCGGGTCGGGAGAACGCTCGGCGGCTGGCGCCAAATCGCGCCATCCGCGCACCGGTTGATCCGCATAGCAGGCCGCGAAGACCAGATCTCTGACGCGCAGCGCCGTCGCGTAGGTATCGGCGAATATTTGCAAGCGGTCCCCGCGTGCAAGGCGCTTGCGCAAAAGAAAAAGCGCGACGTAGCAGGCCAGCACGGCTTGTTGCAGGTCACGGGCGGCAAGTTCCTCGTAGCGTCGGCGCACGCCGTCGATATGCGCCGACATCGCATCATCGCAAGGCTTGGGATCATGACCGCGACGGAGCGGCAGAACAAATTCGTTGTCGAGCAGCCGCTGTTGGCGGCCTTGGGGAAGCAGGTATATGTCGACCTGTCCCCATTTTTTCTCGTCGACCTGGACCAAATAGACGAAGCCCAAGCCGCCGAAATCCGTGACGATCCGGTCGAGCCACGGTGGGAGCCGGCCTGGCAAAGCCTGCGGGAGCGTGCCGGACAGGTCGCGGAGCGCGGCCTCGAATTCCGCTTCCGCGACGGCGGCGACCACGTCTATATCGCTCTCAAGGTCTCCCGCCGCTCGCGCCAGCGAGCCGCGGAGCAAAATATCGCGAGACCATGGCCTCTCGGCGAGAGTGCTCTTTAAACCTTGGAGAACGAGAGCCTGCCAACTTCCACGAACCGCAGCGTCAACGGTTCCCGCCTCAACCATCGTAGATGCCCTCGCCGAGCATGAGTTGTCGCCGCGCTGCCCAGAAGCCTGCACGTCCGGTGTCGCCGTGATCCAAGCACGCCCGCTCCAACGCGATGTATAGTTCGCCCTCAGGGACGGCGAACGCGAAATAAAGTCCAAGAACGGCGCGCTCCCAATGCATCAGCGAGTCCGGCCCCGGGCCGTTTTCGGCCTCGCGTTTGTCGCTCCACAGACTCTTGCGAAGATGCTTGACCTTCGCCGCCAAATCCCGCGCGGACAGCGCCGGCATGGGTATGGGGGACAAAGGCTTGGCGCGCACGAGAAGCTTCTTCAGGCGCTCATCTTCGTGTACGTCCAGGATTAAATGCACGCGCGAGCGGTTGCCGGCGTTACACGCGCCGTGTGCGGTGGTCGGATAAAACGTCTGCACCGACCCCAAACCCATGTGAAACCGCTGGCCGCCGGAAACCAGAAAAGCGTCAGGGTTCGTGTCGAGTGGAAGATGAATCCGTTGGCGGGGAACCCGGCACAGATCCTGATAATCCTTGTGCTCCCACAAGGCGCCGTCGGGGTCGAGACGGGCCAAACGGGCCATCATGTACTGCAATCCCATGTCCTCGATGAGTTTTCGGGTAACGGGTAATTTCTCAAGCGCGTCGGTGACCATTGGCGCAACCGCATCGGTCACTTCGCCGTCCCTGGCGTCAGCGCTCCGCCCCAATAGGGAACACGTCCACCAGTCGCCGGATTGGTATTCATTGTAATGGCGAGCCCAGGGAATATTCGCCTGGCTCACTTCTCGAATCAATTCGTCGAGGTCAAAGGTGGGCGGCAGAGCGTTTGGCAGCTCCGCCAGGATCATGCGACTCGCTTCGGCCATCCAAGTGTTTTCCTCAACCGGACCAATTTTCTTCTATTTGCAGGTCTTCAAGGGGTGCCAGACCGAAGGGCCTTCGACGGATTATGTCACGGTGCCTGAAATTGTGACATTCTGGTGACCATGTACACAAGCCAGAACGACACCCGCAACGAGCGCGCCCGAGCCTGGTTCGAGACCTTGCGCGACCGGATCGTCGCGGCATTCGAGGCGGTCGAGGACGCGCTACCGGCGACGGCACCGCTGGCCGATCGCCCGGCCGGGCGGTTTACGCGCACGCCCTGGAATCGCACCGACCATACCGGCGCGCCTGGTGGCGGCGGCGTCATGGCGATGATGAAGGGCCGCGTCTTCGAAAAGGTCGGCGTCCACGTCTCGACGGTGTTCGGCGAATTCGCGCCGGAATTCCGCAAGGATATGCCGGGCGCCGCCGACGACCCGCGCTTCTTCGCCACCGGCATTTCGCTGATCGCGCATATGCACAATCCGCATGTGCCGGCGGTGCACATGAATACGCGCTACGTGGTGACGACGAAATCGTGGTTCGGCGGCGGCGCCGATCTCACCCCGCTGCTCGAACGCCGGCGGCGCCAGGACGATCCCGACACGCGCGCTTTTCATGCCGCGATGCAAGCCGCCTGCGACGCGCATACCGGCGTCGCGCCTTACGACAAATTCAAAAAATGGTGCGACGAATATTTCTTTCGTCAAGCACCGCAATGAAATGCGCGGCATCGGCGGCATCTTTTACGATTATCTCGAAACCGATTTCGACGCGACGTTTGCCTTCACCCAGGATGTCGGCCGCGCTTTCCTCGGCATCTATCCGGAGTTGGTACGAAAGAATTTCACCACGCCTTGGACCGAAGCCGAGCGCGAGGAACAGCTGGTGCGCCGCGGCCGCTATGTCGAGTTCAACCTGCTCTACGACCGCGGCACCATTTTCGGCCTGCGCACCGGCGGCAATGTCGACTCGATCCTCTCCTCGCTGCCGCCGGTGGTGAAGTGGCCGTGACCTGAAAGCGCCGCGGCTTGCGGATCGGCCAAAATAATCGTCAAAGCCAAGCAAACGCATTTTCGATCGGTGAACCGAGCGGACACTTGAGCGGCTGCCTGCGATCGAAACTATGTTAGACGGCCCGCAACGCCGGCCTTGATCGTCTCGCAACGACATTCATGCCGACAGCGGCTTGCCAGCTTCGGATCGGCTCATATACAATTCGTAGTTGACATCGTCCGTTCTTTTGCACTCGCGACCTGAGGGAGCAACATGCCGAACGACGAGACGAGCAGCACTGCGGTGCCCGGCAGCGAACAGCCTCAGCATGGAATTTGGCAATCCCTGAAGCGCGCATTGATCAGCGCCGAGAGCGACTTTGCCTTCGTCAAGAGCCTGACCTTCATCGGATTTCTCGGCACGGTGATCGTTGCGTACTTTCAGTACCTTTCAGCCTATCAAGACAAGGTCGCCGCGGCAGCGAAGGACGATCTGACAGCGGCGACTTCGGCGTTCACGGAAACTTCGACCGCATTGTCGGTTCCGCTATCGCTCCAGGAACGCCTTGTGTTCGCTTTCCGCGATGCGGTGAATGAAAAGGTCGACACCGACAACGATGCCTATGTGACGAAGAGTGCGCGAGCAATCTATACAGGCTATGACGACGCCTACACCGCGTTGCGCGCGAACATCGATCTGCTTGGCGCGGAAGACGGAGATTTACATCGACTGGGCGAGCGATTTCAACCACGACCCGAACGCGAGTGACCCATCCATCGCCGACCAGATCACCGTCACCTTGCTCGGCACCTCCAATTTCGACTGCGACAAAGACCTGCCATTCGCAAACGGCACGACGGTCCAACTCAAAGACAAATCTGGAAATCCGCTGAAAGACAAATCTGGAAATCCGCTGCAGGTCGATTGGTACAGCGCCAAGCATCATGTCGTCACGATCGCATACTGCTTCGACGACACGCACAGACTCGTGGAGCCGGCACGCCAGTGGGCTTCAAAAAGCCAAGTGAATCCACTCCGAAAAGCCGACTTGTTGAATTCCGCAGAAAATCGATTTGGTCGGCCGATTGAGCAATCAGGAGGTGAAGACTCAACGCCTTCATGAGCCTGACGATGGATGCCATCGACCAAGTCCGCGTCAAGTATCGGCCGGACGGCTTCGTTTGCCATGTACCGATCGCCCGCGAGGTTGTCGGCCTCTTCAGCCGAGCCTGCACGCCGGTTCGTACGTCGCGGTGATGAGGCTCGGCGGTCAAATCACGGCCGCAGCGCGCCGAAAATCATCACCGAGCCGCCGACGATCACCACCGCATCGAGCATCGCGGTGTGCACGTGGACCGGCAGCCGCTCGACGATCAGCTTGGCGATGAAGGTGGTGAAGAATCCGATGCCGCCGATCAAGAGGCCGACGGCGAGCACCACCGGCGTGAGCACGCCGGCAAGGCCGAACACCGACAGCTTGACGACGCCCATGACGATGGACACCGTGGCATCGGTCGCGATCACGGCAGCGCCTTCGAGGCCCGTGGCCATGAGGAGCGATAATAGAATGACGCCGGCGCCGGTGGTGCCGCCAACCAGCACGCCCCAGCCGGCCGCAGCGGCGGCAAGGCCTTTTTCGCCGAGGTGATGGCCGCGGCTTTTCAGCAGCCGGCGCAGCGGCACCGTCGCGATCAGGCTCGTGCCGATCACCAGCGCCGCGCCGCGGCCGGTGAGCAGCGTATAGAGCCAGGCGCCCAGCACGCAGGTCGGTGCGGCCGCAACGAGCGCGATCACGGCGCGCCGCAGGTTCAGCGCGCGGCGAAAGGCGACGATGCGGGCCGAATTGGTGAACATTGCCGACACCGCAATGATCGGCACCACCGGCGCGGCGCCCAGGATCGGCACCAGCACCAGCGGCATCAGCGCTCCGGTGCCATAGCCGGCAACGCCGCCGGCAATGCCGGAAAATGCCGCCAGGCCGACGATCAGCACCAGTTCGGTGAGCGATAAGTCGGGCAGGATCGGCACGCGGATTCAGCCGTTGACTTGGGGAGCCTCAGTTACGAGAACAGGGCATACCGGCGGCACGCCTCGTTGTCGCGTTGAAGTCGTCTAGGGAGCTTAGGCATGGACCTTGGGATTGCGGGCCGCAAGGCGATCGTTTGCGCGTCGAGCCGGGGGCTCGGCCGCGCCTGCGCCCACCGCCTGGCCGAGGCCGGCTGCGAGGTGGTGATCAACGGCCTCGACAAAGATCGCCTCGCCGCCACCGCGGCCGAATTGCACAAGGCGACCGGCGCCAAGATCATCCCGGTGGTGGCCGATGTCGCCTCGCCGGAAGGCCAGAAGGCGCTGTTCGCCGCCTGCCCCGAGCCCGACATTCTGGTGAATAACAATGCCGGCCCGCCGTTCCGCGATTTCCGCGAGCTCGACCGCCAGAAGATGATCGACGGCGTCATCGGCAACATGATCGTGGCGATCGAGCTCATTCAAAAGGCGATCGACCCGATGGTGGCGAGAAAATTCGGCCGCATCGTCAACATCACCTCGGGCTCGGTGAAGATGCCGCTGGTCGGCCTCGATCTGTCGTCCGGCGCCCGCGCCGGGCTGACCGCCTTCCTCGCCGGCGTGGCGCGCTCGGTCGCGGCGTCCAACGTCACCATCAATTTCATGCTGCCGGGGATTTTCGACACCGACCGCTTCCGCTCCAATGTGCAAGCGACCTCGAAGAAACGCGGCACCAGCTACGACGCGGCGCTGGCGCAGAACATCGAATCGGTTCCGGCAAAGCGCCTCGGCACGCCCGACGAATTCGGCGCGACCTGCGCGTTCCTGTGCTCGGCGCAGTCGGGCTACATCACCGGACAGAATTTTCTCATCGACGGGGGCCGCTTCCCCGGCGCGTTCTAAGGCACAACCAACTTTCCAAAAATCAGCTACCCAAGGAGACCGCCATGAAACTCGTTCGTTACGGCGCAGCCGGCCGCGAAAAGCCCGGCATGATCGACGCCAAGGGCCAGATTCGCGATCTGTCGAAAGTCATTCCCGATCTCGCCGGCGAAGCGCTGTCGCCGAAGAGCCTCGCCAAGCTGAAAAAGCTCAATCCGGAAAAACTGCCGCTGGTGAAAGGCAAGCCGCGGATCGGGCCGTGCGTCGGCAGGATGGGCAATTTCATCGCCATCGGGCTGAATTATTCCGACCACGCCGCCGAAGCCGGCATGCCGATCCCGAAGGAGCCGATCATCTTCAACAAGGCGCCGTCGTGCCTGTGCGGCCCGAACGACGACACCATCATCCCGCGGGATTCGACCAAGCTCGATTGGGAAATCGAGCTCGGCATCGTCATCGGCACGCGCGCCCGCTACCTGAGCAAGGACAAGGCGCTCGACGTCGTCGCCGGCTATTGCCTCGCCAACGACGTCTCCGAGCGCGTGTTCCAGATCGAGCGCGCCGGCCAATGGACCAAGGGCAAGGGCTGCGAGACCTTCGGCCCGCTCGGCCCGTGGCTCGTCACCAAGGACGAGCTCAAGGACCCGCAAAAGCTGAACATGTGGCTCGACGTCAACGGCGAGAAACGCCAGCGCGGCAACACCTCGACCATGATCTTCGACTGCCGCCACATCGTGTGGTGCTGCTCGCAATATTTCATCCTGGAGCCCGGCGACGTCATCATCACCGGCACGCCGCCGGGCGTCGGGCTGGGCATGAAGCCGCCGACGTTCCTGAAAGCCGGCGACGTGGTGACGCTCGGCATCGATGGGCTGGGTGAGCAGAAGCAGAAGGTGGTGAAGGGGAAGTAATGACCAAGCCTCCGCTGACACTGCAAATGCCGCCACCACCGGATCCGGTCCCGGTGGTGCTCCACCCGGCGACGACGGCATTGCTCATATTCGACATCGTCGATCCCATTTGCTCGCGGCAGCCAAACTGCACCGGGACGAATGGTGCCGGCCATCTCGTCATTGCTGGCGCGGGCGCGGCAGGCTGGTGTCACCGTTGCGTTTGGGACTAGAGCGCCAACCATGTCGAAGTGGTTGCCGGAAGTTTTACCTGCGCCCGGCGACATCAAAATTGAAAGTCAGGCCCAGGATAGGTTCTACAATACCGATCTCGACAAAACGCTGAAGGCCAAAGGCATCACGACGCTCATTCTGGCTGGCTGGAAGGTGAGCGGATCGGTGACCTACACGTCAGTCGGAGCAACGCTGCGTGGTTACACGGTCGTTGTTCCTGTCGACGCGAGTTTGGACGCCACGGATTACGAAATCGCCATAGGGCTGTTCCAAATTTTGCATCAGCACAATGAGAATGCCGCGAACGAGGCTTTGAAGAATAGAGCCTCAACGCTGAGCCGGACCGATCTGATCACCTTCAAATAGCGAAATTGCGTGGTGGAAAACACCGTGCGTTGCTTCCCGAAGGAGGCACGCTGGCGTGGGCACGTGGGCCGAAGGCCAGGCTCCGTAGCGGTTTGGTCGCCGTCGGGGAGAAGCGGACATCGCACGGACATCGCAAATTGGTCGCTTATGACCCGAAGCGGTCTTCGGCCAGTCAATTTTGCTGTCATGCACAATATCTGCCATTCGATGTGGTAGTGTGTCGTCCTCTGGCACGGGAAAGGCTCATGAGGCGACGGGAATTGATCACGCTTCTCGGTGGCGCGGCCGTGTCTTGGCCGCTCGGTGCGCACGCGCAGCAGGCCATGCCGGTGATTTGGTTTTTCAACAGCGGAAAGTCTTCGGCGCAAACGAATCATTTGGCAGCATTTCGTCAGGGACTCAAAGAGGCAGGTTTCACCGAAGGTGAAAACGTCGTCATCCAATTCCGCTGGGGTGAAAACCAATTTGATCGTCTGCCGGCTCTGGCTTCCGAGGTGATTGCGAGCCGGCCGGCCATTATTATCAGCAACACTCTTGCGGCGCTTCAGGCTAAGACAGCAACCACGACCATACCAATCGTATTCACGACCGGGAGCGACCCGGTCAGGGATGGTCTCGTTACCAGTCTCAACCGGCCAGGCGGCAACGTCACGGGTGTGGTCTTCATTGCTGGGACTTTGGGGGCGAAGCGCTTGGAGCTGCTGCGCCAGTTCATTCCCACGGCAACGACCATCGCGATGCTCATATACCCGAACTCGTCTGAAACCGAGGCAGAGCGCCGGGACGTGCAGGCCGCAGCGCAGGCGATGGGGCAGACAGTGACCTTTCTCGATATAGGTAGCGTTAGCGACATCGAGGCTGCGTTTGCTACGTTGACGTCGCGCTCCACTCGTGCGCTGCTTGTTGGTACCGGCCCGTTCTTGTTCAATAATCTGGAACTCATCGTTGCGCTGGCCGCGGGCCATGCAATCCCGACAATGTACTCGCAGCGCGAAGCCTCAGAAGCTGGCGGCTTGATGAGCTACGGGGCAAGCCTTTCCGCCGCCCACCGTCAAGCGGGCATTTACGCCGGTCGGATTCTCAAGGGGGAGAAGCCCGCCGATCTGCCGGTAATGCAATCCACCAAATTCGAGTTCGTGATAAACCTCAAGACCGCGAAGGCACTTAATTTCGAAGTACCACCGAAGTTGTTAGCGCTCACCGACGAGGTGATCGAATAGGCGTCTTTTTGGTGCGCTGCACTCTGGTCGCTCCTGGCCGATACTGTTGAAAAAGGCTTGGCACTAATCGGCGAACAGTGATTCCGTGCGCTGGCAGCATCCAGCGGCGGAGGTTTGCCATGATGGGTCGACAGACCGGCGATCAGAGCCAGTTGTTTTACCTATTCAACCTCGAACGGCGCATCCCGGCTGGCAACCTGTTGCGGCGGATCAATCCGGTGGTGACCCGGATACTGGCTGAGCTTCGCGACAAGCTGGCGGCCTTCTACAGCGACATTGGCCGGCCCTCGATCGATCCCGAGCTTATGATCCGGATGCTGATTATCGGCTATTGCTACGGCATCCGCTCCGAGCGGCGGTTGTGCGAGGAGGTCGACCTTCACCTTGCGTACCGCTGGTTTTGTCGCCTCGATCTCGACGACCAGGTGCCCGATCACTCGACGTTCTCGGTCAATCGCCATGGCCGCTTCCGTGACAGCGAGATCCTGCGCCAGGTGTTCGAGGCTGTGGTGCGGACCTGCATGGATGCCGGCCTGGTCAAGGGTGAAGGCTTCGCCGTTGATGCTAGCGTTATTGAAGCCAACGCCAGCCGCTATCACGGCAAGGCGCCCGGTGAGATCGACTGGTCAGTGCCGGAGCGGCAGACCCGCGCCGCCGCCGAGTTCCTGGCCGGGCTCGATGATGACGATCCGGACGCCGACCACAAACCACCGAAGCTGATCTCGCCCAGCGATCCCTGCTCGGCCTGGACGGCCAAGGCCAACAAGCGGGTGCAGTTTGGCTATGGGCTCAATTATCTCATCGACATCGCGCACGCGATCATTGTCGATGTCGAGCCCACGCCGGCACGCAGCTCTGACGAGGTTGCGTCGACAAAGACCATGCTCGTTCGTACCGAACGTTGCTTCGGCCTCAAGCCCAAACGTCTTGCTGCCGATACCGCTTATGGTACGGCCAAGTTCCTTGACTGGCTGATTGGCGCCCGCATCGCCCCGCATATCCCGGTCTGGGACAAAAGCGACCGAGAAGACGGCACATTATCGCGCAGCGACTTTCGCTGGGATCGACGGCGAGGCGTCTACATCTGCCCGACTGGTAAGGTGCTACACACTACCGGCAAAGTGCACGAGGGCTACAAACTTCGCTATCGCGCTTCCAAGTTCGACTGCGAAGTCTGCCGCTCAAAATGAAGTGCTGCCCCAAAGCGCCGTCACGAGAGGTTCCCCGCGATGTTCATGAACGTGCCCGCGACGTGACACGCAGGCTGATGCGGACAAAAGCGTTCCTTAAGTCGCGCAACCAGCGCAAACGCATCGAGATGCGCTTTGCGCACTTGAAGGTCCACCACCGCTTCGAGCGTATGCGGCTGCGAGGTCTTTCCGGCGCGCGCGACGAGTTCGTCCTCGCCGCCACAGTGCAGAACCTCAAGACCTTGGTGCTCCGAACCCCAATGCCATCACCGACTCAGCCGCACGTCTCATTTGCCTGAGATCGCCAAGCTCGTCTCAGTAGCGTCCGCGTCAACGTCGCCCGCAATCGAGTGCTTCAAAAAGCCATCCAACAGCATAACCCCAGTCGAAAACCTACTTTTTCAACAGTATCGGCCCGTAGCGACCATTAGCGCGGCGCAGCGCAATGTCCGCTTCCGGGGGGTGAGTTCAACCGGTCGATGCAACACTACCTCGTCGCGGCTCTCCGGCGTGGCGCTGGAGCAATTCCTCCATTGAGAGCCAAGATCTTAGACACTGCTCTCGTTCCTCGAGCGCTCGGACGACGTCCGCTACCCAGTGGCCGCTCTTTCAGCACTCCCAGAGCTCAGCCTTTTGCTTTGGCGTGAACCATGTTCGTGCAAGCCCCTGATATGCATACCGTTCCAACGTGCCAGATTGGGAGGAACGGGTGTTGCGTCGACCGGTTGAATCCGCCGGGTGAAGCGGACATTGTGGTGAAAGCTGCTCATAACTTCCGCCGTATCTTTTTCAGCGACACACTCTTGACATTCGTCTCTGTTCTGGTTACGCCATAATCCTCGCTCTCGTGAAGGACATGGCGCGGAGGCACACCGCGTCATGGGAGCGAGGGCGGTGCCCGCGGGTGGGTTTGCAGCCTGCTCTCGGGCGGCTTGGGTATCAGCCTCCCGGCATTATGACCGGGATGGGAGGTGCATCCCTGGACTGGGACAGGCGAAGGCGGGTAACGCCCGTTCAGACCGCGTCCCAGGAAGCCTGGCCTGAAGCTGACCTTTGGGATGAAATACTCCCCGAGATGAGAGCCGTGGTGGAACGCCGTCAAGCGTGCGCGCTCCAAAAGGGCGCGCGCCGCATCGCAAGATGCGGCGGTGGTACCCAGCGTTTGCCGGCGTTCCGCTTCCTTCATTTTATTTCTTGAAGTTTTGATCTGGCGAAGCTCAACGGACGAACGAAAAGCAGGCCCACCCCTGCCCTTTCCTTTAAACCGAACCGGTTTCGCAATTGATGTGACCGTACTTTGCTGGCGCACGCTCGCGCGCAGAAAAACTTGCGCGCCGAGACGCGCCGCGAGAACGCAGGCGTTTGCCATGAAAGTTCGACGCAGCAGCTGGCACAATGAACTCCCTCTCCCCAGAGGGGAGAGGGTTGGGGTGAGGGGGTTCGGACTTCAGAGCAAAAACTCGGAGTTCCGAACCCCCTCATCCTGTCCTTCTCCCCTCTGGGGAGAAGGGACGCAGCGTGCCGGTCGCGACGCTCCTCGCTTCTCGTGCGAACTCACTCTCCCCAGAGGGGAGAGGGTTGGGGTGAGGGGGTTCGGACTTCGGAGCAAATACTCGGACTTCCGAACCCCCTCATCCTGTCCTTCTCCCCCATCAGCGCGTTTACGCGCGTCTTCGACGCGCTATGGGGGAGAAGGGACGCAGCGTGCCGCTCGCGTAGCTCCTCTCTCTCCGGGAGGCGAGATGAATTATCCCGCCCGCGCCTCAAGCACCGCCTGGATCGAGATATGCGACCACGCCGAAATCTTGTCGCGGAACGCCATGTAGGAATTGTGCACCTTGCGCGCCTTGTCGCTCTTGGCGGCGAGCTCGCCGAGCACATCGCTCGCCGTCGTGCGCGCCGCGGCGACGAGATCGGACGGAAAGGTGCGCAGCTGCGCGTTGTCGCGCGACGTCAGCGTCGCCAGCGCTTCGATGTTGAGCCGCTCCATCTCGGCGAGCGCGAAGGCGGCTTCCGCGGCGCAGGCGTGTTTGACGATCGCCTTCATTTCGTCGTCGAGAGTTTCCCAGGCTTTCAGCGAAACGATGCATTCGCCGGTGCCGTTCGGTTTGTTGAAGCCGGGGCCGTAATAGAACGGCGCGAAGCGGTAGAGGCCGAGCGCGATGTCGGAGCCGGGGCCGACGAATTCGGCGCCGTCGATCACGCCGGATTGCAGCGCCACCAGAATTTCGCCGGGCGACGTGGTCTGCGGGATGGCGCCGAGCCGGCGATAGACTTCGCCGCCCAGCCCGAGCGAGCGGATTTTCAAGCCCTTCACGTCGTCGCGGCTCTTGAGCTCGTGGCGGAACCAGCCGCCCATGCACACGCCGGTATTGCCGCCCATGAACGGCTTGACGCCGAACGGCGCGTAAAGCTCGTCCCACAGCGCCTGCCCGCCGCCGGCGTCGATCCAGGAGACGTGCTCGTTGGGAATGAGCCCGAACGGCACCGTGGTGAAGAACGCCGCCGCCGGCGCCTTGCCCTGCCAGTAGAACGCCGCGGTGTGGCCCATCTCGGCGACGCCCGAGCCGACCGCATCGAGCACCTCGAAAGCCGGCACCACTTCGCCGGCCGCCGACACCGTCACTTCAAGGCGCCCGCCCGACAGCGCGCCGATGCGCTCGGCGATGCGCTCCGCCGACATGCCCGGCCCCGGCAGGCGCTTCGGCCACGACGTGATCATGCGCCATTTGCGCTTGTCGCTTTGCGCCAGCGCCGGCGTCGCCAGCGCCCCGACGAGGCCGGCCGCGCCGCCGCGCGCCAAGCCGCGCCGTGTGATCTTGCCCATCATTGTCTCCCTCAAGACCAATTCTAATGTATCGGCCTGCGACTTCAAATCGTTGCGGAAATCCGGCCGAGACGGCGCGCTCCCACCTTGCACCGTCAGGTATTTTCGGACACAGGTGGGCAGCGCGTAAACGCAGGGTGGGGAGAGCGCCATGGGAGCGAATTTCGGCATCGCGGGGCTGGATTGGCAGCAGCGGGTCAACTGGGACCGGCTGCGCAAATACCGGACCGAACGGGCCCGCGAGATGATGAAGAAGCACGGGCTGGGCGCCGTGCTGTGCATGTACGACGAGAACGTGCGTTACATCACCGGCACGCTCACGCCGGGCTGGAACCGGCTCAAGCCGGGCCTGCGCTACGCCATGCTGTGCGGCGACGGCGCGCCGATCCTGTTCGAGCAGGGCGACCTCGGCTTCCAGATCGAGCGCCACTCGCCGTGGATCCCGAAAGAGAACGTCCGCCACTCGTTCGCCTGGATCAAAGGCGCGGCCGGCCCGGCCTCGACCCAGCAGGTGACGAAATTCACCAAGGCGGTGCTGCAGGCGATGAAGGAGAACGGCGTCGCCGGCCAGAAGCTCGGCGTCGACTTCGTCGACATCAACATGATCAACATCTTCAAGGAGCACAACATCAACTGGACCGACGGCATGAGCGCGATGATGGACGCGCGCGCCGTCAAGAGCGAGGACGAGCAGGAATGCTTCCGCATCGTCGGCGCCATCGGCGACGCCACGCACTGGGAGTGCATGAAATTCTTGCGCCCCGGCATCACCGAGAACCAGGTGACGGCGCATCTGATGCAATATCTCTACAACATCCCCGGCATGGAGGACGTCGAGGACGTCATCGTCTCCTCGGGCCCGAACACCTGGCCGAACTGGCGCAATTTTTCCGACCGCATCATCCAGCCCGGCGACATCGTGTTCATGGATTTGGCGGCGCTGACCTGGAACGGCTACAAGTCCTGCTATTACCGCACCTATTGCGTCGGCAAGGAGCCGAGCCAGGAGCAGAAAGACACCTACGAGACCGCGCTGAAGTGGCTCTACGATTCGATCGGCGCGGTGAAGGTCGGCGCCACCACGCGCGACATCGCGCTGAAATGGCCGTCGGCGATGGAGACCTGGGGCTACGAGGACGAGGACCAGGCCGCCGCCAATCTCTGGGGCCATGGGCTCGGCCTGGCGCAATACGATCCGCCGGTGATTTCGCGCATCTGGTCGCTCGATCATCCGGTCGAGATCAAAGAGGGCATGACCTTTGCGCTCGAGACCCAGCACGGCAAGCAGTTCCGCTACGGCGTGCGCATCGAAGAAATGCTGATCGTGCGCAAGAACGATATCGAGATCGTTTCGAACTTCCCGGTCAAGCAGATCACCGTGGTCGATCCGCTGCCGGGCTATGGCGATCATGTGAGGTAAAGCTCGCGCGTAACTTCCCGCTGCCGCCAGGCGAGAGGTCGAGCGTAGCGAGCGGTCGAGGGTGAGCCGGTCCGGATGCCGAGCGCTGCAGTTTCGAGCCCTGCGGACGAGGCCCCCTCACCCCACCCTCTCCCCGCACGCGGGAGAGGGAGTGCGCAGCGACATGAGCCGAACGAGTTTCGATGATGCGTTTCATCGTCCCGCTCAGCGACCGCAACGCCACCGATCCCGATCGCGTGGGACCGAAGGCGGCGAACCTTGGCCAAGCTGGCGCATGCCGGCCTGCCGACGCCGGGCGGCTTCTGCATCGCGGCGGATGCCTATCGGCGGCAGATCCAGCACCTCGGACTCACCGACGCACTTCGCGAATACCCGAACGCCGATCAACCGACGCAACGCCGGCTGGCGGTCGAGATCAGGCTGAAACTTTATCAGAGCGATCTCGCGCCCGACCTGTTGGCGCGACATCCTCGCCGCGTGGTGGGAGGAGCCAAAACCCGCGGCCGTGCGCTCGTCGGCGCTGATCGAGGATCGCGCCGATACCAACTTCGCCGGCCAGTTCGAGAGCTTTCTCGGCGTCAACGACGACACCGAATTCCTCACCGCGCTGCGCGCCTGCTGGGCGGCGCTGTGGACCACCAATGCGCGCCGCTACATGGCGCAGCACGATCTCGATCCGGCCGACACCGCGATGGCGGTGCTGGTGCAGCCGCTCGTCGCCGCGCGCGCCTCGGGCGGCGGTTTGAGCGAAACCGCCGACGGCCACATGCTGCTCAGCGCCACCTGGGGGCTCGGCTCGGCGATCGCCCAAGGCGAAGTGGTGCCGGACCGCGTCGTGCTCAGCCGCCACGGTTTTTTGCGCAGCAACGACGCCGGCCGCAAACATCATCGCGAGGCCTGCGTGCATGGCGCCGGCACGCTGCCGCAGGCGGTGCCGCAAGAGATGGTCAGCGCGCCGTGTCTTGAAGCCGGCCAGGCAACGACGCTCGGACGGCTGATGCGCAAGGCCGAAGACGTGCTCGGCATGGCGGTCGAGATCGAATGGGCGCTCGACGATGCCGGTTTCAAACTGTTGCAGGCGCGGCCGCTGCGCGTCGTCGAGCCGCACGTGCCCGACGAGATCTGGCTCAAGCATCCCGGGCTCAACGGCCATCCGGCCGGCATCGGCTGGGGCTCCGGCCGCGCCGTCGTCGTCAATTGCGAATGCGAGCTCAGCCGCGTCGCGCCGGGCGACATTCTGGTGACGCGCGTCGCCGGCCCGGCGCTGAGCCATATCCTGCCGCGCGTCGCCGGCGTCGTCGCCGAGCTCGGCGGCTCGACCTCGCACCTGGCGTCGCTGGCGCGCGAGCGCGGCATTCCCATGGTGCTCGGCGTGCTCGACGCGACGCGAAAAATTCCCGACGGCGCCCAGGTCGCGGTCGACGGCGTCGCCGGCGTGGTGCGGTGGCTCGCCTGATGGCCGCGACAACACCGCGACCGCACGTCTTTGTGACGCAGCCGGTGTCGGAGCATGCGCTCAAGCGCCTGCGCGCGGTGGCGCGGGTCACGATGTTTGCCGATACGAGCCGGATCATCCCCAAGCGCACGCTGATCGCGCAGCTGCGCAAGGCCGACATTCTGTTCTGCCTGCTGCACGACATGATCGATCGCGACGTGATCATGGCCAATCCGAACCTGCGCCTGATCGCGGCGCAGTCGATCACGCCGTCCAACATCGACGTCGCCACGGCGACGGCGCGGCGCATTCCCGTGACCGTGACGGCGCCGCTGACCACCGAAGCGACCGCCGACCTCACCTTCGGCCTGATGCTCGCGGTGGCGCGGCGCATGATCGAGGGCGACCGCATGGTGCGCGCCGGCAAATTTCCCGGCGGCCAGTCGGCGCATCTGATGGGTTCGTACGTCTGGGGCAAAACCATCGGGCTCATCGGCGGCGGCGGCCTGATCGGCAAGGCGGTGGCGCGGCGCGCCCACGGCTTTTCCATGCGCGTGCTCTATTGGACGCCGCGCCGCAAGCCGGAGCACGAGGAGCGCGAGGCGGGGCTCACCTACGTGCCGCTCGACCAGTTGCTGCGCGAAGTCCGATTTCGTCTCGATCCATTCGCCGCTCAACAAGGAGACCCGGCATCAGATCGGCGCCCGCGAGCTGCGGCTGATGAAAAAGACCGCGTACATCATCAATACCGCGCGCGGCCCGATCATCGACGAAGCCGCCCTCGTTCGCGCGCTGACCAAAAAACAGATCGCCGGCGCCGGCCTCGACGTGTTCGAGCATGAGCCGAAGATCGACAAGGCCTTGCAGAAAATGCCCAACGTCGTCCTGACGCCGCATCTCGGCAGCGCCACGCCGGAAGTGCGCGAGGCGATGGCGAACATCGTCGTCGACAATATTTTGGCGTTGCTCGGCGGCCATAAGCTGCCGAACTGCGTCAATCCGCAAGTGTTTGCGTTGTGAGCGCGCCATGCCCAAACCTCTGATCGCCATCACCGACAGCGTCTTTCCGTCGCTCGACCCCGCGAAAAAAGCGCTGGCGCGGCTCGATCCCGAATACCGCATGGCGAAGAGCGCGGCCGCCGACGACATTCTCGCCGTGGCGCGCGACGCCGACGCCATCCTCGTCACCTATGCAAAGCTTCCCGGCGAACTGTTGCGGCAACTCACGCGCTGCAAGGCGATCGGCCGCTTCGGTCTCGGCGTCGACAACATCGACCTGCCGGCGGCGAAAGAGTGCGGCATCGCCGTCAACTACGTGCCGGATTACTGCCTGCGCGAAGTGTCGGACCACGCCATGGCGCTGTTGCTGGCGCTCGCCCGCAAAGTGACGTTCTCCAACAAGCTGGTGCAATCCGGCCGCTGGGAAGTGCCGCCGATCGTGCCGCTGCGCCGCCTCGAAGGCCAGGTGCTCGGCCTCGTCGGCTTCGGCAACATCCCGCGCGCGCTGGCGCCGAAGGCCAAAGCGTTCGGTTTGAAAGTCCTCACCCACGATCCTTATGTCGTGGCCGAGGCGCTCGCTGCGACCGGCGTCGAAAGCGTGAGCTTCGACGATTTGCTGGCGCGCTCCGACTTCATCTCGGTGCATGCGCCGCTGTTGCCGGCGACGCGCGGCCTGATGAATGCCGCAGCATTCGCCAAGATGAAAAAGGGCGCGATGCTGATCAATACCGCGCGCGGGCCGCTGGTCGACGAGCCGGCGCTGATCGCCGCGCTCGATTCCGGCCATCTCGGCGGCGCCGCGCTCGACGTGGTGACGACGGAGCCTCTGGCGAAAGATTCAGCCCTGATCGGCCGCGACAACGTGATCCTGACGCCACACACCGCGTTCTATTCGGTCGAAGCCCTGGAGGAATTGCAGACGAAATGTGCGAGCGACGTCGCGCGCGTGCTCAGCGGAGAAAAAGCGATCTACCCGATCTCGGCTTAGGCCCTGCGTCAGTAGCGCAGCGCCTGGCCCTCGATGGTGCAGCGGCGCATCAGCCGCGGTTCCTCGCGCGGAAAATCCTTGCGCGCATGGATCGAGCACCAATTGTCCCAGACCACGAGATCGCCGAGCCGCCATTCGTGCTCGTAGACGATCGCCGGATCTTCCGCGATATCGAACAGTTGCGCCAGCGCCGCCTCGCTTTCCGCAGGCGAAAAGCCTTCGATTCGCGCCGACATCAGGCGGCTGACATAGAGCGCCTTCTTGCCGGTCGCCGGATGAGTGATGATGATCGGCTGCTCGTGGTGCAGAATCTTTTCCAGCGCGACTTGCGTAAGATCGATGCGCTCGCGCCGTTTGTAGTCGTGCACCTGCAGCACGTTGCGACCTTCGAGCCGGTCGCGCAACGTGCGCGGGATGTTCTCATAAGCCTTGTACATATTGGAGAAGCAGGTCTCGCCGCCCGACGACGTGAGCTGCATCGAATACAGAAACGTCGCGCGATGCGGCTGCGAGTAGTAGCTGGTGTCGTGATGGAACCACATTTCGCCGTCGCCGAAGGAGCCGACCGACTTGCCGTTCTCGACGATATTGGTGACCATCATGAACGGCGTGTCGTAGTCGCCGCCGGGCGTGCGGCCGTTGGCCGGACGGCGACGGATATGGACCTTGCCGAAATAGCCGGCGGCGCGCAGCTGGTCGGCTTCCGACAGATCCTGATCGCGAAACACGACGACGACGTGCTCGATCGAACGCGGCGTTGATGGCCTTGACCGTGGCGTCGTCCAGCGGCCGGCGCAGATCGACACCCTTGATCTCGGCGCCGAGCGCCGGCGACAGCGGCTCAACCGACATCGTCATGGGTTTCCTCCGTCGGTGCATCCGGGATAAAGCTCGGATTTTGGCGAATATTCGTGCTTTTCCGGTCTCGCTGCAAGGCGGCGCTTGTCTGGCGTCGCTCGCCAAGCGATATTTCCGTGCGCATGCAGCACCGTCGACCAGATCGATTCCTTGAATTTTTCTGTCCGCCTCGCCGGCGCGAGTCTGCTGTTTGGCTCGAATGTTGCGCCTCACGCCGCCGAGCCGGAAGCGTTCTACAAGGGCAAGACCGTCATCATCTATATCGGCTTCGCTCCGGGCGGCAGCTACGACTATTTCGGCCGCCTGGTCGCTCGGCATATCGGCAGGCATCTTCCCGGCAATCCGACGGTGATCGCGGAATCGATGCCGGGCGCGGGCAGCTTCACCGCCGCCAATTTTCTCTATGCGCGCGCTCCCCGCGATGGCACCGCGCTCGGCATCGTCAGTCAGACCGTGGCGATCGAAGAAGCGCTCGGCACTTCGGGCGTCCAATACAAGGTTTCGCAATTCAACTGGATTGGGCGGGCGACGTCCGTCAACGAAGTTTCATTGACCTTCCAGACTTCGAACACAAAGACCATTGGCGATGCGACGCCAACGTGACGACCATGGCGAGCACCGGTGCCGGCTCGCCGTCGGAAACCTATCTCAAGCTGCTCAATGCCGTAGCGGCGACCAAGTTCAAGCTCGTCGGTCCGTACCCGGCGTCCAACGACGCCATGCTGGCGATGGAGCGCGGCGAGGTCGACGGCGCCTTCACGTCCTACAACACGCTCAAGGTTTCCCGGCAGGATTGGCTGCGCGAGAAAAAGATCAACATCCTCGTGCAATACGGCGAACGCTCGACCGATCTGCCTGACGTGCCGTATGCGGTCGATCTCGCCAAGACCGAGGAGGACAGGCGGCTGATGACTTTCTATGTCGGCTCGGAACAGATCGGGCGCGCCTTCCTCGCTCCGCCGGAGATTCCGGCCGACCGTGTTGCAGCCTTGCGCAAGGCTTACGACGAGACCATGCAGGACCCGCAATTACTGGCCGAGATCGCGCAATCGCATTCGGAATTCAGCCCGCTGTCCGGCGACAAGCTGCAGCGGCTGGTGGCGGCAACCGCGGATGTGCCGCCCACGCTTGTTGCGCGCATCCGCAGCATTATCGGTATCGGCCGATGAAGTGGCCCGGCATCTTGCGAAATAAAAGCGATCCTTACGCAGCGCAAGCCGACGCTCCGGCATTAACGCGCACTAGTTCTTCTCCCGCTGCCACACCACGATCACCCGCACCGTCTTGTCGTTGATGTTCGGGTGCGGCATCGGCGGGCTTTCGATATAGAGCCGGTCGCCCTCGAACCTGATATTGCGCACCTGCTCGCCGCCGACCCAGGCTTCGTTCCAGGCGGCTTCGACTTTGGTGATGACCTGGCCGTTTTCGACGCGGTAGCGGCCCGTATAGGCAATCATGGATTTGAGCGCCTGCGCGCGGTCCGCGTCGTTTTTTGGGATCGCCCTGCCCTCCGCTGTCATCAGCGCCAGCCAGCGGCCTTCCGGCGTTGCGATCTGAATGCCGCGCGGATGTTCGCCGTAAACCGGCGTGCGTTCGCTTGGTCACCACGTCCTCGTAGACGACCGACACGAGCGCCCAGGTGCCGACGATCTGCCGCCTCAGCTCGGCGTCGTCCATCGCTCTCACTCCGCGGTCCAGCCGCCGTCGAGCACCAGCGCCGAGCCGGTCATCAGCGAGGACGCGTCGGAGGCGAGGAAGACGATGGCGCCTGAGAGCTCGTCGAGCTGGCCGAGGCGGCCGAGTTTGATCTTCGACAGCACCTCGTCGCGAAACGCCTTGTTCTCGAAAAACGGTTTCGTCATCGGTGTTTCCAGAAACGTCGGGCCGAGGCTGTTGACGCGGATGTTGTGCGGCGCAAGCTCGATTGCCATCGCCTTGGTGAATCCCTCCATAGCGTGCTTCGAGGCGCAATAGACCGTGCGGCGCGCCGCGCCGACATGGCCCATCTGCGAGGAAATATTGACGATCGAGCCCGGCAGCTTGGCCTCCATCAGCCGCACCGCCACCGCCTTCGCCATGAAGAACGCGGCGCGCACGTTGAGCGCGAAGATGGCGTCGAAATCTTCGACTTTGACGTCCTGCAGATGCGCCGGCCGATTCATGCCGGCGTTGTTGATGAGGATTTGAAACGGTTCGGCGGCGGCGACCGCCTTGCGCGCCGCCTCGACGTCGGTGACGTCGAGCAGCAGCGCATCGGCTTTCTCGCCGCGGGCGCGGATGGCGCTCGCTGCGTCTTCGATTTCCTGCTTGGTGCGCGCGGCGAGCGTCACATGGGCGCCGGCCGCCGCCAGCGCCGATGCCGCCGCAAGCCCGATGCCGCGCCCGCCGCCTGTGACCAGCGCACGCCGGCCGTCGAGGCGGAAGGAGGCAGCCTTGGTGAGCTTGACCGGCGCCATGGCGGTTACACTTTTCCCTGCGCATAACGTTCGAGCCGTTCGGCAAGTGTTCCGGTATGCAGCTCGAACAGGTGGTTGTCCTCGTCATAAAAATATAGCGAACGGCCCTCGCCCGGCGCGCGCCGGCGCGGCGGGCGTATTTCGAGCCCCATGGCCTTGACCTTGGCCTCATAGGCTTCGAACGCGGCGTCTTCGATCTTGAAGGCGACGTGGTTATAGGTCCGTGACGGCGCCGGCTCGCCCTCCATCACCGCGATCCAGAGATCGCCGACCTGGAAGAATTTCTCGCGCACGACGGAGAATGTCTCTTCGCCGCTCGCATAGACTTCCCGGGCGCCGAAAATACCGGTCAGGATGCGCGTCATCCGCTCCAGGTCGCGGACCACAAAGGTCAGGTGCGACAATCCTTGGATCACTCCGCCGCCTCGCCGTAGGGTACATTGCGGCCGCCGTAGCGGCGGACGCGGAGATTGGCCTGCTCGGCGTGAGCGACAAAGCCTTCGAGCATGCACAGCCGCGAGCAGTATTCGCCGATCATGGCGCTGGCTTGGTCGGTGAGCACTTTCTGATAGGTGCAGGTTTTCAGAAACTTGCCGACCCAAAGCCCGCCGGTATAGCGCGCCGCCTTCTTGGTCGGCAGCGTGTGGTTGGTGCCGATCACCTTGTCGCCATAGGCCACATTGGTGCGCGGGCCGAGAAACAGCGAGCCGTAGTTTTTCATGTTGTTGAGGAAATAATCCGGGTCGCGCGTCATCACCTGAACGTGCTCCGAAGCAACACGATCGGCTTCGCGCACCATCTCGGCCTCGTCGTCGCAGACGATGACTTCGCCGTAATCGGCCCAGGCTTGGCCGGCGGTTTCGGCGGTCGGCAGGATCGACAGCAGCCGGTCGATCTCCTTCATGGTGTCGCGGGCGAGCTTTTCCGAATTGGTGATGAGGATCGCCGGCGAGGTCGGGCCGTGCTCGGCCTGGCCGAGCAGATCGGTGGCGCACATTTCCCCATCGACAGTGTCGTCGGCGATGATCAGCGTCTCGGTCGGCCCGGCGAGGAGATCGATGCCGACCCTGCCGAACAATTGCCGCTTGGCTTCGGCGACGTAGGCGTTGCCCGGCCCGACGATCATGTCGACGGCGGCGATGGTCTCGGTGCCGAGCGCCATGGCGGCGACCGCCTGCACGCCGCCGAGCACGAAAATCTCGTCGGCGCCGCCGAAATGCATCGCCGCGACGATCGCCGGATGCGGGCCGCCATGAAACGGCGGCGCGCAGGCGATGATGTTCTTCACGCCGGCGACGCGCGCGGTGACGATCGACATATGCGCCGACGCCACCATCGGATAGCGGCCGCCCGGCACATAGCAGCCGATCGAATTCACCGGGATGTGCTTGTGGCCGAGCACCACGCCGGGCAGCGTCTCGACTTCGAGGTCGCGCAGCGTCTCCTTCTGCTTTTGCGCGAAGTTGCGCACTTGGGCTTGGGCGAACTTGATGTCGTCGAGATCGCGCTGCTTCATCTGACCGATGGCGCGCTCGATCTCTTGCGGCGTCAGCTTGAACGAGGCCGGCGCCCAGTTGTCGAATTTCTGCGATAGCTCGCGCACGGCAACGTCCTTGCGCGCGTCAATGTCGGCGAGGATTTGCTCGACCGTCTCGCGCACCTTGGCGTCGGCCGCCTTGATCGCGCTCGCGTCCATTCCGCGCTTGAGATGGCGGGGCATGGGTGACTCCTATTCACCCTCCCCTGCAGGGGGAGGGTCGGCGCGAAGCGCCGGGGTGGGGACTTGCAGCGTCGCACGGCCCCACCCGGCTTCGCTACGCTCGCCACCCTCCCCCTGTAGGGGAGGGTAAGATTATTTAATCGCCTGCGGGTTGATCGGCGAGCCGGTGCCGCCGGTGATGATCAGCGGCGGACCGCAGAAGAAGAATTCGTAGACGCCGTCCTCGTGGCAATCCTCGGCAAGCTCCTTGAGATAGAAAATCTCACCCATGCATAGCCCCATGGCCGGGATCACCACCCAATGCCACGGCTGGTTGGCTTCGCTAGTTTCATTGGGCCGCACCTCGACGCCCCAGGTGTCGGTGCAGATCGCGGCGATTTCTTTCTCTTGGCACCAGTAGCAATTCTCGAACTTAACGCCCGGCGCGTCACCGCCGGCATAGCCGCCCCATTGCTTCTCGCTGATGCAGCGCTCCATTTGCCCGGTGCGGACGATAACGAAGTCGCCGCGGCCGATGGCGACGTTCTGATCCTTGGCACATTTGTCGAGCTCGTCGTTGGAAATGCTCTCGCCGTCGGCCATCCATTTGACGCCGCGAAAGCGCGCGATGTCGAGCAGCACGCCGCGGCCGACCATCTTGTTCTTGGAATGCTCGATGCCGAGCACGTTAAGGCCCTTGGCGTCGATCAGCTTGGCGTCGTGGCCGTTATAGGCCTTGTCCTCGTAGAAGACGTGGCCGAGCGCGTCCCAATGGGTGGCGCCTTGCACGCACAGCATTAGCGTGTCGTCGGCATAGCGGATGCGATTCCAGTCCTGGCGGCCGGCGATGGCGTCGGTGCCGGTCGCCAACATCTGGTGGATCGGATTGAAGCGGCCGCCGAACAGTCCGTTCTGCGGGCCGTTGGCATCGAGCGGAATGCCGAGCGCAAACACCTTGCCGGTGCGAATGAGGCTTGCCGCCTTGACGATGTCCTGCGGCGTGACCTGGTTGAGCGTTCCGACGTGGTCGTCTTTGCCCCAGCGGCCCCAGTTCTTGAGCTTTTCCGTCGCCTCGGCGATCGCCTTCTTGCCGACCTTGATGTCCATCGGACTGCTCCCGTTTCCCCTGGTGTCTATTCCCGTGGCGGTCAGAGGGCCGCCGGAGGGTGCCGCGCCAGTTTGGCATAAATATTTTACAGCGTGCGCGGAAAATATCCGGGCGCCACGACGGGCACGCAAAAGTTGATCGCATGCGCAACGGTCGCTGCGCCGTCACGCCGCGGGTGAAACGCGAGATGCCGCCGTCTGTTCGTCAGCTGCATCGTCAATGGCCGCCGCGACTACCCGATTGCGGCCGGCCTTCTTGGCTCGATAGAGTGCGTGGTCTGCCGTCTCGACCAGCACCGTAGCCCCAGGCATTGTGGCCGACGGTAAGCCGCCTTCGCGGGATAAGGTGCCGGCCAGTTCCGGCAAGTCGGCGATGCTGGCGGCCCCGGCGCTGATGGTGACATAAGGCGCCACATCGGAATGTTTGTGGGGGATCCTGCAATCACGTACCGATGCGCAGATCACTTCGCCGAGCTTTTTCGCTTCTATAATATCGACATGGGGCAACAGCACGGCAAACTCTTCACCGCCGTAGCGAGCCGCCATTTCGCCCGCTCGACGCGCCTTGCCGGCCAGCACTTGCGCCACCACGCGCAGGCATTGATCGCCGGCGACATGGCCGTAAGCGTCGTTGAAGCGCTTGAAACAGTCGACGTCGACCATGAGCAAGGACAGCGCCGTGCCGTGCCGCATCATCCGCCGCCATTCCTGGGCGAGCGTGTCCTCGAAGGCGCGGCGGTTCGCGATCCCGGTCAACGGATCGATGGTGCTCAGCCGGCGCAGCTCGTCGGCCTTCTCGCGGTCGCTGTCACGCAGCTTGATCAGCTGGACATAAAGCTTGCCGTGCTCATGCAACAGCACAAACAGCACGAAGCTTGCCGCCAATAGCCCGTAGATCCTGCCGGTATAAAACCCGAGATCGTAACGGCCGGCGTTGAGCACCGCGCTCAACGCGATGTCGAACAGCCACGCGCACATCGTCACGATCAGCCAGAGATCGAGCATGGAATAGGGCCGGCGGCGCGCCAAGGCATAGAGCGCAAGCAGGTTCAATAGCCACACCACCGACACCACGATGATCATGGCCGGCGTGTAATGATTGTCCTGCATGATGGGCGGCAGCAGATCCTGGCCCAAGGTCGTCAGCAGCGCCAGGCCGCATACCAAGGAGATGACGGATGCGACGGTGCCCGCAATTGTGCTGCTGCTATCGCCGGCTGCCTGCTCCTCCAGCCCATATCGCGTGTAGGCGATAACGAAGAGCGGAAAGCCGCCGTGCCAGAATACGTAGAGCCAGGCCGTGGTCTGCGGCCCGGCATTGAGCAGTCCGGTCGGCGCGAACACGCCGGGAAACGACAGCGCATGAACGGTCGACATCAGCGCGGTGAACAGATAACCGCCGGCGAGCAAGCTCAGTCCGTGCGAGCGCGACAGCTGGCGCTGGCCGAGCAGGAATACTGCCGTGATCAAATCGTTGACCAGCAGCGCCGATTGATAGATCGGAATGAATGCCGGCACCGGCAGCAGCGCCACCTTGGCGAACGGCACCAGGGTGAGAAAAACCACGGTGGAGGCGGCCATGATCGCGTAAGCGAGTCGGCGCTGGCGACGGCCGGCGGGCAGGCTCGACAGGACGTCCGTCCGCTCCTCCACTGCAACGTCGGTCACTGCAAAGTCGGACATGGGATTTTCGCCACAGCCTCGGCATCGCCCCGCAAGGGCAACGACGGCGCCAGGGCGCGGTTGCGCGAGATAAAAGATTTCTTGCTCACATACTTCACGACAGCGGATATGGCACCAATCGAAATCGACAAAAATCTTACTGGTCGTTCCAGGGTACCAGGCGGCGAACTCGAATAATGAAAGCGATGTTCCGTCCCTAATCGCGAACGTGATGACATCTTGCCGCCACTTGGCCGGACATTACACTGCCGTCCCAACGCACAACAGGCGCGGCCGCGCAGCCGGCCGCCGTGCGGAGAGGGAGCGCACAATGAAAATTTTGAGTTTTATCGCCGACGGCAAGGAGTTTTTCGGTGCGGTGAGCGGCGACGGCGTCGTCACTCTGAACGATCGCGTCGGCCACTCGAGCCTGCGCGCCGCGCTTGCCGCCGGCGCCATGGACGCCATGCGCAAGGCTGCGCGAGACGCCAAGCCAGACCGCAAGCTCGCCGACGTGAAATTCCTGCCGGTGATTCCGCAGCCGGAAAAAATTCTCTGCGCCGGCATCAATTACCGCTCCCACGCCGCCGAGACCGGCCGCGAACTGCCGAAGCAGCCGAGCATGTTCATCCGCTTCACCGACACGCTGGTCGGCCACGACGGCGAGATGATGCGGCCGACGGTATCCGACAATTTCGACTTCGAAGGCGAGCTTGCCGTCGTCATCGGCAAGGCCGGCCGCCACATCAAGGCAGAGCTCGCGCTCGAACATGTCGCCGGCTACACCTGCTTCGTCGACGGCAGCGTGCGCGATTTTCAGAAATTCTCCGTCACCTCGGGCAAGAATTTTCCCGGTACCGGCCCGCTTGGGCCGTGGCTGGTCACTACCGACGAGATTCCCGATCCGAGCAAGCTCACTTTGATGACGCGGCTCAACGGCAGGGAAGTGCAGCACTCACCGACCGATCTCCTGATCTATTCCATCCCGCAGATCATAGCCTTCTGCTCCGACTTCACCGCGCTGTCGGCGGGCGACATCATCGCCACCGGCACCCCCGAGGGCGTCGGCCACAGCCGCAAGCCGCCGCTGTGGATGAAACCGGGCGACACGCTCGAAGTCGAAATCACCGGCATCGGCACGCTGCGCGCGCGCATCACCGAAGAGCAGGCGTGATCTCTTCTCCTCCCCCTTGTGGGGAGGGGATAGGGGTGGGGGGTCGGGAGGTGACTCGGCGGTATCGAAAATATTTTAGAAGTCGTCCTCGCCCGAGAATTACCTCCCGACCCCCCACCCTGCCCTCCCCCACAAGGAGGGAGGGAAATCACGTCGCCGCCGAAATCCCGAACAGCGACTCGGCGTTGCGATAATAGATTTTCTCGCGTTCGGTATTGGACAGCGGCAGCGAATTGAGCACCTTGATGGTGTCGCGGATGTAGCCGGGCCCCTTCTCCTTGTCGAACGGGCAATCGGACGCGAACACCACGTGGTCGGCGCCGAAGAAATCGAGGCCGCAGACGGTGGCGGCGCGGGCGCCTTCGACGGCCGTGTCGCCGTAAAAATCCTTGAAGTAGTCGTAGGGCCGCTTCTTCAGTGATTTGCGCAAGCTCTCGTAATCTTCGTCCGAGGTACGCACGCCCATCTGATCGAACGAATGGCCGACACGGCCTTCGAGATAGGGGATGACGCCACCGAGATGGTGGGCGATGATTTTCAGATCGGGATAGTCATCCATGATCTTGGAGAACACCAGGCGCGCTAGTGTCACACCGGTCTCGTAGGGCCAGCCGAGCACGCTGCAGATTTCGTATTTGGAATATTTCTCGGTCGGATAATCGGGCATGTCGCGGGTGCGCGACGGGTGCAGCAGGATCGGCTTGCCGGATTTGGCGACGATTTCGAAAATCGGCCGGAACTGCGGCTCGTCAAGCGGCACGCCGTTGGCATTGGTGGCGAGTTGCACCGCATTGGCGCCGTTTTGCAGCGCGCGTTCGGCCTCCCTGGCGGCGGCGTCCGGCGCATTCATCGGCAACAGCGCCGACCAGCCGACGAAGTGCTTGGGATGTTTGGCCACGACCTCGCCGAGGCCGTCATTGGCGATCTTCGCCATCTCCGGCGATTGCTCCGGGCCCCACAACCGCTCGATCGGCGGCAAGCCATGGGACAGCACCTGCGAATAGTTTTCGAACTGCTCGACGATGCGCAACCGCAAATCGAGATCGGACAGCGCCGGAATGCCGCGCACACGCTTGCCGAGATCCTTCGCTCCCGCCGGCGTCTCTAAGAGCGCGTCGTAATAGCGCTTCGGAAAAAAATGATTGAAGGCGTCGATATAGCGCATGCGGCTCATTCCCCGTATTCAAGTGTGTTGTTGAAAAGCTATCAGTGCGCCTGCATCAGCCACGACGCGATGGCGAAGGCATCGGCATCGCGATCGAAATAGCCGATCACCTGCAGCCCGAGCGGCATGGCGTCGACCTCGAACATCGGCAGCGACAGCGACGGCACGCCGAGTAGCGACGACGGCACGCCGAATTCCGGATTGCCAGTCGAACTCAAGCCCTCCGGTGCGGCGCCGGGCGCCGCAAGCGTGATGCAGGCGTCGCACACCAAGGCAAGCTCGGCGTGGACGGCGCGGATGCGGGCGCGCTCCTTCAAATCGGCGCGATGCTGGTCGAGCGTAAGGCTCTCGTATTTCTCCGCCCGCTCGACGAAGAGACGGCTCAGTTTGCTGGCGTCGCGATCGCGCATGGTGTGGAGGAACCAGCGGTTTTCCCAACCATTGCAACGGTGCGACAGCTCGGTGACCTGGGGCAGCTCGGCTTCGAGCGCCGCGACCTTCTTGTCGTTGTGCCGGGTGCGGATATCGACGCCGGCCGATTTCAACCGCGCCACGCAATCTTCGAGACTCGCCTTTGCACCAGCCGACGCCACGTCCCAGCCGGCGGTTTCCAGCATGGCGAGCGCACGCGCCTTTTTTGCCGCCGGCGCCTTGTCGGGTCCTTGCAGGCCGGGCGTGCCGGCATCGCCGCCGACGCGGGCGACGATCTCGTAGGCGACCTGCCAGGTGTCTTCGAGCGAGGCGCCGAGGATGCCAGTGCAGCTTTGGCTCTGATAATCGTGGCTGCCTTGTCGGTTGATCGCGTTCACAGTCGGCTTGAAGCCAACCGTGCCGCAATAGCTCGCCGGTCGCACGGTCGAGCTGATGACCTGTGTGCCGAGCCCGGCGCTGACGATGCCGGCGGCGACGGAAGCCGCCGAGCCGCTCGATGAGCCGCCTGGCGTGTGCGCAGCATTCCACGGATTGCGCGTGCCGCGCGGCTCCGATGCGGCAAATTCCGTCGTCACCGTCTTGCCGATGATGACGGCACCGGCGTCGCGCAACGCGCGTACGCAGGCGGCGTCCTTCTGCGAACGCCAACCAGCGAACAGCGGCGAGCCCATTTCGGTCGGCATGTCGACCGTCTCAATGATGTCCTTGATGCCGACCGGCATGCCGTCGATGGCCGACAAAGGCTTGCCGGCACGCCAGCGCGCGGTCGAATTGTCCGCCGCGTCCCGCGCCGCTGGCACATTGGTGCACACGAAGGCGCCGATCCGCGGCTCCCATTGGTCGAGCAGCGCCAGCGACTCCTCGAGAAATTTACGCGGCGTTTCTTTGCCGGACGAAAAATTCTGCGCCGCCTTGAGGTACGGCCGCATCACCGGCTTTGTTTGGTCAGGTGCGAGCATGCCAACACTATTTCCTGCTCTCGTCGTAATAGTGAATCTCATAGAGCATGCAGCCGCGATCCGATTTGAACGGCCCGTGATGGACACCGGGCGGCCGGCACGCATAGGTCGGCGCATCGAACGGCTCGCCGCCTTTGCCCTTGTCGTCGTTGCCGACGATGAGATCGCCTGAGACCAGATAAACCTCTTCCCAATGATCGTGCACGAAGGGCGCGGTGGTGTAGACGCCGGGCGCGAAGCGCAACAGCCGCGTACGGCTGCCCATCTTTTTGGTCTCGTCGAGATCGCTGGCCAGGATTTTCTGCTGGATGCCGGACGGATAACCGGGCGGCGTCACCCAGCCCTTGTCCATGTCGACCTTGTGGAATTCGAGATGCGGCTTGTTCATCGGCATGATCTTGCCTCCTTGTTCCTCATCCGAGCACCGGCAGCGTGCGGATGCCGTAGCTATGCTGGATTTTGCGCCCGAGCACCGGATCGTCGAGCTCGACTTCGAAAACATCCGACGGCCGCACGCCACCCTTGGCCGACAGCGTGCCGCAGAACATCAGCGTGCCTTCGGTGAGCCCGGATTTGCCGGCGAATTTCTCGATCAAATCCAGCGGATCGAGCATCGCGGTCACCGGCCCTTCCTGATACAGCACGCGCTTGCCCTTTTCGGAAATATAGGCACGCAGCATCAGCTTGTCCCAGTGCGGCGCCACCTCGACCATCGGCCAGAATTCCGGCGCGATCGGCTTGTCGCACATCTGCTTCGATACCGAGACGCCGTATTTCTCGACCTCACGGTCGGTATGGTCGGAACCAGCGCCGACCCATAGCCGGCCGTCCTGCTGCAGCAGCACGAACTCGCCTTCCCCGCTCGACGCCTCGCCGAGCACCTCGATGCTGTCGGCGATGGTCAGCCGCGCCGCCGAGGCACGGTAGAAGATCGGCGTCGTCGCCGGCGGTTTTACGCCGAGCGCGCCGAGTTCCTTGATGTGCAGCTCGACGGCGGCGCGGTCGCGCCCGGTCCAGCCGGCGACCACAAGGTGATCGACGGTGACGTTGCGGCGCGTCAGCCCGGAATCGTCGTGCAGGAGTAGCGGAAGTACGCGCGCCGACACTGGACCTCCCCGACCGTTGCATTGAATTTGGCCGCATTGTACATGGAGGCTAAGCCTACGCAATCAAGCGACAGAGAAGCGCGCGAGGGGCTGCATCGCTGCAGCAGGGCGCAGTCTTCCGCATCGCCTTACAGAGGATGCGCGCCATGCATGAAATCACCGGTCAGGTTCATTGGCACGAGCCGAGTGGCTTCAAACGCGCCGGCTTCGGCAAGTTCAACCGCCCGAAGACGCCGTACGACCTGTTCATGGAAGCGGAAGACATTCCGGTCTACCGCGACATCGGCGTCAGCAAAGTGCAAAACCTGCCGCTGCAACCGTGGAAGCGCATGGGCGGCCGCGGCAGCTACATCCAGCTGCACGGCACCGAAGGCAAATGGGGCGCCTATGTGGTCGAGGTGCCGGGCGCCGGCGCGCTCAATCCCGAAAAGCACATGTACGAGGAAGTCTACCTCGTCGTCGAAGGCCGCGGCTCGACCGAAGTCTGGCTCGAAGGCGACAACAAGCGCCACGTGTTCGAATGGCAGAAGGGCTCGCTGTTCTCGATTCCGGTCAACGCCATGCACCGCATCGTCAACGCCAGCTCGGCGCCGGCGCTGCTGCTCGGCGGCACCACGGCGCCCAATCTGATGAACCTCATCAACAATACCGACGTGATCTTCAACTGCCCGTATCAGTTCCGCGACCGCTTCTCCGGCGCCGACGATTTCTACAAATACAAGGACGACATCGAGCCCGATCCGGTGCGCGGGCTCGCCATGCGGCGCACCAATTTCATTCCCGACATCGTCAATTGCGATCTGCCGCTCGACAATCGCCGCTCGCCCGGCTGGCGCCGCGTCGAGCCGTTCATGACCGGCAACACGTTCTATCTGTGGATCGGCCAGCACGAGAACGGCCATTATTCCAAGGCGCACGCCCACACCTCGGCGGCGGTGCTGATCTGCATCAAGGGCAAGGGCTACACCTACACCTGGCCGGAGCGCCTCGGCCTGACGCCGTGGAAGGACGGCAAGATGGCCGAGGTCAAGCGCGTCGACTACGAGCCGGTCGGCATGGTGTCGGCGGCGCCCGGCGGCGCGCGCTGGTACCACCAGCATTTCGGCGCCTCGAAGGAAGCGTTCCGCCTCACCGCCTGGTTCGGCCCGCACAATCCCGGCCGCGAGCCCGGCCCGCCCGGCGAGAAGCACACCGATTACACCGCGATGGACATTCCGGAGGGCGGCACCGCGATCCCCTATTACATGGAGGATCCGTTCCTGCGCAGCGAATACGCCGAGACCATGAAGCGCGAAGGCGCCGAGAACCGCATGCGGCCGGAATATTACGAGCGCGATTACCGGGGACTGCTGCCGAAGGAATGATGACGCTGTTCATCCCGGAGTCAGCGTAGCGATGAGCCGGGCTTGATCCCGGCCATCAGCGGATACGGACTCCGGGCTCGCCGCTGCGTGGACGCCCCGGCACATGACCGGGCATGACGGAACATGACTGACAAAGCCCAGAAGAGGCGCAAGGCGGGCGCATTTTCTTTTCCTCGACCGGGCGCACCTTCGGCGAAGAGGACGAGCTGTGCGTGCTCTCGGTCGGCGTCGATATCGGCTCGTCGACCTCGCATCTCGTGTTCTCGCGCATCGTGCTGGAGCGGCTCGACAGCCGCTACGTCGTCACCGAGCGCGAGAGCTTTTATCAGTCCGACATTCTGCTCACGCCCTACTCGGCCGAGGAAACCATCGACGCCGACGCGCTCGGCGCCTTCATCGCGCAGCAATATAAGGACGCCAAGATCGATCCCGACGAGATCGACACCGGCGCGCTGATCCTGACCGGCGTCGCGGTGCGCCGCCGCAATGCGCGGCGCATCGGCGAATTGTTCGCGGCGCAAGCCGGCAAGATGGTCGCGGTCTCCGCCGGCGACAGCCTGGAAACCGTGATGGCGGCCTACGGCTCGGGCGCGGCGGCGCGCTCGATCCGCAACGGCGCGCCGGTGATGAACGTCGATATCGGCGGCGGCACGTCGAAGATCGCGGTCTGCGCCGAGGGCAAGGTGATCGACGTCACCGCGCTCGATGTCGGCGCGCGGCTGGTCGTGCTCGACGATGCGCGCCGCATCGTGCGGCTCGAAGAAGCCGGCCGCCGCTTTGGCGCGGAACTTGGGCTTGAAACTCGAGCCCGGCGTGATGCTCTCCGAACAACAGGCGCAAGCGCTCGCGGCACGCATGGCCGACAGTCTGTTCGAAGCGATGAGGGGCGGCTCGCCGCGCGCCGGCGGCGCCGACCTGTTGCGGCTCGATCCGCTGACGCTGGCGCGGCGAGGTCTCCGACGTGAGTTTTTCCGGCGGCGTCTCCGAATACATCTATGGCGGCGAGGCCAAAGCGTTCGGCGATATCGGCCCGCAGCTCGCCGCCGAGGTTCGCGCGCGGCTACGCGATTGGGGACCGCAGCTGGCGCGGCCCGACGCGCGCATCCGCGCCACCGTGATCGGCGCCTCGCAATATACGATGCAGGTCTCCGGCAGCACGATCTTCGTGTCGCCGCTCGAAACGCTGCCGCTGCGCAACGTGCCGGTGATCGCGCCGACGCTGCCGCTCGACGAGGAGACCATCGATTCCGCGGCGATCGCCGCGGCGATCAAAGCGGCGCTGAAGCGGCTCGATCTCGGCGACGGCCAAAGCCCGGTCGCGGTCTTCGTGCCGTGGCGCGGCTCGGCGACCTTCCGCCGGCTCGACGATTTCTGCAAAGGCGTCGCCGACGGACTGGAAGCGGTGCTGGCGCACGGCCATCCCATCGTGCTCGCCGGCGACGGCGACGTCGGCGGCCTGATCGGCATCCACTATTGCGAAGAAATGAAAGTGAAAAACCCGATCGTCTCGATCGACGGCCTCGAGCTCAAGGAGTTCGACTATATCGACATCGGCGCCATCCTCGACACTTCGGGCGCCGTGCCGGTCGTCATCAAGTCGCTGATCTTTCCGACCACGCGCCGGCGTGGGCAAGGACTGGAAGGCGGAGCGGGCGGTCGCGACCGCTGCCGCCGACGCGACGTAGCCGCGGTCCATTCATCCACTGATTTATTGCACTGCACAATGAGCAGGCGATGTGCAGTTAAAGCAGGCAACCGATCCTAAGTCGGAACCGGAATTTACTTTTCTGATTTTCTATAAGTCTTTGAAATATATGGCCTAAACCAGATACCGCGAGATGGCATCCATCTTGCTGTTTACACCTCAGAGGCGTTTTGCGCCGAGCCGCGGCAATGAGCAGCGCTGCCCGGCTCGGCGCGGCGTCAACGATGACCATCGAAGGAGACGAACGATGGACTATGTGAAAACAGCCGATGTCGCGGTGGCCATGGTCGAGGCCGGCAGGCGCAAGCTTGCGCTGGCGCCGCGCGACCTTCTCATTCGCGGCATGCTGTCGGGCGCCATTCTCGGCGTCGCGACGAGCCTTGCCTTCACCGGCGCGGTGCAGACCAACGTGCCGCTGGTCGGCGCGCTGATCTTCCCGGTCGGCCTGATCAGCATCGTGCTGCTCGGGCTCGAGCTCGTCACCGGCAGCTTTGCGCTGGTGCCGCTGCCGTGGCTCGAGCGCGAGGCCAGCGCCGGCTCGGTGGTGGTCAACTGGGGCTGGGTTTTCATCGGCAACCTGATCGGCAGCGTCGCCTATGGCGCGCTGCTCGCCATCGCGCTGACCAATATGGGAGCGACCGCGCCCGCCGGCGTCGCCGCGCGCATCGTGCAGATCGCCGAGCTCAAGACCACCGGCTACGCCGCGCTGGGCTTTGCCGGGCTGGTCAGCTGCTTCGTCAAGGCGATGCTGTGCAATTGGATGGTCTGCCTCGCCATCGTTCTGGCCATGACCACGACCTCGACCATCGGCAAGATCGCCTGCGCCTGGATGCCGATCTTCATCTTCTTCGCCCAAGGCTTCGAGCATTCCGTCGTCAACATGTTCATCATCCCGACCGGCATGATGATGGGCGCCAAGGTCACCGTCGCCGATTGGTGGCTGTGGAATCAGATTCCGGTGACGCTCGGCAATCTGGTCGGCGGTTTCACCTTCACCGGCCTCGCCATCTACATGACCTACAAGCCGCGCGCGGCCGGCAAGGTGATGGCGCCGACACCGACCGGCGTGCCCGCCGAATAGACCCCCTCCCTTCCCGTCCCCCGCTTGCGGGGGAGGATTGAGTGGAGTGCTCTGCGACGAATGGAGGTCGTGAACAAACGGAAGAGCTGAATGTCGGGAGATTTCGAGCCAGAGCAAAAACGCTATCTCGAAGGCTTCATGGCCGGCCTGCAGATCGCGAAGACGTCGCGATCCGCGGCCGGCAATGGCGCCGCGGCGGCCCCAGCGAATCGCAGTCAGCAGCAGAGCCGATCGGACCCGACGCCGCGGCGCTGCGCGCCCAGGATCGCACCATCAAGGCCGGCGGCAAGCTGTCGGACCCGGAAAAATTCAAGCGCGAGCTGCATCCGTTCGACGGCTACGAGAAGCTCAAAGAGCAGGCCGCCAAGAACGAGGCGCCGAAGGCCGACGACAATTTCCGCTGGCGCTTCTTCGGCCTGTTCTACTGCGCGCCGACGCAGAAGTCCTATATGTGCCGGCTGCGCATCCCCAACGGCATCCTTTCGCACTGGCAGTTCGCCGGCGTCGGCGATCTCGCCGAGCGCTATGCCGGCGGCTACGCGCACGTGACCACGCGCGCCAATCTGCAAATGCGCGAGGTCGAGCCCAAAAACGCCGTCGCCATGGTCGAGGCGATCCAGGATCTGGGCTTAAGCTCGCGCGGCTCCGGCGCCGACAATATCCGCAACGTCACCGGCACGCCGACCGCCGGTATCGATCCGCAGGAGCTGATCGATACGCGGCCTTATGCGCGCGAATGGCATTTCCACATTCTCAACGACCGCTCGCTCTACGGCATTCCGCGCAAGTTCAACGTCGGCTTCGACGGCGGCGGCATGATCCCGGTGCTGGAAGACACCAACGACATCGGCTTCCAGGCCGTCGCGGTGAAGGACGGCTTCGGCGTCGAGCCGGGCATCTGGTTCAAGCTCATGCTCGGCGGCATCACCGGCCATCAGGACTTCGCCCGCGCTACCGGCGTCATCGTCAAGCCCGAAGACGCCACCAAGGTGGCCGACGCCGTGGTGCGCGTCTTCATCGACAACGGCGACCGCACCAACCGCGCCAAGGCGCGGCTCAAATACGTCCTCGACGCCTGGGGCTTTGAGAAATTCCTGGGCGCCATGGAAGACAAGCTCGGCCACAAGCTCACCCGCGCACCGGAGACAGCCCTTGAAACACGACCGCCGTTCGACCGCCTCGCTCACATCGGCGCACACCCGCAGAAGCAGAAGGGCCTTCATTGGCTCGGCGTCGTCCTTCCGGTGGGCAAGATTACCGCCGAGCAGATGCGCGGCATCGGCAAGATCGCCGAAGAATTCGGCGACGGCGATATCCGGCTCACGGTCTGGCAGAACCTTTTGATCTCGGGCGTCGCCGAAGACCGCGTCGCCGCGGCGCAAGCGGCCATCGAAGCGATCGGGCTCTCGACCAAAGCGACATCGATCCGCGCCGGCCTCGTCGCCTGCACCGGCAGTGCCGGCTGCCGGCTCGCGCTGTCCGATACCAAGCGTCACGCCGAGGAGATCGCGCACTGGTGCGAAGCGCGCGTGCAACTCGACGGCCCGCTCAACATCCATCTCACCGGCTGCCCGAATTCCTGCGCGCAGCATTACATCGGCGACATCGGCCTCGTCGGCACCAAGGTGCAGGTGTCCGAGGACGGCGATCAGGTCGAGGGCTATCACATCGTCGTCGGCGGCGGCTTCGGTCCAGACGCCGCCTGCGGCCGCGAGGTCTATCACGACGTCAAAGCCGAGGACGCGCCGCAGACGGTCGAACGCATGCTCAAAGCCTATCTCGGCCACCGCGCCTCGGCGGATGAAAGTTTCTTGGCCTTCACCCGCCGTCACGAGGTCGATGCGCTCAAAACGCTGTTCGAAACGCAGGCGGTCGAATGACACAGACCACGCCGCCGCCGATCCCGACACTCATTCCGGACTCCGCGCCGTTCTCGGCCGAGCAGCGCACCTGGCTCAACGGCTTCTTCGCCGGGCTATTGTCGCTCGACGGCGGCGTCAATGCGCTGTCGTCCGAAGAGACCGCGGCGCTGATGAACGACGTCATGGAGACGGGCGCGGCGACGGCGCGCGGCCCGCTCGACGACGGCGACGACGGGCAAACGCCCTGGCACGACCCCGCCATGCCGATCGGCGACCGCATGCAGCTTGCCGAAAGCCGGCCGCTGCGGCGGCGGTTCATGGCGGCCATGGGCCAGCAGGATTGCGGCCAGTGCGGCTACAATTGCGAGGATTATGCCAACGCCATCGTCCTGAAAAACGAGGAGCGGCTGAACCTGTGCGTGCCCGGCGGCAAAGACACCACGCGCATGCTCAAGACGCTCTATGCCGAGTTCGGCGCCATCCCGGCGACGGCCAAGGCGCCAGCGACCGTGCCCAGGCCTGCCGCCGACGCGGCCGCCGCGCCGGCGCCGACGCGAGACAATCCGGCCGAGGCGACATTCGTCTCGCGCACCAGGCTCAACAAGCCGGGCTCGCAGAAAGAGACCTGGCATATCGATATCGACCTGGCGCAGAGCGGCATCGACTACACCGTCGGCGATTCGTTCGGCATGTTTCCGCATAACGAGCCGGCCCTGGTCGATGCCGTGCTTGCCGCGCTCGGCGCGCCGCCCGATTTTCCGATCGCCGGCCGTCCCTTGCGCGACGTTTTGACCGACAGCGTCTCGCTCGGCGTGGCGCCCGATATGCTGTTCCAGCTCATCTCCTACATCACCGGCGGCGAGCGGCGGCAAAAGGCCAAGGCGCTCGGCTCCGGCGGCGATCCGGACGGCGATGCCGCCACGCTCGACGTGCTCGCGGCGCTGGAAAAATTTCCCGGCATCCGGCCCGATCCCGAAGCGTTCATCGAAGCGCTCGATCCGCTGCAGCCGCGGCTTTATTCGATCGCGTCGTCGCCGAAGGCGGCGCCCGGCAAAGTGGCGCTCACCATCGACACCGTGCGCTACAAGATCGGCAAGCGCGCCAGGAGCGGCGTCGCCTCGACCTATTTCGCCGACCGCATCGCGCCCGGCACCAAGATCAAGGCCTATATCCAGAAGGCGCAGCATTTCGGCCTGCCGGCCGACCCGTCGGTCCCGATCATCATGATCGGCCCCGGCACCGGCATCGCGCCGTTCCGCGCCTTCCTGCACGAGCGCATGGCCACCAAGGCGACCGGCCGCAACTGGCTGTTCTTCGGCCATCAGCGCCGCGACTACGATTTTTTCTATGAGGACGAGCTGAGCGGCATGCGCTCAGCCGGCGTGCTGACGCGGCTGTCGCTGGCATGGTCGCGCGACGACAATCAAAAGTTCTACGTGCAGGACCGCATGCGCGAGGTCGGCCGCGATTTTTGGGCCTGGCTCGCCGAAGGCGCCCATGTCTATGTCTGCGGCGCCATCACCATGGGCAAGGATGTCGAGCGCGCCATGGTCGACGTCATCGCGGCCCATGGCGCGCGCAGCGTCGATCAGGCGGTCGCGTTCCTCGCCGACCTGAAGAAAAACCACCGCTACCACACCGACGTCTACTGAGTGCCGGCCGCGCCGGAGCTGTTCTATAGTCGGGCCTGGACCCAAGGGGGATAGGCCTGATGCGTAGCGGCACCGAATATCTGCGTTCGCTCAACGACGGCCGGCGCGTGTTCGTCGACGGCGAAAGCGTCAAGGACGTCACCGCGCATCCGGCATTCCGTCAGGCCGCGCGATCGGTCGCCAATCTGTTCGACATCGCAGCCGATCCCGCGCTGCGCGAGCGCATGACGTTTGCCTCGCCGAAGACCGGCGCGCCGGTGTGGCGGGCCTGGCAAATCCCGCGCACGCATGCCGATCTGCGCGCCCGGCGGCTGTTCTCGGAAACCTGGGCGGAAGCGACCTTCGGCCTGATGGGGCGATCGCCGGATCACGTCGCCGGCTTCTTCACCGGTTACGCGGCGACGCCGCAACTGTTCGCCACGGCGGGCCAAAAGTTCGCCGATAACCTCGTCGCGTTCTACGAATTCATGCGCGACAACCACATTTACGCCAGCTACGCCATCGTGCCGCCGCAGATCGACCGCTCGAAGCCGGCGCACAAGCAGAGCGATCCGACGCTCTATGCCGGCGTCGTCAAGGAGCGCGACGACGGCATCGTGATCTCCGGCGCGCAGCAGGTCGCGACCGGCGGCGTGCTGTCCGACTGGATTCACCTGAGCTGCATCCACCCGCTGCAGCCCGGCGACGAGAACTACGCCAACTGCGTCGCCGTCCCGGTCAATGCGCCGGGGGTGACGCTGATCCCGCGGCGGCCGTTTGCGCTGCACGCCGACAATGCCTTCGACTATCCGTTGTCGAGCCGATTCGACGAGTCCGACAGCTACGTCGTGTTCGACAACGTGTTCGTGCCGTGGGAGCACGTCTTCATCTATCGCAATCTGGAATTGACCCGCGACCAGTGGTTCAAGACGCCGTCGCATTCGCTGGGCAATCATCAGGCGCAGGTGCGCTACGTCACAAAACTGCGCTTCATGATGGGGCTCGCGCAACGCACCATCGAGATGATCGGCAGCTCAGGCCTGCCGCCGGTGCAGATCGCCATGGGCGAGCTCGCGGCGCTGGTATCGATCTACGAGGGCATGCTGCTGGCCCACGAGGTCGCGGCGCCGATCCGCGACGGCGTGCTGTGGCCGTCGGTGATCACGCTTTATTCGGCGATGGCGATGCAGTCGGAGTTCAACGGCCGGATGCTCGAGACGATCCGGGAGCTGGTGAGCTCTTCGGTGATCTCGCAGCCGTCTTCGCTGGCCGATTTCGACAATCCGGACGTCGCCCCGTTGATCGAGCGCTATATGCGCTCGGGCACCATGGACGCGAAATCGCGGACCGCGCTTGTGCGGCTATTGTGGGACTTCCTCGGCACCGAGTTCGGCAGCCGCCATCAGCAATACGAAAAGTTCTACGGCGGCTCGCCGTCGATCGTGAAGCAGAACGTCTATCGCAATTTCGATTTCAAGCGGGCGACCGCGCTGGTCGATCGCGCGCTCAATCTGCCGCCGCTGGAGTAGCTCGCCGGAAACAATCAGCCGAGACCGGCCTCTGGGTACGGCCATTCGGGCTTTGAGTCCAAAACCTTACCCTTGTAATTGAAGCGGATGCTGCGATCGCAAATGGCATAGCCCCAATTCACAAGCTGCTTGGACGTTTGTGCACCCAGATCGCTCAAGCGAGTACTGACCTGAGCAAGCTTGTGAGTCGCGGAGGGTTCGCAGGGGAGTGCACCCGGGGGATTAAGTTTTCTGGAATCGGTGTCGATGCCCCAATAGGCTCCCATTCTTCCAATGGCGTGTTCGTTGACCAGTTTTGCTTCGTCGGCAATTAGGTTACCAGCGATAAGGCGGTCAATGAGATCGCGGCGGCGAAGGGCGCGGACCTGGTTGTCCGTGACGTCAAGAACACGACGGAGCTGACTTATCCAATCGGTGCCGAGCTCCGACTGCCGGCTAAATGGCGCGCCGCCATCGCTGACGAAAACGGTGGCGTACCGTTTGACGATTGGTTCGATGCCATGATTGTCGTAAACGCCGCCGTCGGTAAGAAGAATACGCTTACGGAATTGCGCGAGTTCGGCATCGGGAACAGGACCCGGTCCGTTTTCCCAACTCTTAAAGCTGCCTTCGGGCAGAGTTAAAGCGAGTGGCGACAGCAAGGGCGGAAACGCCGAGGATGCTGCTACCGCCAACGCAAGCCGAAGCTTGGGCTGATCCAGCCGCCCGACCACATAGTCTCCGGCGTACGGCTTGGAAAATCGCCAGAGCACGCCGCTCTGTAAATTTGTCGCGCAAAATACGAACCGTGGTTCGTCAGGCAGATCCTGAAGGGTTCTTTTCGCGAACAGGTGACGATCGTAGCTATCCGCGACTTCCTCCGCCGCCGAGGTCCAAGGCAGCGAGCCGGTAAGCGCGTCGACCACATCAATTTTCTGTCCTGAAAACTCGAGAATGGGCTCGACGAATGTCGACTTGAAGTTCCGGAATCCGTCTTGTTTCAACTTTGACCAAACACACGCGAGATACCCAGTCGCGATCGAACCTCCTGAAACGCTTGAAAATCGTTTGGTCTGTGCGAGCAGTCCAAGCTCATCGAAGCGCAGCAGCGCTCCGGCGTGAAAAAGCATAGCGCGGAAACCGCCACCGGACAGGGCGATACCGATGCCAGCTTCGAATTTGTTGCCCTGCCACTGGAAATCAGCAGCAGCTTGAGCAACATGACTGCCCGACGTCGGAACTGCGTCGCTGCTATCCACAAGCCACTCCTATCGAGCCATCAAGATTACTGCGGCCGGCACGCCGTGCGCGATATGCTCGTTAGATATTCCATAAATACTAGAAATTGTGAGACGGCACAACCCAGACTAAAAGGCCGTGCTAGCCTGACCGTTTCCATGAAACCGATCAATCGCGCTCCGCCGTGGATTGCTTCGCCTTTGGCTCACAATGAAGGCCGCGGCTCGCATTGCAAAATGCGGAGCGCCAAAGCAATCCAGATTCTGGCGCGCCGCGCATTACGACTCGAATTTTGAAGACGCAGGACGAGCAAGCCCAATGCCAGAGCGCGTGTGGGAGGAAAGTCGCTATCCTTACGCCTCGGCGTCGGCGAGCTGCGGCACCGAAGCCGGGGACTTTTCCGCCGCCTTCGGCTCCAGCGCCGCCGCCACCGCTTCCTCGACTCTTTCGAGCCAGACGAACTCCATCTCGCGGCGCGCGATCTCGGGAATGTCGTCGTAGTCGCGGCGGTTGCGCGCCGGCAGCATGACGCGCTTGATGCCGGCGGAGTGCGCGGCGACGACCTTCTCCTTGATGCCGCCGACCGGCAGCACCAGGCCGCGCAGGCTGATCTCGCCCGTCATCGCGGTATCGCTGCGAATGGTGCGCTCGGTCATCAAGGACACCAGCGCCATGAACATGGCGACGCCCGCGCTCGGCCCATCCTTCGGGATCGCGCCCGCCGGCACGTGGACGTGGATGTCGCTCTTCTCGAAGCGGCTGGCATCGATGCCGAGCGCGCCGGCGCGGTTCTTGACGATGGAGAGCGCGGCCTGCGCGCTTTCCTTCATCACGTCGCCGAGCTGGCCGGTGAGGATCAGCCGGCCGGAGCCGGGAATGCGGGTGGCTTCGATGAACAGGATATCGCCGCCGACCGGCGTCCAGGCGAGGCCGGTGGCCACGCCGGGCACGCTGATGCGCATCGCCACTTCGTTTTCGAACCTTGGCGCGCCGAGAATCGCCACCAGATCCTCGCGCGCGATGCGGATCGGGCCGCTTTGCCCTTCGGCAATCCGCACCGCGGCGTGACGCAGCACCTGACCGATCTGGCGCTCCAGGCCGCGCACGCCCGGCTTCGCGGGTATAGCCCTGGATGATGTCGCGCAGCACGTCGTCGCCGATCTCGACCTGGCCCGGCTTGAGCCCGTTCGCCTCGAGCTGGCGGCGCAGCAGATAGCGATGGGCGATCTCGAGCTTCTCGTCGGCGGTGTAGCCGGAGAGGCTGATGATCTCCATGCGGTCGCGCAGCGGACCGGGCACCGTGTCGAGCATGTTCGCCGTGGTGATGAAGACCACGCGGCTCAGGTCGAACGGCACGCCGAGATAATTGTCGCGGAACGTATTGTTCTGCTCCGGATCGAGCACTTCGAGCAGCGCCGCGCCGGGATCGCCGTGAATGCCGGCGCCGAGCTTGTCGATCTCATCGAGCATCATGACGCAGTTGCGCGAGCCGGCCTTGCGGATGGCCTGGATGATGTTGCCGGGCAGCGCGCCGATATAGGTGCGGCGATGGCCGCGGATCTCCGCCTCGTCGTGCACGCCGCCGAGGCTGACGCGCACGAACTTGCGGTCCATGGCGCGCGCGATCGACTGGCCGAGCGAGGTCTTGCCGACGCCGGGCGGACCGACGAAGCACAGGATCGGCGCCTTGCCCTGTGGGGCAAGTTTGCGCACGGCGAGATATTCGATGATGCGACGCTTGATCTTGTCGAGGCCGTAGTGGTCCTCGTCGAGGATTTTTCGCGCCTGCGCGATATCGATCGGCTTTTCCTCGGGCAAGGCCCACGGCAGCTCGATCAGCCAATCCAGATAGGTGCGCACCATGCCGTATTCGCCGGCTGCTTCGGGCATGCGTTGCAGCCGGCGCAATTCCTTGCGCGCCTGGTCCTCGATCTCTTTCGGCATGCCGGCCTTGGCGATCGCGGCGTCGAGCTCGGCCATTTCCGCGGCCTTGCCCTCCTCGCCTTCGCCGAGCTGGCGCTGGATCGCCGCCATCTGCTCGCGCAGCAGCGCCTCGCGCTGCCGCTCGTCGAGCGCGACCTTGGTTTGGCGGCCGATCTCCTGCGACAGCCGCAACACCTCGATACGATGGGCGAGCAGCCGCGAGACCTTCTCCATGCGCACCGCGATGTCGACGGTCTCAAGGATCTCCTGCTTTTCTTCCGGCTTCACGTCCATATAGGCGATCGCCAGGTCGGCCAGCGCCGGCGGCGCCTCGATCGACTGCACGGCGGCCAGCAGGTCCGCCGGCACCTGGGGCAGCAATTGGATAGCTTCGATCGTCTTTGCCTTGAGATCGACAAAGCGCGCTTCGATCTCCGGCGTTCGCACGCTCGGCTCGGCAATCTGCACGACGCGCGCCACCAGGAACGGCCAGCCCGACAAATATTCTTCGATCTGGAACCGCTGCTCGCCCTGGCAGACCAGGTGGTTGGTGCCGTCGGGCGCGGTGAGGTAACGCACGATATTGGCGATCGTGCCCATGCGATGCATGTCGATTGCGGTCGGATCGTCGACGTCGGCTGAGCGCTGCAACAGGATGCCGACCTGGCGTTGCTCGCGCACCGCCTGCTGCGCAGCCGCGATCGACTTCGGGCGGCCCAAAGTGATCGGCAGCACGAGGCCGGGAAACAGCACGGTGTTGCGCACCGGCACGATGATCAGCGCGTCAGCCGGCAATGGCGGCAAGGCGCCGCCGCCTGATCCGTCCTTTGCAAACACTTCAACTTCAGCCACGAGCAGTCCCCACTTTCTGCAAAGTAATCACCAAACAACCGGCGGCGGCGGCGCGGCGCACCGCGCCGTAGCGGCCGGGCGGCAGCCGCAGCCGCCGGTAGAACCGCCCTTGCGGCAATTCGAGCCGATGGATGATGGCCGTGCGCAGTTCCACGGGCAGGACGCGCGTTCCCGTGACCACGAGATCGCCGTCTTCGATCACGGCTTGCGCGTTGTCCGCATCGACGCCGGGCAACGCCACCAGCGCCAAGACCTCGAATTCGGTTTCCAAAATGTCGACCGGCGGCTCCCAGGCCGGCAGGCGCGCCTCGGTCCCGGCAGGCCGAAACAGCTCCCGGTGCATGCGCTCGGCCCGCGCCAACATCTCGCAGGCTTCCGACCACATCCAATCGCGGGCCACGTCGCGGGCCATGATGCATTCCCTCCAGCTACGGAAGGGATATGTGTGGATCGGGAACCTGGAATTCAACGCCGACGATTATTGGGGGCAAGCCGGCCACTAGGCACGGCTGGAGCGCACGCCTTCGGCAAGCTCGCGAACGAGGTTAGTGACTACCGACACCGTCGCAGCCGTCGGCTTGTCGCCTGGTCCAAGACTCTTGCGCACCGCGTCGACCAGCGCCGAGCCGACCACGACGCCGTCGGCGTTCTCCGCGATGGCGCGGGCCTGGTCTGCCGTGCGCACGCCGAAGCCGACGCAGACCGGAAGTTTTGTATGCCGCTTGATGCGCGCAATCGCTGAGGAAACCGCAGCCGGATCCGGCGCGGCGGAGCCGGTAATGCCGGCGATCGAAACGTAATAGACGAAGCCCGACGTATTGGTGAGCACGGTCGGCAGCCGCTTGTCGTCGGTGGTCGGCGTGGCGAGGCGGATGAAATTGATGCCGGCCTTCAGCGCCGGCAGGCACAATTCGGCGTCCTCTTCCGGCGGCAGATCGACGACGATCAGCCCATCGACGCCGGCGGCCTTGGCATCGGCGAGAAATTTGTCCACGCCGTAGACGTAGATCGGATTGTAGTAGCCCATCAGCACGATTGGCGTCGCGTCATCGCCGGCGCGGAATTCGCGCACAAGGCGAAGCGTCTTCTTCATGTTGGCGCCTGCATGAAGCGCGCGCAGGCCCGCGGCCTGGATCGCCGGCCCGTCGGCCATCGGATCGGTGAACGGCATGCCGAGCTCGATCACGTCGGCGCCGGCCTTGGGCAGCGCCTTGATGATCGCGAGCGACGTGGCTTCGTCAGGATCGCCCGCCATGGTGAAAGTGACGAGCGCGGCGCGGCCGTCCTTCTTGAGCGCAGCAAAGCGCCGATCCATCCGTTCGGTCATCGCGCTTTATTTCCCAGATGCCGCGCCACCGAATCGAGATCCTTGTCGCCGCGGCCGGAGAGATTGACCACCATGAGGTGATCCTTCGGCTTTTTCGGCGCCAGATCGAGCACCCTGGCGATGGCGTGCGCCGGTTCGAGCGCCGGGATGATGCCTTCGAGCTTGGACAAAAGCTGGAACGCGTTGAGCGCCTCGTCGTCGGTCGCCGACAGGAACGTGATGCGGCCCATGTCGGCGAGCCAGGCGTGCTCCGGCCCGATGCCCGGATAATCGAGGCCCGCCGAGATCGAATGCGCCTCGTTGATCTGGCCGTCCTCGTTCATGAGCAGATAAGTGCGATTGCCGTGCAGCACGCCCGGCCGCCCGCCGGCGATGGAGGCGGCGTGCATGCCGGTGTCGAGGCCGTGGCCGGCCGCCTCGACGCCGAAAATTTCGATCCCGGCATCGTCGAGGAACGGATGGAACAGGCCCATGGCGTTGGAGCCGCCGCCGATGCAGGCGATCAGCGAATCCGGCAGCCGGCCTTCGGCCTGTTGCATCTGCTCGCGCGTCTCGCGGCCGATGATCGATTGGAAGTCGCGCACCATCATCGGATAGGGATGCGGGCCGGCGATGGTGCCGATGCAGTAGAACGTCGAGCCGACATTAGAGACCCAGTCGCGCAGCGCCTCGTTCATGGCGTCCTTGAGCGTCTTGGCGCCGGACTCTACCGGCACCACCTTGGCGCCGAGCATGTGCATGCGAAACACGTTCGCCTTCTGCCGCTCGACGTCGACGGAACCCATATAGACGATGCATTCCAGGCCGAAGCGCGCGCACAGCGTTGCCGTCGCCACGCCGTGCATGCCGGCGCCGGTCTCGGCGATGATGCGTTTCTTGCCCATGCGCCGCGCCAAAAGAATCTGGCCGAGCACATTGTTCACCTTGTGCGCGCCGGTGTGATTGAGCTCCTCGCGCTTGAGATAAATCTTGGCGCCGCCGCAATACTCGGTGAGACGCTCAGCGAAATAGAGCGGCGACGGCCGGCCGACATAGTGGGTCAGATAGCCGTCCATTTCTTTCTGGAAAGCCGGATCGGCCTTGGCCTGCCGCGTAGGCCTGCTCCAGCTCCAGAATGAGCGGCATCAGCGTCTCGGCGACGAACCGGCCGCCATAAATGCCGAAATGCCCGTGCTCGTCGGGCCCGCTGCGGAAGGAGTTGGGCCGCTGAACGGTCATGCGGGACTCGTGACGGACTGCGGCGGCGACGCGAGCCGCGCGCACAAAGGCGCGAATCTTGTCGGGATCTTTTTCGCCCGGCGCGCGCTCGACGCCCGAGGAGACGTCGACCCCGGGCGCGCGCGTGATGCGCAGCGCCTCGCCGACGTTTGCGGCATCGAGGCCGCCCGACAGCATGAACGGCACGCCGGGATCGAGATTTTCCAGAAGATGCCAGTCGAACGGCCTGCCGAGCCCGCCCGGCCGCGTCGCCTCGCGCGGCGCACGTGCGTCGAACAGCAGGCGATCGGCAATGTCGGCATAACGGGCGACGCCGTCGAGATCGCTTTTCGTGGCGATCGGCAGCGCCTTCATCACCGGCAAGCCGAACATGCGCCGAACCGCCTCGACTCGCGCCGGGGATTCGGTGCCGTGCAATTGCAGCATGTCCGGTTGCAACGCCTCGACCACGGCGTCGAGCAGCGCATCGTCGGCGTCGACAGTCAGCGCGACTTTTTGCGCGCGCTCCAGCACCCGCGAGGCCGAGCGCGTGCGCCCGCTCGAATGTCAGGTGCCGCGGCGACGGCGCAAAGAACACGAAGCCCACCATGTCGGCGCCCGCATCGAGCGCGACATCGAGGGCCTCCGGTGTGGAAAGGCCGCAGATTTTGACGATGACCGACATGCCTGCCTGAGGTCGCCTGTCCTTGATTGGCGCCCTTCTACATCCCTGCGCGGGCTTTGTCTTGCTCGGGACGTCGGCGTCCTATTGGACCGGCGCCCGCAGTTGAAGTCGTTCCGGCGGCTTGGCGGTCTCCGGGACGCTCGCGTTGCCGCTCGGGGTGTGGCGGAGCGAAGCGAGCTCACTGCGCAGCTCGCCGATGTCCCGTTCGAAGCGCCGCGCAGTACGCCGCCAATGGCCGTGCCGCAGCCACGACGCCGCACCGCCAATCACTACGCCGACGATGAGCAACCCGATGACCAGAACGAACAGCGGCAAGTTGAGCGAGGTCGCCGGATGCTCTGAGCTGAACGGGTCGAGCGACACCGTCACGATCTGACGGTTGGCCACCGCAAAGGCGACGATGACGATGGCGAGCGGTATGAGGATGACGGCCGCAACGATCTTGCGGAGCACGCTGCCGGCCGATCGCGGTTCGCGGGTCAACCTGCGCTCGAGCGATTGAGCCGTTCGCGCATTTCCTTGCCGGTCTTGAAGAACGGCACGCATTTCTGGTCGACGGCGACGTGGGCGCCGGTGCGCGGATTGCGGCCGGTGCGCGCTGGGCGCTGCTTCACCGAGAACGCGCCGAAGCCACGCAGCTCGACCCTGTCGCCGCGCGCCATCGCCGCGATGATCTCGTTGAGAATGGCGTTGACGATGTTCTCCACGTCGCGCTGGTAGAGGTGCGGATTTTGCGTGGAGATATGCTGAACCAGTTCCGACTTGATCATATTCGCCCGCCTTGGTTCGCCCGCGAACGTGACCTCGGTCAATTCGCCGTCGCAGGGTGCCAAAGGGCCAAGCAGACCGTCAAGATTGAACCGCTCTACCTCGGCAACCATGCCCCAGTCGTCGAGCCGACGCGCCAGCATCGACAGCCCGGTGGCGTCGAGCAGAGCCACGACGGAAGCGTGCAGGAACGGCAGATCGGTGAACCGGCCGTGCAGCTCATAGTCGCGCACCGGCAGCTTGGCGTCGACGTGCTTTTCCTTGGCGAGCCAGGCCAGCGCGGTCCGCTCGTCGCCGAGTTCGTCGATAAGCTTCAGCCCGATCGCCTGATGGCCGGTGAAAACGCGGCCGTCCGACACCGTTTGCAGCTCGCTGTCGCTCAGGTGACGGCGATCTTGCACGAGGTTTTTGAACCAAGCGTAGGAATCCTTGATGATCGATTCCAGCGCGGCCGTGGCTTCCGGGCTGGTCGGCTCAAAACCGTTCGGCGCGGCCTTCAGCGGGCTCGATTTCACCCCCTCGACCTTGACGCCGATCTTGTCGAGCAGCTCGGCAAAGTTCGGATACTGGAACAGCACGCCGATCGAGCCGACCAGCGAGGTCTGCTGCGCCACGATGTGGTCGCCGGCGAGCGCGGTGATGTAGGCGCCGGAAGCGGCAAGGCTATCGACGACGATGACGACCGGTTTCTTGTCGCGCAGCCGCGACAGCGAGTCGTAAAGCTGCTCGGAGCCGGCGGTGGTGCCGCCGGGGCTGTCGACATGGACGATCACGGCGCGCGCCAGCGACGAGCGAGTGAGCCGGTCGATCGCCTGCACCCGGTCACGATCGCCGCGGATCAAGCCCTCGATGGTGACGCGGGCGATGTAGGGGCGCACGCCGGTGAAGCCCGCGCGGTTGCTGCCCAGCGCCGCCACGCCGGCAACGGCGAGCACGATCACGCCGATGGCAATGACGCGCCAAAACGTGAGCTTCCTGCGCATACGGCGGCGGTCGACGATCAGGTCGGCATCAAGCGACATGGCCGGGCTCCTTATTGTCTCCCTCTCCCCGTTTACGGGGAGAGGGAATGGTTATTCTTCGGCGTCGGCGTCGTCGTCGCCCTTCTCGCTCTCCTCGCCCTTGCGCTTGAGCGCGGTGCCGAGGATGTCGCCCAGCGTCGCGCCGGAATCCGAGGAGCCGTATTGCGCGATCGCCTCCTTCTCCTCGGCGACTTCCAGCGCCTTGATCGAGACCTGCACTTTGTGAGTGCGGCGATCGAACTGGATGACGCGGGCATCGACCTTCTGGCCGGCGGCGAAGCGGTCCGGACGCTGCTCGGAGCGGTCGCGCGCCAATTCCGAGCGCTTGATGAAGGAGGAGTACTCGGTGCCGACGATCTTCACGTCGATGCCGCCCTCCTTCACGTCCATGACTTCGCACGTAACGACGACACCCTTCTTGAGCTCGCCGGCAGCGCCGGCTTCGGTCGCGGCAGCCGCGCCGGCGCCGCCGCCGGTCAGCTGCTTGATGCCGAGCGAGATGCGCTCCTTCTCGACGTCGACGTCGAGCACTTGCGCCTTGACCTTGTCGCCCTTCTTGTACTCCTCGATGACCTGCTCGCCCGGCCGTTTCCAGTCGAGGTCGGAGAGATGCACCATGCCGTCGACGTCGCCGTCGAGGCCGAGGAACAGGCCGAACTCGGTCTTGTTCTTGACCTCGCCCTCGACCTCCGTGCCGGCCGGATATTTCTCCAGGAACACTTCCCAAGGGTTACGCATGGTCTGCTTGAGACCGAGCGAAATGCGGCGCTTGACCGGATCGACTTCGAGGACTTGCACCTCAACTTCCTGAGACGTCGAGACGATCTTGCCGGGATGCACGTTCTTCTTGGTCCACGACATTTCCGAGACGTGGATCAGACCTTCGATGCCGGGCTCGAGCTCGACGAAGGCGCCGTAGTCGGTGATGTTGGTGACGCGGCCCTTGAAACGCGCGGCGACCGGATATTTGGCCTCGATACCCTGCCACGGATCGTCGAGCAGCTGCTTCATGCCGAGCGAGATGCGGTGGGTCTCGTGGTTGATCTTGATGATCTTGACCTTCACCTGCTGGCCGATATTGAGCACCTCGGACGGATGATTGACGCGCCGCCAGGCGATGTCGGTGACGTGCAAGCAGGCCGTCGATGCCGCCGAGGTCGACGAAGGCGCCGTAGTCGGTGATGTTCTTGACCACGCCGTCGATGACCTGGCCCTCTTCGAGGTTCTGCACCAGCTCCTGGCGCTGCTCGGCGCGGGTCTCTTCCAGCACGGTGCGGCGCGACACGACGATGTTGCCGCGGCGGCGATCCATTTTCAGGATCTGGAACGGCTGCTGGTTGTTCATCAGCGGCGACACGTCGCGGATCGGCCGGATATCGACCTGCGAGCGCGGCAGGAAGGCCACGGCGCCGTCGAGATCGACGGTGAAGCCGCCCTTGACCTGATTGAAGATGACGCCCTGGACCTTTTCGTTGTTCTGGAACGCCTTCTCGAGCTTGCCCCAGCTTTCCTCGCGGCGCGCCTTGTCGCGCGACAGCACGGCCTCGCCAAGGGCGTTTTCGATGCGCTCGAGATAAACCTCGACGATATCGCCGATCTTGATCTCGTTGTTGCGGCCGGGCCCGGCGAATTCCTTCAGCGCAACGCGGCCCTCGGTCTTCAAGCCCACGTCGATGACGGCGAGGTCCTTTTCGATCCCGACCACCGTCCCTTTGACGACGGAGCCTTCCTGCAGGTGACCGTCGCTGAACGATTCTTCGAGCAGCGAGGCAAAATCTTCGCGCGACGGCGCGGCGACAGCAGCTTGAGCCATAATTACTCCGGACCCCGTGGATTGAATTGGTCCCGAACGCGCGGCAGCCACCGGCAGGGCCGGCGGTTGGGGTCTTCAGCCAGACGATCGGGACGAAGCTTTATCCAGGTCACTTAGACGAAGCGGCAAACGGGCTAACCTCCAATGACGAAAGCGCGTCAACCGCGCTTTCGGCCCGTTCGAGCGGCCTCGATGATGGCAACAGCGGCCCGGAACGCCGCGTCTATACCCAAATGAGTGGTGTCGAGCAAGTGCGCGTCCGGCGCCGCCTTCAGGGGGGCGGCGGTGCGCCGGGAATCGCGCTCGTCGCGGCGCAGCAGGTCGGCCAAAACCTCCTTCTCGTCCGCCTCTTCGCCCCGCGCCCGCAGCTCCAGCACGCGGCGGGCGGCGCGCACTTCCGGGCTGGCGATGACGAACAGCTTTACGTCGGCGCCGGGGGCGATGACGGTGCCGATATCGCGGCCGTCGAGCACGGCGCCGGGCGGCTTTCATGGCAAATTGGCGCTGATAGCTCATCAGCGCCTGGCGCACCTGCGGGATCGCCGCGACCACCGACGCCGCCTCGGTGATGACCTGCAATTTCAGGGCATTGTCGTCGAATTTCTTCGGATCGAGCGCCACCGCCGCGTCGATGGCGCGCGCGGTGTCGTCGAGCGGATAGCCGGAATCGAGCATCGCCTTGCCCACGGCCCGGTAGAGCAGCCCGGTATCGAGATGATGCAACCCGTAGACCTGCGCGAGGTATCGCGCGATCGTGCCCTTGCCCGAGGCCGCCGGTCCGTCGATGGCGATGATCATGACAAATCCGCCCCAAGCCCGCGCATCAGTTCGACGAAGCCGGGAAAGCTCGTGGCAATGAACGTGCCGTCGTCGATCTGCACCGGCTTGTCGCTGGCGAGCCCCAATACCATCGCCGCCATGGCGATGCGGTGATCCATATGGGTGGTGACGACGCCGCCGCCGGCGGCGTGGCCTTTGCCGTGCACGATAAGATCGTCGCCTTCGATATCGACGGCGACGCCGTTGGCGCGCAGCAGCGCGGCCGTGGCGGCGAGGCGGTCGGACTCCTTGACCCGCAGCTCCTTGAGCCCGCGCATCACCGTGGTGCCTTCGGCGAAGGCGGCGGCCACCGCGAGCACCGGATATTCATCGATCATGGACGGCGCGCGCTCCGCCGGCACTTCGACGCCGCGCAGCGCGCCGGCAGCGGACGCGCAGATCGGCGACATCCTCGCCGCCCTCCTTGCGCCTATCGAGCTCTTCGATCGAGGCGCCCATCTCGGCGAGCGTCGTGATCAGGCCGGTGCGCAGCGGGTTCATCATCACGCCGTCGAGGATCACGTCGGAGCCGCGCGTGATCAGGGCGGCGATCATCGGGAATGCCGCCGAGGATGGATCGGCGGGAACCACGATCGGCTGCGGCACGAGTTCCGGTTGGCCGGTCAGCGTGATGCGGCGGCCGTTGTCCCCTTCCGGCTCGACCCGTACCTGCGGCGCCGAAATGGGTCAGCATCTTCTCGGTATGATCGCGCGTCGCCTCGGCTTCGATCACGACGGTCTCGCCCGGCGCGGCAAGGCCGGCGAGCAGCGCCGCCGATTTCAACTGCGCCGACGGCACCGGCGGCCGGAACACAATCGGGATCGGGTCGCGCGCGCCGGCGAGCGTCAGCGGCAGCCGGCCGTCGGTCGACGCGAGCGTGCGCGCGCCGATACGTTCCAAGGGATCCAGCACGCGGCGCATCGGCCGCTTGCGCAGCGAAGCATCGCCGTCGAACGTCGCCGTCACCGGACAGCCGGCGACCGCGCCGAGCATCAGCCTGCAGCCGGTTCCCGAATTGCCGAAGTCGAGCGCCTTGGCCGGCTCGGCGAAGCCGCCGACGCCGACGCCGCGCAGGAGCCATTGCCGCTCGCCGGTCCGCTCGACATGGGCGCCCAGCGCGCGGAGTGTCTGCGCCGTATTGATGACGTCCTCGCCTTCGAGCAGTCCGCCGATCCGGGTCTCGCCCACCGCCAGCGCGCCGAGGATCAGGGCGCGAATCGAAATCGATTTGTCGCCAGGCACGCGCGCCCGGCCGGCCAGGGGGCCGTGGCGGCGGGCGGTGAGTGGAGCGGGTTTGGCGATCATGGGGAATAAATCCAGCACCCGTCCTCTAGCACGGCGCGACATTGCCCGTCATTCCGCGGTTTTTCGTGAATAAATCGGACCTAATCGCTGCCGATACTCTATTGACAGGGGCGCCACGACTAGCCAAGTGAAGCTCCCAAATCGCCAAGGATCAGGATCGTGGCCAAACCCGAGCTCGGCACTAAACGGCTCTGCGCCAGTTGCAGCGCCAAGTTCTACGACCTCAACAAAGACCCGATTCACTGCCCGAAATGCGGTGTGGTGTACGAGATTGCGCCGGTGGTCACGCGCGGCCGGCCGGACGCGGCAGCGGCGGCGGCCGCCGCGGCCGCAGCGGCGCGACCGGCGGCCGTGGCCGAGGAAGTGGCCGTGCCGGAAGCACAGGATGCCGAGTTCGTCTCGCTCGAAGAGGCCGACGCCGAGGCTTCGGGCGCGAAGAAACCGGCCGATGGTACCGAGGCAGAGGCCGAGGAAGAAGTCGAGTTGGACGAGACCCTCGACGATGCCGCGTTCATCGAGGAACAGGAAGAAGAGGACGCCGATGTCACCGACATCATCGGCGGCGACATCGAGAACGAGGAGGAAGGCTAATCAGGATTCAGTAATCAGTATTCAGAAGTCCCGTGCCGGCCGCAGGGCTCTCACTTTCTGATTACTGACCGCTGATACCTGATCCCTAATCCCTAATGGGGCCATAGCTCAGCTGGGAGAGCGCCTGCATGGCATGCAGGAGGTCGGCGGTTCGATCCCGCCTGGCTCCACCACCCTCCGCTAGCAGCGCACGGCGGCACGAGCGAAAGCTGCCGCGTTGAAGCAACTGGATTACTTCTGAAGTTGCTCCGACGCGCTATCGCGGCAGGGCGCTTCATATTGTAGAAGCTGCGCTTCGCGGCGACCGCAGCCGCGAAATCGGCAATTCAATCTAAAAATAAACATAGCAATGCTTCGATGATCGACTCCAACAATGCCGGGTCGTGGAAAGTCGTCGCCCGATTTCTTGGCAAGCGAGTGACAATATATGCGGCGGCGATCGGCGGCGGCCGTGCTATGGTGGGAGGGGGTTATTGAGGGAGTCGCAAATGAGTAGATATCGGATCGGCACGGCGCTGGTCGCCGGTTTCGTCATGATGCTTGCCAGCTCATTGTCGGCACAACAGCGCCAACAGGCGCCGAATTCCAATCTCAACGCCGAAGACCAGCTCTCGCCGTCGCAGATGGCGCAGCCGATGCCCGGCGCGGTAGCGACACCGGGCGGTGCGCCCGGTCACGCCCCGGCCAAGCACACCGCAACTGCCGGGGCGCCGGCGGCCGCCGCGGCAAGATCAAATGCCGCGATTGCGGCATCCCGCATCGTGGCGTGCAGCGGTCCGTTCTCGAAGGATTCGAGCAATCTCAAGCTCGCCATGGTGTTCGATTCGCGCAACGTCACTTTTGAAGACGTCGACGTCGGCAACACCAAGGTCGGCGCCTCGATTCTGTTCCCGAAGGACCCGAAACACCGCCTCGAAATCTGGTGGGCCAATCCGGCAAGCCGCAGCGGCACCTATCTTATCTTGATCAACAAACAATCGACCTGGAGCGCACCGGACGGGCTAAAGCTCGGGCTGACGCTCGCCGAGCTGGAAAAGATCAATCACAAGCCGTTCAAGCTAAAAGGTTTTGACAAGGATAATACGGCAACCGTCAGCGATTGGGATGGCGGCACCTTGTCGAAGATCCCGGGCGACTGCAAATCCGGCGTCAGCTTGCAACCCGATCCCAAAGCCTCTCCCGACGCGGTAAAGGAGTTGACGGCGGACAAGGAATACAGCTCCTCCGACCCGGCGATGCGCGAGCTGAAACCGAAGGTGACCGAAATTCTGATCGGTTATTAGGATTCAAATGTCAGTATCGAGGATCAGCAATCAGGATCAGATGATTGACTGCTCGTTTCCGATCCCTGATTGCTGCTGACTGATCCCTGTCAGTGCTTCGGCGGCGGGCCGAGTGGGGTGCCGAGCGCATCCTGCGGCTCGGCGGCGCGCATGCTCCGCACATCGCGGGCCATTTCCAGGCAGGTCAGCAGCTCGGTGTAGCTCGACTCGCCGCCCATCCTCGATTCATTCGTGCAGTGGACCTTGTCGGAGCCATTGAAGCTCGACCACTGCTTGACCAGTTCGTCGCGGATGCCCTGCTCGCTGTCGAGGCAATCCTTCTTCTCCTGAGCGATCGCAGAGTTGTGGAACGTGACGCCACCTTGCTGGGCGATGCCGGTGCAGACCTGCTCCACATTGAGGGTCGGCACGCTGTCGACGACCGGTATCATGAGTTGCGCGCCCAGCGCCAAGATTTTGGGGAGGATCATTGTCGTGCTCCGTACTACCGCCGCGTAATTATAGCACGCCCGCTGCGCCGCAGTAGCCGGGCCGCGGCGGCTGTCCCGGAAAAACCATTGACCGGCGCCGATTCGCACCGCTATGGCTGGGCGCCGGGGCTTGGGGGAATCGCATGATTCTGACGTCGCTTTTCGGCACGGTGCTGACCGTCGCGGTAGCCACCGGCCCGGTCGACGCGTCGATCGGACCGCCGACGCTCACGGCGCAGCAGAAGATGGCGGCCACGGCACCGCTGGTCCGTTCGGCAACCGAATGTATCGTGCGCGCCGTCGTCGCCGATCCGCGTTATGGCACCGAGCCGACAGCCAAGCTCGGCGACCTTATCGTCGCGTCGATGCCGTCCTGCGTCACCCCCGTGCGCGCCATGATCGACGCCTACGATCGCTACTTTGGCCGAGGCACGGGGGAAGCGTTCTTCATGGGGCCTTATCTCGACGTGCTGCCCAAGGCGGTCACGGAAGGCGCCAAGAACGAGCCTGAATAGCATCCTTCCCGCGCGTCACTGTTGCGACAGCGGCCCTCTTCCATTCTGATTGCAGACACGCGCTTATTGCAGACACGCGCGCCCGGTTACCCGCGGCGCGCGTTCGTCCGTTCAGAATTTCCACGTGTCTTCGCCTAGCGCGGGATCGCCTGGATCGCGATGTTGGTTGCCGGATCGATCACCAGGATGCGGTCGGGCTCGTAAACATAGCGATAGACCGGAATCGCCGCGCCGGCAGGCGGCATCGCATTGACGTAGGTATCGTCCACGGTCGGAGCCGGCGCGACGACGTCATAGAGCGGCGGCGCATAGTTTCTGGTCACCACTGGCGCCGGCGGCACGACATCGTAGAGCGGTGGCGGAGCGACGGTGCGTTGGCTGACCACGGTCTGCCGCGTCGTGGTGACGACCCGTTTGCGTATGACCGGCCGCGCGCCAGGCCGCGCAGTGCGCACGGTCTCAGTGGTCCGGACCGTCTGCACCGGCTGTTGGGTAATCACGGTCTCGACCGGTTGGTCGGAAATGACCGTCTGCGCATTGGCTAAAGTCGGTCCAGCGGCGACGGCAAGACCGAGCGCCGTCAACGCGGAGATGGTGTTTCTCATGACCTGCTCCATATAGGGGAGCCCGGGCTTGCGAGCCGAGCACGCAACTCAACGCGCGTTTGCCGCTTGCGTTCCTATTGAACGCTGGACCGCGCGGATTCGCTGCGATTGTTCCGCGAGCGCAAAATTGCCGCGCTCACGCCATCCCGGAACCATATCCGCGCGGCAATGCCGGCCGCAGCAGCGCTGCAAGCGGCAGCGTGAGCAGCACCATGACGGCGACCAACGCCAACGCCTTCCAGACGCCGAAGGCATCGCCGACGACGCCGTAAAGCATGGGCGCGATCGCGCCCGATCCGATAGTGCCGGTATAAAAAATGCTCAGCGCGCGCGTCCGCCATTGCGGCGCCACCAGGCTCGGTACCGAACCGTAGAGCACCGACGACGTGCCGTTGAGCGCGACGCCGATCAGCGGCAACAACACCAGCGCGGCGGGAAGCGGCAGCGGGATCAGCGCCAGGATTCCAACCGCGGTCAAACCTTCGGTCAGCCAAACGGTGCCGATGGCGCCGATGCGGGCGCCGATGAAAGCGCAGGCGAGCTTGCCCGCGGCGCCGCCGGCAAAGACCAGCGTCATCGCCAAGCCGATGGTCTGCAGGCTGGCGCCTTTTTGTGTGAGAACGAACGGCAGAAACAACAGAAAGCCCATGCGCGTGGCGCTGTCGATAATGCCGATCATGAGCAACAGCGGAAATGCAAACGGCCGCCGCGGTTGGTCGATTGCGAATTTGGTTTCGACCTTCGATGCGGCGATGTCTTCGCGCTCGTAGCGTGGCGTGACGACGAAGATCACCGCAGCCAGGACGAAACCGAGACAGCCGAGGATGGCAAGCGCCGGGCGCCAGGCAAGCGCCAGCAGCATCAGCGACAGCGTGGCCGGCAGCGTCATCTTGCCGATATCGCCGGCGAAATTGTAGGTGCCGAGCGCCGTGAGCGAGCGCGGCCCGGCAAAGGCGCGGGCGACCAATGCGGAGGCGATCGGATGCTGGGTGCTGGCGCCGAGCCCGCCGATGAACAACGCGCCGAGCAGCATGGCGAAGCCGGAGCTCGCGCCGGCCAGGCAATAGCCGAGACCGGCGAGCGCGGTGCCGAGCCCCAGCACCAACGCAGCGCCGAGCTTTTCCGACGCGAAGCCCGCGGGAATCTGCAGGCTCGCCATGGCGCCGACAAACACGCCGCGCAGCAGGCCGAGCGCCGCATAATCGAGGCCGAATTCCGCCTGCCACAACGGCAGCATGATGTAGATCAGGTCGGTGTAGCCGTCGTGCAGGGCGTGGGTCACCGCGGCGACCGAGGCGGCCCGCCGCTGGTCGGGCGAGAACTGCCTTGTCAGCGCCGCAAAATTCTCCCAGTGAAAAGCGCGCATTGGGGCCTGCAAGATTGCTGTTGCAAGTCCCTAGGCGTCGATCGCGGAGGCGTCAATTGCGGCCCGGCCGTCGATTGACCGCCGCAATCGCCGAGTGCAGTCTTGCGGCTTGGGAATCACGATTTCGTTTCAAGAGGAGAAATCATGTTCGGCCTCGGCGACCTTTTCCAGTGGGAACGGTTCGTGACGCCCACCGTGATCAAGGTGTTTTACTGGCTCGCGGTCGTCATTTCCGTGCTGCTGGGGATCGCCGGCGCGGTCTCGTCCCTGCAAACCATGGCGTTCAATCCGTTCATCGGGCTAATTCTTCTGATCACCAGTCTGCTCGGTGCCTTCGTCGGCGTCATCCTCTCGCGCATCGCCGCAGAATTCGTGCTCATCGTGTTCCGCATCAATGAGCATCTCGGCGCGATCAGGAATCAGGGAACGGGGCTTCGGAATCAGTAATCAAGTCGCGAAGCGGAAGTGCATGACGTCGCCGTCGAGCACGACGTAGTCCTTGCCTTCGAGCCGCATCTTGCCGGCGTCGCGCGCACCGGCTTCGCCGCCGCAGGCGACGTAATCGTCATAGGCAATGGTCTCGGCGCGGATGAAGCCATGCTCGAAATCGCTATGAATGACGCCCGCGCCCTGCGGCGCCTTGGTGCCGCGCGTCACCGTCCAGGCGCGCGCCTCTTTCGGCCCCGCCGTGAAAAACGTCACCAGATCGAGCAGCCCGTAGCCCGCGCGAATGAGACGATCGAGGCCGGCCTCGCTGAGGCCGACGGCGGCGAGATATTCCGTGCGCTCGTCGCGCGACAGCACCGCGATCTCCGATTCGATCTTGGCGGAGATGACGATCGCGGCGGCGCCTTCCAGCTTTGCCCGCTCCTCGACCTTGCGTGAATAGGCATTGCCGTTTGCCGCCGACGCTTCCTCGACGTTGCAGACGTAGAGCACCGGCAGCGACGTCAACAGCCCGAGCATGTGGAAGGCTTTCTCCTCTTCGGCCTTGCGCTCGGTGAACCGCGCCGGCTTGCCGTCGCGCAACAGCGCGAGCGCGCGGTTGATCAGATCGAGCGCCTCTTTCGATTCCTTGTCGCCGCCTTTGGCTTTCTTGGACAGCCCGTCGACCCGCCGTTCCAGACTGTCGAGATCGGCGAGCATCAACTCGGTCTCCACCGTTTCGATATCGGCGACCGGATCGATGCGGCCCTCGACATGGGTCACGTCGGTGTCCTCGAAACAGCGCACCACATGGACGATGGCGTCGACCTCGCGGATATTGCCCAGGAACTGATTGCCGAGCCCCTCGCCTTTCGAGGCGCCGCGCACCAGGCCGGCGATGTCGACGAAAGCGAGCCGTGTCGGCACGATGATCGCCGACTTGGCGAGCGCCGCCAGCGTATCGAGACGCTTATCCGGCACCGCGACCTCGCCGACATTCGGCTCGATGGTGCAGAACGGATAATTCGCCGCCTGCGCCGCCGCGGTTTCGGTCAGCGCATTGAAGAGCGTCGACTTGCCGACATTCGGCAGGCCGACGATGCCGCATTTGAAGCCCATGAATTATCTTCACCTGTTGGACGGCGATTTACGCTTCGTCGCGTTTGCCGTTTAAGTCTTGGTTCGTCTCATCGCCAAAACCCTTCGCCACCATGGCGAGATGAACCTTGTTCTGAAAGCTCGCGTCCTCGCCGCGCGCGACCAGTTCGGCATTGTCGGCGAGGATGCCGATCAGCGCCTCGACCCAGCCGCGCTCGCTTTTGGCGAAATCGCTCAGCACGTAATGCTGGACCATGTCCTTGTCGCCGGGATGACCGACGCCGATGCGCACGCGGCGATAGTCGTTGCCGATGTGCTCGGAGATCGAGCGCAACCCGTTGTGGCCGGCAATGCCGCCGCCGATTTTGACCCGGACCTTGGCGGGCCGCAGGTCGATCTCGTCGTGGAACACCGTGATCTGGTCCAGCGGAAGCTTGTAGAAGTGCGCCGCCTCGGCGACTGCGCGCCCCGATTCATTCATGAAAGTCCCGGGCAGCAGCAACAGCGCGCGCTCGCCACTGATCGGCCCTTCGCAGGCGACACCCTGGAAACGCCGGCGCCACGGCCCGATGCCGTGGCGCTTGGCAATTTCCTGGACAACCATGAAGCCGATGTTGTGGCGGTTGCCGGCGTATTTCTCTCCCGGATTTCCGAGTCCGACCAGGAGCAGCATCGGTGTCGTCCCGCGGCAGCAAACCTCACTTCTTCTCGGGCGCGGCGGCAGCCGGTGCCGCGCCAGGAGCGGCACCCGGAGCAGCACCTGGGGCAGCGCCCGGCGCGCCTTCGGCCGGCGTGCCTGCAGCTGCGGCGGCAGCGGCGGCGGCGGCTGCGGCTGCGGCTGCTTCGGCGGCGGCCTTAATTTCTTCCGCATAGCCTGACGGCGGCACCACCGTGACCAGGGTGATGTCGCGGCCGGCGACGACGCGCACGCCTTCCGGCAAGGTGATGTCGCTCAAATGCTTGGAATAGTTGATCTCGAGCTCGCTGACGTCGACATCGATGCCGGTCGGAATGGCGTCGGCGCGACAGCGCACCTCGATGGTGTGGGTGACGATGCTGACCGTGCCGCCGCGTTTCACGCCGGGCGACTGCTCGGCATTCCTGACATGGATCGGAATGTTGACGCGGATCGTGGCGCCCTCGCCGAGCCGCATGAAGTCCACATGCAGCGGCAGGTCGCGCACCGCGTCGAGCTGGAAGTCGCGGGGAATGACGCGGTGCTTCACGCCGTCGATCTCGACGTCATGAATGGTGGTGAGAAAACGCCCGGCATAGATGCGGTGGTGCAGATCGGCATAGTCGAGCGAGATCGGCAGCGGCGGCTTGCCGTCGCCATAGATGATTCCGGGAACGCGGCCGGCACGACGTTCTGCCCGGGCGGCCCCCTTGCCTGCCCGCGAACGCGCCGTCGCCTTGATCAGATTGACGGTCGCCATGATGATATCCTCGTCTAAAGCTCTGTCTTATAGGTGGAATTCCGCGGCGAGCCTCCAGGGGTGCTGTAGCGGCCGCGGACGCCGCGCTTATAGCGGCGCAGGCTTTGAAAAACAAGGAATGATGGCGTGACGAAGCTTGGGCCGCAACGTGCCCGGATTACCCGCCGCCGGAGATGACGCCGCCCGTTGCCTGAGCCGAGGACGTGGCGCCGGCAGCACCGGTCTTGCCGAGCGCCGCCTCCAGCGCCGCGACGCGGGTCTTGAGTGCCTCGTTTTCCTCGCGCGCCAGGCGGGCCATATCCTTGACTGCCTCGAAATCCTCGCGCTTGACCACGTCAAGATCGCGCAGGATGCGCTCCGCCTGGTTGCGGAATAGCGTCTCGACCTCGCGCCGCATACCTTGAGCGGCACCGGCCGCGTCGTTCATCAACCGCGCGACCTCATCGAAGAACCGGTTTGTGGTCTGGACCATGGCTGCCTCCGAACTCCGGGAGTCCCGCTTGATATACCCGCAGACAATGGCGATGGTGCGGCGCGCTCGCAAGAGGTGCGTCGCAATGGGTCGAGCTAGCTAGCCGTTCATGAAAGCCATCTGATGCTCGTGGTGATGCCCGCGGTCTTGCCCGTTCTGCCGTTTCCCGCGATCAATCCGATCTTGATCTCGATCGGGCCGCTGGCAGTGCGCTGGTATGCGCTGGCCTACATCGTCGGCATTATCGCCGGCTGGTTTTATGCGCGCGCCATCATCGCGTCGGAGCGTTTATGGGGCGGGCCGGCGCCGCTGACGGTGATCGACTTCGACGATTTCGTCATTTGGATTACGCTCGGTATCATCCTCGGCGGCCGCACCGGCTACGTGCTGTTCTACAATCTTCCGCATTTCATCGAGCATCCGCTGCAGATCTTCCAATTGTGGAACGGCGGCATGTCGTTTCACGGCGGCGTCGCTGGCTGCATCGTCGCCATCGTCGCCTTCGCGCTCAAGCGCGGCATCCCGATGCTGTCGCTCGGCGACGTCATCGCCGCAGTCTGTCCGATCGGGCTGTTCCTCGGCCGCATCGCCAATTTCATCAATGGCGAATTGTGGGGACGGCCGACCGACGTGCCGTGGGCGATGATCTTTCCCAATGGCGGTCCGATCCCGCGCCATCCAAGCCAGCTCTATGAAGCGACGCTGGAAGGCGTCGTCCTCTTCGTCGTGCTCGGCCTCATGGTGCGCTTCGGTGCCTTAAAGCGTCCCGGCGTCGTCGCCGGAAGTTTTGCGCTCGGCTACGGCGTGGCGCGCGTCACTAGCGAATTGTTCCGCGAGCCCGACGTCCAGCTCGGCTTCCTCTGGGGCGGTCTGACCATGGGCATGCTGCTGTGCATTCCGCTGATGCTGGGCGGCATCGCCATTCTCACTTACGCGCTGACGTGTGAACCGAAGTCTTGCGAACCAAAACCAAAAGATGGCTGAGGCAACGGCGCTAGAGAGCGAAATCCGCCGGCGCATCGCCGTTGCCGGGCCGATGCCCGTTGCCGACTATATGCGCTTGTGCCTGACGCACCCCCAGCACGGCTACTACGTCAGCCGCGATCCGCTCGGCAGCGACGGCGATTTCATCACCGCGCCGGAGATCAGCCAAATGTTCGGCGAGTTGATCGGACTATGGCTGGCCGCGGTCTGGCGGCAGATGGGCGCGCCGGAAAACGTCCGCCTCATCGAGCTTGGGCCCGGGCGCGGAACATTGCTCCTCGACGCGCTGCGGGCGGCGCGCGTGGTGAAGAGTTTCCGCGAGGCGATCGTGCTGCATCTGGTCGAGATCAGCCCGGCGCTGCAAAAGCTGCAGCAGCAGCGCTTGGAAGGTCTCGACGTGCCGGCGCTTTGGCACGCGACGCTCGACGACGTCCCCGCCGGCCCGAGCCTCATCATCGCCAACGAGTTCATCGATGCGCTGCCCGTTCATCAAGCGGTCAAGCAAGCCGACGGCTGGCACGAGCGCGTCGTCGACATCGGCGCCGACGGCAATCTGTGCTTCGGCTTGGCGCGCGAGACGCTGCTTCACTTCGAGACCAGCCTACCGCGCGGCTTGCGGCAGTCGCCCGAAGGCTCGATCTTCGAATGGCGCCCCGACCGGATCGCGCTCGAGCTTGGCCGGCGCGTGCGCAGCGATGGCGCGGCGCTGATCCTCGACTACGGCCACGTCAAATACGGCCTGGGCGATACTTTGCAGGCGGTCGCCGGGCACGCTTATACCGACCCGCTGCGTACGCCGGGCGAGGCCGATCTCACCGCGCATGTCGATTTCGAGGCGCTGGCGCAAAGCGCGGAAAGCATCGGCGGCCGCATTCACGGACCCATTCTGCAGCGCGACCTGCTGCTGCGGCTCGGCATCGACCAACGCGCAGCCGCGCTCAAGGCCAACGCCTCGCGCGACAAGGCGCTGGAGATCGAGCTCGCGGCGGTCGCGCCTGACCGAAACTGGCGCGCAGGGCATGGGAGAGTTATTCAAGGCGCTCGCCATCGCCGACCCAAAACTGGGGCCCCTGCCCGGATTCGAGACGCCGCCATGATGATCGAGGCTCGAACGCTGGCGCTCGACGGCATCCGCCACGGCTTCTTCACGCGCCAGGGCGGCGTTTCCGGCGGCCTCTATGCCAGCCTCAATGGCGGCGTCGGATCGAACGACGACCGCGCCCATGTCGCGGAAAACCGCGCCCGTATGGCGGCCGCGGTCGGGGTCGAGCCGAGCCGCTTCTTGACCTGCTATCAGATTCACTCGCCGCAGGTGGTGGTCGCGGAAACGCCATGGCTGCCCGAGGCTCGGCCCCGCGCCGACGCCATCGTCACGCGCATGCGGGCGCTCGCGATCGGCATCAGCACCGCCGATTGCGGGCCGGTCCTGTTCGCCGAGCCAAACGCCCGCGTCATCGGCGCCGCCCATGCCGGCTGGCGCGGCGCGCTCTCGGGCGTCGTCGAGGCCGCGGTCGATGCCATGGAGCGGCTCGGCGCCGAGCGCGGCCACATCCGCGCCGTGATCGGACCGATGATCCGGCAACCCAATTACGAGGTCGGCCCCGATCTCATTGCCCGCTTCGACGCAGAAGACCCCGCCAGCCGCCGCTTCTTCGCGCCGGCTTCGCGCGACGGCCATGCCATGTTCGACCTTGCCGGCTATATCGGCGCGCGGCTGACCCGGGCGGGCGTCCGCCACGTCGAGGATGTCGGGCTTTGCACCTATGCCGATGCGGAGCGGTTTTTCAGCTTCCGCCGCACCACCCACCGCGCCGAAGCCGATTACGGCCGCCACGTGAATGCGATCGCTTTAACCGGCTAAAGCGGCACCGGCGTGCCCCGCCAAACCTGTTGCGCCCACGGCGAAAAAACCTGCGGGGACAAGGCCCTGATTCATGTTGCCAGCCCGGCAGGCGGCTTGTATCAGGTCGGCGAAAGTCTCTGCCGGGCGCGCAGGAGAAGAGGGAATGGCGGGCAACAACGGGGCTATCAAGCTCGTCGCCGGCAATTCCAATCCTGCGCTTGCCGAAGCCATCGGCGGTTACCTCGGCACGGCGCTGACCAAGGCGATCGTGCGGCGCTTCGCCGACATGGAAGTCTTCGTCGAGATCCAGGAAAACGTGCGCGGCGCCGACGTTTTCATCCTGCAGTCGACGTCGTATCCGGCCAACGACCATATGATGGAACTGCTGATCATCATCGACGCGCTGCGGCGCGCGTCGGCGCGGCGCATCACCGCGGTGATCCCCTATTTCGGCTATGCGCGGCAGGATCGCAAAGTCGGGCCGCGCACGCCGATCTCGGCCAAGCTCGTCGCCAATCTCATCACCCGCGCCGGCGCCGATCGCGTGATGACGCTCGACCTGCACGCCGGCCAGATCCAGGGCTTCTTCGACATCCCGACCGACAATCTGTTCGCCGCGCCGGTCATGATGCGCGACATCCGCCAGCGCTTCGATCTGAGCAAAGTGATCGTGGTCTCGCCCGACGTCGGCGGCGTGGTGCGCGCGCGCGGGCTTGCCAAGCGCATCAACACGCCGCTCGCCATCGTCGACAAACGGCGCGAGCGGCCGGGCGAATCCGAAGTGGCCAACGTCATCGGCGAGGTCGACGGCGGCATCTGCATCCTGGTCGATGATATTGTCGACTTCAGGCGGCACGCTGGTGAACGCCGCCGACGCGTTGCTGGAAAAAGGCGCGACCGAAGTCTACGGCTACATCACTCACGGCGTGCTCTCCGGCGGCGCGGTCGCCCGCGTCGGCAAATCCAATCTCAAGGAATTGGTGATCACGGATTCGATCCAGCCGACCCAAGCCGTCACCGAGTCCAAAAATATTCGCGTGCTCCCGATTGCGACGCTGATCGGCGAAGCCATCAACCGGACTGCTGCCGAAGAATCGGTCTCAAGCCTGTTCGACTGAACCGGCTTTCCGCCCTCGTCATCCCCCGAGTCAACTTGTCGCAGCCGGGTCGCTGTGGACGGATTCCGCAGTGCCATTGTGCGCCAAGGCCAAATCACTTCATGAGTGCGGGCAGCGGCGGCGGTGGAGGCCCTTGCGTCGAATTTGGTGAGCGGAATCAGGCCGATTATAGTCGGCGTGCGGGCTGATTCGCGGCTTTCGGTCAACCGACGCGTAAAAGTCTTCCCTGCGTCAAATTGCAGCCGGTATTGGGCGAAGTCCTAGTGGCGTGCGCATTTCCACTCACATGCGGCACCGTGGAGAAGGCATGTCCATCATCGAGATCGCACGCGAGCAAGGCAACAATCCTCTTGAGGTCGTCGAGCGCATGGCGTCCGGCAACAACTGGCCGTTCGAGCGATCGGGCGAGGACGAGATTGCGCTGGTCGTCACCGGCAAGTGGACCAACTACCAGGTTTCCTTCACCTGGATGAGCGAGATCGAGGCGCTGCATCTGGCCTGCGCTTTCGAAATCAGAGTGCCGGAGCTGCGGCTTCCCGAAGTGCAACAGCTCGTTGCCATGATCAACGAGCAATTGTGGATCGGCCATTTCGACGTCTGGATGCAGAACGGCATGGTGATGTTCCGCCATGCACTCCTGCTCGCCGGCGGCGTGCCAGCCTCCGGCCGCCAATGCGAGGCCTCGCTCGGCTGCGCGCTCGATGCCTGCGAGCGCTACTTTCCGGCGTTCCAGTTCGTGGTCTGGGCCGGCAAGTCGGCGCGCGAGGCGATGGAGTCCGCCATGTTCGAGACCTCGGGCGAGGCGTGACGAGCGCGACGCCGGATTTGCGCGATTTCTCCGGCCGCCTCGTCCTGGTCGGCGCCGGCAAGATGGGCAGTGCGCTGCTCGAAGGCTGGCTGCGGTTCGGCCTCGACCCAAAGCACATCGCCGTTCTCGAGCCGCAACCGTCGCCGCAAATCTCTACGCTCGTAAGCCGCGGCTTGCGGCTCAATCCGGCGCTGCGCGCGTTCCGCGATGTCGCCGCCGTCGTCGTTGCGGTGAAGCCGCAAACCGCGGCGGAAGCGATCCCACAGCTCAAGCCACTGATCGGCGCTTCGACCGTCGTCGTCTCGATCATGGCCGGGCGCACGCTGCAATTCATCGCCGGCGCGCTGAACACACCGTGCGCGCTGGTGCGCGCCATGCCCAACACCCCGGCTGCGATCGGCCGCGGCATCACGGTTGCGGTGCCGCGCGACGTCAATCCGGCGCAGCGCGAGCTTGCTCATCGCCTGCTCTGCGCGACAGGCACCGTCGAGTGGACCGACGACGAGACGCTGATGGACGCCGTCACCGCCGTCTCGGGATCGGGACCCGCCTATGTTTTTCTCTTGGCCGAAGCGCTGGCCGAGGCCGGCGTCGCCGCCGGCCTGCCGCCGTCCCTTGCCGAGAAGCTCGCGCGTGAAACCGTCGCCGGTTCAGGCGAGTTGTTGCACCGCTCGGAGCTCGACGCCGCGGCGCTGCGGCATAACGTGACGTCGCCCGGAGGCACGACCGCAGCCGCGCTTGAAGTGCTGATGGGCAAAGACGGCCTGGCGCAGCTGATGCGCAGCGCGGTTGCCGCCGCGACCAAGCGGTCGCGGGAGCTTGCCGGCTGAAGGTGCAGGCCTAGCGTCTCCCTGACGCAGCCTTGGAACCGTCCCATCGCGGGCCTACATTGAGCCAATAGTCGCGCGCATGGGGCATTGCCCAAAAGTTCGGCGCACAAGAGTTCGGTGCACAGGAGTTCGGTATGGCTCGCAAACCCGCCCGCAAATCCGCACGATCGTCCTCCGCCCCGAAAAGCGCGGCGCCTGCTGGCGCGGGCAGCGAGCGCGAAAAAATCATCGCCGCCTTCCTGACGCTGCTGGCGGAGAAACCGATCGAGCAAATCGGCTTCGCCGCGATCGCCAAGGAGGCCGGCGTCTCGCTCGGCCAATTGCGCGGTGAATTCGCCTCGACGCTCGCGATCTTCGCCGCTCACATCAAGGCGACCGACCGCGCCGTGCTCGCCGAGGATTTAAGCGACATGGCCGAGGAACCGCCGCGCGAGCGGCTGTTCGACGTGCTGATGCGCCGGCTCGAAGTGCTGGCGCCGCATCGCGAGGCGGTGCGCTCGCTGTTGCGGTCTGCCCGCCGCAATCCGCCGCTCGCTCTGGCGCTCAATGGATTGGCCGTGCGCTCGCAGCAATGGATGCTGACCGCCGCCGAGATCAACGCCGCGGGACCGCGCGGCATGATACGCGCGCAGGGCTTGGCGCTCTTGTTCGGTTCGGTGCTGAGCACCTGGGTGCGCGACGACGATCCCGGGCTTGCCCGTACCATGGCGGCGCTCGATCGCGCGCTGGCGCGGGGTCAGCGCTTTTCGGGCTTCCTCGACGATTTGTGCCACATCCCGTCGCGGCTTTGCCGGCTGCGGCCGCGCCGGCGCCGGCGGGATGACGATGCCGAAGAGGAGTCGGCCGTGGCGTGACCGGCTTGCCGCTTTGCCGACGATGACCCAAGCGCCATGTCCACAGCCAAAGCTTAGAATGCCTATAAACAAAGGTTTTTCATTGCATCGCTAGACTGGCTGCGCTAAAGTTAGTTGCAGATCGAACCAATTGTCGCCGGGCCGTCCCGCCATGATCGTCTGTTCTTGTAACGTGTTCACGGACCACGACGTGCGCGGCACGCTTTCGGCCGGCGAAGGTTGTCCGCGTACGGCCGGCGAAGTTTATCACTGCCTGGGTTGCAGCGCCCAATGCGGCCGCTGCGCCCGCACCATCCGGCGCATCATGGACGAGGCGCTGGCCTCTGCCGCGCCGGCGGGGCGCTACGCCGCCGCTGCCCAGGAGCAGCCCTGAACTCTACGCCGATCGCGACGGCTCAAGCGTTCCACAGACCGGGCGCGGCCTATCGCGGACCAGCTTTTGATTGTTATAATTAAATCCCAAGCCACACATCGTGCGGCGCCGCCCCCAATTTCAGGAGCACGATCATGAAAGGCGACCCGGGAGTCCTCGACTTCCTCAATAAGGCGCTACGGCACGAACTGACGGCGATCAACCAATACTGGCTGCATTATCGGCTGCTCGACAATTGGGGCTACAAGGCGCTTGCCAAGCAATGGCGCAAGGAATCGATCGAGGAGATGCAGCACGCCGACAAGCTGGTCGAGCGCATCATCTTCCTCGACGGCTTTCCCAACCTGCAGGTGCTCGATCCGCTGCGTATCGGCCAGAACGTGAAGGAGGTCCTCGATTGCGACCTCGCCGCGGAAATATCGGCGCGCTTGCTCTACCAGGAGGCCGCCACCCATTGCCACGGCGTGAAGGATTACGTGACGCGAGACCAGTTCGAGAAGCTGATGCATGACGAGGAAGAGCACATCGATTTCCTCGAGACCCAGCTCGACCTGGTCGCCAAGCTCGGACTTGAGCTCTACGCCCAGCACCATATCGGCGAGCTCGAGGAAGACGAGGACTGAGCGGCGTCATTCGCTCGCGCCGCCGCAATCGTTAATAAAGTCTTAACGGAGTTTCGCCGCCGCCCATCGCGGCGGGCGAATTGGCGCGCTCGCGCCTGATCCACTCTGCCATTTCAGCCGGATTGCATTGCACCGCACTCGCCGCGGTGGATTAACAATTACGGTTAAATCTTAAGGTTAAGACCCGCTTAAATAATTGCTGCCATCTTCGGCCCGGTTCAACGACGGCGGGCCGCCGCAACCGTGGCTCGGCCGAGGAAAGGACGAAGCCATGGTCAGCGTCAAATTCTTCGCTAGCGCTGCTGCGGTCGGCTTGCTCAGCACAGCCGCACTCGCAGCCGATCTCCCTCCCCCCCAGATGTATCAACCGCCACCGCAGATCGCGTATCAACCCGCGCCGGTCGTAGCCAGCGGCTGGTATCTGCGCGGCGACGTCGGCATCGGCGTCCAGTCGTTCGGCGACTTCCCGCACTCGCAGACGAATTCCGCTTTCGTCTGGCCGGCGAGCTGGTCCATCGTGCAAAAAAACATCCAGGACACCGCGATCTTCGGCGGCGGTATCGGCTACGAGTGGAACAACTGGTTCCGGACGGATTTTACTGCTGAATACCGCACCAAGGCGGCGTTCAAGGCCACAGGCCGCTTCACCGAATTCTGCGCCGGCGGCGGCAACTGCTTCGACGTCACCGAAGGCAACTTCTCGTCGGCCGTGTTCATGGCCAACGCCTATCTCGATCTCGGCACCTGGTGGTGCCTGACGCCCTATATCGGCGCCGGCCTCGGCGGCGCCTATAATCGCATCACCGGCGTGCAGGATCTCGGCATCAACTCCGCCGGCACCGTCGGCTTCGGCTTGACCTCGGCGGACGCGGCGAATTGGGATTTTGCCTGGAATGCCCAGGCCGGCCTCACCTACAACGTCAACAACAACTTCAAGGTCGATTTCAGCGCCCGCTACCTGCATCTGGGCTCGCCGGAAACGGCCACAGTGACCTGCCAGAATACCGCGACGTGCCCGGGCGCCTTCTACAATCTGAACAACACCAACTCATGGGATTTCAGGATCGGCCTGCGCTGGATGCTGCAGCCCGATATGGTCCCGATGATGGCTCCGCCGCCGCTGATGAGCCGGGGCTGATGCCCAGCGCCGAAACGGCGAAATCAAAAAACAACAGACGGCGCGGGCAACCGCGCCGTCTTCGTTTTAGGGGCACCCCAAAGACCCTGAGCAGGCCCCATGACCCAGAGCCGATGGGGGGTGCCTGGCGGCTTGTCCCGCCCGACCCAGACCGTCTGAGCTAACGCTCCATTAAGGTTAATGCCTGATGATCGCCCACGTCTGGCCGCGCATGGCGCGCCGACGGGACGGAGAATGCGGCCGATGCGTTGGGTCATCTGTGCTTTGGTCGTGCTTGTTGCACCGGCCGGCGCGCGCGCCGGAGACTTCGACGTGCTGCGCGGCGCGCAACCCGTGGGCTACGCCTCCTATACGCGCTGGAGCGGGTTTTACGGCGGCGGACTGATCGGCGAAGAGTTCGAAGGCGCCGATTTCCGCAACGTCGGCGCCTCCGAGATCACCACCATCGCCGGATTGAGTGCGGGCTTCGACGGCGATCCCGCTGAGCAACTTTCCGCGGCTTACTTCGCTGAACACCGAGACGCCGAGCTACAGCGCGTTCGTCGGCTACAACTACCAATTCGAGGCGGCTGTCGTCGGCTTCGAACTGACCTTTAGCAAGACGTCGTTCAGCGCCAGCATCAACGACATGGAAAGCCACGACTATTTCCAGACCGCCAACAACGTCGTGTACGACACGACGTACAACGTGAATACCTCGGCCTCCGCCAAGGTGACGGATTACGGCACCGTGCGCGGCCGATTCGGCTGGGCGTTCGGCAACCTTTTGCCCTACGCTTTTGGCGGCGTTTCGATCTCGCAGATCAACGCGATGAAGTCGGTCAACGTCAACTTTTGCGGCGGGTGACGCCCTATTTCTGCTCAAATCCGCCCCCAGAACCCGCCGCCGCCCGCGGCGATCGGCGGCGATTGGACACTGTCCAATCAAGTCAACGGCAAGTGGTACCTCGGCTACGTCGCCGGCTTGGGCCTCGACTATGCGCTGACGCAGAATCTCTTCCTGCGCGGCGAGTTCCAATACATTCAGTTCGGCGCGCCGGACAATATCAGGCTCAGCGCCTCGAGCGTGCGGATCGGCGCCGGCGTGAAGTTCTGACGGCGCGCCGCGCGAGCGCCAGCAAGCTGCCTAGAATTTGATACCGAGACCGCCGCGGACGGTATTGACGTCCAAGACTAGATTCGCGATCGGCGCGAACTGCACATATTCGTATTCGGCGCGCAGGAAGACGTTGCGCGTGAGCGCGACGTCGAGGCCGCCGCCGAAGGTGAAGCCGACCAGCCATTCGCCGTTCTTTCCGGCGGTGCCGGTAAACGAGAACGGCACGCACGCCGGCGTCGCCGGACCCGAAGGAGTACAGGGCTGACTTTGTGGGTTCTCCTGCCCGAATACAGTGGCGGCAATATTGACGTTGGCGTGCCCGACCGCGACGCCGGCAAAGCCGTAGGGCAGGAAATTGCCCAGCGCCCAGCCGGCCCGCGCGCGCAGCGTGCCGAAATTCAGATCCGTTACGCTGCCGCTGCCGGTGACGGTCACCGCGTAAGTGTTGCCGCCGGCCGACGTCAGGCGCGAGATCGGCGAATTCGGCGCGATGAGCGAGAGGTTGGCCTGGTCGTAATTGGCCTCGACACCCAGCACGAGCCTTTCGAATTGGGTGTTGTAGCCGACGAAGCCGCCATAACCCGCGGCGCTGTGATTGGCCTGACCGAGCACCGGCCAACTGGACGGCTGCTGCTCGCTCTCCAGCGTCAGTTCGCGCAACTGATAAGCGAGCGGCGCCTGCGTGGTCTTGCTGAAGTCGCCGCCGGCGCTGCTGTAGCTGACCTGGCCGCCGATATAGATGCCGGCCCAGCCGTTGACGACCGGCACATTGGTGGCTTGCGGACCCGTCAGCCAACTTAAGTCGTCCGCGAAGGCGCTTGGCGCGAACGCAAACGCCAACAGTGCATATATGACGCGACGCATAAGACGCCCTTTCCCCTTGTTGCGGGCAATCTTCGAGCGCGGACATTAAAGGGGGGTTAGCCGGTCAGCCGCCGTCGTCACGCCTTAACTGTTCCAAATATTTAGAATTGCGGCGCAGCAACAAATCTGCGCGGGATTTTTTCCGAAATCCGTACCGGAAATTCTGCCGCATTTTCCGGCACTAAGACGACGCGGCCGCGCGCGCGCAAATTCTTGATAATGATCGCGACGAACGCGATTCAATAAGCGCTAACCGCAAATGATCTTAAAATTGTCGCTGGCGCAGTAGGTAAATCCACGCTGAATGCGCGCGCCACATTTCAGGTTACGGAATCGTTTGCGCGCGGCCAGCGGCCATCGCGCTGTTCGCGATCGTGACATTGCGTTTACTACCGTTGCCGTGATCGCGAGCGGCGCCAAGCGCCACGTCGGCCCACCGCGATGCCGGCCGGCGGCCGCAACTCGCGCTTGACGGCGGGAGCTCAAGTCCCTAATTCCAGAGGCGGGACACCCCTCCCCAACGAGGGGCGCCTATCTGGAAGGATAGACCATGACGATTGCAAAGCCCTCCGTGCGGCCACGCGTGCCGCACTTTTCGTCCGGCCCCTGCGCCAAGCGCCCCGGCTGGACCCCGCAAGCCCTCTCCGACGCCTTCGTGGGACGTTCCCACCGCTCGAAGCCGGGCAAGGCCAAGCTCAAGCGCGCCATCGATCTGACCCGCGAAGTGCTGCGCGTGCCTGCGGATTATCGCATCGGCATCGTGCCGGCGTCCGATACCGGTGCGGTCGAGATGGCGCTGTGGACGCTGCTCGGCCCGCGGCCGGTGACGATGCTGACCTGGGAATCCTTCGGCGAAGGCTGGGTCAGCGACGTCGCCAAGGAGCTCAAGCTCAAGGACGTGACGGTGCTGCGGGCGCCGTATGGCGAACTCCCCGATCTCGCCAAAGCCGATCCGGGAAGCGACATCGTGTTCACCTGGAACGGCACGACTTCGGGCGTGCGCGTGGCCAACGCCGATTGGATCGCGGCCGACCGGGCCGGGCTTACCATCTGCGACGCCACTTCGGCCGCCTTCGCCCAGCCGCTGGATTGGGGCAAGCTCGATGTGGTCACGTTCTCCTGGCAGAAGGCGCTGGGCGGCGAGGCGGCCCATGGCATGCTGATCCTGTCGCCGCGCGCGGTGGCTCGGCTCGAAAGCTATACGCCGCCGTGGCCGGTGCCGAAGATTTTCCGCACCACCAAGGGCGGCAAGCTCAACGAAGGCATTTTTCAGGGCGAGACCATCAACACGCCGTCGATGCTCTGCGTCGAAGATTATCTCGACGCGCTCGAATGGGCGAAGTCGGCCGGCGGATTGCTGGCGCTGCACGCCCGCGCCGACGCCAATGCCAAAGTCATCGCCGATTGGGTTGAGCGCACGCCGTGGATCGACTTTCTGGCGCGCGATCCGGCGTTGCGCTCCAACACCTCGGTCTGCCTGAAAGTGGTCGATCCGGACGTAACGCGGCTCAACGCCGACGCGCAGGCGGCGTTCGTCAAAGGCATCGCCGCCGCGCTCGACAAGGAAGGCGTCGCCTACGACATCGATGCCTATCGCGATGCGCCGCCGGGATTGCGCGTCTGGTGCGGCTCGACCATCGAGCGCGCCGATGTCGAGGCGCTGACGCCGTGGCTCGACTGGGCCTATGCGGCGGCCAAGGAAGCGCTGGCGAAGGCGGCTTGATCGCCATGCCTCATGTCTCGGACTACGTGTCTTCGGCTCACATGTTCGCCGATCCTCTCACCGAGCGGCTGGTGGCGTTCGTGCGCGGCATCGGCATCGAAGTGCGCGCCGCCACGCTGCCGGAAAAGACGGTCCTGCCCGGCCTCGACATCCGCCATGGCGCGATCCTGGTCGATGAGGCGCGCATGACACATGCTGGCGATATTCTGCATGAGGCCGGTCATCTCGCCGTCACCGATCCCGCCGAACGCAACGCGCCGCAGCTGTCGCCGACCCCGGCCGAGGAGATGACAAGCATCGCCTGGTCCTATGCCGCGCTTCGCCATCTCGCGCTCGATCCTGCCGTCGTGTTTCACGACAACGGCTATAAGGGCGGCGCGTCGTCGATCATCGAGAATTTCACCACCGGCCACTATTTCGGCGTGCCGCTGTTGCAGCTCTACGGCATGGCCGTCGAGCCCAGGCGTGCCGCCACGGCCGGCGTCGAGCCCTATCCCCACATGCTGCGCTGGTTGCGCTGATCGCAAAGGAATTTCGCCATGACCGTCCGCGTCCTGATCTCCGATGCGTTGTCGCCCGCCGCCGTCCAGATTTTCAAGGATCGCGGCGTCGAGGTCGAATTCCAGCCCAATCTCGGCAAGGACAAGGACAAGCTCGCCGAGACCATCAACGGCTTCGATGGTCTCGCGATCCGCTCCGCGACCAAGGTGACGGCCAAGATGCTGGAGAAGGCCAAAAGCCTGAAAGTGATCGGCCGCGCCGGCATCGGCGTCGATAATGTCGATATCCCGGCGGCGACGGCACGCGGCATCATCGTGATGAATACGCCGTTCGGCAATTCGATCACCACGGCCGAGCATGCCATCACGCTGATGCTGGCGTTAGCCCGGCAAATCCCGGAAGCCGATGCGTCGACGCGCGCCGGCAAATGGGAAAAGAACAAATTCCTCGGCGTCGAAATTTTCTCAAAGACGCTCGGCGTCATCGGCTGCGGCAATGTCGGTTCGATCGTCGCCGACCGGGCGATCGGGCTGAAGATGAAGGTGATCGCCTATGATCCGTATCTGTCAGCCGAGCGCGCGGTTAAACTCGGCGTCGAAAAGGTTGAGCTCGACGAGTTGTGGCGGCGCGCCGATTTCATCACCTTGCACACGCCGCTGACCGACAAGACCCGCGACATCATCAACGCCGAGACGCTTAAGCTGACGAAAATGGGCATGCGGCTGATCAACTGCGCGCGCGGCGAACTCGTTGACGAGGCGGCGCTGTGCGAGGCGCTCAAATCCGGCCATGTCGCCGGCGCCGCAGTCGACGTGTTCCGCGAAGAGCCGGCGACGCAGAGCTGCCTGTTCGGCCTGCCGAACGTGGTGTGCACGCCGCATCTCGGCGCCTCGACCATGGAGGCGCAGGAGAACGTGGCGCTGCAGGTCGCCGAGCAGATGGCGGACTATCTGCTGCGCGGCGCGATCTCCAACGCCGTCAACTTTCCCTCGATCAGCGCCGAGGAAGCGCCGAAACTCAAGCCTTTCGTGGCGCTTTCGGAAAAGCTCGGCTCGTTCGCCGGCCAGCTCACCGAGAGCGGCATCACCCGCGTGCAGATTTCCTACGAGGGCGGCGTGGCGCAGCTCAACACCAAGGCGCTGACCTCGGCCGCGGTCGCCGGCCTGCTGCGCCCGATGCTGCAAGACGTCAACGTCGTCTCGGCGCCGATCGTCGCCAAGGATCGCGGCATCGTCGTCGAAGAGACGCGGCGCGACGCCGAGGGCGATTACGAGAGCCTGATCACCGTCACCGTGACGACCGACCGGCAGACCCGTTCGGTGTCGGGCACGGTCTATGCCGACGGCCAGCCGCGCATCATCAACATCAAAGGCATCCGCATGGACGCAGCCTTCGGCCCGTCGATGCTCTACGTGACCAACCAGGACAAGCCCGGCTTCGTCGGCCGCTTCGCGACGCTGCTCGCCGGCGCCGGCATCAACATCGCGACCTTCCATCTCGGCCGCGATTCCGCCGGCGGCGACGCCATCGCGCTGGTCGAAGTCGACGGCACGGTGCCGCCGAACGTGCTCGCCGAAGTGCAGAAAATCCCCAACGTGCAGCAGGTCAAGACGCTGCGGTTTTGACGCCGTCACCTCTTGGTCGCGACCGTAATCCCGGTGAACACCAGCCCATAGCCGACGGCGTGGTAGAGCTCGAAGCGCTCGCCCAACAGCACGATCGCCAGCACCGATCCGAATACCGGAACGAGATGGATGAACGGCGCGGCGCGATTGGCGCCGATGAGCTCGATGCCGCGGTTGAGGAACAGATAGCCGAGCAGCGACGGGAAGATGCAGATGAAGGCGAAGCTGAGAACACTCTCGGCATCGAACACCATCGTCTGTCCGCTCATGACTTCGAGGACGACGAGTGGAATGAGAAACACCGCGCCGCCGCCCATTCCGACGGCGAGGAACGACAATGGATGGATGGCGGGTCGCTTGCGCAGCATGGCCATGTAGAAGCCGTAGAACACCAGCGCGATCACGAACCAGACGTCGCCCTGATTGAACGCGATGCCGAAGCAGGATCGCGAGACTGCCGTGGCAGATGATGACGATGACGCCGGTGAGCGAGACGCAGATGCCGCCGGCTTGCCGCAAGGTCAGGCGGTCGCCGAACAGCGCAAAAGTCCACAACGCGACGAACAACGGCCCGATCGATTGCAGCAGCAAGCCGTTGATCGCGGTGGTGTATTGCAGGCCGTAATAGGCCATCGTGTTGTAGGCGGAGAAGCCGGTGAACGCGAGCAGCGTCATCATCCCGGCGTGCTTGCGGATGAGCGGCCAGTCGCGCGCCAGATGGCCGGCGGCAAACGGCAGCAGAATCAAGAACGCGCCGCCCCAGCGGATGAAGGCGAGCGTCACCGGCGGCACGTGGCCGACAATGAAACGGCCGAGCACGGTATTGCCGGCCCAGAACAGCGAGGTCAGCGACAGCAGCAGATAAGGCTGGTCGGACAACCAGCCGCCGACGCGGGCGGAAGTGGATGCGGGCGCGCCCGGCATGGCGGCATTCCTTTTGTCGACGTGGAACGACCGCGCAGCGATCGAACGGCGGCCAGCGTTGTAGAAACTTCAAAACCGCCGCACCAGCGCGGGGGCGGCATGGCTGCCCTGGCCGCGTCCGCGCTTTGCGTCAATTTGCCCGCGGTTAGGCCGCATTGTCGCCCTAACGGAACGGCAAATCCGCAACCAGGCGACAAGGCTAACGGCAAATTCCTTGTGGAAACAATCGTTTGGCGGAAACGACGCGGTCCGGCAGCAGCCGCTTTTCCTTGCTTCCCGCGGTTTCATCCTTTATCCGAAACAGTCGGCTACGGCCGGTATCCGATTCATGTGATGTTTTCATCGGCCTGTTGGGGTCAGTTCCTCATGGCGAATGTTGTCGTGGTCGGCTCCCAGTGGGGCGACGAAGGCAAAGGCAAGATCGTCGACTGGCTCTCCGAGCAGGCCGACATCGTCGTCCGTTTCCAGGGCGGCCATAATGCCGGCCACACGCTGGTGATCAACGGCACCACCTACAAGCTGTCGCTGTTGCCCTCGGGCGTGGTGCGCCCGGGCAAGCTTTCGATCATCGGCAACGGCGTCGTGCTCGACCCGCATGCGCTGCTCAACGAGATCGCCACCCTGAAGAAACAAGGCGTCACTGTCACGCCGGAGAATCTGCGCATCGCCGAGAACACGCCGCTGATCCTGCCGCTGCATCAGGAGCTCGACGTCGCGCGCGAGAAGGCCTCGGGCAAGGGCGCGATCGGCACCACCGGCCGCGGCATCGGCCCGGCCTACGAAGACAAGGTCGGCCGGCGCGCCATTCGGCTGATGGATCTGGCCGATCTGCAGATGCTCAACGGCAAGATCGACCGGCTGCTTGCTCATCACAATGCGTTGCGGCGCGGGCTTGGCATGGGCGAGATCGCGCCGCGCGCCATCTACGATGAATTGGCCGCGGTGGCGCCCAAGGTCCTGCCGTATATGGACACGGTGTGGTCCCTGCTCGACGACCGGCGCCGCGAGGGCAAACGCATTTTGTTCGAAGGCGCCCAAGGCGCGCTGCTCGACATCGACCACGGCACTTATCCGTATGTCACATCGTCGAACACGGTGGCGGCGCAGGCCGCGATCGGCTCCGGGCTTGGGCCCAACGCGATCGGCTATGTGCTCGGCATCTGCAAGGCGTACACCACCCGCGTCGGCGCCGGGCCGTTTCCGACCGAGCAGCTCAACGAGGTCGGCAAGACGCTCGGCGAGCGTGGCAAGGAGTTCGGCGTCGTCACCGGGCGGCCGCGGCGCTGCGGCTGGTTCGACGCCGTGCTGGTGCGCCAGACCGTACGCACCAGCGGCATCCGCGGCCTCGCTCTGACCAAGCTCGACATCCTCGACGGCTTCGAGGAGATCAAGGTCTGCGTCGGTTATCGGCTCGACGGCAAGGAGATCGATTATCTGCCGGCGAGCGAGCACGCCCAGGCGCGCGTCGAGCCGATCTACGAGACCATCGCCGGCTGGCAGGAGAAGACCGCCCGCGCGCGCTCGTGGGCGCAATTGCCGGCCCAGGCCATCAAATACGTCCGCCGGATCGAGGAACTGATAGGCTGCTCGGCGGTGTTGTTGTCGACGAGTCCCGAGCGCGAGGACACGATCCTGATGCAAAACCCGTTCGAAACATGAGCGATGAAATTTAAGGAGGCCGAGCGTAAGCTCAACCCATGACCGACTACCAACCGCTCATAGCGCGAGCCATAGAGGGGCTCGGCAAAAGCACCGGCGAAGCCCGCCGGGCGCTCTATGAACGCGCGCGCTCGGCGCTGGTCACGCAGCTGCGCTCGGTCGAACCGGCACTCTCCGAATCCGAGATCACCCGCGAGCGCCTGTCGTTGGAAGAAGCGATCCGCAAGGTGGAGGCGGACGCCGCGCGCAAGTCCCGCATGGAAGCGCGCACCGAGCCGCGCTTCGAACCCCGCCCGCTCAAGCCGCCAAGTCGTCCGGCTCCTGCCGCAATGCCGGCGCCGCCGCCACCGCCTCCCGCGGTCCCACCGCAGCCGCCAGCGCCGCGCCGCTGCCGAACCGCCGCAGCCGGAACCCCTTGAGGCCCGACAAGACGAGCCGCCGCAGCTGCAGGACGATTTCGACGAGCCGGAGCAAGCCGAACCGCCGCCCCCGCCGCCGCCGCCACCACGGCCTATACCATCCACGGCACGCGGCCGGCTGTTAAGCGCGCGCACGCCTTCGCTCGGCCGGGAAGGGCTCAGGGGCTTCCGCGACGTCGTACACGATGTCGACGATCTCGGCTCCGCCAGCGCCCGCGCCGCACAGTCCGCGCGCGACACCCGCGACACCTATGAGCCGCAGCCGCGCCGCTTGCCGCACGAAGACGATACGCCGCCGGCTCCCTACGAGCCTGAGCTCGATCTGGATGATTTCGGCGCGCACGATGACGACGCGCGGCACCCGCAAAGCCTCGAACAATCCTTCGAGCTCGACGAGGAGCGGCCGTTTCCGTCGCAATCGGCGCGGACCCGTTCGCCGCGCCCGCCGGAGTCTGAAGACGAGTACGAGCACGCGCCGCCGCCACGCTCCTATATCGGCCTCATCAAGCTCGCCGTGGTGGCGTGCATCATCGGCATTGTCGCGGCGATTTTCTTCTGGCAATTGCCGAACATGAAACGCATGGTCGCGCAATTCGGGGCGCGACAGCCGGCCCAGACGACGTCGGCGCCGGCGCCGTCCGAACCAAAATTTCCCGGTCGGGTCCCCCAGGAGCAAACGCCCGGACAGGCGGCCAATAGCGGCGCGCCTGGCAGTCAGGCGGCGCCGGCGGTAGCGCAACGGGTCGTGCTCTACGAAGAAGATCCGAACGATCCGAAGGGCAAACGCTTTGTCGGCTCGGCGATCTGGCGCACCGAGACTGTCTCGCCCGGGGCGGGGCTGGCGCCGGAGCTCGCGGTGCGCGCGGATATTGAAATCCCGGATCGGCGGATGACCGTAACCTGGTCGCTGCGCCGCAACACCGACAAGGCGCTGCCGGCGAGCCATACCATCGAGATCATGTTCAACCTGCCGGCTGATTTTCCGGGCGGCGGCATCGCCAACGTGCCCGGCGTGTTGATGAAGCAGGCCGAAGAGGCGCGCGGCACACCGCTTGCGGGGCTCGCGGTCAAAGTCACCAATGGATTCTTCCTGATCGGCCTGTCCGCGGTCGACGCCGACCGGCAACGCAACATGCAGTTGCTCAAGGATCAGGAGTGGTTCGACGTTCCCATCGTCTACACCAATGGCGGCCGCGCCATCATGGCGGTGGAAAAGGGCCCGCCCGGCGACCGCGCCTTTGCCGACGCCTTCGCGGCCTGGGCCAAGTGAGTGCAACACGTAAGCGCAACAAGTAAGCGCAATTATTGCTATAATCCGCCGGACATGAGGCTCGTGTACCAGGAGTGGTTCATTGGCGACGCGTGCGAAAACAAGTGCACCTGACGCCGGCGCGATGCAGCCGGCAGCAAGCCCGCACATCGCTTCGGCACTGCGCACGCTGGACACCGAGCGCGACGGCGTCGCCGCGCTGGCCGCCGCCATGTGCGATGGGCTCGGCGCCCCCTTCGTCGCCGCCGTTGAAACGATCCGCAACGCGCGCGGCCGCGTCATCGTCACCGGTATGGGCAAGTCCGGTCATGTCGGCAGAAAGATCGCCGCGACGCTAGCCTCCACCGGCACGCCGGCATTCTTCGTGCACGCCGCCGACGCCAGCCACGGCGACCTCGGCATGATCACCTCCGACGACGTGATGCTGGCGCTATCCTGGTCGGGCGAGACTGAGGAACTGAAGGATCTGATCAATTATTCCCGCCGCTTCCGCATCCCGCTCATTGCCGTCACGGTCAGCGCCGACAGCACGCTGGGTAAATCCGCCGACGTCGTCTTGGCGCTGCCGGCAACGCGCGAAGCCTGTCCGCATAATCTCGCGCCGACGACGTCCTCGCTGATGCAGCTCGCGCTCGGCGACGCCCTTGCGATTGCGCTCCTCGAAAGCAAGGGATTCAGCGCGATGGACTTCGGCGTGTTTCATCCGGGCGGCCAGCTCGGCGCGGCGCTCAAATTCGTCCGCAACGTCATGCATCCCGGAACTGCCGTGCCGCTCATCAAACGCGGCGCGCCGATGTCGGAAGCGATCGTCGAAATGTCCGCCAAGGGTTTTGGCTGCGTTGCCGTCATCGACGATAGCGGCAAGCTCGCCGGCGTCATCACCGACGGCGATTTAAGGCGCCATATGCGCGCCGACCTGCTGCAAGCGCCGGTCGATGAGGTCATGACCGCATCGCCGAAGGTCGTTCGCCCCGATCAGTTGGTCAGCGAAGCCCTGCAACTGCTCAATTCGTCGAAGATCACGGCGCTCGTTGTCGTGGAACAAGGCCGGCCGGTCGGCATCGTGCATTTCCACGATCTGCTGCGCGCCGGCGTGGCATGAGATTGCGCGCCGCCCGAGCGCGGCGGCTAGTACAGGCCGCCGCGCGTGACCGCCGTGCCATCATCGCCCTGAGGTTCGACGGCAGCAGGCGCAGGAGCAGGAGCAGCCGGCATATTCGTCGTAGCGATGGCGGCAGCAGGCTTCGCCGGTTCGGTCTCGGCTTGCCGATGCGCAACGTAGTCGTCGTAGCCTGGTGCGCCCGGCCGCGGCGGCACACCCGCGGGCAAGCCGCCGGCCCAGTGCGGCCAATGATCGGACGCAAAGCCGGAAACGGAGCCGCACGATCCCAGCAACAAGCCGAGACCGAGCACCATCAATGCCACGGAGAGCCGTTTGACCATCATGCCAGCCGCAGGGTTTGGCCTCGATCTACCGGTACAGGCTATTTGGACGTGCGCTGCTTTCGTGGCGGGACTGTGATGTCCTAAAAATATGCGCGTTCCGCCTCACCGATGGCAGCGTCGGACCCAATATTTGGCGCCCGTCCGCAAGCAACTAAACTTCTATGGTTTCGGTGTGAACGATTTCCTAACCTGCGGTCAATGGCGCCGATGACGTATCGACGACGCTCCGCGATGCCTCCGCAGCACGCCCCGCTGCGCGTGGCGCTCGCGCTGACGCTCGTCCTGTTGGCAGGATGCAGCAGCTTGGCAGGGCCGCAAGAGGGCGCAGCGACCGCGCCTTTGAATTCGGATTACCGCACCATGATTGCCGCACATCTCAAAAGCGCATTCACGAAGTCTCCGCCGACCGGCCCGGCCGAGATATCGGAGCCGCGATGGGTTCTGGCCAACAGGGGATGGAGCTGGCAGGTCTGTGTTCGCTTTCAAGATCGCGGTCACCGGCGTACATATGCGCTGTTTTTCAAGGGCTCGGAATTCCTCGAGGAGCGATACGCGGTGTTGACCGATGCCTGCGACGCACAAACCTATTCCGAGTTCGATCTGGGTTCAGGTGTGATGAGGCCGGGGGCTGTCGGCGATCCGGGGCCGCTGTATTAGATGCGTGCGATGGTCGGCGACAGGTCCGCGCGATGAACGACGGCAGCGGCAATGGGTGGCTCGTGGGCGGCGCGGTCATCGTCATTTTCGCGGCGTTGATGAGCGCGTTGCTGATTGTGGCACTCTACCCGTGGCTCGAGCGCTATGCGCTCGCCAAGCCGAATGCCCGCTCGTCGCATCGCACGCCGACGCCCCAGGGCGGCGGCATCGCCGTCATCGCTGCGACGATAGGTGCCTCCGGTGTCGCGCTGGCAATTTTCTCGCTTGGGGCTTCGCCCGACTTGAACCTGCTGAAAGTCGTCGCTGCGGCGCTGATCATGACTTGCCTCGGCGCGTTCGACGATATTCGGCCGCTTCCCGCCGGCCTGCGCTTGATCCTGCAGGCGGTCGTGGTCGCGGGCATCATCTATACGCTACCCGATCAGCTCCGTGTCGTGCCGCTATTGCCGTGGTGGCTCGAACGGCTCCTGCTGCTGGTCGGCGGCTTGTGGTTCGTCAATCTGGTCAACTTCATGGACGGCATCGACTGGATGACCGTCGCGGAAGTGATACCGCTCACGGCGACCCTCACGGTGCTCGGAATAGCGGGCGCGCTGCCATCCTACGGCACGGTGCTGGCGCTCGCGCTCGGCGGCGCCATGATCGGATTTGCTTTTTTCAATCGCCCGATGGCCAAAGTTTTCCTTGGCGACGTCGGCAGTCTTCCGATCGGTCTCATACTCGGTTGGCTGCTGCTATTGGTCGCCGGCGGCGGCCATCTGGTCGCCGCTGTCGTGATGCCGCTCTATTATCTCGCCGATGCCACGATCACCTTGTTCCGGCGCCTCATCCGGCGTGAGCCGTTCTGGGAGGGGCACCGCACGCATTTCTATCAGCGCGCCACCGATAAGGGCTTTACGACCATGGCCGTGGTCGCGCGCGTATTCGCCGTGAACGTCTGCCTCGGCATTCTGGCGGTCATATCCGTGATCGTGCCGGGCCGGCCGAGCGAGATCGCCGCGCTGACGGTTGGCGCGCTTCTCGTTGCCTGGCTGCTCGCCGCGTTCGAACGGGGCCAGCCATGAGTCGCGTCCTGGTCACCGGTGCATCCGGTTTCATCGGCAGCGCCGTAGTCGCGGCCTTGGCGCGAGACGGCCACACGGTGCGCGCGGCAGTGCGGCGGCCGCATCTGTCGTTCCCCGACGGCGTCGAAGTGGTGCAGCACCCGGATTTGGCGGAAGCGTTCGACTGGCAGCCGCTGCTGCGAGACATCGATCAAGTCGTTCATCTCGCCGGCATCGCCCATACCCGGGGCGCCGACGCCGCGGCATACGATCGCGTCAATCGGCTGGCGACGGCGCGGCTGGCAGCGGCCGCGGCGCAAACGCATATCGGGCACTTTGTCTTCATTTCCTCGATCCGCGCGCAAAGCGGGCCGGCCGCCGATCATGCCCTGACCGAGCACGACCCGCCGACGCCGACCGAGATCTACGGCCGCTCGAAGCTCGCGGCCGAGGAGGCCGTGCGCGATTCCGGCGTGCCGTTCACCATCCTGCGCCCGGCGCTGCTCTATGGCCCGGGCGTGAAGGGAAATTTGGCGCTGCTCGCGCGCGCCGCCGCGACGCGCTTGCCGCTTCCGGTCAAGGATTTCGGCAACCGCCGCTCGCTGCTCGGCATCGACAATTTCATCTCGGCATTGGCCTTCGTGCTGGCGACGCCGGCCACGATTGGCGAGACCTATCGTGGTCGCCGATCCCGGGAATTCCGCCGCGGCTGTCCGATGTTTTTGTAACGCTGCGGCAGGCTCAAGGCCGCCGCGCGTTCATCATGCCGATGTCACCGGATTATATCGAGCTGCCGCTGCGCTTATTCCGGCGCACCGATCTATGGCACAGCATCGGCGGCAATTTGCGGGTCGATGCCGGCAAGCTGATCGCGGCGGGCTGGCGGCCGGCGCACGATACGCGCGGCGGCCTCACCGCCATGGTTCAGGCCGCGGCGCCGCGAAAGTCGGGCACGGCGTCGCGCAGCACGCGGTAGATCGCCTCGCGTTCCTCCCGCGCCAATCCTTGCTCGAGCATTGCAAGCCAGCCGCGCATGGCATCGAGCGGCGGCTGCACCGGACGCGCGGCGACGACGCCGACGAAGCCGATATCCACCATGGGTTCTTCGCGCGCGAACAGGATTTCCTGCATCCGCTCGCCCGGGCGCATACCGGTGAACACGATATCGACGTCGCGGCCGGGCTCGAGGCCGGCGAGCCGGATCATGCGCTCGGCAAGATCGACGATCTTTACCGGCTGGCCCATGTTGAGCACGTAGACCGAGACGTCGGAGCGATCGGGCCCGAGCGCGTGGCTCGCCGCAGTGACGACGAGATCGCACGCCTCGCGAATAGTCATGAAGTAGCGCACCATGTCGGGATGGGTGACGGTGACCGGACCGCCGGCATCGATCTGCGCCTTGAACTTCGGCACCACCGAGCCGGTGGAGGCGAGCACGTTGCCGAACCGCACCGCGATCAGCCGCATGGCGCGGCGGTCGGCTTCGGCGCGGCGCGAGAAATCGGCGTCGAGCGCCTGACAATACATTTCGGCAAAGCGCTTGGTGGCGCCGAGCACCGAGACCGGCTCGATCGCCTTGTCGGTCGAGATCATCACCATCGCCGCGGCACCGGCCGCGGCGGCCGCGTCGGCGACATTGACCGAGCCGAACACGTTGGTCTTGATCCCCTCCTCCCAGTTCGCCTCCAAGAGCGGCACGTGCTTGAGCGCCGCGGCGTGAAACACGATGTCGGGCTTGAAGTCCGTCATCAGCCGGAACACGCGACTGCGGTCGCGGACATCGGCAATGCGGCCGTCGATCACCGGCCGCGCCTGCTTGGTGGCAAGGGCTTCCAGCACCGCATGCAGCGCCGGCTCGGAATTCTCGATGATGAGCAGCCGCGACGCGCCGAAGGCGATGACGCGGTCGCAAATCTCGGCGCCGATCGAGCCGCCGCCGCCGGTCACCACGACCGATTTGCCGTTGAGGAAGGTTTCCAGCCGCGCGTAATCGATCTTCACGCTCGGCCGCAGCAACAAATCCTCGACATTGACCGGCGCCAGCCGCGGCATTTCGCCGGCGTCATCGAGCGAAGGCAGCCGGCTGACCGCAAGACCGAGGCGGCGCGCGTGCATCAAGGTCGCTTCGGGCTTGGCGTCCGGCTCGAATGCGGACGGCGTGAAGATCACCCGCGAGATCGGGGTATCGCGTTGCGCAAAGTCGTTGACGACGGCATCGAGCGCCGAAAAATAACCGAGAACGGGAATGCCGCGGATCGACTGGCCTTGATCGCCGGCCGACTGCGACAGCACGCCGACCGGCCAGATCTTCTTGACCGCGCCGCTTTCGATGGCGCGCAGCAGCACCTCGGCGTCGGCAGCGCGGCCAAGCACGAGGACTGGATTGGCGGCCTCGGCGCGGGCGTGATGCCGCGTGCGCGTGTAGCGGAAATAACGATAGGCAAGCCGCGGTCCGCCGAGGAAGACGAATTGCAGGACCCAATAGAGGACGATGGTGATCTTGCCGAAGAAGAACTGCCCGAGCACGTTGGGCGCAACCAGCACGTAATCGAGCACCAAGAGCGATACGGCCAAAACCGTCGAGGCGCGCAGGATGTTCATCAAATCCGGCAGCGACGCGAACCGCCATTTCGCCTCGTAGAGATGGAACAGGTAATAAACGACCCCGGCATAGGCGACGAAGCAAGGCAGGAACAGGAGCAGCGGCTTTTCGCGCTCCATCAAGCCTGTCGTCTCGAAGCGGATGTAGAAGCTCGCGACGACCGCCGCCGCCGTCATGACCAGGTCATGGGCGATAACAAGCGTTCTGCGCGGGCTTATGTGCAGTCCGAGCATCCTTAAATCCGTGCCGCGGGATTAAATATCCCGGCATTTCAATACCGGGCTTTGTCCTGTGGCGCCACCCCGGCGCGATCGCGCTAGGCCGCGCGGCGCACCGCAAGTGCTTGATCCACCGCCGTTATCACCTGGGCGGCGGAGAGCTCGTCGAGGCACTGGCTGAAGCTGTCGAGGCGGCGTTCGCAGCCCTCGAGCTGGCACGGCAGGCAGGGCAAGGGGTTTTGCACCAGCCACACATTGCCTCGCTCTTGGATGGTGCCGGCGGCCGCCCACGGCCGGTCGAGGCCGCCCACCGGCCAGGGGCCCCAGAGGCGGGGATCGGTCGGCCCGTAGAGCGCCACCGTCGGCGTGCCGGTGGCGGCGGCGAGATGGGTGACGGCGGTGTCCGGCCCGACATAGGCCCGCGCGGCGGCGATGGTGGCGGCAAGCTCCGGCCAGTCCAGCCTGCCGTCGAGCCGCGTGACGTCGCAGTCGCGCCAGACTTCGTCGAGATAGCCGCGGTCGCTTTTGGCGCCGCTGGTGACGACGGCGAGGCCGCGCTGGCGCAGCGCCGTGGCGAGCGCCCGCCAGCCGTCCATGGTCCAGCGCTTGTAAGTGAACATCGGCGCGGCGTGGACGACGGCATATGGCTGCCCCGGGATCAGGTTCGATCGCACCCCCCCTGACGGGCATACGATTTCCGGCACGGTGGGAATGCCGAGCAGGTCGGCAAGGCGGAGCACGTCGCGCACGCGATGCTGTTGACGGTCGACGACATAAGAGCGGCTCAGCGCCAGACGCTTGACCGTCGCCGACAATCCATTCGGTTCGATAGGCCCGGCGCTTTGCCGGCCCGCGATCCAGGCCAACATCGTCGGCCGATCGCCGGTCTGGGTCGAAAGTGCAACGTCGTAACGCCGCGCCAACCGGCGCAGCAGGGCGAGAGTTTCGCCGGCGCCCGGACGCTGCGATATGGCGATGACTCCGGAGAGATCCGGGATTGCCCGCCAAAATTCCTTCCGTGCCGGTGAACACCAGCGCCTCGATCGAGGCCGCCGGGAACGCGCGCTTGAGGCTGCGAATGAGCGGCGTCGTCAGCAAAACGTCGCCGAGCCGGCGCAACGCCACCACCAGCACGCGGGGATTGCTCGGCAAGGCAAGCGGCGTCATGGCTTCGCGACCGGCGATGCGGCAGGCGGGACAGCGGGCGGTCCTTGGGCGTCGCGCAGCACGGTGCCGCCGACGATGCCGACGCCGAATACATAGAGCCAGCCCTGGCCAAAATCGAACAAATGCGAATTGACCAGCGACGATAGGAAATTCTGCACGACGATGATGGCGCCGATCGACGCCATCAGTCCGGCGCCGCGAAACAGCAGCCCATGCGCGGCCCACATCGCCAGCAACACCGCGGCGCCGACGACGCCGAGCTCGATCGCCACGGCAAAAATCTGGTTGTGCGGATTGACCGTGGCAACGGCCGAAGCCGAACCGGCATCACCGGATGCCGCGAGGCGAAACTGCTCGGCGATGGACCCCGTGCCGTGGCCGAAGAAGGGCGCGGCCTCGACGATTGCCGCCGACTTCTTCAGGTACTCCATGTGCAGCCCGGTTGAATTGGCCGCGTCCGAGTTCTGATAAGTGCGAAGCTCAGTGAACGAATGCATTACGCGCATGTTGAAATAAGGCGATGCGTTCAACGCCACGGCGGTAAGAGCGGCCGCGACGATGCCTGCAAGAGCCGCACCTCGCCCACCGGAATAGCGGTAGCCGAGCACAACGGCGAGCAACGGCGCGACCACGACGGTGGTGCGGCTCGTTGCGACGAAGGCGATATTGGCGAGGAAACAGGCGGCAAGGCAGAGCAGCACCACTATGGTTGACCATCGGGCTTCGCGCCAGCGCTCGCAAGCCGCGCCGATGAGCCCGAAGGCGCAAATCAGGAAATTACCGCTCTGCAAAATGTAGTCTTTCGCCGGCACGCCATACGCTTTGACGTGCGCGCCAAAGATTGGGATATGCGCCAAGGCCCACGCCGGAAACAGCGCGAAGAACGACGACAGCGCCAACATCACAGTCGCCGAAATGAGAAAGCCATAACAGGCGCAAGGCCCGCATCGCGAGCGGCGGAATTGCACCAGCAGCAAGGGGATGGCCAAGAGACGATGGAAACCGCCGAGGCCGTCGATGCGCTCGGCCCAAGGCACGTCGGCCCATAGCATGCCGATGGCGGCGAGCAGCCACAGCAAGACCGGCAAGCCTCCCGCTGCGGTCAGGAGCTCGCGGCGCATGTCAGCAACGGCCAAGGTCGGCAGCACGGCCACAAGCCACAGAACGATCAGAATGAGGCTGGCCGACGTCGACCATGGCAGCGATACCACGACAGCCACGGCGAGCCAGTCGGCAACCCGTTGCAACGTCCGCATATCGAGCGTCATGGCTTGAGCCGCAGCATCAGGTTTTTGTGCCGGCTCAGCGCGACAAGCTCATAGCCGCATCCCCTCATGACCGACATTAAATCGACTTTCCAGCTTAGGCGCGAATCCTCGATGATCACGAAACGTGGCCACAGTCGTGACGGCGCATCGCGAAAAAATGGCGCGAGGATCACGTCTTCCAAACCTTCGACGTCGATCTTCAAGGCATCTACGGCGTCGACACCTTCGCCGGCAAGCACATCCAATAGCGTTTGCGAAGGCACACTTACCGTTTCAGTTGGTGGCTGCGTCTGATCGATTTTTTTCGTCCGGGTGCCGCCGCGGTCGCGCCGATCCAATTCGACCGCCACGACACCTGCCTCGTCGCTCAAGGCTTTTGGGATGATCGTGATCGGCACGCCCGGATTGGCGCGGACATTGAATTCCAAGCGGCGGAGATTTCCCGGTTCCGGCTCGATGGCGAGAATACGCGCCTGCCGTCCCGCGCAAGATGCGACGAACAGTGAGAACAGGCCGACATTGGCGCCGATATCGACGAAGGTGAAACGCCGCCCCTGACCCTTCGCTCGGGCAATGTCGTTTTCCAACTCCGCGAGTTCTTCCGGCTCGTACATCCGCGGCGTGAACAGCAGATTCTTCTCGCAGCCGTTGTCGCGCGGATGCAGCCGCATGCGCAGGCCCCAGCGCTCGACGTCCAGCGCGCCGTCGGGATAAGTCGAGACGCATGGTGACGGCGCGGCGTAGCAGAATGGCAACGCGCAGTCCGGCCCAGGTGTCGGGCAGCGGTTTGGTCATGGCCATGACCATCCGATCGAGCCAGCCTGGTGCCATTGCGCCGAATGTCGGGGTACTCATTGTCGTAACGCCGACAGCCCGCGCTCGGCGCGGATGCGATTGCTGGCAACGATGGCGTCAAGCCGGCGCTCGTTGTCCGGCAGCCGCGACCGGTCGGCTTCGGCGTGCCACAAATGCAGGACGCCGGTCGCCATGCGGCCGTCTCGGCGCCACACACCGGCACGCATCATGCGGACCAGAAGATCGGAATCTTCGCATCCCCAACTGGCGAAGCCGCCGTCAAAACCGTCGACGGCGACGAGGTCGGAGCGCCAGATGCCGAGATTGCAGCCTCGCCCGCTGCGCCAGTCGCGCCGGCGCAATTGGCGCAGCGGCCCGAGCGGCAGCGAGACGAGCGGCGCCAGCCGTTCGATCTCCTTGGCGCGCCGCGCGCGCCACCAATCGGCGAAGGTCCAGGTTTCCGGTTCGAGTTTCTCTTGTCAGGATTCGCTGCGAAAGCTCCCGCGACAGAAGCAGCCGGTTTCCGGTCACGAACCAGCCGCGCTTGGCCAGCGCGCGATGCGCGGCAACGAAATCAGGTCGCGCGATGCAATCGCCGTCGAGAAAGATGCAATAATCGCCGGAGGCGGCAAGGATCGCGCGGTTGCGGATTTCGGCAAGGCGGAAGCCATCATCGGGATGCCAGACATGGTGCAGGCGGCCGTTCGAACCTCGGCTGCCACAATTCGATCAGTTCTTTGGTCGGCTGGGTGGAACCGTCATCGGCGACCAGCACCTCGAAGTCTGAATCGCTTTGGCGCGCCAGCGAGCGCAGCACCGCATCGAGCGCGTCGGGACGATTATAGGTCGCGACGATGACGGAGATGCGTTCGGCCACGACGGCACTGCTCCAAATTGGTATTAGCCACCCCGCCGCGCGCGATGCTTTTCACTCGGCCGATTTGGCCGAGCGGCGCACGATCCCCGTCGTCGAGTGACCGGGCACGAGTTCGACCAGAACCACCGTCCCGCCTGACGCTTCGACCACGTCGCCACCGACGACCTCCTCGCGCGTGTAATCGGCGCCTTTGATCAGCACCGCCGGCCGCACGCGCTTGATCAATTCGAGCGGCGTGTCTTCCTCGAAGACGACGACGAGATCGACCGCTTCGAGCGCGGCAATCACTTCGGCGCGGCCTTCGGCGGGATTGATCGGCCGGCCGTTGCCCTTCAGCCGTTTGGTCGAAGCGTCGCTGTTGAGCCCGACCACGAGGCGATCGCAGGCGGTGCGGGCCTCGGCCAGCAATTTGATATGGCCGCGGTGCAGAAGATCGAAGCAGCCGTTGGTGAAGCCGATGCGCAGACCGTGCTTGCGCCATTCGGCGAGCCGCTCGTCGAGCACCGACCAGTCGAACACGATCTTGTCCTCGGGCGCGAGCGAGGCTGCGGGCAGGATGCGGTGGCGAAGCTCGGCCAGCGACACCGTCGCCGTGCCGCGCTTGCCGACGACCACGGCGGCCGCGGCATTGGCGGCGCGCATGGCGGATTCGAACGGCGCCTGCATCGCCAGCAGCACCGCCATCACGGCTGCGACCGTATCGCCGGCGCCGGATACGTCGCGCACTTTTACGGGATAGGCGGGAATGTGGATCGGCGCATGACCCTCGGTGTGGAGCGTCATGCCTTCCTCGCTTTGGGTGACCAGCACCGCCTGGCTCTCGACCAGGCGCGCCAGTTCCGCCGCGGCCTTGGCGATTTCCGCTTCCGTCGTGACGGGACGATGCACCGCGGCGCCGAGTTCCTGGCGGTTCGGCGTGATCAATGTCGCGCCGCGATAGACGCTGTAATCGTGGCCTTTCGGATCGACGACGACCGGTTTGCCATATCGCCGCGCCGCGGCGATGATGGCGCGGATGACGCGCGGCGTCAGCGTGCCTTTGGCGTAATCGGACAGCACCACGGCACCGACCTGCGGCATGGTCGATTCGGCAGAGGCGATGATCGAGTCCTCGCTATGCGCGCTGGTCGGCGCGGTGGTTTCCCAATCGGCGCGCATCAGATGGGTCGAGTGGTGCTCGGAGACGAAGCGCACCTTGCGCGTCGTCTGCCGCGCCTTGTCGATCACAAGATCGGGCACGATCAATCCGTCGAACTTGCCGAGCGCGTTGGTCAGCGTCAGGCCGGCTTCATCGTTGCCGATCAGACTGACCAGGATACATTTCGATCCGAGCGCCGCGATATTGCGCGCCACGTTGCCGGCGCCGCCGATCTCGATCGCGCTGTGCCTGACCGCGAGCACCGGCGTCGGCGCCTCGGGCGAAATGCGCGTGACTTCGCCATAGACGAAATCGTCGAGCATGAGATCGCCGACGCAGAGCACCGTCTGCTTGGCAAAAAGTCTAAAAGCGTCTTCGAAATCAAACATGCATTGTCCGCGCAAGCCCCCGCTCACCGGTAGCGATCGGCCCGATCGAGATAAGTCGTCACGTAGTGCCGCACCGCATCTTCGAGCGGCGTGAACGCTGCATTATAGCCGGCCCGCCGCAGATTTGCGGTCTCCGCTTGGGTGAAATACTGATAGCTGTCGCGGATCGCAGCCGGCATGTCGATATATTCGATGGCCGGCGCGCGGCCGAGGCCTGCGAACATCGCGCCGATCAGGTCGCGGAAGCTGCGCGCCGCGCCGGTGCCGACGTTGAAAATGCCCGACACTTTGGGCGTAGCGAGCAGCCAGCGCACCACGGCAACGGCGTCGTCCACATAGATGAAATCGCGCTTCTGCTCGCCGTCGGCGATGCCTGAGCGGTGCGACTTGAACAGCCGGACGGTCTTGCCGGCCTTGGCGTCGTCGAACCGCTTGGCGACGAGACTCATCATCTCGCCCTTGTGATATTCGTTGGCGCCGAAGACGTTGAAGAATTTCAGCCCCGCCCATTGCGGCGGCATCTTCTCCTTGCGCGCGGCGCGCTCGACCACGGCCATGTCGAACATATGCTTGCTCCAGCCGTAAAGGTTCATCGGCTTGAGCCGTTTGAGGGCCGCAATCGACCAATCGTCGGAAAAGCCTTTCTGGCCGTCGCCGAAAGTCGCGGCCGACGAGGCGTAGATGAACGGCGTGCCCGTCGCCGCGCACCACTCCAGCAGGCGCAGCGACAGCCTGAAATTGTTTTCCATGACGGCATCGCCATCGGTCGCGGTGGTCGATGAGATGGCACCCATATGCACGACCGCCTCGAGCTTGCGGCCGTCGAGCCAACGCAAAAGATCGGCCGGCGGCACAAAATCGGCGATCTGGCGATTGGCGAGATTGCGCCATTTGCCGTCGTTGCCGAGGATGTCGTTGACGGCAATGTCGGTGCGGCCGGCCTCGTTGAGGCTCGCCACCACATTCGATCCGATGAACCCGGCCCCGCCGGTGACCAACAACATCGACGCCTGACCGGTTGCGGTTTGCGTCGGACCAGAGCCGACAGCCGCTCCTTTGCCCCAGTCCGGCGCGATGAGCAACACTGGGCAGCTTGATCAGATAGGCTAGGATTAAGGCCCCGCATGTATGAAGTGAATATAAATTCATAATAATTGAATGAATTATGATTCATCTCATTCTGAAAGTGAGCCAATTGGACGGCAACGCCAGCTTCGTTATTACCTTTGGCAATTTCGGGGGCACGTATTACCGCTAAACCAAGCGTCGCGAGGCAGCGCGGAAATGGGCGCCGCCACCGAGCGGGCTGCTCAGGCGCGAATAGGATTCAGTGGCGCAAACCGTGATGGATCAAAGCTCCAATAGCACTTTCGCCGGCCGCATCGCGGATCAGAGGCTGGACCGCAGCCCGATATTGATCGTGCCCTATATGTGGATCGGCGATTTCGTGCGCTGCCACACCGTCATTCAGTTGCTGCGGGCGCGATTTCCCGAGCGGCCGGTCGATATGCTGGCGACGACGTTGTGCGCGCCGCTGACCGATTACATGCCCGGCCTGCGCCAAGCCATCGTCGTCGATCTTCCGCGCAAAAGCCTCGCTTTGGCGCAGCAAAAGACGCTCGCCGCGCGCCTCAAGCAGGAAGGCTACGGCACCGCGCTGATCATGCCGCGGACCTGGAAAGCGGCGCTGGCGCCGTTTTTCGCCGGCATCCCCGAGCGCACCGGCTTCGTCGGCGAGGCGCGGTTCTTCCTGCTCAACGATTTGCGTTTCGGCGAGCGCAGCTTGCCGCGCATGGTCGATCGTTGCGCCGCGCTGGCGCGGCCGCCCGGCGCCGATTTGCCGGCACTCCTGCCGGTGCCCGAGCTCAAAGTGCAGCCGGCCGAAATTGCCGCGTGGCGCAGCCGCCGTGGGCTTGCCGCCGAAAGCCGGCCGGTCGTCGCGCTGGCGCCGGGCGCGGTCGGACCGTCGAAGCGCTGGCCGAGCGCGTCCTATGCCGCGCTGACCCGCCGCCTGCTCGCCGACGGCTTTGCGGTCTGGGTGCTGGGCGGCCCCGACGAGAAGCCGCTGGCCGCGGAGATCGCCGGCACAACCGACGCCCGCGATCTCACCGGACACGACCTGCGCGATGCCATCCTGGCGCTGGCATCGGCGTCGGCCGCGGTCTCCAACGATTCCGGCCTGCTGCACGTCGCCGCGGCGCTGGGCACGCCCTCGATCGGCATTTTCGGCCCGACCAGCCCCTGGCATTGGGCGCCGCTCAATCCGCTGGCGGCCACCATGGAGACGAAGAGCGTGCTCGATTGCCGGCCCTGCCATAAGCCTGTCTGTCGGTTCGGCCATCACCGCTGCATGCGCGACATCGGCACCGACGAGGTTTTTGCCGCCACCCGCCGCGCGCTGGCGGCGGTCGCGACTGTCGGTTGAAGCCCGCTGCCGCCTAACGTGGTATTCACCGATTCAGAGTAGGGCTGACCGACATGACAGTCCTGGTCACGGGCGGCGCCGGCTATATCGGCAGCCACATGGTCTACGAGCTCGCCGATGCCGGCGAGCGCGTGGTCGTGCTCGACAATCTGTCGACGGGCTTCGACTGGGCGGTCGCCAAGGGCGTGCCGCTGATCGTCGGCGAGACCGGCGACCAGGCGCTGGTGGCGCGGCTGATCCGCGAGCATGGCGTCGACGCCATCATCCACTTCGCCGCGTCCATCGTGGTGCCGGATTCGGTGCGCGATCCGCTCGGCTATTACCGCAACAATACGATGAACTCGCGCGCGCTGATCGAATGCGCGGTGAAAAGCGGCGTGCGCCATTTCATCTTTTCCTCGACCGCCGCCGTCTACGGCAATCCGACCGAGATTCCGGTGAAAGAAGACTGCAGCCGACGCTGCCGATCTCGCCTTACGGCTGGTCGAAGCTGATGACGGAGATCATGCTGCGTGACGCCGGGAACGCGTACGGCCTGCACCATGTGATCCTGCGCTATTTCAACGTCGCCGGCGCCGATCCGCAAGGTCGCACCGGGCAATCGACCAAAGCCGCCACGCATCTGATCAAGGTCGCGGTCGAAACCGTGCTGGGCATGCGGCCCAAGCTCGACGTGTTCGGCAACGACTATCCGACGCCTGACGGCACCTGCATCCGCGATTACATTCATGTCAGCGATCTCGTGCGCGCCCACGCCGATGCGCTGCGCTACCTGCGCTCCGGCGCGCCGTCACTGACGCTCAATTGCGGCTATGGCCACGGCTTCTCGGTTCTTGAAGTGATCGACGCGGTCAAGCGCGTTTCCGGAATAGATTTCAAGGTCGACATCGCGCCGCGCCGGCCGGGCGATCCGGCGCAAATTGTTGCGCAGTCCGAACGGGCGCGCGACAAGCTCGGCTGGCAGCCGCGCTACGACGACCTTTCGACCATCGTGCGCGACGCGCTGGCCTGGGAACGCGAACTGATGGCGCGCCGGACCGCGCCAGCCGGCCATGCCGGCGAGGGGCCGCAAAGCCGCCGTTTGAGCTGCCGATCGTGGGTTCCCGCGGCCCGTAAAATCTTTGAATTCACTTGAACATCCCGCCCCATCCGGGCATGAAACGGGCTCCAGGCGAGTTGCGACAAAACCTGCCACGGCGGAGTAAAATACAACGCGCATGACAGCTTCCACGGCCGATTCCGACAAGTATTCGACCGGCATCCTGGTGCGCCGCCTCCTGATGGATGTGGCGCTGACGCACTGGCGGCTCTACGCCATCGGCTTCGCGCTGATGCTGGTCGCCGCGGCAGCGACGGCGGCCACCGCCTATCTGCTCGGCACCATGATCAACGAAACCGTGGTGACGCACAATTTCCGCGGCATCGTGGTCGTCAGCCTGGCCGCGATGGTCATCTTCACGGCGAAAGGATTTGCCGCCTACGGCGGCGCCGTGACGTTGTCGCGGATCGGCAATCGCATCATCGCCGAAAATCAGCGCCGCATGTTCGACAAGCTGCTGCACGAAAACATCGGTTTCTTCGCCGACCGTCATTCGTCCGAATTCATCGCCCGGCTGACCACCGGCACCGTCGCCGTCAGCCAGGTGATCAATCTTCTGATCACCGCCATAGGTCGCGATCTGATGTCGCTGATCGGGCTGTGCATCGTCATGGTGGTGCAGGATCCGGCGATGTCGATCGGCGGGCTCATCATCGCGCCGCCGGCGTTCCTGTTCCTGCGCAAGCTCATTCGCCGGGTGCGCGGCATCGCCCGCATGCAATTCACCAGCGGCACGCAGATCATCGAGACCATGCAGGAGGCGCTGCAAGGCATGCGCATGGTCAAGGCCTTCGCGCTCGAAGACGAGATGCGGCGCCGGCTCGCCGTCAGTGTCGGCTCGGTCGAGCACGAATCCAACAAGATGGCGCGCGTCGCCAACCGCGCCAGCCCGCTGATGGAAATGCTCGGCGGCTTCGCCATCGCGCTGGCGTCGATCTATGCCGGTTACCGCGTCATCTATACCGGCGCGATGCCCGGCGAATTCGGTTCTTTCCTGGCGGCGTTCCTGCTCGCCTATGAGCCGGCGAAGCGGCTTGCTCGTCTCAATATCGACCTCACCAACAACCTGGTCGGCGTGCGCGTACTCTATGAGGTGATCGACAGCCCGGCTGGCGAGCCAGATGACGACAACCTGCCGGCGCTGACCCTGACCGAAGCGCGGGTCGAGTTCGCCAACGTGCAATTCGCCTACCGCGCCGACACGCCGGTGCTGCGCGGCATGAGTTTTGTCGCCCAGAGCGGCCAGGTCACGGCGCTGGTCGGACCATCGGGCGGCGGCAAATCGACAGTGCTCAATTTGCTGCTGCGGTTTTACGACATCGGCTCCGGCCGCATCGTAATCGACGGCCAGGACATTGCCGGCGTATCGCGCGGCTCGCTGCGCCACGCCATCGCCTATGTCGGCCAGATCACGCACCTGTTCCGCGGCTCCATCCGCGACAACATCGCGCTGGGCAAGCTCGGCGCCAGCGAGGCGGAGATCGTTGCCGCCGCCAAGGCGGCGCACGCGCACGATTTCATCATGAGCTTTCCGGCCGGCTATGACACGCCGGTGGGCGAGCACGGCTTGCAGCTGTCCGGCGGCCAACGCCAGCGTGTCGCCATCGCGCGCGCATTGATCAAGAATGCACCGATTATCCTGCTCGACGAGGCCACAGCCTCGCTCGATTCCGAATCGGAGCGCTACGTGCAGGAAGCGCTGGCCGAGCTCTGCAAGGGGCGCACCACGATCGTCATCGCCCACCGGCTGTCGACGATCATGCACGCCGACAACATTCTCGTCGTCGAGAACGGTCTCGTCGTCGAATCCGGCCGCCACGACGAGCTTCTGCGCAAGGGCGGTCGCTATGCCCTGTTCTACCGGCTGCAGCTTCGCGAGCAGTCGCCGGCGCTCAAACCCGTCACCGCGATCGCTTAAGCTTGGCTGAGCATCGCTTTGACCGCGGCGCCGCGCGGGCTATAAGCCCCGCGTTCCCTCCAACACGAAACGGCCTCATGAGCACCGACGCAAAGAGTTATGTCATTCCGCAGCCGCCGCAACCATCCATTCCGGTGGCCGGCACCAATCAATATTTTCCGGTTCGCCGCCTATGGTGCGTCGGCCGCAATTACGTCGAGCACATCAAGGAGATGGGCCAGGACGTGCGCGAGCCGCCGTTCTTCTTTGCCAAGCCCGCCGACGCGATCGTGCTCGATGGCGGCACGGTGCCCTACCCGTCGCTGACCAAGGACATGCATCACGAGGTCGAGCTGGTCGTGGCGCTCAAAAGCGGCGGCCGCAACATCAAGACCGAAAACGCACTCAACTGCATTTACGGCTATGGCGTCGGCATCGACATGACCCGCCGCGATTTGCAGATCGCTTCGCGCGATATCAAGCGGCCCTGGGAGATCGGCAAGGCGTTCGATCACTCGGCGCCATGCGGGCCGCTCAAGCCGGCATCCGCGATCGGCCATCCGGCGAAAGGCCGGATCGTGCTCAAGGTCAACGGCAAGGTGCGCCAGGACGGCGATCTCAATCAGATGATCTGGAATGTGCCGGAGATTATCTCCAAGCTTTCGGAGATGGTCGAGCTCGCCGCAGGCGACATCATCATGACCGGCACGCCGTCGGGCGTCGCCGCCACCGTCGCCGGCGACAAGATCGAGTGCGAGGTCGAGGGCGTCGGCACGCTCAATGTCACGATCGGGCCGCCGCTGAAGTAAATCTCCTCCCCCGCAAGCGGGGGAGGGAAAAGAACGACTTACTGCACCAAGCCTTCGGCCTTCATCGCCTCCTGCACCTTCGGGCGCGCAGCGACGCGATCGACATAGGCTTTGACGTTCCGCCATTTCGCCAAGTCGATCTCGATGCGGGGCGACCAGCGCAGCACCGTGAACAGATAGGCGTCGGCAACGGTGAACTTGTCACCCATCAGGTACTGCTTGCCGGCGAGCTGCTTGTCGAGCCAGTCGAAGCGCTTGCCGAGATTTTCCTTCGAGATCTTCTTGTATTCGTCGGGTGTCGTCGGCCGGAAAATTGGGCCGTATGATTTGTGCAATTCCGAAGTGACGAAATTGAGCCATTCCTGCACGCGATAATGATCGAGTGTGCCGGCTGCGGGCATGAGGCCGGAGGCCGGCTTCTGGTCGGCAAGATATTGCACGATCGCCGGGCCCTCGGTCAGGCGCTGACCGTTGTCGATCTCCAGCACCGGCACATAGCCCTTGGCGTTTATGGTCCAAAAATCGACCCCGCTTTTGGTCTTCTTTTCGCGATTGTCGACCTGCTCGTATTCGAGCGGGATGCCGGCTTCGCGCGAAACGATATGGGGCGAAAGCGAGCAAGCGCCGGGCGCGTAATACAATTTCATGTCATGAGCCTCCTTGGGACAACGGCTTGACGCCGTTTCCATTGCTTCAATGCCAGAGGCATATAGAGCACGGCGGCTCGAGCCACAACGCGCCTGAGTTTGCCGTACCAGTGAGGTGGAACTTGAATAAAGCTGGCGCGTTGTGAAGCACGGTCATTTGACCGGGCTTGGACTGGAGCTGATTTCATGGCCGCCCGCCGCATTACCTTACGCGTTCAACCCCCCATTCCCTTCGGCGAGTTCACCATGGTGCCGGCGCCGCTGAGCGGCCGGCCCGAGGCCGAGATGGCGCGCGCCATGGCGGCCGCGCTTTCGGATATCGAGGCGCCGACGGCGGCCGACGTTTACAATCGCCTGCGCCAGGCTTTCCCGATGGCGCCGTTGCGTGCTCGCGTGACCGCGCTCGGCGTCCTGATGGACCGCTTGCGGCGTATCGCCTGAACGACTTTATAGCCCGAGATAGGCGGTGCGAACGCGGTCGTCGGCCAGCAGTTCGCCGCCGCTGCCCGACAGCGTCACGCGGCCGTTTTCCAGCACATAGGCGCGGCTCGCTAGCTTCAGCGACTGCGCCACGTTCTGCTCCACAAGCAAGCAGGTAATGCCGTCGCGATTGAGTTCGCGGATGGTGTTGAGGACGTCGTGGATGATGGCCGGCGCCAGACCGAGCGAAGGCTCGTCGAACATGATGAGATCCGGCGCTCCCATCAGGCAACGGCCGATGGCGAGCATCTGCTGTTCGCCGCCGGACAGCGTACCGGCGGCCTGACGCGCCCGCTCGGCGAGCACCGGAAACAATGCCAAGACGCGCTCTTTGTTTTTGACGCGTCCGGCGCGGGCGCGCGGCAGCATGGCGCCGACGTCGAGATTTTCGGCGACGGTCAGCGTCGGAAAGACCTGTCGCCCTTCGGCGACTTGGCCGATGCCGAGATTGCAGATGCGATAGCTCGGCCAGCCGGACATATCGGTACCGCGATAGATAATTTGGCCGCGAATGCGCCGCTGCATTCCGGCGATGGCGCGAATGAGCGTCGTCTTGCCGGCGCCGTTGGCGCCGACGATGGCGACGATGGCGCCCTCCTCGATATCGAGCGATACGCCGCTGAGCGCCTGCACGTCGCCGTAAAACACATCGAGGTTTTCGATCCGCAACATCACAATGCCTCGGTGCCGAGATAGGACCGCACCACCGCGGGATCGCGCACGACCTCCTCCGGCGCGCCCGAGGCAATCGCTACGCCGTGATCGAGCACCAGCACGCGGGCGGCGAGCGCCATCACCGCGCGCATCACATGTTCGATCAAAAGGATCGTCAAACCGCTCTCGCGATTGATCTCGCGCAAGGTCGCGACCATGCGGTCGGTCTCGGTCGGCCGCAGTCCGGCCATCACTTCATCGAGCAGCAACAGTTTCGGCTCGGTCGCCAAGGCGCGCGCGACCTCGAGCCGTTTGCGGTCCGGCAAGGTCAGCGTCGACGCGATCTGATTGCGCTTGTCGAACAAATCGAGGCGCCGAAGCACGGCCAAGGCGCGCTCGCGCGCCGTGCCGACATCGCGGTGGTGCAGCAACGCGCCGACGATGACGTTGTCCTCGACGCTCAATGCCGGGAATGGCCGCACCAATTGAAACGTGCGCGCGATGCCGCGCCGGCACACCGCGTCGGACGTCAGACCGTTGATTGCTTGGCCGGCGAATGCAATCGAGCCGTCGTCCGGCGCCATCGCGCCCGCGATCATGTTGAACAGCGTCGTCTTGCCGGCGCCGTTCGGGCCGATCACGGCAAAGATCACGCCCTCGGGCACGTCGAAGCTGACGGCATCGACGGCGAGGAGGCCGCGGAAGCGTTTGCTGACACGGTCGAGCGAGAGCAGCGCGCTCATCGCTCGCGCTCCGCCACACCGAGCCGGCGCGCCAGCCACGGCCAAATGCCTTCCGGCAGCGCCACAACGACGAGCAGCAAACAGATGCCATAGAAAATCTGCTTCGCGCCCGGCAGATCGACACCGAACGCGGCCAGCGCCGAAGTGACGGATTCGGCAAGCCCGGTGAGCACGAAAGCGCCGAGGATCGGCCCGAACAACGTGCCGACACCGCCGATGATCGGGCCGAGAATCATTTCGATCGAGCGGGAAATATTGAACACCTGCTCGGGAAACAGGTTGTTGTAGAAGAATGCATAGAACACGCCGGCGAACGAGGTGACCGCCGCCGAGATCATCACCGCGTACATTTTGTAGCGGAAGGTATCGATGCCGGCGGCGCGCGCCGCCTGTTCGTCCTCGCGGATGGCGAGCCAGAAATAGCCCATGCGGCTGCGCAGCAAGAGACGCGAGAGGATGAGCGCGATCACCGTCGCGGCCAGGATCACGTAATAGAACATGGTCGGGCTGCCACGCAGCCGCCACAGATCGTTGTGCGACAATTGCGCGACCGGCAGGAACAAGCCGGCCGAGGCGTTGACGATCGTCAGGTGATCGAAGCCGATGCGGGCAAACTCGGCAAAGGCGATGGTGAGGATCGCGAAATACACGCCGGCGACACCGAAGCGGAATGCGAGAAAGCCGATGATCGCACCGCATACCGCGGCCACCGGGATCGCTGCCAGGAGGCCAACCCATGGGCCGATGCCGAGCCGAGTGAACAGCACCGCCGGGATGTAAGCGCCCAACCCCGCATAGATCGCATGGCCGAGCGAAAGCTGGCCGGCGAAGCCCATCATGATGTTCCAGGCCTGACCAGTATAGGCGAGGTAGAGAATGACGATCAGGACAGTGAGCAGATAGTCGTTGGCGATCCATGGCGCGGCCAGCAACACCGCGAGCAGCGCGGCGAGGAGACCAATTGCCCGGCGCGACAAACCATCGGTGAGGCGCGCGATCATCGCATCCATCACGTCAGCCTTCTGCCGAGAATGCCCTGCGGCCGAAACAGCAGCACCAGCACCAGGATGCCGAAGGCGAACATGCTCTTGGCGGACGGGGTGAACAGCAAGCCCGCAAGCGCCTCGGTGAGCCCGATCAGCACGCCGCCGATCAGCGCGCCGGGCATCGAGCCGAGCCCGCCGGTGATGACGATGACGAAGGCGAGCAGCGTGTAGCCCGGCCCCAGCGCCGGCGTCACGTCGGTGATCAAGGTCATCATGGTGCCGGCGGCACCGACGCAGGCTGCGCCTAATCCAAAGGTCAGCGCGTACAGCCGGTTGACATTGAGGCCCACCACCAGCGCGCCGGTGTAATTGTCGGCGCAGGCGCGGATCGCTTTGCCGAGTAGCGTGAAACGGAAAAACGTGAACAGCGCCACGGTAACGACAATTGCCGCAGCCGCCGCATAGGCCTTGGAGGCGTCGACGATCACCGGACCGATTTCGAAACTGTCGTAGGCATAGGACGTCTGCACGGTGCGGGCGTCCGGGCCGAAGATGATCAACAGCGCATTGACGATGATGATCGCGAGCGCCACCACCAGCAGAAACTGACTATGCTCCGGCCGGGTGATGAAGGGATTGATCAGGCCTGCCTGCAGCGCGTAGCCGAACACGAACATCACCGCCGCGATCGGCACCAGCATGACCAGCGGATCGAGGTGAAAGCTCGAGAACAGCACGACCGCGATATACATCGCGATCGACATCATCTCGCCGTGGGCGAAATTGACCACCCGTACCACGCCGAAGATGACCGATAGCCCAAGCGCCATCAGGCCGTAGACCAAGCCGGTCAGAACGCCGGCCACGGCAACGTTCAGGTAGACGCCCAACCCCACCGATCGGTCCTAAGCCGGCGTCACGTCCGATTCTGATACGGCTTCATCGGCCATTCGGGCTGGCCGTTGGCGGCCTCTTTGGGCGCGATCGTGATCAGCTTGCCGCCGCGGTTCTGAATGGCACCACCGATGATCTTGTCGTTCTGGCCTTTGGCATTGAACGAGATGCCGGGGCCGATGCTGGCATTGTCGGTGATGTTGGTGGTCCGCACCGCTTCGGCCAACGCCTTGGGATCGGTCGAGCCGGCGCGCTTGTAGGCATCGGCGGCCACCAGCAACGCTTCGAACGTATAGACGTGATTGGTATTCAGATTGATGCCCGGATAGGCCTTGGCCAACGCGGCTTCGAGCGCCTTGGAGAGCTTTTTGTTCGGGTCGTACCAGGGCACGAAGCTCATCGGACCATCGGACAGTTTGCCCAGCGTCTTGATGTACTGATCCTCGTACCAGCCGGGTCCCACGCTCAGGATGGCCTGCGGCGTCCAGCGCTGCTTGACCAGTTCGCGCGTGATCAGCATGGCGTCGTTGAGGCGGCCGACGACGAAAATTGCGTCGGCATTGGTGGCCTTGGCTTTGGTCACCTCGACGGAAAGATCGCGCGCCGCCGGATCGTAGGAAATCTCGTCGGCGATCGTGTACGGCATGTTCATTTTCGGCATCAGCGCAGCGACGCCTTTCGACATGGCGGTGCCGAACGTGTCGTTGACGCGCATGAAAACGACCGTCTTCGGCGCCTTGCCGACGATGTCGAACACCGCCTTTTGCGCCAGGAAGCCGTCGCGGGTCAGCATTGGGGCGGTCGGGAAATTCCGGTACACGAACTTGTAGCCCTGCTCGGTGATGTCGGGCGCGCCGGCGATATTAATGACGAGCGGGATGCCCTTCTGCTCGGCCACTTGCGCGATCGCCGTGGTCTGACCGGAATCGAATGCGCCGACTAGAAGCTGGGCGCCGTCACTGATCAGCTTTTCGGCGTGCTCGCGTGCGGTGTCGACGTTCGATTCGGTGTCGCCGTTCATGATCGTCAAGTCCGGCAGGCCGAGCGACTTGAGAATGCCGGGCGCGATATCGACGCCGCGCTGGCAGTCCTGGCCGATGCCGGCCTCAAAACCCGAACGCGGCAGCAGCATGCCGACTTTCAGGGGGCCGCCCTGGGCGCGCAGCACCGAAGGCGCTGCGACGGCGGCGGCTGTAGCGGCGGCACCGGCCAAGAGGTGGCGGCGGTTGGGCAGCAGGTGTGTGCTATTCACGGCATTATCCTCCCAGGATTTGGCGAAATGCTAGGAAACTGTTGCGGCGGCGGCAAGCGGGATCATGTGCCGAAAAGCTGCGCCATTGCCGCAGCGATGCGTAACAGCCGGTGGTCATGGCCGTTGCGCGCGATCAGCATCAGCCCGACCGGCAGCTTGGCTTTTAGCGGCAGCGAAATGGCGCAGAGGTCGAAAAAGTTGATGATCGCGGTATTGCGCAGCACCGCGGCATTGCGCGCGGCGAAGATTTTCGGGTCCGCTACCTCCGCAATAGTAGGCGCCACGATCGAGGTCGTCGGCATCAAAAGCGCATCGAGCGTGGCAAGCCGCGCATCCATGGCGCGCACCAGCCGCCCGCGCTCTCGCACCATATCGGCATAATCCGCGGGCGTGATCGCACCGCCGCGCGCGATGCGGTCTCGGACGTTGGGATCGATGTCGGCGGCGCGCCGGTTCATCCGATCGCGATGGATAGCGCAGGCCTCGTATGGCGAGATGCCGCCCTTGGCATTGACCTCGCCCATATCGTCGAACAAGGCAAATGTCTCGTGGGTGACGCGCGCGCTGGTATCGTCGAGTCGTTTGACCGCCAAGGCGAACGCGGCGGCAGTCGTGTCGTCCAGCCGGTCGAGCGGCAGTCCCTCGGCGACGCCGAAGCGAAGACCGCCGAGCGCAATCGGCTCGAGCGGCAAAATCTCTTCGCCCGCCATCACAGCGTCGGCCGCGGCGCAGTCGGCGACACTCTTCCCGATCGGGCCCACGGAATCGAGCGTTGTGCTCAGCGGAAACGCGCCATCGGTCGGCACCCGCTGCCGGCTCGGCTTGAAACCGACCAGGCCGCACAGCGACGCCGGGATGCGCACCGAGCCGCCGGTATCGGTGCCGATCGCGATGTCGCACATGCCGTCGGCGACAGCAACCGGCGCGCCCGCCGAGGAGCCGCCGGGCACGCGCGTGCGGTCGCGCGGATTGCCCGGCGTGCCGAAATGCGGATTGGCGCCGATGCCGGAAAAGGCGAACTCGGTCATGTTCGTCTTGGCGATAATCACGGCGCCCGCCGCGCGCAACCGTTGTACCACTGTCGCATCGGCTTTAGCCGGCGCCGCTTCCTCGGCAAGAATTTTTGAGCCGGCCCGGGTCGGCTCGCCGGCAACATCAAACAAATCCTTGATGCTGACGATGGTGCCGTCGAACGGCCCGAGCGAAGCGCCGCACGCCGCGCGCGCATCGGCCGCATCGGCCGCGGCGCGCGCCGCGTCGGCATAAACGGTGAGGCAGGCGCGCGCACCCTCGCCTTTCGGATCGGCAATGCGCGCCAGCGCCTGTTCGAGGCGGTCGCGGCAGGACGCTTGCTTCATATTCTACGCCTTCACCACCATGGTCGGCTTGAGGTCCTTGAGCGACGGCGCGCCGATTTGCTGCATCGCGACCATCAGCTCGGTGCGTAGAATATCGAGCACGCGCTCGACGCCGGGTTGGCCAAACGCCCCGAGGCCCCACAGATAGGGCCGGCCGACGGCGACGCCCTTGGCGCCCATGCACAGCGCTTTGACGATGTCGGTGCCGCGGCGGAAGCCGGAATCGATCAGCACCGGCATTGTGCCTGAGACCTGGATGATCTCGGCAAGGCTCTCGATGGTGGAGCGGCCGGATTCGTCGGCGCGGCCGCCGTGGTTGGAAACGATGATCGCGTCGATGCCGCTCTCGGCGGCGATCTTGGCATCCTCCCAGGCCAGGATCCCCTTGAGCACCATTTTCATCTTGGTGAGATCGCGCAGCCGCTTGATGTAATCCCAGGACATGGCGGAGGACTGGATGCTCCTGAGCCCGGACAAATCCGCGCCGTCATACATCGGCTTATCCCTGTTGCCGGCTTGCAGACTGCTGCGATCGTGGCAGCCCGCGCACTCGCGGGTGTCGAGCCGGCGCATGCGTAGTGCGACCTCCTGGTTGCGGCCGCCGTTGCGGTCGACGGTGACCGCGACGGCGATCGAGCCTTGCCGCTCCATGCTCTCGACGTGATGCTTGGCGACCTCGAATTTGTTGGTGGCGTAGAGCTGCGACCAGATCGGCCGGCCGCGTGCGGCGATCACGTCGGCGACCGACGTCGTCGCTTGCGTCGACAAGATCATCAGATGGTCGCCGATCTTCGCCGCGCGCGCGACGGCTCCCTCGCCATCGGGATGATAGCCGCGATGACCGCCGGTGGGATCGATGATGATCGGCGTCTCGTAGCGCTGGCCGAGAATTTCGGTCGACATATCGACCTTGCTGACGTCGACCAGCCGGCGCGGCCGGAGCTGGAATTTCAAGAAACCCGCGCGGTTGGCGCGCAGCGTGACGTCGTCATCAACACCGGAGGCCATGTAGCCGAAATGCGCCGGCGGCACGTTCTTGTGCATCACCGGCTCGAAATCGAACACGTCCAGAGCTTCCTTGGGGCTTGCAATCAGATGGTCGTAGTCGCGCGGCGCCCAGACGAACGGATCGGCCGGCCGCTCTGGAAACGGCTCCGCCGCGAGCGCCGAAAGCCCGGTGCCGGCGAACAGCGGGCTTGCGGCGAGAAACTGAATGAAGCGGCGGCGGCTGGTCGCCCGATCGACGATCGGCGTCATGACGGTCCCTCCTCCCCGGATATCTTGCCGCGTATCCTATCGGGCAGGCGCGTCAATGGAAACCGGCGCCATTGCAATGCTGGCGCCGAAACTGCCATCATTCGCGCGAGACAGGAGAACCGTCACCCATGCCAAACGGCAAGCCGACAATCGCATTCATCGGCTTCGGCGAAGCCGGCCAAGCCATAGCCGCCGGATTGCGCGAGGCCGGCGTGGAGGCGATGTCGGCGTGGGATATTCTGCTTCCGCAAGCGTCGGGCGAAAAGCTCAAGCAAGCCGCCGAGGCGGCGGGTGTGCATTGCGCCAATTCGGCCGCGGACGCGGTCCGCGGCGTTGACCTCGTCATCTCGGCGGTCACCGCGGCGTCGAGCATCGACGTCGCGCAGGCGATCAAGGCGCATCTTGCCGGCACGCCGTACTTTCTCGACATCAACTCGGTCTCGCCCGGCCGCAAGCAGGACACCGCAAAGCTCCTCGGCGATGCCGGCCGCTATGTCGACGTCGCGGTGCTGGCGCCGATTTATCCGGCGCGGCATCAGACGCCGATGTTGCTTGCCGGTCCGCACGCCGACGCGATCGCTCCCGCGCTCGCCGCGCTCGGCATGCGGGTGCGCGTTGCCGGCGCCGAAACCGGAGCCGCCGCCGCCATCAAGATGGTGCGCAGCGTCATGATCAAGGGCATCGAGGCGCTGACCCTGGAGTGTTTTCTAGCCGCATCGCGCGCCGGCGTCATCGACGAGGTCGCGGCCTCGATGAAGAACAATTATCCCGGCCTCGATTGGGGAAAGATCGTGTCCTACAATCTCGAACGCATGGCCAGCCACGGCGAGCGCCGCGCCGCCGAAATGGAAGAGGTCGCCGATACGCTGCGCGAGCTCGGCGTCGAGCCGCTGATGACATCGGCCACGGTCAAGCGGCAGCGCCAGATGGGACAGATCGGCAGCCAACAATCCGTGCGCGACGCTCTCAACAAGGACCGCGCGACGATGCTCGGCGCAATCAGCGCGGCGGCGCGCGATCGGCATTGACGTGTCGCATGCCTCATCGCGCGTTCGTAGATTTTCTATTTAATCTCCCCGTTCGGTTGTGCTAACGTAACGCTGGGATGCCAAGCAATCCCGTTCAACAAGGGGGGTTATGTATGACGTTCTCACGCAAGCAGGCATGGTCTCTCGCGGTTCTGGCCGGAATCGCCGCGACATTGATGTCGGCGCCATCCAGCCAGGCGAAGGGCCTGTGTCCGCAGTACGTGGCCAAATACTGCGTCGTCAATAAAGACGGCACCCGCCAGACCGAGTGGACCAATCCGTGCTTCGCCAAGCATAGGGGCCAACGCGTCCTGCATCTCGGCGCCTGCGAGGGGCCGATCTGCCCGTTTATTTACCTGCCCGTTTGCTCGCTCAATCCGTACACCCACAAGCCGGAGACCTATGCCAACCAGTGCGTGTCGGATGTCGGAAATGCGACGCTGATCCACAAGGGCGCGTGCAAGTAAGCGTGATGGCCTGACGGCCGCGTTCACGTCCGCCACTTGACGCGGACGAGCAGGACGAACAACGACTTCGGCGTGGTTTTGTGTTGCGAGAACGACATGAACCACGCCAAGTGCCCTCGACAAACCTTGCGGCGTCGATGCGCGGCATTGGCACGCCGAAGGGGTTACTATTGACGTTTCAATGCACTATCCCCTCCAGATAATTGTGCTAACATTTCGCGAGGGGTGCCTGTGCACACCAATCCAGGAGGGGCTAACATGCGTAATCTACGAACCAATCTCTCATGTCTTGCGGTACTGGCCGGCATTGCCGCGGTATCGATTGCGGCGACGAGCGGGAGCGCCTTCGCGGCCAAGGCCTGTGCCGGCGGGCCGGTCTGCGGCATGAAGGCGGACGGCCCGAAGACTTATGACAACGTCTGCGCGGCCAGAGCCGACGGCACAAAAGTCACGCATCTCGGGGCCTGCGTAATATTCTGCCAGGGCTTCGGCCCTACGCTTATCACAGCGCCGCTGTGCGGGATGGATCCTCTGACGCACGCCAAGACGACCTACTCCAACAATTGCGCGGCCGAGAACGCCCGCGCGATCTGGATCCACGACGGTCCGTGTAAGAAGTAAGCACCGCTTCAGGCCGTTCCGATAGAAGGTATTCGGCGTGGTTCGTGTCGAGAAATCGACGCGTGCCGCGCCGAAGCAATTTTGTCGACTTCATCTCCGGCGGCGTGCTTTGCTGCTGCGCCGGGCTGATCTCTTCGCGCCACGGCGTAGCGGCATGGCGCCCGCTGCAGCGAGCCGCAAGCTCCAATATTCCCAGGTCCGAGTCACCACGTTCGGCATCGCGCTGATGACGCCGGCGAGCCTGGTCTCGCCGGGATGCAGCGGCGTCGCCGCGCCGAGCGCCAGCGCGCGCATTTGATACTCGGCGTTCTGACACATGAAGATCGAGCGCGCGACCAGCTCCTTCAAACCGCCGCCGACCACGGTAGCGCCGTGGCGATTCATCAGCACCGCGGAATGCCGACCGAGCGTCCGCGCCAGGGATTGCCCCTCCTCCGGCTTGACGACCAACAGGTTGGTGTCGCCGAACTCGTCATGCTGGTCCCAGAACGGCGCCTCCTCGCCCATCGCGGCGCCGAGATGGAAGACCGGCACGATCGGCTTGCCGGCGATGGCGAACGGCATGACCGCCGGCGCGTGGTGATGGCACACCGCCATGACGTCGCTCCTCGCCTGGTAGATGCAGCCGTGAATGACGCGTTCGGCATAGAGATGCACCTTGGGCGGCCGCACTGGAGCGGAATCCAGCGTATATTCCAGAATGTCGCCGGACTCGATCAACAGCGGCGAGCGCGCGCGCGACAGCAGATAGCGCCCGGGATCGGACGGATGGCGCACGCTGACATGGCCGAAGGCGTCGAGCACGCCTTCATGGGCGAGAATGCGGTTGGCGAGCGCGAGCTCCGCGATCAGGTCGGTCAGTTTCTCGGGCACGATTCCCCCTGTTGTGGCGTTTTTCGGCAAATGCCGGCAAATCTATTACGCCATCAAGTCCCGTACATTATAAGCGCGGACGGGGCGATGAAACCCTTTCAAATCGAGATCGCCGATTGGCTCCGTGCTGGCGATCGCTTCGACGGCGAGCTGGACCCGGCCGTCGATCAGAATCTGTCCGTCGGCAGCCTGCGTGCAAAGGCGGGAGCCGAGATTGACCACCGTACCGTTCGCCGAATAATGAAAACGGCCCTCGTAGCCGACGCTGCCCAAGGTGGCATGCCCCGAGGCGATGCCGACGCCGAAGCCAAGCTCGTGGCCGAAGCGGCGCCATTTCTCCACCAGCGCCGCGACGCGCCCGCGCATCTCGACCGCCATGCGCACGGCGCGCAACGCCGGATCGGCGCAGGGCAGCGGATCGTTGAAGATGATCAGCAAGCCATCGCCGGCGAAATGCTGCAGCGTGCCCTCGAAGCGGTCGATCGATTCGCCGAGGCACTGATAATATTCCTGCAACACCGCGATGATGTCTTCCGGCTCCGCGCTTTCGGCAAACGCGGTGAAGCCGCGCAGGTCGCAGAACACCACCGTAATATCGCGACGATGGCTTTCCAAAAGCTTGTCGTCGCCCGACGACACCACGAGCTTGGCGATCTGCGGCGACAGAAAGCGCTTCAGCCGATTCATGCGGTCGAGCTCGCTGACCTGCTCGTTGACGCGCTGCTCGAGCGTACGGTTCCAGGTCGCGAGGTCGGCGGCCTGCGCCTGCACCTGGTCGTGCAGCGCCTTGACGCGCAGCATTGAGCGCACGCGGGCGACCAGCGCCGCCTGGTCGATCGGCTTGGTCAAATATTCGTCGGCGCCAGCATCGAGGCCGGTCACCACATCTTGGCTCGCGGCGCGCGCCGTCACCAATACGATCGGGATGAACGGCATCGCCGGGTCGTTCTTCAGGCGGCGGCAGACTTCGAAGCCGTCAAGCTTCGGCATTTCCACGTCGAGCAGGATCAGGTCGGGGCTATTCTGCGCGACGCTCGCCAGCGCTTCTTCGCCGTCAGCCGCCTGCAGCAATTGGTAGCCATGCTTCTCCAGCCGCGTAATCAGAATGTCGCGGTTGGTTTCGTTGTCGTCGACCACGAGGATGAGGGGTGGATCGTTCATGCTCGTCTTGCAATCGGTGATTCGGTTGCGGCGCGAAACGGGACCGGCAAAGCTGCGGCTAAGCGGGCAAGAATTCCTTTATCTTTGCCAATAATTGACGCGGACTATACGGCTTTGTGACGTAGGCGTCGCAACCGGCGGCACGCGCTTTGGCCTCATCGCCGCTCAAAGCGTACGAAGTCACGACGATGATCGGGATGGCTTTGAGATCGGGATCGGCCTTGATGCGCCGCGTCGCCTCGTAACCGTCGAGCAGCGGCAGCTGAATGTCCATGAGAATGAGATCGGGGCGCTCGGCCTTGGCCGCGGCTACACCCGCTTCGCCGTCACCGGCTTCGCACATGGCGTAGCCGGCACTGGCGAGGAGATCGCGCAGGATCTGGCGGTTGTCTTCCTGATCCTCAACGACGAGAATCCGCTTGCTCATGTTCGCCCCGCTTGGTGTTCGACCCGCAACGGCACTGTGAACGAGAACGTCGAACCGGCGCCGAGGCTCGAATTCGACCCACAATTTGCCGCCATGCATTTCGATGATGCGCTTTGCGATCGACAGACCGAGGCCTGTGCCGCCTTTGACCTTGGTCTGCGTGCTGTCGGCCTGCTGGAATTCGTCGAAGATCTTCGCTTGATCGGCCTCGGCAATGCCCGGGCCGGTGTCGCGCACGGAGATGGTGTAGGCGCCGTTCGCCGCCGCCGCCTTGACGGCGACCTCACCCGCGTCGGTGAACTTGATGGCGTTGCCGACCAGATTGAGCAGCACCTGGGTCAGGCGGCGGTCGTCGCCGCGGGCCGCCGGCAGGTTCGGCGGCACGTCGATCTTGAAAGCGAGCTTCTTGCTGTTCGCCAACGGCTCGACCGCGCTGTAGACGCCGTGAACGACGTCTTTGATGGAATAATCCTGGATCGACAGTACCAATTGCCCGGCCTCGATTTTCGATAGATCGAGCACGTCGTTGATCAGGCCGAGCAGATGCTTGCCGTTCGACTGCACGCGCTCCATCACGGTGCGCATTTTTTCCGGCGCCTCGCCGTAAATACCGTCGATGATGAGCTCGGTGTAGCCCAGAATGGCATTAAGCGGCGTGCGCAGCTCGTGACTCATATTGGCGAGAAATTGCGATTTGTGCTTGCTCGCTTCCTCGACCTGCCGGCTCTTGTCCTGGATCTCCTCGAACAATCGCACGTTCTCGATGGCGATGCCCGCCTGGTCGGCGAAGGTGGTAGCAAGCTCGATCTGTTTTTCGCTGAACGGTCGCACGGTGAAGCGCATCAATACGATGACGCCGATGGGATTGCCTTCACGCAGCAGCGGGACACCCAGGATGGTGCGAAACCCGATTCTTCTCTGTACGTCCTGCAGCGTGTAGTCGGGGTCGGCCAGCACGTCGGCAACCTGCACCGGTCTGCGCCCGAGCACCGTGCGGCCGAGAATGCTCCCCTGCCCGGCGGCAAACGGAATGCTGCTGAGAACAAGCTCGCGCGTGTCGACCCGACCAACCGACGCACCGAAGGTAGAGACGGCCTGATAATTGGCGCCCCGCTGGCGGTGGATCGATGCGATATCGGCTTCGCATAGGCGCACGGCCGATTCCGCGAGCGTATCCAGCACCGTTTGCAGGTCGAACGTCGAGCGGCTGATGATCTTGAGCACGTCCGACGTCGCGGTCTGCTGTTGCAGCGATTCAGTGAGTTCGTGACTGCGCTGCTGCTCGGCTTCGAACAATCGCACATTCTCGATCGCGATTGCGGCCTGGTCGGCGAAGGTTTCCACCAGAGCGATCTGTTTGTCGGTGAACGGCCGGACTTCGAGGTGATAAACGACGATGACGCCGAGCAATTCATCGCCTTTGAGGATCGGAACGCCGAGCGCGGTGCGGATCGGCTGGAAATCCGCTGCTTTGTATGAATATTCCGGATCGGCCTGGACATCGAGGATGTGCACGGTCCGTCGTTCAAGTGCCGCGCGGGCGGACGTGCTGTGGCGGCCTGGACGATTGGGATTTTTCTCCGCCCACTCCTGAAATTCCCGCGGCAGATTGAAGCCTGCCCCCATCTGCAAGAACTCGCCATCGAAGCGATACACGTTCGCCCGGTCGGCGCCGCACAGCCTGACCGAATTCTCGGCCACGGTTTCGAACACCGCACGCAGATCGAACGCCGAGCGGCTGATGACGTCGAGCACGTTGGCGGTCGCGGTCTGCTGCTCCAGCGCATCGCTCAATTCTGCGGTGCGCTGCTGCTCGGCCTTGAATAGGCGCACGTTCTCGATCGCAATCGCCGCCTGGTCGGCGAAAGTCGTCAGAAGTGCAATGTCCTTTTGCTCGAACGGCCGCACCTCGGCTCGGCGGACCAGGATAGTGCCGAGTGCACGACCTTCGCGGATCAGAGGCACGGCAAGGATGCTGCGATGCCCAAACTTGATCGCCAATTCCCGCCCAAGCGCGAATTCTTCGCTGGCGCTGTGTAGATCGGCGATGTGGACCGGTTGCAAGTCGCAAACGGAGCGTCCCGAGACCGTAGAGCGATCCAACTTCATGACTGGCGGCCGTCCAAGGTCGCCGAACGAGGCGGCGTCGCGCAGCATGTCGTTCTCGACAAGAAAGATATCGACTATTTCCGCCTCGCAGATGCGAGCGGCGTGTTCGGCGACCGAATCGAGCACCGGCTGCACATCACTTGGCGAATTCGATATCACACGCAGGATCTCGCCGATTGCAGTCTGCTGCTCCAACAATTCGGCAAGATCGTCGGTGCGCTTCTGACCGTCCTCGAACAACCGAACGTTCTCGATGGCGATCACCGCCTGGTCGGCGAAAGTGGTCACCAAATCGATTTGCTGCTGGGTGAATGGGTTTACCTTGTCCCGGGTGAGCGCAAAGACGCCGATCGTCGTCCCGTCACGCAGGAGCGGCACGCCGAGGATGGTTCGAAACCCAAAGGCGCGCTGATAGCCAGCCGCGCTGTATTCGGGATCGGCCAGCGCGTCGGGGATATGAATTACCTTGCCCTCCATCGCGACGCGCCCAACCGCGCTACCGCGGCCCGCTTGCTGCGGGTGGTCGAGCGCGTACTGCGCGGCATCGCGCGAAAATCCGAAGTTCGCACCCAGCCGATACAAATCCCCATCGCGCTGAAAGATAACGCCCTTTTCGGCCGCGCAAACCTTGGCAGCCGACTCGGTCAGCGTGTCGAGCACCGTGTGCAGATCGAATGTCGAGCGGCTGATGACTTTGAGCACATCCGCGGTAGCCGTCTGCTGCTCCAGCGACTGCCGCAATTCGTTGAGCAATCGCGTGTTCTCGATAGCGATGACGGCCTGGGCAGCGAAGTTCTCCAGCAATTCGATTTGCTTTTCGGCAAAAGGCCGTACTTCCTGCCGGTAGATGCTGATGGCGCCCACCAAAACATCATCCTTGAGCATCGGAACGCAAACCCGAGAACGCGCCCCACCAAGCCGCGCATGCATACTGTCCTGAGCTGCGTCGTCGGCGGTACGGGTCGTCTGCTTCGTTCGCGTAACTTTATCGAGCAAGCCGCCCGGTCTCGGAGCAAATGAGCCGCGCTGTCGTCGCACCTCGGAATATTCCGCAGGCGTTCCGATCTCCGCCGCGATGTGATACATCCCACCGTCGTAACGGTACAGCGTTCCAAATTCAGCCGCGCAAATGCGCGTCGCATTTTCCAGCATGGCATGAAAAACAGGCTCAAGTTCGCCAGGCGACGAGCTGATAACTTTGAGCACGTCCGCGGTAGCAGTCTGCTGCTCCAGCGATTGCCGCAATTCGTTGAGCAGCCGCGTGTTCTCGATGGCGATGACGGCCTGGGCCGCGAAGTTCTGCACCAGCTCGATCTGCTTGTCGGTAAACGGCCGAACCTCCTGGCGGTAGACACTGATCTCGCCGATCAGCTCGTGCTCTTTGAGCATCGGCACTACGAGAAGAGTCCGCACCCCGGCCATTTCAACAAATCGAATGGCTGCGGGATCGCCCCCCTTATAAGCCGCCTCCTCAGCCAAGTCGGCAACGTGGAGCAACTGTTTGGTCGCGGCCACGCGGGCTGGTGGCGTCAACGGGCCCGGATGCATCAGCGGTGCGCGCCGCCGCGCCTCGGCATAGGCAGGCGGCGCATTGTGCATCGCCACCATGCGGAAGCCACCATCCTCGCAAAGTTGCAGCACGCCGAAATTGGCCTCGCAGATGCGCGTGGCATTTTCCAGCATGGCGTTGAAGACTGGCTCCAGCTCACCGGGCGAGCTCGAGATGACGCGCAACACATCCGCCGTGGCGGTCTGCTGCTCCAGCGATTGCCGCAGCTCGTTGAGCAGCCGCGCGTTCTCGATGGCAATCACGGCCTGGGCAGCGAAGCTTTGCAGGAGCGCGATCTGCTTGTCGGAAAACGGCAGCACATCCTGGCGATAAAAGGAGATTGCGCCCACCAGTTCGCCGTCCTTGAGCATCGGCACGCCAAGCGCGGTCCGGGCGCCGCCGACCTTTGCCAAAGGTGAACTGGCATAAGGCTCCTCGGCCATGATGTCGCTGACATGAGCCAGCCGCTTGGTCCTCACGACCGGACCGAGGATCGACTTCTCCAAGGGAATGTACGGATCACGCCGCCGCATTTCCGTGAATTCGGGCGGCGCGTTGTTTAGGGCCACGACGCGCATCCGGCCGCCCTCGAACAGCAACAGGACGCCGAAATGCGTTTTGCAGATGCGAACGGCGTTCGCCAGGATCGATTCGAATACTGGACCCAGATCGCCGGGCGACGAGCTGATGACCCCGAGCACCTCGGACGTCGCGGTCTGCTGCTCCAGCGATTCGCTGAGATCATCGGTGCGCTGGCGCAGCTCGTTGAGCAGCCGCGTGTTCTCGATGGCGATGACGGCTTGCGCGGCGAAATTCTGCACCAATTCGATCTGTTTATCGGTGAACGGACGAACTTCTTGTTTAAAGATATTAAAGAAGCCGATCAGCTCCTCTTCCTTGAACAAAGGCGCTGCCAATAGGGTACGCGCACCTGCGAGTTCGACGAGCGCGGCGCGATCGGGATTAGAAGCCAGCTCCACAGCAGCATCCGCAACCTGTACGACTTGTCTTTTGGATAGCGCCCGCATGCTGACCGCACCGGGATCAAAACGGATGGTCGGATGGTTCGCCCGATATTCCGCGAACGCGGGCGGCGCGCCATACAGCGCGACGTGACGGAATAGCTCTCCTTCACGCAGGAGAAGCATGCCGAATCTTTGCCTCGCAGATGCGCGTGGCGCTTTCCAGCATCGCATTAAACACATGTTCCAGCTCGCCCGGTGAGGCAGAAATTATACGCAGCACCTCTGCCGTAGCCGTCTGCTGCTCCAGCGACTTGCGCGCAATTCGTTGAGCAGCCGCGTGTTCTCGATGGCAATGACCGCCTGGGCGGCGAAGTTTTGTACTAGTTCGACCTGCTTGTCGCTGAATGGTCGCACCTCCTGCCGGTAGATCGTGATGGCGCCGACCAGCTCGGCGTCCTTGAGCATCGGCACAACAATACGCGATCGCGCGCCACCGAACGTTGCTGGCCCCCCGCCTGCCGTCGGTCCCGCCGCGTCGTCGGCGATACGGACCACGTCTTTTGTCTGCAATAGACGGTCGAGGCCGCTTCCGGCGCGCGGCTCAAACGAACTGCGCTGCCTGAGAAATGCGGCGTATTCCGGCGTCACGCCGAATGTAGCGGCAGGATCGAACATTTTGCGGTCGTATCGAAACATTACGCCAAATTTCGCGTCGCAAATCCGCACCGCGTTTGCCAGCATGGCCTGGAACACCGGCTCAAGCTCGCCCGGTGAACTTGAGATGACGCGCAACACATCCGCCGTCGCCGTCTGCTGTTCGAGCGATTCTGTTAGCTCACGCGTGCGTTGTTGCTCCGCCTCGAACAGCCGTACGTTCTCGAGAGCGATGACCGCCTGATCGGCGAACGTGGCGACCAGCTCGATCTGCTTTTCGGTGAAGCGCTCGACCCGGCTGCGCATCAGCACCAAGACTCCGACCGGCCTGCCTTCGCGCAGCAATGGCACACCGAGCGTGGTGTGGATGTTTTCGAATCCAGGAACGTTGGTCATCCTGAATTCGGGGTCACCTTTGGTGTCTTCGATTTGAACGGCCTTGCCCTCAACCAGCACGCGGCCGATGGTCGACCCCCGATCCGGCTTGGCCGGAACGGGATGCTCGGCCATGTATCGGTGCTGTTCTGCCGTGTAACCGTAGTTCGCGGCATGATGGAAAAATTCGCCCCGTGCCAGCCGGAACGACGCCTTGTCGGCACGGCAGAGCCTGGCCGCCGACTCGATCAGCGTTTCGAGCACGACCTGCAAATCGAACGTGGAGCGGCTGATGACCTTGAGCACGTCGGCAGTCGCGGTCTGCTGCTCCAGCGCTTCGGTGAGATCATCGGTGCGCTGGCGCAATTCGTTGAGCAGCCGCGTGTTCTCGATGGCGATGACGGCCTGGGCGGCGAAGTTTTGCAGCAATTCGATCTGCTTGTCGGTGAACGGCCGCACCTCCTGCCGGTAGATGCCGAACACGCCGACAAGCTCGCCATCCTTGAGCATCGGAATGTCGATCAGCGTGCGGGCGCCGCCGCGCTCCGCGATGATGACGGTCGCCTGCTCGCCGGAGAGATAGGACTTTCGTCCAGCCGCAGATCGGCAATTTGCAGGGTCTCTTTGGTGGCCGCGACGCGCGCCAGCGGATTGTTCGGCGCTGGGGAAAACAGCGGCTCGCGGCGGCGCGCCTCGGCGAATTCCGGCGGCGCATTGTGCAACGCCACCGCGCGAAACGCGCTGCCTTCGTACAGCGTCATGATGCCGAATTTCGCATCGCAGATACGCGTGGCGTTTTCGAGCATGGCCGCAAAGACCGGCTCCAGCGCGCCAGGCGACGAGCTGATGACGCGCAACACATCCGACGTCGCCGTCTGCTGCTCCAGCGATTGCCGCAATTCGTTGAGCAGCCGCGTGTTCTCGATGGCGATCACCGCCTGAGCGGCAAAGTTCGCACCAGTTCGATCTGCTTGTCGGTGAACGGCCGAACCTCCTGCCGGTAGATGTTGATGGCGCCGATCAACGCATCGTCCTTGAGCATCGGCACGGCGAGCAGTGTGCGGATGCCGGCCAGTTCGACGCCGGTGACGGAGAACGGATCGCGCCGCAGGTATGTGTTGCTCCGCCCTCAGGTCGGCGACGTGGACCACGTCCTCTTGACGACACGAGCGGCCAGAGCGCGCTGTCCGCCGGCGGACGGAATGGCCCAGCCGTCCTGGCATTCGAATAGGCCGCCGGCGCATTGTGCATGGCGACCGTGCGGAACGTACCGTCCTCGATAAGGAACATATTGCCGAAGTTGGCCTCGCAAATGCGGGTCGCGTTCTCCAACATGGTCTGCGAACACCGGCTCCAGGTCGCCAGGCGACGAACTGATGACGCGCAGCACGTCCGCCGTCGCCGTCTGCTGCTCCAACGATTGCCGCAGTTCATTGAGCAGCCGCGTGTTCTCGATGGCGATGACGGCCTGGGCGGCGAAGTTTTGCACCAGCCCAATCTGCTTGTCAGTAAAGGGGAGGACTTCTTGGCGGTAGATCACGATGGCACCGATCAGTTCCCCATCCTTCAGCATCGGGACCCCGACTACGGAACGCGCCCCACCATACTTGGCGGTAGGTCCCGGACGCGGCTCCTTTCGCTCGTCGTCGGTGCTTGCGACCATTTTCGTTCGAAACACACAATCGAGAATGCTAGCCGCGTCCTCTGGCTTGAACGGACCGCGCCGCATCTGGAATTCGACAAGCTCTGGCGGTGTGCCAACCCTGGCAACGGAACGGAACAAGCGGTCCTCGAAGCGAAACAGCGTTCCAAACTTCGCGTCGCAGACGCGGACCGCATTCTCCAGCATGGCTTGGAACACTGGGTCCAAATCCCCTGGCGAACTGGAGATGACTTTCAACACCTCACTCGTCGCGGTCTGCTGCTCAAGCGATTCTGTCAGATCGTCAGTGCGCTGGCGCAATTCGTTGAGCAGCCGCGTATTCTCGATGGCAATCACGGCCTGGGCGGCAAAACTCGTCAGCAGATCGACCTGTCCTTTGCTGAAGGGACGAACTTCCTGACGATAGACCGTGATCATGCCGATCAACTCATTGTCCTTGAGCATCGGCACCGTGACCAGGCTGCGCACGCGGGTCAGTTTTACAAAGCGGCGTTCCTGCGGATTTTTGTAAGAGGCTGCTTCCGCCGCCATGTCGGCAACCTGGATGGTGCGCTTCGTCTTTGCCACGCGCGCCAGCACCGTCGTGCCGGTGATGGGCGCCAGCGGTTCGCGGCTTCTGAACGCGGTGAATGCGGGCGGCGCGTTGTGCATCGCCACTGCGCGGCAAAAGTCGCCTTCGACAAGATACAGCGTGCCGAAATTGGCCTGGCAGAGGCGGGTGGCGCTTTCCAAGATGACGGCGAAGACCCGCTTCAGATCGCCCGGCGCCGCGCTGATCAGGCGCAGCACCTCGGATGTCGCGGCCTGCTGCTGCAAGGCCTCGTTCAATTCCCGTTTGTTGCGCTCAAGCTGCTCGTGCAGCCCAGTGGCCAAGCGAGGCTTGGGTTCGGGGACGGAGCGACGCTTGCGGCCGGCCGCCTTCGGGCGCCGCACGTCCGCTGCCTTGCCGCCAGCCTTACCGGGCCGTTTCATCAGTCCACCACGGCTTGAAACCACGCCAATCATACGCAACTGGCCTTCGTGCCGCCACGGCGATACCGACGCCGCGGGATCGATCTTTTGACGATTTATCACGCGTCCTGCCGGCTGTCGCAGTGACCGCTGTCACAACGGCCGGTCGTGACGGCGCTCGGGAGACACCTGCCGGCAAGCCGGAAACCGGCTGTCGGAGACTTGGCGCCAAACGCTAAACGGGCCGATCACGGTGCGAGATTTCGACGACGCGGGCGCGCGCGGCGAGCTCGTCGACCAGCGCATCGGCCTTGGCCTTGTTCGCCGCGTCGAGATTGGCATCCCATTCGTCGAGCAGATAGACCTGCGCATGGGTCTCATTGACGATCTCTTCGAGCGATTTGAGCTGCAGCTCGCCCGAGGAGTAACCGAGCTTCTTGTGCATTGGGTCGGCGACGACGACCACCTCGTCGTCGTCTTCATCATCGCTCTCGACATCGACCGGGACCACGCCACCGGTGAACTTGAACGCCAGCCGGTCGGTCGTCGGCCAATAATAGGCGCGCTTCTTCATCTCGGTCTTCAGGCTGGCCAGCAGCGATGACTTTCCCGAGCCGTTGCCGCCGCGCACATTGACGCGGCCGGTCGGATGCGCGAGCGCGATCTGCAAGGCGTCGGCGACCGACGACACCACATTGGCGCCGTCGCCTTCCCGCAACACCAGCCGGTCGAACTTGATGCGCTTGTCGAAATCCGGGTCCGGCTCCGGCAGCATGTTGGCGGCGACGCCGCCGAACCGCGTCCAGATGGCGATGAAATCGTTCCAGCCGCTGGCGAGCAGATGCAGCTCGTAGGTCATCTCGATCTGCCGCGGCAGCGTCGTGGCCAGCCCGACCAAGAGCGCGGTGTGGCCGACATTTTGCACGGCGACCGCGGTGACGGTTGCGAACACGATGGCGAGGCTGACGATGCCGCTCATCGCGCTCATGCCTTCGCGCGCCACGATGGCGCGGACCTGCGCCGTCAACCCTTCGCGCAGCCGGGTCTTGAATCCGGCAAGCCATAGGCGAAGATTGTAGCTGTTGCCGCTGAACACGTTGTCCCACGCGGTATAACCCTGCGCGGTGATGCGGTTGTTCATGCGCTGGTTTTCCAGATAGGTGTGCGCGATCGGCTTCTGCAGCACCCATTGCATCAGCAACAGCACGCCGAATGCGCCGACATAGGCGAACGGCAGGCTGATGTCGATTTCCGCGCCCAGCACGATGGAATTGAAGACCAGGCCGAGAAACAGCTTCAGCGCGAATTCGAGCTCGTACATGACGTTGAAGAAGCACTGGAACGTCTCGCCGGTGAGGAACGGCTCGACCTGCTCGCGCGACGGCTTGTCGCCGAACAGCTTGACCTTGCCGCGGTTTTCGCGCGCGAAGCGCAGCATGAATTTGCCGAAGCCGCGGTAACCGGCGCGTTCGGCAAACACCCAGCTGATGACGCCGACGACGTAAGACGAGGATTGCGCGGTGAGGATCCAGATCAGGTCGCTGACCAGGAAATGGCCGGTAGCGACCTTTTGCCCGGCATTGATGACGAACCACGTCGTCGCCGCGGCCAGCATGGCCTCGACCACCATCAGGACGATCATCACGAACAGCGACGGGCTGAGCAAAAAGCGCGCCAGATCGAGGCGTGAAATCTGTTTTCCTGCCATGGCGTTCCCGGAACGAGGATACGGAGCGTAGGGTCGTTGAGTCGGTCGGTCAGTCTAACGGCATCGGGATGGGAAATTAAGCGCGGGCACAGCGCGCGTTAGCGCAAATTCACGCGACTCATCAAGGACTTTCTGGCATCGGCCGGGGTTTGCCGGCAGCCCAATACCCGTTCGTCTGCGCCGGCGCGGGTCCTCGCCTCACGCTTTCACCGCATGGAGCCGTGCCAGCTCGGCTTCCATCTTGCTGATATTTTCAAACAGCCGCGCCGTCGCCAAACGCAAGAAGTAGAAGCCGAAGGTCGGATTCTGGTAGTAGAGCTGTTCGACCTGCTTATAGGTGATCGACAGCGCTTCGCCCTCCTCGATGCATTCGAGCGTCGCGGTGCGCCGGTTGTCGGGCGCCAGCATCCCCAGCTCGCCGACGACCTGCCCGGGTTTCAGCTCGATGCCGAGTTCGAGCAGACGGTAGCGTCCCGTCACCGTGCAGAACATCTCGTTCGCCGGTTCGCCCTTGGCGAACAGGATGTCGCCCTTCTTGAAGTTACGCCCGGTCATGAACGGCTTGAGCCAATCCATCGAGGTGTTGCCGCGAACGGACTCGCGTACGTTCCTGATGAGGGCGACCATCTGGTAGAGACGATAGCCATTGACCGGCAACGTTATGGCTTGCAGGGCCAGCAGGACATAGGTGTGCGTCACCGCGTAGGAAAAGATCAGAAAGCAATTGGCGACGATGGAGAGGATGCGCAGCGGCACCATCGTCTTCGACGAGGCGGTCGCTACGATGAAGAGCGCAGCACAGGCGTTGAAAAGCTCATTCCAATGCATGAATTGCATAGTCACCCTCCACCACCGGCCAGCGCCGCAACTGCGACGCAGCGGGAAATTCTCAACCGCAAGCAACCCGCCGTTAATCCAGTACCAAATGCCGCACTGGCAGGGACCTTACGCCCCGACCATGCGACAAATACGACTGGCCGTTCTCATGTTCACAGCGTAATTTATTGGCCTGTGTGGGTTAAGAACCACACCCCTCATGGCCACTGAAGGGGCCCGCGTGAAGCCGCAGATCGCGCTTACGAATCTCGCGCATTATACCGCGCCGCTTCGCCGTTTCGGGGCATCGTCGCTTGGCCGTCTGTTCGTGCTGGCCATCGGGATGGCCGCCATGACGGCGTTCACGATATCGGATTTGCAGAAATCGGCCAGCGTCTGGCTGAGCGCGTGTCTGTGGTGCTGTCTCGCATATTTTGCCGTCGAGTGCTATGTCCGCGCCCAGGCTGCATTTCGAGCCGACAAAGCCAGAAGCTACCTGCTCTCGGCTTCGGGGATCGTGGACCTGATCGCGATTTTTCCGGTCCCGATTGCGCTCGCCTGCGGCGTCGCGCAGCCGACGGCATGGCTCTTGGCATCATTATGGGTCCTCAAGCTGGCGCAGAATTCGCCCGGCTTCGCCCAGCTTGCGCGCGTGTTCGTGCTCGAGGCGAGACCGCTCGCCAGCGTCCTGGCGCTGTTCCTGATCGTGCTGTTCCTTTCTTCCGCCGCCATGCATGTGCTGGAGCGTGACGAGCAGCCCGCGGCGTTCGGCTCGTTGCCGCAGGCGTTGTGGTGGGCGGTGGTGACGCTGACCACGACCGGATATGGCGACGAGGTGCCGCGCACCCCTCTGGGCCATCTGCTCGGCGCCTTCGTCATGATCTGCGGCATCGCCACCTTCGGATTGTGGACCGGTATTCTGGCCACCGGTTTTGCCGCCGAAAGCCGGCGGCGCAATTTCATCCAGACCTGGGATCTCGTCAGCAAGGTGCCGTTCTTCCAGACGCTCGACCCGTCGGCGATTGCGGAAATCACCCACATGCTGCGCCGGCTCGAAGTGCCGGCCAGGACCGCCGTGATCCGCCGCGGCCGCGTCGGCGATTGCATGTATTTTATCGCCGACGGCGAAGTCGAAGTCGACGTCAAACCGACGCCGGTTCGGCTGGCCAAGGGATCGTTCTTCGGCGAGCTTGCGTTACTCGGCGATTCGGTCCGCAGCGCCAATGTGGTGACGACGCAGCCCTCGACGCTTCTGATTCTCGATCTCGTCGATTTCCGCACCTTGACGGCGCATCATCCCGAATTGGCGCGCGCCATCGATGCCGAAGGCAAGCGGCGCATGAGCGAGAACCAGCGGCTGCGCGAATTGCAGATTCAGAGCGGCGTATCACCGTCCTGATCGAGACGCCTTCGTTTAATCGAAAAGTGGATCCGCGATCAGGCTTGACGCTTGGCCGGACTGACCGATCAAGGTCGGCGCGCCGAGCAGCACCGCTTGGCCATCGATCGCAAGCGCCGCCTGCACCGACACCAACGCGCCCGGCAGCGGCGGATGTCCTTCGTCGACACGCGATCCCATCAACGGATCGAGCGGCTGCGCCATACGGCAGCCTTCGACCAGCCAGGAGCGGAAGCCGGCAAATCCGCGGTCGCTCGGCAATAACGCAACGGCTTGCGCAAAGCGCGCTGCCGCTTCCTGCGCGATCGCGGGATCGCACACGGAACGGACGAGACGAATCCACGTTCCCTTGTAGGCCACCGTGGCGCGCAATGCGAAAGTCTTGCCAAGCGCCGCTTCACCCTCAATGCGGTGAAAACGCGTGTCGCGTTCAAGATCGGGAGCCGCGGCAATGTAGATTTCTTCGGCGCCAAGTTCGCGACCTTTGCTGTCCACGCCAGCGATCATGTCATTGAGAGTCTTGCCTTGAGCATCGGAAAGCGCGCGATGGCCGATGTCAGCGGCTCTTGACGCAAGTGCTATCTCCGCCGGATCGGCCACTGCACGAAGCGACGCGAACAGCACGCTCGCATCGTGCAGGGTGAGCTTCGGACCGCCCGCGCGCAAATCCTCGGCGATGCCGGCGGGCAGACCGTCGAAATCGACGACGCCCACCGCCGCATCGGCCTGCGTCACGGCAATCTGCTGCGCGGCTTTCAACCCGATGCGCGGCGTATGCAAAACGTCGGCGACACGGCTGACCCGTTCGATCCAAGGTTTGACACGAAAGCTCAACGCCGCGACCAGATAAGGCCCGCCTTGGCGCGGCACCACCAGCACCGCTTCCGACCAATACGGCACGAAGCCCGCGAGCCACGACACGCCGGCCGGCCGCGTATTGTTGGTGTAGATGACGAGCGCATCGAGCTCGGCCACCTGCATCGCCGCGCGCAGGCGATCGAGCCGCGCGTCGAACACCGCATCGGGCAATTCGACCAGCGAACGGGCAATCAGGCCGCGGCGCATTGCTTTTGCTTCTTCTCTCTCACGCGGCGACTTCGAACAATTGGCGCGGCGTCTTGCACAACACCTCGGCGCCATCCTCGGTCACGACGATGGCATCGCCCAGCACGATATAGCCGGCGTCGGGATGGTAGGTATTGGGATGCACGATCAGCGTCATGCCCGGTTCCAGCACGGTGTCGACGTCTTCCAGGATGTGCGGCTTGGAATCGGCGAACATGCCCATGCCGTGGCCGCGCACGCGGGTCCATTGGCTGCTGGTGTATTCGCCGAGCCCGTATTTGCGGAACACGTCGTTCTCGGCTTTCGCCACGTCGGCGGCGCGCACGCCTGGCCGCACCGCGGCGATGCCGGCCTCGAGCGCTTCGACGAAGACGGCGAAGGCGCGGCGCTGCGCTTCGGTCGCTTTGCCGACCACCAGTGTGCGGCAAATCTGGGCGAAATAGCCTTCGACGGCCGGCGTCAGTTCGGTCGTGACCAGATCGCCCGCGGCGATGCGGCGCTCCGACGGCGGCGTCATGCCGAACACCTCCTTGCCGCCGGAACCGATGATCATGAAATTGTCCGGGCAGCCTTTGCGGCGCAGATGCGCTTCGATATCGGCGACGATCTCGAATTGCCGCCGCCCGGCCGCACCGCGCGCAAAAACTCGACATAAGCCTCGTCGGCAATCTGCGCGGCGCGGCGCACCGCCGCGATCTCGCCCGCGCTCTTGTGCATCAGGAGCTGGTCGACCAGCGCGGTGGCGTCGTCGAGCTTGAAACTTCGTGTCGCGTCGGTGAGCCAGCGTGGCAAGAACCGCCGCGGCGCGGCGGCGATGCGCGCGTTGGCGACACGATCGAGCCGCGCGCCGACCACGCGCGCGATGTCCGGCGCGAAATGCACCTTCACCTGCGGTGCTTCGAGCTCGGCGCGCTCGGCGTCGGTGGCGCTGTCGAGGAATAATTCGACCTCGCCGTCCGCCGCGATCAGCGCGATGCCGTGACCTTCGAGAATGCCGAAATCGGCGCCGTAGCGCAGGTAGTCGCCCTGCCAGGCGTTGCCATAGAGCACCATGTGGCCGATGCCGGCCTCTCGCATGGCGGCCACGAGACGCTGGCGCCGTTCTTCCGCGAGCATGGTGCCAAGCATGTTGCTAAGTCCCCTCAAAGCAGTAATCGCGCCGCGCCGCCTCGGCCGAGACATATCCGGCGCGTAGGTCGGCGGCAACCGCACGAGGGGTCCAACTGTCGCCGGAATCCGGCCCCATGCTGCTGGACAAGTCGTTTTCCCGCGCTGCAAGATCGTCGATACTTGAGAATTGCGCCAAATCCATCGAGCTTCCCGAATGGCCTGCCCCAAGATCGCGCTGATGCTGCTCATCTTGGGCAGCGTCATGATTTTGGGCACGGACGCGCGCGCGCAAGCCGATGCACCGGGGCCGGCCCGCCTGGCGCAAGCACCGACACCGCCGACGCCGCCGCCCCGCCTGCCACCCCGCCACCGCCGGCCGCGAGCCAACCCGCCGCGGCAACTTCGCCGCAACCCACCGACCCTGTCGGCAGCGTCGCGACGCTGCAAGGCGCCGCCTCGGTCACGCGCAACAACGCCACCAGCGCGCTTGCGCTCCGCGACCCGGTCTACAAAAGCGACGTGCTGCAAACCAACGTCGACGGCACGCTCGGCATCACCTTCGACGACGAAACCACATTCACGCTGAAGCCGAACACGCGCCTCACGGTGGACGAGTTCGTCTATCACGAGGGCGGCGCCGACAATGCCGCCATATTCAACGTCGTGCGCGGCACCGCGGCTTTCGTCGCCGCCGAGGTGGCCCATACCGGCAATATGAAGATCGACACGCCGACCTCGTCGCTGGGCATTCGCGGCACGACTGGACTTGTCGAAGTGCCGGAGGGCGACACCGCCGGCGGCCAGGTCTCCATCAAACTCTACCCCGACGCCGACGGCCGGGTCGGCCGGATCGAAGTTTTTGGTCGCGACGGCGCGCAGCTCGGCATCCTGTCGCGCGGCGCTACCGGATTCGCGATCCGGCCGGGAACGGGCGGCCGCTTCACCGCGGCGCCGTTGCAGATTTCGGCGCTGGAAGCCGAGCGCGACCGGACGTTCGTGCGCCAGACGTTTGCGGCGCGAACTGTGGGTCGCCAGATCATTCAGCAGCGCCGCACCTTGCAGCAACAGCAGCGTAATCAGCTACGGCCCAATCAGCCCAATCAGCAACGGCCGGGCCAAGTGCCGGGACGCGAGCAACGGCCCGGATTGCAGCAGCAGCGGCCTGAGCTGCGGACCGTGCCCGGCGGACAGCCACTGCCGTCGCCCGGCACGCGACCGACGCTGCAGCAGCACCCCGGCACACCGCCGGCGCAGCAACAGCAACCCGGTGCACGGCCAACTCTGCAGCGCCCCGGCACGCCGCCGACGCAGCAACAGCAACCCGGTACACGGCCGACTCTGCAACAACAGCCAGGCGCAACGCCGCCCGGCGGCCGACCGAATGCGCCGACATTGCAGCAGCAGCCTGGCGCGCGGCCGACATTGCAGCGGCAGCCCGGAGCGCTGCCGGGTCCGCAACGCGCGCCCGCCGGACAGCGCAAGCCGGCGAAGAAAAACGAAGGCCGTTAGCGCGCCGACGAGTCGGTACGCTTGCTGTCGAAGCGGACGGCCGCGCCCGACGCCGCGAGGCCTATGCCGATGATCACGAAGATGCTGCCGGTTCCGGTTGCCGCCGCAACCAGGCTGGCGACAATCGGAATGATCGACTGGCCGATGCGGCTCGCCATGGTGCGCAGCGAATTCGCCGTGCCGATGGCGCCGCCGCTGGCGATGGCGAGCACCCCGGCAATGCTGGCGGTGATCGAAATGCTCAACGCGAATCCGGCGACCGCAATGGCGGCGTACAAGAGCGGCAGCGGCAACGGAAAAGCCAAGAGCGTATAGGCAACGGCGCTGACGAACGTGCTGGTCAGCGTGAGCGGGATGCGGCCAAAGGCAACATGCAGCCGCGCGTATATCAGCCGTGACAGCATCGAGGCGACCGCCCGGACGGCGAGCAGCGTGCCGACGGCATCGACGGTCAGGCCGCGATCGGAGCCGAGCAGCGGCAAGTAGACGACGATGAGGTCCTGCGCCACCACGGTGATGACGCTGACCACGATGATCGTGGTCAGGCCGGGAGCGAACAGCAGATCGCGCAGCGGCACCTTGGCGCGATCGACCGGCAATTTATGCGCGCCGGTGGATTGGGTCAGGAGAGCGCAGGCCATGGTCAAGACCGCGCCGCCGACGACCGATTGCAAACAGAAGCTGCGTCGGCGGCACGCTGGCCGAGCCGCCGGCAACGCGCGACGATGTAGGGGCCGACGCCCTGCCCCGCCGCATTGGCGACCATGTAATTGCCGATGGCGCGTTCCATCGCGCCCGGCCCGGTGCCGCAGCGCGTGCACTGGATCTGCTGGCTGACGACGAACAATAGATGCGCGGTGCCGATGATCGCCGTGGCAACCAGAATCCCCGCCAGATTCGGAAACAGCACGAACCCCGCGCAGCCGACGATCAGCAGGCCGCCGCCCATCCAGGTCGTGACCGCATCATAGCCGCGGTCGATGAAGCGCCCGATCGGCACGCCGATCCCGATCGGCAGCACCGCATAGACCGCGGTGATGACGCCGAGCCAGACCACCGACAGATCGAGCTCGACGGCGCGATAGGTGGTGGCGACGCGGACAATGGTGATGACCGCCTGCTCGACGAAGGCGGTGGAAACGATGGCGAAGAGCAGACGACGGTTCATTCCGAGGAAAGCGCCGTCACGCCAGGCGCTTGTTTTTCGTGAAATCGTAATCGGCGGCGTGTTCGGACTCGTAAATCTGCACGCGGCGCGATGTGTCGTAACCCGGATCGAGCACCTGCCTGAGAAACGCCAGTTGAAACGCCCACGCCGCCTCGGCCGCGTCGCGGCGATAACGGCCCGGCATGGTGTCGTTGAGCCAGCCGTGGGGCGCGCCGGGATAAACCTTAATCGTGTAGGTCTTGTCGTGGCGGTCGAAACTGTCGCGCAGGCGTCGCACATCGGCGAGCGAGATCACGTGGTCGGCCTCGCCGAAAATGCCGAGCACCGGGCAATCGACGCGCGCGATCACATCCTCGAACGGTTCCGGGAATTGCTCGTTGACCTGCCATTCCTTGTCGCCGGCGGCGCCATACCAGATCAGCGCCGCGGCGATCTGGATGCGCGGCGGCGTAGACCAGCGGATGGCGGCCGGTCTGGCAGACGCCTTTGACGGCGATCTTGCTGCGATCGACTTGCGGCAGCTTCTCAAGCTCGGCAATCGCGGTTGCGATGTGCCCGTTCGACTCGGCGTCCTTGATCGGATAGCCGACGTCGCCGCGATGCAGGGCGTCCTGGTCCGGATGCTGATAATAAAAATCCGGTGCGATGCAGACAAAGCCGTCGCGGGCGAACCGCCCGGCGAGATCGATAGTGTGTTTCACCAGTCCATAGCGCTCGTGCATCAGCACGATAGCGGGGATTTTTCCGCTGCCGCTGGCCGGCATGGCGAGAAACGCCGGCAGGCCGCCGGCGCAGTGAATGGTTTTGGTGACGATTTCAGGCACGCGTCTCTCCCTAAAGACCTTCGGCGAATGCCGCGGCAAGCTTGCGGCACGCGGCGGCGTCATCGAGTGCCGCGCCAGCCATTTCGCAGCCACGCGGCGGCGCCATCGCCGCCGACCAGCGGATCGAGCACGCGGTGCGCCTTGGCAAAGACACCGGCATGGTCGAGCGGATGCTCGGGATCGCCGATCGCCTCGACGATACGCTGCTGGTGGATTTCGCCGTCGGCCTCGACGTCCACTTCCGCGGGCCAATGTTGCGGATAATAAGCGTCGAGCCGGACATCCGCGATAATCTCGACCTTGGCGGCGAATTCAGACACGTCCGCATCCGCCTTCGCCGTGCTGCGGTCGACATCGTAGAGGCGCTCCGCGTCCAGCGCGGCGAGCGCGATCTGGTGGGCGACGCTCACCATCGTCGATTGTCGCGCACCCGGCTCGGCGCGCGTCGCGATCATGCCGGCATAGGCCGGCGGCACGCGCACGCGCACTTTGCTGATCGCTTCGGGACGCACGCCGCGATCGAGGATGGCGCGGAACGCTTCGATGGCGGCGATGCCCTGCTTGGCCGAGCAGAACGGCTTCAGGCTGAGCGCAGCATAGACGCAGTTCGACGCCGAGCTTTTCGGTCAGCCGCTCACGGTCGAGCGCGATGCCGTGGCTGTCGGTGAGCCAGGTCTTGTCCAAAATATCCGGATCGCCGCGATAATCGGCGCGCGCCGCCTCGGCGGCGGCGACACCGGCGGCGACCGCATTGGCATAGAGAAACCAGCGCCCCGACGGCGCGCCGTGGATGCGGCCGACGCCGCCGGCCATCAGCATCACGGCGAGCGACAGAGCGTGGCCGGTGCGCGCCTCCGACAACCCCATGAGGCGCGCCGACGTTGCCGCCGCCGCGACCGGCGCGGCGAGATAAGTCGGCCAGATGCCGCGATAAAGAATTTGCGGCCCGCGCACCGCGACGCCGATCCGGGTCATGATTTCGGTGCCGACCCAGATCGCGCTTGCGATTTCGCCGGATCGAATTTTTGCTCCCGCGCCGCGAGCATCAGCGCCACCGGGACGACGCCGGCGCTCGGCGTGGTGCATGACGGCAGATGAATGTCGTCGATTTCGGTGAGCCGGATCGCCGCCGCCTGCCGGCCGATGCGGACGGCCAGCGCGCCGTCGTCGCCCAGGCTTTGCAGCGCTTTGCCCTCGGGGATACGGGCGCCGGCCTGGGCGGCGACTGCGGTATCGGTGAAATGCAGCCGCAGCCGCTCCCGATCCGCCGCCGGCAAAGCGGACGCCTTGGCTCCGGCGACAAAGGACGCAAGCTCCCCGATGACGCTCACGGCAGGATTTCCCAAGGCGAGGCGGATTGTATATCCATCATCGGCTTCATAGCAGAAACCCGCTAGCATCCGCACACCACACTCCTGCATAGAGTCCCTCCACAAATGGCATTACCCCTCAACGAAACCCACGATCCGGCCCGGCGCAGCTGGGTCGAAAGCGCCAACGCGCCCGACAGCGAATTCCCGATCCAGAATCTGCCGTTCGGCGTTTTCTGCCCGGCCGCGGGAATGCCGCCGCGGGTCGGCGTGGCGATCGGCGATCAGATTCTCGATGTCGCGGCGGCCGGCCCGTCGCTCGAAGGTCTCGCCGCCGAAGCGGCGCGCGCCGGCGCGGCGCCGTTCCTCAATCTCATCATGTCGCTCGGGCCGCAGGCCTGGTCGGCGCTGCGGCTCGGCCTGTCGCGCGCCTTGAGCGCCGAGCACGGCAACCAAGAACATCAGCCAGCATCTCACCCCGATGGCGCAGGCGGAGATCAGGCTGCCGGTGGCGTTCCGCAATTTCACCGATTTTTTCGCCTCGATCTTTCACGCCAGCAATGCCGGCCGCATGTTCCGGCCCGGACAATCCGCTGATGCCGAACTACAAATACGTGCCGGTCGCCTATCACAGCCGCGCCTCGTCGGTGCGCGTCAGCGGCACGCCGGTGAAGCGGCCGCAAGGCCAGCGCAAAGGCGCGAACGAGGACGTGCCGAGCTACGGGCCGTCGCGCAATCTCGATTTCGAGCTCGAGCTCGGCGCCTTCATCGGCACGGGCACCGAGCTCGGCACGACCGTTCCGGTCGGCAAGGCGGCCGATCACGTGTTCGGCTATCTGCCTGCTCAACGACTGGTCGGCGCGCGACATCCAGGCCTGGGAATATCAGCCGCTCGGACCGTTCCTCGGCAAGAATTTCGGCACCACGGTCTCGCCGTGGGTGGTGACGGCAGAGGCGCTGGCGCCGTTCCGCACCGCCGCTTACGCGCGGCCCGAAGGCGATCCGGCCCCGCTGCCGTATCTCGCCGACGCGGACGATCAGGCGAACGGCGGCCTCGACATCACGCTCGAAGCCTATTTTTCGACCGAGACCATGCGCAAGAACGGCACCGCGCCGCAGCGCATCACCCAGACCTCGTTCGCGCTGATGTATTGGACCATCGCGCAGATGGTCGCGCACCACACCAGCAACGGCTGCAATCTCGAGATCGGCGATCTGATCGGATCGGGCACCGTCTCGGGCCCGGAGAAATCGAGCTGGGGCAGTCTCCTCGAACTCACCGCGCGCGGCCGCGAGCCGCTCGAACTGCCGGGCGGCGAAAAGCGCGGCTTCATCGAAGACGGCGACGAGATCATCTTCCGCGGCTTTTGCGCCAAGCCCGGCTATCCGCGCATCGGCTTCGGCGAATGCCGCGCCGTTATTTTGCCGGCGGCGTGATCGGCGCGCTACTCCACCGGCACCCACTTCTGCAGGCGCTTACCGGTATCGACCTCGCCGGTGTAAAAATTGCCGCGCGAATTGAACTTGCCGACGTGCACCCAGTGGAATTCGCCGGTCTCGCGGCCCGGCCGGCCGAAGGTGCCGACCACGGCGCCATCGCTGCGGCGCACCGTCTCCAGCACGTTGTTGGTGCCGTCGATCAGGACGAAAAATTTCTGCTTCTTGTCGAGCGGCGAGAACGCCAAGCCCCAGCTCGAGCCGGAGCCTTTGGTGCTCGGATCGAACACGTATTGGCGAACGAAGCTGCCGTCCTTGTGAAACACCTGCACGCGATTGTTGGTGCGGTCGCAGACGAAGACCAGACCGTCCTTGGCCAGCGCGATGCAATGCACCGGATTGGCGAATTGCGGCGAATCCGGATTGTAAGCCGGCAGATCGTCGTCGGTCGGCGGTTTGCCGTAGGCGCCCCAGATGCGCTTGATCTCGCCGGTGTCGGCGTCGAGCACCGCGACCCGGTGATTGCCGTAGCCGTCGGCGGCGTAGATCTCGTTCGCCTTGGCGTCGAGCTCGAGCGAGGCCACCAGGCCGAACTGGCTCAAATCCGTGCTCGAGGTCAGCGGGCCGCGCTTGCCGAGCTGCTTGACGAATTTGCCGTCGGTGGTGAACTTCAGCACCATGCTGTCGCCCTTGCCGTTGCCGCTCAGCCAGACGAAGCCTTTGTTGTCGACCAGGATGGCGTGTTCCTGCAGCGGCCAGTCGTAGCCCAGATTGTCGCCCGGCCCGCCCCACGATTTGACGACGTCGCCGGCCTGATTGAACACCAGCACCGACGGCGCCGGCACGCAGCATTTCGAGCGCGGCGGCGTCAGCGCCGCGCCCTTCTCATCGTCGGTCAGCGAGCGCGGCCGCTGGAACACCCAGATATTGTCCTGGGCGTCGATCGCCATGCCGCCGACCTGGCCGAGGATCCAATTGTTCGGCAGCGGCTTCGGCCAGTACGGATCGACGCGAAACGCCGGGCTTTGCGCGGCGGCCGGCATGATCGCAGCGAACAACAACGCGAGCGCGGCTGCAAACCAACGAATCGCGCACGTCATGAAGTGTCCTCCCCGCATGGCACGCCGCGCGCGATGTCTTCGCGCCGCTCTAGTCGTCAATGAATCTCCGGCTCGGCGGTACGCTGCGTGCCCGCGAGAAAATCGAAATCGCAGCCCTCGTCGGCCTGGCCGATATGCTCGGAATACATCGCGCCGTAGCCGCGCAGAAAATGCGGCGGCGGCGGTTTCCAGGCGGCGCGGCGGCGCGCGAGCTCTTCCTCGCCGACGTGGAGATGGATTTTCCGCGCCGCGACGTCGATCTCGATCTCGTCGCCGGTCTGCACCAAAGCGAGCGGGCCGCCGACATAGCTTTCCGGCGCGACGTGCAGGATGCAGGCGCCGTAGCTGGTGCCGCTCATGCGCGCGTCGGAGATGCGCAGCATGTCGCGCACGCCGGCCTTCAAGAGCTTTTTCGGGATCGGCAGCTGGCCCCATTCCGGCATGCCGGGGCCGCCCTTCGGGCCGCCGTTCTTGAGCACCAGAATATGGTCGGGCGTGACGTCGAGATCGTCGCGCTCGACCTCGCGCGCCATGTGGTCGTAGTTCTCGAACGCGATCGCCTTGCCGCGATGCTGCAGGAAGCGCTTTTCGGCGGCGGCCGGCTTCATGACGCAGCCGCGCGGCGCGAGGTTGCCGGTGAGCACCGCGGTGGCGCCTTCGGGATAAAGCGGCTTGTCGAGCCCATGGATGACGTCGGGCAGATGCACCTTGCTGTCGGCGATGGCCTCGCCGAGCGTGCGGCCGGTGACGGTGATGCAGGATAGATCGAGCATATCCTTCATCTCGCCCATCAGCGCGCGCAGGCCGCCGGCGAAGAAAAAATCCTCCATCAGAAATTTTCCCGACGGCGTGATATTGGCGATCACCGGCACTTGCCGCGAAATCTCGTCGAAGCGCTGCATGTCGAGCGCGATGCCGGCGCGGCGCGCCATGGCGATGACGTGGATGATGGCATTGGTCGAGCCGCCGAGCGCCATGTGGACGCGGATGGCGTTGTCGAACGCGGCCGGCGTGAGAATCTTGTCCGGCGTCAAATCCTCCCACACCATCTCGACGGCGCGGCGGCCGGCTCGCCGCGCACATGCGCGGATGGCTGGCGTCGGGCGCCGGGATCGACGACGCGCCCGGCAACGACAAGCCGAGCGCTTCGGTGATCGCCATCATGGTCGCCGCGGTGCCCATCACCATGCAGGTGCCGAACGAGCGCGCGATGCCGCCCTCGATCTCGTTCCATTCCTCGTCGCCGATGCGGCCGGCGCGTTTCTCGTCCCAGTATTTCCAGGCGTCGGAGCCGGAGCCGAGCGCGTGGCCGCGCCAGTTGCCGCGCAGCATCGGCCCGGCCGGCACATAGATCGCCGGCAGCCCCATGCTGATCGCGCCCATGATCAGGCCGGGCGTGGTCTTGTCGCAGCCGCCCATCAGCACCGCGCCGTCGATCGGATGGCTGCGCAACAATTCCTCGCACTCCATGGCGAGGAAATTGCGGTACATCATGGTCGACGGCTTGACGATCGGCTCGGCGAGCGACATCGCCGGCAGCTCGATGGGAAAGCCGCCGGCCTGATAGACGCCGCGCTTCACGTCCTCCGCGCGGGCGCGCAAATGGCCGTGGCAGGCGTTGATGTCGCTCCAGGTGTTGATGATGCCGATCACCGGCTTGCCGACCCAGTCGGCGCGGTCATAGCCGAGCTGCTGCAGCCGCGAGCGATGGCCGAACGAGCGCAGATCGTTCTTGCCGAGCCAGCGGTAGCTGCGCAGTTCCTCGGGCGATTTCTTTCTGATAGTCGTCATGTGCGAACTCGCTTGGCGATACACCTAGCCTACACCCTGAACATCGAGCTTCAACAGCTTCGCCGCATTGCGCCAGAAAATCTTTTCACGGTCCTCGTCGCTGACCCTCAAGCCTTCAACGAGCTTGATGGCGCGCGGCTTGAGCGAGGTGAGCGGCGGCGCGTCGCTGCCGTAGAGCACGTGGTCGGGCCCGACCGTGTCGACGACGAGTTGCGCCGCCGGCGGATGATAGCTCACGGTGTCGAAATACATGCGCTTGAGATAATGGCCGGGCTCGTGCTTGATCTTGATCGGCGCGTAGGAGCCGAGAAAATAGCATTCCTCCTGCAACTCGTAGGCATAGTTCATCCGGCCGATGACTTCGCAGATGCCGCCGCCGCCGTGGGAAGCGACGATGGTGGCGCCCGGAAAATCCTCCAAAACGCCGCGCACGATCAGCCGCGACAGCGCCAGGCAAAGATCGGCCGGCCGGCCGATGCTGGACGCGAGCCGATATTCCTTCATCCGCTCTTCGCCGAAGCCGACATGGGGCGGATGGATGAAGACCGGCACGCCGAGATCCTGGATCAGCTCCCAGAACGGCCGCGCCTCGTCGTCGTCGGGATAGTGGCCTTTGTGGCTCGAATGAATCAGCACGCCCTTCAGACCGAGCTGGCGAATGGCGCGCTCGGTCTCCTTGATGAAGGCCGGGCCGCCGCACGGCAGCATGGTGGCGAAGCCGTAAAACTTGCCCTTGTGCTGTTGCTGAATCTCCGCCGCGTAATCGCTCCAGCGCTGCACCGCCTTGAGCTCTTCCGACGGCGCCTTGCCGCGCATGTAATGCGCCGCATTGCTGAAGACCGTCACGTCGATATTGCAGCGCTGGTGGGCGGCGAGCACGTTCTCCAAGGTCATCGGGCAGCGCCCTTCCCAGGTCGGTCCCGATTTGCCGTCCCAGGTCAGCGTATCGGCCGCCGCCTCTTCGGGCGGATAGATATGGGTGTGCCATTCGATGATCATGGTTTGCCCGTTCAGTTGAGCTTGAGCAGCCGCGCCGCATTGCCGCCCATCACCTTGCCGCGCTGCGCCGGCGTCATGCCGATCTGGTCCATCATCTTCAGCCCCTTCATCTTCAGTGGCACCATCGGCGGCGAATCGGTGCCGAACAGGAAATGATCCTCGCCGACCGTCTTCAGGCAGCATTCGGCAGCGGGCGCGGCGTAGCAGGCGGAATTGAAATAGAACATTTTCAGGTAGTGGCTCGGCGCGTGCTTGATCAGCATCGGCTCGTAGGGGCCGAGGAACGCCGAAAAATCGAGCAGCTCATAGGCATAATCCATGCGGCCGATGACTTCGCAGATGCCGCCGCCGAGATGGCTGCCGACGATCTTCACGGTCGGGAATTGCTCGAAAATGCCGCGCACGATCAGTCGCGCCAGTGACAGGCAATTGTCGGCCGGCCGGCCGATGCTCGACGCCAGCCGGTAATCCTTCATCGCCGGCGTCGTCGCATCGCCCGGATGGATGAAGACCGGAATATCGAGATCGGTCACCAGCTTGAAGAACGGTTTTGCGGCGTCCTCGTCCGGATAGTGGCCGTGATGGCTGGAATTGATGATGACGGCGCGCGCGTCGTCTTGCTTCACGGCGCGCTCCAGTTCCTTGAGGAACTCGTCGCCGCCGTTGGGCACGCAGGTCGCCATGGCGACGAACTTGTCCGGATGCTGGTCGCGGCACTTGGCCAGATGCCGGTTCGAGCTCTCGATGGCGGCGACGACGTCCTTCGTCGACTCCATGTGCCGGATGTAATGCACGGCATTGCTGATCACGGTGCGGTCGAGGCCGGCGAGCGCGTGGGCCTTGAGCGCGTCCTCCATGGTCATCGGCACCGGAACCGGCCACCACGGCTTGCCGATGAATTTCGGATCGTTGATGTGAACGTGCCAGTCGATCAGCAAGTGTCTCTCCTTTTTCAGTTCTGTCCGCCGATGATCGCCGCCAGCGGGCGACGAGATCGGGCGGAGTGGCGAGCGTATGCTCGACCACCTGCTGCACGTCGTCGCCGCGCCCGGGCACGATTTCAAGCCCCTGCTTCTGCGCGTCCGCCAAAAAATCCGGATCGCGCATCGTCGCGTCGAAAGCGCCGCGCAGCGCGGCGACGCGATCCGCCGGCACGTCGGGCGGTGCCATCGCGTTCCAGCCGACGCTGGAATTGGAATTCATGAATTCGAGGATGCGGCGGCCGGCGTCGCTCGTCGCCAGATCGCTGATCAGCGGCAGATCGGGCAGATCGGCATGGCGCTTGAGCCCGGTTTGAAACGGCACGGCGATCCTGCCGTCCTTGAGCCATTCGCCGCGCGTGGTCTTCAGCGCCGTCCACGACGCCACCCGTGCGTCTGCTTCGCCGCGCTCGATGGCGAGGTCGACGTCGGCGGCGCCGCGATATCCGGTCACGACCTTGAACCGGGTGCCGGCCAAGGCGTTGAGCAGCGTCGGCGTCACGAAACTGTCGGTGGTGTTGCCCCAGGAGCCGACCACCACGTCTTTACGGCGTAGATCGTCGGCGGTCTTCACGCCGGTGCGGCTCATGACCATCATCACGCCGGTATAGGTCGCGATCCGGCCGATCCAGTTGAAGCGCTTGGCGTCGTAGCGCGCATTGTCCGGATGCAGCATCTGGTTGACGGCGATGTCTCGCGGCAGCATGCCGAGCTGTGTGCCGTCGCGCGCCGCCTTCTCGTACAAATTCACGGTGCCGACCATGCCGCCGGCGCCGGGCATGTACTGGATCACGATCGTCGGACTGCCTGGAATGTGCTTCGGCAGATGCGTGATCAGGAGGCGGCTATACAGATCGTAAGTGCCGCCGGGCTCGTAGACCACGGTGAAGCGCAGCGTCTTGCCTTTGAAGAACTCTTCCGCCGATTGCGCTTGGGCGGACGCGATCGAGGCGAAGCCGACACAGGCGGCGAGCAACGCTCCGGCGCAATGCCGCAAGAAACCTTCCCTCATCGGCCGCACCTCACTGCGGCTCCATGCCGGAATCGCGAACGATGCGGGCCGACGCGGCGCGGTCCGTTTTCAGGAATTCGGCGAACTGCTCGGGCGTATCGAACACCGGCTCGAGCGCCATGTCGATCATGCGCTTTTGCCGGAATTCCGGATCGTCGCCGATCGCGGCGAATGAGTCGCGCAGCTTGTGCACGATCGCATTCGGCGCGCCGGTCGGCGCGACGATGCCGAAATAAAGCCGGGTGAGATTTTGGCCGTAGCCGAGCTCGGTGAGCGTCGGCACGTCGGGCAACAGCGGCGAGCGCTTGGTGCTGTCGACCGCGAGCGCGTTCACGGTGCCGTTGCGGATGAAGGACAGCCAATTGGCGAGACCGAAAAACGCGATCGGCGTCGAGCCGCCCATCACGTTATTGACCGCCTCGGCGCCGCCGCGAAACGGCACCTTGACGATGTCGGCGCCGGTTTCCTTGGTCCATTTATCCATGAACGCGATCAGCGGGATCGATGCCGCGGTGTAGCTCAGCGTGCCAGGCTTGGCCTTGGACAGCGCCGCAAGCTCGGCGAGCGTGTGCACGTTGAGCGACGCGTTCACCACCATGACCTGGGTGGCGAAGAACGGATTGGTGATCGGCGCGAAATCCTTGGCCGGATCGTAGGGGATTTGCTTGAACAAAAACTGGTTATAGGCGAGCGTCTCGGGCGGCAGGATGCAAATCGTGTAACCGTCGTTCGGCGCGTCGGCGCAGGCGCGGCCGCCGACATTCATGGCGCCGCCAGGACGGTTCTCCACCACGATCGGCTGGCCCCAGCGCTTGCGCACCTCTTCGCCGAGCACGCGCATGAACACATCGCTGGTGCCGCCGGCGCTGGTCGCGGTCAGCGCCCGGATCGGCCGCGTCGGATAATCCTGCGCGGCCGCGGGCGCGCAAGCGCCGAGCAGGCAAAGCGCCAGAGCAAAACGCCTCACGCCCTACTCCGCCGTCGCGCCGGTGGCCGTGACCACCTTGGCCCATTTCGCCGTTTCGTCGGCGATGATCTTGCCGAAATCCTCCGGCGTGCCGGAAATGGGGGCGCCACCGAGTTCGGCGAGCTTGGCCTTCATGGCCGGATCGGCGAGAGCGGCGTTGATCGCCTTGTTCAGCTTGTCGATGATCGGCCGCGGCGTGCCCTTCGGCACCGCCAGGCCGTAGAACACGCTGGCCTCGAAGCCAGGCACTGTCTCGGCCACCGTCGGCACATCCGGCAGCGCCTCCGAGCGCTTCGCCGTGGTCACCGCCAGCGCGCGCAGCCGGCCGCCTTTGATGTGACCGATCGAGGACGGCAGGTTGTCGAACAGCACCTGCACCTGGCCGCCGAGCAGATCGGCGAGCGCCGGCGCCGCGCCGCGATACGGCACATGCACCAGCTCGGTGCCGGTCATCATCATGAACAGCGCGCCGGACAGATGCGTCGAGGTGCCGACGCCGGCGGAGGCCATGTTGACCTTGCCCGCATTGGCCTTGGCGTAAGAGATGAACTCGGCGACGGTTTTCGCCGGCACGTTCGGGTTGACCTCCATCACGTTCGGCACGCGGATGAAGCCCGCGACCGGCGCCATGTCGCGGATGAAATTGAACGTCAGATTCTTGTAAAGCGTGGCGTTGATGGCGTTGGCCGGATTGACCAGAAACACCGTGTAGCCGTCGGGATCGGCCTTGGTGGCCATTTCAGTCGCGAGATTGTTGCCGGCGCCGGGCTTGTTCTCGATGACGAATTGCTGGCCCATATGCTCCGACAGATATTGTCCGATCAGGCGTGAGACGATGTCGGTCGAGCCGCCCGGCGGATAGCCGACCAGCCAGCGCACGGGATGGTTCGGATAGTCGTCGGCCGCACGCGCGGCGCCGGCAACGCATGCCAGCGCAACACACGCCAGCGCCACACATGCAATCGCGCAAGCTGCAAGCCGCTGCATCGAAAACTTCATCCGCGTCTCCCCGCCGAAATCATATTGTTGGAGCGAACGCCGGAGCCTACGCGGCATCGGCGATGCCGCACAAGGGCGCAACAGGCCGGCTTTGCGCGGCCTTCCGGCACCTTGCCGGACGCCGCCGGGGCCGGTAGTTTCACGGCCTTCCCCGCAAGACCTGAAGGACATTGCCATGATCGACTTGTATGCGTTGACCAGCCCGAACGTGCAAAAAGTCTACATCATGCTCGAAGAGACGAAGCTGCCCTACAAGGAGCATTTCGTCGACGTGTGGAAAGGCGAGCAGTACCATCCGGAATTCATCAAGATCAATCCGAACTCGAAAATCCCGGCGATCATCGATCACGACGGCCCGGGCGGCAAGCCGTACACGTTGTTCGAGTCGGGCGCGATCCTGATGTATCTGGCCGAGAAGGCCGGCAAATTCCTGCCGACCGACATGGCGAAGAAATACCACGTGCTGCAGTGGCTGTTTGTCCAGACCTCGAGCGTCGGCCCGATGTTCGGCCAGTTCACCCATTTCAAGATGTTCGCGCCGAAAGGCGGCGATCATTCCTATTCGCTGGCGCGCTATCAGACCGAGGTGAAGCGGCTCTACGAAGTTCTGGAAAAACGGCTCGCCCATTCGCCCTATCTCGCCGGCGACGAATACACGATCGCCGACATCGCCACCTATCCGTGGACGCGCAATCACGACATCCAGGGCGTGAAGTGGGAGGACAACCCTAATCTGGCGCGCTGGTTCAAATCGATCGACGAACGGCCGGCAGTGAAAGCCGCGCTGGCCAAGGTCGGCGCGATCCGGTCGAACCGCGAAACCGCCAACGACGACCAGAAGGACCGCTTCTTCAATCGCGGTAAATACGCGCGGGCGTAGTCAGCCACTCGCCTTCTCGATCATCGTCCGCATGAAACGCACGGCGGCGGGACCTTTGAGCGCGCTTGCCCAAAGCTCCCGCGCCATCTTTTCGTGCAAGGCGAGCGCCTCGGGCGCCGATGTGATCATGGCCATGCCGACGCGAATATTCGGTTCCTCGCCCAAGCGAAATGGGCTCAGCGCCAGGATCTGCCGGTCGGGCTGACGGAAAATCTGAAAGCTGGTGTGCGGCAGCGTGTCGAGCACGATGCCGATCTGCACGCCGATCGGCTCGTTCTCCATCAGCGCGGTGAAATGCTCGGCTTCGGCGCGGGCCAGCGCGCGGCGCTCGCGGCGCAGCTTTTCCGGAAGATCGTGGCGGCCGACCAGGCCGTTGCGCAAAAATCGCTCCATCTCGGCCGCGGCGATCAGGTTGACGACCGCGGGCCGGCGCCGGCGATAGGTTTCCTTGCGCTGGCGCAGCACCGCCATCAACTCGTCGATCTGGGCGAGCGCCCGCTCGCGGGTCTCGATCGCGTCGGGCACCGACTCGCGCAAGATGTCGCCGAGCGCGCGATCGAAGGCGTCGGAGGCGAGCACGTAGGAGATCGGCCCGGCCAGCACGATGACGTGCTCGGCGGTTTCCTCGATCTGGCGCATGCGCTCGAAATAGCTCACGGCCGAAGCGATGTATTCGACGCCGACGCCGAGCAAGGTCGGCACCGAGACCTGGAGCAGCTCGGCGAGCTTCTCCAAGGTCTCGATCTTCGCCACCTCGCCCTTCTCGAAGCGGTAAAGCGCGGTGCGCGAGATGCCGAGCTTTTGCGCGATCTCCTCCGCGGACAATCCGGAGCCGAGGCGGAACGCTTTGAGCCGGTGGCCGATATCGTCGAAGCGGATGGCCATCACGGCCCGCGCATTCGCTTTGCGGCGTCAAGCGCGGCGGTGACGATGTTCTGATAACCGGTGCAGCGGCACAGATTGCCGGAAATGCCGATGCGGATGTCTTCCTCGGTCGGATCGGGATTGTCGCGCAAGAGCTCGATCAGCGTCGTCAAAATGCCCGGCGTGCAGAAGCCGCATTGCAGGCCGTGATGCTCGTGGAATGCCTGCTGCAGCGGATGCAGCGTATCGGCGTCGGTCGCAATGCCTTCGACCGTCATGATCTCGTGGCCGTCGGCCTGCACCGCGAGCATCAGGCACGATCGCGCCGAATAGCCGTCGAGCAGAATGGTGCAGGCGCCGCACACGCCATGCTCGCAGCCGAGATGGGTGCCGGTGAGGCCGAGCTGATGGCGCAGAAAATCCGCAAGCGTCACCCGCACCGGCACGGTCGCTTCGTGGCGCTTGCCGTTGACGGTGACGGCGATGTTTCGCGTCTCGCTCACGGCCTTCTCCCCGCACCGATGCGCTCGTGCGCTTTGACAAGCGCGCGGCGCGACAGCACCGTCGCCAATTGCTGCCGGTACGATGCCGGCGCATGGATGTCGTCGATGGCATCGAGCTTGCGCAGCGTTTCGCAAATTTCGCGCAGCCGCTTTTCCTCGATGATCTCGCCGATCAGCGCACGCTCGACCTCGCCAGCCCGCACCGGCGCCGGCCCCATGCCGCCGAGCGTCAGCGACGCGCGCGTCACCTTGCCGTTGTTGTCCTCTTCGATCAGCGCCGCCGCCGAGACGATGGCGAAATCGCCGTGGCGGCGGGCGAACTCGACGAAGGCGTAGCCGTGCCCGGCCGGCCAACATGGAAACGTAGCGCCGGTCACGAGCTCGTCGAGCGCGATGGACGACGTCATATAGCCGACCGGAAATGCGGCAAAATCGATGCTGCGCGCGCCGTTCTTGCCGGTCACCGAGATTTTCGCGTCAAGCGCCGCGGCGACCGAGACCAGCTCCGCCGACGGATCGAGATGGCACAGCGAGCCGCCGAGCGTGCCGCGGTTGCGCGTCTGGCGATGGCCGACCTGCCGCACCGCCTCGTGCATCAGCGGACAGCGCTCGCGCACCAGATCGGAGAATTCGATGTCGCGCTGCCGCGTCATGGCGCCGATGTCGAGCGCGCCGTCGCGTTCGCGGATATGGCTCAAGCCATCGACCCGGTTGAGATCGATGACATGATCCGGCAGCACGTAGCGCATGTTGAGCATCGGCATCAGCGACTGGCCGCCGGCGAGCAACTTGGCGTTGTCGAGACTGCTGAGCAGGCCGACGACATCGGCGGTGCTGCGCGGATCGTGATAGGAAAAGAGTGGCGGCTTCATCCGGGACGCGTACTTTTTCTCTGGGTTTTCGCACTTTGACTCTGTGCCAAAAACCGTGCAACTGTTCAAAAAAGATACGCCAATCCCAAAGTTGAAACCAGCCGATGAAGCCTGCGGCGTTCCGGTATCACGCACCGAAAACGATTGACGAGGCAGTCGCGCTGCTCGCCGAGGTCGCGCCGGAAGACGGCCGCGTGCTCGCCGGCGGCCAGAGCCTGGTGCCGACCATGGCGTTCCGGCTCGCCAAGCCCGCGCACCTCGTCGACATCAACGGCGTCGCGGCGCTCGATCGCATCGCGGTGACGGACGGCAAGCTTGCGATCGGCGCCTGCGTGCGCCACGCGGCGTTTCATCGCCAGGTTTGCGACGGGCCGCTCGGCAAACTGCTGACCGACGTGGTGCGCCACATCGCCCATTATCCGATCCGCAACCGCGGCACGTTCTGCGGCAGCCTTGCCCACGCCGACCCGTCCTCCGAATGGTGCCTGGTGATGGTGGCGCTCGACGGCGAAGTGGTGGCGCGCAGCACCCGCGGCGAGCGCGTCATCGCGGCGCGCGATTTCTTCCAGGGCATCATGACCACGGCGCTGCGCGACGACGAATTACTCGTCGAGGCGCGCCTGCCGATACTCGCCGCGGACACGCGCTGCGGCTTCTATGAGTTCAGCCGCCGTGTCGGCGATTTTGCCATGGCCGCGGCGCTCGGCGTCTATCGCGTCGAAGGCGGCAAAATGGTCGAGCCGCGCGTTGCGGTCGGCGGCGCCGAGCCCAATCCGCGGCGCATCGCCGAAGCCGAGCATGCGCTGGCGGGCGCTGCTCCCGGCGACAAAGCGTTCCGCGCCGCGGCAGAAGCGGCGACCGCCGCCGTCGATGCCATGGAGGATGCGACCACGACCGCCGAATTCCGGCGTGACCTCGTGCTCGCGGTGACGCGCCGGGCGCTCGAACGCGCGGCGGCATGAATAGCGTGCCGGCGAAAATGCCGTGGATCGGTCAATCGGTCACGCGGCTGGAAGACCCGCCGCTGGTCACCGGCCGCGGCGAGTTCGCCGGCGACATCAATTTCCCGCATCAGCTGCACATGCGCATGGTGCGCTCGGCGCACGCCCACGGCCGTATCGTCTCGCTCGATCTGTCGGCGGCGCGGGCGCTGCCCGGCGTATTCGCGGTGTGGAGTGCCGCCGACATCACCGAGGTGCCGCCGGTCGATTTTCGCGAAGGCTCCATCCCGGCGCTCGATCCGTATCGCCAGCCGGTTCTGGCGAACGGTGCGGTGCGCTATGTGGGCGAGCCTATCGCCGCGGTGTTCGCCGAGGACCCCTACATCGCGGAAGACGCCGCCGACCTCGTCACGATGCAAATCGAGGAATTGCCGCCGCAACTCGACGCGCAGGCGGCGCCGGTGGAATTTTCGCCGGGCCACAGCAGCGAGGCGGCGATCATCCGCCAGGGCTATGGCGACGTCGATGCCGTGTTCCGCGCGGCCAAGCACGTCGTCGAAGTCGAGCTTGCCATCGGCCGGCATTCCGGCGTGCCGCTGGAGACGCGCGGCGCCATCGGCCGTTACGACGCCTCCCGCGGCATTCTCGAATTGCACGGCGCCGCCAAGGTGCCGCATCGCAACCAGGAGCTGCTGTCGCGCATGCTCAAGATTCCGCCGAGCGGGATCCATGTCCACGAATCCCATGTCGGCGGCGGCTTCGGCATCCGCGGCGAGCTTTATCCCGAGGACGTTCTGGTCTGCGTCGCCGCCAAAAAATTCAATCGCCCGGTGAAATGGATCGAAGACCGGCGCGAGCATTTGATCGCCGCCAATCATTCGCGCCAGCAATTGCACAAGATCCGCGCCGCGGTCGATGCCGACGGCGTCATCCTCGCCATCGACGATCTGTATTTCCACGACCAGGGCGCCTATGTGCGCACCCATGCCGCAAGAGTGGTGCACATGACGGCCGGCATATTGCCCGGCCCCTATCGGGTGCCGGCCTATCGCGCGATCGGCCACTTCCGCCTCACCAACAAGACGCCGGCGGCGACCTATCGCGCGCCCGGCCGCTACGAGACCACCTTCGTGCGCGAACGGCTGGTCGACGCCATCGCCGCGCAGCTTGGCATGGACCGCATCGAAATCCGCCGGCGGAACACCATTAGCGCGGCGGAACTGCCCTACCCGCGCCCGCTCGAGGCGCTCGGCGAGGAAATCCACTACGACACTGGTGACTATATCGGGCTGTTGGACAAGCTGTTCGTCAAGATCGATTGGAACAAGCTCAACGCCGACGTGAAGAAGCGAAAAGCCGCCGGCGAACTGATCGGCATCGGCGTCGCCATGTTCGTGGAGAAAAGCGGCCTTGGCCCGACCGACGGCGTGAAAATCTCCATCGACACCTCGGGCGCGGTCGAGGTTCTCACCGGCGGCGCTTCGATCGGCCAGGGTTTCGAGACCGTGATGGCGCAAGTCGCCGCCGACGTGCTCGGTGTCGATTACCGGCGCTGCCGGGTAATCCACGGCCAGACCGACCTCATCCCCTTCGGCATCGGCGCGCACGCCTCGCGCGCCACGGTGATGACGGCGTCGGCGACGCATATTGCGGCGCTAAACGTCCGCGCCAAGGCGCTCGAAGTCGCCGCCGAATTATTGCAAACCACGCCCGACGCGCTCGACATTATCGACGGTGAAGTCGTGCGCCGCGACCGCAGCACCGGCCCCTCGATCAGCCTCGGCAAGATCGCGCAAAATCTCGCGCCCGGCACCAAGACGCTGGGCGAACGCGCGCCGGGGCTATCCGCCGAAGGCTGGTTCAAGACCGAGCATCAGGTCTATCCGTATGGCAGCCACGTCGCCGTGGTGCGGGTCGATCCGCGACACCGGCAGGTGTCGCCATCGAGCATTACGCCATCGCCTACGACATTGGACGCGCGATCAATCCGGCACTGGTCAATGGGCCAGATCGTCGGCGGCTTCGCGCAGGGACTGGGCGGCGCGCTGTTCGAGGAATTCACCTACAGCGAGCGCGGCGATCCGCTCGCGGTGACCTTCGCCGATTATCTGCTGCCGGCGATGCACGAGACGCCGGAGCCCGACGTGCTGCTGCGCGAGGACTACACCACGCCGCTCAATCCGCTCGGCATCAAGGGCGCCGGCGAAAGCGGCATCACCGGCGTCGGCGCGGCGATCGCGTCGGCGATCGACGATGCCATCGGCATTCCGGGCGCGGTGCGCGAGCTTCCAGTCACGCCGCAGCGGCTCAAGCGGCTGTTAGACAAGCGCAACAGCGCAGGATGAACGTCACTCCGGCTTGATATTTGCCGCCTGGATCACCTTGGCCCACGTCTCGGTCTCGGCGGCCATGAACGTGCCGAATTCTGTCGGCCGACATCGGCGTCGGCACGAAGCCGAGATCGACCAGTCGCGCCTTGATGGTGGGATCGGCGAGCGCGGCATTGACCTTGTCGTTGAGATAACCGACCACCTCGGCGGGCGTGTTCAACGGCGCGCCGATGCCGATGGCGCCGGTCACGTCGAAGCCCGGCACGGTCTCGCCAACGGTCGGCACGTCGGGCAGCGTCGCCAGCCGCGTCGCGCCGGTGACGCCGAGCGCCCGCAACTGCCCGCCTCTGATATAGCCGAGCGAAGAGACGATCGGATCGAACATCACTTGCGCCCTGCCGGCCAAAAGGTCGCTCTGCGCCTGCATCTCGCCGCGGCCGGGCACGTGGAGCATGTCGACGCCGGCCATCATCTTGAACAGCTCGCCGATCACATGGGTCAGGTTGCCGGTGCCGGTCGAGGTCATGTTGATCTGGCCCGGATTGGCTTTGGCATAGGCGATGAACTCGGCGACGGTCTTGGCCGGGAATGACGGGTTCACCTCCATGACGAATGGATTGCGCCCGATGCTGGCAACCGGCGCGATATCGCGCAGGAAATTGAATTTCAGATCTTTGTAGAGCGAAGCGTTGATGAAATTCGGCGAACCGACCTGGAGCAGCGTGTAACCGTCAGCCGGCGCCCGCACGACGGCCTCCACCGCGATATTGCCGCCGGCGCCGGGCCGGTTCTCGACCAGGAAGTTTTGCCCGACCCGCTCCGACAGCCATTGGCACAACAGCCGCGCGACCACGTCGGGCGCGCCGCCGGCGTTGAAACCGATGACCAGCCGCACCGGCCGCGTCGGATAGGCCTCGGCGCGCGCGATGCGCGCGGCGGCCGGCAGCGCGGCCGCGCCCACAGCCAGACGCAGAAACCGGCGGCGCGGAGCTTTCATCGCAGCGACGCGTTCAATCGAGCCGCACCCCGATCGCCTTGACCAGCGGCGTCCAGCGCGCGACCTCTTCGGTCATGAACTGGTTGAATTTCTCCGGCGTCCAGTCGGGGGTCACCGGTATCACCGCGGCGTCGATCAGAGATTGCTCATAGGCCTTGTCCGCCATGGCGGTGCGGTTCGCCGCGGCGATCTTGGCCACGACCTCCTTCGGCGTTCCGGCCGGCGTGAACAATCCCATCACCTGCTGCGAATAAAGCGCCGGGACGCCAGCCTCGATCGCGGTCGGGATTTCCGGCGCGGTCGTGATCCGCGTCGGATTGGTGATCGCCAGCAGGCGCAGTTTGCCGGTGCGGTGGAATTCGAGCACCTGATTGGTCATCGCCGGCACGATCATCGGGATCTGGCCGCCGATCGCGTCGGCGATGGCCGGCCCCGCGCCGCGATACGGCACGTGCGGCAGGTCGGTGATGCCGGTCTGCGATTTCAGCATTTCACCGCTGAGATGGTTCATCGTCCCCGCCCCGGGCGTCCCGTAGCTCATCTTGCCCGGGTTGGCCTTGATGTAATCGATCAGCTCCTTGAGATTTTGCGCCGGCACGGCGGGATTGACGGCAATGGCGAATGCGGTGATCGCCACCATCGAATCCATCTGCAGGTCCTTCATCGGGTCGAGCAGCGGATGCTCCCGCAGAATCATGTCGGTGAGGTGGATCGCCGTGCTGCCGAGGAAAATCGAGTAGCCGTCGGGCGAGGCGTGCGCCACCGCGGCCGCGGCCAATGAGCCGCCGGCGCCGGGCTGGTTCTCCACAAAGACCGTGTTGAGCATCCCGCTCTTGCTGACCTTATCGGCCCACGGCCGCCCGACGATATCGAACACGCCGCCCGGCGGAAATGGCAGCACCAGCCGGACCGGCCGCGACGGATAGGTGTCCGCCCGCAAGACGCCGGGCGCTGCGGCGAGGCCGGCGGCACCGGCCGCCAAATGCAAGAACTGCCGACGCGGAATTCGCATGGTCCTCCCCTTTTCAGCTCTTATTCTACGCAACGCCGGCGTGGCCGCTGGCAGCGCCGCAGCGAAATTACACGGATTTTCCAAGGACGTGGAGGGGTGCGTGATGACGCAGGCGGCTTTCGCCCGCTCTCCCGCACCCCGGCCCTCATCAACCCTCATCAAACTGTAAAGGTTCGCCACGTATTGTTCGTAGGAGCGCAGGCAAGCGAGTAGACTCGCCAATGTGATTCCTGCCTATCCGGGGGGTGGTTTCATGCAAGCTTTGCTATTGCCGTTGACGGCACGGTTCCTCGTCTTCACGTCCGTCGTCGCGATTGCCTTGATCCTGCTATTTGCCGATCTCGACGGCTATTCGTCGATCTATGTCGTCATCCCACTCATGCTGTTTACTGTGCTCGCGCTCATCGGCATCCACGACATCATACAGACCCGGCATGCGGTGCTGCGCAATTACCCCCTGATGGCGCATATCCGCTTCATCCTGGAAGAAATCCGTCCCGAGATCCGCCAGTATTTTCTCGAAAGCGAAAAGGACGGCACGCCGTTCTCCCGCGACAATCGCGCCCTCGTCTATCAGCGCGCCAAGAAAGCCTTGGACAAGCGGCCGTTCGGCACGCAGAACGATGTCTATTCCTCAGGCTATGAGTGGCTCGACCATTCGATGGCGCCGAAACCCGTGGTCAAGGAGCCATTCCGCGTTACCATCGGCGGGCCGGATTGCGACAAGCCCTATTCGGCATCGATCTTCAATATTTCGGCGATGAGTTTTGGCGCGCTCAGCCCGAACGCCATTCGCGCGCTCAACATCGGCGCCAAAAAAGGCGATTTCGCCCACGATACCGGAGAAGGCGGCTACAGTCCTTATCATCGCGAAAACGGCGGCGACATCATCTGGGAAATCGGCTCGGGCTATTTCAGCTGCCGCAATGCAGACGGCACGTTCTGCGCCGGGAAATTCGCGGAGAACGCCAGGAGCGACCAGATCAAGATGGTCGAGCTCAAGCTCAGCCAGGGCGCCAAGCCCGGCCACGGCGGCGTGTTGCCCGGCGCCAAGGTCAGCGCCGAGATCGCCGCGACCCGCGGCGTGCCGGAGGGCGTCGACTGCATCTCGCCGTCGCGCCATTCGGCGTTCTCGACGCCGATCGAGATGATGCAATTCATTGCCACAATGCGAAAACTCTCCGGCGGCAAGCCGACGGGTTTCAAGCTCTGCATCGGTCATCCGTGGGAATTCCTCGCCGTGTGCAAGGCGATGCTGGAGACGGAAATCTATCCCGACTTCATCGTCGTCGACGGCAAGGAAGGCGGCACCGGCGCGGCGCCGCTGGAATTCACCGACCATCTGGGCATGCCGCTGCGCGAAGGATTGAACTTCGTGCACAATGCGCTGATCGGCATCAATGCCCGCGACCGCATCAAGCTCGGCGCCGCCGGCAAGATCATCAGCGCTTTCGACATCGCCCGCGTCATGGCGCTGGGCGCCGATTGGTGCAATTCGGCGCGCGGCTTCATGTTCGCGCTCGGCTGCATCCAGTCGCAGTCCTGCCACACCGACAAATGCCCGACCGGCGTCTCGACCCAGGACCGCTCACGGCAGCGCGCGCTGGTGGTCCCCGACAAGGGCGAGCGCGTGTTCAATTTCCAGCGCGCCACCATCGATGCGCTGGCCGAGCTGGTCGCCGCCGCGGGTCTCGACCATCCGACGCAATTCTCGCCGGCGCATTTTTCGCGCCGCGTCTCGCCCCACGAGGTGAAAAGCTTCACCGAGCTTTATCCGTCCTTGACTCCGGGCGAATTGATCGCCGGCACCAGCGACCGGCGGTTCGAAACCGCCTGGGCCATGGCGAGCGCCAAGGAATTCCGCGCTGTGCCGCGCGCGGCGCGAGCCGTGCAACCGACGGTCGACCGACCCAGTCTCATTCCGGCTTGAGGTTCGCGAACTTGACGACCTTGCCCCACTTTTCGATTTCGGCGGCGATGAATTTTTGGAAATCGGCGGGCGAGCCGGTCATCACGATGGCGCCGAATTCGGCAAGCTTGCCCTTGAGCACGGGGTCGGCGAGCGCCGCATTGGTTTCGTTGTTAAGTTTGTCGATGATCTCGGGCGGGGTGCCGGCCGGCGCGCCGATGCCGGCCCAGGACACCGCATCGTAGTCGGCCAAGGTTTCGGCGAGCGCCGGAACGTCGGGCAGTATGTCCATGCGTTTGGCGCTAGTCACGCCGAGCGCCCGCAACGTGCCGGCTTTGACGAAATTCATAACCGAGCCGGGCGTGCTGAACATCACCTGGATCTGACCGCCGAGCAGGTCGGTGACCGACGGCGCCTCGCCGCGATACGGCACGTGGGCGATCTTGAGGCCCGCCATCAGGTTGAACAGCTCGCCGGCCACATGGCCGGTAGAGCCGACGCCGCCCGAGCCCATATTGATCTTGCCGGGATTGCTCTTGGCGTAGGCGATGAATTCCGCAACCGTCTTGGCCGGAAACGCCGGATTGACCGCCATGATGAGCGGCGCACGCTCGATGCTGGCGACCGGCGCGATATCGCGCGCGAAGCTGAAATCGAGATTGGTGTAGAGCGTGGCGTTGATCGCGCCCGGGGAGCCGGCGAGCAGCAGCGTGTAGCCGTCGGGGGTCGCGTGCGCCACCACGGCGGTGCCGATATTGGTGCCGGCGCCGCCGCGGTTCTCGATGACGATCTGCTGGCCGATCCGCTCCGACACCGATTGCGCGACCAGGCGCGCAACGATGTCGAAGGTGCCGCCGGCCGGAACGGGGACGATCAGATGGATCGGCCGCGTCGGATAAGTTTCCGCGCGGGCGACACGCGGCAGGACCGGAAGCGCGGCGATGCCGGCGACGAGACGCAGAAATCGACGGCGGGGAAGTTTCATGTGCACTTTCATCAGTTCGCTCTCGCGCCGGAAAATTTGACGACCTTAGCCCACTTCACGGTCTCGTCGGCGACGAACTTGCCGAACTCGCCCGCCGAGCCGGACAGCACCATGCCGCCGAGCGCAGTCACCTTGGCCTTGAGCGCCGGATCGACGAGCGCGGCATTGACCGCGACATTGAGCGTATTGACGATCGCGGCCGGCGTGTTTTTCGGCGCGCCGATGCCGATCCATTGGCTCGCTTCGTAGCCCGGCAGGAATTCGGCCATCGTCGGAACATCGGGCAGCAATTCGGAGCGCGTCTTAGACGTGATGGCCAATGGGCGCAAAGTCCCCGCTTTGACTTGCGCCATGACCAACAGCACGGTGCCGATCACGCCCTGGATCTGGCCGCTGAGTGCATCGGTCACCGCCGCCGGACCGCCGCGATATGGAATGACGGCAAGTTTCGTATCCGTCATCATCTCGAGCAGCGCGGCGCTGACATATTGCGGACTGCCGACCGGTGGCGTCCCGATATTGACCTTGCCCGGATTGGCTTTGGCATAGGCGATGAACTCGGGCAGCGTTTTGGCCGGGAAAGACGGGTTGACCGAGAGCAGCATCGGCAGATCGATCAGGCCGGCGACCGGCGCGATGTCGCGCGCAAGGTCGAAATTCAGCGTATCGAGCAGCGTCGTGTCGATGGCGTTTGACGCCGAGAACACCAGCAACATGTAGCCGTCCGGCGGCGCGCGCACGACCGGCTCGGCGGCGAGATTGCCGCCGCCGGCGGGACGATTCTCGACCACGAACGGCTGCCCGAGCCGCTCCCCAAGCCACTGGCCGAACAGCCGCGCGACGACATCGGGCGCGGCGCCGGGAGTGGAGCCAACGAACATGCGCACCGGACGGCTCGGATAGGCGTCGGCCTGCGCGATGCGAGGCAGCGCCGGCAGCGCCGCGGCGCCGGCGGCCAGATGCAGAAACTCTCGGCGCGGAAGTTTCATGCCAACGCCCTGCAAACGCATCCCGGATCAGTTCGCCTTGCCGGCGGAGAATTTAACGACCTTATCCCACTTCGCCGCATCGTCGGCGATGAACTTGGCGAACTCCGCAGGCGTCAACAGCATCGGCTGGCCGCCCAGATCTTTGATGCGCGCCTTCAGCGCCGGGTCGGCAAGGCCGGCGTTGATGGTGGCATTGAGCTTATCGATGATCTCTTTCGGCGTTTTGATCGGCGCGCCGATGCCGTCCCAGGCCGACGCTTCATAGCCGGGCACGAATTCGCCGATCGTCGGCGTGTCCGGCCAGATGTCGAGGCGCGCCGCGCTGAGCACCGCCAGCGCCCGCAATTTGTCGGCCTTCACATAGCCGAATGACGCCGGCACGGTGATGATGAAGGCCTGCACCTGTCCGGCGAGCAGATCGACGAAAGCCGGCGCCGGGCCGCGATAGGGCACTTCGACGATGTCGATGCCGCTCATCATCTTCAACAGATCGACGCCGACATGCATCGGCGTGCCCTTGCCGGGCGTGGCGATATTGATCGTCCCCGGATGCGCCTTGGCGTAGGCGAGAAACTCCGGAAACGTCGTGGCGGGAAAGGACGGATTGACCAGGAGCACCAGCGGCACGCGCAACAATCCGGCGACCGGGGCGATATCGCGGACAAAATTGAAATTGAGGTCGTGATAGAGTGCCGGGTTGATGGTGTTCGCCGAAGCGACCGTGAGCAGCGTATAGCCGTCCGGCGCGGCGTTGACGACGGCTTCGGTCGCGATATTGCCGCTGGCGCCGTCCCGGTTCTCGACCACGAACGGCTGGCCCAATTGCTGCGACAGCCAGTCGCCGATCAGCCGCGATACCAGGTCGGGCGTGCCGCCGGCGCCATAGCCTTCGATCAGGCGCACCGGCCGCGTCGGATAATCGAGCGCGAAAGCGCCGCGTGGGCAGACGCTCGCAGCGAGAGCGCCGGCCGTTGCCAACAGAAATTTGCGACGCGGCAGCGCCATCGTGAAATCCCAGAGTTGAATGGTTTCCTCCCGATCGGTTGCCGAGGATTTTAGCCGGTTCTTCGTGCGATTTATGCGCTTCGGGGGCGGCGCGACAAGTAGGCGCAGGTTGTCTGGTTAAGCGCTGCGCGCGTCCCGGATTGCGCCCGGTGGCCGATCGAGCGCGAAGCCGGCCTCCGCATAGCGTTCGCGCAGAACCTGGAAGCGCTTCTTTGCGATGGCGTCGTTGAGGACATCCGTGACCCCCACCGTATAGATGAGAATCTTGGCGTCGTCGGTGCGGCGGCCGACACGTTTCATGCCAAAAGCTTCGGCGAGCTTGATGCCCTCGGGCGTCCAGACGTCGGCCGCAACCTCGGTGATGAAGACCGGCGGCTCGGCTGCGGCGAGCTTTTCCAGCACGTCGAAAAACGAGAAGAACAGCTGGCGGTACAGCGCCGCGTTGCGGTGCGCGTTGTTGACGACGGTGATGACAAAAAACAAGTTGTAATGACCGCCTTTGTTCTCGAACAAGGTCAGCCGGTCAAAGGTCACCATGCCGGCCTTGAAGCGGCCGGCGATGAGCCGGCCATAGTCCTCTGCCTTGAGCGGAGCGACATGCCAATAGGCGATGACGTCATCGTTCTTGTCGAGCACCATCCGCCATGTCTGCGGATGGTGCTCGAAAATGACCGCCCATTGCTCGGGCGTTCCCTCGTCGCCTGGATCCTTGCTCCGCAATCCCAGCCGCTCGAGACAACGATGGATTCCCTGCCGCATGCGGTGCCACGGATGGCGTGGCGCGGCATCGATGGTCGGAACCTCATCGACGTCCAATTTGATGAGATGTTTCAGGAAATCGACCCAATCCCAACGCCAGCGCACGATGTCGTCGTGACTGCCCACCCAATAGTGCGGCAACAGCCCGCGGGTGCCTTCGATGATTTTGCCGACGTCGTCGTCGCTGGTGATTTCAAGATATTCCAGCTCACCGATGGCATTGAGGTCGTGCGGCAACTGGTCGGTTGGAATTTTGGCGCCATCGACCAGGACAGGCAGAACTTTAAGTCCGTCTTGCTGGCGCAAATCCAGCGCGGATTTGAGCTCGCGACGAACGAAATCATGGGTACTGTCGAGACGGTTCTTGGCGTTCCATTGCGGGCCAATGAGCGCGATCACCACCTGGCTCGATTGCAGCTCGCGCACGATCTTGGCGATGATCTCGTTGCCCGGCTCGGGAATATCGACGTCGAAGAAAATCTTCTTCTTCGGAAACGCCGCTTTCAGTGCCTCGTAAAGGCGTCCCGCTATCGCCCGGGTATCGTCGCGCCGATAGCTGATGAAGATACCCTGCGACATGACTCAGCGGCGCCTTCAGCGTTCCTCGGTCTTCCAGGGAATGACCTTGCGTTCGAGCTCGGCGATCAGTGCCGAGGTAACGAGGCCGAGGATGCCGATCATCACGATGCCGACGAACATGGTATCGACCTGCAACAGCTCCCAGGAGTTCCAGATCATGTAGCCGATACCGACCTTGGTGGAAACGAATTCGGCGGCGACCAGCACGATAAAGGCCACCGCGACGGCGATGCGGAGCCCAGCGAAGATCATCGGCAGCGCGCCGAAGAACACGATGCGCGTGAACATCACCCAAAGGCTCGCGCCATAATTGCGCGAGACGTCCCAGTAGATTTTCTCGATATTGGCCGCGCCCGCATAGGTGTTGACGATCACCGGGAAGAACACGCCGATGGCGACCAGGGCGATCTTCGAAGCGTCGCCGAAGCCGAAGGCGAGCAGCAGAAGCGGCATCAACGCCACCTTGGGGATCGGGAACAGCGCGGCAATCAGCGGATCGAAGAAGATGCGCACCGGGCGGAACATCGCCATGAAGAGGCCGACGGCGATCGCCGGCACCACGCCGATGACGAAGCCGGCGACGATGCGCCACAAGGTCGCCAGTGTATTCACCGCAAGCTCGCCGCTGACCGTGAGCTGCCAGAAGCGCGTGGCGATGTCGCTCGGCGTCGGGATGAAGCGGCGGTCGCCGAAGCCGAGGCCGACCAGGACTTGCCAGAGCAGCAGCAACCCGATCGGCGAAATCAGATAGAGCAGCCGCTCGCGCCACTTTTCTGATGGCCCGCTCATCGTTCGATCTCCGCCCGCGCGCGATTGACCTCGTCCTCCAGGAGCCGCCAGATGTCGAGCTTGAGCCGGCCGAACTCGGCGCTCGCCGACAACGCCATCAGGTCGCGCGGATGCGGGAACGGCACGTCGATGATCTCCTTGATGCGGCCGGGCTGCGCGGTCATGACGACGGTGCGGTCACCCAACAGCAGCGCTTCCTCGATGGAATGGGTGATGTAGACCACGGTCTTTCCGGTTTCCTCCCAGATGCGCACCAGTTCGGCCTGCAGGATAGCGCGGTTCTGCGCATCGAGCGCGGCGAACGGCTCGTCCATCAGCAGCATGGCCGGATCGGTGACGAAGGCCCGCGCGATGGCGCCGCGCTGGCGCATGCCGCCGGAGAGCTGGTGTGGAAAGTGATTGCGGAATTTTGTCAGTCCGACCAGCTTGAGCGCGGCCTCGACCCGCGCCGCCTGCTCGGCGGCCGGCACGCCGCGGGTGTAGAGGCCGAAGCCGACATTGGTGGCGACGCGCATCCACGGAAACAGCCCTGAGTCCTGGAACACCATGGCATTTTGCACCGCCCAGCCGGCGGCCTGAATATCGATGCGGCCGCTGGTCTGCTGATCGAGGCCGGCGAGGATACGCAACAACGTCGACTTGCCGCAGCCGCTCGGCCCGACGACGCACAGGAACTCGCCCGGCGCGACGCGCAGATTGATGTCGTCGAGCGCGACCAAGGCGGCGGAGCCATTGCCGTAAACCTTATTGAGATGCGCGATCTCGATCGCCGCGCCGCGCCGCTCGACACTCATAGGGTCGCTTCCTCCCGCGGCCTATCCTAGCAGCGCAGCCCTTCCGCGCACACTCGCGGGTCGTGTAGCCGGCACAGGCGCTCGGACGGGTGCTGTTTCCGCGCGAGCAGATGACGCCGCATGTGCTCGCCACGCTGCAGCGAACCGAGATCGAGAAATGGTGGCCCGTCATCAAGGCCGCAGGCATCAGAGGCGAATAGGGGGCGCGCGAAGCGAGCCGTCCGACAGCGAAAACCCCGGCGTTGCGGCGCCGGGGTTTTGCATTGCTAAAACTGAAATTTCGCGGTCTGCCGACCTGCGGATTACAGCTGTCCGTATTTGTGGAGGACCGCGCGGCAATCGCTGCTGACGCGCCAGCTATGGGCGGCGAGCGTTGCACCACAACGCGCAAGGTTGCTCCACGACATGCCGGCGGAGCGATCGCACAATCTCGCGGCGGCAGGCTTGCACGGCGCAAGTTCAGCGAGATCAATCGCGTTGGCGGCTGTGGCGGTGAGGCCAATCAAAAGGCAGGCGGCTACCATCGTCTTCATGCTGGGGTCCATCCCTCATGTTGTTGGAAAAAGCGTGCTTACCCCGTAACCGCCGAGAAATCCAGTATTTTTGTGCGTCGCACAACATCCCATAAGTGACTGACAAGATTGATATAAACTGGCATCACGCCAGAACGGCCTAAAGTCACGTCACCGCACTGCCACATTTGGCGGCACGGCAAAGGGTTAAGTTACGGATTTGTGAATTGGTTCCGGCCTGGGGCTTCCGCCCTGAGCCGACTAATTCAGGCACGCAACGAGGAACGCCACCACCTGCGGCGAGGCGATGGCGGTCGCGGCCGGATTGGCCGCCGGCTCCTTGCGGTGCATGAAGCCGTGCTCGGCCTCGGGAAAGTATTGGATCACGGTCGGCGCACTGCGGCCGAGCAGCGCATCCTTTAGCGTACGATAGGTCTCGGGCGTCGCCACGTGATCGATGCCGGGTTGGCAGATATGCACCGGGCAGGCAATGCTCGCCGCGAGCTTGAGCGCATCCTGGCTTTGATTGGGCCGCATCGGGTTATCGATCGATGGATAAGCGGCGGCGCAAGCCTTGATCCGCCGATCCTGCGCGGCGCGGATGAGGGCACAGCGGCCGCCGAGACAGAAGCCGATGATGCCGAGCGCCGCGTTGCCGCGCTGCAAATGGTCGAGCCAGCGGGTTTCGATGTCGTCGATGATCTGATCGTTGAGCTTGCGCGCCTGCGCCAGCGCTGCCTCGTAATCGGCCGGCAGCGGCTGCCCGGAATAAAGGTCGCACACCGCCGCGGTCAGCCCGGCGTGCGCCAAAGTCTCGGCGAAGCCGCGCGCGAAGGCATTGACGCCGAAGATCGTCGGCACGATCAGCACGGCGCCTTTGCCCGCTGCTTCCGGTTGCGCCAGATAGCCAAAGAGACCGTCGCCGGCCACGTCCTGGGTCTTGATCGACATTGTTCTCTCTTCTTGCGGTTACTTATTCGGCGGCGACGCGATTGCCGATCGCGGCATTGACGGCGGGCATGACCTTCTCGGCCATCAGCTCCATGGACCGGCGCGACAGCGCCGGATCGGCCCAATCCTTGCCGCAATAGAGCAGCGTGCCGAAGTCGCCGATCTTTTCGTGCAGCGCCAAAATGCCGTCGACGACCCTGTTGACGCTGCCGCGGATGACGACGTTGTCGAAGATATAGTCGAGCGTCAGATCCTCGTCGGGCATGTCGAGGCGCTCCTTGAAGCCGCCCAGCTTCTTGCCCTTGCGCAGCTTCGCGGTGAGCTGGTTCATGTAGAACCGGTACGGGCTGTTCGGATCGTCGCCGCCATAGGCGCGCGCGGTGGCATCGTCATCGGCGACGAAGATCGAGCGCGCCACGCGCCAATTGGCGCGGTCGGCGCGGTGGCCGCCCTCGGCGCAGCCTTTGGCGTAATTGTTCCACTGGCTGAGCAAGTGGTTCTTGTGCAGGAAATGCGACGAGATCGGCCACCAGCCGCGGCGGCCGAGCGCGATCAAACCCTTGGACTCCGGATCGGTCGCGGTGCCGAGGATCGGCGGATGCGGTTTTTGGAATGGCTTGACCACGTTGCCGAGGCCGATTTCCGGCCACAGCGTCTTTGCCGTCGAGATGTTCCAGTATTTGCCCTTGATGTTATAGGGCGCCTCACCGGCCCATAGCGCCAGGATGTGATCGATGGATTCCGCGAACATGGCGCCGCGGTCGGCATCGAGCTGCTCCATGGCTTCCATGTCGGTGCGCAACACGCCGGCGCCGATGCCGAGCAGCAGGCGGCCCTCGAGCAGGTTGTCGATCAGCGCCACTTGCGTCGCGACCAGGAGCGGATGGTTGAACGGCAGGTTCACCACCGCGGTGCCGAGCTTGATCTGCGAGGTGAAGCCGGCAAGCGAGGCGCAGAACATCAGGCTCGACGGAATGTTCTCGGCGAGATCGGTGAGATGCTCGCCGCAATAGCCTTCGCTGTAGCCAAGCTTGTCGGCGAGGATGAAGGCCTCGCGATCTTCCCGCAGCGTCTCGGCGTAGGGACGCGTCAGCGGGTGGACGGGCATGATGAAGAAGCCGAGCTTCATAAATTTTCTCCGGGCCGATCGCGCGTTAACATGCGTGCATATTCACTGTTAATTCCGATGTCGATTTATTTACCATGCCCCTTGTGCTACTGCATCACGCCTCAAGCAGTCCTAGGAGGCAACCTGACATGCTTATCCAATTGCAGCGTTTCCTGAAAAATGAATCCGGCGCGGCGGCGATCGAATACGGTCTTTTGAGCTTCCGGCATCGCCGTGGCCATCATTCCTGCGGTCAAAGACGTCGGCAGTAAGCTTGTCCAAGTCTTCACCGTCCTGCAGAACGCCGTCTAAACGTTAACCAACTGAGCGTTGCGCGCCCGTGGCTGGGCAGCGCAGACAAAACCGGCAGCAGCGGCTCCTGCGGCCGGTTTTTTATTTCGGCGGCGAGTAGATCAGGGCCGCTTTGGCGCGCGCAACGATAGTGGGCGGGAGCGCATAGAGCTTTGCCACCAAGGCTTGCAGGTCGTCGCCGGACATATAGTCCAGGTCGAGCTGCATTTTGTCGCCCTCCGCCCGCAGCGCCGGGTCTTTGAACGTCTCGACAAACGCCTTGCGCAACGCCGCCACCCGCTCGGCCGGCACGCCCGGCGGCATGACATAAGGCCTGCCGAACACACCCTGGCTTTCGATCAGCTCCATCACCTGCCGATCCTCGTCGTTCTTGGCGAATTGCGTGGCCAGCGGCACGCCCATCTTGTTGAGGTCGGGATGGCCCTTGATGTCGACCTGAACGATGACGTTCATCAGCTTCTTTGAGAACCAATCGGGGTGCATGGTCGGCAACCCGGTCCAGCCGATGCCGCAGGCGCCGTTGACCTCGTTGCGCTCGATGGCGAGCGTGATCTCCTTGGAGCCCGCATAGCCGGTGACAACACGGAATTTGGTACCGAGCAGATTGTTCATCATCGCCGGCAGGTCGCGCGTGGTGCCCCCGGCATTGCTGGCGCCGAGAATGACTTCGTGGCTCAACGTGTCCTCGAACGTCTTGGCCGGCGCGTCGCTGCGCAGGAAACAGATATAGACGTCGCTGTTGGCGTTGCCGACGTAAACGAGCTTGTTCGGATCGTGCTGGACGTTGACGTCGCCGATCAGCGGGTCGAGCAGCGCGCCGGGAAAGACCGCCGCCATCGCGGTGCCGTCCTTCGGCGCCACCGAATAGACATAGCCGGTCGCCTTGTTGCTGCCGGCGCCCGGCATGTTCTCGACGATGACGGTTGGATTGCCCGGAATATGATTGCCGAAATAGCGCGAAATCAGCCGCGCATAGGTGTCGTAGCCGCCGCCGGCCGAGGAGCCGACATAGATGGTGATTTGCTTGCCGCGGAAGAAATCGGCGACGGCGTCCTGAGCCTGGCTGAGGTGGCTGCGACACAGGCAAGGACGCAAACAAGCCGCACGCAAGCACCGGCCTCACTGTCGACACTGGCACGACCTTCCAAAAATGTTGATGCCCGGCACGAGGCCGGGCATCAGGATTTCAAAATATCGCTTGAGCGACAAGCGCGCGCCCTGCGGCATTACGGCCGCAGGGGCTTAAAGTCCGTCACGCCGCGTTGGCGGCGAGATTGCCGAACTTCTGCAGGTTCGCCTTCTGCTTCTCGTTGCGCGGCGGCAGCTTGAACAGGCGCGCCGCGGTGCCGCCGAGGATGTTGTGCTTGGCCTTCTCCGACAGGAACGGCAGGTCGTAGATGGTCGACGGCAGGTCGAAATCCCAGTGCGGATAATCGGAGGAATAGAGCAGCTGCGTCTCCGCGTTCATCATGCGGAACGTGCACTCCATCGCGCCGTAGTCCTGAATCTCCATCGGCTGCGACGAGTAGAACATGTCGCGCATATAGTCCGACGGCTTCTTCTTGAGCAGCGGGGCTTCCGACGGCCGCAGCATGTATTCGTGGTCGAGGCGCTGCATCAGGAACGGCACCCAGGCGAGGCCGGCTTCGATCCAGATCACCGGCAGCTTGGGGAAGCGCTCGCCCATGCCGTTGACCACCCAGTTCGTGCAATGCAGCACGTTATACCAGGAGAAGCCGAGCGCATGCGCCGCCATGAAGCGGTTGCAGCTCTTGAAGATCGGCTCGCCCCAGTTCGGGCCGGAATGGAACGACAGCACGAGGCCGCGCTCTTCCAGAGCCCGGTAGAGCTTCATGTAGGCGTTGTCGTAGACCGCCATGTGCGAGCGCACCGTGGTGACCATGAAGCCGCCGACGTGCTTGCGATCGCCAAACGTCTCGACATGGCGCAGCGCCGCTTCCGGATCGTTGAACGGCAGGCACAGCATCGAAAAGAAGCGGTTGTCGGCTTCCGGCATAACCTTTTCGGTGAGCCAGCGGTTGTAGGCCCAGCACAATTCGGTCTCCATCTCCTTTTGCGGATGCAAGCCGATATTGAGCATGCCGGTCGGGAACAGGCAGGAATAATCGACGCTCATGGCATCCATCCAGCGGTGGCCGAGCTGGATGTCGCGCTCGGCGCCGGTCTGGTTCTCGGTCTTCTCCGAGCCGCGCAACGGGTAGCGGGTGACGCGGCCGCCCATGTCCTGGTAGCCGACCTGGGTCGGCGTGATGCCGGCGCGGTTGCGCTTGCGCCCCGACATGGTGAGCTGACGCAGCACGTCGTTTTCCATAAACGGCAAGAACTCGTCGTAGTTCTCGTTTTCGTAATGGTGGGCGTCGACGTCGACGATGATCATGTCGTCGAGGTTGCGCTGGTGCGCCTGCTTGCGGGCGTGAGCAAGCAACCTCGTGGTATTCAACTCCTCGATCGTTACGCGGCGGCCGCGATCGGCGATGAGATCCATAGCGTTTCTCCTGGCGTTCCTATTCCTCTAACGAACAGACTTTTGTTGGAGCATGATCTGATCCGAAAACCGGTATCCACTTTTCGGGATCATGCTCTAACGGCCCGTCCAACTCTGCCACATGCCGAGCTCGAAAACGGCGAGATCGGCAGCTTTCAACAATCCGCTCGCCGTAACCATCACATCGGTGGCGGAAATCGAATTCTTCGGTATCGGCATGAACTGCTCGCCGGCTTCGAGGCGCGCGGTATAGACCCGGCACGCGGCCGCGATCAGCTTCTGCAGCGCTTCGGTGGTCACCACGTCGAGCTTGCCGTCGACGATGCCGCGCTCGAGCGCTGCCGTGAGCTTCTTGGCGTCCGCGGAAGCGCCATTGCCGGCGGCCTCGCGTCGGCTTCAGCGGCGGCCGCGCCACGACCGGGCGCAACTTGGCGGCGGATTTGGCCGCCGACCTTGCCGCGTTCTTCGCCACAATGGCTTTCGCCACGATCTTTGCCGCGCGCTTAGGCGACGACATAAAGATCCTCGCCTTTTTGCACGGTCTTGTATTTTTTCAGCTTCATCTTGCGGTCGCTGACGCACTCGCCGGTCTTCATGTCGTATTCCATGCCGTGCCACGGGCAGACGAAGTGCATCTCGTCTTCGGAGAAAAACAGGCCCATCGAGGTCTTGTCGGGGCGCAGCCGCTCCTCGACCTTGGCGATGGTCAGGCCTTCGCAGGCCGGGCCGCCCTGGTGCAGGCAGAAATTGCTGTAGGCGTAGAATTCGCCCTCGTGGCGGAACACGCCGATCTCGTTGTCGCCGACGAAGACGATCCGCCGGTCGCCATCCTGGAATTCCGCAAGCTTTGCGACGAATTTTTCCGCCATCTGCCCTTCACCTCTACGTTTCACCCTGACGATCCGCCCCCTTCGTGGGGCGGCTTGCAACTCAAATGGTACGGACCGGACTCAGGTGCCCATCCGGACCCATGCTATTAACACAGACCAGCACGGCGCGCGACGGGCATAAGCCGGTGCCCTGCCATGCCGTTAAGGGGGCGTCGCCCGCCTTACGCCATCCGGTTCTCGATCTCGCCGATCTTCTCGACCCAAAGTTTCACCACATCGCCGGCCTTGAGGAACTCGCCGCGGCCGGCGCCGACGCCGGCCGGCGTGCCGGTGAGGATCAGGTCGCCCGGATAAAGCGTCATGCCGGCCGACAATTGCTCGATCTGCTCGGCCAGGTTGAAGATCATGTCGCTTGTGTTGGAATCCTGCTTGAGCACGCCGTTGACCCACAGCTTCAGCCCGAGCTTTTGCGGGTCGCCGATGTCGCTCGCCGGCACGATCCACGGCCCGAGCGGACAGGAGCCCTCAAAAGTCTTGTGCTTGGTCCAGTCCCACTTGAACGGCGAGGCGTCGGGGACACCGGCCCGGCGGCCGCGATCGCGCGCCGAAAGGTCGTTGGCGATGGTGTAGCCGGCGACGTAGGACAGCGCCTTCGACTGCGGGATGTCCTTCCCCGTCTTGCCGATGACGGCTGCCATCTCGATCTCCCAGTCCATGTTTTTGGCATAGTTGGAAATCTTCACCGTTGCGCCCGGATCGGTGATGGCGCCGGCCGCCTTGAGAAAGTGCCAGGCCTTGTGGCCGAGGGTATGAGGATCGGGCGGCGGCGGATTGCCCTCCTTGGCCGCCATTTCCGCGGCGTGATCGCCGTAATTGGCGCCGGCGCAGTAGATCGCCGAGGGAAAGCGCAGCGGCGCGAGCAGCTTGGTCTTCGACGAGCGGCTGGCGCTTGGCCCGGCTTTTGGCGGCGCCGGCTGCCGCCTTCTTCAGCGCCGGCTCGGCGGCTTTCCAATCGGCGAGAATGCCCATCACCGTGGCGTAGCCCGCCTTGCCGGTGAGCTTGGCGGCGTCGAACACCTCATTGCCGACGATAATGCCGGCCCGCGGCCCGTCGCTCGATTTATAGGTTGCGAGCTTGTAGCCAGCCGATTTGGCGCCTGCCATGTGCGTTCACTCCCTGATGCGCAAAACGTTGCCGGCGACAAAACCTCGATCCCGGACAATTGGCAAGGCCGCCCTGCATATCCGTACCGACCATGGCCTTGAGTTCACGCCGCCGTGGTGATTGATTGCCGCCCGGACTTAAGGGAAACGCGCGGCAGGTTGGAGAGAACAGATGATCAAGCCCCGACGCATCGGACACGCCACTTTCGAGACGCCCGACCTGCAAAAGATGATCGACTACTACACCAACGTGATGGGCCTGGTTCTGGCCGAGCGCGAGAAAGACCGCGCCTTTCTCACCACCCAGATCGGGCTCCTTGCCATCGAACTCAAAAAGGGCGACGTCGAACGCTGTTCCACGCTGTCGTTTGAAGTGGCGCCCGACTCCGATTTCAACGTGCTCGCCCGCGACCTCGAAAAGGACGGCATCAAGAGCGAGCTGCGCAATGACTCTACGCCCGGCATCGGACCGGTGCTGACGTTCAAGGACAACAAGGGCACCACCATCGCGCTGTTCAAGGAATGGAACTATCTCGGCAAGCACCTGCAACACTACGGCGTCGGCCCGCTCAAGCTCGGCCACATCGCCTGGGTGGTCGACGACCCGCAGAAGACCGCCGAATTCTACGAGAAGGTGCTGGGTTTCCGCGTGTCCGACTGGATCGACGATTTCTTCGTCTTCATGCGCTGCAACACCGATCACCACACGGTGAATTTCATCCGCGGCAACAACATCAAGATGCACCACATGGCCTTCGAGCTGAAGGATTTCATCCACCTGCAGAATTCCTGCGACCTGTTCGGCCAGCGCAAGATCCCGATCATCTGGGGACCGCTGCGCCACGGCCCGGGCCACAACATCGCCACCTATCACCGCAACCCGGACGATCAGGTGATCGAATTCTTCTGCGAGCTCGACAAGATGGTGGACGAGAACCTCGGCTACTTCGAGCCGCGGCCCTGGCATCAGGACACGCCGCAACGGCCGAAAACCTGGCAGGGCGGCAAGACCAATGTCTGGGGCCCGCCGCCGACGCCGGATTTCCATCGGGCGAGGGATTGATGCTCCGCGCACGGCGTTTCGGCTCCGCTCATCCCGCACGCGGGGAGAGGGTGGAGCGAGCGCGGCGCAGTCGGCGCTGCCGACTTGGACATCTTGAATCATCACGAAACTCCCGTACAACTCGAATTCGCTGGACGAGGCCCCCTCACCTCGTTCGCCGCTCCTTCGACCTCTCCCCGCCACCGCGGGGAGACGGATCAGACAAGCTTCTCATTCTCGCGACACGGTGGCGTCCGAGTTTTCCGCACACGCCAGAATGTTGCTGCCTCCAAATAAAAGCGAAGGGAGGCGGAGCGCCGAAAAGCGCAGTTCACTGGAGCCGCATCTGCGGATGCGGCGCGCGCCTTGCGATCGGCGCGCTCGCCTTCCGGCGCTCCACCGCGGCTCTGACCGAGGTTTCTAGGCCTCGGCATTTCGGCTTCAGGCCAGGTTTCCTGGGACGCGGCCCGCGGCGGCGTTACCCGCCTTGCGCCTGTCCCAGTCCAGCGGAAGCACCCCGCGCACCGGCCGTAATACCGGCGGACATGATGCCCGAAGCCGCCCGGGAGCGGTTTGCGAAACCGCCCGCAGGCACCGCACCCGCCCCGCATCTTCAGATCGCATCCGGAATGCGCCCTTCGATGGGCGGGTTGGTTGTTCAGCTACTGCATCCGTCATCGCTGTCAAGGACGAATGAATTTGCCTTTGGCGCTTTCACAAGGGACTGAAAACAAGCGGCTTTTACACGAGCCGTCGTTGATTTTGCGAGGCCGCTGGCAGCTGGCAGCGCAAACGCGCGTGTCACAGTCAAAGATTCGCTAGCGCGGCGAAAGCGCTCCACCGCAAACGTCGCGAGCTTCACCGCCGGATCGGCGTCATACCAGCTAGTTTCTGAAGGTGCGGCTCCATTCCAGGAACTCGGCATATAGTTTTTCGACATCTTTGTCGGACAAATGGCCGTTTTCCTGCTGCGCCATGAAGTCCTTAAAGCTTTCAAGTGAATAGGGGCTCGCCGAAGGCGATGGCTTGGCCGGCGGCGTTTCGCGCGCGGTCTGCACGGCGCCTTGTTGCGAAGGTTGATTCGCGTCACCCAAATGCCAGCACTTGCGCTGTTGGGTCCTGTCCATTCGGTAGAACCAGTGGCTGTTCTTGGGCGCGGGGGAATTCGGAGCGGCAAGACAATCGTCAGCGTGAGCAATGCCGGCCGAACCAACCAGAAGTCCAGAAATAAGCACGATTGAACCGATCTGAGTCCGCACCTGTGCTGACATGGTTCCACTCCTGCTATCGTCGACAGAGCGGATGTTCGCGTGAAATTCGAACGTCAATGCGATGCAAGTTTGGCAATCCCGGGGGCAAACAAGGCGCGGCTTAAACTGTGGAACTTTCTCGCGGCGAAAATTGGCACCATTAAGTGCGTCCGCCGTCCCGGCGCCCCACTATCGCGGAGAAGGAAAGTTCAAGGCTTCGCCTGCAGCGCCTCTGTCGCCATTTTGATCGCCTCGGGCGGCGAGGCGTAAATCTCCTTGATCAGCGCCTCGACCGCGGCGCCGGTCACCGGCCGCACGTCGAGATCGGCGGTGCGCGCTTCGGCGAGAAAATCCGCATCCTTCATCGTGGCGTCGAAGGCCGCGCGCAGCGCCGCGAGCCGCTCTGCCGGCACGCCGGGCGGCGTCGCGAACGGCCGCGCGATGCTCTGCCGCGAGACGATGAGCTTGAGCGCCGCGCGCTGCGCCGGGTCGGTGGTCAAATCCATGATCAGCGGCACGCCGGCGAGATTGGGATCGTCGTCCTTGGCGAGCGCGACCTGCAGCGTGACGTTGATCTCTTTGCCCGTCAGCATCGCCTTGTTGCGGCTCAGGAGACTCGTCCACGACCAGCCGCAGCGGCCGTCGACTTCGTGGCGCTGCATCGCCAGCGTGATCTCGGTGCCGCCCGGATAGCCGGTGACGATGCGGATCGGCATGTGGAACATGTTGCGCAAGACGGTCGCGAATACGTCGCTTTCGGCGCCGCCGCCGGAAGCGCCGATGACGGTCGGCTTCGTTTGCATGTCCGCCAGCGAGGCGATGCCGGTCGAGGCCATGAAGGCGCAGACGCTGACCTCTCGCGAGACGCTGCCGAGCCAGCCGAATTTGGTGGCGTCGAACTGGGTGCCGTCGCCGTGGCCGAGCAGCGGCTCGGCGACGATGCCCGGCGCGAAAATGCCGATCGCGGTGCCGTCCTTCGGCGCGACGTTGTAGAGATAATTGACCAGCTTGAGCGAGCCGGCGCCCGGCATGTTCTGCGGCACGATCTGCGGATTGCCGGCAATATGGCGGCCGAGATAGCGCGCCAGCGTGCGGCCATAGAGATCGTAGCCGCCGCCTGCGGAAAAGCCGATCAGCATTTCGATGGTCTTGCCGGCGTAGAAATTATCTTCGGCGGCCGTAGGACAACCGGCAAACATCGCGAGCAATGCGCAACTCGCGATGACGGTCGCGAATATGGAACGCCGCATGCTCACGATGCCATCGCCGCCGCTTGCCGCACTGCCGATAAGCTCCGGCTGCTTGCCGTAGAGCCACTGCCATCCCGGCCATCGCGTCCTCGGGCGTGCGTGAGCCGAGCATCATGTTGCGCAGTTCCTTGGCGACGCCGGCGGCGTGATAGAATTCGCCGTAGACCCGCGCCATGATTTGCACGCGGCCGGTGCGCAGATAGCGCGCCTGCTGGTAGGCGAGAAACGCCGCCGCATAATCGCCGCGCGGCGCGACGACCTTGTCGGCGAGGCACACCGCGTCCTCGATCGACATGCCGGCGCCTTGCGCCAGATATTGCAGCATCGGATGGGCGGCGTCGCCGACGAGCGTGATGCGGCCGCGGCTCCACTCCTTGATCGGCGGCCGGTCGCACAACACCCACATGCGCCAGCTTTCGATCTTGTTGAGCAGCGTGCGAACCGGCTCGCAGGTTTTCGCGAAACGCTCGTGCAGCTCGGCCGGATCGCCGTAGCTGTCCCAGCCCTCCTCGTAGCGGTTGGAATGGAACACGGCGACGAGATTGAACAATTCGCCGGTGCGCAGCGGATAGTGCACCAGATGCACCTTCTCGCCGGCCCACAGCACCATGTCGCGCCAGCGATATTGCTCCGGCATTTCCGACGTCGGCAGCACGGCACGGTAGGTGATGTGGCCGGCGGGTTTCGGCTGGACCGTCGCCGACCACGATCTGGCGGATGGTCGACCACAGGCCGTCGGCGCCGATCAGCGCGGCGCCGCGATACTCCTTGCCGCTTTCGGTGCACACCGTGATGCCGTCGGCCGTCTCGTCGACCTTGACGACTTTCTGCGACGCATCGAGGCGGATCAGATCGGATTTCCGGCAGGCTTGCAGCAGCACCTTGTGCAAATCGGCGCGATGGATGAGCGCATAGGGATGATGGAATTTCTTGCGGAAGGCGTCGCCGAGCGGAATGCGCGTGACCTCCTGCCCGGTCACCGAATCCATCATGATGAGGTTGTTGGGAAAGACGGCGAGCGCGCTGATCGGCTCGATCAGGCCGAGCGCCTCGAACATCCAGAACACATTGGGCCCGAGCTGGATGCCGGCGCCGATCTCCTTGAACTCCGGCGCCTGTTCGATGAGCTGCGAGGGAATACCCTTGCGCGACAGCGCCAGCGCCGCCGCCAGCCCGCCGATGCCGCCGCCGACGATGAGGACTTGCTGATCTTTCCAATTGCTCAATTCACTTGCCTCCGACTGAAATATTGTACTTTCACCTATCGTCCGAGGCGAGAAAAGTCGAATTCGCAGCGTGCGTGCTGCGTTCCTTCTCCCCATCGCGGACCGCGCTTCGCGCGCTATGGGAGAGGACAGGATGAGGGGGTTCGGACGGTCGAGATGAATTCTGAATCTTCCGAACCCCCTCACCCCGGCCCTCTCCCCTCCGGGGAGAGGGAGGCGCAAGCCGCGCCCTCGTCTCGTCGCTTCTAGACAGCGCCGCCGTCAACGTGCGCTATTGTGGCGCGAATTTTCCGAGCGGAGCGCAGCATGGCAGGTGCAACGGCAGCGGGCATGATCGACGTGCACTTCCACCTCATTCCGCAATTCTATCGCGACGCGGTGTACGAGGCCGGCACCGGGCCGGCGATCGGCCGTTATCCGGATTGGACGCCGGCGCTGGCGCTCGAGCTCATGGACAAGCACCGGATTGCGCTGGCGATGCTGTCGCTGGGGCAACCGGGCGTCGGCTTCTTGCCGCCGGACAAGGCCGCGGCCTTCGGCCGCCGCTGCAACGATTACTCGGCCGAACTGATCGCGCAGCATCCGAAACGTTTCGGCTGCTTCGGTCTCCTGCCGATGCACGACATCGATGCGGCGATCGCGGAAGCGCGCTATTGCCTCGAGACGTTGCGCTTCGAGGGCATTTCGCTGTTCGCGAGCTACGGCGAGAAATTTCTCGGCGACGCCGCGTTCGATCCGCTGCTGCACTATCTCGACAGCCGCGACGCGGTGGTCCACCTCCATCCGAGCCTGCATCCGTCGAGCAAGTCGCTCGATCTGCCGTGGCCGGGATTTCATGATCGAATACCCGTTCGACACGACGCGCGCGGCGGTCAATCTGTTGTTCTCCGGCGCGCTCGAGCGCTTTCCGAACATTCGCTTCATTCTATCTCATGCCGGCGGCACCCTGCCCTACCTCGCCTGGCGGCTGTCGGTGGCGCCGATGATCGACAAACGGCTCAAGCAAAGAACCCGCGAAGAGATTTTCGCCGGCCTAAAGACGTTCTGGTACGACAACGCGCTGGCGTCCGGCGCGGCGCCGATGGGCGCGCTGTCGCACATCGCGGCCAAGGAGCGCATCGTGTTCGGCAGCGACTGGCCGTTCTGCAACGATCGCGTGGTGACCGAGGAAGTCGCCGATTTCACCGCGTCGGATTTTCTGCCGCCACAGACGGTCGCGATGATCGCGCGCGATAACGCGCTGAAGCTGTTTCCGAATCGCGCCGAGCAGTTCGGTTAAACGACACCTGCCGGCCGATGGCCGCTGACCTCGGCGGCGGCGTCGTGGCGCAAGACCCAGCCAAAGGGAAGTTGAGCAGCGCCAGGATCGCCGCGCCGGCAAAGGCCACCGTGAAATCGGGCAGGCCGAGGTGTTCGCCGCCACGCCAGGCGAGCGACAGATTCAACAAGCGCCGCGACGAACGAAATGCCGAAGCCGCGGCTCAATTGCTGCGACATGCTGGCGATGCTGGTCGCCGAGCTCATCTGCGGTTGCTCGACGTCGGCATAGGTCATGGCCTGGGTCGCGGTGAATTGCAGCGACTGGAAGAAGCCGGCGATCAGCAGCAGCGCGAAAATGACCGGGATCGGCGTCGCTCCCGTGAAGAATGCGCACATGATGATGGTCGCGGCGCTGATCACGCTGTTGACGATGATCACCATGCGAAAGCCGAAGCGCCGCAGAATCGGTCGCGCCGTCAGCTTCATCGAGATCGAGCCGAGCGCGGTGGCGAATGTGATCGTGCCGGACGCGAAAGCCGAGAGGCCGAACACCACTTGCAGCAACAGCGGCAACAGGAAAACCAGCGAGCCGGCGCCGGCGCGGAACAGCGAGCCGCCGGTGATGCTGCTCTGAAACGTGGCGATGCGGAAGACCGACAGGTCGAGCAACGGGTGCGGCGAGCGCCACAGATGGCGCAGCGCCAGCGTGCCGAATCACGATGCCGAGCACCAGCAAAACGATAAGCTCGGTGATATTGCCGCGGCCGCGACCGAACGCCTCGATCGAGTACATCAAGCAGAACAGCGCCGCGCCGGTGAGCACGAAGCCGAGCCAGTCGAACGGCCGGTGCGTTTCCTCCTTGGGATTGTCGAAGAAGATCGTCACCAGAATGATGCCGAGGATGCCGAGCGGCACGTTGACCAGAAAAATCCAGCGCCAGGAAAAATAGGTGGTGATGAAGCCGCCGATCGGCGGCCCGAGCACCGGGCCGAGCTGCGCCGGCACCTGCAGATAGGCCATGGTGCCGATCAGCGCGGTCTTCTCAAGGCTGCGGAACAGCACCAGTCGGCCGACCGGCACCATCATGGCGCCGCCGAGGCCTTGCAGCACCCGCGCCGCGGTCAGCTCGACGATGTTGCCGCTTAGCCCGCACAGGATCGAGCCCAGCGTGAACAGCGCGATGGCGGCGCGAAAGATGGTGCGGCCGCCGAACCGGTCCGCCGCCCAGCCGCTGACCGGAACGAACACCGCGAGGCTGAGCAGATAGGCGGTGACGGCGACGCTCAAGCGTATCGGATCGGAATGCAGCGAGATCGCCATCTGCGGCAGCGCCGTGGTGATCACGGTGGTATCGATCTGCTGCATGATGATCGCCGAGCCGACGATCATGGCGACGATTTTGGGCTTGGAGACGGCAGGCATGCGGGGAGGATTTACCCCCGCAGCGCGCGCAACACCAGTTCCGGCGTGATCGGCATTTGCGTGATCGGCGCAGCGCCAAGCGGACGTAATGCGTCATTCACGGCATTCATGATGCAGGCCGGCGCACCGGCGGTACCGGCTTCGCCGGCGCCCTTGGCGCCAAGCTCGGAATCCGCGGTCGGCGTCACCACGTGACCGATCTCCATGTCCGGCATCTCGCCGGCCATCGGCACCAGGTAATCCATCATGGTGCCGTTGAGAAGTTGGCCGGCGTCGTCATAGAGGCAGTGCTCGAACAGCACGGCGCCGATGCCTTGCACGATGCCGCCGCGGATCTGCTCGTCGACCAGCTGCGGATTGATCACGGTGCCGCAGTCCTCCACGCACCAGTGCTTGAGCAGTTTGACTTCGCCGGTCCGGATGTCGACTTCGAGATAGGACGCCTGCACGCCGTTGGTGAAGGCGAACGGCCACGCGCGCGGCACGTAATGCCGCGTCACCATGAACTCGGCCTGAAAACCGGGCGGCAAGGTGTCGGGGCGGAAATAGACTACGCGCGCCACCTCATCGAGGCCCATGCGCTCGCGGCCGGTGTCGGCATCGACCACGACGCCGCCGCGGATATCGAGCGCCTTCGGATCGGCCTGCAGGATCGACGCGGCGGCGGCGAGCACGTTGCCGCGCAACGCCTTGCCGGCCTGCCAGGCCGCCTCGCCGCCGATGCCGGCGGCGCGCGACGCCCAGGTGCCGCCGCCATAGGGCGTGTTGTCGGTGTCGCCGGTGATGACGCGCACGCGCTCGATCGGCACGCCGAAGGAACTGGCGACGCATTGCGCCAGCACCGACTCGGCGCCCTGCCCCTGCTCGGTGACGCCGGAATGGATGAAAATGGCGCCGGTGGCATCGAGCTTCACGGTGGCGCCGTCCTGCGACGTGATGCGCGCACCGCCGACGCCGTAGAACGCGGCGGAGGGATTCGTCACCTCGATGAAGGAGGCAAAACCGATACCGCGTTGGATGCCGCGCTCGCGCAAACGCGCCTGCTCGGCGCGCAACGCGGCGTAGTCCATCATCTTGAGAATCTTGTCGAGCGAAGCGTGATGCGACAGGCCCTCGAATTTCAGGCCGGCGGCGCTGGTCGCCGGATAAGCGTTATCGGCAAACAGATTGCGCCGCCGCAGCTCGGCCGGATCCATGCCGATCTTCACCGCGGCAAGCTCGACCAGGCCTTCGGTCACCGCGGTCGCGATCGGATGGCCGACGGCGCGGTATTGGCACATCACGTTCTTGTTCTGGAACACGACGCGGGCGCGAGCGCGATAGTTCGGGCAGATGTACGGCCCGCCGACCAGGTTGACCACCTGGTTGGCCTCGATGCCGCTGGTGCGCGGATAGACCGAATACGGCCCGATGCCGGTCAGGTCGTCGATCTCGAAGGCGGTGATGGCGCCGTCTTTCTTGACGCCGATGCGCGCCTTGACCCGATGGTCACGGGCGTGGATGTCGGTGACAAAACTCTCGAAGCGGTCGGCGATGAATTTGACCGGCCGCTTCAAGAGTTTCGCCAGCGCAACCACCGCCATCTCGTCGGCATAAGTGTGCACCTTGATGCCGAACGAGCCGCCGACGTCCTTGGTCAGCACGCGCACCTGGTGCTCTTCGAGGCCGAGATGCTTGGCGAACAGGTTCTGCATCATGTGCGGCGCCTGCGTGCCCTGATACACGGTCAGGCGCTGCTCGCCCGGATTCCAGTCGGCGACGATGGCGCGCGCCTCGTTGGTGACGCCGGTGTGGCGGCCGAACACAAACGTCTGCTCGACGATCGGCATCGGCTTCGGCAAAACCTTTGTCGGGGTCGCCGGCGTTCAACACCCGCTCGAAGGTGAGATTGTCGCCAAGCTCGGGATGGATCACCGGCGTCGCCGCGTCCAGCGCGGTTTCCGCGTCTGTCACGGCGGCGAGCACCTCGTAGTCGACGCCGACCAGCGCGCAAGCGTCTTCTGCTTCAGCGCGGCTCTTGGCGACGACGGCGCACACCGCCTCGCCCTGCCAGCAGGCGCGCTCAACGGCGATGGCATGCTGCGGTGCCGACTTGATACCCTTGAGATGCGTCAGCACGCCGACCCACGGCGTGATCACTTTCGCAAGCTCGGCGCCGGTGACGACCGCAATCACGCCTGGCGCCTGCTTCGCCTCCGCCGTTGCGATGTTCTTGATCCGTGCATGCGCGTGCGGCGAGCGCACGAAGGCGACATGGGCCATGCGCGGCAGCGTGACGTCGCTGACATATTGGCCGCGGCCTTGGGTCAGCCGCGCCAGATTGGGCCGCGGCACCGAGCGGCCGATATAGGAATTCGGCCGGTCGAGCGCCGTGAGGCCGGACGGCTGATCGTCGGCGATTTTCATTTCTTCTCCCTCCCCCTTGTGGGAGAGGGGAAATTGCGCTCTCACAAAAACCGCGTCGGCCACATCAGGGTGCGCCACATATGCGCCGACGGCGAATTGTCGAAGCCGAGGCCTTCCTCGGGCTGCTTGAAGTTGCGGCCGATGATGTCGACGAAGTCGTTGAGATCGACCTTGGCGTTGGGATCGAACGAATAGATGTCGTTCACGCAGATCATGCGCGAGGTCATGTAATATTTGTGGTTCTTGGCGCGCTCGTATTCGGCGACGATGTAAGGCTCGGGCTTATAGTCGGCGCCGAAATTGTCGATGTACATCTGCGGATATTCGTAGCCGACCGACGGATCGGGGAAGAAGCGCAGCGCCTGATGGGTGCGCACCGCCCAGCTCACTTCCTCGTCGACATAGGGCTCGATCATCTGCGCGCCCCAGTAGCCGTGGTCGCAGCGGATGAAGCCGGCGACGCCGATGTCGTGGAGTAGGCAGGCGAGCACGACCTTCTCGCTGTGGCCGCCCTTGAGCGCGTGCGTCGCGCTCTGCAAAAGGTGATTGAGCGAAGCGAAGCGGTTGTTGAAGAAGTCGATCAGAGTCGGCTTCTTCGGCATCGCTGGAAGCCGCGGGTCGGCGCCCATCAAAAAGTATTTGTCCGGGTTGGCGGCCCGCAGCGCCGGACTGCTCTGCATCTCGATCTTGCCGTCGGCCAAGCCGAACAGCACCGATTTGGTGGCGATGCGCTCGCCGAGCGCGTGCATCATCCGCTCCTCGAGCTCGTCGGCCTGCGCCGACAGCGTCGCCGGGTTTGCGTGTTCGTTCATGGTCAGCCTGCCTTTCCCGCCCTTGACTGGGCGACGGATTCGATTGCGTCGACGATAGCCTGATAGCCGGTGCAGCGACAGTAGTTGCCGGAGAGATGTTCACGGATGACGTCGCGGCTCGGCACCCCGCCGCGGCCGAGCAGGCCTGTTAACAAGTCTTGCGCGCCGATCAGCATGCCAGGGGTGCAGAAGCCGCATTGCAGCGCATTGCGCCGCTGGAACGCGTCCTGCAAGTCGGCGATGGCGCCGGAATCGGACATGCCCTCGATGGTCTCGACCTCGGCGCCGTCGCATTGCACCGCGAGCACGAGGCAGCCGCGCACCACGGCGCCATCGAGCAGCACCGTGCAGGCGCCGCAGACGCCCTGCTCGCAGCCGATATGGCTGCCGGTCAGGCCAAGATCGTCGCGCAGGAAATCGACCAGCGTCTTGCGCGCCTCGACGCGCTCACGCACGTCCTCGCCATTCACGCGCAGACTGATGTCGAGATAACGTTCCATGAGGGTCCGGCAACGCGGCGTCACACACGTATTGATAGCATCGGCGGGCCGCTTACGCCACCGCCGGCATCCCCAGGATTCCGCGCACGATGTCGATGGCCCGCCGCAGCAAGGTCTGCGAGGCCTCCAGCGTGCGGAAACCGGCATGGGCCGACAGCGTGACATTATCCATGGCGGCGAGCGGATGGTCGGCCTTGAGCGGCTCGGCATGGAACACGTCGAGTCCGGCATGGCGGATGCGCCCGCTGCGCAGGCCCTCGATCAGCGCAGCCTCATCGACCAAGGCGCCGCGCGCGGTGTTGATCAGCACCACACCCGGCTTCATGCGCGCCACCTGCGCGGCGCCGAGAAATCCGCGGGTCTCGTCGTTGAGCGCAAGGTGCAGCGTGATCACGTCGGACCGCGCCAGACAGCTCGTCGAGCGCAACGAGCGGCTCGCCGGGCAGCGGCGTGCGGTTCCAGGCGATGACGTCCATGCCGAGGCCGCGGCCGATGCGCATCACCTCGCGGCCGATGCCGCCGAGGCCGATGATGCCGAGCGTCTTGCCGTTGAGCTGCACGCCTTCGCGCGTCAGCCAAGTGCCGGCGCGCACCTGACGGTCCATGCGCGCAATGTCGCGGCTCGCCGCCAGCATCAGCGCGATGGTGTGCTCGGCGACCGCGATGTCGCCGTAGCCCTTGATGGTGTGAACGCGAACGCCGCGCGCCTCAAGCTCGGCGACATTCATGTAGCTCGACGCACCGGTGCCGAGAAAGACGATGTGCTTGAGCGCGTCGCATTGCGCAACCAGTTCGGTCGGCATGTAAGAGTGATCGTCGATGCAGATGTCGTAACCGTTGAGCAGCCGCGGCAGCTCGGTGCGTTCAAACGGCTTACGGTTGACGTCGATGGGCGGATCGTCGGTGCGCACAACGCTTTCCCAAACGGGAGCCAGCTGATCGTTGCAATCGATGAAGAGGGATTTCATTCAGCGCGCCACGATTGGCTGCGCGGCGAGGACCGGCTCGCGCGGCACGACGCCGGTGAACAGCGAGCCTTGCTCGAACCACGAGGCCGGCGCCGGGTGGCCCCACAGGGTCTGGCGCTGCGGGTCGGTCAGCGACCAGCGGATCGGGACGTGATCGGGATCGACGGTGAGATAGTCGGAGGTGAACAGCTCGACCCTGTGGCCGTCGGGATCGCGAATATAGAGAAAGAACGCGTTGGAAATGCCGTGGCGCCCTGGCCCGCGTTCCATGTTCGCCAGATAGCCGGAGGTCGCCATCACGTCGCAGATGTGGATGATGTCGAGCACGCTCGCGGTCCACACCCCGACATGATGCAGCCGCGGGCCGACGCCGTTGGTGAAAGCGAGATCGTGGACGTTGCCTTTGCGCTGCAGCCACACCGCCCAGAGTTTTGGATCGGCGCCGTCGGTCTCGGAATATTCGGTGAGGCGGAATCCGAGCGCCGCATAGAAGTCGTAGCTTGCCTGCACGTCCGGCGTGAAGCAGTTGAGATGATCGATGCGCTGGATGCGCGCGCCCTGATGCGCGCCGTATTTTTGCAGCATGGATGGGCTCTGATCCATCCGCGCGTAGAGGTCGAGCGGCGTGCCGAAAATGTCGGCGGTGCGCAGCGTGCGGCCCTGATGCGGCACGTCCGGGAAAGCGGTCGGCAGGTTGCGGCGGGCGAACCAGGCCGCGGCGCGGTCGACGTCGTCTTCGCTGGCGAGCTTGAAGCCGAGCGCGCGCACGTCGGCTTCGCGGCCGCGCCGCAGCACGATCGAATGATGATTGCGCTCCTCGACGCCGCGCAGATAGAGCGCATCATCGGTCTCGTCGCTGACCAGAAGCCCAAGGCAATCGACATAAAAGGCGCGCGAGCGCGCAAGGTCGCGCACGCCGAGCTCGACATGGCTTGAGCGCACGACATTGAACGGCGGGTCGAAAACCGGCTTGTGGACGGGCATCGTGCCGCTTCATGGCCGTTGACGGTTTGGGCGATGACTTCTAACACATCATGGCTCCGGAAGGTGGAAGGCTGCATGCCAGGCCGCTGCCTATCGCGACCTGAGGAGACAGCGACATGCGCCTTGCAAGCTACAATATGCGCGGCCGGCCGAGCTTTGGCGCGGTCGTGGGCGAGGGCATCGTCGATCTGCGCTCGCGATTGAGCCGCTTTTCCACCCTGGTCGACGTGTTCCGGGCGCAAGCGCTGGACGAGGCGAAATCCGTCGCCGCGGGCGTGCGCCCAGACGTACCGTTCGGCGAGGTCGAGCTGTTGCCGCCGCTATTGGCGCCGGAAAAAATCCTCTGCATCGGCATCAACTACGCCAACCGCGGCGCGGACTATAATGTCACCAACAATCCGAAATATCCGAGCATGTTCTATCGCGCGCCGAACTCGATGGTCGGCTCTGGCCAGAAACTGGTGCGGCCGAAGATTTCCGAGCAGCTCGACTACGAAGGCGAGATCGCCATCGTGATCGGCCGCGAATGCAAGCATGTGCCGAAGGAAAAGGCGCTGTCGCTGATCGCCGGCATCACGCTCGCCAACGAAGGCACCATCCGCGATTGGACGCGGCACGGCCAGTTCAACGTCACCCAGGGCAAGAATTTCGATGCCACCGGCGGTATCGGGCCGTGGATCGAGACCGAGTTCGACCCGACCAAGCCGCTGCATCTCACCGTGCGCAAGAACGGCGAGGTGACCCAGGACGACACCACGGAAAGCATGATCTTCTCGTTCGCGGACATCATCGCCTACACCACCACGTTCATGACGCTCAAAGCCGGCGACGTGATCTGCACCGGCACGCCGGTGAAGAAGGGCCCGAAGGTCGATCCGCCGGTGTGGCTGAAACCCGGCGACACCATCGAGGTCGAGTGCCCGCAGATCGGCATCCTGCGCAACACCGTGGTGGATGAGGCGTGACCGCGCCCGTCCGCGCCGCTTGCATCATCGGATGGCCGGTCGAACATTCGCGCTCGCCGCTCATTCATAATTATTGGCTGAAGACCTACGGCATCGCCGGCGTGTACCGCCACGAGGCGGTGCCGCCGGACGAATTCGAAAACTTCGTGCAATCGCTGGCCGCGCGCGATTATGTCGGCGCCAATGTCACGGTGCCGCACAAGGAGAAGGCGCTGGCCTTTTCGCTGCCGGACGAGCAGGCGCGTGCGGTCGGCGCCGCCAACACGCTGTGGATCGCCGGCGGTTTTTTGCATGCAACCAATACCGACGTCGAAGGTTTCTTGAACAACCTCGATGCCTGCGCGCCGCAATGGGAACGCGGGCTCGATCAATGCGGTCGTGGTCGGCGCCGGCGGCGCCGCGCACGCGGTCGTCTACGCGCTGCTGACGCGCCGCGTCGAGCGCATCACGGTGGTCAATCGCACCCCCCACCGCGCCGAAGCTTTGCGCGAGCGCTTCCTCGAACGTTTGCAGGTCGCCCCGTGGGAACAGTTGGACGACCTGCTCGGCGACGCGACCCTGTTGGTCAACACCACGACGCTCGGCATGGCCGGACAGCCGGAACTTGGGGCCGACATTGGGCGTTTGCCCAGTCACGCCATTGTCGCCGATCTGGTCTATGTGCCGCTGGTCACGCCGCTGATCAAAACGGCAAAAGCCAGAGGCCTGCGCACCGCCGACGGGCTCGGCATGTTGCTGCATCAGGCGGTGCGCGGTTTTGAGCTGTGGTTCGGCAAAAAACCCGAAGTGACCGCGGAACTGCGGGCCCTGGTCGAGGCCGATCTTAAGGCTTCCGCCGGCTAGCGCGCAGGAATAACGTAGCCTATCTCGGTGTTTCAAAACCCAGCCGCCGCGGCGTCCGCCGCCGGCGTGAATTGGGAACATGTTGGGAGGATAATGATTATGACGACTATGACGAAGATGACACGAAGAATGTTGGGCGCTGCCGCTGTTGGCGTCCTGTTTGCGACTTCGATCGCATTAGCCCAGGCGCCAGCCCCAGCGCCGCCGACGCCTCCCGTCCGCATTCGCGGCACGATCGAAAAGGTCGATGGCCAGATGCTGACTATAAAAGCCAAGGACGGCGCGACGATGATGGTGAAGGTTGCCGATAATGGACCTGTCCGCAACATCGTGAAGGCGTCGCTCGCCGACATTCAAGCGGGTTCCTACCTTGCCATCACAGCCATGCCGCAGCCCGACGGCAGCCAGAAAGCCGTCGCCATTCTCATCTTCCCAGCCGGGCCTAAGCCCCCCGACGGGTTTTCAAATTGGGACTTTATGCCTGGCAGCACGATGACAAACGCCACTGTCGACAACACAGTTACGAGTGTGGACGGTCAAAAGCTGGTTGTGAAGTACAAGGACGGCGAGAAGACGATTATCGTGCCGCCGAATGCCGAAATCACGACGTACAAGGCGGCGACAATGGCCGATGTCAAGCCGGGCCAAAAGATCTTCATCTTCGCTGCAAAGAAAATGCCGGACGGCGGACTGGAGGCACCAAATATTTCCGTCGGCGACTATGGCGTCTGGCGGTGAAACTGACAATTTCAGCTGGCGCGTGAGATGAAAAGAATGAGAAGTGCAGCCACATTCGCCCTCGTCGCCGCATTTGCGGCGACGGTGGCGCTGGCGCAGGCGCCGCAGACCGTGCGCTTGCACGGCGTCATCGAAAAAGTCGACGGCAATAAGGTGACCGCGAAGTCGGACAAGGGTGATGCGCTCACGCTCAACCTCGCCGACAAGATGATGGTGGTCGAGGTGGTGAAGGCGTCGCTGGCCGATATCAAGGACGGCGCGTATATCGGCAGCGGAGCGATGCCGCAGCCCGACGGCTCGCAGAAGGCGATCGAGGTTCACATTTTTGCCGAATCCATGCGCGGCACCGGCGAAGGCTCTCGGCCCTGGGACGGCGCACCCAACAGCACGCATGACCAACGGCACGGTCGGCGCCACCGTCACCGGCGTCGATGGCCCGGTCATCACCGTCAAATACAAGGACGGCGACAAGAAGATCATCGTGACGCCGAACGTGCCGATCGTGCGCTATGAAGTCGTCGATCTGAGCGCGCTCAAGCCGGGGGTCGCCTTCTCGGTCCTGGCGGCGGTGAAGACGCCGGACGGCAGCTACGACATCAAGCGCATCAACGTCGGCCGCGACGGCGTCGTGCCGCGGTAATCGTCATTCCGGATCACGCCAACGGGTCCGGCCCGAAGTGGCCGGCCCGATGACAGGCTCCGCGTGAGTCCGGAATCCATAGTCCCAGCGCCGGGATTATGGATTCCGGGCTCCTCGCTACGCTCGGCCCCGGAATGACGGGCCCGCCTGTTGGCACGGCAATTGCTCGTATTTCGGGCACAGCCACGCCGAACCACAGGAGGTCGTCCATGACACGAGCCGAACTCACCGAAAAGCTGCTCGACATCAAGCGCGAGAAGGGCTGGACCTGGAAATATATCTGCGACGAGATCGGCGGCATGTCGCCGGTGCTGATCACCGGCGCGGTGCTCGGCCAGATGAAAATGACCAAGCCGCAAGCCGCCAAGGCGGCGGAAATGTTCGGCCTGAGCAAGAGCGAGCAGGTGCTGCTCAACGAGGTGCCGAACCGCGGCTCGCCGATGCCGCCGACCGATCCGCTGATCTACCGCTTCTATGAGCTGGTGATGGTCAACGGCCCGGCGCTGAAGGTGCTGATCGAGGAAGAATTCGGCGACGGCATCATGTCGGCCATCGACTTCGATTTGCAGATGGAGCGGCAACCCGATCCCAAAGGGGACCGGGTCCGCATCTCGATGTCCGGCAAATTCCTGCCGTACAAATATTACGGCGCTACCGGCAACGCGCAGGTGTACGGATATAAGGAAGAGTAGATTACGCTGGCGCGCGGACCGTCAGCGTGACGACCAATGCTTATTGCAATGGCGGTGGAAGCTGTTGTCGGTCCAGCAGTGGCCACGGCTGATCGACGGGCCCCAGAACGGCTTGCCGTAGACCGCGCCGACGACGCCGCCGGCGACCGCACCGACCGGACCCGCGACGACGAGACCGACCCCCGCCCCGGCCGCGGCACCGACCATGTCGGCGTGCGCGCTCGGGGTTGCCGCGGCGATCGCGGCGAAAGCGGCTGTTGCCAGAATGAAGTTACGCATAGGGCTACTCCTATCACTCGATACGAGCGCGCTTCCTATCACGCGATACCTTTTCATAAGGTTGACGCCCGGTAACCACATTCCGCTACCAGCAGACTTCGGGCGGTTCCGGGGCCGGCTAAGCTGCGATCACCCGCCGGTCGATTTCGGCGATGCTGTTAACGCCGGTCAGCGCCATGCTGATATCGAGCTCGTTGCGGATGATCTCGATGGCGCGGGCGACGCCGGCCTCCCCGCCGGCGCCGAGGCCGTAGATGTAGGCGCGGCCGCTCATGCACGAGCGCGCGCCAAGCGCGATGGCGCGCATCAGGTCCTGCCCCGAGCGGATGCCGCCGTCGAACATGATCTCCAGTTCCGAGCCGAGCGCGTCGACGATCGGCGGCAACATGGCGATCGAGGACGACGCGCCGTCGAGCTGGCGGCCGCCGTGATTGGACACCACGATCGCCGCCGCTCCGGTCTTGGCCGCGATGCGCGCGTCCTCGACGTCGAGGATGCCTTTGAGAATGAGCTTGCCGGGCCACAGACTCTTGATCCACTCGACGTCCTTCCAGCTCAAGGTCGGATCGAACTGGCTGGCGGTCCACTGCGAGAGGATTGTGACATTCTCCATGCCGCGGACGTGGCCGGCGATGTTGCCGAAGGTCTTGCGCTTGCCGCGCAACACGCTCCACGCCCAGGCCGGCTTGGTGGCGATGTCGATCAGATTGCTGATGCGTATCTCGGGCGGCACCGACATGCCGTTCTTGATGTCGCGGTGCCGCTGGCCCATCACCTGCAGATCGACGGTGAGCACCAGCGCGCTGCATTTGGCCGCCGCGGCGCGCGCCACCAGTTCGCGGATAAAACCGCGGTCGCGCATGACGTAGAGCTGGAACCAGAACGGCTTGTCGACCGCCGCCGCGACGTCTTCGATCGAACAAATCGACATGGTCGACAGCGTGAACGGAATGCCCGCGGCCTGCGCCGCGCGGCAGGCGAGAATTTCACCGTCGCCGTGCTGCATGCCGCATAAGCCGACCGGCGCCAGGATGAGCGGCAGCGACGCCGGCTCGCCGAGGATCGTGGTCGCGGTCGAGCGCGCGGAGACGTCGACCAGGATGCGCTGGCGCAGCTTGATGGCTTCGAGATCGGCGCGGTTGGCGCGCAGCGTCTGCTCGGAATAGGCGCCGCCGTCGGCATATTCGAAAAACGCCCGCGGCACCTTGCGGCGGGCGACCTGCCGCAGGTCCTCGATGCAGGTCATGGTTTTCATGGTTTTGGGGTCCCGGCTCTCAGCGCGCCGTAGATAGCACAAAGCGCCGTTCCATCCGGACTTCCGGGGCGGAACCGCACCGCCGGGCCGCGGGTTATTGCGGGGGTGACCGGGGAAACCCGGCATGGGTCGCCGGCCAAATAGGGAAAAGACAGCAATGATGGACAGGTATCGTTCGCTCCGATCCGATGATGACGACTGCGAAGACGGTCTGGGCGACGACACCCAGCGCCGCCGGGAACTGGCCTTGGACCGCAAGAAGAAGCTCGACGAGGCGCTGGACCTGGGCCTCGAGGAGACCTTTCCCGCTTCCGACCCGGTTTCGGTCACCCAACCACCGCACAGCGCGCATGATCGGCCGAAACGCTAAGCCTTGCGTCCGCTTATGGTAAACGCGGCATGAGTTCCGCCAGTAAGAATGTCGAATATTTTTTGAAGCAGACGACAGGCAGAACGGGTTAATATCCCCTCTCTGGGACAATGGGCCCGGTGGGGGACTTTTCGTATGGTCCGTAAGTATTTCGGCACCGACGGCATTCGCGGCCGCGCCAATGGCGTGATCACACCGGAATTGGCCCTTAAGGTCGGCCAGGCGGCGGGGCTGACCTTTCGCCGCGGCGACCATCGCCATCGCGTCGTGGTCGGCAAGGACACCCGGCTCTCCGGCTATATGATCGAGACGGCGCTGGTTGCCGGCTTCACCTCGGTCGGCATGGACGTGCTGCTGCTCGGCCCGATACCGACGCCGGCCGTCGCCATGCTGACGCGGTCGATGCGCGCCGATCTCGGCGTCATGATCTCGGCCTCGCACAATCCGTACGACGACAACGGCATCAAGCTGTTCGGGCCGGACGGCTACAAGCTGTCCGACGAAGTCGAGCTCGGCATCGAGCGGCTGATCGATTCCGATATCACCAAGCGCCTGGCCAAAAGCATGGACCTCGGCCGCGCCAAGCGCATCGACGGCGTGCACGACCGTTACATCGAATTCGCCAAGCGCACGCTGCCGCGCAACCTGTCACTCGAAGGCTTGCGCGTGGTCATCGATTGCGCCAACGGCGCCGCCTATCGGGTGGCGCCCGACGCGCTGTGGGAGCTCGGCGCCGATGTCGTGCCGATCGGCGTCGAACCGGACGGCTTCAACATCAACCACGAATGCGGCTCGACCTCGACCGAGGCGCTGAGCCGCAAGGTCCGCGAAATGCGCGCCGATATCGGTATCGCGCTCGACGGCGACGCCGACCGCGTCGTCATCGTCGACGAGCGCGGCCATCTCATCGACGGCGACCAGCTTCTCGCGGTGATCGCCGAGAGCTGGCGCGACGACGGCCGGCTGGCGCAGCCCGGCGTCGTCTCCACCGTGATGTCGAATCTCGGCCTGGAGCGGCACCTGCAAACGTTGAAGCTTTCATTGGTGCGCACGCCGGTCGGCGACCGCTATGTGCTCGAGCACATGCGCCAGCACGGCTTCAATGTCGGCGGCGAGCCGTCCGGCCATATCATCCTGTCGGACTACACGACGACCGGCGACGGTTTTGTCGCCGCATTGCAGGTGCTCGCCGTGGTCAAAAAGCTCGACAAGCCGGTGTCGCTGGCCTGCCACCGCTTCGAAGCGCTGCCGCAGGTGCTCAAGAGCGTGCGCTACCGCAGCGGCAAGCCCTTGGAAAACTCAAAAGTGCGTTCCGTCATTGCCGACGCCGAACACCGCCTCAACGGCCACGGCCGGCTGGTGGTGCGGCCGTCCGGCACCGAGCCGGTGATCCGCGTCATGGGCGAAGGCGACGACAAGGCCATGGTCGAGGAAATCGTCGACGGCATCGTCGACGCGCTGACCGATCACGCGGCGTAAGTTTTAGACACAAACCGAGAGGCCGGAGCCCCCTCACCCCATCCCTCTCCCCGCTGGGGAGAGGGAGGAGTCGCGGCCCGCACTTCGCAAATTTTCACACGCACGTATGCGAGTCTGTTTTTAAGACGCGCGCCGCTGCGTCCCCTCTCCCCGGAGGGGAGAGGGGCAGGGTGAGGGGGTTCGGACCTACCCGAAAAATGACCTCACCTACCCGCGCGCCTTCAAAAACTGCGCGAACGCCTTCAGGGTGATTTCCGAGACGTGATGCTCGATGCCCTCGGCATCGGCCTCGGCGGCTTCGGTCGGCACGCCGAGCGCGCGCAGCAGATCGACCACGAGCCGGTGGCGCACGCGGACGCGGTCGGCGAGCGCATGGCCCTTTTCGGTCAAGAACACGCCGCGGTAAGGCCGCGCGGTCGCCAGGCCGGCGCGCTTCAGGCGCGAGATGGTCTTGATCGCGGTGGCGTGGGAGACGCCGAAGCGCCGGGCGATGTCGGTCGGCCGGGCCTCGCCCTCGCCGGCCAATAGATCCGCGATCAGCTCGGCATAGTCCTCAAGCAACGCCGTCGCCTGCTCCGACCGCGTCTTGCCGAAGCGGCGCGCCTGCGTTCCTTCCGCCGGAAGCTTTGCCATTGCGATTTGATACCCGGCGATCTGATACCGGTCCGGCCGCCAATCGGCGCCAAGTGTTCCAGCGCCACGTGTTCCCGCACCGAACCGCAGACCACACTTCACCGACCGTGTCAAAGTGTAGCCTACGCTACACAGTCTAGCCGTTGACGCGAACGGCGCCGCCCCTTATACTGTAACCGATGCTACATTTTAGGGTTAGTGCTGCGGAACCGCATGCCAAGCAGGCGCAAGACGACCGGGGCCAGATCGAACGGGGCCATGACGAACCTCGATGAATCGCTCACCATGACAGAGCCGACCGGGCGGCCGGGGTCGCTGTCCGACCGGACGCTGGTCACCGCGCGCGAGGTGTTGGCGGGCCAGCGCGGCGGGCTGCGCGCCTCGCTGGCCTTTGCCGGCCCGGCGGTCGTCGCCTCGATCGCCTATATGGACCCGGGCAATTTCGCCACCAACATCCAGGCCGGCGCGAAATACGGCTATGGCCTGCTCTGGGTCGTGCTGCTCGCCAACGTCATCGCCATGCTGTTCCAGGGCCTGTCCGCCAAGCTCGGCATCGTCACCGGCAAGAACCTAGCGGAAATGTGCCGCGATCATTTTTCGCGTCCGGTGGTGCTGGCGATGTGGGTTGTCAGCGAGATTGCCGCCATGGCGACCGATCTCGCCGAGTTTCTCGGCGGCGCCATCGGCCTGTCGCTGCTGCTGCACATGCCGCTTTTAGCCGGCATGGGCGTGACCGCGGCCGTGACCTACGGCCTGTTGATGTTCGAGGGCTATGGCTTCCGGCCGCTCGAATTGATCATCGGCTCGATCGTCGGCGTAATCTGCCTTTGCTATCTCCTCGAAATGTTCATCGCGCCGGTCGATTGGGCGTCGGCGGCGTACCATCTGGTCACGCCGGAAATCGCCGATGCCGAGGCGCTGCTCTTAGCCGTCGGCATCATCGGCGCCACCGTCATGCCGCACGCGATCTATCTGCATTCCGGCCTGACGCAAGCGCGCGTGCCGGTGCGCACCGACGCCGACCGGCGAAAAGTCCTGCGTTTTTCCAACCGGGAAGTGGTCATCGCGCTTGCCGTCGCCGGCCTCGTCAACATCGCCATGGTGATGATGGCTTCGGGCGCATTCCACGCCGGCCATCCCGAAGTCGCCGAGATCGAAACCGCCTATCACACGCTGACGCCGCTGCTCGGCGCCGCGGCGTCCGGAATCTTCCTGGTCTCGCTGATCGCGTCTGGCATATCGGCCTCGACGGTCGGAACCATGGCCGGCCAGATGATCATGCAGGGCTTCGTCGGCTTCCGCATCCCGATCTGGCTGCGCCGGCTGGTCACCATCGTGCCGGCCTTCATCGTGGTCGCGCTCGGCGTCAACGCCACGAGCGCTCTCGTCATCAGTCAGGTGATCTTGAGCATCGCACTGCCGCTGCCGATGATCGCGCTGCTGATCTTCACCAACAGGCGCGACATCATGGGCGCGTTCACCAACAGCCGCACAACCCGCATCGTGGCGCTTATCGCCACGGCGGTGGTGCTGTTGCTCAATGTCGTGCTGATCGCGCAGACGCTAATATAGCCCGGATCGAGCATCGCAAAATCCGGGAATGGTGCCAATGGGAATCCCGGATTGCGGGTCGGCAATCCGGGTTACTTGTTCGGCGGCCGGTGAAGCGGCCGCCGATCGACTTACATCGTCTTCAGATTTTCCGCGGCCGACTTGCCGGTTTTGCGGTCCACCACGACTTCGAAGGAAACGCGTTGACCTTCCCTCAGCTCGCGGAGGCCGGCGCGTTCGACGGCGCTGATATGGACGAATACGTCCTTACCACCACCTTCGGGTTGGATGAATCCATATCCCTTCTGTGCGTTGAACCACTTCACGGTACCGTTGTTCACGGGTCTCTCCTTGTAGACATGACTCAATGAGCCGCGCGATTGTGCTCGGCTCGGTTCGCTCGAATTTTTGGTGAAAGATCGTCAGTCAGGCGCGTTTGTCGCTGCAAGGCCAAGTCATTCGGCCGAAAACTCGATGCACCTTTTTACCGGCAAGTCGCGGAATTCGCAAGACCGTGGCGGGCCGATTGTGACACCCAGTCACGCAGCCTTAATAAAATCCGAATCACAATCAGGTGTTTGAAACAGCAACAATGTCGCCGGCTTTCGCCGATTCAACCAAGGCGTCGAATACCGCCATACCGTGCAAAACGTCTCCGAGTGGCACCGGGTAGGATTTGCCGTCGCGAATCGCCCGCGCAAACGCCGTCAGCTCGGCGCGCAACGTGTCGAAACCGGAATGCTCGAAAATCTCGTCCCGCGGCGCCGGCACCCGGCCGGTCGGCGCGGTCGTCGCCATGGGCGCAAAGCGCAGGCGTGACATGTCCGGCCGCGAAATCTCGGCAAGGCCGTTGCTGCCGTACAAGGTGAATTCAAAATTGGTCGCGGTCGCCACCGAGCAGAAGATCAGGCCGGTGGCGCCGCTTGCAAACCGCAACATGATCGTCGTGGTGTCGTCGGAACGGCCCGGATAGTTGCGCGCGGTCACGCAGCGCACGTCGCGCACCCTGCCGGCGAATTCGATCATATGGTCGAGCGCGTGCACGCCGACCGCGGTCAGCGCGCCGCCCGGCGCCTCCTCGGGCGCCGCGCGCCAATTGTCGAGCGCGACGAATTGCGCGGTCGAGGTGGTGTGCTGGGCGACCATGGCGATGACGTTTCCGAGCCGCCCGTCCTGCACTCTGGCGCGCAGCGCGGCGAGGCTCGGATGGAAACGCCGGGCAAGCCCGACGGCAAGCACGACACCGGCCTTGCGCGCGGCGTCAACGACGACGTGGGCGCTGGCAAGGTCCAGCGTGATCGGCTTCTCGACGAAGATATGTTTTCCCGCCGCCGCAGCTGCGAGCGCCTGCGCCTGGTGCTGGCTGTGCGGCGTCGCCAGCACGACGGCGTCGATGTCCGGATCGCGCAGGATCTGCTCGTAGCTGTCGGCGAGCGGGATGCCCTTGTCGCGGCAAAAATCCTCGGCGCTCGCCCGCGTGCGTGTGGAGGCGAGCACGAATTTGATATCGTCGCTGTCGCCGGCAACGGACGCGACCAGCGAGCGGCCCCAACGGCCCAGTCCGACGATGGCGGCGCGGATCATTGCCTTGTGAAGGCGTCAACCGACGCGTCGCCGCCGCAATTGATAAAGATGGCCACCATGGCACTATGATAGTCGAAAGCGAGTAGCCGGAAAACCTCAGCTGATGAAGCCTGCCGCCTTCGACTATATCGCCGCCGACAGCATCGCCATGGCGGTTGAGGCGTTGGCGCAAGCCGGCGACGACGCCAAAATCATCGCCGGCGGCCAGAGCCTGGTTCCGATGCTTAATTTCCGCATGCTGCGGCCGTCGATCCTGGTCGATATCAACCGGATCGCCGGACTGGATGTCATCGAAGAGACAAGCGAGACGATCCATGTCGGCGCGCTCGCGCGCCACTACCAGCTCGAAACGTCGCCGCTCATCGCCCGGTATCTGCCGGCGCTGTCCTGCGCCATGACGCATGTGGCGCATCTGGCGATCCGCAACCGCGGCACCATCGGCGGTAGTTTGGCCCATGCCGATCCCGCGGCAGAGCTGCCGATGATGGCGCTACTGCTCGATGCCGAATTGCGCATCGCGTCGGCCGCCGGCGAGCGGACCGTTGCGGCGCGTGATTTTTTTCTTGGCGCGCTGACGGTCGATCTCGCCTCGGGCGAAATCATCACCGAGGTCGCGCTGCCGAAATTGCCACCGCGCACCGGATGGGGATTTGAGGAGGTCGCGCGCCGCCACGGCGATTTCGCGCTCGCCGCCGTGGCTGCCACATTGACGGTGTCCGACGGCGCGATCGAACAAGCGCGCATTGCCCTGACCGGCGTTGGCGCCACGCCGCTACGCGCCACTGCAGCCGAAGGCCTGCTGGTCGGACACGCGCTCGAACCGGATCTGGTCAGTCGCGTGATCGAGGCGGTCCGGGCGGCGATCGAACCCGAGACCGATCTGCACGCTTCGTCGGATTACCGGCGTCATCTCGCCGGCGTGCTCACCGGACGTGCGCTCGCCGCCGCCTGGCGCCGCGCCAACGAAAGCCCCGCATGAGCAAAGCCTGCGAGATCAGCGTCACCGTCAACGGCACGACGCACCGGGCCGCAGTTGAGCCGCGGCTCCTCCTCACCGATTTCTTGCGTCACACGCTCGGGCTGACCGGCACCCATGTCGGCTGCGAGCACGGCGTCTGCGGCGCCTGCACGGTGCTGGTCGACGGCGACAGCGCCCGCGCCTGCCTGATGTTCGCGGCTGCAGGCCGACGGCCGCAGCATCGAGACGGTCGAAAGCCTCGGCCGCATCGGGCAGATGAATGCGTTGCAGGAATTGTTTCACGAGCATCACGCTCTGCAGTGCGGCTTCTGCACGCCGGGCATGCTGATGACGGCGACCGATCTGTTGCGAAAATACCCGCTCGCCACCGACGACGACATCCGCAAAGGTCTTTCCGGCAATCTGTGCCGCTGCACCGGCTACCAGCACATCGTCCAGGCGATCCGCGCCGTGGTCGGCAAAGGGCAGCAACGCCCATGAATGACGCGCCCGAAATTCACGCCCGGCCGAAGATCGTCGGCGCCCGTATCAAGCGCAGCGAGGATCCGCGGCTGCTCACCGGGGTCGGCGCCTACACCGACGACCGCCAGGTGATGCGCGTGTTGCACGTCGCGTTCCGACGAAGCGATCAATCCCATGCGCGCATCCGTGCAATCGACTGTGCCGCCGCGCGCGTCGCGCCGGGCGTCGTTGCCGTATTCACCGCGGACGATCTAAGCGACTTGGTCAAGCCGCTGGTCGCAACCTCGCGCATGGCGAATTATTACGCCACGCCGATCCTGCCGCTGGCGCGCGGCAAGGTGCGCTATGTCGGCGAGCCGGTCGTCGGCATCGTCGCCGATAGCCGCTATCACGCCGAAGACGCGCTCGAGTTGATCGCTATCGACTACGAGCCGCTGCCGCTGGTGATCGATCCGGAGCAGGCGGTGCGTCCCGGTGCGCCGCTGTTGCATGACGAGGCCGGCACCAATGTCATTGTCAGCCGCGAGTTCAAGCGCGGCGATCCGGAAGCGGCATTTGCGTCGGCGCCGGTCCAGGTCAAAGGCCGCTTCCGCATGCATCGCAAGAGCCCGGTCGCGATCGAGCCGCGCGCCTGTCTCGCCGAATACGAACCGGGCCGTGACGCGCTGACGCTGCATTCGGCGACGCAGGTGCCCGGCATCATCCGCGATGCGCTGTCGTCGGCGCTCGATATTCCGGGTCACCGCATCCGCGTCATCGCGCCCGACGTCGGCGGCGGTTTTGGCGGCAAGGGCTCGCTCTATCCGGAGGAAATTTTTGTTTGCGCCGCGGCACGGCACCTGCAACGCCCGGTCAAATGGACCAGCGACCGCCTGGAAGACCTCGCCGCCAGCAGCCAGGGGTTCGATGAAATCGTCGACGCCGAATTGGCGCTCGACGATGACGGCCGCATCCTCGCCTTGCGCGCCGACGTGATCGGCGATGTCGGCGCCTATTCGATCTATCCGTGGACCGCGGGGCTCGAGCCGGTGCAGGTCGTGAGCTTTTTGCCCGGCCCCTATCGCGTGCAAAATTATCGCGGCCGCGTGCAAGCGGTGGCGACCTCGAAGGCGCCGACCGGGCCCTATCGCGGCGTCGGCCGGCCGATCTCGACCTTCGTCATGGAACGGCTGATGGATATGGCGGCGGCAAAGCTCGGCATCGATGCCAAGGACATCCGGCTGCGCAATCTCATTGCCGACGACGAGCTTCCCTATAAGGTCGCCTCCGGCATCGTCTGGGACAAATCCGGCTTTCAAGAATGCCTGCACAAGGCGTGCGCCGCGATCGGCTACGACGCACTGCGCGCCAAACAAAAAGAGGCGCGCGCCGCCGGCCGCTGGGTCGGCATCGGCATCGCCTGCTACGCCGAACTGACCGGCATCGGCTCGCGCATCTCGGTTGCGCCCGGCATGCCGATCAATACCGGCACCGAGACCGCGATCGTGCGCATCGATTCGACCGGCGCCATCACCGCCACGTTCGGCATCGCTTCGCACGGCCAAGGCCTGGAGACGACGCTCGCCCAAGTCGTCGCCGAGCATCTCGGCGCCCGCTTCGAAGACATTCGCATCCTGCAAGGCGACAGCTCGGGCGTCCCCGGCGGCACCGGCACCTATGCCAGCCGCAGCATGGTGCTGGCCGGCGGCGCGGCGACGCTCGCGGCGGGCAAAGTGCGCGAAAAAGTCCTCAACGCCGCCTCGCATCTTCTCGAAGCGTCCGCTGCCGATCTGGTGGCGGAAGACGGAAAAATTTCCGTCGCCGGCACCGACCGCTCGATCACGTTCCGCGAAGTGGCGCGCGCCGTCTATGCCGAAATGGGCCGGCTGCCGCCCGACGCGCGCGGCGAGCTTGCCGCCACCGAAACCTACGATCCGGTGTTCGGCACCACGACCTCGGCGATCGCATATCGCGGTCGTCGAGATCGATCCGGAAACCTATGAGGTCCGCGTCGAGCGTTTCGCCGTGGCCGAGGATTGCGGCCGGCTGGTCAATCCACTGATCGTCGACGGCCAGGTCCACGGCGGCGTCGCCCAAGGCATCGGCGCCGCGCTCTACGAAGAAGTCGTCTACGACGAGCAAGGCCAGATCACCACCGCGAGCCTGGTCGATTATGTTGTCCCCTCGGCCTGCGAGATCCCGCCGATGCAAGTCATGCATCTGGAAAGCATTTCGCCGACGACGCTCGGCGGCTTTCGCGGCATGGGCGAAGGCGGCACCATCGGCGCACCGGCCGCGGTCGCCAATGCTCTCACCGATGCGTTGGCGCCACTCGGAATCGAGATCAATGAGTTACCGGCAACCCCGGAGCGCCTGTTCCGCTTGATCGAGGCGGCGCGGGCGCGAGCCAAATCATGAAAGATCAAACCATGAAAGAGCGACCATGGATCTCAATCTGACCGGGAAAATCGCCTTGGTGACGGGTGCCACGAGCGGCGTCGGCAGCGAGATTGCACTGAGCCTTGCCGCCGAAGGCGCAAACGTTGCCGTCAATTACCGCTCTTCGGCCGACGAGGCGGACGCGCTTGTCAAAGACATTGTAGCGAAGGGCGGCAAGGCCAAAGCCTACAAAGCCGACGTCGCCGACTTTGCCGCCGTGCAGGCGATGGTCGAAGACATCGTCAAGGACTTCGGCGGCCTGAATATCTTGATCAACAATGCCGGCCTCGCCATCCGCCAGCGTTTCATGGAGACAAAGCCCGACGATTGGCATCGCCAGATCGACGCCTGTCTCTACGGCGCGATCCATTGCTGCTACGCCGCCGCGCCGCATCTCGATGCCGGCAAGAACGGCCGCATCGTCAGCGTGATCGGCGATTCCTCGCGCGTCGGCGAATCCGGGCTCGCCATCGTCGCCGCCGCCCGCGCCGGCGTCATCGCCTTGATGAAATCGCTGGCGCGCGAATTCGGCCGCTCCGGCACCACCGCCAACACCGTGTCGCTCGGCCTGGTCGAGACGCCGCACGACAAAGAGTGGGTCGACGCCAACCGCGAAAAACTGGTGAAGCTTTATCCGCTGCGCCGGCTCGGCCTGCCCGAGGACGTGGCGCCGATGGTCGCGCTGCTCGCTTCGCCGCACAGCGGCTGGATCACCGGCCAGGTGCTGAGCATCAGCGGCGGCTACAGCATGGTTTGAGGGAAGCGATGCTGCACACCGATCTGATCGCTCCGATTCCGGAATTGCTGCGCCGGCACGCAGCCGCGCGCGGCGACAAAATCGCCTATCGCGACGCGCAAACGTCCGTGACTTACGCCGGCCTCTTGGAGCGCACCGGCAAGCTCGCCGGCCATCTCGCCGACCACGGCATCGCGCCGGGCGACACCGTCGCGATCATGCTGCCGAATTCGGTGCCATGGGTGGAAAGCTGTTTCGCCATCGCCCGCGCCGGCGCCGTCAGCGTGCCGATCAGCTACGACTCCACCGAAACGGAAATCGCCTATCGGCTCACCGACGCCAATTGCAAGGCGGTGATCACGACCGCCGAGCGCGGCGATCTGTTCGCGCGGCTGCAAGCGTCCGCGCCCGAATTTGAAGACGCTGATCGTGACCGATCGCGGCCAGTGCGGCGCGCAGGCGCTTCGCTATGAAACGCTGGCGACGACGCCGTCGAAATCCGCGCCGCGCGATCCCGCGTCGCTGCACGAGACCTCGTTCATCCTCTACACCTCGGGCACCACCGGCCGCGCCAAGGGCGTGCAGCTCACGGTGCACGGCATGTTGTGGATCGTCGCCGCCTGCTGGGCGCCGATCACCGGCCTGTGCGAGCGCGACACCGTGCTGTCGCCGCTGCCGCTGTTTCATTCCTATGCGCTGAATTTGTCGGTGCTCGGCATCCTCGCCACCGGCGCCAGCGCCTTCATCATGGAACGGTTCTCGACCAGCGAAGCGGTGCGGCTCCTCAAAAGCGGCGAATTCACCTACTTCCCCGGCGTGCCGACCATGTTTCACTATCTGTTGCAGGCGACGCGCGGCGAGACGGGCTTGCGCTTTCCCAATCTGCGGCTCTGCGTGTCTGCCGGCGCCATCATGCCGGCGACGCTCAATCGCGAGTTCGAGAGCCATCTGGGCGTGCCATTGCTCGACGGCTACGGCATCACCGAAACCTCGACCATGGTGACGATGAACTGGCCGACCGGCCAGCGCGTGCTCGGCTCATGCGGCTTTCCGGTGCCGGGGCTTGCGGTGCGCATCGTCGATGCCAATGGCCGCGACGTGGAAGCGAACCAGGAAGGCGAGCTGATCGTCCGCGGTCCGAACGTCATGCCCGGCTATCACAACAAGCCGGAGGAAACCCGCAACGCGCTGCGCGCCGGCTGGTATCACACCGGCGATCTGGCCAAGAGCGACGAGAACGGATTTTTGACCATCACCGGCCGGCTCAAGGAGCTGATCATCCGCGGCGGCCAGAATATTGCGCCGGCCGAGATCGAAGAGGTGGTGAACATCTTTGCGCCGGTGCTCGACTGCGCCGTGGTCGGCGTGCCGCACGAGCATCTCGGCGAGGTGCCGGCGCTGTTCGTGGTGCCGCGGCCGGGACAGACGATCGAGATCGAAGCCTTGCTCGGCCATTGCCGGGAAAAACTGTCGGCCTACAAGGTGCCGCACAGCGTGCAATTCATCGCCGAGATTCCGCGCACCGGATCGGGCAAGATCATTCGCTATAAGCTGCGTGAAACAATGAAAGCGTGAGGGAAGCAAACCATGCGGATCGTCGATCTTTCAGTTGCGCTCAAGGCCGGCATCGCGTCCGACCCTCCAAGCATGCTGCCGCGCATCAAAGTATCTCGACCATCACGACGGCGCCAAGGAGTTCATGGCCTGGTTTCCCGGGCTCAAGGCCGAGCAGCTGCCCGACGGCGAAGGCGCGGCGATGGAGCAGATCACGTTCACCACCCACAACGGCACCCATCTCGACGCGCCGTGGCATTACGCCAGCACCCAGGACGGCGGCAAGCCGGCGCTGAAGATCGACGAGGTGCCGCTGGAATGGTTCTTCTCGTCGGGCGTAAAGCTCGACTTCCGGCAAAAACCCGACGGCTATGTCTGCCAGGCCGACGACGTCAAACGCGAGCTCGACCGCATCGGCTATGCGCTCAAACCGCTCGACATCGTGCTGGTGAACACCGGCGCCGCGACGTTCTACGGCGCGCCGAATTATCTCGACAAAGGCTGCGGCATGGGCCGCGAGGCGACGCTTCATCTGCTCCGCCAAGGCGTGCGCGTCACCGGCATCGACGGCTGGAGCTGGGACGCGCCGTTCTCGTTCACCCACAAGCGCTTCCTCGAAACCGGCGACGCCAGCATCATCTGGGAAGGCCACAAAGCCGGCCGCGAGATCGGCTATTGCCACATGGAAAAGCTCACCAATCTCGACCAACTGCCGCCGTTCGGCTTCAAGGTGTGCTGCTTCCCGGTGAAGATCGAAGCGGCATCCGCCGGATGGACACGGTGTGTGGCGATGGTGGACGGCTGAGCGCTGCAGCTACGCCGGAAATTGGACGGCCTGCGGCTACGGTGGTGCGCCGGCTCGCCTGCCGCCAGCAGGCAATGGATCAGAACCAGGCACCAGAAAATGACGACTGGCTGACCAGTATCGCGTGTGGTCGGCGAGGTGATAGAATTGTCAGATTAAGAAAACGACTGCCCTGTCCGCTGTCGCCACTTGATGGCGACCCGGCAGAGTGTGTCAGCCGTGGTGCTGCCGAACGCCGCGAGCCAGGACGCTTGAGATTGGCATTGTGCGGGTCCAAACTTGCGTGCTCCACTTTTGTGAGCGCTGAGGGTTTATATTGCAAAATTTTAAAAGGCAGGTCGAACAACGGATATCCGCCCTCGACGAACCGACGCGGCGGCGGCTTAGTGCGATCGGGCTCGCCATTGCGGTAGGCATTGCCTATTTCCTGGCGGCACGACTGAGCCTTGCGCTACTGACCAAGCCTGATGGCGTGGCCGTGTTCTGGCCTGCCGCGGGCGTTGCGGCGGGCGTCCTGATCGCACTTGGGCCCAGCGCCCGGTGGCCGGTGGCAGCCGGGGCGATGGCCGCGACCATCGTGGCAAATCTCTTGGGCGACCGGACGATCTGGAGCGCGATCGTATTCGCCGTCTGCAACGCGGGCGAAGCCGTACTCGTTGCGGGCATCATCGAGTTCTACTTTGGTCCGTCGTTCAGCCTCGGCAAGCTGCGCCACGTGATGGGCTTCCTTGCCGCCGCGATCGTCGGGACTGCGGTATCGGGGATCGGCGGGACATCGGGCTATGTGTACTTTCACACTTCGACGGCGCCGGTCCTGACCATTTGGTATCACTGGTTCACATCCGACGCACTCGGCATCCTCACGGTCGCGCCGCTGTTGATCGGACTTGGCGTGGCATTGCGCGAGCCGCCGCCGCGGCGCGAAGCCGTCGAAGGCGGTGCGGCGCTCATAACACTGACCGTGGTGAGCGGACTTATCATCCTTTTGCCGCGCGAGCCGTGGGCGACCGTGGTGGCTATTGTTTTGCTGTTTCCGCTGCTGCTGTGGCTGGCCGCCCGCTGCCGGCCGGTCTTCAGTGCGGCAGCCGCGTTCATCGTTGCGCTTACGATCGTTTGGACGACGACGTTCAGTATCGGCGTATTCGGCGATACCGGTTTTCCGATGGCCGAGCGCATCCTGGTGGCGCAGGCGGCCATCCTGGCAGTTTCGCTCTGCGCATACGTTCTCGCTGCGCTGTTTTCCGAGCGGCGACAGCATGAGGTCGCGCTCAAGGCGAGCGAGGCGCGAACGCCGGAATTGAAACTCATTTACGAAACTGCCCCGATCGGCCTGGCGTTTCTCACGCCCGATTCCCGCTATCTGCAAATCAACCAGCATCTGACGGAAATCTGCGGAATTTCAGTCGCCGATCACATCGGCCGATCGGTGCGCGATACGGTCCCGCAGGTCGCCGACCAGGTCGAAAAAATCGTTCAGGCGATTGTGCGGACCGGGGAATCGATCACCGGCATTGAAGTCAACGGCCAGCGGCCGGACGGCGGCAACGCCGAGCGTGTGTGGATGACCAACTGGCATCCCCTCAAAGCCACCGACGGCGGCATCCTCGGAGTCAACGTCGTAGCCGAGGAAATTACCGAGCGTAAGCGGGCGCAGGCGGCGCTGGCCGCCAGCGAGACCAGATTTCGCGAACTGGCCGACAACATGAGTCAGTTTGCCTGGACGGCGGACGCGCAGGGCTCGACCTACTGGTACAACAAGCGCTGGCACGACTACACCGGGACGACCTTGGAGGAGATGCAAGGCTGGGGCTGGCAGAAAGTGCACCACCCCGATCATGTCGACCGCGTCGTCAATCGGCTTCGCCAGTGCTTCGCGGCCGGCACGCCCTGGGAAGATACCTTTCCGCTTCGCGGCAAAGACGGCACCTACCGCTGGTTTCTGTCCCATGCGCTGCCGATCCGCAACGAGGCCGGCGATCTGGTCCGCTGGTTCGGCACTCTCACCGACGTGACCGAACAGATCGAGGCGGAAAAGGCACTGCGTAACTTGAACGAAACGCTGGAACATCGCGTCGAAGCGGAAGCGCGAGAACGCGCCCGCATTTGGAACGTATCGGAGGATCTTCTGGTCGTCGCCGACATGGAAGGCCGATATGTCGCGGTCAATCCGGCCTGGCACGCCACGCTCGGCTGGTCCGAGGCAGAGCTACTCAACAAGACGTTCGAGTGGCTGGTGCATCCCGATGATCTTGCAAAAACGCGAGCACAACAGGCGCGTGTCGCCGACTCGCGCACGACGTTGCATTTCGAGAATCGCCTCCGGGACAAGGACGGCTCGTACCGCTGGCTGTCCTGGAAGGCGGTAGCCGAAAAAGGACAAATATATTCTGTCGCCCGCGACATCACCGATCTCAAGAATGCGGCGGATCAATTGCGAGTTTCGCGCCGCGAGCTTGCGGAGGTAAGCCGGCACACGACGATGGGGGCGATGGCCGCATCAATCGCGCATGAGGTCAACCAGCCGCTGGCAGCTTTGGTGACGAACGCCAATGCCGGCATGCGATGGCTCGACAACCCCAAACCCGATATCGACGAAGTACGAATGCTATTGAAGCGCATCGTCGACGACGGACACCGGGCCGGCGCGGTGGTCGCCGGCATTCGTTCGATGTTCCGGAAAGACAGCGGCGAGCTGAAACCCGTGAGCTTAAACGACCTCATCCGCGAGGTGATCGCGGTCGTTCATGGCGAACTGGAGAGCCATCAGGTCATACTGCAAACCGAATTGCACGACGGGCTGCCACCGGTGCTGGCCGAACAGACACAATTGCAGCAGGTCATACTCAACCTGATCATGAATGCCGTCGACGCGATGAGTTCCGTCGCCGATCGCGACCGCGTGGTGATTGTCAGATCTGAAATGGACGGATCCGCTCACGCGCTGATCACCGTGGAAGACTCCGGCACTGGAATTGAGCCGAGCCACATGAGCCGCATTTTCGAGCCATTTTTCACGACCAAAACGCACGGCATGGGGATGGGGCTGTCGATATGTCATTCCATCATTGAACTGCACGGCGGGCAGCTTCAGGCCGCTCCACGCAGTCCATACGGTTCGATTTTTTCCGCCAAGCTGCCGACAGTCGCGTCCGGCAATGTTCGCGACGCGGTTGAGGCGGTGCCGAGCGGAGCAGCGACATCCACCTTGACGGAATAGAAGCACGCATACGTCTCGGCGGCATATGGGCGTCCTCTTTCTCAAAGTCGCAGCTCTCGCACGATTGCAATGGCTGTATGGCTGTGGCGGAAAATCTGACCGCGAGGCTAAAGTCGTAATTTGGCGCGAGATGATCCGCCGGCAGAATAAGGTCCCCCCACCAGGGTCCGTCCAAAGCCCAATGTCCGGGTCGTTGGATTGTCTTTTCTGGCGCGGTTGCCGTTGAAGCGGCGCGCAGGGAGGGATACTCTAACGTTGAGTATATAACGGTCCAGCGGTGGTCGCCGACGGGTATCGTTTCAGTTTGAAATCTGCGAAAGTGCTAGAAGATTGGGAGGCTGCGAGCATAAAATGGGCGAATATACCGACAGAGTAAGAGCTGAGATCGTTAGCGATAACGTTACGCGCAGAATCCTTTACGCGATCTTTGCCGTAATAACGGTCGTCGCGGTCTTCACGCTCGGGGGATTTGCGGTTTTGGTAGCAGTTGTGGGTTTAGGGCCGGTTCTGGTGCTAATCGTCGTTATTGAAATTTACTGCCGGATACAAAATTGGAGGCATCTTCGTGTTGCAGTAGACGCTGATGCCGACCTTGATAAATTGAGGCCAGAAAAATCAACCGAGGCCCTACCCGCCGACGTCATTGATAAATTGCGCAAAAGAGCGAATCAAGCGCAGGGCGCGGGAGAACCGTACCTCGCTGCCGACTTGCGGCTCGCCGTCGCGACGCTAGAGCGGCTCAACCACGATACGTAGCTGCTTGCTCGCTCCGGCGAAGCGGACCGAGGTGAATACGTGTATGGAAGCTTCCGCTCCGCCTCGGTCAAGAACAGGATCGTAGCGGCAGTTAGTTGAAGCACGTAGGCCACTCGCTCGTTAGCGGGCGTCTGGATCGGTTGCACACCAGCATCGTGCCCTGCCTGTTTGTTCCTCGGAGTGGAGCTCGCCGACTCCAAGACGTTGCGCAATCCAGAAAAATGAGTCTGCCAGTACGGGGGAATGAGACCGTCGTCCTGGACAAGACGGTGCAAATCGGGCGTTTATGCCAACCTTCAGGAGCCGAAGTCTCATGTTCGATTTCGACCGCATCATCGAGCGCCGCGGCACACACGCTTCCAAGTGGGACAATATCGCTCGTCTTTCGGGCATCGAGTCGCCTGATGCGATTCCGATGTGGGTGGCGGACATGGATTTCGCCGCGCCGCCGGGAGTGACGTCAGCCCTTACTGCCGAGATTCAACGCGCCGTCCACGGCTATTACGCAGACACCGGTAGCTGGGCAGCCGCGCTCGCAGATTGGATGGCGCGCCGCCATGGCCTGCGGATAGATCCGAGCTGGGTGAGCCCGACGCCCGGGATTGTTTCTGGGCTCGGTCTCATCCTTCAGGCTGTGAGTACGCCCGGCGACGAAGTCGTCGTCTTTCCGCCGGCCTATCACGCATTTCGCAGGATCATTGTTGCCAATGAGCGGCGCATTCTCGATGCGCAGCTTGTCGAGACCGATGGGCGCTACGCGATGGATCTTGATGCGCTACGCGCCAAGCTGACGCCGCGAACGAAAGTCGTTTTCCTCTGTAGCCCGCACAATCCCGGCGGGACCGTCTGGTCGCCCGCCGAACTTCGCGCGCTGGCGGCATTATGCGTCGAGCATGACTTGATCTTGGTTTCCGACGAGATCCATTGCGATCTCGTCTTCGACGGTGCGAAGCACACGCCGACAATCACTGCCGCGCCCGAGATCGCGGATCGTCTGATCACCTGCGTCGCCGCGACGAAGACCTTTAATCTGGCTGGCGCGCACGTTGGCGCGTGCTTCACCTCGAATGCCACGTTGAAGCGTAAGCTTGATGCGCGCATTGCGGCGAGCGGCCTTGGTTCCTACAACAGATTCGGCATGATCGCGACCGAGGCGGCTTGGCGGACAGGTGAAATGTGGCTCGATCACTTGCTGCCTTATCTTGCCAAGAACCGCGATCTATTCGATGCGCGCATTGAGGCCGCGGTTCCCGGCGCACGCTCGATGCGTCTCGACGCCACCTATCTCGCATGGGTCGATTTTTCTGGAACCAATTTGGCGCCCAAAGAGGTTGCCGACAGAGTCAAGAAGCGCGCCCGCATCTTTGCCAGCCCCGGCGAGCAGTTTGGACCCGGCGGAGAAACCTGGCTGCGCTTCAATTTTGCTACGCCGCGCCCGATTCTCGAGGAAGCACTTTCGCGATTGGAGGACGCATTTGAGGATTTGCGCGTGTGAGAGTAATGAACCCATAGCCACGGCGATGAGCGTTGAAAGCTCGCCTAGCGTTCCGTGGCGGATTTGTTTTCATGGCGCGGTCACTCCGCCTTCGGCAGTTCATCGCTTCGCCAGAGACTGGCCACATAATGAGGATTTTGGCCCGCAGTTAGCGTGATACGATTGCCGGTAGTGGTGTCTTGGCGCACGTCAGCCAATCCTGCTGCAATTTCGTCAGGCGCAAGATGCTTAGCGGCAAGAGCCTTGAGCACGGCCGAAATTCTCGCCTCGTCCGCGTCAGTTAACGGAATTCGCTGCTCTAAGATTTCTTGCAGGCCATCATAACCAATGATCCGCCAGACCATTGCCCCAAATCCTGAGACTACGTCGTTGCTCAACCAAGACCTCCTGTGCGCGATCTCACGCGATATTTCTGAGACGCACACCCTCAAGCATCGCCTCAATCCGCCCCATTCCTTGACACGTGATACGAGGCGGCGATCCAAGTTCTTCGCGCGACGCAATGCCGATTAGCCGGTGATGTACGGCCTCGAAGCTCCCGTCGCCGCGTTTGCGCACGTAGACGCGCCACAAACCGCCGCCGCTCGTGCCGCCAAAGCTGGCAGGCAGGTCGGAAAGATTTTCCTTGAAGCACTCCAACGTCGCGGTGAACTTGTCGAACTGGCGCAAAGCTCCGGAAGTTAGTACGCCCTTTAGAAACGTCGTTGCCCTGCCGCTTTGCCGCGTCGTTGCGCCAGTGAACTCTTCGACAAGCCCGAAAGCAGAGTGTACTTGGATGCAGCGACCTGTAATCGTCAGGTTGGGGCTTCGTGAAGTTCTTGTCGGCGTCGAGGAAAGCGCAGTCCATATTGCCGACTAGATGCGGCGGAAGGTGAATGAAGGCAATGTCCTCGCCCTCCCAAGGGTCCTCGCCTGCCGCGTAGCTAAAGACTTCATCCATATCAAGCGTTGCCGCCTGCTGCGCAAGTCCGCGATTGAGTCGCACAAGCCCGACCGGCCGTTTCAATTCGCGGAGGTACGTGTCAACGTGCGCACAGGTCAAGATGCCATGCCGGTCGCCGTGCTTGATTAGAACGCCGCTTCCCTTGACGGCTGGTGTGTCCCCCGCCAAGGCGAAGCCGATAGTGAAATGCTTCACCTTGTCGAGCACGGCGTCCGCAATCATTTCGCGGTCCGCAATCTCTTCGGGCCTTGATAATCCCTGCTACACCCATGGGCACTCGTCATATATGTGGCGTTTCCGACATGTCGCCAACGACTGTCGCCACAGTCGCCACAGTCGCCAACGTGCTCGCTAAGTCTTTGATTTTATTTGCTGGCGCTCCCTAGGGGAATCGAACCCCTGTTTCAGCCTTGAGAGGGCCGCGTCCTAGACCGCTAGACGAAGGGAGCCTGCCCTCGAAATAAACGCGATGGGGCGGTCATGCAAGCGCGTTGGCGGGCGGCGTGGCCGTCACGGCTCGGTGGCGAACTGCAGCCGGCCGGTTTGCTTCAAGGTCTTGATATCGAAGGTCCGCAATTCGCTCGCGCCGTTGACGTCGATCAGCACCGCGATGCGGCCGGCAGAGGCCGACGTCGAGAGCACCCGCGCGCCCTTCGGCAGGGTGATGATGCCGTCGAAGCCGACGGGTCCGCCGTTATTGAAAACGCGGTAGCCGATCACGCTGACGACGGCGGCGATTGCGATCAGGGTGGTAAGGGCGGATATGATCATCATCAGCCGCGCCCGCGCCACCATTGTCCCGGCATCGGCGATGGGCGGGTTACCGGCTACGGTGTTATTAGATACTTGGGCTCATGGCAGACACTGTAACGCAGAAATCGATCGTGGTCGCCGCGGCGGAGGCCGGCGAACGGCTTGACCGCGTGCTCGCCCGCCATGTCGCCGAACTGTCCCGGTCGCGGCTCAAAGCGCTGATCGAGGCCGGCGCCGTCACGCTCGACGGCCACACGATCCGCGATCCCAATCACCGGGTCAATTCCGGCACCGCCATCACGGTCGACGTGCCGCCGCCGGAGCCGGCCAAGCCCGCCGCCGAGGCCATCCCGCTCCGCGTGATCTACGAGGACGACGACATCATCGTGATCGACAAACCCCGCAACCTCGTCGTTCATCCCGCCGCCGGCAACTGGACCGGCACCTTGGTCAATGCGCTGATCGCCCATTGCGGCGATAGCCTTTCCGGCATCGGCGGCGAGCGCCGCCCCGGCATCGTCCACCGGCTCGACAAGGACACCACCGGCGTCATGGTGGTGGCGAAGAACGACCGCGCGCACCAGGCGCTGGCGGCGCAATTCGCCGACCACGGCAAGAGCGACGAGTCGTTCGAGCGCAGCTATCTCGCCCTGGTCTGGGGCGCGCCCGATCGCCCCCACGGCACCGTCGACAAGCCGATCGACCGTCACCCCAAGGCCCGCGACCGCATGGCGGTGCGTCAGGGCGGCCGCGAGGCGGTCACCCATTGGCAGGTGCTGGAGCGCTATGCGGGCAAGCCCGGGCCCCGGCGGATCGGCAGGGCCGGAAAGCCGGAAAAGCCCGAGGCGCCGGTGGCGAGCCTCGTGGCCTGCCGGCTGGAAACCGGCCGGACCCACCAGATTCGGGTGCATTTGGCCTCGATCGGCCATCCGGTCATGGGCGACCAGGTCTATGGCGGCGGTTTTCGCACCAAAACCGCCCTTTTGCCGCCGGAAGCCCAGGCGGCGCTGGATGCCCTTGGCAGGCAGGCCCTCCATGCCCATATATTGACCGTGAAACACCCGTCGACCGGGGAAATTGTCACTTTCCGGTCGGAACTACCACCTGACCTTGCCCGTTTGCGTAGTGCCCTGGCCGCCCCTGGCGGAGACCGGGGATAAACTGTCGGGGATAGACGTAACTATTTGCTAGCAATGCGTAATTTCACATGGATCGGAAAGGATCACGGCTGCGTCGCGCGCATGTGACGCCGCTTGACTTCCAACGGCCCGATTCGACCGTGTATGTTGCGAGTGCGAAGTAATGGAACTGGCGCCGTCGGCTCGGGGAGCGACGGTGTCGTTGGCCCGCCGCTCTGCGGGGGCTTGAAGATGGAGGGCGCTGTCATGGCCCAAACTGCTGCATTGCCCATTTTATCGGGCGAAACCGGTCTCACCCGGTATCTGGAAGAAATCAGGCGGTTCCCGATGCTGGAACCGCAGGAAGAATTCATGCTGGCCAAGCGCTGGCGCGAGCACGGCGACCGCGACGCGGCGCATCGGCTCGTCACCAGCCATTTGCGGCTCGTGGCCAAGATCGCCATGGGCTATCGCGGCTACGGCCTGCCGATCGCCGAAGTCATCTCCGAAGGCAATGTCGGGCTGATGCAGGCGGTCAAGCGCTTCGAGCCCGATAAGGGCTTTAGGCTCGCGACCTACGCCATGTGGTGGATCAAGGCCGCGATCCAGGAATACATCCTGCGCTCGTGGTCGCTCGTTAAGATGGGCACCACCGCCAACCAGAAGAAGCTGTTCTTCAACCTGCGCAAGGCCAAGAGCAAGATTTCCGCGCTCGACGAAGGCGACATGCGGCCCGATCAGGTCAAGCTGATCGCCAAGCGGCTCGGCGTCACCGAGCAGGACGTCATCGACATGAACCGCCGGCTCGGCGGCGATGCGTCGCTCAACGCGCCGATCCGCGAGGACGGCGATTCCGGCGAGTGGATGGACTGGCTGGTCGACGACAGCGTCAGCCAGGAGAGCCGGCTCGCCGAATCCGAGCAGTCGGACAACCGCCACAAGGCCTTGGGCGAAGCGCTCACGGTGCTCAACGACCGCGAGCGCCGTATCTTCGAGGCGCGGCGGCTGGCCGACGATCCGATCACGCTGGAAGAACTCGCCGACGAATTCGGCGTGTCGCGCGAGCGCGTGCGCCAGATCGAGGTGCGCGCCTTCGAGAAGGTGCAGAAGGCGGTCAAGAACTCGATCGCCCACATCGAAAATCCCGAGGCCGCGGCTGCGGCCTCGGCGATGCACTGATTATTCCTCATGCTGGAACGTATCTAGCGACCAATCCGAATATTCGTAACTGCGGCGAGGGATGCTTCGGCGCGGCGCTCGAAGATGACCGCGCCTTGCCGGCGAGCGCTATCGCGTGCAGTCGCGAAAGCCTGTCGCGCCTCGTCCTTGTTGCCGCGCCCGAGCGTCAGCAGGCATTCGCCGCGCAAGCGGTAGATTTCCGGCACATAAAAGCCGACCCCCGGCTCGTCGATGCCGGCGATCGCGCGGTCGAGATGGGCGAGCGCATCGGCGGCGCGCCCGGCGCCCAGCAGCACCTCGGCGGCCAAGCCGATGAAATACTGCGGCAGCGGACCGGAGGCCGTCGCGCTGGCGATTTCCGCGTCGACCAGGCGCGCGGCATCGGCGATGCCGGCGCCGACCGCGCTGGCCCAGGCGGTAAGCAGCAAGCTGCCGGCGCGCCACGGCAACAGTCCGAACTTTTGCGCCAGCGCCGCCGCGCGGCTGCCGGCCGCGAAGGCGCCATCACGATCGCCGGCGATCTGAAGGCTGATGCTGAAATTGTGAAGCGCGTGGGCAAGCGTGTTGGGATGATCGAGCGCCTCGGCAAGCGCAAGCCCACGCGCGATGCTCTTTGCCGCCTGCTCTGCCTCGCCGGACATTTGCAGCGCCACCGCGGCGCAGACGTCGGCGCAAACGCCGGGATCGTGGCCGCCGAAGGCGGGGCCAAGATGACCGTGGCGCTTCATGTCATAGGTTTCGATACCGATCCGGCTGTTGTCCAAAGTTGCCGCCACATCGCCGCGGAAAAAAGCCGTGGACCACTGGCAATGGTAGGCTTCGAGCAACAGATCGCCGTCGCCGGAGCTTTGCGCGAGCGCCACCAACTCACTTGCCCGGTCGCGAGCGAGCGAGGTCTTGCGCCTCACGTTGGCGTTGAGCCACAAGCCCCATTTGGCTCTGAACGTGGCGGGCCTGTCGTGGATGGCTTCCGCGAGCTCCGCGGCGCGACGATTGGCGTCCTCCGCCTCGGCGCTTTGCAGACCGCGCGCCACCATGAGCGCCGGGCCTAACTTGAGCAGAAAGCCCAGTTGGCGCCGCGCGCGATCGACAGCGTCCGGCAACGCCTCGGCCGATTTGAGACCCGCCGAAAAATGCGCGACTGCTTCCTGATAAGCTGACCGGCCCACGGCGCGGTCACCGGCCCGCATCCGGTAGTCGCAGGCCGGAGCAGGCAGGCCGGCCTCGGCGAAGTGATAGGCCAGCACTTCCGGCTCGCTCGCCGCAAGTTCGGGGAAGCGCTGCTCGACCGCACGCGCGGTGCGCTCATGCCACTCGCGCCGGCGCGTCAACAGCAAACTGTCGTAGGCGGCGTCGCGTAAGAGCGCATGCTTGAAACTGAACCCCCGCTCCAGACCGCGCCCTTCCGGCAGCAGGATTCCGGCCGCGACCAGATCCGTCAGCGCCGCCTCCAGCGCCGCGCCGCCGCGCGGCACGACCGCATCGAGAATCGCAAATGGAAACTGCCGGCCGACCACGGCGGCGATCTGAGCCACCTCGCGCGCCGCGCCGAGGCGGTCGAGGCGCGCCATCAGCAAATCCTTCAGCGTCGCCGGCACGGTCGCCGCCTCGCCGGCCAACTCCACCATGCTCCGCGTCAATTCCTCGGCGAACAGCGGGATGCCGTCGGTCTTGTCGAGGATCGCGGCCACGGTTTCCGCGGACAGGTCTTGCGCTGCGGCGACACCGGCGACAAGCCGGGCGCAATCGGCGCGGCCGAGGCGGCCGAGCGTGAGCAGCGTCGAATGCGGCCGCGTCTGCCACGGCGGCGTAAAATCCGGCCGCGCGGTCACCACCGCCAGCAATCGCGCCCTGCCGATGCTGTCGGCAAGCTGCGTCATCAATTCGAGCGTGGTGGCATCGACCCAGTGGGCATCTTCCAGGACCAGCAGGGCCGGCTCGGTTTCACCGAGGCGGACGATCTCGTCGACCAGAAGCGCAATGGTCGCTGCCTTGCGCTGCGCCGGCGTCAGCGACAGCGGCGCGAGCCCATCCGCCGGGATCGACAACAGCTCCGCCAAGAGCGGCAGCGCCGCCGCATCCGACGCCACGCGCTGCGCGAACGCGGCGCGCAGCTTCTCGATCCGCACGGCTGCGAAGTCCGTGGCCGCAAAGTGGGCGGCGCGGGACAGATGTTTGATGACTGGGAATAGCGCGCTGTCGCTGTAATAGGGCGAACCCTGCAGGTGGATGCGCGCATGCGGCTCGCCGGCCAATGCCGCGCCCAGCGCCTCGATGGCGCGCGACTTGCCGATGCCGGCCTCGCCGATCACCGTGACGATCTGGCCCTCGCCGCCGCGCGCCAGATGCCAGCGGTCGAGCATCAATCCCATTTCGTGGGCGCGGCCGACCATCGGCAGATCGCGGCCGGCGCGGCTGGCGGCGAAACGGCTTTCCACCGCCGCTTCGCCGACCACGCGCCACACCGGCACAGGGCGGGCAAATCCCTTCAGCTCGTGCTCGCCGGTGGCTTCGAGCTCGAACAATCCGCCCAACAGATTCTGCGTCGCCTCGCTGACCAGGATCGTGTCGGGCGCGGCGAGCGCCTGCAGCCGTGCCGCGAGATTTGGCGTTTCGCCGACGATGGCGCGCTCCTGCGCGGCGCCGCTGCCGACGATCTCGCCGACCACGACGAGGCCGGTGGCGATGCCGACGCGCGCCTGAACCCGCGTGCCGTCGGGCAGTTCGATGCCTGCGACTTCGGCCAGGACATTGATCGCGGCGCGAACCGCCCGCTCCGCCGCGTCCTCGAAGGCGCGCGGAAAGCCGAAATAGGCCAGCACGCCGTCGCCCATGAATTTGGCGACGAAGCCGCCGAACCGTCCGATCGCGCCGGCCACGGCGTCCTGATAGCGGCGGATCAGCGCGCCCAGAAGCTCGGGATCGACCGTGCCGGACAGCGCCGTGGAGCCGACCATGTCGCAGAACAGCACCGTGACCTGGCGCCGTTCGGCTTCGCCCGGCGCATCGGCGGCGGACGGCGCGGCAGGTTGAGCGTCGCGCTCGGCGAGCGCCTTGCGCAAACGCCGCCGATTGCCCATGGAGACGCCAAGCTGTTCGAGATCGCGCTCGCTCAGCTCCGGCAAGATGTCGAGGTCGATATCGTTCGCCTCGAAAATTTCGGCATATTGCTCGAACCTGTGACCGCGCAACCAGTCGCGAAGCTCACTCATGGCGCCATCTTTTCGGATTGCCCTTCCGTGTACGCACGGCACCTATACCACATCCCCTCCGACCTCCGGTGCCTACTTGTCATTCGCCACGAAAGCTTGGCATTTGCTTATCCGTCACCCTGAGGTGGCCGTAGCGGCCCTCGAAAGGCGACGGCCTGGTCGTATCGGACGTGCCTTCAGCGCGCACCTCAGGATGACGGATCACAGACGAATGCCTCGCTACCGGGTTGCGGTCGATACGGGTGGGACGTTCTCGGATTTCGTCTATCTCAACGAGGACACCGGCGCGGTTTCCGTCGGCAAAATCCCCTCGACGCCGGACGATCCGTCGCGGGCCATCCTGCAAGGCGTCGAGGCGCTGATCGGGCAAGGCGTGCCGCGCGGCCGACGTCGGCTACTTCTGTCACGGCACCACGGTCGGCACCAACGCGCTGCTCGAAGGCAAGGGCGTCAAGACCGGCCTCCTGGTCACCGAAGGTTTTCGCGGCATCTACGAAGTGGCCGAGCAGGCGCGGCCCTACGGCACCGCGATCTTCGACGTCATGTACGACAAGCCGCGTACCGCTGGTGCCGCAGAGCCTGACCGGCGAAGTCAAGGAGCGCGTCGATTTCCGCGGCGATGTGCTGGTGCCGCTCGACGAGGCCGCGTTGCGCGAGACGTTGCGTGAGCTCAAAGCGCAAAACATCGAAGCGCTCGCCGTGTGCCTCTTGTTTTCATTTCTTCATCCCGAGCACGAAGCGCGCGTAGGTAAGATCGCGAGCGAGGAAATGCCGGGCTGCGATATCTCGCTGTCCAGCGAAATCCTGCCGCAGATCCGCGAGTACTACCGGCTGAGCACGACGGTCATCAACGCCTACCTGCAGCCGATCCTGGCACGCTACGTCGAAAATCTCGATCGCCGCCTCACCGGCGCCGGTGTCACCACGCGGCAGAAATACATCATGCAGTCGAACGGCGGCATGTCGACGTTTCCGGCCGCCGCGCGCACCGCCGTCACCACGGTGCTGTCGGGGCCGGCCGGCGGCGTCACCGCGGGCGTCGCCGCCTGCGCCATGACCGGACTCCCCAACATCATCACCTTCGACATGGGCGGCACCTCCTGCGATGTGGCGCTGATCAAGGACGGCCGGCCGATCTTTTCCAGCCGCGGCAAGATCGAAGGCCGCGACATCGCCGTGCCGATGATGGACATCAACACGGTGAGCGCCGGCGGCGGCACCATCGCCAAGGTGGATCGTTTCGGCGTGCTCGAAGTCGGCCCGCAAAGCGCCGGCGCCGTGCCGGGGCCGGCCTGCTATGGCCGCGGCGGCGAGGCGGCGACCATCACCGACTGCAATCTCGTGCTCGGCTATCTCAGCGCCGGCAATTTCCTCGGCGGCCGCATGGTGCTCGACCGCGCCAAGGCGGACGAGGCCGTCGCGCGCGTGGCACAAGCCGCTGTCGCTCGATGTCGCCGCAGCGGCCGAAGGCATCGTGCGCATCATCGAGGTGAAGATGGAAGAGGCGATCAAGGCCATCTCCACCATGCGCGGCCACGATCTGCGCGATTTCATGCTGCTCGCCTTCGGCGGCGCCGGTCCGGTGCACGCCGCCCGCATGGCGCGCGATCTCGGCATGGCCGGCGTGATCGTGCCGCTCTATCCGGGCGTTTTCTCGGCGCTCGGTTTGCTGATGTCCGACGTCAAGCACGATTACATCCGCTCGCGGATGACGCCGATCAGCGCGCTTACTCCCGACGACGTAAACGCCGTGTTCGCGCAACTGGAGACGCATGCGCGCGACGACCTGCGCCGCGACGGCTTTTCCGACAATGAAATCCGGATCGAACGGGCGCTCGACCTGCGCTACGCCGGCCAGGGCTACGAAGTCACCATGGCCTGCACGGCCGAGCAGACGACGGCGCTCGACGCGCTGCGCAAAACCTTCGATGCCGAGCACAAAGCTCTGTTCGGCCACATGGCGCCCGAGGAGCCGGTCGAAGTCGTGTCTTATCGCGTGCGCGGCGTCGGTATCGTGCCGGCCGTCGACCTGCCGAAATTCAAGCCGGAAGGCCGTTCGCTTGTCCGATGCGTTGATCGAAACGCGCCAAGTGCGTTTCGACGGCGCGGCCGTATCGTGCCCGGTCTATCAGCGCGAAAAGCTCGATGTCGGCTTGACCTTGCGCGGGCCGGCCATCCTCGATCAATTCGACTGCACCACGGTCATCTGCGCCGGCCAGATCGCGCGCGTCGATGAGTGGAAGAATTTGATCGTGACGGAGGAGAAGTGACGGATGCCCATCGACGCCGTCGATCTTGAAGTCATCAAGGCGAGCCTCTCCGGCATCGTGCAGGAGATGCAGAACTCGCTGTTCCGCACCGGCTTCTCCACCATCGTGCGCGAGTCGCAGGACGCCTCCTGCGCGCTGATGAACGCGCAAGGCGACGTGGTCGCCCAGCACGTCGTGCTGCCGCTGCATATCGGCGCCTTTCCGGCCTGCTGCGCCGCGGTGCTCGCCGCATACGGCGACGCCATCGCCGACGGCGACGCCTTCCTGATCAACCATCCCTATCAAGGCGGCAGCCCGCACGCGCCGGACATGGCGGTGATCACGCCGGTCTTCGTCGGCGGCGCGCTGTTCGGCTTCTGCGGCTCGATCGCGCACAAGGGCGACATCGGCGGCCCGGTGCCCGGAAGCTGCTCGGGCCAGGCGCGCGAAATTTTCAACGAAGGCCTGCATCTGCCGGCGGTGCGCTATCAGCGGCGCTTTAGCGCAGAACACCGACATCGAGCGCATCATCGCCGCCAACAGCCGCACGCCGGAACTGGTGATCGGCGACATCCGCGGCCAGCTCGGCGCCGACCGGCTCGGCGAACGGCGGCTGCAAGAGCTCGTCGCCAAATACGGCAAGGACAAAGTGCTGGCGAGCTATGCGCGGCTATTCGAGATCGGCGAAGCGCGGGTGCGCGCGGCCATCGCCGAATGGGCCGACGGCCGCTACGAAGCCGAGCGCTTCGTCGACGACGACGGCATCACGCTGGAACAGCCGGTGCGCATCCATGTGGTCGCCGAGAAACGCGGCGACAGCCTGCATTTCGATTTTTCCGGCTCGGCCGATCAGACCCAGGGACCGGCCAACATCCGCCCGCCGCTGGTGCAGGCGGCCTGCGCCTATGCGCTGATCTCGCTGATCGACCCGCATATGTATGTGTCGAGCGGGCTGCTGCGCGCCTTCGGCATCACCGCGCGCGACGGCAGCGTGCTCAATCCGCGCTTTCCGGCGCCGGTCAACACCTATAATCCGACCGTGCATGCGCTGGTCGATGCGCTGTTCGCGGCGCTCGGCCCGATCGTGCCCGGCAAGGTGCGCGCCGACGGCAGCGGCAGCCGCTCGATCATCATCGGCGGGCGCAGCACCTCTGCCGGCAAGGGCTACGTGCAATACGAGATCATCGCCGGCGGCGGCGGCGCCCGCGCCACCAAGGACGGGGCGAACGCCATCACCGTCAACCAGAGCAACGCCCGCATCGCGCCGATCGAGATCATCGAAAGCGAATTTCCGACCCGCGTGCTGCGCTTCGAGCTCATTCGCGATTCCGGCGGCGCGGGACTTTATCGCGGCGGGCTCGGCATCCGCCGCGAATATCTCAATCTCGCCGACGCGCGGTTCTCGATCCGCTCGATGAAGCACGTCATTCCGCCGAACGGCGCGGCCGGCGGCGGCACCGGCCGGCCCGGCGACATCTGGATCAATCCGGGCAGCGACCAGGCCAAACGCCTGCCGACGCGCTACGCCGATTATCCGCTGCAAAGAGGGCGACATTTTCCGCCTCGATACGCCCGGTGGCGGCGGTTACGGCGACCCGCTGTCGCGGCCGGCGGAGCGCGTGCTCGCCGACGTGCGCGAAGGCTATGTGTCGCCGGAGGCCGCCGAGCGCGACTACGGTGTGGTGCTGACGGCAGATGCGAAGCGCCGTGGATGCGGCGGCGACGGCAAGAAAGCGGAGCAGATAGCATGGACCAAACAAACGCCGTGAAGCGCACCGGCATGATCGGGCTCGGCGCCATGGGGCTGCAATTCGCCCGGCACATGCAGCGCAAAGGGTTTTGACGTCGCCGGCTACGACATCAATGCCGACGCGGTGCGGCGCGCCGCAAATGACGGCATCAAGCACCGCGGCTCGCCGGCCGAGATCGGCAAGCACGCCGAAGTCGTCGTCGTCATGGTGGCGACCGACGAACAGGTCGAGAGCGTCGTCGAACATTCCGGCCTGATCGACGCGCTGGCGCCGGGCTCCGTGATCTGCATCGCCAGTTCGGTCGCGCCGGAAACCTGCCGGCGCCTCGCCGCGCTCGCGGCGGCAAAGAATATCGGCGTGCTCGATACGCCCGTGGTGCTCGGCCAGGAAGCCGCCGACAACGGCACCTGCACGGTCTATGTCGGCGGCGAGGAGCGCTGGTTTTTGCGCGCGCGCCCGGTGCTGCAAACCTTTGGCCGCGACATCATGCATCTCGGCGATGTCGGCTCGGGCCAGATCGCCAAGATGATCAACAACATGCTGCTGTGGGCGACCATGGTGGCGAATTTCGAATCGCTGACCTTGGCCAAGCAACTCGGCATGGACATCCCAAAACTCGCCGCCGCGCTCGGCCACGGCAGCGGCGCCAACTGGTCGCTGTCGCGCTGGGGCAAGAGCACCGGCAAATGGGCCGAGAAGGATATGGATACCGCGCTGGAACTGGCGCAGGCCGCGAAGGTCCCGGTGCCGCTCGGCGGCTTGGTCGATCAGTTGGTCAAGGGGATCAACCAGGAGAAGATGAGGCGCTGCTGTCGTAGCGATCAGTCCCGCAGCGCGCCGCGCAACGGCCAGCGGCAGAGAAAAATAATGACGCCGGCCAGCGCGGAAATGGCGGCGATCATCAGAAAGAAATGCGGCTTCTCCATCCGGCTCCAGAAACTGCCGAGCCAGCCGGCGAGAAAGCCGCCGGTAAAACTCGTCGCCAGCCACACGCCCATCATCATCGATAAGATGCGCACCGGCGCCACCTTGGTCACCAGCGACAGCCCGACCGGCGACAGATAAAGCTCGCCCACCGTGATGATGGCGATGGAGCCGAGCACCCACAGCCAGCTTGCCTGGCCGCTGCCGGCGTGAAATGCGGCAAAGGCCTTCACGAGATTGGCTGCCGTCACGCCAAAGCACCCAAGCGCCATTTTGGTAATGGTCGACGGCTCCGTGCCGCGCGCCGCCTGACGCGCCCACAGCGTCACGACGAAGGGGGTGAAAGCGAAAATCATGAACGGATTGAACGCCAGAAACCATGTGGTGGGAATCTGCGCGGTCCATCCGAACAGATCGATGCCGCGGTCGACATTGGTGTCGATCCACAGGATCGTGGTGTTGCCCATCTGCTCGTAGGTCGCCCAGAACAAAGTGTTGGGCACGAACAGCACGAGCAGCGCGACGATGGCGCGCCATTGTTCGCGGCTCGAGCGGCTGTCGTTCGACATGCGCCGCCCTCGCTCTGTGCAGCTCGTCGGGCGGCAACAGCGGCAGCGCGTAGAGATAGATCGACAGCCCGATGCACATGCCGACGCCGGCGGCGGCAAAGCCGTAGTGCCAGCCGACCTTTTCGCCGAGCGTGCCGCAGATGAGCGGCGCCAGGAACGCGCCGACATTGATGCCGACATAGAAGATCGAATAGGCGCGGTCGCGCCGATGATCGCCGGGCGGATAAAGGCCGCCGACTTGCGTCGAAATATTCGGCTTGAACGCGCCGTTGCCGAGAATGAGCGCCAACAGCGCGAACAGGAACAGCTGCTCGACCGCCATCATGAAATGGCCGATCGCCATCAGGACGGCGCCGATGATGACGGTGCGGCGCTGGCCGATCACGCGGTCGGCCAAGAGGCCGCCGAAGATCGGCGTGAAATAGACCAGCGCGGTATAAAAGCCCCAGATCTGCGACGACAACGGCTGCACGTCGAGCGGGCCGAAGATCGCTTCGAGCGCGCTCTTCACCGTGAGCAGGCCGCGCACGTCGCCGGCATGCTCGGGCAGCAGCAGGTATTTCGTCATGTAGAGCACGAGCAGCGAGCGCATCCCGTAATACGAGAAGCGCTCCCACATCTCGGTGGTGAACAGGAAGGTGAGGCCCCGCGGGTGGCCGAAAATCTCGGAGCCGCCAGCGGGCCGATCGACGGCAATAGAGGAAGCGCGATCAACCACCGGCATACCCCGTCTTGTCATGCCCCGCGAAAGCGGGGCACCCAGTAACCGCCGACCGCACTTGAATATCCTCCACCGCTGGTGATTACTGGCATCGTCCGCCTTCGCGGATGATGACAATAAAGCAAGCCGAATGCCATGGAGGAGACATGCTTGGCCGCGCGATTGCCCTGGCTTCAGGCTTCTGTAGCCTCACCTTGCTGGCACACGCCGCGGAGCCGATCTTGCTGCACGTCAACACCTTCCCGACCGCGCGTTCGCTGCCGTTTTATGTGGCGGTCGATCGCGGCTTTTTTGCCAAGCGCGGCTTGAAGGTCGAGCTCGAATTCACCGAAAGCTCGGAGCGCCAGCGCCAAGGCGCTCGCCGGCGGCACCGTCGACATCGTGCATTCGGCGGTCGACAACGCGGTCGCCATGATCGACGTCGCCAAGGTCGACGTCGTGATCGTCTCCGGCGGCGACAGCGGCACCAACGAGTTCTACGTCCAGGACGACATCAAGGATTTTTCCGACATCCGCGGCAAGGCCATCGTCGTCGATGCCACCAACACCGCCTATGCGCTGCAGGCGAGGAAAATCCTAGGCCAGCACGGGCTGCGCGACGGCGCCGACTATTCGCTCAATCCGGTCGGCAACGGCCAGCGGCGGCTGAAGGCCCTGTTCGACGACAAGAACAATGCCGGCGCCATCCTCAACCTGCCCTACTCGCTGCAAGCCGCGGCCAAGGGCATGCGCAGCCTCGGCCGCACCACCGACATGCTCGGGCCCTATCAGGCCGGCGGCGCCTTCGTGCGCCGCGCCTGGGCGCGCGACAATGCGGCGACGCTGGAAAATTATCTCGCCGCCTTCGTCGAGGCGCTGCGCTGGTCGCTCGATCCGAAAAACCACGCCGAGGCCGCGGCCATTCTGGTCGACAAGCTGAAGCTGCCGCAGGATGTCGCGGAGAAGAGCCTCGCGCTGATGGCGGAGCCCGGCTTCGGCTTTGCCCGCGATGCCGCCTTCGACATGGCCGGCTTCAAGAACGTGCTGGCGCTGCGCGCCGAAGTCGAAGGCGGCACGCCGTCCGATCCGCAACGCTACATCGATCTCAGCTACTATGATCGCGCCATGACGCTCGTGAACAAGTGAGGAGCCAAAAATGCCCGCCACCACTCCCGAAGAAGCAAAAAACTTCCGGCTGCTCGGCCACGACGCGTCGGCGGCCTGGGGCGGCGGCAGTCTCGTCCAAGTGCACAAGGGCCACGCCTATGTCGGCGCGGTCGGCGGCTCGAGCTACAACGGCCCGGAAGGTTTTACCGTGCACGACGTGCGCGATCCGACGGCAGCCGAAAAAGGTCGGCGAATTCCGCGCGCCGCCCGGCATCCATTGCCACAAGCTGCGCATCGTCGGCGACGATCTGCTCTACGTAAACTCGGAGCGGCTCGCCGGCGACAAGGGCAAGAACGCGCGCGCCGGCTTTTTCATCTTCGACGTCTCGACGCCGTCGGCGCCGAAACCGATCGGCTTCTACGACATGCCGGGCTCCGGCCCGCACCGCTTCGGCGTCGATCTCGAGCGCGGGCTTGCCTTCATGCCCAACGACGCGCCGGGCTGGAAAAAACGCGTGATCTGGACGCTCGACATCCGCGACCCGCTCAAGCCCGAGGTGATCAGCATCTGGGGCCTGCCGTGGATGAAGACCGACTCCGACGAAGTCGGCAACGATCCGATGCCGGCCGAGGAAGCGGTCACCTTGCACGGCCCGCCGATGATCCGCGGCAACCGCATGTATTGCGCGTGGTGGGGCGGCGGCATGTCGATCATCGACTGCACCGACCTGCGCGCCATGAAGCTCGTCGGCCACATCAAATGGTCGCCGCCGTTTCCGGGCTCGACCCACACCTGCTGGCCGCTCGGCGACCGGCCCTATCTCATCGTCACCGACGAGGCGCGCTCAAAAGAGAAATTCTGGGACGCGCAATTCATGTGGGTGATCGACGCGCGCGACGAAACCAATCCGCTGCCGATCGCGACCTTCATGCCCGACCGCGAAAAATATTACGACCGCCCCGGCCGCTTCGGCGCGCACAACATTCTGGAGAACCTGCCAGCCGAGGGGCCGTGGAAGGACATCGTGTTCCTGACCTATTTCAACGCCGGCCTGCGCGCGGTCAACGTCAGCGACCCGCTGCATCCGAAAGAAGTCGGCTGCTACGTGCCGGAGCGGCCCGACGGCACGCCGGGCATCCAGTCGAACGACATCGGCGCGGACGACGACGGCCGGCTCTACCTCATCGACCGCTGGGGCCAGGGCATGCACATTTTGGAATATACGGGCTAGCTCTTCGCGGCGCCCGCCTGGCCGCGCCGCTGCACGCGCATCTCCAGCCAGCGCAAACCCGCGACGATCACCAGCAGCGGCAGGATTTGCAGCACGCCGAGCGCGGCGACGGCGCCGTAGCTGCCGCCCTCCTCCCACATGGTGAGGCTGACGGTGCCGAGCACGCTGGTGCCCGGCCCGACCAGGAACACCGAGGCGCCGAGCTCGCGCACCGAGAGCACGAAGACGTAGATCCAGGCCGCCAGCAGAAACGGCAGGATCAGCGGAAACAACACGCGCAGGAAAATCTGGCCGAGCGTCGCGCCGGAGACCGACGCCGCTTCCTCGAGCTCGCGATGGATTTGCGTGATCCCGCTCGAGGCAAAGCGCATGCCGTAGGGCAGGCACAGCGTCACGTAGGCGACGAGCAGAATCCAGATCGTGTTGTAGATCGGGATCGGCACGACCAGATAGGTGAACAGGATGCTGGCGCCGACGATCACGCTCGGGATGGCGATCGGCGCCGACGCCAGCGCGTCGAGCAGCCAGGCGAAGCGCGACGCCGAGCGCCGCGCCATCCAGGCCATCACCAAGGTGAGCGCGACCACGAATGTCGCCGCCATGGCGGAGACCACGACGCTGGTGCGCACCGCGTTGAGGAACACCGGGTAGCTGAGGATGAAGCGGTAATTCTCCAAGGTCGCCGGCGACGGCGAGCCCATGAACGGCTGCGACAGGTTGCGGAAGAACGACTGCCAGGCGAGCGTGAACAGCGGCAGCCCGAGCGCGATCAGGAACATGAATCCGATGGCGCCCGCCACCGGCCAGCGCCAGCGGCCGAGCTCGATGCGGGTCGGCTTGTAGCCCTTGCCGGTGATGGTGGCGAAGGCTTCGGCGTTGCGGGTGGCGCGGCGATAGAAATAGACCGCGACGATGCAGGTCAGCAGAAGGGTGAGGCTCAGCGCGCTGGCGACGCCGAATTCCGGCGGCGCGCTGGCGGTGGCGCTCTGGATTTCCGTGGTGAAGACGTCGATGCGCGCCGGCCGGCCGATCAGGCGCGGCACTTCATAGGACGACATGCCCATGATGAAGAGCAGCAGCAGGCCGGAGAGTATAGCCGGGCGCAACAGCGGCAGCGTGATCTTCGGCAGCACGTGCCAATAGCGGCCGCCGGACATCAGCCCGGCCTCCTCCATGCGCACGTCGAGCGCGCGCAGCGCCGGGCCGATGGCGAGATAGGCGAGCGGAAAGTAATGGCTCGACAGCGCCCAGATCATGCCGGCCATGGTGTAGATGTTGACCGGCGCGCTGCTCAGATGGAATGCGGATTTCGCGACCGCATTGACCCAGCCGATATTGGGGCTGAGCACGAAAATCCACGCCATCGCCATGAGCAGGCCCGGGAACGGCGAACGACAGCAGCGCCAGATTGTGAAACAGCGTGCGGCCCGGCGCGTCGGTGCGCTCGACCGCCCAGGCGACGAAGCCGCCGATGAGAAAGGTCACGACGGCGGTGCCGAGCGCGTAGATGACCGAGTTGGCGAACAGGCGCAGGATGCGCGTCGACGAATAGGCCTCGACGAAATTGTCGAGCGTGAAGGCGCCGAAACCCAGGCCGGTGTCTTCGGTGAACGCGGTCAGGAGCAACGCCGCGACCGGCACCAGCACCAGCCAGGCGGCGATGGCGACGCAGACGATCAGCAGGATGTTCGGCTGGCGCCAGCGCGAGGCAGAGTTCATTCGTCGAGTCGATGGATCTGCGGCAGCAGTCACAGCTGCGATGCTCCCGCTTGCTCCCGTCATCCCCGAGGCGAGAGCCGCGGTAGGCGGCTCGTCGAGAGGATCGGAACCGCCTCAGCCCCCGACGCCTCTCGCCCTTCGGGAGAGGGAGCTCGCTCGCGCTCGCATCCAGGTCAGAGACATTCGCCTCCGGAAGATGACTGGCAGCGTTCACCGCCCCTTGAACAATTCGTCGAACCGCTTCTGCCATTTGTGCTCCTCATCGGCCGTCAGCAGCACGGTGATGACTTTCTTCTTGTTGATGGCGGCGACGATGCCGGGCGGGTTGGATTCGACGTCGGCGCGGGTCGGGATGCGGCCGAATTTTGCGAGGAAGGTCTGGGCCTCCTTGCTGAGCAAGAAGTTCGCCGCCAAGCAGCGCGGTGTTCGGATGCGGCGCCTTGGCGCTGATGCCGACCGCGCCAAACGTCAGCGCCACCGGATCGAGCGGGAAATAGTCGATCGGCCCGCCGGCGAGTTTCACGTTCATGGTGAGGTTGACGAAATTGTTCAGCGACAGCCAGTATTCGCCGGAGCCGACCGAGCGCGCCTGCGCCAGATGGCCGTCGGTGGTGACCGGCTGGATCGTGGCGACGATGTCCTTGATCAGGGCGGTGGCCTTGTCCTCACCGTAATACTGATACATCGCCCAGAGCCATTCGCTGTCGGTGCCGTCGATGGCGACATGGCCGGCCCAGTCCTTGTGCTGCGCGAAATCGGCGTAGGTCTTCGGCACGTCGGTGGCGGGGACATGCTGGGTGTTGTAGGCCGGCGCGTTGTAATTGGCGTAGAGACCGTACCAGCGCCGGTCCTTGTCGCGCGCCTCGGCAGAAATGTTCTTGGCTTCCGCCGGATCGAACGGCTGCAGCAGCTGCGCCGGTATCTTGTCCATGGTGCCGAGTTGCGCCACGTCCCAGGATTTCTGGTTGCCGCGGTATTCCACCATCATGCGCGCCATCAACGGCGGATCGGCGCCGCGCACGTAATTGGTCTTGATGCCGGTCGCGGCCTCGAACAGCTTGAACAGCGGCAGGCCTTCGCCCTCGTTGGTGTCGGAATAGATGGTCATCTCGCCGCCCTCGGCCTTGGCGGCTTCGAGCAGTTTTGGATCGAGCCACGGATGATCCTGCGCGGCGGCGTGCGCGAGCGACGCGGCGAGCAGCAATCCGGCAATGCCGGCAGTCTTGAGCGGACGGAACAACGGCGCCTCCCGATCGATGTGGTCTCGAACCCCTACACCATCAAGCCCAGTGCCGGCCACGCGACAAGGTCACGCGTGCTTCTCGGACGCGTGCCAATTCGGCTCGTTCGGCGGCTCGCTCGGCTTGAAGCCGAACATGCGCTCGAAGCGCTTGGCGTAGGCCGGCCACACCTGCGGATTGATGATGCGCGGCACCGGCTTGCCGTCGAGCGCGTCGAGCATCTGCTCGGCGGCGATCTGGCCCATCCTGGCGCGCGCCTCGTGCGTCACGCCGGCCATGTGCGGGGTGACCATGACGTTGTCGTATTTCATCAGCGGATGGCTGGCCGGCGGCGGCTCCTTCTCCCAGACGTCGAGGCCGGCGCCGGCGAGCTTCTTGTCGCGCAGCGCCTTTTCCAGCGCCTCCTCGTCGTGGATCGAGCCGCGCGCCGTGGTGATGAAATAGGCGTCCGGCTGCATCAGCGCGAATTCGCGCGCGCCCATCAGGTTGCGGGTTTCCGGCGTAAGCGGGCAGTTGATGGAGACGAAGTCGGAGCGCTTGAGCAGCTCGTCGAGCTCGACCTTCTCGGCGCCGCGCGCGCGCACCGCATCGGCCGGCAGATAGGGATCGTAGGCCAAGACCTTCATCTTGAACAAAACGCCGGCGAGCTCGGCGACGCGCTTGCCGACATTGCCGAGGCCGACGATGCCGATGGTGCGGCCATAGGCCTCGTGGCCGGTATAGTCGTTGCGGTTCTTCAAGGTGCCGGCTGCGCAGCGCGCGATCGGAATCGTTCATGCGCTTGATCAGGCACAGCATCATGCCGATGACATGCTCGGCGACGGCTTCCGCATTGCCGCCGGACTGATTGACCACCAGCACGCCGTGCTCGGTGCAGGCTTTCATATCGACGGTGTCGTAGCCGGCGCCGTTGGTCGAGACGATCAGAAGGTTCGGCGTCCGGCCCAACAGCTCGGCGCCGGCATGGTAGTGCCGCGCCAGCTCGTCGCGGGCGGAGCTCATCTGATAGGCGTGGGCAGCTCGAGAGAATCTCCAGCGCAGCCGCGTCCGGGCTCTTCTGCTCGAGCATGTCGAGCCGGATATCGCCGCGCTTGCCGAGCATTTCGCCGAAACCGATCGGCCGGTGCGGCTGGACGCAAAACACGCGCTTGTTGTTGACCGCGTTATTCATCGATTCCCTTCCCGTTTCTCACACGATTGCACTAACGTTTCTTGGCGCCCTTCTTGCCGCCGGCCTCGGGAAAAATCCACATGGCGACGACGAAAAAGACGGCGGTGAACAGCACGAATTTGTCGAATTCCGGCCGGATCGGCGAGCCGCTCCAGAACGCGAGCCCAAGCGCCACCAGGATCACGGCGGCGGACACGGCCGCTTTGACATCGGTCGGCATGGCGACGCTCTTCTCTGCCTAATTGGCCCCGACCGGCATGGCGGCGGCCTCCTCCGGCCCCTTCGGCCGGGCGCGCAAGCGGCCCTTGAGGTGGCGCGTCGAATAGCCGTTGAACAGATGGCCGATGAGGCCGCGATCGAGGTCGGAGGTGCCGAACGCCCAGTCGGCGATCGGGAAGGTCAGATTCATATTCACTTCCATCATCAGCCGCGCGTTGTGGTGCGCGGTGTGATGGCGCCGCAGCGTATTGACGAACGGGAAGTGCTTGACGAACCAGCTTTCGTCCAGGTGGCAGCAGAAATGCATGAATTCATAGATCAGATACATGCCGGTGGTGACGCACATGAACAGCCAGCCGACATTCGGCGTGAAGACGAGGCCGAGAACGGCGGCCGGCGGGATCGACATCAAGGTGAACACGACCAGCGCGTAGGGCGGGAATACGGTGACGCGCCAATCCTTGTCGTCGCGGAAGCGCATTTCCTCGTCGCTGAAGAATTGATGGTGATTGAGCGTATGCCGCTCGTAGATCGCGCGCAGGCCTTTGATGTTCACCGGCCGGTGCATGACGTATTTGTGCACCGTCCATTCGAAGATGTTGGTGAAGATGAAGGTCAACGGCACCGTGAGCCATTCCAGCCAGGTCACGTTGTGGAGGTGCGAGACGTAAATGTAGAACACCGCCGCGCCCATGGCGTAGATCAGCACGATGTGGAAATAGCCGTTGTACCAACCGACGATGCGGGAGCGGTATTCGTTGCGGAAATCGATTTGCCGCTGCGTGATCATTGCCGGGACTCCCTTGGGCTGCCGTTGCCAAGCCCGCCGTTTCTTGTTGGCCACAAGACTAACATATCGAGGCGCCGTGGCGAACCGTGTCAGCCGCGTCTCGATGCCACTGCAGCGCGGCGTCGATCTGGGCTCCGGTGAGCTGCCAATCATTGTCGAGATTGGCCACGATCTGCTTCATGAACGGCTCGGACAGCCGGATCGCCCTGGCATTGTCGCCAAGATAATCCGCCAAGATCGCCAGCGCGAGCTGCTGCGGGCTGTCGCCCTCGTAGGTCCATTCGAAGCCGAATTTGGTGAAGCGCTTGACCTCGTAATGCTCGCCGAGCGGCTGGCCGTCCACGGTCACGACCAGGCCGTCGATGGTGCGTTTGCCTTGGTAGATTTTCATGGCAACTCACCCGTGCGGCACCGTCATGGCAGCGAGCTGCGCGACATCGGTACTTTTGTCCACCTGCCAAATGGCATCGATCAACGGCGCAACGTCGTGGCGGGGATTCCAGCTTAAGGCCGCGTCGCGCAATTTCTCTTCGAGATCGCGATCGCTCATCGGATTGGTATCGCTGCCGCGCGCCGCTTGCTGCGACAGATTTGCGTATCGTACCGTCGGCGGTGGTGATCGCGACTGCCGCGGCGACCGTCGAATACTTTTCATCCCGCAACACCTCGACCTTGCCGCGCAACGCCCGCACCGCGGAATCGTTGACGCAAGCGTCGGTGAACTGCTCGAGCCCGGCCTTGCCGGCGGTCAGCGCGGCTGCGACCGCGTGCTGCACGCTGACCTGGGATTCGCGGCCACTGGAAATGTTCGGTCGGTCGGCGCGGGTCGCCATCAGCGGATTACCGGTCACCACGACTTTCTCGACCACGGCATCAGGGTTTTCGCGGCGCCAATCCCAGCACGCAATCGATCACCGGGTGCATGACGAAGCCGCACGGATAAGGCTTGTACGACGTCGGCATGATTTCCCAGCTTTCGCCGAGGCCGTCGGTCAGAGCTGACAATTTCGGCGTCTCGCCGAGCGCATGATAGTAGCCCTGGCGGCCGTTGAGCGGTTCGGCCGGCCCGGCAAAATCTTTTTCCGCCAATAGCGCCGCCCACAAGCCGTTGCGCGCGGCATTGCCGACGCCGACGCTTTTTGCCGGCGTGCCGAGGCATTCGCACAGCCCGGCGGCCTGGGTCGCCGCGGTGCCCAGCGCCCACACCATTTGCGCCGGGCTCAGCGCCAACAGCTTGCCGCTGCCGGCGGCGGCGCCGAACACGCCACAGGTCGCGGTGATGTGCCAGCCTTTGTTGTAATGGCTCGGCGATATCGCCAGCCCAACGCGGCACTCCACTTCCTGGCCGAGGACGAACGCGAGAATGAGATCGCGGCCGCTCACCGGCTTGAGCTCGGCGAGCGCCAGCAGCGCCGGCGCCAGCGGTGCGGTCGGATGGATCGCCGTCGGCACATGGGTATCGCAGAAGTCGAGCACATTGGCGCCGGCGGCATTGAGGAACGCGGCGCTCAGTGCATCGATGCGCTCGCGCCGGCCGATCAAGGTCGCCTGCCTGCCGCCGGAGAACATTGCAAGCGACGCCAGCGCGGTCTCGAACGTCTGATCGCGGCAGCCGGTCAGCGCCACGGCGAAGAAATTCATCAGCGAGCGCTTGGCCTGATGGGTCACCTGCGGCGGCAGGTCGTCCCACCGCGTATCGACGACGAATTTTGCCAAAACCTCGGTAACGCCCGGATTGTGCAGCACGCTTTGCCCTCGCGAATTGATCCGCGAGCATCGACCGCCGCGCGTCAAAGCGCAAGGATGGCGGTCACCGCCCGCAGAGTGACGGGGACGGCTCCTTGTCCTGCCGGCTCCGCAGCGCGGTGCTGCGCCGGACGAATTGCGACCCGTGCGCCGGGCTGATATGCGGCTCGGTGGCAAGCGTCCAGTCGTCGGGATAGCCGTAGGCGCGCATGAAGGGGGCAAGGTGCGGGCGGAAAAATGCCACATCCTCCGCCGTGAACCAGTTCTTCCAATCGTTCGCCGCCTTGATACGTATGACATGCGCGTATTGCGCAGTGACGTCGGCTTCACCGCTCGGCAAGGCGATATCGAGATAGTCTTCGATCGCCGCGTAGCGGCCGGCGATGAAGTCCTCATAGGTGTGGACGAGGAAGCCGCCATTTGTACGGTGGAAGTCCAGCGCCAAGTCGTAGAGCGACGACAGTCGCATGGCCCAGTCTTGACCGGTGAGGCGGCTGAACAACGCGATTATCTCCAGCATGGATGTGCTGCTGGGCTCGGCCTCCTTGCGGAGTAGCGCATCGGTAAAAGCGGCAATCTTCGCCTCGTCGTTGCGAAACGTCTCCGTCGCACATGGACCGTAGAGAACGCGGCTCACGACGTTATCGCGCGGATCGCGAACGATCATGATCTTTTTGTCGAATTCGCGGAAACTCGTGTAATCGAATGCGCCGGGCCGTCCGATAACGATCTTTGCCAGCACGTTCGCGGAACTGCCGGGATCGGACGGATCGAAATGCGGCGGCTCGTAGAGGCACCATGTCGATTCCGGCAGCGCCTGCTTGAGCTTGAAATAAAGGGCCGAAGTGCCCGAGCGCGCGATCCCGACGATCAGCGTTTTCATGAAACGCACCACATATTGCGGCGATCATAATCGAATTCAGAAGAATTGTCGTAAGCCGATTGCCAAGCGGCGTGCAAAAGATGTCGGGCGATGAAGATGGCACGCTTGGCCGCCTGCGCGCGCCCCGGCTTTCCGGCCCGGCCGAACCATCCATTCTCATCGCCCTTATTCGCAAGTATAGTTTTCCGCCCCGGCCAAAGCCGGGGCGGATGAGAACCGTCGAGGAGGCCTTAAGTGAACAAGTTCGGCATCGGTCAGCCTGTGCCCCGGGTCGAGGACCCGCGCTTCATCACCGGCCGCGGCCGCTATGTCGACGACATCGACCTGCCGCACCAATGCTTACGGCGTGGTGGTGATGTCGCCGCATGCGCACGCCCGCATCAAGCGCGTCGACACCGCCAAGGCCAAGGCCGCCGACGGCGTGCTTGCCGTGCTCACCGGCGCCGATGTCGTCGCCGACAAGCTCGGCAGCCTTGGCGCCGCCGATGCCCGAAGACATGGGCGGCCCGAAGGGCTTTCGCTCGCTGCGGCCGATCCTGATCGCCGACAAAGTGCGCGCGGTCGGCGAGCGCGTCGCCTTCGTGGTTGCCGAAACGGTCGAGCAGGCGCGCAATGCCGCCGAATTGCTCGAAATCGATTACGAGCCGCTGCCGGCGGCGATCACGGTCGAAGACGCGGTGAAGTCCGGCGCGCCGGTGATCTGGGACGAGGCGCCGAACAATGTCGCCTTCACCTTGATGATGGGCAACAAGGATGCGACCGACGCGGCGTTCGCCGGTGCCAAGCACGTCGTCACGCTGAAGCTCAACAACACCCGCATCACCGCCAACTCGATCGAGCCGCGCGCCGCGATCGGGCAGTATCATCCCGACGGCGACAATTACACGCTCTATTCGACGTCGCAGAACCCGCACGGCACCCGCTCGTCCGTCGCCGGCCAGGTGCTGAAAATTCCCGAGACCAAGCTGCGCGTCATCTCGCCCGACGTCGGCGGCGGCTTTGGCATGAAGCACGGCGGCTATCCCGAGGACGCGCTGGTGGTCTGGGCGTCGCGCCACGTCGGCGGCCGGCCGGTGAAATGGGTGTCGACGCGCTCGGAGGCGCTGCTTGGCGACTCGCAAGGCCGCGACCAGGTCGTCACCGGCGAATTGGCGCTCGACGAGCGCGGCAAGGTTTTGGGGCTGCGCGTCAACGCGCTGCACGCCATGGGCTCGCACGTGTTCGGCGCCTCGATGGTGGTGCCGCTGTTCGCCATGCGGCTCGCGCCCGGCGTCTATCAGATCCCGGCGGTGCACTGCGTCGGCAAGGCGGTCTTCACCAACACCATTCCGCTCGCGCCCTATCGCGGCGCCGGGCGGCCGGAGGCGACTTATCTGATCGAGCAATTGCTCGACCGCGCCGCCAACGTCATCGGCATCGATCCGATCGAGATCAGGCGGCGCAATTTCATTCCGTCGTCCGCCATGCCGCACAAGATCCAGACCGGCATCACCTATGACAGCGGCGATTTCGTCCATGTCATGGACGAGTGCCTGAAAGTCGCCGACTGGAACGGCTTCGCCAAGCGCGCCGCCGAATCGAAGAAGAACGGCAAGCTGCGCGGCCGCGGCATCGGCTATTTCCTCGAAGAGGCCGCCGTGTTCAACGACCGCATGGTGCTGCGCTTCGATCCGAGCGGCATGCTCACCATCCTCGCCGGCACCCATTCGCACGGCCAGGGCCATCAGACCGTCTATGCGCAGATGGTGACCGAATGGCTCGGCGTGCCGTTCGAGAACGTCCGCTTCGTCCAGGGCGACACCGACGCGGTGCCGATCGGGCGCGGCAGCTACGGCTCGCGCAGCATGCATGTCGGCGGCAACGCGCTGAAAAAGGCGGCCGACAATATCATCGAGAAAGCCAAACCCATGGCGGCGATGATGATGGAAGCCGCCGCCGGCGACATCGAGTTCAAGGACGGCTCGTTCCGCATCGTCGGCACCGACCGCGCCATGAAGCTCACCGACGTGGCGAAGGCGTTCTATCGCCCGGCGATGCTGCCGCCGCAATTCGACGTCGGGCTGGAAGCGTCCGGCACCTTCGCGGCGGAGCCGCCGAATTATCCCAACGGCTGCCACGTCTGCGAGGTCGAGGTCGATCCGGAAACCGGCTTCGTCACGCTCGCCCGCTATGCCGCGGTCGACGACGTCGGCAAGATCATGAATCACCTGCTCTGCGAAGGCCAAATCCACGGCGGCGTCGCCCAAGGCGTCGGCCAGGCGCTGATGGAAGCGATCGTGTTCGACGCCGAAGGCCAGCTCGTCACCGGCAGCTTCCAGGACTACGCCATGCCGCGCGCCGAGGACTTTCCCGACCTTGTCTCGGAGCTGACCGAAGTGCCGGCGAAAACCAATCCGCTCGGCGTCAAGGGCGCCGGCGAAGCCGGCGCGACGGGTGCGCCACCCGCGGTCATCGGCGCCATCCTCGACGCCTTAAAACCGCTCGGCATCGACCACATCGACATGCCGGCAACGCCGAGCCGGGTGTGGGCGGCGATCAACGCACGGGCGCAGAAAGCGGCGGCAGAGTAAACGCGTCATTCCGGGGCCGAGCGCAGCGAGGAACCCGGAATCCATAACCCCTGCCGTTCCGGAAGAACTCCAGTGACTGTTCTGATCCGCTTGTGATTATGGATTCCGGGCTCGCCGCTTCGCGGCGCCCCGGAATGACGGCTACTGCACCTTCAGCCCCATCAAATTCGCAATCAGGTTGCGCTGAATCTGCGACGTCCCCGCCGCAATGGTCGCGGCGCGGGAATCGCGGAAGTGGCGTTCCATGTCGAACTCGGCGCTGTAACCGAAGCCGCCGAGCACCTGCATGCCCTGGCTGGCGATCTTCACGTAGGTCTCCGAGGTGAAGAGCTTTGCCATGGTGATTTCGCGCAGCGCGTCCTGGCCGTTCGACACCATCCAGGCGGCGCGCCACATCAAGGTGCGCGCGGCCTCGACCTCGGTCTGCATGTCGGCGAGCATGTGGGCGATCGCCTGGTTGCTGCCGATCGGGCGGCCGAACTGTTTTCTGTCCTTGGCGTATTGCACGGCGAGATCGACCACCGCCTGCGCCGCGCCGACATTGCCGGCCGACGACGTGGCGCGCTCGACCTGCAGGCCGGACATCACGCAGTCCCAGCCCTTGTTCTCGCCGCCGATCAGGCGATCGGGCGGCACGCGCACCTTGTCGAAGGTGAGCTCATAGGTGCCGGTGGCGCGGCGGCCGAGCATGTCGAGCTTGCGCAGCGTCAGTCCGGGCGTGTCGTTGTCGACCAGGAACAATGACATGCCTTGGCGGTAATGCGCCTTGGGATCGGTCTTCACATAGAGATTGATGACATTGTTCTTGGCGCCGGCCGTAGACGCCCAGAGTTTCTGGCCGTCGATCACCCATTCGTTGCCGTCTTTCACGGCCGTCGTGCGCATGGCGCCGATGTCGGAGCCGGCGTCGGCCTCCGACATCGAGATCGAGAACTTGATTTTGCCGGCGAGAAATTTCGGCAGCCAGTACCGCTTCTGCTCCTCCGATGCCATGCGCACGAGGTTGAGGCCGCAAAAAATGCCGCCGGTATAGGCCATCACCAGATCGGCGGAGACGCGCGCGATCTCCTCGGCGACGATCACCATGTCGAGCACGCTGCCGCCGGCGCCGCCGTACTCTTCCGGGAACGGCAGCGCCAAAAGTCCGGCCTCGGCGCAGGCCTGGAACAGCTCCTCGGGATAAGTGCGCTCGCGGTCGTGCTGGCGCACATATTCGGGCGGCGCGTGCTTTTGCAAAAGCTTGCGCACGCTGTCGCGCAACAGCCGCTGTTCCTCGGTGAAGCCGAAATCCATGACGATCCATCCCAACTCCCTCCCGGCCCGCCCCGCTTGCGGGGGAGGGGTATGAAGGGGGCGGCCAGCAAAATACAATCCGTCCGGTCGAGGCAACACCCGACGAAATCAACCGAGGTGCCAATGACCGAACCCGGCCAAATGTTCTCCGACGGCAAGACCTATGAGCGGATGATGGGCCGCTGGAGCAAGCTTGCGGGGCGGATTTTTCTCGACTGGCTCGATCCGCCGAAGAATCTGAACTGGATCGAGGTCGGTTGCGGCAACGGTGCCTTCACGGAGGAACTGATTGCCCGTTGCGCGCCGCGCGCGGTATCGGCGGTCGATCCTTCGCCGGGCCAGCTCGACTTTGCGCGGACCCGGCCGGCGGCGAAACTGGCGCAGTTCAGCCAGGGCGACGCGCAGGCGCTGCCGTTTCCCGACCGCAGTTTTGACGCCGCCGCGATGGCGCTGGTCATCACCTTCATCCCCGATCCGGCCAAGGCAGTTGCGGAGTTGGCGCGGGTGGTGCGCCCTGGCGGACTCGTCGCCACTTACATGTGGGACACGCTCAATGGCGGCGTGCCGCTGGCGCCGATCGAAGCCGCGCTGAAAGCCATCGGCAAGCCCCCGCCGTCACGAGCCAGCGCGGCGGCCTCGGGACGCGAAGCCATGCAAGCCTTTTGGCAGGCGGCAGGGCTGCAAGCGATCGAGACGCGCGAAATTCGCATTCCGGTCGCCTATGCGAGCTTCGACGATTTCTGCGAGTCCAACATCGTGCCGATCGGGCCGTCCGGGCAGTTGCTCAGCGCCCTGTCGCCGGACGAGCTGGAGCAACTCAAGACTGCAGCTGCGCAAGCAACTGCCCATCGCAGCCGACGGCCGCATCGCCTACGAAGCCTTCGCCAATGCAGTGAAGGGCCGCGTTCCGGGGTGACGCGAAAAACTCAGCTCGTGCCGCCCGGCATGATCGCCTGGCGGCCGAGCTGCTGCCACGCCATCGGCGCGCCGGCATTTTTGGCGGCTTCCTCGGGCGGCAAGTTCTTGTCCCAGCGCATGCCGATGAAGCGCTGGCCGTTGACGCCGTCGGACGCGTTCGAGCACAGCCAGATCAGCGGCGCCACCATCACCTCGGGCGGGATCGAGCTTCGCGCGATCGGGCTCCTGCGCGCGCGAGACGAGGCGCGTATTGGCGGCGCCGCCCGGCACCAGCACGTTGGCGCTCACGCCGGTGCCCTCGAGCTCCTGCGCCATGGCGAGGAGATGCGCCTCGTTCGCCGCCTTGGAGCCGCCATAGGGCTGCATAGCCGGCGCGATACATGGTGTCGAGGCTGGTCGTCACGTTGATGATGCGGCCCCAGCCTTGCTTGAGCATGACCGGCAGCGCCGCCCGCGTCATCAGAAACACGGCGACCACATTGACGTCGATGACGCGGCGGAATTCGGTCGGCGTCACCTCCCAGAATTTGCCGACCGGCTGGCCTTCGGGACGCAGCAGGCTGGTATTGATGCCGGCATTGTTGATGAGGATGTCGAGGCGGCCGAAATGCTCGATGGTGGCGCGCACGATTTTCGGCGCGCTGTCGTCGCGCGTGATGTCGGCGACGACGCCTTGGATGCGCTCGCCGGCGCCGCGTTGATCGGCGGCGCTTTCGGTTTCCTCGAGCGCCGGCGCATCGATCTCGACTGCGGCGACGCGCGCGCCGGCTTCGAGCAATCCGAGCGTCATCACCTGGCCGAGGCCGCGCCCGGCGCCGGTGACGATCGCGACTTTTCCATCAAGCGTTCCGGCCATGATTCGTCCCTCATTCGACTGTGATGTGGCGTTGCTGGATGACGGCGCCGAGCTCTTTCGACGTCTTAAGCCACATTGTGGTGAATTCCGCAGGCGTGCCGCCGCCCGCCTCCCAGCCGTCGTCAGCGAACCGCGCGCTGATTTCGGGTGAGCGGACGATCTTGGTCACATCGGCTGCAATCTTGTCGACGATCGCCTTCGGCGTGGCGGCCGGCACGAACAAAGCGAACCAGCTGTTGACCTCGAAATTCGGAAAACCGGCCTGCGTAAATGTCGGCACGTCGGGAACGCTTGCGTTTCGCTTCGTGCCGGTCACCGCCAGCGCCCGCAACTGGCCCGACGTGACCAGCGGCTTCGCCGAGCCCATTTCGCCCATGACCATCGGAATATGGCCGCCGAGCAGATCCTGCATCGCCGGCGCCACGCCGCGATAGGCGACGTGCTGGAATTTGCGTGCCGTAGTTGAGATTGAACATCTCGCCGATCAGGTGCATCTGCGAACCGACGCCGGGGCTGCCGAACGGCACCGGCTGTGGTCTTGGCGTATGTCGACCAGCTCTTTCATGGTGTGAAACGGTGACGACGGCGCGACAAGACAGATCAGCGGCGAATACGACAGCACCGTCACGCCGGCGAAATCGCGCACCGGGTCATAGCCGAGATTGGGATTGAGATATTGCGCGATGGCATGACTGCCGGCGACGCCGATCAGCACGGTGTAGCCGTCGGCCGGCTGATGCATGACATATTCGCTGGCGACGGCGCCGACCGCGCCCGGCTTGTTTTCGATGACGACCGGCTGGCCCCACGCCTCGCTGAGTTTCGGCGCGATCAGCCGCGCCACGATATCGACGCCGCCGCCCGGAGCGAACGGCACGATGACGTGCACCGGCCGCGCCGGAAAATCCTGCGCTTGCGCCTGGGCCGCGGTGGCGGCGCCAAACAGCGCGATCGCCACTACGGCAGTCGGCCAAAATCGCTTGCCCATGGCCATGCCTTTTTCCTGTCGTTTCGGGCCATCGGCCGCCGGAATTGCAACAAATAGCCGGTCGCTTGCCCGCCGGCCATGCCCTGGGCGCCAAGAAACCAAGGAACTCGGGGCGGTTGCACCCGCACGCTGCGCCGCCTATATTCCGGGCACCTTCCAGTCATCCTTGATGACGTTGAGTGGCTTCGCCCGGACGGGCGGGCGGAGCGCAGAGGAGATTTACCCATGGCGACCGCGCCCCTGATGCCGAAAGCAACCGCCGTGTGGCTGGTCGAGAATACCTCGCTGTCGTTCGACCAGATCGCGCAGCTCTGCAACCTGCATCCGCTGGAAGTGAAGGCGATCGCCGACGGCGACGCTGCCCAAGGCATCAAAGGGCTCGATCCGATCCTCACCGGGCAATTGACCCGCGATGAGATTACCGCCGCCGAAGCCGACCCGAACCATAAGCTGCACATCGCCGATCCGAAGGTGCGGCTGCCGGAAGCAAAACCGAAGAAGGGCCCGCGCTACACGCCGGTGTCGCGCCGCCAGGACCGGCCGAACGCCATCCTGTGGCTGGTGCGCAACCATCCCGAGCTCAAAGACAGCGCCATCATGCGGCTCGTCGGCACCACCAAGTCGACCATTTCGGCGATCCGCGACCGCACCCACTGGAATTCGACCAATCTGACGCCGCTCGATCCGGTGACGCTCGGGCTGTGCTCGCAGATCGATCTCGACATCGAAGTGCAGAAGGCGGCCAAGGAAAAGCCGGTGCCGATCGAGGCGCAGGGCGCGACGCTGTTGCCCGCCTCGGTCACGACCGCACCGAAGGAAGAGCCCGAGCCCGCCGCGCCGGCTCCGGCGAAGAAGTCCGACGAGCTCGATGTCAACGCCGTGTTCGCCAAGCTCAAGCAGCTTAGTGGGAAGAGCGAGTAACGTATCTTTCCTCTCCCGCTTCGCGGGGGCGGAAAAGAAATCACCCTCGATCATTCCGCAACACCACGCACGCCCCACCGGCGGCGATGAGGGTTGGCTTAGTGCCGCAGGCGGTTGGTCAGTCGGCGGACGAGCGGGCGCCTGCGCGTTCGCAGGCGAGTGCAAAACAACCAGCGTATATAAGAACAACCATTGTCTGACATAACGGACCACGGGAACCAACGCGTCAAAGCAACGACAATGCCTAAATTGCCTAAGCGCCGATTCCTTTGCTCTTCAATGCGCCCCCAATCTCATCCAAAATCACCGGATCATCGATCGTCGCCGGCATTTGCCAAGAATCGCCGTCAGCGATCTTCTTGATCGTCCCGCGCAAAATCTTGCCCGAGCGCGTCTTCGGCAGCCGCGCCACGGTGATGGCGAGCTTGAACGCGGCCACGGGTCCGATCTTGTTGCGGATCAGCGCAATGCATTCCTTCTCGATCTCGGTCGGCAGTCGGTTGACGCCGGATTTGAGGACGATGAAGCCGCACGGCACCTCACCCTTTAATTCATCCTTGATGCCCAGCACTGCGCATTCGGCGACGTCGGGGTGCGAGGCCAGCACCTCTTCCATACCGCCGGTCGAGAGCCGGTGGCCGGCGACGTTGATGATGTCGTCGGTGCGGCCCATGACGAAGATGTAGCCGTCCTCGTCCTTGAAGCCGGCGTCGGCGGTTTTGTAGTAGCCGGGGAATTCGTCGAGATAGCTTTCGCGCATGCGCGCGTCGGCCTGCCACAAGGTCGGCAGGCACGCCGGCGGCAGCGGCAGTTTGACGACGATCGAGCCCATCTTGTTGGCCGCGACTTCGTGGCAGCCCTCGTCGACGACGCGGATGTCGTAGCCCGGCATCGCCACCGTGGGCGAGCCATGCTTGATCGGCAGCATGCCGAGGCCAACCGGGTTGCCGGCAATGCACCATCCGGTTTCGGTCTGCCACCAGTGATCGACAACCGGTACTTTCAGAAGCTCTTCCGCCCATTCCAGCGTCGGCGGATCGGCGCGTTCGCCCGCAAGAAACAGGGTGCGGAATTTTTTCAGGTCGTGCTGTGCGAATAGCTTTCCCTGCGGATCTTCCTTCTTGATGGCGCGGAACGCGGTCGGCGCCGTAAACATGGCGACGGCGCCGTGCTCGGCGATGACGCGCCAGAACGCGCCGGCGTCGGGCGTGCCGACCGGCTTGCCCTCGTAGAGGATGGTGGTGCAGCCGTGGAACAGCGGCGCATAGACGATATAGGAGTGGCCGACCACCCAGCCGATATCGGACGCCGTCCACCACACCTCGCCCGGCGCGATGCCGTAGAGATTCTGCATCGACCATTGCAGCGCGACCATGTGGCCGCCATTGTCGCGCATCACACCTTTGGGCCGGCCGGTGGTGCCCGACGTATAGAGAATGTAGAGCGGGTCGGTCGCGGAGACCGGCACGCAGTCGAACGCCGAGCGCGCATGGATCAGCGCGTGATCGCGCATCGCCGCCCAGTCACGGTCGCGGCCGTCGATCAACTTCGCTTCCGCCTGCGGGCGTTGCAGGATCAGGCAGGCGTCGGGCTTGTGCTGCGCCAGATTGATCGCCTCGTCGAGCAGCGGCTTATAGGCGACGATGCGGCCGGGCTCGATGCCGCAGCTTGCCGAGAGGATGACTTTCGGCTTGGCGTCGTCGATCCGCGTCGCCAATTCGCGCGCCGCAAAACCGCCGAACACCACCGAGTGGATGGCGCCGATGCGCGCGCAGGCCAGCATGGCGAACACCGCCTCCGGCACCATCGGCATGTAGAGAATAACGCGGTCGCCCTTTTGCACGCCGAGATCGCGCAACATGCCGCCGAGCACCTGGGTCTCGGTCAGCAGGCGGTGATAGGTGATAACGCGTTTTTGGCCGGCGAGCGGCGAGTCGTAGATGATCGCCGTCTGCTCGCCGCGTCCGGCATCGACATGGCGGTCGACCGCATTGAAGCAGGTATTGCAGACGCCGCCGACGAACCAGCGGCCATAGACGCCCGCGTTCGGATCGAACACGGTTTTGGGCCTTTCGATCCAGTCGATGGCGGCCGCCGCCTCACCCCAAAAACCCTGCGGGTCGCGCTGCCAGCGCGCGTAGACCTCGGGATAGCGGCTTGAACGGGCGTCCATGGCTGTCTCCTCGCCCTCCCCGCTTGCCGGGGAGAGATGAATTTCTCGCCGTATTCTCAGCGCCATAGCGATCTTTGCAAGCGACGCTGCGCCGCCGCCATGACATTGATCAAAACCGCCCGTTTTCGCTACGCTATAAGAAACCAAAAGAAAAAACCGGCCAAGGGCCGGTTACGAGGGGAAAGCCATGCCCAGCGCCTACGACACCGATCTCGACCGCAACGCGGCGAATTTCCAGCCGCTGACGCCGCTGTCGTTCCTGGCGCGCGCCGCCGCGGTCTATCCGGACCAGACCGCGATCATCCACGGCAAGCGCGCGTGGACCTATCGCGAATTTTTCGTGCGCGCGACAAAGCTTGCCTCCGCGCTCGCCAAGCGCGGCATCAAGCGCGGCGATACAGTCGCGGTGGTGCTGCCCAATGTGCCGGCGATGCTGGAAGCGCACTACGGCGTCGCCATGGCCGGCGCGGTGCTCAACTCGATCAACACGCGGCTCGACGCCGCCATCATCGCGTTTACGCTCGACCACGGCGAGGCCAAGGTGCTGATCACCGATCGCGAATTCTCCAAGGTGGTCAAAGACGCGCTCGCGGCCTGCAAGGCCAAGCCGCTGGTGATCGACTATGACGACCCGGAATTCGCAGGTCCCGGCGAACGGCTCGAGCAATCTCGAATACGAGGATTTTTTACGCCAAGGCGACGCCGACTTTGCCTGGCTGATGCCGAACGACGAGTGGGACGCTATTTCGCTGAATTACACGTCGGGCACCACGGGCGATCCCAAGGGCGTCGTCTACCATCATCGCGGCGCGTATCTTTTGGCGATGGCGAACGTCATCACCTGCGCCATGGCCAAGCATCCGGTCTATCTGTGGACCTTGCCGATGTTCCACTGCAACGGCTGGTGCTTCCCATGGACCGTGTCGGTGGTTGCGGGTACTCACGTTTGCTTACGAGCAGTTCGCGCGGCGCCGATTTTCGACGCCATCGCCACCCACAAGGTCACCCATCTGTGCGGCGCGCCGATCGTGATGTCGACCTTGCTCAACGCGCCGGACGAGGAGCGCAAGCCGCTGCCCCACGTCGTCGAGTTCGTCACCGCAGCAGCCCCGCCGCCGGAATCCGTGCTCGCGGCGATGAAGTCGGCCGGCTTCAACGTCACCCACGTCTACGGCCTGACCGAGACCTACGGGCCGGCGAGCGTCAACGACTGGCATCGCGAATGGGACGCGCTGCCGGGCTCCGAGCAGGCAGCGAAGAAAGCGCGCCAAGGCGTGAGCTATCCGGTGCTCGACGCGCTCGACGTGCGCGATCCGGCAAACCATGGCAGGCGGTGCCGCGCGACGGCGAGACGCTGGGCGAAGTGATGTTCCGCGGCAATGTGGTGATGAAGGGCTATCTGAAAAACAAAACGTCGACCGCAGCAGCCTTCGCCGGCGGCTGGTTTCACTCCGGCGACCTCGGCGTCATCCATCCCGACGGCTACATCCAGATCAAGGACCGCTCCAAGGACATCATCATTTCCGGCGGCGAGAACATCTCCTCGATCGAAGTCGAGGACGCGCTGTACAAGCACCCGGCCGTGCAGGTGGTCGCCGTGGTCGCCAAGCCCGACGAGAAGTGGGGCGAGACGCCGTGCGCCTTCGTCGAGCTAAAACCCGACGCCACCGCGACCGCCGAGGAACTGATCGCCTGGTGCCGAAAGCACCTCGCCGCCTACAAATGCCCGCGCTACATCGTGTTCGAAACCGTGCCGAAGACGAGCACGGGCAAGATCCAGAAATTCAAGCTGCGGGAGACGGCGAAGGGGGTGTGAAAAATGCCGCTCATTCCCATGACAGCGGGACTGCAGCGGGCGCCCTGATTGAAAACAAAACACTACTCGGTCCCCGCTTGCGCGGGGACGAGCAGACAAAATCAACCGCTTGGCTTAGCCGCTTAGTGGACGAGTTCGTCGTGCCGTATTCGCACGATCTCGTCCTTTACGTACAATTTCTTGCGCTTCAATTGCGCTATTTCCAGGTCGTCCGTCGATGGGTGGGTGAGTGCTTCGCTAATTTCGGTTTCGAGTGCTTGGTGCCGTCTTTCGAGTTCCGCGAGATGCGCTTCAATCGCCATGTGGCCTGTCTCCTTGCGCGTCAGATCCTTGGCTTAATCAGATCGACCTACGCCAGCCCAACATAACGCAGCATACTCCATTTCGGGGCATTCGAAAATCCCCATTGTGCACGGTTCCCCTATGCCAAAGTATCATGCGGGCTTGTCGGGCGTTAACCAAAACGCGATAATCCAGAACCACTTACCGGCCTAAACGGCGCCAAAGGCCAACCAAGCGGCCACCACGGCGCGACCAAGGCGGCGATGACGCAAGAGGAAGAACGCGAGCTTCGGGTGCAGCTTGCGCGCCTGCAGCAGGAGCATCGCGACCTCGACGCCGCGATTGCGGCGCTGCAGCATTCGTTGGGCGCCGACGTCATCCAGGTCCAGCGCCTGAAGAAGCGCAAGCTGCAGTTGCGCGACCGCATCACCTTCATCGAAGACCAGCTCACGCCGGATATTATTGCGTGACCTCCTCCTTCTCCCCGCGCAAGGCGAGGGAGGAGATGCCTTTCCGCTCATCCTTGCGCGCATACATCGCCGCGTCGGCACGGGCGATGACGTCGGCGGGGGTGTCGAGCGCGCCGAGGAGCACAACGCCGGCGGAGGCGCCGACGACCAGCGTCGAAGAGCTCCAGCGCACCGGCGTTCCATACACGGCGGCTTCGAGCGCGGCAGCCTTGGCGGCGGCATTGGCGCCGTTGACGTTCCACAACAGCACGGCGAATTCGTCGCCGCCGATGCGCGCGACCACGTCGGAGGCGCGCACGCTGCGGACCAGCGCCGCCGCGATCGCCTTGAGCACGGCGTCGCCGGCACCATGGCCGTGGCGGTCGTTGACCGGCTTGAAGCCGTCGAGATCGATATAGATCAGCGCCGCGCTGGTGCCGTAGCGCTTGACGTAAGCCAGCGAGCGCTTGAGCTCGCGCTCGAAACCGCGCCGGTTGAGCACGTCGGTCAGCGGATCGACGTCGACCCTCGCCTCGAGATCCAAAATGCGCGCGCGCGAATCCTGCAGTTGCGCCGCCAGCGCATCGACCTCGGCGGCAAGCCGCATGACGACCGCGCGCGACGGCGGGCGCGATGCTTTCGCGGCTTCGGCGTTGGCGTGCTTGCCGGATTGTGGGCGGGAGGATTTTGGTTGCGGCCGCCGCGACGGCTTGCGCTCCGACTTTGCCGCCCTGCGTTTCATTTGCGGTGAAATTCCCGAAGCGCGAATCGCAAAGCGAGGATAGCGCGTGCCCCGGTCCGGCACAGCGCCCGCCGCCGGATCACGCAAATCGCCCGTCATACGGGGCATAAAAGGTCTGCGACGGAATGTCGCAGTCGTCACTCGACCTGGAGAAACCCGATCGGCTCCGTCTGCGCGTCATCGAACACCGCAGCCGTCAGCGGCCCGCCGAACACGGCGCCGGTGTCGAGGTTCAGCCGATTGCCACGCAGGTCGGGCACGCCATCCGCCAACGGCGTATGGCCGTGCACGATAAGGCGGCCGTAGTCGCCGCGATGCGACAGGAACGGTTCTCTGATCCACAGCAGGTCGAAGTCGTCCTGCGCCTCGAGCGGTGTAGCGGGATTGACGCCGGCATGGACGAAAAAGCGCCGGCCGTCGTCGTAACTCAAGGGCAGCGCGCGCAGCCAATCGACATGCGCGCGCGGCAGCTCGCGCGGTTCCGCGACGCCGTAGCTTTTAAGCGTCGCCAGTCCGCCTTGCGCAAACCACAGCCGCGATGGGCTCGTGCCGTCGATGACCGCGAGCGCCATCGCTTCGTGGTTTCCCATCAGCGTCACGACTCTTTCGCCGTGCTGCGCTTTCAGATCGATCAAACAATCGATGACGGCGGACGATTGCGGTCCGCGATCGATGTAGTCGCCGACAAATACGAATGCCGACGGCCGGCCGTCGGCGTGCTTTTCGCAACGCAGCAAGAGGCTGCGCAGCTTATCCAAACAGCCGTGAATATCGCCGATGGCATACGTCAGAGGCATTGCAGTCTTTTAACCGCCGTTCGCTTTTCAATGATGGCGATATTCAGGCATAGCCGTTCAGTCCGCGTTCACCAAAAAATGTGATCCTTAGCGCGCTGGGGGCGATTGGAGTTCTGCGAAGAACCCACGCTTGTCGAGGTGAATATCATGAGGAAGATTTTGACGGCTCTGGTGGCGGCAATGGCCATCGCCGCAGCAGCAGTGGCGACGTCGGGCACGGCGGAGGCGCGCTGGGGCGGCTGGCATGGCGGCTGGCACGGTGGATGGGGTTGGGGTCCCGGCCCAGTCATCGGCGGACTTGCTGCCGGCGCCCTGATCGGCGGCGCTTTGGCGGCACCGTATTTCTATCCATACCCCTCTGGCTACTACGCCGGCTACTACGCTGCGCCGCCGTACGGCGGTCCTTGCGTGTGGCGGCGGGTGTGGACCGGATACGGCTGGGTGCGCGCCTGCGTGTGACGGCGAGCGTCAAACTTTTCGGACCTGAAAAAGCGGCGGCGTTGCGCATGACTGCGGCTCAGCCGCCGAGCTGTATACCAGGGCACCACCGCCGGCACACCAAACTTCCGCCAAAGAGTACCGCCAAAATGGCCAAAGGGTGTGCAAGTGGTGCCGCGAAAAGCGGGAGTTTTACGGGGACCCTCGCTGACAAAATTTCAGATCGGCACCCGTCCGATCGCTTGAGGAGAACACATGCATAAGTCGCTTATTGGCCTTGCCGCCGCAGCGGGCATCGGCGTTGCTTCACTGGCGGCGCCAGCTCCGGCGCACGCCGGCTGCTGGGGCTGCGGCGTCGGCTTCGGCATCCTCGGCGGCGTCGCCGCGGGCGCCATCATCGGCAGCGCAATCGCAAACGGCCCGCCGCCGGGCTATTACCCGCCACCGCCCGGGTATTATCCGCCGCCGCCCGGATATTATCCGCCGCCGCCGGCTGCCTACGGCCCGCCGCCCGGCCCCGATTATGCGCAGCTCGCACCCGGCTGCTATTGGGCGCAGCGCCGGGTCTGGGTCGAAGGCCTCGGCTACCGGATGCGGAGCGTACAGGTCTGTCAGTAAGCAGGTCTGTCAGTAAGCCGGCCTGGTCCTGACCGCGCAACAGCGCAGAATTATTCCGGCCGGCTCGCAACAGCCGGCCGGTTTGTTTTTTGGCTTTAATCTGTTTATGCGCAAGATCGTTTTGCCGCCATGCTGCATGTGATGCGCAATCGTTTCATGCGACAATGCCGATAGAGACCACGAGAGACGTGAGCGTGCGCTCCCTTTCAGCCGATCAGGAGGACACAGTTGGTGAACGCGCAGGCGCGGCGCAAAGAGCCGTCGCAAAAGTGCGGCGGTTTGCTTGGCTGGCGCTTGCGGTTTTGCGCGAGATCGTTGCCTGGGCGTGGGAATCGTCGTCGGCAACAATGTTCCGCACCCGAGCGGGCAAGCGCGCGATGACGGTGCTGATGGGGATCGTCGTCAGCGCGCTGTGCGTCTATGCCGGCGTGCTGGCGATGCTGTATTTCACGCAACGCTCGCTGATGTATTTTCCCGAAACCATCCACACCACGCCGGCCGCGGCCGGCCTGCCGCAGGCCGAAGAAGTCAAGCTGACCACGTCCGACGGCGAGCACATCATCGCCTGGCACGTGCCGCCGCGCGACGGCAAGCCGGTCATTCTTTATCTGCACGGCAACGGCGGTGCGCTGCGCTATCGCGTCGAGCGCTTCACCCGGCTGATCACCGACGGCATCGGCATCGTCGCGGTGGAATATCGCGGCTATGGCGGCTCGAGCGGGCACCCGAGCGAGCGCGGCCTCATCGCCGATGCCGAAGCCGGATACGCCTTCGCCGCGGCACGCTATTCAGCGCAGCAGATCGTGCTCTGGGGCGAGTCGCTCGGCTCTGGCGTCGCCGTCGCGCTGGCGGCGGAAAAACCGGTCGGCCGCGTGATCCTGGAAGCGCCGTTCACGTCTGCCGCCGCGGTCGGCGCCAAGCACTATTGGTACGTGCCGGTCAAACTGCTTGATGACCGATCAATTCCGCTCCGACGAGCGCATCGGCAAGGTCACGGCACCGTTGTTGATCCTGCACGGGGCGAAAGACCAGGTCGTGCCCTATGCCATGGGCGAACAGCTGTTCGATCTCGCCAACAAGCCGAAGCACATCGTGCGTTTCCTCGACGGCGGCCACGAAGACCTCGACAAGAACGGCGCGCTGGTCGCCGTCGGCCGCTTCCTGGCGGGGGATTTGGATTAGGTTCCGTCATTCTGGGTGCGAGCGAAGCGAGGAGCCTCGAAGAGCGACAGCCACGATTCGGCTGAATATCGATTCCGGCCTGCGCCGCTCGCGGCACCTCCGGAATGACGACTTGGCCTTACTGCGGCACGGTCATCAGCTCCAGCACGTGGCCATTGGGATCGCGGAAATAGACGCCGCGGCCGCCGTTCCAATCATTGAGCTTGCCGTCGTCGAGGCTCCACGGCGCACTGCCGAAAACGATCTTGGCTTTCTTGATGCGGCCGAGGATGGCGTCGAACTCGGCCTTGCTGACATGAAACGCGTAATGATGGCTCTCGAACTTGGAGTCGTCATCGTCGAACAACAGTGTCAGCGTCTTGTTGATCCGCACCGGCGCGAAATAGCCGCTGCGCCCGCGCTTCAATCCGAAAATATTGGCAAAGAATTTGGCCGCCGCGACTTTGTCGCGCGCCGGCACGATGGCGTGGTTGAGCGTGATGGTCATCGCTGCCTCGCTAGCTTGCCCGATCAAAACGTCTGATAGGTCTGCCCTGCCCGGCCGCCGACCCGGGCAAAACCGGTCTGCGCCGGTTGATATTTGTCGTTGATGTTGAGCGCTTTCGCATAAGAGCCCGCGGCCTTTTCTTTCAGTCCGAGCCGCTCGTAGGCGAGGCCGCGGCTGGCCCAGGCTTTGGCGCTGGTCGGGTCGGCCTGCACCGCTTCATCAAGATCGCTGGCCGCCGACTTGTTGTCGCCGATCGCGAGGTAGCTTAAGCCGCGTGCGATGAACAGGTCCGTCCGCTGCGTGGTGAGCCCGAGCGCGGTGGAGAAATCGTCGATGGCGAACTGGTGCTGGCGCTGGCTCTGATAGAGCAGGCCGCGGCTGTAATAGGCCTCCGCGTTGTCGGGTTTCAGCGCGATCGCCTTGTTGAAATCGGCCAGCGCCTGCGCGCTCTTGCCCTGCAGGCTCTCGACCATGCCGCGGCCGACATAGGCCGTCGCGTAGCCGGCATCGAGCGACAACGCCTTGTCGTAATCGGCCGCCGCCAGATCGAGCTTGTTGGTCTTGCGATAGACCAGGCCGCGATTGGCATAGGCCTGGGTGTAATTCGGATCGAGGCTGATCGCCTTGTTGAAGTCGGCCAGCGCCTGTTCGTTGTGGCCGGCTTCGCCGAACACCGAGCCGCGCATGTTGTAGGCCTGCGGGTCGTTGGGATGCTTTTCGATGACCTCGCTGAGCGACGTCAGGTTGGGTGCCGCCGTGGCATAGGCCGGATCGTTGTTTTCGGCGGCGGGCGCATTACCGAGCGTGGAGCAACCGGCGAGGGCGAAAGCGGCGAACACGAGCGCGATAACACCCTGCTCCATTCCGCCCGGCACCGGCGATGGTCGATCCTGTCATCCGAAAGCCCTTAGCCACGTCAGACAAGACGATACCACCGCCGGGCGGCAAAAAAAGACGCGGGGGCCGTGAGACCCCGCGCCATCGTCGAAATCGCAATAAAATCGGGCTTTCGGCTTCAGCCGAAACGGGGCGCGCGCGGCGGGCTGGACCTGCCGGCGCCAGGACCGCCAGGGCCGCCGGGACCACCCGGGCCGGTCGGCTTCGGCTTCATCGGCAATAGCCCCTCGCGCTGCAACTTCTTGCGCGCAAGCTTGCGGGCCCGGCGGATCGCTTCCGCCTTTTCCCGCGCCTTTTTTTCCGATGGTTTTTCGTAGTGGCCGCGGAGTTTCATCTCGCGGAAAACGCCCTCGCGCTGCATCTTTTTCTTCAGCACCTTGAGGGCCTGGTCGACATTGTTGTCACGGACGAGAACCTGCACGCTTGCTCCTTTTGCCAGTTAGGTTCGCGGGATTGCATGGCGGCGTTAGCGTAACCGCCCACGCCACCGTGGCGCGCCATGTAGCAGAACAGCGCCGGAAAGTCCATAAGTCGGGCCGGTTTTGGCCAAGACCGGCTCGCGCCGGCCCCTTCGTTACCCGGAACCGCCCGGACGAAACGCATTGGCGCCCGGGCGCGACTTGCGCAGCGACAGGTTCTTGAGTGTCCGGTGCAGGATGGTCAGCCAAGGCTGCGGCGCGCCGTCGCCGGCGTCGAACGGACAAACAAACGGCAGGTGATGCAGCTTGCGCAGCGCCACCCGGATACTGCAATCGATGACGGTGTCGCCGCCATACGGATTCATCTGTCGCAAATAGTCGGGAATCTTGGCCGGCCCCCAGGCGGTGAAGCGGATATAGAGCGCCTCGTAGCCGTTGAAGTTCGCCAGCATGTTGAAAAATTTCGGCTGATAGCCGACGAGTCCGTGATCGATCAGGCCGCCGGCAGGCAGCTCGTGGTACATGATGCCGCCGACCCGGACCAAATGATGGATGATGCGAAACGCATTCATCTGGTTGGCGACGTGCTCGGTGGTGCCGGCGTTCACCACCAAGTCGAAGGCGCCGCGCAGCCGCCGCGGAACCTTGCCGCGGTTGAGATCGATACGGATGGCATCGCCCTCGACGTCGATGGCGCTGCGCGCAAATCCGAGCGCCGACCAGAACGGCGCCGATGACGGCGCCGACTTGGTGAAATTCTCGGTGCCGACCGGCGTCAGGACCGGAGGCGAGGTGCAGCCGAACAGTCGGTAGGCCTCCGGCAGTCCCGGCGCGATCATCAGCGAATCGGAAATCTGCTGCGCGCCGATTTCCATGACGCGCGTGGCGCCATCGAGCGCGCCCTTTTGCTTCAATTCGATCAGGTCGTTGAGGAAAACGTTGCCGAGGCCCATGGCGAAATCCTATGAGAGCCGTCCGTTGCGGACAAGCGCGTTTCAGAATGGCAATCGCGTCAGTCGGCGAAGACGCGCGTCACATGGCCCATCTTGCGGCCGGGCCGCACCGCGGACTTGCCGTAAAGATGCACCGCCGCGCCGGGAACCGCGAGCCAGCGCCGGTAGTCCTCGACCTCGCTGCCGATGAGGTTCGTCATCTCGACCCTGCCGCGGCGGATCGGCTTGCCGAGCGGCCAGCCGGCCACCGCGCGGATGTGCTGCTCGAACTGCGACACCGAAGCGCCGTCGAGCGTCCAATGGCCGGAATTATGCACCCGCGGCGCGATCTCGTTGACGAGGATCTCGCCGTCGCGCAGCACGAACATCTCGACCGCCAGCACGCCGACATAGTTGAATTTTTGCGCAATGGTCTCGGCGATGCGGCGCGCTTCCCGCGCCGTGGCCTCGGAGATCGCCGCCGGCACCCGCGAAGTTTTCAAAATGTGATCGCGGTGCTCGTTCTCGGTGACGTCGAAACTTTCCACTGCACCGTCGTGGGCGCGCGCCGCCACGACCGAGACCTCGCGCTCGAACGGCACGAAGGCTTCGAGGATGCAGGGCTGGCCGCCGACGTCGCGCCAGGCCGCTACCGGGTCGGTGCCGTTCTTGATCGTGGCGTGGCCTTTGCCGTCATAGCCAAAGCGGCGCGTCTTCAAGATCGCCGGCCGGCCGATGCGTTCGATCGCATGCGCAAGCGCCTCAGGCGCGCCGACATCGGCAAATGCAGCGGTGCGGAAGCCGAGCCCAGTGACGAAGTTTTTTTCCACCAGCCGGTCCTGCGTCGTCGCCAGCACCAGCGGATCGGGCAGCACCGGAACGCGCGCGGCGAGAAAGGTCGCGGTCTCCGCCGGCACGTTCTCGAATTCGTAAGTCACGACATCGACGTCGCCGGCGAAGCGATCGAGCGCTTCGGTATCGGTGTAATCGGCGCTGGTGACGCGATGCACGACGTCGAAAGCGGGCGAGTCGGGCGACGGCGCAAAGACGTGGCACTTGAAGCCGAGCCGAGCCGCGGCCAGCGCCAGCATGCGGCCGAGCTGACCGCCGCCCAAAATCCCGATCGTGGCTTCGGGCTGCAGAACCGGCGCCGCTTCGCTCACGCGCCGTCCTTCGGCTGTTCGGCGACGCTTTCGGTCTGGCGCTGACGCCAAGCTTCGAGGCGATTGCCGAGCGTCGGATCGCTCAGCGCCAAGCACGCTGGCCGCAAGCAGCGCCGCATTGATGGCGCCGGGCGGCCCGATGGCGAGCGTGCCGACGGGAATGCCGGGCGGCATCTGCACGATGGAATAAAGCGAGTCCTGGCCCGACAGGGCCTTGGACTCCACCGGCACGCCAAATACCGGCAGGCTGGTGAGCGACGCGGTCATGCCGGGCAGATGCGCGGCGCCGCCGGCGCCGGCGATGATCACCTTGAAGCCGGCCGCTTTCGCGCCCTTGGCGAAGGCGTAAAGCCGCTCGGGGGTGCGGTGCGCCGAGACGATGCGCGTCTCATACGGCACGCCCAAAGCATCGAGCGTGTCGGCGGCATGCTTCATGGTCTGCCAGTCGGACTGGCTGCCCATGATAATGGCTACGGATTTCGCTCCCAGCGGCGCCACCGAAAATCCCCCTGCGCGAAGGAAGCGCCGGATTATAAACTCGCGCGTTGGACTAGCAAGGCGGCTACATATCTAAGGACCGGTGGGTGATTGGGAGAGTTAACTCATGGAAATGAGCCAATTCCACTACCTGCCGCTAACGTCGGCTTCTTTTCCATCCTGGTCGGCATTTTCCTCACCGGCATCCTCGCCGTGCTGCTGGCGAGCCTTTATGCTCGGCCGCGGCAAGCTTGAGGCGAGAGTGAAATCGTGAGCACGACATCCGGCGCCGAGATCGGGACGCTCGCCGCCACCCCGGCACGGCGCGACTTCCGTATCCCGCTCGGCCCGCGACTGTTATCGCTGTTTGGCGTCGTCGTTCTCGCCGGCGTGAGCGGCTTGTTTACCGTCTTTGCCATTCTGCTCGTGCGCGCGGATTGGCGCGTCAGCCTTGTCGTCGCGGCCGCGGCCTGTCTGATGGCGGCGCTGACCGATTATGTGTGGCGCGACCTTGCCGGCAAATGGCGACTGCATGTCGTGCTCGACGACCGACGCCGTTACGCTCGACTTGCCGGCGGGGCGTTCACTGATCCATCGCCCGCCGCCGCAGCATCTGACCGTCCCATATGCCGATATTGCGGCGGTCGAGTCGCGGCTCGAAGGCTATCGGTCTTTCGGCATGGAAAGCATGCAACGCGCCTACGTGCTGCGCCGCAAGGATAACGAGCTCATCTTCCTGTTCGAGGATCGCGCGCTCGGCACGGCGATGGAAAGTTCGCTGTTCACCGGCATCGCCGCCGAGCTTGCGGCGCGCGCCGGCGGCACGGTTCACGACATCGGCATGGTCGCGGGCCAAGGCGGCGTGCTCGGCGTGTGGGGAACGCACGCGCCCGATTGGGCGGCGCCGCCTTTGTCCGCGGCCGAGCGGCTGGCGCACTTGGCGCCGCGCGGCCATGACCGGATCGTTGGTCTTCATTATTATCATCGTCGCGCTGGCCATTCGATTACTGGCCGGCGGCTAGCCATCGGAGCGAATAGCAATGTCGGCAAAAAGTTCATCCGCTGCGGCGACGGCACCCAAGGATACCGGCGCGATCACGGATTATCACGCCCACATCTATTACGATCCGGCGAAAACGCGCGGCAAGGCGGAGCGCCTGCGCGAGCGCGTCGCCGCGGCATTTCCGGGCGCCAAGCTCGGCCGCTGGCACGACGAACTGGTCGGGCCGCATCCGCAATCGATGTTTCAGATCGCGTTTCCGGTTCGAGATGCTGGCGGGCTTCGTGCCGTGGCTGATGCTCAACCGCGACGGACTGACCATCCTGCTGCATCCGGAGACCGGCGACGACTACACCGACCATTCGGCGCACGCCGCCTGGTTCGGCGCCGTGCTGCCGCTGCGGCTCGAGGTGTTCGGCAAGCGCAAATAGCAACGCGGCTGCCTTGTTCAACTTGGACAAGCGCGTCAGAATTGCGCCGGTCACGACATTCATTCAGGACATGTCGGCTCAAGGGGGGACAGCACGATGGTCGCGCGCGCACTATTCGCGGCATCCGCGTTTGCATTCGCGCTCACGTTTGTCGCGCACGCCCAAGCGCAGCATTGCAGCAGCGGGACATGGTGCGGTCCCGGCCGCGGCTGCTGCAAGCCGGGAATGGCCTGCGCACCGAACGGCGGCTGCATGAAGCCGGGCTATCACGATTGCGGCCCAAAACGCGGTCTATGTCCGCCGCACTATCATTGCGCGCCGGCCAAGGGCTGCGACCCGGACTGAGGCGTGGACTCATAAATGCGCTCGGGCGGACGCTTCCGACGATGTGCTCGCCTGGCCAGGCCGTCGCACGTCACCGTCGAAGTGAATGTTTGCTCGCATTGACCGCCGAAGAGGCGATTTTCGGCCTCGCGAAGCCGGAAGCACAGAGGTAGGCTTGCGTCCCAGCGGATCGAATGGGGAATCGAAATGGAACGAGGAATGCGGTTCTTCGTATTGTCGACCTTGATCGCAGGCGCCTGCGGGCTAGCGGTGCCGTGCGGTGCGGCGGCAACGGCGGAAAACAGCGGGGGCCTGAACGGAAAATGGCAGTGGGAGGCGACCTGTGAAAGAGGGAATTTCCATGGCGTGATGGAATTCGTCCAAAACGGAAGCACGTTTGTCGGGCAGTTCCTCGAAACGAATTTCTGGGACAAAGGAACGATTTCGAACGGCGCGATTGAGGGCAACCACATCAGTTTCGATCGCTCATACGGGCTAATCGTCCAGCATCTCGCATCGGATTTGTCGAGCTCGTTGCGCGAAATGAGCGGGCCATACGACAGTGCGATGTTCGGCAAGTGTACGTTGCGCGGAAAAAAGCTATAGGCTTGCGGCCGCGGGTAGGAACGATTTTATTGCATAACCTCGGCGAGGCGACCGGGATCGGCATCAAACGCTCGAAACACCTGGCGCGCACCCTCGGCTGCGGCAGCCTTCAGCAGCTCTCTGTTCTTCATTGTTCGGCTTAAACGCGTGGTTGCGCCCGGACAAATAGCGAGGATATTCACCCCGGGCGGCGCGGCGCGCCGGCCGAGCGCCAGGTCGCGCGATTCGATTCTCTCGCACGTGAATGTCTTCGGCGGCTTCGAGCAGCGCGGCGTTGCCGCGAGCACACAGCCATGTGAATAACATCCGCAACACGAAGCCCGGTCGAGGGTCGATGTAATCCGAGGGACGCGTGGAAAGAATCAACAAGTCGGTGCAGCCGCTGTCGATCGCGTCCTTGACCGGCAACGGGTTGGCAAACCCGCCGTCAAAGCACTCTCTGTCACCCAGACGCCTCGTCCGTTCGCTAAGCAGCGGGTGAGTGGCCGATGCCCGCAGGCTGTCGAGCAGCGCATAGCGGCTATCTTGGGCGTCGATCAGAAATCCCGCACCGGTGTTGGCATCGGTGATCGAAATACGAAGCTTTGACGGCGAAGACAGAACCCGCTCGACGTCGAGCGGCTTACGCCTTTTGATCACTTCGTCGAACAGAAAATCCATGTTGAGAATGTTGTTGAGGCGCAGCGGATTGATGAAATTTCGGTTGTTCACTTCGTCGTAGTAGATGCTGACGCTATAAGCGGCTTGGCCGGCGACGAAATAGGCTGCATTGATGGCCCCCGAAGAGCATGCGTAGACCTCGTCGAAAGCACGTGACAGGCCGAGCAGCTCCAGTGCAATACCACCGCCGCATGAAAATACGCCACGCATCGCGCCGCCCTCGACAATGAGACCGAGCTTGCGGCCGTCGCCGGCGTTTGACGAATCCTTGCCGGAGCGTCGGCGAATATTCGCTATCGCAGCTTCGGGCCTGGTGCCGAAGAGCGCTACTGGCGCCATTGTCATTCCGTGAACGGCGGGATCACGAAGCCGACCCGCATGATGAGCTGCGCCAGAAGTATTCCGGCCACCGTGCCGATATTGCCGATATAAATCGTCGCCGTTTCGCCCAACACGGGATAGAGCGGAAAACCCTTGAACGCGACGAACATAAGACCGGAAAGAAGGAGCAGTGGCCCGGACGCAATCGAGTAGACAATACTGAGGGCGACAATGCGGCGCGCGGTCCTCCGCCACTGCACGATTTTTCCGGCTTGGATATGGGGTTCCAGAAATTCGCGCCAGCGCGCAGACCCGTGCAGCGCGGCGAGGCCCAGCGCGATTCCGGCTCCGTAGCCCGGGCCGAGCGCGGGATGGAACAGACAATATCCGCCGGCAATGCAATCTCTAAGCGAGTCTGCCTGCAGGCTGGGTATCCAATGCAGTTTGAAGAGCGCGGACGGCTCGAACACAAAGAAGATTTCGGAAAATACGCCGATGCCGCCGAACGTGCCGCCGATTATGCCGAACAGGAGATTGACGGAGTAACGGTTATTCATCCAGCGCCTACCCGGCCGCCGCATCAGGATCCATCCAAGCGCGATCCAGGCGGACGTGAACCCGCCCCAGACGATGCCGCCGGCCATGCCCTGAAACAGCGCGCTGCCGGCGGCTTTTCCGAGGCTGTCGCCTAGATTGGTGATGGTCAGGGAGAAAATGGCGGGCGGCACGCGAGCGAGACCGCAATACAAGCCGGCGAGCAGGCCGCCCACTGTTCCGATGTAAAGAATGATCGGCCAGCGCTGACGCAAGCGCACCGCACCGAGCGCAAGGATCGCCAGAAAGCGATCCCACAGGCCGATCGTCCGCCAGGCGTGCGCCAGGCCGGCGGCGCCGATATCGGCGACTCCCTCGTCCCGCATACGGGCAAACGCGATAACAGCACGCGGCCGCAACGGGCCAGTCAGCTGCGCGACCACCGGTGTCATCAGGCTGGCACGATTGGCGTGCGCCATGGCGCTGGCGGCTTGCTTGCGCACCTCGGTGTCGCTGTCCTCGAGCGCCAGGCGAACCAGTTCCGTATCCATCGGCGCCAGATCGGCTTGCGCAAGCGCGACGGTGGCATTGCGCCGCACCGCTGCGCTCTGATGGTGGCTCGCACTCAACAACATGGTTTCCAGCAATCGCGGCACTTGCGCCTTGAGCCGCCCGACCCAGGCCGCAATTTCGAAGCCGGTGCCAATGCTGCTCATACACAGAAATTCGAGCTCCTCGTCCGAGAGAATCAATTGACCTTCGACGCGCGACAGCGCAGTGAGAATTTCACGGTGTTCTTCGAATTCCCGTCGTGCTCTCCAGTTTTCCAGATTCGCTTGCAATAAATCGCGCGTACGCAGTAGCGTCTTGAGTTCCTCATCGTTGAGCTTACGCTCGAGCACCGGCACGATCAGTCGATCGTGGCTGATCTCGTACCAGTGCCCGGCGGCACGCACCTCCGCCCGCAGGAAGTGCTGATCGACGAGCGAACGGGCGACCTCAATCGGCAGCATTCCGACATTGTTTCCCGCGCGATGAACCATGCTTCGGGTGCCGCTCGACGTGACGAACTGCGTGCAACCGAGGTGGATCAGTTTTTCGGGATAGTTGTTAAGCTCGGATGCCCGCCGGACTGCCGCGACATAGAATTCGCGAATCGCCTCGCCGACGTCCCCGAACTGCTCAAGGTCGCTTTCGTTGATGACGTCGATGCCCTCGGGAAGCCGATCCCAAAGGCGTCTGCATACGATCTGTAACTGCACCGGTTCGATATACTCGCCGGCAGCCTGCTGTAGGCGCCCCTCCTGTCCTTCGACGTTTATTTGCTGCAGATCCCGGACCAATCTGTCCGCAGCGGCGTCGTCGAATGACACGCCGGCCCCCTGCGAAGGCCCGATGACTGCGGAGATTGCCGCGTCGTGACGCAGCAACTCCAGCCGGTAGCGAACGTCGATACCTTGCGGGATACGCCACATCAGCGGATCGAGCTCGGCGATAGAATCCTCTCGCATCGAGAACAGGACCCGCAGCGTGGGAATGCCATCCAGCGCTTGGGCGATCTGAACAAACACACCTTCGCGTTCCGGCCAGCGGTCCTGATAAGTCGTGAACAGCTCCTCGAATTGATCGAATATCAGGACGGGCCCTTGGCCGCCCGGCGGCGGGCCGAACGCGCGTAATACATCGAGGAGTGTGGGTTCGGGAGCGCCGGCTGCCGGGCTATCCGCTGTTTCGGGGGTCAGCGCATAGCGGATGCTGGCAATATAGACATTGGCCGCGGTCGCCAAATATTCCGGCGGCGCACGACGAATGCGAACTACCGGCGGCGTCGCAAACCCGGCAGCTTGCAAACCCGGAATGATCAACGTGTTGATGAGCGAGCTCTTGCCGGCGCCCGACTGCGCGTAAAGCAGCACGGTGCGATGGAACATGAGCAACGACAAAATATCGTTGGCCTCGCGGTCGCGGCCGAAAAACACACCGCGGTCAGTGGTCTCAAACGGTCGCGGCCCGACATAGGGCTGGCTTGCTCGCGCGGCCATAATCAGACCTGGCCTTGCACTTCGGCGACGTGACCCTGCACGTTGGAGGCTTGGCCTTGACGCTTCAGGGACATGGCCTTGCAATTCGGTGACGTGACGTTGCACCTCGGAAATGAATTGCTGCGCGTCACCCCAGAAGATCGTCACGTCAAAGATGTGATGAAAGTATTCCCGCAAATAGTTTTGCGCTCTCTCGTTGGCCGCTTCATCGGCGAAACGCGAAAGCTGAACCGCGATTTTCAGACGCCTTTGCGTCTGCCGCAGCGATAGCACCAGCCAGCGAAAGATGACGCGAAAGCTCCAATCGAGCAGGCTATAGCCGAGGAACATCAGGCAATGGTTTGAGATCGCGCGCATGATCCACGGCGGCAGCATTTCCCAGGGGCGGTCGACGGTTTTCGTCATCAAGCCGCTCCTGGCAATGTTGTAGATAAATTCCAGATAGTCGTCCTCGGTCGCAACGAGAGATTTGGCAAGCTCGCTGCAACCGTGCATGTGATAAACGATCGGGGCGTTGGCTGTCGGTTGATAGTTTGGCTCGCGCTGCCAGATGCCAGGATAATCCGCAAGCTCCTTGTTCCAGCGGCAAAAGTCGCGGTGCGCTTTCCGATTGTTCGCTTCCAGCGCCTTGACCATGAAGTCATCGTAGTTAGTCGTCAGATAGACCGGCAACGGCCAGGAAGCGAGCACGTGATGCGGTTCGGCGCCGGCGAAGCGTGGATGGCCGCAGGCGGCAATGCGCTTGAGAATTTCCTGTTTCGGACGAACTACGTCGCCCGACTTGATCGCGATGAATTGCGTGACGTGCGAGAGATCCGCGGCGGAGTCCAGCGGGTAATCGAACTCGCGGGCCAGCGCGTGCGACAGCTCGCTACCGGTCGGAAGCGTCGGAACGCAGGCGCCGGCGCCGAGGAATGGCGTGCATTGGCCGTCTCGAATGCTTTTAGCCAATTCCTTCCAGTCTTCCGGTTTCAGCATTGCGGCCGGTCCAATGGCGCTGCATGACCTGCGGCCGGCGACGATAAGCGTTTGATCACTGTTGCCCTCCCCAAAACAACGATTGTGTCCGGGTCATATAGTGATGGCAATAGTTTGTTGTGCTGCTCGCACTTGCGGAGCCCGCTGCACCGGTGCACTCTGGATGGCTGAAGATGGGATCAGCAGCACGCTGATGGGCGCGACGTATGGAAATTCTCGACAGCCTCACCGTGCCGCATGGCGACAAACTGCGAAAAATCGAACTTTGCAAAGGCGACCTCGCCAATTTGCACCCGGCAGAGAAGATCGACATCCTCGTCGTCTCCGCATTCCCGGACAGCTACGATCCAACTCCCGCATCATTGATCGGCGCCTTGCACCGCAAGGGTGTGTCGGTTGCTGAGCTTGCAAAGGCAAAGCGCTTCGACCTGCGCAGCACGTTTTCGTGTTGGCTGTCGTCGGATCTGACCGACGTGTCCGAGAGCATCGGATTTAAACGCATTCTTTGCTTCGAACCCGCGACCCGCGCCAAACCGCCAGAGGTGGTCGGTGATATTTTCCGCTGTCTGGCCCCCTTCCTCTTGGGGGAGTATCCGGAAGCAACCGTGGCGATGCCGATTGTCGCGAGTGGAGAGCAACAATGGTCGGGTGAAGATATGTTGTTACACATTTTGCGTGCCGCCGTGCACTGGCTATCGCAGGGCCTGCCGCTGAAGTGTCTCAAAATTGTCGAATCCGTCCCGGAAAAAGCCGACAGGTTGCATAGCGCCTTCAAGAGCATGGAATTCCAAACGCACCCTTCTGTATCGGCGCCACAATCTGCCATGCGGTACGACGCATTCATCAGCTACTCGCGCAATGATCGCGAATATGCGCGCGTCGTCGCGGATGCGCTTCGCGAAAGCAAAAGTGCTGCTCGTATCTTCGTGGACGAGCTGGAGCTCAATCCCGGCGAGTCCTGGCAGCAGGCGATCTATGACATCCTGGATGTGTCAGCGCGGATCATAACTTTGATTTCGCCCGACTATCTGCAGTCCAAGGTCTGTAAGGAAGAGTTTAACATCGCTCTATTTCGGAACAGAGAAAGTGACGCCAATATCCTGTTTCCCATCTACCTCAAAACCACCGTGCTGCCGACTTACATGAAGATGGTCAACTACGCCGATTGCCGGGAAGCGGACGCGGAGAAACTGCGTCGGGCCTGCGCCAAGATTTGGCAGCAATGACAACGAAAGGCAAACCCGTTACCGGGGCTGGCCGTCGACGAATTCGCGCTCAAAAATCTCGCCGATCGTCGAATAGAAGAAGCCGTTGAGGCGGCCGATCGGGTCGAGCTTGCGCATGTCGATATATTTGCCGGTCATGCAGGCCGGATCGACGTGCATATAGATCACCTCGCCGATCACCAGCGGATGCCGGTTGGGGCCGAGCTCGAGCACGCGTTCGAGCTTGCACTCAAAATGGATCGGCACCTCCTTGACCCGCGGCGGCTTGATCTTCACGCACGGGATCGGGGTGAGCCCGGTTTCGGTGAATTCGGAATCTCCTTCCGGGAAAACCGTTGGCGCTGTCCACCATCTCCTTCCACACCGGCTGCGTCACCACGTTGAAGCAGAACTCGCCGGTCTGGCGGATGTTCTTGAGCGTATGCTTCTCGCTGCCGTCGGGATTGCGCGCGATGGTCAGCGAGATCATCGGCGGGATGACGCAGACCACGGTGAAGAAGGAAAACGGCGCCAGGTTGGTGACGCCGGCCTGGTTCACGGTCGAGGCCCAGCCGATCGGCCGCGGCACCACCGAGCCGACAAGCATGCGGTAAATCTGGCGCTTTTCGGCGGTCGCTGGATCGATTTCGAGATAGTCGGACATGGCGGAGGGGTGCTCTTGGGACAGGCAATGACCCTAGCATTCTAGCGCATGCGCACGGGGATTATTTCGACGGAGAGCTGCACTTCATCGCCGAGCCCGTAATAGTAATAGGCCGGCTGCGATACGAGACGAAGGAACAGGAAGAGCCGAAGCCGCAAGCGCTTGAACAAACCCATCCGCATGGCCGGCAATAGATTTTCATGCGAGACATGCACGATCCATTGCCGCCGATCGGTCGGCAGATCGATTTCCTTGTGTCGCGCCATCTCTTCCAGCAAGCGCTCCACGTTCGGCTCCTCCATGAAGCCGAAACTCAACTCGACCCCGATGATGCTGCCCCGGTTCTTCTCGCGGTCGAAAACGGTCACCCGATAGCGGTTGTCCGCGGATGTAGGGAACCTTGCGATGGGTGACTTCGACCAGGATCAGGTTGCGCGGCAGGATGCCGTGGCGCTCCCACAGCATTTGCATCAGCGCCGGCGCCCGGTCGCTCGGCAGGCGCAGCGGTTTCGGCGACATCAGCAGCGCATTGCGCTCCATGAAGACCTTGCAGTCGCGGTGCAGCGCGACCAGTTCCGCCATGGTCATGGTGTCTTTCGCCGAATAAGCCGCAAACGTCGCCTTGCGGCCCCAGCGCCAGGTCGCCATCACCACGAACGCGGCGACGCCGATCGACAGCGGGACGAAACCGCCTTCGATGAATTTGAGCAAGCTCGCGACCAGGAACGCGGCGTTGACCGCAAGCAGCGCGCCCCAGACGACGCCCGTTCCGACGACACTCCATTTCCAGATGTGGCGGGCGACCGAGACCATCGCCAGCGAGGTGATGAAGGTCACGCCGGATACGGCCACCGCAAGGGCCGGCCCGAGAGCCGTGCTGGAGCCGAACGTCAGCACCAGCAGGATGCACCCGGCAAACAGCGCCCAGTTGATAAAGGGAACATAAATCTGCCCGGCATGAATCTGGTGCGTGTGCTGGAGCGTCAGCCGCGGAAACAGACCCAGGCGGATCGCCTGCGAGACGACAGAAAAGACTCCGGAGATCAGCGCCTGCGAGGCGATGACGGTTGCGACAATGGCGAGCAGCACCATCGGATAAAGCAGTGCCGGCGGCACCAGGCTGAAGAACAGCTTGCCGCCGGCGACCGGCGCGCCGCTCAACAGATAGGCGCCCTGGCCGAGATAATTCAGGAGCAGCGCGGGATAGACCACCGCGAACCAACTGGTCCGGATCGGCCGCGCGCCGAAATGGCCGAGATCGGCATACATCGCCTCGCCGCCGGTGACGACCAGCATCAAGGCGCCGAGGATGAGGAGCGCGTCGAACAGGCCGGCGTGCCGCAGAAAGCTGAAGCCCGAGCACCGGATTGAAGGCCGCGAGGATTTCCGGATGCTGCGTTCGATCTGCCAGCGCGCCGAGCACGGCGATGACGACAAACCAGACGGCGAGAATCGGACCGAACACGATACCGATGCCCGACGTGCCTTTGAACTGGATGGCGAACAGCACGGTCAGAAGCCCGACCGTGATCGGGATGACGGTGTGGCCCAACGCCGGCGTCGCCACCTGCAGCCCCTCGACCGCGGATAGCACGCTGATCGCCGGCGTGATGATGCCGTCGCCGAACAGCAGTCCCGCTCCCAGCATCAGCGACCACAGCAAGAACGTCGTGCCGCGTTTTTTTTGCTCGGACAAAAGGCCGTAGAGCGCGAATACGCCGCCTTCGCCGTCGTTTTGCGCGCGCAATACCAAGATGGCGTATTTGAAGGCGACGATGATCGTGATGGTCCAGATCACCAGCGATACGCCGCCGAGCACGTCGGCCGGCGTGCGTGTGGCTTCGGCGCGGCCAAAGAAAAGCTGATCCATCGCGTAAAGCGGCGAGGTGCCGATATCGCCGTAGACGATGCCCAATGCGCCGACGGTCAACGCCGCGAATCCCGCCGCGCGGCGCGTGCGGCGGAGATTTGGTGTCGCCATGCCGCGGCGATAATGCGGCAAGAGCTTTGCGGTGCAGACTTGGGCGTTTCATGAATCTTTGGCACTTCATGAATCATGGGCGAGACCGTTTGGCGTCTTGTCTCGCTGCCAAGCGGAGTAGCGTGCCGCGGCGTGGACGGCAAGTTCCGGCGCTGCCGGTGTCTGAGAGAGGCGGCGTGATGGCGGACGCTTTAGGCGCGCTCGACGCGAGCCGCGTAGCAGCCGGGCGCGGCGAAGTGCACGTGCAGATAGGCCGCGCGCGGCTCGGCCAACAGGCGTTCGATGGCGCCATCGAGCCGGTCGCCCTCGACCAGCTCCCAGCCGGCCATCATGCCGTCGGCGTCGAAGGCGCGCACCGCCAGCGTGCGGCCGCGCAACTGCTCCGGCACCGTGTCGATGGCGTCGAAAGTTTCATCGCCCTTGCGCACATAGATGGCAAAGCGCATCCGGTAAGGCGACGCGACGGCGTGGTGCTCGTAATTGACCAGGATCAGCTCGTCGCCGGGATTTGAATCGGCGAGACTGACGCGGCACGGATAGCCGCGCTCACGGGCGTCCGCGATGCGGCGCACCGCGCCGCGCTCGGCCAGCGCGGCATCGGACATCGCAAACAGCGGCGCGAATTGTTCGGCGGGTAGGCCCTGAATACGAAAGTGCATGGTCGGTACTCCTCTATGTTGGATGTAATCTGTGCTACGCTGCAGCGGTCGGCCACCCGATTTGTGCTTTAAGGCAATGATGCAGCGCCGCGTCGCGCCGACGACACTTGGCGCAACGGCGGTCGGTCGCGGCTTACGGAGACGTCACATGACCGGGAAGACGATCACGCTGGCGTTGACGCTGCTTTTCGGCGCGACCGCAATCGCGGCGGCGCAAAGTCAGCGCGATTATGGCCCGAACGGACCCTCCAGTTACGGCTGCTACGGCTCGTTCTATACCGGCACGGCCGCGTCCAGTTGCCCCGGCACCCCTGAAGGCGGACCGGGATCGCAGTACCGGCAATACCCGCAAAGTCCGCCATATCCACAATACCCGCAGAGACAGCAATGGCAGTGGCAGCGGCTGCATTAAGTTGCGCGCTGCAGGGAACTTCATGGCGTCATGGGCGGTTGTACAGTGCGTTTCTGGGAGATCGCATTATGACCGCGACAAGAATCATTGTGGCGTTGGTGCTGCTCGTCGGCGCGACCTCGATCGCATCGGCGCAAAGCCAACGAAATTTCGGCCCGAATGGCCCCTCCAGGTCCAACTGCTTTGGCGAACCCTATAGCGGCGCCGTGGCCTCGCGCTGCCCGGGCCAAGGCGGCTATTGGCATCACGCCCGGCGCTACCACCGTTATTACTGAGGCCAATGACAGGCCAACGACCGTCTCCGCGGCGTTCGCAGCGGCCGTTTGACAATTCGCCGTTCTGCCTGACCATGGCGGCATGGCGTCGATATCTTCTCCGCAAACTGAACGATTGACTGTCGCCGTGATCGGGCTGGGCAGCATCGGCGGCGTCGCCGCCGGCTGTCTTGTCGCCACCGGCCGGCACGATGTCATCGCCTGCGTGCGCGCACCGATCGAGCGGCTGACGCTTGACGCCCCGGACGGCACGGTCGAGCTGCCGCTCAACGCGCTCACCGATCCGGCGCAGGCCAAACCTGCCGACTGGGTGCTGCTTTGCACCAAGACCCACGCGACGGCGTCGGCGGCGCCGTGGCTCAAGCGGCTCTGCGCACCGTCAACGCGCGTCGCCGTATTGCAGAACGGCATCGACCACGTCGCCCGCGTTGCGCCGCTCGCCGATGGCGCGACCGTGGTGCCGGTGATCGTCTATTACAACGGCGAGCGGCTTGCCGCCGACCGGGTGCGGCTGCGGCGCGGCGCCGATCAGGATTTCGTCGTCGCCGACAACGACGCCGGCCGCGCCTTCGCGCAATTGTTCGAAGGCACGCCGCTGCGCGTGCATTTCGGCGACGATTTCGTCACGCTGGCGTGGCGCAAGCTTTTGATCAACGCCGTCGCCAGCCCGGTCACCGCGCTGACGCTGCAGCGGCAAGCGGTGCTACGGCGTCCAGACATCCAAACGCTCTGCTTGGCAGTACTCGAAGAGGCGATCGCGGTTGGCCGCGCCGAAGGGGCGCAGCTCGCCGCCGACGAAGCCGCGCGCACGCTGGCGACGCTGTTCACCTTTTCCGGCGAGCTCGGCACCTCGATGTATTTCGACCGCCTCGCCGGACCGCCCGCTCGAGCACGAAGCGCTGACCGGCGCCATCGTCACCGCCGGCGAGCGCCACGGCATCGCGACGCCGCTCAACCGCGCGCTCTTGGCGCTGCTGCGCGCGATCAGCGACGCCGCGGGAACGTAGCCGATCGTTTCGCGTCTAGCTGTCCGCGTGTGTGCGATAGCCGTGGCGATAGGAATGCCGCCGCAAATAATGACGGTGATACACGGTCGGCTCGGCGGCGGGATATGAGGCTGCGACGGGGTGAAGGCCAAAAACGCCGGCGATGCCGCCTTCAACGCCGCCGATGACGCCGCCAACCGCGCCGCCGACAACGGCGCCGATCGGTCCGGCGGCATTGCTGCCGACGTAAGCACCGTGGGCGGCGCCATCGGCAATGCCTTGCGCCTGCGCGGCGGTCAGCGGGGTGGCGATAGCGGCGAGAACGACGACGACAGGTAAAAGATGGAACTTCATGCAACGATCCTTCTCTGCTGACGGGAAGCGGCCACATGACCCGCGATCACGGCACTGGCGCGGCGGCAACGTGGCGTCGCGGTGCCGTGTCAACTTAAGCTTCGATGATGCAAAACGATCACAGTCGCGCGGCGGATGGCCGGCGACGCGACCGGCACACCGACTTCTCTGCGGAACCGGACGTGCTATAAACCGCCCATGAGCCGACGCCCGACCTACGATCCGCGCACTGCCGCCGAGAAAGCGTTCAAGGTGGCGACCACCAAGCCGGTGGAAGCGCCGCCGAAGGCGCCACTGTCGCCACCCGGCGTCAAAGAGATGGTGTCGCTGCGCATCGACCGCGACGTGCTCGATTTTTTCCAGGAGGATGGCCCGGGCTGGCAGGATCGCATCAACGCGGCGCTGCGCAAAGCGGCGGGCAAGTAGCGCGCGGATTTCCCGCTATTGCGGCTTGACGACTTCCAGCGTGACCGGCGTGAGGTCGGAAAACTTCAGCTCCGCCGCCGCGGCCGGCGTCATGTCGATGACACGGCCCTTGGTGAACGGCCCGCGGTCGTTGATGCGCACGATGACGGTGCGGCCGTTGCGCAAGTTGGTGACGCGCACCATGGTGCCGAACGGCAGCGTGCGATGCGCCGCCGTTAGCTTTGACGGTACGAACATTTCGCCGTTCGCGGTCTTGCCGGCCTGGGTACAGATCGTGGCGAGTTGCGGCTTGTCGCCGGCAACGGCCGGCACGGCGAGCGACGCCAAGCCCGCTAGCAAGACCACTGTGCGAACCGCGATCCAGATCGCTGATTTGATCATGCCGCGGGTTCCCTGTGGTCGGCGCAATCGCCACGCTGCTCACGGAGATAGGAACCAAGTTCCAGCGGAACGGTTCCATAAAGGGCGGCTTAAATTCAATGGCCGCAGGCGACCGCCCTTCCGCACCCCTCACGCCGGCGTGGATCGCCCCGCTGGCGCGACGTCTGCGTGGATGGCGCGGCAATGGCGCACGAGATTGCCGTGCGCGACGACGAATTGCTTCAGTGGCGTCTCGATATCGAAGAATAAAATATTGGCGATGAAGCCGTAGATGCCGGCGTCGATGCTGGCCGGCGTCGGCCCGTGCACATAACCTTCCGCGGGAACGAGATGCGCCAGCACCGCCAGATCGGCGAGGCCGCGCGTGTAAGCGGCCTCGGGCGCATAGCGGCCGATGCCCTGGAAGTGATAGCGCTGAAAATTGAACTCGCGCGCCTTGAGCAGGCCGGCTTCGTTCAGGCTTGGATGCTCCCGCATCAGCGCGTCGCGGAATGCCGGCCAGTAGCGCTCGTCCTGCCAGCGCGAATACGACATCACCCAATAGAGATCGTCGAGCATGCGCGTGATCAGAAGATCGGTATCGCGCTGCGCCGCGGTCAGCGAAGCGTCGATCGCCGGGCGGTATTTGGCGATGACATGGGCGATGATGGTCTCGCTGTCGCCGACGGTTTCGCCGTCGTCGACGATATAGGGCAACTGCCCGCGCGGTGCCTTCGACGCATCGAAAATATGCTCATGCGTGAACGGCACGCCGGCGAGCCGCAGGAAGGCGAACACCTTTAGCCCGTAACCGTTGTTGTCGGCGACGCTGAACAGTTCGGGATAGGAATAGAGCGTGATCATGGCGTCTCCGCAGGCCGTCGGCGGGTGGCTCAATCCATCCTACAGACCGGAGTTGCCTTGGGGGAATGTTCATGTTATGTTCTTTCCTGTCAATAGCGTTGAGGCAGGGAGAAACAGCGATGCGAACGCTCATTTTGGCTCTGGGTTTTATCGTGGCCGCGCTACCGGCGCGGGCGCAGACGATCGCGCCGGCCGAGATCAAGGCACATGTCGGACAAACCGTGACGGTCCAAGCCGCCGTCAGCGACGTCCATACCGGCCGTGCCGGCGTGACCTTCATCGATATCGGCGGCGCTTATCCGGACAATGATTTCGCGGCCGTGATCTTCGCGTCCGACCGCGCCAAATTTCCGAATGCCGGCGATCTGAAAGGCAAAACCGTGGCCATCAGCGGCCAGGTGGTGCTCTACCAGAACCGGCCCGAGATCATCCTGAAAACCGCCGATCAGCTGAAAGCGAATTAGCGCGCGCGAGGCTGAGTAGCGGAACGCGGCGCGTGCTCAGATGGTGCGATAGCCGCCGTCGGCCATGACGATCGAGCCGGTGACATAGGCCGCTAGGTCGGAGGCGAGGAAGATCGCCGGGCCGACGATGTCGTCCGGCTTGCCGGCGCGGCCGAGCGGGATGTGGTCGAGGAAGATCTTGACCAGCTCCGGGTTGGTGGCGCGCACCTTTTCGTTCAGCGGCGTCTCGATGAAGCCGGGACCGATGGCGTTGACGCGCACGCCGTCCTTGCCGAGTTCGGCGGCGAGCGCTCGGGTAAAGCCGAGTACGCCGTGCTTAGACGTGGTGTAGGCCGGCGAGTTCGGCGTGCGCACATGCATGAACGATTGAATGGACGCAATATTCACGATGCGCCCCTTGTTGGCGCGCAGCGGGCCGAGAAACGCATGCGTGACGTTGAACACGCCGTTGAGATTTATCGCCATGATGTCCTGCCAATCCTTGATCACGGCGTCCGGATCGGAGGTGAAGGCGTTACGCCGGTTGATGCCGGCATTGTTGACCAGGATCGAGACCGCGCCGACGTCGCCTGCGACCTTGGCCGCAATTGCGCGGCAGGCCATCCGATCGGTGACGTCGAGGATGAAATGCTGCGCCTTGCCGCCGGCGTCTCGGATATCCGCAGCCGTCTTCGCGGCCACCTCGCCATTGATGTCGAACACCACGAGCTTCGCGCCTTCGCGCGCATAGCCGAGCGCGATGGCGCGGCCGATTCCGGATCCTGAGCCGGTGACCACCGCGATCTGGTTTTGCAGAAGGCTGGGCATCTGTGCCGTTCCTTTTGAATGAAGCCTTAAGCCAGCATAGCAATGATGGTTCCACGCCGCGAGCGGCGGATCCACTTTGCATGAAACGAACGCGCCGCCGAGCCGTTGTCGTCCACAAGCAACAACGGAGATAAAACCATGAAGCAACTCATTATCGCAGCAGCGCTCGTGCTGACGGCGACATCGGGCGCGTTCGCCCAGTATGGTGCCCCAGGCTATGGCTATTACGATGCTGCACCCGGCTACCGCTTCGATGCGGCACCCGGCGACAGCTATTATTACGGCGCGGCGCCGGGCTACGGTTACGACCGCTCGCCTCCGGCGTGGTTCGAAAACGACACCGAACGCGGCGGCCCCGGCCCGCGCGTCGGCGCCGGCAGTGGAATGGGAGTCGGCTCGCAACGTTGAGGCGCGATAGCCGCGACCCGATTTCGGCGGAATGGAACCGGGAACCCGGCCGAAAGCGGCCGGGTTCCCGCGCCTTTATCAGCGCGCCGGGCGGTCGGAATAATAGCCGCCGCTTCCGTCGCCAGTGCCGAAGAAGAATTGCGGATTGGCCTCAATGACTGGAGATGGAACGATTTCTGAAGTTGCGGAAGCAGGCGCCACAGCGGTTTGATTCGACCTGGCGGCGATGGCCGATTTCGGCTCATTCGAGGAAAAGGAGAACGACTTGGCGGTCAACAGGCCGGTGGCAAAACCGACCGCGATGCCGCCAATGAGGACTGCCCAACGCAGCACAGGACGTCGAGCGACGATGGGAACATTCGCGTTCGTGGTTTTCATGGCTCGCTCCGTATCGTGTGGATACGAAGCCTTGGTACGCCCGGCGGTAATTTTGGTGTGTGACTCGCGGCACAATCAAAATCGGTGCATTTCGATCATGGGGCTACGAGAGCTCTTCCCAATTATCCCGTGAGGCGAAGGATTAGGTAGGAGCAGCCCGCCGGGAAGCCGACGCGATCGCCGGCTCCCCAGGGAAACCGTTACTTCTGTTGAGCGCTCTTGGCCTGCGCCGTCTTGGAATGCTCGTTTGCATTCTGCGCGTGCTGCTGGGCTTGGGTCGAATACTCTTTGCCCTTGGCGTGGTCGTTGCTGCCGTGAGCCGCGGCCGCGGCACGATGAGACTTCGCAGCGGATTCATGATGTTCCGCTGCCTTGTTGTGCGCGTCTTTCATGTTGAATTCTCTTGTTGGCCGAAAAATCTCGGCGGCCTGCAGAAGGCGCCTCAATAGTGGTACCACAGAGTGTCAAATGTGTTCTTCGCGGGATTGCTGTGTTCTTTGCGCGATGACGCGGCGAAGCGCAATGGAACTCCGCGGCATCCGTGGTTTAAGTTTCTTTTCCAGAATCCCTATCATTAGCCGCGTGATTGCTTAGCTATAGTGGGTTGGTTGAGTGATCACATTCAAACAATATTTCACAACGATTTTGGAGAGCACCGATGAATAAGGAAAACCTTACCGTCCATCTCAAGGTCAAAGACTTTAACGCATGGCGTACGAGCTACAATGGACACGAGAAGAACCGCGTGTCCGCCGGTATCACAAACGGCAGGGTGTTCCGCAGCCCCGACGATCCGAATGACGTGGTCATCCTTCAGGACGTCGCCGACGTCACAAAGGCGCGCACTTGGTATGGCTCGGACGAAATGAAGTCGACGATGGAGAAGAGCGGCGTCGTAGGCTCGCCCAACATCCGCTTCGCCGCAGCGGCCTAACGCGGAGCCAAAACAGATCGTCGTCGGGATAGTGCGAGGTTATCGCGTCGCTGTCCCGGCGGCGAAAGCCCCGGCCGCCACCTGCCCTCGACAAGCAACACGGTCGGGGCGCCTCATAGCCATCAAGGCAAAAAGACAGCTCACCGCGCTCTGAGCAGCGCGGTCTCTGCAGCACGGTCTCTTGTGCCACGCGAGCGGCGAATTGAGCATCGCAAATCGCCCTGCGATCATGCGCGATTCATTTCGATTGTGGTCAATTTCGACCAGTCTTAAGTCCCGGTCTGGTGGGATGCTCCTTGACGCGGGGAAACATAGTCCGCATCGAACAGGTCACCGCTCGCGGCGTCATCATCTTATGCCTATTGGTCGAAGGAGACTGCCATATCGAGCTGCAGCTCGAGGGAGATCGCAATGTCGGACAATTTGATAAAGCGGCGGGCTGACGCTCATTTCAGCAAGCTGCCCGGGGTCGAGATCGGCAAGACCATCATGACGGAATCCGAAGCCGTCGCGGCCGCGGTTGCGGCCAAGAGCGCGCGCCTGAAGGAGCTTCGCCTGGCGCGAGACGCGACCGAACAGGCGGCGCCGGCTATCCTGGTGAAGAAGGCCGGCAAGAAAACCGTCAAGAAGAACGGCAAGAAAAAACGCCCGGCGGTGTCATTGTCGGATTGGCTGAAGACCCGCCAAGCCGCGGGACACAGCCATTAGACACGGTGCAAGCTGACCCGCCGGGCCACGCCTTCTAAAAATTCGAACATTCGGAGCCGAAGCCGCCGAGAATGTCGTGGCAGGTCAGTCCGGTGTCCGGATCGATCCAGGTTTTCGGAGCCGGCTCGCGCTTGACGAACTGATAGCGCCAGCCGCGGCTGAGCATGCATTGCTTATAAGCCGCCGACGTCGGCACGCCGTTCCTGTCCGGTCCGACCTGCGCGTCGCAATAGTAACCGTCCTGGTGCAACTGGTCGTCGTTGCGCGGCTGTTTCAAAATATTGTGGTAGGTGACGGTATCGGCGTGCGCGCTTAAGCCCGTGCCAAGGAGCAGCGCGGCGATCAAAACCATGCGTTTCACGGCAATCCTCGTTGCCTTGCAACAATCGCCCTCCCCTGTTGGTCGCGCGCGGCCGCGGCCGGCGTTCGAAGCGCAAAATTACAAATTGGACATGGAGCAGCCGTCGCACCGCGCTTTGCGCGGATCCGTTGGGTTAATCCGTCGCCGTGCCGGATGCGGACAATAGCGGCGCGGGCGACACGCCGGAGATCGCCGACAGCCGGGTGACGAGATCGATCAGCGTCTTGAATGCGATGACGATGACGAGCGGCGCCAGTGTGCCGTAGCGGAGCGACGCAATGGCGCCGAATATGATCGCGAACTGCATGATGACGATGCGCAGATAGAGGCCGCCGACAACGCTGCCGACCGCGTCGCCGGCGGGCGCGGCCGCGGAGCGCGCGAGCGCCACGTGCAGCCGTCGTGCGAACGCATCGACGAAGGCGGGATGGAACGCTCCGGTCAGCACGTCGATGACGCCGGCCAGCGCCGCCAGCAGGAGCGGCACCCAGGCGCCCGACGCGATAAAGAATGTGCGCAGGAAGTCCGTGACGCCATTGAGCCGGCTGAACTCGGCACCGGAGAACAACATGCAGAGAAAGAACAGATGAGCGGTGATGAAGATGCCGCCGTGAAACGCGAAGAAGCCGACCATCATGGGGCGGCTTGCCGCCACGGTCCTGCCGTTGACGATCATGGTGCCGAGCCGCGCCGGCGGAATGAACGCTATGTGCGCCAGCGTGCAGACGAAGAGAATGACCGTCTCGCCCCAGTACAGCAGCAGGAGCTGGAATGCGTCCCAGCCCCACGCATAGATCCCGTAAAGCGGCACCAGGTTGAAGGCCGCGAACAGCGCCGCGGCGGCCACCCGCAGCGCCGTGACGACCATGCCGAACCCCGATGTCATCGCTTGCGCCCCCGGCGTGACTCGCGCGACAAGGCTAGCGCGTAGGATGGGTCGCGCCAACGGATCCGGCCCGAGGTGGCTGGCCAGATGACAAGCTCCGCGAAACCCATCAAATCCGCGCGGCCAAAATGATGGGTTTCGCACGAGCTCAACCCATCCTACGGGCTTTAGGCTTAATCGGATGAATCCTCGCCTTTTGCCCCCCAGGGCTGCTATGTCAATAAAGACTTTGATCATTCGTGGAAAAGGATGGCGAAATGGCCGATAAATCTAACAAACATGAGGCAAACGCCCAATTCGCGAAAATAAACCGCGCCAACGATGCCAAAAAGGCGATGTCGGAATACGAAACCGCGGCCGCGGCGCTGCGCTTGAAGACCGAGCGGCTCAAAGCGCTCCGCTTGGCCAGGGACGCCGCCGCACCGCCGCAGGCTCCGGCGGCGCCCAAACGCAAGGCCAAGACGAAGAAGAGCACGGGAAAATTGTCGGATTGGCTGGACGGGCAGGCCAAAGAGGGCCGCCAGAGCTGATTTCAGGCTTGCGCCGGCTAAGCCCGGCGCGGCTCGTTGCCGCCCTGAATGCAGATGAAATAGAACGGACCTTCGGGCGTGACCGGCGCCAATTTCGGCAGCGCAAAATCGGTCACGCCGTTGCCGCCATACCGCGTACCGAGCAGGCTGAATAGCGCCTGGTACTGCATGATCGGCAACAGCTGGCCCTGGCAGGCCGCGAAGCCGACCGGCGCGAAGTCGAAGGCGAAAATCTCGATCTGTCCGATTGTGTATTGCACGGAAGGTCCCCTCACAATAAGCGCTCGAACAACCTTACGAGGAACGCTCGTATCGAACAACTCCCCGCAGAACTGCGGCTAAGCGCGAAAGCGGGTTGCGATCTCGTCGAGCGCCGGCCGCGGCCGATCCTCGGGCGGACCCGGCGGCCTGCCGATATGAACAAAGCCGGCGATGCGCTCATGCGGCGCCAGGCCCAGCGCATCGAGCACGCCGCGATCGTAGGCGTACCATTCGGTGATCCAGCTCGCCCCATAACCGAGCGCGTGCGCGGCGAGCACAAGGTTCATGGCGGCGGCGCCGGCGGACAGCACCTGCTCCCATTCCGGAATTTTCACGTGCGGTGCGGCGCGGCTCACCACGGCGATCACCAGCGGCGCGCGCATGAGACGCTCGCGCTCGGCCGCGACATGCTCCGGCTTCGCGTCCGGGTATTTGGCGTTGAAGGCCGCGGCAATCGCCGCACCGGCCGCACGCCGCGCCTCGCCCTCGAACACGATGAAGCGCCACGGCGTGAGCTTGCCGTGATCGGGCACCCGCGAGGCGACGGTCAGGAGCGCGTCGATCTCGGCCGCGGACGGACCGGGTCCGGCGAGCTCGACCGCCTTGAAGGAGCGCCGGGTGGTGAGGAGTTTTAGGGCGTCGGGCATGGTGCAGTCTCCGAAAGCGTGTTGCGGGTAGCACGGCACGCCAAGGCTGACAAACCAACATGGGTGACAAACCAGCCGGCACGCCCCCACTTTGTGACGACTTTGTCGCCAATCGTCAAAAGTTCAATCAAATACCGCCGGTCACTGTCACGGTTTATTGAAGCCGCCACCGTGAGGATGACACAGAGGGCCGCTACAAGGTTCCCGAGTACGGAGGAATTGCCATGACGCTCCAGGTCGCGATGCCCATGCGCTATTTGCACGAACGCTATTGCGGACGGCCGGCTTGCCCGCGCTGCGGCGAATTGCTGACGCTGCCGGAATATCCGGAATTCGCCGAGCGCGGCAGCGGCGTCGAAATCCGCCACGTCTGGCAGTGCGACTCGTGCGACAATCGCTTCGACACCTTGATCAGGTTCAAAGCCGTCGCGTGACGGCTTTCGGCCGACGCAATCCGCCAAAGCCGCACCGGCCCGCCCTCATTTGCCGCCGGTAGCATTTCGTCAGGTCGACATCTTGTAGCCGACCCACAGCCCGGCAAAAGCGCCGGCGCCGCTCAGCAGCAGCCCCGAATAAGACAACAGATCGCCGCCCCAAAGCGCCGGGATGAACCCGCCGATGGTCGAGCCGATGAGGATTCCGATCCAGATCGCTGTTCGCATGTGCTTGTTTCAAGCTTAGCATGCTTGATCCGGCAGTTCAGCCAACGGAAACTCGGCTCCGGATTACCCGTCGCGCGGACGGCGCGAGTTTTGGAGGCGAAATGTCAGACGGCAACCCGACCGGATATTTGCCGGGCGATCCGCGCTACGGATTGCAGGGCGAGGCGCTGAAAGATTACTACCGCACCAAGCCGGCGCAGTGGGCGATCTATTGCTGGGACAAGCCGGGGACGGCGGAGACCCGGCGCGCGCTGCTGGCGGAGCAGAAAAGCTACGTCAAGAATTTCGGCGAGCGCGTCATCGGCTACGGCCACTTCGTGTCCGACGACGGCCGCGATCCGCTCGGCACGTCGTTCTTCATGCAGCTCGACGACCGCGCGGCGGCGGACAAGTTCGTCGCCGACGAGCCGCTGAACAAGGCCGGCGTCTATCAGCGCGTCGAAATCCACCGCTGGTCGAACAGTTTTGGCAAGCGCGCCGCCGACTATCGCCGCAAGGGCTTGCAGCAGTTCCTGTGCACCGGACCCAAGACCGGCACGCCCGAGTTCTTCCGCGCGCACCTGCACGCCCACGAATCCTACTTCGCGTCCTACGGCGACAGCTTCATCTTCCGCGGCCCGATCCGCTCCGCCGACGGCGCCGACAATATCGGCACCGCGCTGCTGCTCGAACTGCCGGACCGCGCGGCGGCGGACACGTTCTGGAACAACGAGCCGTTCGCCAGGAATGGCGGGTATCAGCGCGATGCGCGGATTATCCGCTGGGTGTTTGGGGATTAACGGGCACAATCAAGGGAGGATCACGCGTGGGAAAAGGTCACAAGGATAAAGTCGCCGTCATCACCGGCGGCGCCAATGGTATTGGGCAAGCTTTTGCCAAGCGTCTCGCGGAAGACGGCGTGCACATTGCCGTCGCCGATATGGCGGACGGACGCGAGACCGTGAAGCTCGTCGAAGCGGCAGGGCGCAATGCGCTGGCGGTGGTCTGCGATGTGTCGAGCCCCGACTCGGTCGCGGCGATGGCGAAAGCAGGTGCAGCAAAAATTCGGCCGCGCCGATATCGTGGTGAACTGCGCCGGAATTTACCCGCAGCTCGACTTCGCCGCCATGACGTTTGCCGACTGGCGCAAGGTTCTGTCCATCAATCTCGACGGCACATTCCTCGTCACCGCGGCCTTCGTGCCGGGCATGCGAGGGCGCAAATGGGGCCGCATCGTCAATCTGGCCTCGAGCACATTCGGCTCGGTGACCACCGGCTTTGCCCATTACGTCGCCTCGAAGGGCGGCATCATCGGCTTCACCCGCGGGCTCGCCGGCGACGTCGCCGCCGACGGCATCACCGTCAATGCGATCGCGCCGGGACTGACCCGTTCGCCGGGCACGCTGGTGCGAAAGCCGCGCCCGGGTTTCGCCGACATGGACGAGGAATTCACCGCCGTCGCCGGCCTGCAGGCGATCAAGCGCGTCGAGGTGCCGGACGATCTGGTCGGCGCGCTGTCGTTTCTCACCAGCGACGACGCGGCGTTCATGACCGGGCAGACGCTGAATGTGGACGGCGGGCGGGTGCGGTCTTAGGTGCAACCCAGCTGCATGGCTTCGAGGCATTGCGGGTCTGGCGGCAAGTCACGCTCCCGCCTTCGGATGTCGATCTTTTCCCTAATTGCAGATCGATAAGCCTGTCGGGTCGTCAAGCAAAGCAGCTAGTGCGGCGCATTCCGCCTGTCTAACTTTCAAATGGATACCGTGCCTGTTCGGATCGAGCCCCTTAATCCGCGCGAACAGCTGGCGCGCCAAAGCGAAGTCGCCGATCAGGCCTGCGGTAATTGCCGCACGATAGACGTTTCCGTTCCATGACAGATTACCTGCAAAGAAAGCGATGGATGTCCGCAAGCGTGCGGAACTTGGCGCGCAGCGCAACAACTTCGGCAGCCACGAGTTGGGCCGCCTTTTCGATCAACGGAGCAAATTGCTCGACGCTCTCGAATTCAACGTAATTATCTAATCGAGGGCCGCCTCACCGCTTGCCAGCCAGCAGTAGCTGATCGCAGTCGCAAGTATGCGATCGAATTTTGCTTTGCTAAGTGATCGCTTTCCATTGATGCCAAACTACATGCCGAAGCCAATCGGGCGCGCGCCTGAGCCGCCACGTCCATTGGCCGTTGGATTGTTTTGCTCCTTGTACACCAGGTACTGATGAAATTGAACGCTTGCGATCGATTTCTCGCTCAACGCCGTACGTACCGAAATCGACTCGAATTTTTTCAGAGCTGTGTCCCAATCCCGATCAATGACGGCATCCACACCATCCCGATATGCGACTATATCAGATCGAACTCTCTTCCCCTCAGTACACAAGCTAAGGGGAGCCTGATAACCCGATATCACCCTCTGCAAAGCTCGGTAAGAATCCAACTCTCTTTTCAGGTCCTCCATTGCAGTCCCTGACACGTGTTAGCGCGCCGATTCGAATTCATAATTCGCACCGAATTCTGCGCTCCGGCATCGGAGCCCACTCGACCTCATCTCCTTGAAAGTCATTGGATACCCCAAGGTTTGCGGTCATCCCAGGTGACTATTGAATACACCTTAACGTGCGTTATATTATAATGCAATCTGTTGGCTGAATTTGCGGGAGACACGGCCGGCAAGATCGCGAGTTTCGGGCGAACGCCGGGACTGACCCGTTCGCCGGGCACTCTGGTGCGAAAGCCGCGCCCGGGTTTCGCCGACATGGATGAGGAATTCACCGCAGTCGCCGGCCTGCAGGCGATCAAGCGCGTCGAGGTGCCCGACGATCTGGTCGGCGCGCTGTCGTTTCTCACCAGCGACGACGCGGCGTTCATGACCGGGCAGACGCTGAATGTGGACGGCGGGCGGGTACGGTCTTAGCCGCGTAAAATCGAACGGCCGTTTGAGTTCCATCCAAATTTCGCCCGATATTGACGCTTATATCGCGCGCAGAAGGCGATTTGGGCGGTATTTAAAGATGATGGCGGCGGGCGAAGTGTCCTACCTGCGGCGGTTCGCGGGGAAGTTTGTCGAGGTCGTGGCGGCAGCCATTGGCACAGCGGTGGGCGGCTACCTCATCGCTTACGTGACCGGGCATTTTTCTTTTTCCATGCTGCCCGGCTTCGCGCCCAAACCCCAGCAGACCGTCAGTGCAGCCGCTCCGACGCCGGACAAAGTATCGATCGAAGCCACGGTTCGCGCTGCGCTGGCGAACCACCAGGTGAGCGAGGCTACGCCGCCTGTCGCAACATCGCCCGGCACGCCGCAGCCGACGACGCCGGCCGCGCCCGTTTTGCCTGCCACGGCCTCACCGTCGACAATTGCGGTCGCGCCGCCGCTCGCGCCGGCCGAGATAAAAACGCTGCCGGTGGCCGCCGCCGCCGATCCGCCGCACACGGCCGAGCCTGATGGATGGCCGCATGGGGCTGCTCCAACGACCGGCAGAATCGGAGGGTTGCCGCCGCAACCGCCGCCTTCCAACAGTGACGCGCTCACCCTGCTTAAGCGCTTCTTCTGAGATTCGTTTGCGGTTCGGGCGCATGCACCGGCGGACCGTCGGCACGGACGGGCCTGAGCTACGGCTTCATCTTCGGCGCTTCAGAGAGACGCTTTCGCCGTACTCTTAAGTCATCCGCAAGCCAAGTGACATTGCCAGCGCAAGGGAAAATAGGCGGCAGGCCGGCGGCACAGTATGTTTGCCGGCGACAGAAACCAATTCGCCCATCGACGTCTTTCAAGGAGCAAACACCCATGCGCACCTCATCCGCCCTTCGGGCAGGCCTGATCGCGTTGACGGCCCTGGCCGGCGGCGCCTTCGCCGCCGCCTACGCCGACGGCGGCGGCATCAGTTTCAGCGTCATCAAAGCGGGCATTATCATCGGCGGCTCGGCCGGCTCGGGCACCCTCACCTTTCACGGCAGACAGTACCCGCTCGGGATCGGCGGGCTGAGCTACGGCTTCACCTTCGGCGCTTCCGAGACGCACTTTCGCGGCACGGTGAGCCACATCAGCGGCCCGGGGGATGTCTCCGGGGTCTATGCCGCCGGAAACGTCGGCGCGGCGCTGGGGCGGGGCGCGCAGGCCATTGTGCTCACCAACCAGCACGGCGCGGTGCTGGAGCTGACCGGCAGTTCGGTCGGCGCCATCGTCAGCGCGGATCTCAATGGCCTGGTCATCACGGTGAAGTAAGCAGCGAGCACGCAGCCCGGATCGAGCGCGCCGGCATCGCCAACGGGCGTCGTTATTGTCCGATCCACAATGTCAAACAGCGACGCACCCTCTCGTCATCGCCGCAAGCCCGGCAATGACGACGCGGAACGGCATTGCCGCGATGCGATTCGCATCCGGGTCTTCTTTCACGCTTTCCAAGAAAGCTTGCCTCGAACGGACGGGAGGCGATGTCTTTGCTCCCAAGATGTCTTTGCTCCCCAAAGAGGGAGGCGGAGCGCCGAACGGCGCACCAACGGTTGCCGCGCCTCGATGCGCAGGCGCGGCCGCGGCCCGATAAGCGGGACCGCTCGCCTTTCGGCGCTCCTCCGCGGTCATGCGCCGGGAACCCGACTCGGCCTGGGCCGCGCTTCCTGGAATCACCGGATGCAAACGGGAGGACCCTCTCCGGCACCAGTGCAGCGAGCACCTCGCAGTCCGGCACGCGCCGGACGGGCTGATACCCAAACCGCCTGAAGGCTAAGAGCGACGAACTCCGCCCGCAGGAACCGCACCCGCTCCGTCAGTCGGCGTCACCGGTTGACGTCCCTTACGATGAACGGGATGGACGCCGTTATTCAAATCCGCAACGGCGCTGTCAAAGGCTTTTCGATTTATGCAGACAATACGCGGGGTTGCGCGGCGCGATTGCCGCTGCGCGCAAGCCCGGACGCGTTTCACTCCGTTCCAAAGATTCGCAAAAGAGAAGTTGTGCCCGTCAATCAAGGCTTTCTACGCTGTTGCGAATCTTTGCGCGGCTGCACGGCGGCGTCCGAATTGCACAGCAGCCCATAAATTTCCGCTCGTCCCAGCGAACGCGGGGACCCAATCTGGATTCCCGCGTGCGCGGCCTCCACTTCGGATCCTCAGCGTGGATGCCCCGATCAAGCCCGGGCATGACAATTGAGGCAGCTTGATACCAGTATTAGTCCACTCGCGACTCGGCTAAGTTGGTCGTATGGCAGAATTGGTAGCAAATTGTCCGCGATGCGGCGCAAAACATATTACCTTCGACGTCGAGGCAGTGAACCTCGTTCGAATCCAATATGGATGGCATCACACTTTCGAAGCATTTGGGATTTGTCGCCACTGCTCAAGTTCAACAACATTTGTGCTCGAAGAAATAGCCCAACATCACGACATTGATTTATTCAAACGAACGTCACCGCTGAAGATCACCAACTCCCTGAATGGATATTTTAGTGTTCGAGGATTCATAAGTTTGAAGGATTTTGGCACAACGAAGCCACCCGACTACGTCCCCGAGCGCATTGCCAGCGTATTCACAGAAGGAGCGACCTGTCTGACCGTTGAATGTTGGAACGCAGCAGGAAGCATGTTCCGCGCCTGCGTTGATCTTGCAACGCGGCCACTGTTGCCCGCGGAGGAAACGCCCGGGCTAAACCATAGAATCCGGCAGAACCTTGGCCTCAGGCTGCCCTGGTTATTCGAGAACGGCAGACTACCCAATGACCTTCGCGAGATATCGAGTTGTATACGGGAAGATGGAAATGATGGCGCGCATCAAGGTACCTTAGTGAAAGAAGATGCTGAGGACTTATTGGATTTTACGGCTGCGCTGTTGGAGCGCCTATTCACAGAGCCTCAGCGATTAGAGACTGCAAAGAAACGTCGTGAGGACAGACGCTCGCGCAAAGAATAAGCGAGCGTAGCTTGATTCAATGCGCTACTTCAGTCCAAGAATGGCAACCCGGCGCAGACCATCTTCCCCGTCCGCGCATCGATAACGAGAATGCCTTCGATTTCGGCATCACCAGACGGGTTCCGGCTTTTCGGAACTACAACATGAATCTGCCATACTGGCTTTGTCACCCTAGAACCACAACTGGTCCCAGCAACGATCAGTTGGGCATCTTGAATGTTCGCCGTGATCTGGTCCAGCGTATCGCCGTAAGGATTGCCTTTGCAGAATCTTTGCCGCTGCAATTCGTGCTTGCTGTTCAGTCAGCACGTCGGCAGCCTGGACTGGAGCTGAGACAAGGGCTACTGCCAGTGTAATAAAAATGGCTGTGCGCTTCATGGTTTGCCGCGCCTCGTAGGCTCCCGAACGTCAGACTGCAAACACCAATTCCGCAACAGCCTACCTCCATTAAGTGCGTGGGCGAGTTATGCGTCCGGCTAACCGCCCTTCATAGCTACAACGCCTTATTACTCTCCTTCACCACCGCCGCCTGATCGACATAAACCTCCGCCCCCATGTCGATGAACTTCTTCGACATGTCGGCCATCCCCGCCTTCGCTATAGCTTCCGCCTCCGCCCTTCGGGCTTCGGCGGACGAGTTGGCGGACAAGCCCTGTTCCTTGTCGTTCAACGTCGCCGCGTAATCGCGCACGTCCTGAGTGATCTTCATGGAGCAGCACGCGGGGAGGCAGGTCCCGGATGTTGCTTCGTTCATCCGGGCCACGCCTGCTATGCTTCCTCGAAGCTGAATTGCTTGAGCGCCGTCGGGTCTTCGGTGCGCTTGGAGGCGTCCAGGATTTCGATGCCGACAATGCGGCCTTCCTCGTCGTAGTCCACGACGATGCCATCGGCGACCTCTTCGCTGTCTTTGATCGGCCGATCGGTCAGGTTGAGATAGACCGCGTCCGCCGCATGATCCACTCTCATCCGCATGGTTTTGTCCTGTCGAAATAGGCGGTGACGACGTATTCCGGGTCTTCCCGCGCCGTCACAACGCGCAGCATAACATGCCGTCCCGGCAAGCGCTTGAGGAAAGATCGCCGATTGTCCTTGGTTTCGGTCTCATCGGGATTGAGGATTGTGTCCTCAACCCACGTTTTGGCGATGCCGCGACGCTCGATTTGAAATTCGGCGTGCTCGTCGTAGCGGATCATCAAAGCCACGCCAATCAAGATGGATGCCCGGGTCAAGCCCGGGCATGACGAATGAGGATGTAAAGGCGTCTTACAACGCCTTATTACTCTCCTTCACCACCGCCGCCTGATCGACATAAACCTGCGCCCCCATGTCGATGAACTTCTTCGACATGTCGGCCATGCCCTGCTTCGCGACATCGGGATAGAGCGCGGCCTTCTCGTTGTCGGTCAGGCCTGAGGCGTATTCCCGAACGTCGGCGGTGATCTTCATCGAGCAGAATTTCGGCCCGCACATGGAGCAGAAATGCGCCACTTTGTGCGCGTCCTTGGGCAGCGTCTCGTCGTGGTATTTGAGCGCGGTGTCGGGGTCGAGCGACAGGTGGAACTGGTCGATCCAGCGGAAGTCGAAGCGGGCGCGGCTGAGCGCATCGTCGCGCAGTTGCGCGGCGGGATGGCCCTTGGCGAGATCGGAGGCGTGCGCCGCGATCTTGTAGGCGATGACGCCGTCCTTGACGTCGTTGCGGTCGGGCAGGCCGAGATGCTCCTTCGGCGTGACGTAGCAGAGCATGGCGGTGCCGAACCAGCCGATCATGGCGGCGCCGATCGCCGACGTGATGTGGTCGTAGGCCGGCGCGATGTCGGTGACGAGCGGGCCCAAGGTGTAGAACGGCGCCTCGCCGCATTCCTTGAGCTGCTTGTCGACATTGATCTTGATCTTGTGCAGCGGCACGTGGCCGGGGCCTTCGATCATCACCTGGCAGCCTTTGGCCCAGGCGACCTTGGTCAGTTCGCCGAGCGTCTCCAGCTCGGCGAATTGCGCGCGGTCGTTGGCGTCGCGGATCGAGCCGGGGCGCAGGCCGTCGCCGAGCGAGAAGCTGACGTCGTATTTGCGCATCAGGTCGCAGATCTCGTCGAAGCGCTCGTAGAGGAAGCTCTCCTTGTGATGCGCCAGGCACCACTTGGCCATGATCGAGCCGCCGCGCGAGACGATGCCGGTGACGCGGTTGGCCGTCAGGTGGATGTAGCCGAGCCGCACGCCGGCGTGGATGGTGAAATAATCGACGCCCTGCTCGCACTGCTCGATCAGCGTGTCCTTGTAGCATTCCCAGTCGAGCTTGACGGGATCGCCGTTGACCTTCTCCAGCGCCTGATAGATCGGCACGGTGCCGATCGGCACCGGCGCATTGCGCAGAATCCATTCGCGGGTGTTGTGGATGTTGCGGCCGGTGGAGAGGTCCATCACCGTGTCGGCGCCCCAGCGGATCGCCCACACCATCTTTTCCACTTCCTCTTCCACCGAAGAGGTGACGGCGGAGTTGCCGATATTGGCGTTGATCTTGGTGAGGAAGTTGCGGCCGATCGCCATCGGCTCGAGCTCGGCGTGATTGATGTTGCACGGGATGATGGCGCGGCCGCGCGCCACCTCGTCGCGCACGAATTCCGGCGTGACGAACAGCGGCACCGAGGCGCCAAAGCTTTCGCCGTCGTCATGGGCGGCCTGCGCGACGTCGAGCATCTTCTTGCGGCCGAGATTTTCGCGCTCGGCGACATAGATCATTTCCTTGGTGATGACGCCCTTGCGCGCCCATTCGAGCTGCGTCACCGGATGGCCGTCGAGCCCGCGCAGCGGGCGCGGCGTATTGGGGAAATTGCGCGCCAGATGCTTGCCGGAGGCGTTGCCGTTATCGACCGGCTTGATCGGCCGGCCGTCATATTCCTCGACGCCGCCGCGTTCCTTGACCCACGCGATGCGCGCGCGCTTGAGACCCTTCTCGACGTCGATCGCCACATCGTTGTCGGTGTAAGGCCCGGACGGATCGTAGACCCGCACCGGCTCCTCGCCGGAACCTTCCGTGAGCGGAATCTCGCGCAGCGGCACGCGCAGGTCCGGCGCCGCGTCGGGCACCGAGAAGATCTTGCGCGAGCCCGCGATCGGGCCGGTGGTGACCTTCGGCGTGGCGAGATCGGTTTCGGAAAGTGGCTTGTTCATTGTTTGCTCCCGATTGGGGGTTATTGGAAGTAGCCTTTGAGGCTCAAAAAGCCGCCGAGCACGACGCACAGGATCGCAACGCCGGTGATGGCGACACGCCCGGCATAGATGGTCCCGGCGACGGTCTGCACGAGCTGCGGCAGGACGATCCGCATCACGCCGCCGATCACCATCAGCCAGCCGAGCACGGTGATGATGACCGGCCAGCCGCCGGACCAGCGATTGTGCGCGATGACGATGGCGAGACCGGCGAGCAGCGACAGCACGCCGGAGACATAGATCAAGACGTGGCTTGCCAGCGCCTCGGTAATGAGGTCGCGATAGAACGCCCCATTCACCAGCATGCCGATGCCGATCGCAACGAAGATCGGCCCAATGAGCTTGGCAAGATATGTGGAAATCGCCATGTCCTGTCCCTTCGCCGGCATGACCCGGATCAGGTTCAAAGGGTTTTTCTCAGCCCAACAGCGGGCACCCCTCGGAATGCTCCTAATCTAGGCGCTTAGGCCCGTGTGTCAACGCGGTGACGCCATGGCTGGGACGTGCGCGGAACATGCCTCTTGTTCACCGTCATCCTGAGGCGCCCGCCAAAGGCGGGCCTCGAAGGATGCACGGCCCGGGCACCTCGGCCGTATCCTTCGAGGGCCGCTTCGCGGCCACCTCAGGATGACGGAATTGAGTCAGCGTGCGAGGCGCACTCGTTTACACAACCGCGCGTGCAGATTATGCGAAGGCACAAAGCAATCGCGGAACAAGCGGAAACATCATGGCGGGTGAGACCAAAGCGCTGGCGCAGTTCGCGGCCGGCTTGCGCTACGAAGACATTCCGGCGCCGGCCGTCGCCATCGCCAAGGCCTGCATCGTCGATACCGTCGGCGTCGTGCTGTTCGGCTCGACGATGCCGTGGAGCCGGATCGTCGACGACTACGTCCAGCACATCGGCGACCGGCCGCTCGACCATGCTCGACTCAGGCTTTCGCCGCACCAGCGCGCCGGGCGCGGCCTTTGCCAACGGCGCCTTCGCGCACGCCTTCGAGTTCGACAATCTGCGCCAGCCGTCGACCGGCGTGCATCCCGGCGCCACCGTGCTGACCGGTGCTTTAGCTGCGGCCGAAGAAGCCAAGGTGTCCGGCAAGGATTTGATCACCGCCTTCGTCGCCGGCCTGGAATGCATGTTCCGCTTCGCGCTTGCGGCAAAAAGCTCGAGCGAAAAGCTCGGCTTTCATGCGCCGGGAATCACCGGCGTGTTCGGATCGGCGGTCGCGGCCAGCAAGGTCATGAAGCTGACGGCCGCAGCAGACGACGATGGCGATGGGCATCGGCGGCTCGTTCTGCTCAGGGCTTCTGGCGTTCGTGAAATCCGGCCAGGGCGGCATGGTGAAACGCATCCACATGGGCCGCGCCGCGGAGGGCGGCGTGACGGCGGCGAACCTTGCGGCGCGCGGCTTCGAGGGCCCCGAGGTCATCCTCGAAGGCAAGTTCGGCGTGCTCGACGTCTATGCCCGCGACGGCGACGCTTCGCTCATCGCCGCCGGCTTGGGCGAACGCTGGGAAACGCTGACCATCACCTTCAAGACGTTTCCGTGCCACGTCACGTCGCAATCGCCGGTGCAGGCTTTGCTGGCGCTGCGGGCGCAGCATCAATTCACGCCGGCGGACGTCGCCACAATCACCATCGAGGTCTCCGACAAGGTGCTGTCGCACCACGCCGACCCGGCGCCGCGCGACGTGGCCACGGCGCAGTACAGCCTGCCGTTCACGATGGCGCTGGCTTTGTACCGCGACCCCGGCGATCCGCAGGCGTTCCTCGACGGGCCGAACCAAAACCCGGCGATCCTGGAACTGGCCAAGCGCGTCGCGCTGCGGCCCTACAACAAGGAAGGTCCGAACAACAACGACATGGCGTGCCGGCTGCACATCGCGCTCAAAGACGGCCGCACATTGAGCATGGCGAAAACCGATTTCGAAGGCACCACCACGTCGCCGCTGTCGCGCGAGCGGCTCGAGCAGAAGTTTCTCAAGCTGACCGGAGTCATTCCCGAGGCGCAGCGGACGGAGTTGCTGGCGCGGTTGAATAATCTCGAAGACGTACGAATAGAGGAACTGTTCAAGTTCTAACCGTCACCCTGAGGTGTGAGCGCAGCGAGCCTCGAAGGGCGACGGCACCCAAGTCGGCTATAGCCGACTTGGGCATTAAAAAGCTTCGAAATCGGGAAAGCCCGATTTCGGTTGGCGCCTCGGCCGATATCCTTCGAGGGCCGCTACGCGGCCACCTCAGGATGACGGATAACGGTGCTCAATAATCCTTCAGCAGGCGCTCGATGTAATCGAGCTCTTCCTGGGGGCGGCCCATGTCGCCGAAGCGCTTGCGCAGTTCCTCGATGATGCGGCGGGCGCGCTGCACGTCGATCTCGCCCGGCACCCGCACGGTGGAGTCGTCGCCGTAGTCGCGGCCGCGCAGCGGCCGGCCGAGCGGATCGGTATCCTGCTCGGCGCGCGATTGGCCAAGCCGGCCGGCGCGGCCGGTCTGCCCGGGGCCCTGCCCCATCTGCTGCTGCATGGATTGCGCCAGCGACTGCGCGCCCTTGCGCAAGGCATCGAGCGCGCGGCCTTGCGAATCCACCGCGCTGTCGGGATTGCCCTGGCCGAGACTGCCTTCGGCCTGGCCCATTGCCTCGCCGGCGCGGCCGAGCTGGTCCAGATCTGCTCTTGTCCTGCCTGCTGGCCGCCCTGGTTCTGACCGAAGCCGATTCTTCAACTCTTCGAGCAATTGGTTGAGGCGATCGCGCAGCGCCTGCTGGCCCTGGCGCAACTCGCCCATGCTGTTGCCCTGCTGCCCCGGCTGGCCGGGCCGCGATTGCTGGCCGCGCTGCTGGCCTTGCTGGCGCTGGTCCTGGCCCTGGCGGAACGTGCGATCGCGCAAATCCTGCTGCTGGCGGATCATGTCGCCGAGCTCGTCGAGCGCCGACATCATGTCGTCGCCATCGTCGCCGTTCATATCCGGCGACGCCATCTGCAAATTCTCCATCATCTGCTGGAGCTGCTGCAAAAGCTGCTTGGCGGCGTCGCGGGCGCCGTTCTTCGCCAAATTCTCCAGCCGGTCGAGCATGCTTTGCAGATCGCGCTGGCTGAGCATGCGCTGGTTCGGGCCGAGCGGGCGGGCGAGCTGCTGACCGTTTTTCAGTTGCTCGGCCATCGCCTGCATGAAGCGATCCATCGCCGCGCGCAGCTGATCCATCAGGGCTTTCAGCTCTTCGTCGCTGGCGCCGCGCTCGAGCGCCTGGCGCAGCGCCTCCTCGGCGTTGCGCAGATTGGCCTGCGCATCGGCAATGTCGCCGTCCTCGAGCTGCACCGCCATCGACCACAGCCGCGCCGCCACGTCGCGCAGATCGTCGTCGGTCTTGGCGCGCACCAGCGACCAGTAAATGCTGCGCAGCCCGAGATAGGTGCCGGCCTCGGGCGTGAATTTCTCCGGCGCCAGCGCCAGCGCATCGAGCGCGGTGAGAACGAGCGGCCGCGCATTGGCATCAAGCGCGAGATTGCGGCGCTGCTCGACCAGCGCCCGCGCCAGCGGCTTTACGAAGACGCGCTCGGGCAGGCGGAATGCGAACGGCTCGCTCTTGCCGACGTTGCCGCCTTCGTCGCGGGCGACCAGCGTCATCTCGACTTCGGCGCCGGCCCAGGGATGATCGGTCAAATCCTTGATGGTTTGGGCGACGCCGGCCCGGGTGCGCGCCTGCGGCAGGATCAGCGGGAAATCGGGCGGCCCGAACAATGGATGCGGGCCTTCGCCGTCGGCGTCGGCATCGTTCTTGCGGGCAAACGTCGCCTGCGCCTCGGTCACCCCGTAATCGTCTTCGAGCCGGTAGGACAGCAGCAGCGAGCCGCGGCGTTGCTGCTCGGGATCCTTGGTCAGCTCGATGGTCGGCGGCTTGTCGGGGATGACATTGAACGCCCAGGTCAGATCGTCGCCGGCGCCGCGCAAGGTGGCGCTGCCGGTCGCGGTGATGGCGAAGCGATGCTCGTCGGTGCCGGCCGGCGCCTTCACCGCATCCTTCGCCGGCGTGACGCCGCCGATGCCGGAAACGTTGAGGCTGACCTTGCCGGTCGAGCGCACCACCAGCGTCGAATTGACCGGCACGGCGACGATGCCGTTGGTTTGCAGTGCCGCCGTCTCGCCGGGATGGATGCCGGGCAGGATCAGCGGCGGCTTGCCGGTATAGGCCGGCGGAATGACCCAGGCATCGACGCGGAAATTCGCCGGCAATACGACGCCGTGCCAGTCGAACGCGGCAGTGATGCGTTTCCAGCGCTCGCCGCCGGCGGCAAAGAAGGTGGCGACGCAGGCGATCAGAACCAGCGCGCGCAGCGCGTAAGGATCGCGCCGCGCCACCCGCGGCGACGGCCAGCCGGATTTCAGCGCCCGCGCAGCGATCGAGCGCGCGCTCGACATGGGCATTCCACAGCGCGAGCGAATAAGGATCTTTCGGCGTGACGGCGAGATCGTCGGCGATCGCGGTCGCCGGGCGATGCGGCAGCCCGCTGCCGCGGTCGAGCCGGCTCAGCGCGTCGCGGGCGCCGGGCATGCGCACGAACACGAACGGAAACGCCGCGACGATGGCGATCGCCGCGCAAGCGATCACGGCGGCGGCGCGGCCGAGCGGCGGCAGCCACAGCCATAGCCCGAGCCAGGACAGCGCCAGGAACAACCCGATCGCCGTCGCCAGCGAGGCCAACGCCGGCCACAGCCGTTCCCAGAAAATCGTCCAGCGCGCGCGCTTGAGCGTCGCCTCGAGCAGCGCCCGGGTCGCCTCCGCTGGCCGCGGTTGCGGACCGGCATTGGGCAAAGTCGCTTCGGTCACACTTGTCCCGTCATTCTGGGCTCTGCACAGCGACAATTCCGCATGACAACAGGGTAACATGAGGGCGGGTTCAAGGCACTAAAACCCGCTCGCTACAATGTTATGCAATTTCAAAGCCAGGACTTCAAAGCCACGGCGGCAGGCGGTCGAGCGCGATCAGTTCCTCGGCCGTCACGCGCGGCCGCACCAGGGCCCATTCGCTAGCCCGGACAAGCACTTCGGGGACCAGAGCGCGGGTGTTGTAGGTGCCGGCCTGGACCGCGCCATAGGCGCCGGCGGTCATGACGGCGAGGAGCTCGCCCGGCTGCGGTGCGGGCAGCGAACGATCGAGCGCGAGGAAATCGCCTGATTCGCACACCGGGCCGACCACGTCGGCAATGATTCTCGGCGCCCCGACCGCGCTCTCGCGGACCAAGCGGATATCGTGGTGCGCCTCGTAGAGCGTCGGGCGGACCAGATCGTTCATGCCGGCATCGACGATGACAAAGGTCTTGGCCTCGCCGTGCTTCACATAGAGCACGCGCGTCACCAGGATGCCGGCATTGCCGACGATGAGCCGGCCCGGCTCGAAGATCAGCTTGCAGCCGAGACCGCGCGTCGCGTTTTTGACGATCCTGGCATAGGCGTCCGGATCGGGCGGCGGATCGTTGTCCTCGCGATAGGGAATGCCCAAGCCGCCGCCGAGATCGATATGGCTGATGGCGTGGCCGTCGGCGCGCAATTCGCGCACGAAATCGGCGAGCAGCGCGAACGCGTCGCCGAACGGATCGAGCTCGACGATCTGGCTGCCGATATGCATGTCGACGCCGGCGATGCGCACGCCCTTGAGCTTGGCGGCGCGGGCATAGACGTCGCGGGCGCGGCTGATCGGAATGCCGAATTTGTTCTCCGCCTTGCCGGTTGCGATCTTGGCGTGGGTTTTCGGATCGACGTCGGGATTGACGCGGATCGAAATATCGATCGAGCGGCCCTTGGCCGCGGCGATGGCGGCAAGCAGTTCGAGCTCGGCTTCGGATTCGACGTTGACGCAAAGGATGCCTTCGTCGACCGCTTGCGCCAGCTCGCGCGCGGTCTTGCCGACGCCGGAGAACATGATCTTGTGCGGCGGAATTCCGGCGGCGCGGGCGCGCAGCAATTCGCCGCCGGAGACCACGTCGGCGCCGGCGCCGAGCTTTGCCAGCGTCGCGATCACGGCCTGGTTGGAATTCGCCTTCATGGCGTAGCAGACCAGCGCGTCGACGTCGGCGAACGCGCCGGCGAACACGTTGTAGTGCCGCTCCAAGCGTCGCGCTCGCATAGCAATAGAACGGCGTGCCGACGGCTTCCGCCAGCGCGATGAGATTGACCCCTTCGGCGTGCAGCACGCCGTTGCGATAGTCGAAGTGGTGCATGGGACGTGTTTAGCGCGTGATTGCGATGTTCGCTACGGCCCGAAACACCGTCTGAGCCGCGCGTGAAAAACTATTGCAGGATCGGATCGAGGATGAACGATTTTTTCGCGCTCGGGGCGGCCACCGGATTGCCGCGGGAATCGAAGCCGTTTTTCGCGGCGACGGCATCTTCCTGCTGCTGCGTCGCCGGCGCGCTGGGCCCGCCGTAGCTTGGCATGAACGATGACGGCGCCATCGGCGCGGCGGCGACTGGCGGCTGGGTCGCCGGACCCGGCGGCAATTCGAGCTCGCCCTTGCGCCCGCACGCGGCAAGCGACAGCGCGGCCGCAACGGCCGCGGCAAGCGCAACACCGACGCTCAAACGATAACGGGCCAAAGGCCTCTCCCCCGACGCACGCTCGAACCCAGCATAGCAAACCAGATCGCGGCGGCGACATTGTGTCGGCAACCTGTTGCCAGAGCCTTTACCAGGCCGTTTACGGCCGCTTTTTCAACAGTTTGAGCCAGCGTTTGGCCTGCGCCCGCACGTTTTGCGGCGCCGTGCCGCCGTAAGCCTTGCGGCTCGTCACCGACTTGTCGACCGACAGCACGCCGTAAACCGCCTTGGTGATGCGCGGCTCCACCGCCTGCATGGCTTTGAGCGGCAGCTTGTCGAGCGCCACCCCGGCCTCCGCCGCCGCGGCGACGATCCGGCCGGTGACGTGATGGGCGTCGCGAAACGGCAGTTTCAGCGTCCGCACCAGCCAGTCGGCGAGATCGGTGGCGGTGGAATAGCCGGCGCCCGCCGCGTTGGCCATCGCCGCGACATCGGGCGTCATGTCGCGCACCATTTTGGTCATGACGGCGATCGACTGCGACAGCGTGCCGAAGGCGTCGATGGTGCCTTCCTTGTCCTCCTGCATGTCCTTCTGATAGGCGAGCGGCAATCCCTTCATCACCACCAGCAACCCAGTGAGCGCGCCGACGACCCGGCCGGTCTTGGCGCGAATAAGCTCGGCCGCGTCCGGGTTGCGCTTTTGCGGCATGATCGAGGAGCCGGTGGTGAACCGGTCGGACAGCCGCAGGAAGCCAAAGAGCGGCGACGACCAGATCACGATCTCTTCGGCGAACCGCGACAGATGCACGATGGCGATGGCGCAGGCCGACAGCGTTTCCAGCACGAAATCGCGGTCGGCGACGGCGTCGAGCGAGTTCGCCATCGGCCGCGCAAAGCCGAGCGCCTTCGCGGTCATGCCGCGGTCGATCGGGAAAGAAGTGCCGGCCAGCGCGGCGGCGCCGAGCGGACTTTCGTTGAGCCGCGCCCGCGCATCGGCGAACCGGCCGCGGTCGCGCGCCGCCATCTCGACATAGGCGAGCAGATGATGGCCGAAGGTCACCGGCTGCGCCGGCTGCAGATGGGTGAAGCCCGGCATCACCGTGTCGGCATATTGCAGCGCCTTCTCGGCGAGCGCGCGTTGATAACCGGCGAGCGCGGCATCAAAACCGTCGATCGAGTCGCGCACCCAGAGCCGGAAGTCGGTCGCGACCTGATCGTTGCGCGAGCGCGCGGTGTGCAGCCGCCCGGCCGCCGGCCCGATCAGCTCGGCGAGCCGGCTCTCGACGTTCATATGGATGTCTTCGAGCGCGCTCTTGAAGGCGAACTTGCTCGCCCTGATCTCTGACAGGATCGTGTCTAGACCGTGAGCGATCTTCTTTGCATCTTGCGCCGTGATGATGCCCTTTTTGGCGAGCATCGCCGCATGGGCCTTGCTCGCCGCGATATCTTGCGGGTAGAGGGACCAGTCGAAATCGATGGAGGCGTTGAAATACTCCATCAGAGGGTCGGGTTTGGCGCCGAACCGTCCGCCCCACATTTTGTTGCTCATGACAGATCGCTCATAAAGGTTGCGCCGAGGTCCCGAGGTTTTATCGACAATGTCCGAGTCGCCTGCCGAGCCGTATCACAAGGTACGCCGCCGCCGCTTGATCGCCGCCACCGCCTGGGCGCTGTGCGGGACGCTCGCCGTGCTGGCGGGGGTATACGGGATTGGCCGTCTGCGAAGCAATCCGGGCGATGCGGCCTGCCAGCCGGCGGTGCAAACCGCGGCGCGGCTCGCCCCGCTGGTCCATGGCGAGGTCGCGGCATTGAGCATGGCGCATACGGGCTTTCTGGTCCCCGATCTGGCCTTCAAGGACGCGGCCGGCCGCGACCGCACCCTGAAAGACTGGCGCGGCCGCACCGTGCTTTTGAACCTGTGGGCGACCTGGTGCGTGCCCTGCCGCAAGGAAATGCCGACGCTCGACGCGCTGCAAGGCAAGCTCGGCGGGCCGGGTTTCGAAGTGGTCGCCGTCAATATCGACACCCGCGACCCGCAAAAGCCGCTCACTTTCCTCAAAGACGTCGGCATCACGCGGCTGGCTTATTTTTCCGATCCGAGCGCCCACGTGTTCGAGGATCTGAAAACCGCCGGCAAGGCCTTCGGCATGCCGACGACACTCTTGATCGACCGCTCCGGCTGCGAGATCGGCAACATGGCGGGCCCGGCCGAATGGGCGAGCGACGACGGCGTGAAATTGGTGAGCGCGGCGATTGCCGACGATAAAGGCGCCGTTACGCGCTGACGTTCAAATTCGTTCCGATACCGGCGGCGACATTGGCGAGCGGATCGATATTCTGCTGCGCGGCGTCGATCAGCTTTACCACCGCGGCGCCCTGATCCGCGTTCATGCGCATAAGGCGCGCCGCGACGGCAAGCTGCATCATGCCGGTCTGGGCGCCCATGAGCGCGGTGATGAGGCTGGTCGGGTCCATGACGCAGTACTTCGATGGTCCCGCTGATTATGGCCTCCAATCTTAAAAACATATGAATCCCGTCATCGAGCCCTGAATCGCGCCGTTTAAACCGGGTAACGTTCGTCCGGCACTTCGGGCACCTAGCGCACCAGTAACTGAATTCCGGCGATGACGATCTCAACGACGATGAGCACGACGATGATCATCTCCAACCGCAAAGATCGCTCGGTATCGATGATGTCGGCGAACGCCTTGGCGGAATCGGAGATCACGGTGAGCTTGCGGGTCAAGACGTCGGCGCGTTCCTTCAATTCATATTCGTCTTCGAGTCGGGCGTAAAAGCGCTCCAGAACCGGCCGTTCCCACAACACGTCGGGCTTTTCCGCCACGGCGACGAGACCGGAAACGCGATGTTGAACAAGCAGTGCATTGCCGATGTGTTTCAGGATTGCACGACGGCCGCCGGGCGGACGCCCATGTTGCGCCAGCTCCTGGGCAATCGGTTGAATCACGTCGAAAACCTTGGCCACATTTTTTTCGTCGTGCGCCAAGACCACGCTGGTGGCGAGCGCATCCGCGATCAGAAGCGTATGTTCGATCGTCAGCGCCTTGAGAACGATGATACCTGATGGCGTGAGCAGTTCGTCCTTGTCCGGCGCGATTTCGATTTGAACGATTTCCTCTTCGCGTGGCTGTATCGGACCGACGATGCGACCGTCCAGCCGGCGTATGACCTCGTCCTCTTCGAGCGGCGACATGCCGACAAGGACGGCGACACCATAGCGGAACAAGGCGACAATTCCCTTCGCTCCGGCGCGGAACGCCAAAGGCAGCGTCGACAATACGTCGCTGCGTTCCAATCCCGCGGTCTCGATCCGGTCGCCAAGCAAAAGCGCCCTCACGGTGATGCGCTGCTCGGGGCTTGTCGGCAAATCGTTCATAACAATCTCGTGTTCGGGATGACGTATGCGGCGGCACCGCGCCTTTGAAGTAGCTTGAGCGGGATGAGCGGGGAAATATAGCGCGATCGGCCGCTTGACAGGGCCGCCGTCGCTCCTATACTAAACCAAATGGTTAACCTTCAAAGCGCACCCCTCGATCGCACGTTCGCCGCGCTTGCGGACCCGACGCGGCGCGCGCTGGTGATGCGGCTTGCCGCAGAGCCGGACATTTCGGTGAGCGCGCTGGCCGCGCCGTTTCCGGTGTCGCTGCCGGCGATCATGAAGCATCTCGACGTGTTGTCGGATGCCGGCCTGGTGGCGCGCACCAAAACCGGGCGCGTCGTCGCCTGCCGCCTCGACGCCGAGCCGATGCGCGACGCGTTCGAGTGGCTCAATCGCTATCAAAAGTTCTGGTCCGAGCGGCTCGACCGTCTCGCCGCATTCCTGGAGGAAGAAAAATCTTTTTCGCAGAAGGAAAGAACATGGCCACCCAAACCGCCACAAAACCGAGCCTCACCATCAAGCGCCGCCTCAACGCACCGCCGGCCAAAGTCTTCGCCGCGTGGATCGACCCGGAAAAAGTAAAGCTTTGGATGGGACCCGGCGAGATGAAGGCGGCGCACGTCGAAAGCGATCCGCGCACCGGCGGTCGTTATCGCTGGGTGATGCGGGCGCCGAGCGGCGAGGAGCACGATGTCAGCGGTGTCTATCGCGAGGTCATTGCGAACGAGAAGCTGGTTTTCACCTGGGCCTGGAAAACGTCGCCCGAGCGTGAATCGCTGGTGACGGTGCTGCTCAAGCCTGACGGCGACGGCACATTGCTGACGCTCACCCACGAGCAGTTCTTCGACGACGACGCCCGCGATCGCCATCAGGGCGGCTGGAACGGCGCCATGGACAAGATGGAAAAGCTGTTCGCCTGAGCGACACAAAGTCCTGGCACAATAAAGTCTTGGCACAATGAGCGAAACGTCAACGCAAAACAGTGGAGTAGATCATGCGCGGATCGCACGGCACGTTTTACTGGAACGAACTGATGACACGCGACGTTGAGGGCGCGAAGAAGTTCTATGCCGACACGCTGGGCTGGAACTACGACGGCATGCCGATGCCCGGCGGCGGCGGCACCTATTGGCTTGCCATGATGGACGGCGAGCCGGTCGGCGGCATTTTGGACATCAGCGCGCCGGAATTCGGTCCGGCGCCGGAAAGCTGGATGTCCTATATCGCGGTCGACGACGTCGACGCCCGCGTGGCCAAGGCGGTCAAGGCCGGCGCCAAACTGATGAAGCCCGCGTTCGACGTGCCCGGCGTCGGCCGCATCGCCATCCTGATGCAGCCCGACGGCGCCGGCATTGGCTGGATGACGCCGGTCGCGCAGTAGCATCGAGGAGACAGACCATGGAACCGCATCGCATCGTCTCCCAGGACGAATGGCTCGCCGCGCGCAAGGCGCATCTCGCCGAGGAAAAGGCGTTTTCGCGCGCGCGCGATGCGCTGAGCAAAAAACGGCGCGAACTGCCGTGGGTGAAAGTCGACAAGACTTACGTGTTCGACGGGCCGAACGGCAAAGAAACGCTGGCCGACCTGTTCGGCGGCAAGAGCCAGCTGATCGTCTATCACTTCATGCTCGGCCCCGACTGGGAAGCCGGCTGCCCGAGCTGCTCGCTGCTGGCCGATCATTTCGACGGCACGGTGACCCATCTGGCGCAGCGCGATGTCACGTTCGTCGTCGTGTCGCGCGCGCCGTTGCCGCAGATCGAAAAGTTCAAGGCGCGCATGGGCTGGCACTTCAAATGGGTGTCGTCGTTCGGCAACGATTTCAACTACGACTATCACGTCTCCGCGACGCCCGAGGAAAAGGCCAGCGGCAAGGCGATGTACAATTACGAAATGACGACGTTTCCGAGCGAAGAGCGCCCGGGCGCCAGCGTGTTCTACAAAAACGAGAACGGCGAGATCTTCCACACCTATTCGAGCTACGGCCGCGGCCTCGATATGCTGATCGGCACCTATCACATGCTCGACCTGGCACCGAAGGGCCGCGACGAGGAAGGTTTGGCCTGGCCGATGGCCTGGGTGCGCCACCACGACCGCTATGACGGCGCCGCGGTCAATCCGAGAGCGCAGTACGAGCAGCCGAAAAGTTCTGCGGCGTCGTGCTGCGACTAGAATTCCGTTCAACCAAGTTCCTTCAACCAAGTAGGAGTTGACCATGAAGCTCTATGGCTTTCCGCCCTCGCCCAACACCTGGAAGGTGCGGGCGCTTGCCGCCCATCTCGGCGTGCCGCTCGAACTGGAATTGATCGATCTGAGCAAGGGCGCGCAATATGCCCCGGCTTATCTGGCGCTCAACCCGACCGGGCGCACGCCGACGCTGGTCGACGGCGATTTCAAGCTGTGGGAGTCGAATGCGATCCTGCAATATATCGCCGGCAAAAGCGCGAATTCGCTGTGGCCGAACGATGCGCGAACGCGCGCCGACATCGCGCACTGGCAATTCTGGCAACTCGCCCATTGGGGCGCCGAGGCGTGCCAGCCGCTGACGTTCCAGCGCCTGGTGAAGAAGATATTGAACCTCGGTCCGCCCGACGAAGCCGCCATCGCCAAGGGCATCGAGGCCTTCAACAAAGAGGCGAAAATGCTCGACGCGCATCTCGCCAAACAGCCGTATCTGGTCGGCAAGGATGTGACGATCGCCGACTTCGCCGTCGCGGCGCCGCTGCTTTATGCCAAAGAGGCGGAGATGCCGCTCGGCCCCTATGCGAACCTGCGCGGCTGGTTCGACCGCGTCGCGGCGCTGCCGTGCTGGCGCGAGACCGCGCCGCAAATGCCGGCGGCCGCGGCGTAAGCAGACGCGCACGGATGACAGACGACGGATCGGTTTCGCCCGTCGTCTGTCGCTCATATGCCGTGCGTTTCAGCCTCAGGGCGCCCGGATTGCGCAACGAGGTGCGACGAGCGCGTGACGATCGACCCCGTGGCGACCACCATCGCGTCGTCCGGCTTGGTCTCCTGCCATAGCCGGTCGGAGTGGATCATTTGCATCAAACGGCTGGCCGTCAGCGGCACGACAACGTTTGTCATTTGATCGAGGATGCCGACCTGTAGCGCATTCAGCGCGGAAGAATCCGGCTCCTGCAGGCTGATCATTTCGCGCCGTACATGACCGCCGACTTCGACGGCCGGCTCGCCGACCTTGCCGCGCCGGACCAGCCAGCCGACGGATTTTGTAATCTCCACCGCAAACGGACCTTGGGGCGTGCGCCGATATTGCGTCAGCCCGGTGATCGATGTCCCGGTAGAGCGGTAATGCTCGATGTCGGCGTACCACAGGATGGTGCCAAGCCTGACATGCCCGAGCTTGCCGGGCTCTGCCCGCGCAATCACATGATGCGCCGCGGCGGCTACGCGCTCGATATCGAACGCGACCGGCTGCTCTTTTGCGGCTGACACGATTGCACTGACTCGACGAAACGCTACAGCATTCACAAAACTGTTATAAATGCCGCGACGCGGAACGAGAGCGCCGAGGCGCGCTCATCCACAAAAATACTTTCGCAATTTGCAGTGGAAAATCAGCGCGTCGGTACCGGCTTCTCGCCGCGGTAGTCGTAGAAGCCGCGCTGCGCCTTGCGGCCGAGCCAGCCGGCCTCGACGTATTTCACGAGCAGCGGACACGGCCGGTATTTGGAGTCCGCCAAGCCCTCGTGCAGCACCTGCATCACCGACAGACAGGTGTCGAGCCCGATGAAGTCGGCGAGCTCGAGCGGCCCCATCGGGTGATGGGCGCCGAGCCGCATCGCGGTGTCGATCGCCTCGACATTGCCGACGCCTTCGTAGAGCGTGTAGATCGCCTCGTTGATCATCGGCAGCAGGATGCGGTTGACGATGAAGGCGGGAAAATCCTCGGACACCGCGATCAGCTTGCCGAGCTTGCCGATGAATTGCTTGGTCGCCTCGAACGTGGCGTCGTCGGTGGCGATGCCGCGGATCACTTCGACCAGCTCCATCAACGGCACCGGGTTCATGAAGTGAATGCCGATGAAGCGCTCCGGCCGGTCGGTCGAGGCGGCGAGCCGCGTGATCGAGATCGACGACGTATTGGTGCCGACGATGGTTTCAGGTTTGAGCACCGGACAGAGCGCGGCGAAGATGTTGCGCTTGACCGCTTCCGCCTCGGTCGCGGCCTCGATCACCAGATCGCAATCGCCGAGTTCCTCGAGCGTCTCGGCCGCTGCGATGCGCTTGATCGCCGCCTGGCGCTGCTCGTCGCTGATGCGCTGGCGGCTGACCTGGCGCGCCAGGTTGCCGTTGATGGTGGCGAGGCCCTCGGTGATGCGGTCGGGCGCGACGTCGTTGAGCAGGACGTGAAAGCCCGACAGCGCGCAAACGTGCGCAATGCCGTTGCCCATCTGGCCGGCGCCGATAATGCCGATCTTGCGAATGGTCATTGCTTCCGTCCGCTCGCTGCGGCTGCGTTCTTTGGGCCGTTCCTTGACCTCGACCATCTTATCTCACCTCAGATATCCCCAGCCACACCTTGTTATTGCCGGTGCGGCCGCGGTCAGCGTTTGACTTTGTCGAGCTCGCTGGCGAGCTCCGGCAAGGCGGAATAAAGATCAGCCACCAATCCATAATCTGCGACCTGAAAGATCGGCGCTTCCTCATCCTTGTTGATCGCGACAATGACTTTCGAATCCTTCATGCCGGCGAGATGCTGAATGGCGCCGGAAATGCCGACGGCGATATAAAGGTCCGGCGCCACCACTTTGCCGGTCTGGCCGACCTGCCAGTCGTTCGGCGCGTAGCCGGCATCGACCGCGGCGCGCGACGCGCCGACCGCGGCACCGAGCTTATCCGCCACCGGTTCTATGTATTTGGTGAAGTTGTCGCGGCTTTGCATCGCCCGGCCGCCGGAAATGATGATCTTGGCCGAGGTCAATTCCGGCCGCTCCGATTTCGACAGCTCCTCGCCGACGAAGCCGGAAATGCCCGGATCGGCCGCAGCGGCAGCGGTCTCGATGGTTGCCGAGCCGCCCTCGCCGGCCGCCTGGAACGCCGCCGTGCGCACCGTGATCACTTTCTTGGCATCGTGCGAGCGCACGGTCTGGATGGCGTTGCCGGCATAGATCGGCCGCTCGAAAGTGTCCGGCGCCACGACCTTGATGACGTCGGAGATCTGCATGACATCGAGCAGCGCCGCGACGCGCGGCATGATGTTCTTTCCGCTCGTTGTCGCCGCCGCCATGATGGTTTCGTAAGGGCCGGCGAGCGCGACGATCAGCGCTGCCACCGGCTCGGCCAGCATGTGGTCGTAAGCCGGCGCATCCGCGAGCAACACCTTGGTCACGCCGTCGAGCTTGGCGGCGGCGTCCGCCACCGCTTTGCAGCCGGAGCCGGCGACCAGCACGTGCACTTCGCCGCCGATTGCCTTGGCGACCGTCAGCGCCTTGTTGGTCGCGTCCTTGAGCGATTTATTGTCGTGCTCGGCAAGAAGAAGCGTCGGCATCAGATCGCCCCCGCTTCGTTCTTCAATTTGTCGATCAATTCAGCGACGGTCTTGACCTTGACGCCGGACTTGCGCACCGGCGGCTCGGTGGTCTTGACCACTTCGAGCCGCGGCTTGGTGTCGACGCCGTAATCGGCCGCGGTCTTCTCGTCGATCGGCTTCTTCTTCGCCTTCATGATGTTGGGCAGCGAGGCATAGCGCGGCTCGTTCAGGCGCAGGTCGGTGGTGACGATGGCCGGCATTTTCAGCTTCACCGTCTGCAAGCCGCCGTCGACCTCGCGCGTCACCATGATGGCGTCGCCGTCGAGCACGACTTTTGAGGCGAATGTACCCTGCGGCCAGCCGAGCAGCGCCGCCAGCATCTGGCCGGTCTGATTGCAGTCGTCGTCGATCGCCTGCTTGCCGAGAATGATGAGGCCGGGTTGCTCGGCATCGGCGATGGCTTTGAGGATTTTTGCCACCGCCAAAGGCTCGACGGCGGCACCGTCGGTCTTCACCAGGATGCCGCGGTCGGCGCCCATGGCGAGTGCGGTGCGGATGGTCTCGGCCGCCTGCTGCGGCCCGATCGAAGCGCAGACGATCTCGGTGGCCTTGGCCTGCTTCCTTGAGCCGGATCGCTTCCTCGACCGCGATCTCGTCGAACGGATTCATCGACATTTTGACGTTGCCGAGCTCGACGCCGGAGCCGTCTGCCTTGACGCGGATTTTCACGTCCTTGTCGACCGCCCGCTTCACGGGCACGAGAATTTTCATGGCGCTTAAAGACTTAGCTGGCGATGGCGGTTTTAGCTGTTTTCCGCTGCCATTGGCCGCTTACAGCGGAAGCGGCAATGCTGCGGTGCGGGAACCTACCGGCCGAAGCCGCTGCGGTCAACGCCGGTCAATGCGGCGGTGCGGTCGCGCCGCCGGCCGGGACCGGCTCGGAATGCGTGCAATCAAACAGTGCAATGCCGGGCGGCCGTATCACCATGAACAGGACCGCCCCGGTGATCAAACCGCCGACATGCGCCCAATAGGCGATGCCGTCGTCGGTGCGGCTCGCGGCGTCGATGAACTGCCAGATCGCCCAGCCGCAGATGATCCAAAAGGCCCGCAGCCGAAGCGGGATCATGCCGAGCAGGCATGTCACCTTGGCGCATGGCCGGAACAGCAGATACGCGGCGATGACGCCGGAAACGGCGCCCGAAGCGCCGATCAGTCCGGTCGTCGAGCTCGGATCGCTCAAGACAAAAGCAAGGCCCGAGCCGATGCCGCAGGCCAGATAGAAGCCAAGGAAGCGCCAGTGCCCGAGCGCCTCCTCGATGTCATCGCCGAACACGAACAAGAAGATCATGTTGCCGAACACGTGCATGAAATTGCCATGCACGAACGTGCAGGTGATGAGCGTGAGCACCGCCGGCAGCCCTGCGGCCGGCGCGCTTCCGGTGAGGGCCGCGGGAACCAACCCGGCCAGCTGATCGAGCTGCGTCCATCTCGTCGGGCCAGAAGCCCGCCTCGATGAAGAACACCGCAAAGTTGATGATGATCAAAGCCCACATCACGTAAGGCGGCTTCGGCCATTTGAACGGACTGTGATCCCATAACGGCATGACCATGGCTTGCCCCCTAAGCTGTCAGCGATTTTGGCCCGGCTGCCAAAGCACGTCGCGCGCGCCTTTGTCATTGGCATAACGGCCGGCGACAAAAAGAAAATCGGACAGGCGGTTGACGTATTGCAGCACCTCGGCGCCAACGCTCTCGCCCGGCTTGTCCTTGAGCTCGGCGATCAGCCGCTCGGCGCGCCGGCAGATGGTGCGGGCGAGATGCAGATAGGCTGCCGCCGGACTGCCGCCCGGCAGCACGAAGGACTTTAATGGCGCAAGCGCGTCATTGAGCCGGTCGATTTCGCTTTCCAGCCAATCGACTTGCGCCTGCGTCACCGTCAGCCGCGCGCCATCCGGCCCCCTGCCCTTGCCGGGCGTGCACAGATCGGCGCCGACGTCGAACAGATCGTTCTGGATGCGCGACAGCGCGGCATCGAGCGTGACGTCGGCATGCAGCCGCGCCATGCCGATCGCCGCATTGGCTTCGTCGAGCGTGCCGTAGGCGGCGACGCGCAGATCGTATTTCTTGCGCCGCTCGCCGGAGCCGAGCCCGGTGCGTGCCGTCATCGCCGGTGCGGGTATAGATCTTGTTGAGCTTGACCATCGGTCACTTCGACATGAACCAGAGCGTGGCCATGATGACGATGATGGCGATGAATTGCAGCAGCACGCGCAGCCGCATCAGCTTCTGCGAGGTGTTGGCAGAGCCGCCGCGCATCATGTTGTAGAGGCCGAGCAGCAGCACGACCGCGACCGCGCCGATGGCGACCGGGACCGCGAAATGGGACATGAAATTGGACATGGGCCTAGTTGTAGCCTGGGTTGAGCGGTAGCGAAACCCAGGGGCGGCGTTGCGGGCCCGTACCCGGATTGCGCTGTGCGCAATCCGGGCTACAAGGAGGCCGCAATACGCAGAGGACCGCCCGCATGATCGTCGATTTCCAGCACCATTTCACGCCGCGCGAACTGATCAAGCAGGACCCGGGCGACCGCCTGATCCTCAACTACGACGCCTCGGGCGCGCCGAGCTATACGATCCATTCCCTGCTCTACGATCTCGACGAGCACGTGCGGATGATGGATGTCGCCGGCATCGACGCCGCCTGGCTGACCAGCGCCGCCGGCATGTGCGCCGATCTCGACACTTCGCGCCTCGTCAACGACAAGGCGAAAAAGGCCGAGCGCGATTATCCCGGCCGCTTCATCGGCGCCGCCCACGCCCACCCGCTCGGCGGCGCCGCCGCGTTCAAGGAACTGGCACGCTGCCGCCACGTCAACTAACTTCAATTACTTATAAATTAGTCTCAAGCAAATTACTTAACTACTAGCATTAATAACATATAACTTTTCACTTTTTTCTAAACTTTTAATATAATAACATTCTCATTTTACTTCCAAATTAAATTCTAAACTCCAAAACAAACAAGTCAAAGCATTTCTAGTTTTCCTATTAATCAACAAATTATCAAACATTATATACCTCTATCAACATAAACATCCACTATATCTGAGAGTTACCAATCTCCCTCGGAACTCTACGAAAAATCTAAGTCTCTGGGCCCTGGGGGAGTATGGTCGCAAGGCTGAAACTTAAAGGAATTGACGGAAGGGCACCACCAGGAGTGGAGCCTGCGGCTTAATTCGACTCAACGCGGGGAACCTTACCAGGCCCGGACATAATCATGATTGACAGATGAAGAGATCTTTCTCGATTCTATGGGTGGTAGTCATCGCCGTTCTTAGTCGGTGAGATGACTTGTCTGGTTAATTCCGATAACGGACGAGACCTTGACCTGCTAACTAGCAGTTCGCGGTTTCGCGACCCCTGCTTCTTAGAGGGACATTCGGATTCTATCTCAAGGAAGTTCGAGCCTATAACAGGTCTGTGATGCCCTTAGATGGCCTGGGCTGCACGTGCGCTACAATGACATAATCAGCGAGCTAGTCTTCTCCGTCGGGAGTGGATAATCTTCGTAGTTTATGTCGTGATAGGGATTGACCATTGCAATTGTTGGTCATGAACGAGGAATTCCTAGTAAGCGCAAATCATAATTTTGTGCTGATTGCGTCCCTGCCCTTTGTACACACCGCCCGTCGCTTCAACCGATTGGATGATCCGGCAAATTCTACGGACCAGCAGTTCCTAACGAAACTACGCAGGAAAGTAGCGTGAGCCTTATCATCTAGAGGATGAAGAAGTCGTAACACGGTATCCGTAGGTGAACCTGCGGATGGATCATTCTTGTTTACTCTACCAGTAACCTGTCCCAAAACTCTTCGTGTCATGTAATTCCGTAATTTCAAAAATTCAAAGCTTCAACGATGGATAACTTGGCTCTGTACTTGAGGAAGGACGCAGCAAACCGCGAAAGTGATTATGAAGCGCCCTCTTCATGACTAATTATCATCTGAACGCACATGTACTCGCCTACAGAGGTGAGTATTGTCAACTTTGTGAGAGATCGTTTCGACATCTGCGTAAGGGCAGCTGAGCTTCGGGTGACTGAAACGGTTACCAACAAACTTTTTGGTTGTGCGAGAGCTTCATAAGATTCGTATCAGCTAAGAAAATCTATCCAGAGTTTGACAAAAGCAACCCGCTGAATTTAAGCATATTATTAAGCGGAGGAAAGTAAACCAACAGGGACTCCCCTATTAGCGGCGAGCGAAAAGGGATTAGCCCAGGACATGAAACTGCCTTTTAGGTAGTGTTGTGTGTCTTCGGGCAAACCAGTGGGGGGATATATGCCAAATCGCAATGAGTTGCGTACCGATGAAGGTGATAGTCCTTTTTGGCGTGTGGGTTCCCACTGCGTTTGTCCTTAAGTGAGTCACGCTTCTTGAGAGTGAAGCGCAAAAATGGTGGTAATCTCCATCACTGGCTATGTAATGTGCAGAGACCGATAGTAAACAAGTACCTTGAGGGAAAGTTGAAAAGCACTTCGTAAGGAGAGCTAAAAGACTTGAAATCGTTGAGTGGGAAGCGAGTGCTTCATGCCGCTAATCGTGTTATGCGATTCATTCTTTTGTAGCCTGTCGAGGTTACGAGTTGTTGCGTGTGTACTCGACCCGTCTTGAAACACGGACCAAGGAGTTAGTCAATTGTGCGAGTGTAAGGATCAAATTCTTGACACGAAGTGAAAGCAGTAGCTGTGAAATTTTGCTACAGCGGCCGGACTTTATGTTCGTGCTCTAGCATAATTGATTAGACCCGAAAGATAGTGATCTATACCTGAGTTGAGTGAAGCCAGGGGAAACCCTGGTGGAAGCTCGTAGCGATACTGACGTGCAAATCGTTCGTCGAACTTCGGCATAGGGGCGAAAGACTAATCGAACCATCTAGTAGCTGGTTCCCTCCGAAGTTTCCCTCAGGATAGCAAGAAGTGCTGCAGTTAGATTCGGTAAAGCTAATGATTAGAGGATTTGGTGACACTTGTTCTCAACCTATTCTCAAACTTTAAATGGGTCTGTATCGGTTGTTGGTTTATTTAACGAAAGATATTAATGTTACTTCTTAGTGGGCCAGTTTTGGTAAGCAGAACTGGCGATGAGGGATGCTCCTAACATTCGGTTAAGGTGTCAAACGTTTGCTGATGAGATACCATAAAAGGTGTTGGTTCATTGAAACAGCAGGGCGGTGGTCATGGAAGTTGAAACCCGCTAAGGAGTGTGTAACAACTCACCTGCCGAATGAACCAGCCCTGAAAATGGATGACGCTGAAGCAGATGACCGATACCGAATCGGCGCGTAAACTCTCGTGTTGTGTAGGAGGGCGTGGCTATAGCGTGGAAGGCTTCAGTGTGAACTGAGCTTGAGCTGTAGTTAGTGCAGATCTTGGTGTTAGTAGCAATTAGTCGTATGTGAATTGCGACGACCGAAGTGGATAAGGGTTTCGAGTGAGCAGAATTTGTCCTCGAGTTAGTCGGTCCTAAAGGAAAACCGTGATGGTTAGGATTTTCGTTTATCGAAGTTCTTGAAAGGAAAGAGGCCCTAATTCCTTTACTTGCACAAGCACTTGTGGTGACACGAGAGATAATTGATTTGCCGGTGGTTGTTCCGGAGAGCGTTCCCTTTGCTCTTTAATTAGTAAAGTCTCTCGAATCGGTTTCCCCGGAGAAAGATTATATACTAAAAATAGTATTTGCCTTATGGCAGGTACCCGGTACGCTTCCAACGGTCTTTGAAAAGTCAGTTGAAATCAGTGCATGTGGCAATCCGTACCGTAAACCGCATCAGATCTCCTAGGTTAGAAACCTCTGCTTAGATAGAATAAGGTGGATGAGGGAAGTCGGCAAATTAGATCCGTACCTTCGGAAAAAGGATTGGCTCTGAGGACCGTGACGGACACGACTGTTCAAAATCTTCGAACACTGAAAGGTGTGAGTGGTGAGAATGATCGAAATGGGTTACCTTGTCCGTCATACTTTGGTCGTCTCAGAACTGGTGTGAACAAGAGGAATCTGACTGTTTAATTAAAACAAAGCATTGCGATAGGCTGTAAAGCTTTCCACGCAATGTGATTTCTGCCCAGTGCTCTGAATGTCATTGCGATGAAATTCGTCTAAGCGCGGGTAAACGGCGGGAGTAACTATGACTCTCTTAAGGTAGCCAAATGCCTCGTCGTCTAATTAATGACGCGCATGAATGGATCAACGAGATTCCTACTGTCCCCATCCGCCATCTAGCGAAACCACAGCCAAGGGAACGGGCTTGGCGAAATAAGCGGGGAAAGAAGACCCTGTTGAGCTTGACTCTAGTCTGACATCGTGGAATGACTTGGGGGGTATAGCATACGTGGGAGTGGCTTGCCACGGTCTTGAAATACCACGACCCCCAATGTCGCTCTACTTACTCTGTTAAAAGGAGGCTTCTTTTAAGATGTTCTTGTGTAAAGTGTGCTTGTCATTCGATCCTATCAGAGGACATAGTCAGATGAGAAGTTTGGCTGGGGCGGCACATCTGCTAAACTGCAACGCAGATGCCCTAAGGTTGACTCAAAGAGAACAGAAATCTCTTGTTGATTGAAAGGGAAAAAGTCGGCTTGATTCTGATTTTCAGTACGAATACGAACTGCGAAAGCATGGCCTATCGATCCTTTAAGTCCAGAATGGTTCTGGCTAGAGGTGACAGAAAAGTTACCACAGGGATAACTGGCTTGTGGCAGCCAAGCGTTCATAGCGACGTTGCTTTTTGATCCTTCGATGTCGGCTCTTCCTATCATTGAGACGCAGAAGTCTCAAAATGTCGGATTGTTCACCCGCTAATAGGGAACGTGAGCTGGGTTTAGACCGTCGTGAGACAGGTTAGTTTTACCCTACTTATTATTAGTACGGTGACAGTAGGGCAACTTAGTACGAGAGGAACAGTTGCTCAAGCCTCTGGTATCGCAGTTGGCTGGCAAGCCAGTGGTGCAATGCTACGTTTGAGGGATAATGACTGAACGCCTCTAAGTCAGAATCCTACCTGGAAAACTGTATATTGTGCAGCCTGTGTTGGACCTCATAGTTGTTTGATTCCGATTGGTCGGCTAACGCTACAGAAAAGCTTAGCCACCTTAACAATCTAGGTGCGCGTACATTACTACAAAGACGATTAGATTGCAATACGGTACTGTAAGTGTGAGAGTGAGCTTTGTCTTGCGATCCGCTAAGGCTTCCGTCCTTGCCAAATGGGGATCACTCATTACTATCGTGTTGATATTTTAAAGCCGCGTTGAACCCACAGTGAAAGATTACTATCGTGTTGAACAATGTGATCATGGGATTCCATGTGAAGGTTTTAATTAATTTATAATCAATTAATGAATAATATTTTAATAATATTTATTTAATTAATATTTAAATAATAAACAATTAATTTGTAGATAATAGTAGAATAATAATTTAATATTATTATTTTTAATAATAAAGAATTGATTTTATCTTTATTATTTTCGGCTGATTATTAAATTAATTAGGAAATATTAAAGTATTAATATTTAATTAATAATCACAAAAATGATTAATTCATTGTATAAGATTGTCGTTTTGACAATCAAGAGACGCCGAACGCAACAGTTACAATTGTGTTTTGTGTATCCTCCATTCCCTCCATTCAATATTATGTTATGTTATGTTATATTATATAATTTATTTTCGGCTGATTATTAAATTAATTAGGAAATATTAAAGTATTAATATTTAATTAATAATCACAAAAATGATTAATTCATTGTATAAGATTGTCGTTTTGACAATCAAGAGACGCCGAACGCAACAGTTACAATTGTGTTTTGTGTATCCTCCATTCCCTCCATTCAATATTATGTTATGTTATGTTATATTATATAATTTATAATTTAATTATTAATTTATTAATATATAATAATTTACATAATAAATAATTGAAAATATAATCAACACGATAGCTATCATCGATTTATAAATCAAGGAGACTAAAATACTAATTATGTAGGGTGATTCGAATGCGAATTTCCCGGTATGATGCATGGTGTCAGAATTTATTCGGGAGACTGCCTGTCTCCCATTGAGTTTCGGAGTTAGTGATAACCAAGAGGTGTGGGATGATTTTATAATGTGGATCTGAAAGCTTTGTGTCTGTGGTCTCTAACCTCTAACCGCAGTAGTGACAGGAATGTCCTGTCGCTGAAGTCGAGTTTTTGTTGAGTTACCCCGCTCCGGCGCATAATGTAATTACTTTAAATTCTTATTTTAACCTGGTTGATCCTGCCAGTAGTCATATGCTTGTTTTAAAGATTAAGCCATGCAAGTCTAAGTATAAACTAACTCATACGGTGAAACTGCGAATAGCTCATTATAACAGTTATAATTCAAACGATGATCATTACTAAATGGATATCCATGGTAATTCTGGAGCTAATACATGCAGGACCCCGCTAACATGGGGTTGCATTCATTGGTTCGCGAAACAAACTGAATTTATTCAGTATTTGATGATCGAAGTGAAACAGCAGATCTCATTCGTGAGACTGTTCGTACAAGTTTCTGACCTATCAGCTTCTGTCGGTAGGGTATTGGCCTACCGAGGCGATAACGGGTAACGGGGAATTAGGGTTCGATTCCGGAGAGGGAGCCTGAGAAACGGCTACCACATCTAAGGGTGGCAGCAGGCGCGCAAATTACCCAATCCCAATACGGGGAGGTAGTGACCAGAAATAGCGGCGTGGGGCTTCGCTCCACGACTGCAATGAGCAGAATGCAAATTAGTTTGCAAGTAACAATTGGAGGGCAAGTCTGGTGCCAGCAGCCGCGGTAATTCCAGCTCCAATAGCGTATATTAAAATTGCTGCAGTTAAAGCGTCCGTAGTTTAATTTCAAGTGTTGTTTCCTCCATGCCAGTTTAACTAGCGTTTGGAATACGATACTTTTTGTCAACGGGTAACCGTGTGGCAGGGTTACTTTGAGTAAATTGGAGTGCTCCAAGCAAGCCTTAGCTTGAACTACTCAGCATGGAATAACGAGATAGGACCTTGGTTCGACTTGTTGGTTCTAGAACTTTGTGTAATGATGAATAAGGGCATTCGGGGGCATTTGTACTTGCCGGAGAGAGGTGAAATTCTAAGACCCCGCAAAGACAAACAAGTGCGAAAGCATTTGCCTAGTGTGTTCCTATTAATCAAGGGCGAAAGTTGGGGGATCGAAGACGATTAGATACCGTCGTAGTCCCAACCATAAACGATGCCGACTGAGGATCGGTGGAGAGTTACCAATCTCCCTCGGAACTCTAAGAGAAATCTAAGTCTCTGGGCCCTGGGGGGAGTATGGTCGCAAGGCTGAAACTTAAAGGAATTGACGGAAGGGCACCACCAGGAGTGGAGCCTGCGGCTTAATTCGACTCAACGCGGGGAACCTTACCAGGCCCGGACATAGTCATGATTGACAGATGAAGAGATCTTTCTCGATTCTATGGGTGGTGGTGCATGGCCGTTCTTAGTCGGTGAGGTGACTTGTCTGGTTAATTCCGATAACGGACGAGACCTTGACCTGCTAACTAGCAGTTCGCGGTTTCGCGACCCCTGCTTCTTAGAGGGACATTGGGATTCTATCTCAAGGAAGTTCGAGCCTATAACAGGTCTGTGATGCCCTTAGATGGCCTGGGCTGCACGTGCGCTACAATGACATAATCAGCGAGCTAGTCTTCTCCGTCGGGAGTGGATAATCTTGGTAGTTTATGTCGTGATAGGGATTGACCATTGCAATTGTTGGTCATGAACGAGGAATTCCTAGTAAGCGCAAATCATAATTTTGTGCTGATTGCGTCCCTGCCCTTTGTACACACCGCCCGTCGCTTCAACCGATTGGATGATCCGGCAAATTCTACGGACCAGCAGTTCCTAACGAAACTACGCAGGAAAGTAGCGTGAGCCTTATCATCTAGAGGATGAAGAAGTCGTAACACGGTATCCGTAGGTGAACCTGCGGATGGATCATTCTTGTTTACTCTACCAGTAACCTGTCCCAAAACTCTTCGTGTCATGTAATTCCGTAATTTCAAAAATTCAAAGCTTCAACGATGGATAACTTGGCTCTGTACTTGAGGAAGGACGCAGCAAACCGCGAAAGTGATTATGAAGCGCCCTCTTCATGACTAATTATCATCTGAACGCACATGTACTCGCCTACAGAGGTGAGTATTGTCAACTTTGTGAGAGATCGTTTCGACATCTGCGTAAGGGCAGCTGAGCTTCGGGTGACTGAAACGGTTACCAACAAACTTTTTGGTTGTGCGAGAGCTTCATAAGATTCGTATCAGCTAAGAAAATCTATCCAGAGTTTGACAAAAGCAACCCGCTGAATTTAAGCATATTATTAAGCGGAGGAAAGTAAACCAACAGGGACTCCCCTATTAGCGGCGAGCGAAAAGGGATTAGCCCAGGACATGAAACTGCCTTTTAGGTAGTGTTGTGTGTCTTCGGGCAAACCAGTGGGGGGATATATGCCAAATCGCAATGAGTTGCGTACCGATGAAGGTGATAGTCCTTTTTCGCGTGTGGGTTCCCACTGCGTTTGTCCTTAAGTGAGTCACGCTTCTTGAGAGTGAAGCGCAAAAATGGTGGTAATCTCCATCACTGGCTATGTAATGTGCAGAGACCGATAGTAAACAAGTACCTTGAGGGAAAGTTGAAAAGCACTTCGTAAGGAGAGCTAAAAGACTTGAAATCGTTGAGTGGGAAGCGAGTGCTTCATGCCGCTAATCGTGTTATGCGATTCATTCTTTTGTAGCCTGTCGAGGTTACGAGTTGTTGCGTGTGTACTCGACCCGTCTTGAAACACGGACCAAGGAGTTAGTCAATTGTGCGAGTGTAAGGATCAAATTCTTGACACGAAGTGAAAGCAGTAGCTGTGAAATTTTGCTACAGCGGCCGGACTTTATGTTCGTGCTCTAGCATAATTGATTAGACCCGAAAGATGGTGATCTATACCTGAGTTGAGTGAAGCCAGGGGAAACCCTGGTGGAAGCTCGTAGCGATACTGACGTGCAAATCGTTCGTCGACTAGCTTGGATTCCAAGGCGTCACCATCACGTCGGAATTCGACGGCAAGTGGATCGACGATCCGGCGATCGAGCCGTTCTGGGACGAAGTGGGAAAGCTCGGCCTGTTCGTGTTCGTGCACCCGGCGCTCAAGCTCAATCGCGCCGAACAATTCGACGCCTACGACACCGCGCGCGGCGTCGGCCGCGAGTTCTCGCTGATCATGGCGACCATCCGCCTGGTCAATTCCGGCGTGTTCGACCGCCATCCCGAACTGACCGTGCACATGGCGCATCTCTCCGGCGGCATCGCCTCGATGCTCGCCCGCATCAGAAGTTTTCAAGACAAGGAGTTTTGGGGAACCGCCGGCAACCACGTCATGGCGTGACGCCGAAGCACGACTTCGACTATTACATTCGCAACAACCTCGTGTTCGACACTGCGGGCTTCGCCGGCGGCATCGGCGCGGTCAAAGCGGGATTGTGCGAAATCCCCGCCTCCCGCATCGTCTTCGCCACCGACTATCCGCAGGAAATCCGCAAACGCGAGATCGTGCGCGACTTCGTGCGCGACATCCGCGCGCTCGGGGCCGATGGCGAGCGTATTTTGTCGGGCAATGTCGGACTGCTGCTCAAGCAGTAGCCCGGGCTGCAATGGCAGGAACGATCCGATACGTGCTTCCGCGAAGATCTTTGATCCGCTAACCTAACGTTGTTGGCGAGCTCCGATCGCGCTCGGGTCACCGGAGTGAGTTGGCACGGGAGAATGTTATGAAACGCTTGATTGATGTGTGCTGCGTCAATGCGCGGCAGCGGCCTGATCCTCATTGCAGCCGCGGCTTGGCCGTCGGCGCGATGGTCACGACCGTATGCCGAGCGTGTAATGTCAACAAGGTCGTGATCACGCTGCTGCACAATTCGGCCAACAGCTGGCGCAGTCGACATCGAGCGATCCGGCCCCGATTGTCGGGACTTACGGCGCCGACGCGGTGCTGCTGCCGACCTGAGCCAACGGGCCATTGACCGGCCGCGACCGATCAAGGTCTATTTTGAGGGTTTCCTCGAGCAGCAGCCGGTCGTCGCGTTCAATGCCAGCATGAAGATCGGCGGCGAGTGCACGCACCCCTTCGCCTCCGGCCTCACACTTTCACGCTCGATGGCGGCACGGCGGCGCAGTTGCACGCGCGGTACACCTATGTTTTTCGCAGACGCATCCGGCGCGTGGCTGATCGCGCAACACCACTCCTCGCTGGAGCCGGAATCGAAGTCGGAATGTCCGCATTGAAGTTTGTTGGTTCGGGCGGCGGCTAATTCGACCCATCCAGCAAGCGCCGCGCGATCACATTGGCCTGAATCTCGGCGGCGCCTTCGAAAATATTCAGGATGCGGGCGTCGCACAGAATGCGCGAGATCGGGAATTCCACGGCAAAACCGTTGCCGCCGTGGATCTGCACGGCGTTGTCGGCGGCGGCCCAGGCGACGCGGGCGGCCAATAGCTTTGCCATGCCGGCTTCGAGGTCGCAGCGCCGGCCGGAATCCTTCTGCCGCGCGGCGTAATAGGTGAGCTGGCGCGCGATCATGATCTCGACCGCCATCATGGCGAGCTTGTCGGAGACGCGCGGGAAATTGGCGATCGGCTCGCCGAACTGCACCCGCGCCGTGGCATAGCTCAGCCCCTGCTCCATCGCCGCCTGCGCCACGCCGATCGCTCGCGCCGCGGTCTGGATGCGCGCCGATTCGAACGTCGCCATCAATTGCTTGAAGCCGAGGCCCTCGACGCCGCCCAGAAGATTGTCCGCAGCCACCGCAAAACCGTCGAAGGCGATCTCGTATTCCTTCATGCCGCGATAGCCCAAGACCTCGATCTCGGTGCCGGACATGCCGGCGGCGGGAAACGGCTTTTCATCGCTGCCGCGCGGCTTTTCGGCGAGCAGCATGGAGAGCCCGCGATAGCCGCTCTCGGCCGGATTGGTGCGCACCGAGCAGCGTCATCAGGTCGGCGCGCACCGGATGCGTGATCCAGGTCTTGTTGCCGTAGACCTTATAAGTGTCGCGCTCGCGCACCGCGCGCGTCTTCAGCGAAGCGAGATCGGAGCCGGTATTCGGCTCGGTGAACACCGCCGTCGGCAGCACTTCGCCGGACGCGATCTTCGGCAGCCATTGGCGTTTCTGATCCTCGGTGCCGCTGCCGAGAATCAGCTCAGCGGCGATCTCGGAGCGGGTGCCCAGCGAGCCGACGCCGATATAGCCGCGCGACAGCTCCTCGGAGACGACGCACATGGATTCCTTGCCGAGCCCCATGCCGCCGTAATCCTCGGGGATGGTCAGGCTGAACACGCCGAGCTCGGACATCTGCGCGATGACATCGAGCGGAATGTATTCGTTGTCGAGATGCCACGCCTGCGCGTAGCGGCACGACCTGGCCGTCGGCGAATTTGCGCATCTCCTCGCGGATCGAATCCAGCGTATCTTCGAGGCCGCAGGTGCCGACGGTGGCGTCGGGCCGCTCGCGCATCAATTCGACGAGCCGCGCACGATGCGCCGCGGTGTTGCCGGTGGCGATGAGGTGATCGACGGCGGGCGTGATCCGCGCCGCCACCGCGCTGGCGCTCAAGCCCAGATCGGCCAGGCGGACGATCTCGCCCTGGCTCATGGGAATGCCGCCGAGAATTTGCGCCAGATATTCGCCGGCGCCGATGCGCACGACCAAGTCCTCGATCTCGCCGAAATTGCCGGTGTCGATCATCCGTCCCGGCATAGGCCGCAAGCTGCCGGATCGCCTCGACATAGGTGGCGAGCCAAGCGAGGCCGTGGGTGGCGCGCTGCTCGCGATCGAACACCCGGGCCATCGGGCGGCCCTCGACCGTGACGCGTGCGGCGACAGCGCGGCGGGCATCGGCAAACAGCGCCTCGGTGGCGGCGACCGCCTCGTCGAGCGCTGCGATCAGGTTTTGGCCGGCGGGCATGGCGGATGCGGCAAGCGGCATGGAAAGGGCTCCTTCCCCTCGCTTCCCTCCCCGCTAGCGGGAAGGCTAGGGTGGCGGCCGCCCGGACGGCCCGCCAAGCTTACGCGTGCAGTGCACAAAAGCAATGCGGAGCCCATGCTCACCGGGGCGCCGAGCCCGAATCGCATACCTCGCAGAACGATCGGCGGAATTCGCTCCGGCTATGATTCCGGTCCGCTTCGCGGCCCCGGAATGACGCACGCAGCGCAAGTCCTTGCCAAATATTAACCATTTTCCGTTTTGCTGAAGCGGAATACCGCCATGCCGCGCCGCGGCGACGAAAGCCCGCATCCGGTCCAATGTTCATCATCGAAGCCTTCTCAAAACTGTCGGTTCGCGCCCGCATCATCGTGCTCGGCGTCATTCCGGTGATCGGCTTCCTCGCCAACGGCATCGCCTTCATGGTCGGCGACGTCGAAGTCGGCCGCGCCTTCGACAGCGTGCAGCGCTACACCCGCGTTGCCGACGCCAGCCGCGATCTCAAGACCGGCCTGCTGATCATGCGCGCGGCGACGACCCAATATGTCGCGCGGCCGTCCGACAAGGAAGTTGCGGATTTCGCCGACGGCCAAGAGTTGGCGATGAAATCGCTCGACCATATCGCCGCCATGCTCGGCGCTTCCGCGCAGGACGTGATCACGCCGCTGCGCATCACCGTGCGTGATCTCAAGACCAGCTTCGAAAGCCTGGTCAACGAGCAGAAGTCGCTCGGCTACGACGACACCCAAGGCATCACCGCCGAGCTCACCGTGGCGAGCACCGCGGTGGAGCGCATCATCCACCAAGATCTGTCGTGGGTCGCCGACGGCGACGCCCGCAAAATGCTGATGTCGCTTCTAACCATGCGCCGCGACGAGATCGCCTACCGATTGACGCGCTCGCGTGCGTCCGAGAAGCACTTCCTCGATGAAGTCAGGAACTTCAACGCGCTGTTCGAATTCGGTCGACGGCGCGCCATCGATGAAGCAGAAGCTGAACGAGGAAGTGAAGACCTATAGCTACGCTTTCGCCCAATGGGTCGCGAGCACCGACAATATCGAGCCGCTGGTGGGGCTGATCGGTCACGATACCGAGACGCGTGCTGCCGGAGGCCGACAAGATCATCGCCTCAGCCCGCGACAGTGCCAATGATGCCGGCATGGCGCTCGCGGCATCGCGCGCGCGTATCCGCGACTTCATCCTGTGGGTCGGCCTGGCGGTGGTGCTGATCGGCATCAGCTTCAGCTGGCGCATCGGCCGTTCGATCACGCGGCCGCTGGAAGGCCTGGCGCGGGTGATGAAGCGGCTCGCCGACGGCGACACGGCGGCGCAAATTCCGGAAACCAAGGCGCATGACGAGATCGGCGCCATGGCGCGCACGGTCGTTGTGTTCCGCGACAATATGATCGAGCGCGAGCGGCTCTCGGCCGTCGAGAAACAAGCTAATGCCGCGCGCGCGCAACGCGGCGAGACCATCGCTTCGATGATCGACACATTCCGCAGCTCGGTCGAGCAGGCGCTGGCCCGGCTGCGCGAGGCCGCCGGCGCCCTCGAAAGCGCCTCCAGCGGGCTCAACGACGCCGCCGACTCGGTTTCGTCGGAGGCACGCGAAGCCGAAAATCGCGTCAGCACCGCCGCCGTCAATGTCACCACGGTGGCGAGCTCGATCGAGGAGCTGGCCGCCTCGATCGGCGAGATCGCGCTGCAGGCGACGCGCTCGACCGAGGTGGCGGGCCGCGCGGTGGCCGAATCCAAGCGCACCGTCACCACCATGTCGGACCTCGGCACCGCCGCGAACCGCATCGGCGAGGTGATCGGGCTCATCCAATCCATCGCCGGCCAGACCAACCTGCTGGCGCTCAACGCCACCATCGAGGCGGCGCGCGCCGGCGAGGCCGGCCGCGGCTTTGCGGTCGTTGCCACCGAAGTGAAATCGCTTGCCGCGCAGACCGCGCGCGCCACCGAGGACGTCGCCGCCCAGATCGGCGCCATCCAGTCGGCCACCGCCGACGCCGCGCAGGCCATCGAGCAGGTGTCCTCGATCATCGACGACATGTCGGAGATCGCCGTGACGGTCGCCTCCACGGTCGAGGAGCAGAACAACGCGGTCGCCTCGATCGCCGAAGGCGTCAACCGCGCCTCGGTGGAAGCGCGCACCGGCGCCCAATCCATGAGCCGCGTCGCCGGCGCCTCCACCGGCGCCCGCGCCACCGCCGCCGACGTCAAGGCGCTGGCCGACGCGCTGGCCATCGAAGCCGCGAGCCTGCAGAGCGAAGTGCGGCGGTTCCTGGCGACGTGCAGGCGGTGCACCCGGTTCGGTTGACACCCGCCTAAGCTAATCCCGCCTGCATTTCGAACTCCACGGGGCTCAGATAGCCGATCGTCGAGTGCCGGCGTTTCGGATTGTAGAAGCGTTCGATGTAGTCGAACACGTCGGCCTTGGCTTCGTCCCGCGTCCGATAGGTTTTGCGCGCTGTGCGCTCGGTCTTCAGCGACGAGAAGAAGCTCTCCATCGCCGCATTGTCCCAGACGTTGCCCGAACGGCTCATCGAGCAGACGACGCCGTGATCCGCCATCAGCCGCTGGAACTGCTCGCTGGTGTACTGGCTGCCGCGATCGGAGTGATGCAGCAGCGCATCGGGCTTGCCGCGTCGCCAGATCGCCATCACCAGCGCATCGGTGACGAGCTGTGCCGTCATCGCTGCGCTCATCGACCAGCCGACCACGCGCCGCGAGAACAGATCGATGACGGCAGCCACATAGAGCCAGCCTTCCGCCGTCCAGACATAGGTGAAGTCGGCGATCCATTTGCGGTTGGGAGCAGGCGCTTCGAAGCTGCGGTCGAGCACGTTGGCAGCGACGGCGGCGACCTGCCGCTCACCCAGATCGGGCGGCAGTCGACGCCGTCGCGGACGCGCTTTGAGAGCCTGTAGCCGCATCAATCGCTCGATCCGATGCAGTCCGCACGACACACCCTCCGCGAGCAGGTCGTGCCACACCCGCCTGGCGCCATAGGTCCGATCGCTGGCGAGGAAGCTCGCGCGAACCTTCGCGCCGAGCTCTTCATCGCTCCGGCTGCGCCGACTGCGCGGTCGTGTCAGCCAGGCATAGAACCCACCCCGCGAGACACCGAGCGCCCCGCACAACCATCCCGCCGGCCAGATCCCCCGGTGCTTCGCGATGAAAGCGAACTTCACGTCGATTCCTTCGCGAAGTAGGCCGCGGCTTTTTTTAGGATGTCTCGTTCGGCCTTCAGCTTGATCACCTCGCGCTTGAGCTGCGCGATCTCAAGCTGCTCGGGCTTCATCTGACCTTGGACGTGCAGGCGGCGTAACTTCCTTCCGCCCCCGGCTACGCGGGGGCGGATGATCGCGCTGTGCTATGAATAGCACTCTCGCGGAGACCGCCTCGCTTGCTCCTGACCCGCCTCGCCTACCGCGTCATCGTGGACGCCTTCTATCGCTTCAATGCCGACGACGGCTGGGCGATCGCGAGCCACATCGCGCTCTCGGTGCTGATGTCGATGTTTCCGTTTCTGATCCTGGTCACCGCGATCGCGGGCTTCATCGGCTCGGAGAATCTCGCCGCCGAGGTGGCGCGCATCATCATCGAAGCCTGGCCGCGCGCAGTCTCCAGCCAGATCGCCGGTGAAATTCGCGACGTGCTGACCACGGCCCGCGGCGGCGTGCTTACCGTCGGCGCCATCTTCGCGATATATTTTTCCTCAAGCGGCGTCGAAAGCCTGCGCATCGGACTCAACCGCGCCTATGGGCTGGTCGATCCGCGGCCATGGTGGCTGCTGCGGCTGGAATCGATCGGCTATGTGCTGGTCGCCGCGGTCGGGCTATTGGCGCTGTCGTTCCTGGTGGTGCTCGGCCCGCTGGTGTTCCGCACCGCGCTGCTCTACGCGCCGTGGCTCGCCGCGGTCGAAAGCCACTTCAACATCGGCCGCTTCGTGGTGGCCAGCATCCTGCTGATCTCTTCGCTTTTGATCCTGCACATGTGGCTGCCGTCCGGACAGCGGCGGTTCGGCGAGGTCTGGCCCGGGATTGTCGCAACGCTGGTGATGTGGCTGACCTGCGGCTTCGTGTTCGGCCGCTACCTGTCCGACTTCTCCTACACCTATGTGAACTACTATGCCGGCCTCGCCTCGGCGATGATGGCGCTGGTGTTTCTTTATTTCACCGCGCTGATCTTCATCTATGGCGGCGAGCTCAACGCCGCGATTGCGCGCCTGCGCCAGGAGGGGGCGGAGTTACCGCTCTCCTGACGGAAACTAAGCTGCGGTTTCGGCGACCGCGCCGCCGGTCAGCGTCTTGACCTTGCGGGCGTGATCGACCGCGTCGCGCGCCGACTGGTTGTGGGTGAACAATTCGAGCGTCGAAGTGTCGTCCTCGCTCACCGGCTGCATCGCCTGGTCGCTGTAAGGCACGTCCTTGGACTTGGCGACCTTGCGATAGATGCGGAAAATGCCCCACGCCGCCTTCGCCACGCGGACGTGTTTGACCAGCATCTCCCAGACGAGCGCCGGATAGAATTTCCACGCCGGCTCGAGCGGCAGTTCGGGGCGGCGCTCGTGGCGCGCTTTGAGCCGGACGAAGCCGCCCTGCAGCGGATGCACTTTCTCGATGGTCAGCGATTGCGCGAACCAGAGAATGATCTGCGCCAGCCGCAGGATATTGATGCCGTAGGCCTGAGCGCGACGCAAAATCGTCTCGATGTGCTCGGGCGTGTAATAGATCTCCCAGGAATCGCGGTAGAGCTTCTCCCACTCCGCCTTGCTCATGTGCGCGTGCGGCGTGAGCGCGTGCTCGAGATCGTATTTGTTGAGGTCCGGATCGAGCGGCGCGCCCTTCGTCCACAGCACCTTGTGATCCTCGGAGCCGGGCAGCGGCGTGAGGAAAAAGAACTCCAGCACGTCGAGCGGCATTTCCTTCTTGATGATCTCGATGTCGCGCCGCGCCGATTCCGGCGTGTCGTTGGGAAAGCCGAGGATGTAGCCGGCATAGGTCCAGATGCCGACCGCTTTCCAGGCCAACAGCATGTTGCGGTATTCGGTGATCTTGTTCTGCCGCTTCTTGGCGGCGAGCAGATTGTCCGGGATTGATGTTCTCGAGCCCGATGAAGATGCGGGTGACGCCGGCGCGCTTGGCCTTGGCGACGAAATTCGGGATCTTGTGGCACAGCGTGTCGACCTGGATCAGGAAGCGCACGTCCATGCCGTCTTCCTCGCGCAGCTTGATGATGCGGTCGAAGATCGGCTCCCAGTCCTTGTTGCGGGCGAAATTGTCGTCGGTGATGAAAAACCGGTCGATGCCGTGCTCGAAATTCTTGCGCAGGATGCGCTCGACGTCGTCGGGGCTGCGGCGGCGCGATTTGCGGCCCTGCACGTTGATGATGGTGCAGAACGAGCATTGGAACGGGCAGCCGCGGCCGGCGTCGAAAGTCGTCACGTTGCCGATTGTCTTGCGCACCGAATTGCCGGGCAGGAACGGCGTCACCGACTCTTCGAGCGCGGGCAAATCGTTGATGTAATTGTAGAGCGGCTTGAGCGCGCCGGCTGCGGCATCGCGCATCACCTCGTCCATGCGGCCTTCGGCCTCGCCGGCGAACAGCGTGATGCCCATGTCGAGGGCTTCCTGCAAATCCGCCATCACGTCCGGGAACATCGCCAGCATGCCGGAGACGTGAAAGCCGCCGATGATCACCGCGATGCCGGCCTCGCGTAAGGGCTTGGCGATGTGCAGCGAGCGCGGATACTGGTTCGACTGCACGCCGACCAGGCCGACAAAACCGAAATTACCGTTGGCGCGCATCTCGGCGATGATGCGGTCGACGCGCACCCGCGTATTGGTCTCGTCGATGGCGACGATGTCGATATCGACATCGGGTCCGAGCACCTTGCGCTGCGCGCAATCGTCGACCAGGCCATAGACGGTGGCCAGCGAATTCGCCGGCATCGGCGAGCGGAACCAGCGGATGACATAGCCGTCGTCGTCGTAATGCGACGGTTTGACCAGGATCACGCGGAAACGCTTGCGCGCGCTCAAGTCCTCGGTCCGCGATTGACTCGACTGCATGCTGGCCCCGTTCCCGATCGGGTGTGTTGTAGCTGAATATTAGTGTGCCGTCATCCTGAGGTGCCCGCGCGCAGCGCGGGCCTCGAAGGATATTGGCCGAGGCGCCCGGGCCGTCGCCCTTCGAGGCTCGCTTACGCTCGCACCTCAGGGTGACGGATCAACGGAAGCGCTTACGCCCCCGCCGCCTCGATCACATCCTCGAAATTCCGCAAGCCCGGGCGCGGCGCGTTGACCAGCACAGCCATGTTGCCGGGCTTGTGGCGGTTGGTGCGCATCAGCTCGTGGGCGTAGGGGATCTTCTCCCACGGGAACACGTCGCTCATGCACGGGTCGATGCGGCGGTCGATGACGAACTGGTTGGCGGCGCTGGCCTGCTTCAAATGCGCGAAGTGCGAGCCCTGAATGCGCTTCTGCCGCATCCAGACGTAACGGGCGTCGAAGGTGATGTTGTAGCCCGAGGTGCCGGCGCAGAACACCACCATGCCGCCGCGCTTGACCACGAGGCAGGACACCGGGAACGTCGCTTCGCCGGGATGCTCGAACACGATGTCGACGTCGTGCTTGCCGGTGATGTCCCAGATCGCCTTGCCGAAGCGCCGCGCCTCTTTCACCCAGGTGTCGTATTCGGGCGTGCCGACCTTCGGCATCGCGCCCCAGCATTTGAAATCGTTGCGGTTGATGACGCCCTTGGCGCCGAGATCCATGACATATTGGACCTTCGACGGATCGGACACGATGCCGATGGCGTTGGCGCCGGACGCGGCGACGAGCTGCACGCCGAACACGCCGAGCCCGCCGGAGGCGCCCCAGACCAGAACATTGTCGCCGGGCTTGAGGATGTGCGGCGCATGGCCGAACAGCATGCGATACGCCGTGGCCAATGTGAGCGTGTAGCAGGCGGATTCTTCCCAGCTCAGATGCGGCGGCTTGCGCATCAGCTGGCGCGACTGCACGCGGCAGAATTGCGCGAAGGAACCGTCCGGCGTCTCGTAGCCCCAGATGCGCTGCGACGGCGACAACAGCGGATCGCCGCCGTTGCACTCCTCGTCGTCGCCGTCGTCCTGATTGCAGTGAATGATGACTTCGTCGCCGACATTCCAGCGCCGCACTTTCGAGCCGACCGCCCAGACGATGCCGGACGCATCGGAGCCGGCGATGTGGAACGGATGCTTGTGGCCGTCGAGCGGCGAAACCGGAATGCCAAGCCCGGCCCACACGCCGTTGTAGTTGACGCCGCCGGCCATGACATAGACCAGCACCTCGTCCTCGGCGATCGGCCAGGTCGGCACCACCTCGCTCTGCATCGCCTGCTCGGGCGGACCGTGGCGCTCCTTGCGGATCGCCCAGGCGTGCATGGTGGCCGGCACATGGCCAAGAGGCGGGACCTCGCCGATGTCGTAGAGGTCCTTGAGCGGCGCGGCCGATGGTTTTTTCTGCGCGACGGCCATGAGGGGCTCCGTCTTCAACCGGCATTCGCGACGCGGGCTGGTCGCTCCGGTGATCTCCGCCAGTCTGCCGCACTTCATGTTGCAGTGCAACAATCACGTGGACATCCACAACGGGTCGGGCCGGCGGCTGACAGGCCGTCGTAGACCCCTTATGGTCATATTGACGCAGCGCGGACTGCGTAGGGTGCGTCACGCACATAGACGCACATAAAAGCCTGGCCCTCGCCGGGACAGGGAACGGGGAGAAACATGGGCATCATTATTTGGCTGATCGTCGGCGCCATCGCCGGTTGGCTTGCCGGCATGTTGGTCAAGGGCGGCGGCTTCGGACTGATCGGCGACATCATCGTCGGCATCGTCGGCTCGCTGATCGCCGGCTGGCTGCTGCCGCGGATCGGGCTGTTCATCGGCGGCGACATCATCGGCGACATCATCAACGCCTTCATCGGCGCGGTGATCCTGCTGATCATCTTGAGATTGATCAAACGCTAGCCAGGAGACCGGGAAAATCGCGCCGAGCGCCGCGACGCAGCTCACGCCACAGCGGACGATCAAGCTGGTCGGACTGACGCTGGCGCTCGGCTATCTGATCGTTCTCGGCGGGTCTTATCTGCAAGGCCATTTCTTGACCGACCCGCAGGGCCGGCCGATCGCCAATGATTTCGTCAATGTCTGGGCGGCCGGCCGGCTGGCGCTCGATGGCGCGGCTCCGGATGCCTACGACTGGACGCTGCACCGCGCCGCCGAAGTGCGCGCCGTCGGCTACGATTTCGACGGCTATTACGGCTGGCATTATCCGCCACCGGCGTTTTTCTTTGCCGCCGCGCTGGCGACGCTGCCGTATTTGGTCGCCGCGGTGATTTGGCTTGCAACAACGCTCGCTGCTTACGTCGCGGCCATCGCCGGCATTCTCGGCTTGCGCACCGGCATTCTGTTCGCGCTCGGATTTCCTGCCGCGATCTGGAACGTCACCGCCGGGCAGAACGGCTTCCTCACCGCGGCGCTGATCGGCGGCACGCTCGGTTTGCTGGAGCGGCATCCGGCACTGGCCGGTATCTGTCTCGGGCTTCTCACCTACAAACCGCAATTCGGTTTGTTGTTTCCGATCGTGCTGATCGCCGACCGGCGCTGGCTGACCATTGCGGTCGCCACACTCACGGCGATCGCGCTCGCGGCGCTGTCGTGGCTCGTCTTCGGCAGCGCAAGCTGGCAGGCCTTCGTGCATTGGGCGCCGCTTTCGAGCCACGCGTTGATCGACCAAGGCGCGCTGGATTGGTACCGGCTGCAAAGCGTGTTCGCGTTTGCGCGCGCCCATGGCGGCAGCGAACCGCTGGCCTGGACCGTTCAAGGCGTGCTGTCGCTGTCGCTCGCCGTCGGACTTGTTTGGCTGTGGAAGAGCCGCGTCGCCTTCGAGCTCAAGGCCGCGGCGCTCGCCGCCGGCGCGCTGCTCGCGACACCTTATCTCTTCATGTACGACCTGGTCGTGCTCGCCGTCGCGGTGGCGTTCTTGCTGCGGCTGGCTTTAGCGCGCGAATTTTTGAGCGGCATCGAGATCGCCGCGCTCGCCGCCGCCGGCGCGCTGATCCTGATCTATCCTTACGTGAAGACCCAGGTCGGCCTCGCCGCGGTCGTGATCGTCATGGTTTTGATCGTACATCGCGCCAGCACCCAAGCGCGGACCGCCTTGGCAGACACAACGTAAGTTTATTCGGCCGGAACCGCGGCAGGGACCAGTTCGCCGGTGGCGGTGCGAACCTGCCACTTGGCGATGACCCGTCCGGCACGGCGCGCCGCGACGATCGCCAGCACCGCGATCGCGGTCCCGGCGATGATGTCGATCAGATAATGGCCGCCGTTGATCGGCGTCGCCGCCAGCATGGCGGTGAAGGCCAGCACCACGATCGGCCGCATCCATCGCACCGGCCACAGCGCCCAGGCGTAGAGCACGGCGGAGGCGGCGTGGAAGCTCGGAAACGTCACGATGCCGCCGAGGTTCAGCAGATCGAGATGGCGCAAGGCGCCGTCACGGGTCGGCGGCAGATCGCGCAGCTGGTCGAGATAGGGCTCTAGATTGAGGTGCTTGATGCTGATCGGATCGAGCCCGATCTGTTGAAACACGCCGATCGCCGGCACCAGGCCGGAAATGATCGTGGTCACGATCAAGGCCAGGCCGAAGGCGAAGGTGAATTCCTCGATGCGATGGTAGCGGTGCGTCGCCGCCAGCACGACCGGAATGGCGAATACCGGCCAGCGGATCATGGTGTAGCCGTAGTTCAGCCAGGCCGCGAGCACAGGGTGATCGTCGACGTAGCGCACATAGGCGCCCCAGTCGAAACCGAGCGCCCGGTCGATGGCGAGCAGATTGGCATCCTGCATCGGCAGGTTGGCGGACGCCGCGACATAGGTCAGCGGCGTCATGACCGCAGTGATCAGCACGATCTGCGCCGTACCGCCGAGAACGAACATCACCTGCGGATCGCGCCGCTTCGGCGAGAACGCATTGGCGTGGGCGAAGCCGGCGTAAAGCCCGACATAGCCGACCGAAATGGCGAGCCCGGTCAGTTCGAGCGAGAAGTTCGTGAACGCCAGGCTGAGCGCGAGCACGGCGCCCATGGCGCCGACGAAAATCCAATTGACCAGGAGGAACCGCCACGCGGCCTCCACGTCCGGCGTCGGCATCGGCTGTTGCGCTTGCATGGCCGCGAATGTGGCGCGGCAGCGGTTAAAACCGTGCCAATCGTAACGGTTAAAACCAGGTGTGAAGCGCGCGCATCGTTAATGTTGCATTGCAACAAAATCCGCGCCACAGTGGCGTCGCCGGATTACGTGCAAGGCCCAATGCGCGACCAGCCGACCCGCGACAAAGCACTACGCGACAAACCTTGGATCTTCCGCACCTATGCGGGGCATTCGACCGCCGCGGCGTCGAACGCGCTTTACCGTAAGAATTTGAGCAAAGGGCAGACCGGCCTGTCGGTCGCCTTCGATCTGCCGACCCAGACCGGCTACGACAGCGATCATCCTTTGGCCAAGGGCGAGGTCGGCAAGGTCGGCGTGCCGGTTTCGCATATCGGCGACATGCGCATGCTGTTCGACGGCATCCCGCTTCACGAGATGAACACGTCGATGACCATCAACGCCACCGCCGCCTGGCTGCTCGCGCTCTATGTCGCGCTCGCCGACGAGCAGGGCGTCGCGCGGAAAACGCTGCAAGGCACCACGCAAAACGACATCATCAAGGAATATCTGTCGCGCGGCACCTACGTGTTCCCGCCGGCGCCGTCGATGCGGCTGACCAAGGACGTGATCCTGTTCACGACCAAGGAAATGCCGAAATGGAATCCGATGAACGTGTGCTCCTATCACCTGCAGGAGGCCGGCGCGACGCCGGTGCAGGAGCTCGCCTTCGCGCTCGCCACCGCCATCGGCGTGCTCGATGCGGTCAAGGCGTCGGGCCAATGCGCGCCGGAGGAATTCGGCGAGGTGGTCGGGCGCATCTCGTTCTTCGTCAATGCCGGGCTGCGCTTCGTCACCGAAGTCTGCAAGCTGCGCGCCTTCACCGAACTGTGGGACGAGATCACCCGCGAGCGCTACGGCGTCACCGACGCCAAGCAGCGGCTGTTCCGCTACGGCGTGCAGGTCAACTCGCTCGGGCTGACCGAGCAGCAACCGGAAAACAACGTCGCGCGCATTCTGATCGAGATGCTCGCCGTCACCTTGTCGAAAGGCGCGCGGGCGCGCGCCGTGCAGCTGCCGGCCTGGAACGAGGCGCTCGGCCTGCCGCGGCCGTGGGATCAGCAATGGTCGCTGCGCATGCAGCAGATCCTCGCCTACGAGACCGACCTTCTGGAATATGGCGACGTGTTCGAAGGCTCGCCGGCCATCGCCGCCAAGGTCGCCGAGCTGAAGCAGGCGGCGAAAGAGGAACTGGCCCAGATCGAAAAAATGGGCGGCACCGTCGTCGCCGTCGAGCAGGGCTACCTCAAGCAGCAGCTCGTCGAATCCAACTCGCGCCGGGTCGAGGCGATCGAGCGCGGCGAGCAGATCGTGGTCGGCGTCAACCGCTTCGTCGAGACCGAAGCATCGCCGCTGGCGGATGCCGCCGAAGCAGTCGTCACCGTGTCGCCCGAAGCGGAGGCCGGGCAGATCGAGCGGCTCGCCGCCTGGCGCGACGCGCGCGATGCCAAGGCGGTCGCCGCGGCGCTCGAAGGCTTGCGCAAGGCGGCGAAAACCGGCGGCAACATCATGCCGCCGTCGATCGCCTGCGCCAAAGCCGGCGTCACCACCGGCGAATGGGGCTTTGCGTTGCGCGCGGCATTCGGCGAATACCGCGCGCCGACCGGCGTCGGCACCGCCATGCGCAACGACGCCGAAGGCCTCGACGACATCCGCGCCGAAGTCGACCGGGTGTCGAAGAAACTCGGCCGGCGCTTGAAATTTCTGGTCGGCAAGCCCGGACTCGACGGCCATTCCAACGGCGCCGAGCAGATCGCCGCCCGCGCCCGCGACTCTGGCATGGACGTCGTCTATGACGGCATCCGCCTGACCGCAGAAGCCATCGTCGCGGCGGCTGCGGAAAAACGCGTGCACGTGGTCGGCCTGTCGATCCTGTCCGGCTCGCATATGCCGCTGGTGCAGGACGTCGTCGCCCGCATGAAGGAAGCCGGCCTCGACGACGTGCCGGTCGTGGTCGGCGGCATCATCCCGCCGCAGGACGCCAGCGTGCTGAAAAGCGCCGGCGTCGCCGAGGTCTATACGCCGAAGGATTTCGAGCTCAACCGCATCATGAGCGATCTGGTGCGGATCGTGGAAGGCGCGGCGGAAACCGCTAAGTAGCCGCCGGCAGCACTGCCGCGATCGACTCACTGAGCGCGCTCGGGCTGACCGGCTTGCGCAAATAAAAATCCATCCCCGCTGTCCGTGCGGCCTCTTCGTCGCCGATTTCTGTGCGTCCGGAAATACCGATGATCGGCGTGCGGCTCGATGCGTCGGCCAGCGCGCGGATGCAGCGAGTTGCTTCAAGGCCGTCGATGCCCGGCAGCGTCACGTCCATGAGCACCACGTCGTAGCCGCGCTTGACCGCCTCGACCGCTTCTTCGCCCGAGGCGACAAAGTCGGCGCGATGGCCGAGCTCGGTGAGGATGGTGTTGAGGATGACGCGGCCGTAGGGGTTGTCCTCCGCGCATAGAACCGCCAGACGGCGCGCCGGCGTCTTGGTCTGTTGCGCGTGCGGACTGCCCGATTGGTCGGCAGCCGCGATCGGCAGCACGATCGCGAGACGGAAAGATGCGCCGCGGCCCGGCGTGCTGGTGACGGTGAGGTCGCCGCCCATCAGCTTGGCGAGCGATTTGACGACGGCAAGCCCGAGGCCGGCGCCGCCATAGCGCCGCGCGATCTCCGCGTTGGCCTGGGTGAATGGACGGAACAGCCGCTTGATCTCGGCGGGCGTCAGCCCGATGCCGCTGTCGGTGACGGTGAAGAGGAGCTTCACGCGGCCGCGCGTGGCGCGCGACGCGCGCGCTTCGAGCCGCACGGCGCCGCGCTCGGTGAATTTCACCGCGTTGTCGATCAGATTCTCGATCGCCGCGCGCAACCGCGCCGCGTCGCCGACCAGCATTTCGGGCAGATCGGCGGCGACCGTCACTTCGGCGGTGAGGCCTTTGGTCTCCGCCCGCGCCGCAAGCGTGTCCGACAGCGCTTCGATCAGGCGCCGCGGCCGGAACGCCTGTTGCTGGAGCGTCAGCGCGCCGGCATCGGCCTTGGCGGCGTCGATCGCCAAGGTCGTCAGCGCGGCGAGATGTTCGGCGCTGGTCTTGATGCCCGCGGCCCAGCGCCGCTCGCGCTCGCCGAGATTGGAGCTCGCCAGCAATTCGCCGAGCGCCAGGATGCCGGTGAGCGAGGTGCGGATGTCGTGCGCGAACGCGGCCAGCGCCGCCTCGGTGGTCCGGCTCGCCGGACTCCGTCGCGAGCGCTTTGCAGCGGACTTTTTCTTAGATCTCGTTCGCGCCGATTTTGATCGCACCATGGCAGCCCCCCGGGCGCCGCGCTCACAATGCCACGGCCGCGGACCAAACAAAACAAGCTCGGGCGGGCTTTTCCCAATCATGCGCTAGCGGCCGAGCCCGACCATGCGCCGGATATCCTGCGCGGTGGCGCCGTCGGCGCGCAATTCGCGCAAGCTCTTGGCCTGGGTCGACTTCGACAGCTTGCGGCCATCGGCATCGAGAATGAGCCGGTGATGGTGATAGACCGGCTCCGGCAGGCCGAGCAGCGCCTGCAGCAGGCGATGGATGCTGGTCGACCAGAACAAATCCTGTCCGCGCACCACGTCGCTGACGCCTTGCAAGGCGTCGTCGAGCGTGACGGCGAGGTGATAGCTGGTCGGGATTTCCTTGCGCGCGACGACGACGTCGCCCCACATCAGCGGCGCCGCGGTGACGGTGCCGGTCTGGCCGTGCGGCCCGGAGCCGGCCTCGGTCCAGGTCAGCACGCCGGCCTGCGCCACCGCCGCATCGATGGCGAGCCGTAAAGCATAAGGCTCGCCGGCATCGACGCGGCGCTTGCGCTCGGCCGCCGGCAATTTGCGCGCCCGGCCCGGATAAAGCGGCACGCCGTCGGGATCGCGCGGCCAACGGCCGTAGCGGTCGCGCTCGGCGACCAGCGCCGCGATCTCGCTGCGGCTCTCGAAACTCGGATAGAGCAGCCCCTGCGCGTTGAGCTTGAGAAGGGCGGCTTCGTAATCGGCGAAATACTCGCTCTGCCGCCGCACCGGCTGCTGCCAGGAAATGCCGAGCCACTCCAGATCCTCATAGATCGCCGCTTCGTATTCCGGCCGCGAGCGCGGCGTGTCGATATCCTCGATACGCAGCAGCAGCCGGCCGCCGGTTTCGCGCGCCATGTCGTAATTGAGCAATGCCGAATAGGCATGGCCGAGATGCAGATAGCCGTTCGGGCTCGGCGCGAAGCGGAAGACATGGGTGTAGGTGTTCTGGGTGTAGCTGTTCACGTTGTCATGCTCCGCCGAACTGCGCTGTCCGGTCAACGGCGCATTGCCGATTCAGGCGTGAATTACCTCTTGAAACATTGCAAGATGGCGGGCGACCGGCAAGAACAAGGCAGCCCCGAGCGAAGCGGAACAGGGAGACGTCGATGGCGCCGTGGAAATTGCAGCCGTTCGATTTCCAAAAATGGATCGGCGACAACCGGGATCTGCTCAAGCCGCCGGTGGGCAATAAGAAGGTTTTTGAGGACGGCGCCATGACGGTGCAGGTGGTCGGCGGCCCCAATGCGCGCACCGACTTCCATGACGATCCGGTCGAGGAGTTCTTCTATCAGCTCAAGGGCGACATGCTGCTCAAGGTCCATGACGACGGCGATGGCCGCATCTACGACGTGCCGATTCGCGAGGGCGAAGTGTTCCTGTTGCCGGCGCATGTGCCGCATTCGCCGCAACGGCCGCAGGAAAACTCCGTCGGTCTCGTGGTCGAAGCGGCGCGGCCGGGCAAGCGCGACGGTTTCAACTGGTACTGCTTCGCCTGCGGCGAGCTTGTTCATCGGATCGAGGTCCAGGTCGAGCACGTGGTGAAGGATCTGCCGCCGCTCTACGCGGCCTTCGACGCCGACGCAGGCGCACGCAAGTGCCGCAACTGCGGCGCCATCCATCCCGGCAACAAACCGCCGGTAGGCTGGGTGACGCTGTGAGCTGATGCCTGATCATCGCATCCATACCGAGGCCGATCTCGAGCGCGGCATCGACGCCTTGCTCACTGCCGATCCGCGCTTTGCGGCGCTGATCGCGAAGGCCGGGCGGCCGCCGCTGCGGCGGCGGCCCGATGGCTTCGCCGGCCTTGCCTCGACTGTCGTCTCGCAACAGCTTTCGACCGCGAGCGCCGGTGCGATCTGGGGCCGGTTGTCGGCAGCGTTCGATCCGTTCGAACCGGCGGCAATCATCCGCGCGCGCAAGGAACGGCTCGCACGGATCGGCCTATCGGCGCCGAAAATCCGCGCGCTGAAGGAAATCGCCCGCGCCATCGCCCACGGCGATCTGGCGCTGGCGACGCTCGGCGACATCGATGCCGAGGCGGCGCACGCGGCGCTGACCGCCGTTCACGGCATCGGGCCATGGACCGCCGACATTTATCTGCTCGCCTGCCTCGGCCATGCCGACGCCTGGCCGGCGGGCGACCTGGCGCTACAGGAGGCGGCGCGGCTTGCCTTCGGGCTCAAGGCACGGCCGACAACGAAAGAGATGATGCCGCTCGCCGAACCATGGCGGCCGTGGCGCGCCGTGGCGGCGCGCGTGCTATGGACCTATTATCGCGCCGTCAAAGGGCGTGAAGGCGCGCCGGTCCTGCCGAAAAAATCCATCAAGCCGAAGGGAAAGAAGAATGGCCGCTGAGCTCGACGGTCCGCGGCTGGCCCCGAAATCCGGAGCCGCACAACAGCTCGTCGTGTTCCTGCACGGCTATGGCGCCGACGGCAACGACCTCATCGAGATCGGCCGCGCCTGGCAGCAATATTTGCCGCACGCCGCCTTCGTCTCGCCGCACGCGCCGGAGCCGTGCGGCCAGGCGCCGGTCGGCCGGCAATGGTTTCCGCTGACCTTCCGCGATCCGAACGAGCGCTGGGTCGGCGTCAACAAGGCGGCGCCGGTGCTCGAGCGCTTTCTCGATGCCGAGCTTGCGCGCCACAAGCTGCCAGCCTCGGCGCTGGCCCTGGTCGGCTTCAGCCAGGGCACCATGATGGCGCTGCATGTGGGCCTGCGCCGTGCCACGGCGCCGGCGGCGATCGTCGGCTATTCCGGCCTCCTGGTGCTGCCGCCGGACGTCGATGCCGAGGCCTTCGCCGCCGAGATCAAATCGCGGCCGCCGGTGCTGCTGGTCCACGGCGACCGCGACGACCTGATCCCGCCGCAGGCGCTGTTCCAAGCGAGCCAGGGGCTCGCCGCCCTCGAAGTGCCGGTCGAGTGGCATATATCGCCCGGCATCGGCCACGGCATCGATGCCGAAGGCTTACGCCATGGCGGCGAATTTTTGGCCCGCCGCTGGGGCGGCCGTTAACCCCAAGTCCTTGTATACAGTAACGATTTCCTAGCACTTTGGGCTTAAGACGCGCGCTGTAGGAGCATGCGCGCTATGTGGCCAGCAGTCACGCAGAGGCCTGCCGGGGGCGCCACGCGGCTGTCCACCTCGCGGGCTTTTTTCCGCTGTCGCAAGGGCGCCACCGCGGTCGAATTCGCGTTGGTGGCGGCGCCGTTCTTGGCGCTGCTCGTCGCCATCCTGCAGTCGGCGCTGGTGTTCTTTGCCGGCCGGGTGCTCGACGAGATCACCGAGGAAGCCAGCCGCTACATCATGACCGGCCAGGCGCAGCAAGGCGGCATCAGCCAGTCCGCCTTCAAGACCTATGTCTGCACCGGCACCAACACCTCGGCGCTGGTCAGCGCCCTGTTCACCTGCGGCAACATCATGATCAACGTGCAGAACTACGCCGATTTTTCCTCGGCCAGCACGGCGTCGCCGACGCTGACGTTCAATAACGGCAACGTGAGCAATACCTGGAGCTACAACACCGGCAATCCCGGCGACATCATCGTCGTCCAGGTCATGTATCAATGGCCGGTCGTGCTTGCCCCGCTCAGCATGAATCTGTCGAACCTGGCCAACGGCAATCGCTTGCTGGTGTCGACCGCCGTATTCAAGAGCGAGCCCTACTGATGGCGATCGCGCGCTCCGCTTGGGGACTTCACGCCACTCTGCGCCGCTTCGCGCGCGATCGCGACGGCGTCTCGGCGGTCGAGTTCGCGATCATCCTGCCGTTCATGCTCACCTTGTATCTCGGCGGCGTCGAGCTTGGCGAAGGGCTCTCAATCAAGTTCAAGACCACGCTCGCCGCGCGCACCGTGACCGATCTGGCATCGCAATTTGTCAGCATCAACGGCTCGAACATGCAGGCCATTCTCGGCGCCTCGTCCACCGTGCTGTCGCCGTATTCGACTGCGGGCGTGATCGTCACGCTCACGGAAATGACCGTCAATGCCAGCGGCAAGGGCGTCGTGAAGTGGAGCTGCTCGCTCAACGGCACGGCGTACACGGTCAATTCGAAGCAGACGATGCCGACCAATCTGCGAACGTCGGGCATCACGGTGCTGTATGGCGAAGTGACCTATCCGTACACGCCGACGATGGGCTACGCCATTACCGGCACGTTCAACATCTACCAGAACATGTACTTCTACCCGCGACTGTCGAGCACGATCTCGCTCAGTTCGTGCAGTTGACCGGCCTCCCCTGCAGGGGAGGCGCCGCGCGAAGCGCGGCAGGTGGGCCGAGTAGGGTTCTAGCCAGCATTGCCGCGAACCCCACCCCGCCCGCCTGCGCGGGCGCCCTCCCTTGCAGGGGAAGGGTGACAACAAGCTCACTGCGTCAGGCGCGCGGTGGCGACCGCCTGCTCGAACAGCGCCTGCATGGCGGTGGAAATGTCGCCGTCGGTGGTGATCTTGAAGTACAGCCCGCTCGAGGCGCAGCTTCTGCAGGTTGGTGGCGATGGTGGGCTGCCACGGCGAAATCCAGGTATTGTACCAGGTGTTCGTCGGCAGCGGCAGATACTCGGTGTACAGCACCGCGATGCGGATGCCGCGGTTCTTCACCGTGGTGCACCACGTGGTGCTGAACGGCTGCTGGCAGCGGTTGCTGCCGCTAAGCGTCTCCGAGCAACTCGCCGAGACCTTGTCGTCGACGCCGTCGGTGACGAGGAACAGAACCTCCTGCGGCGTGCTGCCCGACGCGCCGGTGCCGGGGGTCGGCATGATGCCATTGATGCTCGACATCGCCGAATTGAAATCGGTATCGGTGTCGTTATTCCGGACCAGCAGTGCACGAGCTGGTCAGGCAATTGTTGTTGTAGACCTCCAACACATCGATGTTAGCGGCGGCATTCGCTGCGTTGGTCAAATTGGACGTTAAGGTTTGCACCGTGCTGGTGCCCGAATAGTTGAACGTGTAAATCGCCATCCGATAGGTCGCGTTGTTCGCCGATCCTACCGTGGTCGCGGTGGTCATCAGCGCCGACGTCGCGGCGGCCATGTTCTGGATTCGCGTGACCACGCCGAGATTTTGCGCCAGCGTGTAGTTGTCCTCGCCATTCGGATTGCCGAGGTTGTCTGACGACGGATGGGATTCGTGGCAGGCGAACGCGCAGCCGCCTTGCGCCGCCGTGGGGCGACCATGGTGTTGATGCCGTCGGTCGTCGCGGCGATGTTCATCGACGGCGAATTGTCGAGCAGCAGATAGAAATCGATATTCGGCGCGACGTGCTCGAAGTCGACGTCGACGATCCGGAAATTGGCCACGATTGGTTTGGCTTGTGCCGGTGAGCAGCCTCAAGCACATTGGGGAAATGCATTGGTCGATTTGGCGGTGTAAGCTCACGCTGACGGTGCGGGTGAGGCCGCCGTTGTTGCCGTTGACGGTGATCGTCGGCGTGACACTGGTCGACGCCGGTCACGTTGGACGGCGACCGCGTTGAAGGCGTTGGTCGCGGCGGTTCTCGCCGTCGCGGTCGTCTGCCTCATCATGGTCGGGGTCACCGCGGCAAGCGCGGCGGCGTCGGCGGCGGCATTGAGCTGCACGCGTTTCTGCGTGGCGGAGGTGAAGTCCAACGCCATCCCGGTCAGGAACACGCACGGAATCATCGACAGCGCAAAGATGATGGCAACGTTGCCGCGGCGGTCGCGGGAAAATCGACGCATCGAATCGCGAAGCATGACCTCACCCATCGGCGAACAAAATTTACGGATCGGCACACTTGCGTTCATAGTTGCAACACATTGATTTTCCGTTGCCGCGCAAGCATAAACCCGCGCTCGTTATCGTGATCGGGAAAGCGCCGTTAACCAAGACCACGGCGCCAACGCGAAGGATGCATCGCCTGAACGCGTCGAGAACGGCGTGAGCGTGCTTGCCGATTATTTTGATTCAAATTTTCAGGAACCGAATAACGATCGATTCACAAGACCACGCCTCAGCAGGCGCCGGCGACGATGGCCGCAAGCGCGGCGAGGCCGTCGGTCAGGGCGGCCGGTCCGGGCTGCAGGATCAGCGGCGACTTGATCTCGTGCAGCGCGCCGCGCTGCACCGCGGGCACGCCTTCGAAGCCCGGCCGCTTGATCACCTTTTCCGGACGAAACTTCTTGCCGCACCACGAGCCGACGATGATGTCGGGTGCGCGCGCGATGACGTCTTGCGTGGTGACGATGCGCTCCTTGGCCGATTTGCAGGCGGCGCGATCGGCGAAGATATCGCTGCCGCCGGCAGCCTCGATCAGCTCCGAGACCCACGCGATGCCGGAAATCATCGGCTCGTCCCACTCCTCGAAATACACTTTGGGCCGCCGCGGCAGCCGCGCCGCGCTATCCTTGGCCCGCGCAACGCCGTCGGCCAAGTCCAGTGCCAAGCGGTCGGCGCGCGCGCGCGGCGCCGACCAAGGCGCCGAGCGTGCGGATCATGTCGAGAATCTCGGCGACGCTGCGCTGATTGAAGGCATGGACGTCGACGCCGCGCCTGATCAGGTCGGCCGCGATGTCGGCCTGCAGATCGGAGAAGGTCAGAACCAGGTCCGGCTCGAGCGCGAGGATTTTCGGAATATCCGCCGACGTGAACGCCGAGACCCGCGGTTTTTCGCGGCGCGCCCGCGGCGGACGCACCGTATAGCCCGAAATGCCGACGATGCGCCGCTCTTCGCCGAGCAGATAGAGCGTCTCGACGGTCTCCTCGGTCAGGCAAACGATCCGCTCGGGCGGAAACATCCGTAGGTGTCTCCGGTTTTGTCTCATCAGCGCCGTTCCGGCGAGCGGAAGCAAGCGTTACGGCCTACGACCTAACCATTCCGCAACAGCACCATGGCAACCACCGTCGCTATCGCCGCGCCGACCAATTGCGCGGCGATGAAGCCGGGGACGTGATTGAGCGCGATGCCGGCAAAGGTAGTGGTGAAGCCGCGCGCCAAAGTCACGGCCGGATTGGCAAACGACGTCGACGAGGTGAACCAATAGGTCGCGGTGATCGTCAGCCCGACCAGCCAAGGCACGGCTTGCGGCGCATGTCTGACGCCGCCGAAGATCGCCAGCAATAGCGTGAACGTCGCCACCGCCTCGGCGAGCCATTGCGACGGCCCGCTGCGCGCCGTGGTGCCGATCGCGAGCGGCGCCAGGTCGAACATCAGATGGGCGACGATCGTGCCTAGGATGCCGCCGGCACATTGCGCCACGATATAGGGCAGCGCCTCGCGCCAAGGCCGATCGCCCGTGGCGGCAAAGGCGAGCGTCACGGCGGGATTGAAATGCGCGCCGGAGACCGGCGCAAAGATGGTGATGAGAACGACCAGGATCGCGCCGGTCGGTATGGTGTTGCACAACAGCGCGATGGCTTCGTTGCCGCCGGCAAGCCGCTGCGCCATGATGCCGGAGCCGATGACGGTGGCGACCAGAATTGCGGTGCCCAACCCTTCGGCGACAAGGCGGCGGCCGATCACGCCGCGGAATCCTTCGATGCCCCGATCGAATCGAGTTGGCGCTGCAGCGTCAGCTTGTCGAGCGAGCGCAGCGGCAGGCTGACGAAGATCGAAATGCGATTGGACAACATCCGAAACGTATCGGCGAAGGCCAATCGGATTTCCGCTTCATTGCCGGTCGCGGCCGCCGGATCGGGAACGCCCCAATGGGCGGTCATCGGCTGGCCGGGCCAATAGGGACAGGCCTCGCCCGCGGCGTTGTCGCAGACGGTAAAGACGAAATCGAGCGGCGCGGCGTCCGCTCCGCTGAATTCGGCCCAGCTCTTCGAGCGCAGCGCGCTGACGTCGAAATTCAGCTTGCGCAGCAGATCGAGCGTGTACGGATGCACTTGCCCTTTCGGCTGACTGCCGGCGGAAAGGCTGCGGAAATTGCCGCGGCCTTCGCGATTGAGGATCGCTTCCGCCATGATCGAACGGGCGGAATTGCCGGTGCAGAGGAACAGCACGTTGAACGGTCGATCCATGGCACGCTCACGCCGTCGCCGCAGAGGTCGAGCAAGCCGGTTGCGCGGCGGCTTCGGGAGCGCAACAGGCTTTTTCCTGTGCAACGCGCGCAATCCGCTCGCCGCTGCCGTCGCCATAGTCGGTGCTTGTCGCCGGTAGTCAGGAACGTTTCCCAGGAAATACCGGCCGGATCGTCGATCCAGGATTTCTCCGACTTGGCGTAGCAGCAGCTGGTTTGGCCCTGCTCGACGACGTTGCCGCCGGCCTCGTGAAGCCGCGCATAAATCTCGTTGCAGCTCTGCCTTGTCCTCGACCTGAATGCCGAGATGGTCGAGACCCGCCCGCCGGCCGCGCGTCGAAATGGCAAAATTGACCCGCGGATCGTCCAGCATCCACTTGGCGTAATCGGTCTTGGTGACCGACGGCTTCGCCGCAAACAGCGCGGAGTAAAAGCCGATGGCGCGCGGCAGATCGTCGACCGCGACGTGGACATGCATGCGCTTCATGATACGCGCTCCTTCTTGCGTGTTGGCTTGGTGGGTTTGCATTCGGCGGGCGCGCACGATGCCGCCAAGGACGATGTCGATAAACCTTGGCAGCAATTCGCGGTGAGAAAGGCGAGCAGGCCGTTCATGGTCTCGTAGCGCGCCGCATAGATCATCGAGCGGCCGTCGCGGCGCACCGTGACCAGTCCGGCGACGCGCAACCGGTCGAAATGAAAGGTCAGCGTATTCGGAGCGAGACCGAGCGCTTCCGCCACCCGCCCGGCGGCGAGCCCGTCGGGCCCGGCCTGGACCAGCAGGCGGAAAATATCGAGGCGGTTATCCTGGGCAAGCGCAGCCAAGGCCGCGGCGGCATCTGACGTTTCCATATTTCAACGAATATAGAAATATTGGCGGCTGAGTCAAGGGTTATTTCAGCGATTATCGAAATGAAGACGATGCCGCGAGGCATTCTCGCGCACCTCCCCCGCTATCGCGGTGGCGGATAAGATCGCGTCATGCCCAACCCGAAAATCCTACGACACCATCATCGTCGGCGCCGGCTCGGCCGGCTGCGTGCTGGCCAACCGGCTGAGCGAGGACAAGGGCAAGCGGGTGCTGCTGCTCGAAGCCGGCGGCTGGGACCGCGATCCGTGGATCAAGATCCCGCTCGGCTGGCCGCGCCTTTTGCTCCAGCGCAAGCACGACTGGATGTATTTCGCCGAAGCCGAAGCCTCGACCGGCGGCCGCGGCCTGGAATGCGCCCGCGGCCGCATCATCGGCGGCTCGTCGTCGATCAACGCCATGGCCTATGTGCGCGGCCACCGCGGCGATTACGACCGCTGGGCTGCCGCGGGCCTGACCGCATGGTCCTATGCGCACGTGCTGCCGTATTTCCGGCGCCAGGAATCCTGGAAGGGCGGCTCGAGCTTTTATCGCGGCGGCGACGGTCCGCTGACGACGCAGATGACGCGGTTTTCCGATCCGCTGGTCGATGCCTTCGCGGCGTCAGGGCTTGCCGCCGGCTACAAGACCACGCCCGATTACAACGGCGCCCAGCAGGAAGGTTTTGGCGTCTGGCAGATGACGGTGCGCGACGGCCGCCGCTGCAGCGCCGCCGACGCCTATCTGCGGCCGGCGCTGGCGCGTGAACAATCTCAACGTCGAAGTCCAGGCCTTGGTGACGCGGCTCGTCTTCGATGGCACAGCGCGCGGCCGGCGTCGAATACTTGCAGCACGGCGAGACGGTGACGGCGCACGCCGAGCGCGAAGTGATTCTGTGCGGCGGCGTCATCAACTCGCCGCAGCTTTTGATGCTGTCGGGCATCGGCGATCCGGACGAGTTGCGCGCCCACGATATCGCCGTGAAAGTGGCGCTGCCGGGCGTCGGCAAGAATTTGCAGGACCACATTTCGGCGAGCGTCGCCTATGGGCGCAAGGAGCCGGGCACCTTGCACCGGGCGATGCGGTTCGACCGCATCGTGCCGGCGCTGGCCAACGCCTATTGGCGCGGCGAAGGTATTGCCACCGAATTGCCGACCGGCCAGATGGCGTTCCTGAAAAGCCGGCCCGACGTGGCGCTGCCCGACGTCGAGCTGATCTTCAATGCCGCGCCGATGACGGCGGCGCCGTATTTCTGGCCGTTCCGCGCGCCCTACGCCGACAGCTATGCCTGCCGCGCCGTGGTGCTGCGGCCGGAAAGCCGCGGCAGGGTCGAGCTGATCTCCGCCGATCCGCGCCAGCCGGTGCGCATCCGCCAGAATTTCCTCGCCACCGACAACGACCGCAAGACCCTGCGCGCCGGGCTGCGCATGGTGCGCGACATCTGCCGCCAGGCGCCGATGCAGGCGTTCATGACGCGGGAGATCGCGCCGGGCGACGGCGCGGTGTCCGACGCCGATCTCGACGCCCATATCGCTACGAATTCCATCACCGTCCACCACCCGCTCGGCACCTGCAAAATGGGCCTCGCCTCCGATCCGCTCGCCGTGGTCGATCCGGAGCTGCGCGTGTTCGGCACCGAGGGGCTGCGCGTGGTCGACGGCGCGGTGATGCCCGACCTGGTCGGCGCCCATATCAATGCGCCGATCATCATGATCGCCGAAAAGGCCGCCGACCTGATCCGCGGCCGGGCACCTCTAGAGGCGGCCCGGCTTGCCGGCGCGACGGAATTGTCGCGGCCTTGAGTGCCCCAAACGTCGCTGGGCGTAAGCCCCGGAGCGGGCTTCACAATCCTGTCACGCCTGCCTATAAACTATGGCCCATCGCCGCACTGCGGCATTGAGTCGAGGTGGGAGCGTCGTCTTGAACGCTCATGTATCGCCATCGGGGTTTCCGGCGCTGGTGCTCAACGCGGATTTCCGTCCGCTGAGCTATTACCCGCTGTCGCTGTGGTCGTGGCAGGACGCCATCAAGGCGGTGTTCCTGGAGCGGGTGAACATCGTCGCCAATTACGACCGCGCGGTGCGCTCGCCGAGCTTCGAGATGAAGCTGCCGAGCGTGGTGTCGCTGAAGACCTACGTGAAGCCGTCGACCCATCCGGCGTTCACGCGGTTCAACGTGTTCCTGCGCGACCGCTTCTCCTGCCAGTTCTGCGGCACGCGCGACGATCTCACCTTCGATCACCTGATCCCGCGCTCGCGCGGCGGCCACACGACATGGAGCAACGTCGTCGCCGCCTGCTCGCCGTGCAATCTGCGCAAGGGCAACCTGACGCCGGACGAGGCGAGGATGTTTCCGTCGCAGATGCCGTTCCAGCCGACGGTGCAGCACCTGCACCGCAACGGCCGGCTGTTCCCGCCGAACTACCTGCACGACAGCTGGCTCGACTATCTGTATTGGGACACCGAGCTCGATCCGTAAGCTTTTCTTCCGTCACCCTGAGGCGCGAGCGCAGCGAGCCTCGAAGGGCGACGGCATTCAGGTCGGCTGTTGCCGACCTGAACACTAAACGAAGTTCCGAAATCGGGTTTACCCCGATTTCGGCTGCGCCTCGGCGTATCCTTCGAGGGCCGCTGCGCGGCCACCTCAGGATGACGGTCCAAGGGCCGGAAGTTGGTCTACGCCGCGTTGACCTTCGCCGCGCCGCCAAAAGCCGGCGCGACTTCGCCCATGAAGCGCGCCATCTCGTCCTTGACCTGATTGTGCGGCTTCAGGCCGACGTTGAAATAAAGGATCACTTCGTCGAAGCCGGCGGCCTCGACTTTTTTCAGAATTTCGGTGATGCGCGCCGACGAGCCGATCAGCACGGAATTTTCCGTCAAATCCTCCGGCTTCACCTTGCCCAGCCGGTCGACCATGTCGACGAAATAGCGGTAGCTCGGCGGCGCGGTCTTCGGATCGCCCGGCAGTGCCGGGATCACGCACTCCTTGTAATAGCGGATCTGGCGGGCGCGCTGCGCGTCCTCCTGCGCCTTGTTGTCGGCGAAATGGGTGAAATAGCTGCACATCAGCCGCTGCGGCTTCTTGCCGAACTTGGCGCAGGTCTCGTGATAGAGGTCGGCGACCTGCTTCAAGCCGCCATAGCTCATCGCCGCGGCGAACGGCGCCACGATCAGCCCGCAGCCCAGCCGCGCCGCGAGCTCGATCGAAGGTTTTGAGAACGACCCGACATAAGTCGGCAGCGGGCGCTGCACCGGCTTCGGCGTGATGCGCACGTCGTCGAACGAATAATGTTTGCCGTGGTGGGAGATGCGGTCGTCGGCCTCCCACAGTCGGCGAATGAGCTCCAGGCCCTCCTCGAAAATGCCCTGGTTGTCGTCGAACGAGACATGGAACGGCTCATATTCGCGCCGGTCGTAGCCGCGCCCGGCGGCGAAATCGACCCGGCCGTTGGACAGCAGATCGAGCGTCGCCCATTGCTCGGCGACGCGAATCGGGTGATGCAACGGCAGTCACCGTCACCGCCGGCGCGAGCCGGATGCGCGTGGTATTCGCGGCGACATAGGCCAGCACCAGGTCCGGGCAGGACAGCACGCCGAGCGAATTGAAATGATGCTCGCCGATCCAGGCCGAATGCATGCCGAGCTTGTCGGCATAAAGCGCCTCGGCGGTGATGTCGGCGACGAACTGGTTCGAGGAGCGATCGTTGTTTTCGTAGTGGTTGTCGCTCAGCGTGAAATAGCCGAAATCCATTGCAGACCTCCCACGACACTACATTTTCATTGCCACGGCGAGCAGAATAGATTGATAATGCATCTGTTGTAAATGCAATAATCAAGGCTGGACCTGCCCCGTGGCGAAGCACCCTGCCAAGCTCGATCTCGGCGATTACCTGCCCTATCTGGTCAACCGGGTCGGCACCATCATCGCCGAGCAGTTCGGCGAGGATGCGCTGGCGCGTCATGGCCTGAGCATCGCGGAGTGGCGCGTGCTGGCGGTACTGGCGAGCAACGGCGGCCAGCGCCAGATCGACCTTGCCGATTTGACCAGCATCGAAGCGTCGACCTTGTCGCGGCTGGTGACGCGCCTGGTGCGCATGGGCATCGTGACGCGCACCCGATCGGCGAGCAGCAACCGCGAAGTCGTGGTCAAGCTTTCGACCAAGGGCCAAGCGCTGGTGGCACGTCTCATTCCGATCGCGCGCGACTACGAAGCGGCGGCGATTGCCGGCATAACGGCAAGTGAGCTCGCGGCGCTCAAACGCTGCCTGCGCCGGATGTACGGCAATATGAAAACCCGGCAGACTTCGTTCGCAACGGCCGCGCAATAGCGCGCCGGAATTCTGCGCGGCTGTCACTCGACGCTCGATCCCGGCGCACAGTCCTCGAACACCGTCTGCACCGGCGGCGTGCCCGAAAACCCAAGCTCGTTCCAGCGCGCCACGACCTGCTCGTAGGTCGCTTTCGACAGTTTGGTGCGCTTGGAAAAATTCTTGATGTGCCGGTAGTCCATGCAGGCGTTGATCAGCGCCTTCGAGCCCCAGGGCCGGATTTCCGGCGGATTGAGGCTCGGATCGAGGAACGTGCTCCAGGTCTCGCGCAAAATGTCGATCGATTGCGCCGGCCGCGACCGCGTCGCCATCGCCCACAGCACCTGATGCACGTTGCTCGGATCGATATCGTCGTCGACGACGATGACGTATTTGCCGAAATAAGCGCCGCCGACGCATTGCGCGGCGAGCGCCATCGCCTGCGGCGCGTGGCCGGGATACATCTGCTTGATCGAGACCACGGTGATGCCCCAGCCGGCGGCTTCCGGGAATCGACCACACGCCCTGGATGCCGGGCACGCCGAGTTTTTGCAGGTCCGACCAGATCGCGGCCGAGCGCAGCGCCGCCCAGAACAAGCCGGCCTCGTTGGCCGGCCCGTCGGCCATCAGCGCGCAGGTCAAGGTCGGATTGTTGCGGAAGCGGACTTTCTCGACGCGCATGTAAGGCGTCGCGCCGCTCGGCCGGCCGTAATAGCCGGTGAACTCGCCGAACGGGCCTTCGGCAAACGTCTCGTCCGGATAGACGAAACCTTCGAGAATGATCTCGGCGCCCGCCGGCAGCGGCAGGCCGGTGATGTCGCTTTTGAACAGTTCGATCGGCGCGCCGTTGATGCCGCCGTAATATTCGTATTCGCTTTCGGTTTTCGGAAAGCTCGTCGCCGCCACCAGGAACAACAGCGGATCGATGCCGTAAGCGGCGGCGATCGGCATCGGCTTGCCCATCTTCCACCACTTCTCGCGGTCGAGCGTGGCGTCCTTGCCGGGCGAGGTATAGACGCCGATCTCGCGCGGGCCTTTGATCATCATGCGATAGGTGCCGACATTGATGCGGCCGGTCTCCGGGCATTGCGTCACCACCGCGTCGCCGGTGCCGAGATAAAGCCCGCCGTCGAGCGGCCACATGCGCTGCGCCGGGAATTGCCGGATGTCGATCTTGTCGCCGGTGACGATGTTCTGGTTGCAGATCGCGGTCTCGGCCGAGACCTCCTTGGGCTTCATGGTGCGGCCCATCTTCTTCTGCAGCGCCTGCACCGCCTTGAGCGGATGATCCATCGGCTCCTCGCCGATCATCAGGCAGAACCGCGACAGGTTGCAGCCGATCATGTTGTAGAGCGCGCGATGGCCGGGATGGCCCTTGATGTTCTCGAACAGCAGCGCCGGGCTTTTTTGGCTGCCGACCAGATAGGTGATGGTCGCCGCTTCGAGATCGGGATCGACCTCGGCGGTGATGCGCTTGAGCTCGCCCATGGCGTCGACCTTGGCCAGCCATTCGTCGAGGTCGCTGGCGTTCGGGCTGCGCACGATCTGATCGGATTTCGCTTCACCCGCCACCGCCTGCTTTTCCGGGGCGACCGATACGCTCATATCCATGGGCATTTCCTCACACGCAGCCATTGCGGCAGCTTTTGCGCATCATAGTGAGGCGCGGCGCACATATCGATAGCGATTTCCCGGTGACGATCCGTCGGCTGTGTCGCGTTTCTTGCGGGCCTCTGCTACAAATACCGCATCCGCGTTGGGAACCTTCGTGACAGTCGCCCCGTTGGGGCAACGACAACGGGAGTGCGGATATGCACCTCGATCCTGAATTCCTGTCCCGCATCCAATTTGCCTGGGTCGTCGGCTGGCACATCCTGCTGCCGGCCTTCACCATCGGCCTTGCCTCCTTCATCGCCTTCCTCGAAGGCGCCTACGCGCTGACCAGGCGCGCCGTCTTCCTCAATCTGTCGCAATTCTGGCTGCGGATTTTTGCCATCTCCTTCGGCATGGGCGTCGTCACCGGCATCGTCATGCCGTTTCAGTTCGGCACCAACTGGAGCCGCTTCTCCGACGTCGCCGGCAACATCATTTCGCCGCTCCTGGCCTACGAGGGGCTGATGGCGTTCTTCCTCGAATCGACGTTTCTCGGCGTGCTGTTGTTCGGCCGCAAGCTCGTGCCGCCTGCCATGCATTTCGTCGCCGCCGTGCTGGTGGCCGGCGGCACCTTGCTGTCGGCATTCTGGATCCTTGCCACCAACAGCTGGATGCAGACGCCTGCCGGCTACGAAGTGGTCAACGGCCTGTTCTTTCCGAAGGACTGGTTCGCGATCATGTTCAGCCCGTCGCTGCCGTATCGCCTCGCGCACACGGTCAGCGCCTTCTACGTGACCACCGCTTTCGTCGTGCTCGGCGTCGGCGCCTATACGGTGCGGCGCGGGCAATCGCCAACCGAAGGCCGCATGATGCTGCGGCTCGCGCTGTGGTTTTTGGCGATTTTCGTGCCGATGCAAGCCGTGCTCGGCGACCTGCACGGCTTGAACACGCTCGAATACCAGCCGGCCAAGCTCGCGGCGATAGAAGGCTTGTGGGACAGCGGCAGCGGCGTGCCGGCCTCGATCATCGGCTGGCCCGACCAGAAAGACGAGCGCAACATCGCCGAGATCGCGATCCCGAAACTCGGCAGTCTTTATCTCACCCATTCGTGGAACGGCGCCGTCAAAGGCCTGAAGGACTTCCCGGCCGATCAGCGGCCGCCGGTCGTGGTGGTCTATTTCGCGTTCCGCATCATGGTCGGCATCGCGCTTTTGATGGTCGCGATGGTGGTTACCGGATTATTCCTGCTGTGGCGCAGGCGGCTCGATGACACCGCCTGGTATCTCAAAACCTGCCAATTCACCGTCTGCCTCGGCTTCATCGCCGTGATCGCCGGCTGGACCACGACCGAAGTCGGCCGCCAGCCGTGGACCATTTACGGCCTGATGCGCACGGCGGATTCGGTCTCGCCGTCGCTGACCGGCGCCAATGTGCTGCTGTCGCTCGTCCTCTATGTCGCCGTCTATCTGATCATCTTCCCGGCGGGCATTTACACCATGCTGCGTATCGTCTGGCGCGGCCCCGCCGCCGCGGAGGACGACGCGCCCGTCGTCAGCGGCCGGCCGAAATCACCGATCGAGGCGCTCGCGCCCGCAACCGCGGAGACACGCTGATGGCCGCGCTCGACCTCGTTCCGATCTGGACCGCCATCCTCGCCATCGGCGTCTTCCTCTATGTCGCGCTCGACGGCTTCGATCTCGGCGTCGGCATGCTCTACAGCTTCGCGCCCGACCGCGACGCGCGCGCTCTGGTGATGAACTCGATCGCGCCGATCTGGGACGGCAACGAGACCTGGCTCATTCTCGGCAGCGTCGGCCTGCTGGCCGCCTTCCCGGTCGCTTTCGCCATCATCATTCCGGCGGTCTATTTCCCGATCCTCTTGATGCTGCTGGCGCTGATCTTCCGCGGGCTGGCGTTCGAATTCCGCTACCGCGACGCCGAGCACCGCACGTTCTGGGATCACGGTTTTGCCGCGGGCTCAGGCTTGGCGGCTTTCGCCCAAGGCGTGGTGCTCGGCTCGTTCATCCAGGGCTACCACGTCGAAGGCCGCCACTTCGTCGGCGGCTCGTTCGACTGCTTCACGCCGTTTTCCATTTTCGTAGGTTTTGGCCTGATGTTCGGCTATGCGCTGCTCGGCGCCGGCTGGCTGATCATCAAGACCGAGGGCACCTTGCAGGACTGGGCGCGCGCGCTCGGCCGCAAATGCCTGATCGGCACGGTGCTCGCCATCGCGGTCGTCAGCCTGTGGACGCCGTGGACCGAGCCCGCCATCGCGGCGCGCTGGTTCTCGTGGCCGAACATTGTCTATCTGGCGCCGGTGCCGATCGTCACCGCGGCGCTTGTGCTCTATGCGTGGCGCTCGCTCCACGACCGCTCCGAATACGGCCCCTTCATCGCCGGCTTAGGATTGTTCGTGATGTCCTACATCGGCATCGCCATCAGCCTATGGCCGATGATCGTGCCGGGACATTTCACGCTCTACGAGGCCGCGGCCTCGCCGAGCACGCAAGCGTTCCTCCTGATCGGCACGCTGTTCCTCTTGCCGGTCATCCTGACCTACACGGCGTGGTCGTATTGGGTGTTCCGCGGCAAGGTGCGCGCGGACATCGGTTATCATCATTAGGGAACGCAATGGCGCACTCGCCGGTTCTCATGGGTTGTGAGAAATTCGCGCGCGAATCTAAATAGGACCTGTCGTCAGCCTTGAGCGGAGTCGGACACATGGTCCGTAAGCTATGGGCGATCGTCATCGTTATCGCCGCAGCGGTGGCCGCGGCCGTGGTGATCGCCGTTCGCGTTCCCGATCCGGGAATTTCTCCCGCGCTCGCCCAGCGTCAGCCCGATGTGACGCACGGCCAATATATCGCCACGCTCGGCGATTGCGCCGCCTGCCACACAAAACCCGGCGGCAAGACGCTGGCCGGAGGCCTGCCGCTGAAGACGCCGCTCGGCACCATCTACACCACCAACATCACGCCGGACCGCGACACCGGCATCGGCAATTACAGTTTTGCCGACTTCGCCCGCGCCATGCGGCTCGGCGTGCGGCCCGACGGCGCCCGGCTTTATCCGGCCATGCCGTACACGGCTTACGCCAAAATGTCCGACGAGGATTTGCAGGATCTATTTGCCTATCTGCAAAAGAACATCGCGCCGGTCAGCCAGACGCCGCCCGCCAACACGGTCGCGTGGCCGCTGAATATGCGCTGGCCGATGGCGTTCTGGAACGTCGTGTTCCTCGACACTTCGCACTTCACGCCCGATCCGGCGAAGGATGCGTCGTGGAATCGCGGCGCCTATATCGTCGAGGGATTGGAGCATTGCGGCGAGTGCCACACGCCGCGCGGCGTCGCGCAAAATCTCGACAACTGCGCGAAAATTCTCCGGCGCCGTGCTGCAAGGCTGGAAGGCCTACAACATCACGCCGAGCAAGCAATCCGGCGTCGGCGGCTGGAGCGACGACGCGGTCGCGTCCTATCTGAGCACCGGCCACGCCGACGGCCACAGCTCGGCGAGCGGCCCGATGGCCGAAGCGGTCGATAACAGCTTGCGCTACGCCACGCCTGACGACATCCACGCCATCGTCGCTTACCTGCGCGGCATCGCGCCGATCGACAACGCGCCCGCCATCGCGCAGAACCCGCCCGCCGCGAACGAAGCGTCTCCGCCTCCGGGTCTCGGCGTCCAGGTCTTCGCCGGCAATTGCGCCAATTGCCACGATTGGGACGGCAAGGGCGTGCAATCGCCCTACGCCGACCTGCGCGGCAGCCGCACCGTCAACGATCCCGACGCCACCAATCTGATGGCGATCCTGCTCGCCGGCTCGAACGCCCCGCTGCCGGTCGAGCACGCCTTCATGCCGCCGTTCGCGCGCGGCCATAGCGACGACGAGCTCGCCGCGGTGGCGAATTTCGTCAACGGCTTCTTCGGCAACGGCACGGCGAAAGTCACCGCCGCCGACATCGACAAGGCGCGGAAGGCGCTGCCGTAGTCACGCGGCGCTTGCTCAGTCATGTCCGCCAGGTCGGTAACCTGAATCTCAAATCTGCATTGCGCCGCCTTCGCGGTACGCATATCCGAATGCGAGCAGGCGCTACCCAAGACACCTCAGGGCGCCACCAGCTCCGCTGAAGCGCTCACGCGGCGGTGCTTTTCTATGGAAAAGTTCGCCAATGGCTTATCAACCGTCCTGGAATGAAGATGAGCCGCCCAAAGACAGGCAGGTTCTTGCGCTCGCGTTTGCCAAGGCGATCAAGTCTGGAAGCGCCAATCTTGTGCGAGTTGTCGCCGCGTGGGTAGAGAGCAATCAGGCGTGGCGACCGGTCAAGGTCGGAGGCGACACGATCGCCGGAACCGATCTCGATGTCATTTGCTGGGCCGAACTTCCGGAGGTCCCCGACATGGTAGGACGCTTGAAGGCAGCGAACCGAAGCCGACCAATCCAAGTATACCCGCGACCGAAATAGCGATCGGCGCGAGCGCGACACCCATAGCGATCGCCTCACTTAGAACATGATCCGGAAAAGTGGATACCGGTTTTCCGAAAAGATCATGCTCCAACGAAAAAACTAGACCATGATCCGATTCTATTTGATCGGATCATGGTCTAGTGCGACGCAATGCGGCGGTCGCTGTTGGGGAAGCGGACATTGCGCGGCCATCGCAAATCGGTCGCTTATTAGCCATAGCGGACGTCGGCGGCAAAGTAGCCGATACAACTCGGACCCATTCCATCAGTCTGAATTTTTTTGCTTTGCTCTCCAGTTGAACAGGCTGGCTGACGTGGCCTTGAGCCTTTGGGGGGAACCCCTTGCCCGCTACGCGATAGCCTTGGATCATGCCCCCCGACCGTCGGCGGGTCGGGTTCTTTCGGGGGCTGCACAAATGTCAGAGCGTGAAGGACGCAAGTTCTTTTTTTTGCTTCAGGCGATCCTAGCGGCGTTGTTCCTCATCGTTGGCGTCGCCCTTGCCATCGAAGCTGCGTCCGGTGGGTACGGCATAGGGCTCGTCATTGTTGCGGTGATGGCCAATGGGCCCGGCTTAGTGTTCTTTATTTTGGCGGCGCTGTCCGCCGCGACAGCGATGCATTTGCGGCCTTGAAGCCCGTGACCCCGGACACGGCATGATGTCTCCAATTGGCCCCTCTCTGCCGCGCCAGTTGTCTGCCTTCGTGCCTGTTATCAGGCGCAAAGCAGCCGCGCCCTTGGCCGGGCGGCGCGGCGGTTCTTGACCGATACTGTTGGAAAAGGCGTGGCACTAGATCGGACGAGCAGTGATTCCGTCTGCTGGAGGGATTCGGCGGCGGAGGCTTTGCCATGATGGGTCGAGCAGACGGGCGATCAGAGCCAGTTATTTTACTTGTTCAAGCTCGAACGGCGCATTCCGCAGCGGGCCGTCTTTTGCGCCGGATCAATCCGTTCGTCGACCCGGATACTGGCTCTGAGCGTTCGCGAGAGAGCTGCGCGCCTCTTATAGCGAGATTGGCCGGCGCCCTCGATCGATCCCGAGCTGATGAAGCTCCGGATGCTAATCGTCGGCTACTGCTTACGGCATCCGTTTTGAGCGGAAGCTGTGCGAGGACAGTCGAACTGCATCGCGGCCTACAGGTGGTTCTGCCGGCTCGACCTCGACGACAATGTGCCCGGTCACTGCGACGTTCTCGGTCAATCGTCACGGCCGGTTCCGCGATAGCGACTTGTTCCGCCAGGTGTTCGAGGCGGTGGTGTCGGGCGTGCATGAACGCCGGTCTGCGTCAAGGGTGAAGCCTTCGCGGTCGATGCCAGCGTCATGGAAGACGGACGCCAGCCGTGTATCATGCTAAGGCCCCCGACGAGATCGGACTGGTCATTGCCGGAACGTCAGAACGCCGGGCTGCTGCCGAGTTGCTCGGCGCTCTTGATGACGAAGATTACCGATGCGGCATCGCAAGGTGCCAAAGGCGATCTCGCCGGTGCGACCCGTCGCCTCGGCCGTGGACCGCCAACGGCCAACAAGCGCGTTCAGTTCGGCTACGGACTCAATTATCTGATCGACATCAAGCACGCGGTTATCGTCGACGTGGAGGCCTCGCCGGCCCGCAGCCTACGATGAACGTGGCCGCGACCAGGACCATGATCAAGCGCGCCGAACAGACGAAGGGTTTGCAAGCCCAAACGGCTTGTGGCCGACACGGGCGTCGCGGAACCGGCAAATTCCTCGACTGGCTCGTCGGCACCGGCGTCACGCCGCACATTCCTGTGAAGGCACATGAGCCATACGCGATGATGGAAGCATTCTCAAGCAGCGACTTCACGTTCGATCACGAACGTAGCGTCTACGTCTGCCCCACCAGCAAGCTGCTCAGGACCACTGGCAACGCTCGGCGCCAGACCACAAGATCGTTCGCTATCGGGCATCGAGACGCGACTGCCGCGTATGCCCACTCAAGCCGCAATGCAGTCCGAACACGCCCTCGCGCGAGATCGAACGCGACGTCCATGAGCGACGCCCGCGATTATGCCCGCAGCTTCGTGGGTACGCCCGAGTTCGACCGATCACGCAATGAGCGCAGAAAGGTCGCAGATGCGATTTGCGCGCCTGAACGACCCATCATCGTTTCGAGCGCATGCGCGCTACGGGGCTCTCCGGCGCGCGCGACGAGTTTCACCTCGCCCGCCATTGTGCAGAATCTCAAGACCTTGGCGCTGCGAACCTTTGAGCCACCACCAGATCAGCGGCGCATAGCGTTCTGCCTGCCAGGTAATTATAAGTACAGCAGTCGCGTCTGCATCGAGGATGCCGCCAATCCAGCAGCCGCAAATCCCAACAGCCGGCTCACCTCAGCCGCGCCAAACCGCCCAAAAGCAGCTAAAATCCAAACGGACGACCTACTTTTTCAACACTACTTGACCCGTCCGCGACATCAGTTTTGGCGTTCGAAAACGATCTAGTGTAGTTGCAGGTCGTCTGGGTCGCCTTCGGGGGAAGAGCCTATGGCTAAGCCGTTACGCATATTCATTTCCTCGCCGGGGGACGTGGCCTCCGAGCGTCGGCGGGCCGCACTAGTCATCGAGAAACTCGCCAAGGATTACGCGCGTTTCTTCGACATCAAACCCTACCTCTGGGAAACCGAGCCGATGCTGGCGTCCGGGCATTTCCAGGACGCCATCGTGCCGCCCGGCGAGACCGAAATATTGGTTCTTATTCTTTGGGCCCGGCTCGGCACGCCGCTGCCCGAACAGAAATATCATGGCATCGACGGTCGGGTGCCGGTCACCGGCACCGAATGGGAATTTGAGACGGCACTTACCGCGCACAGGCAGAGCGGCGTGCCGGACCTGCTCGCCTACAAGAAAAAGGCCCCCCCGAAAGCCGAGTACAATTCCGATGCCGACCTCGAAGAACTGCGCCGGCAGTTGCGGAAACTGGATTCGTTCTGGAGCCGTTATTTTGTCGGCCAGGGCGAATTTCGCGCGGCGTTCAGCGAGTTCGAAGACCTCGACGGCTTTGAGGCCAAACTCGACAAGGATCTACGCCGGTTGATCGAGCGGCGCATTGCCACACTCAAGGGCGATACGAGCAAGGCCACGGCGCCGACATGGCTCATCGGTAGCCCGTTCCGCGGGCTTGAAACCTTTCGTTTCGAGCACGCCCCGATCTTCTTCGGCCGCAGCGAGGCTACCAAGAGTGCGGTCGAGCATCTAGTCGAGAACGCCGAATTAGGACGACCGTTTCTACTGGTGCTGGGCGCGAGCGGCGCCGGCAAGTCGTCGCTGGCGCAAGCCGGTATCGTGCCGGCGCTCGGCGTGCGCGGCGTGGTGCCGAGCGTCGGCGCGTGGCGACGCGCGGTGATGCGGCCGGGCGGACATCCGGGCGGGCCGTTCATGGCGCTGGCAGCGGCACTGGCCGGCGATGACGCGCTTCCCGAAGTTCTCCAGGGACAGGACGCAGCAGCCCTTGCCCGGCATCTGGAAGCCGCGAGTGCCGACCCGAGCTTTCCCATCGTTTCGGCGCTCAGCGCGCGCGAGCAGGCTGCGCGGCAAAACGGCGATCTGCTGTCGTACGAGCAAGTCCGCCTGATCCTTGTGGTCGATCAGCTCGAAGAACTGTTCACCCTTGGCGAAGTGACGCCGGATCAGCGCAAATCTTTCATTCTCTGCCTCAAAGGCCTGATGGACAGCCGGCGCGTGCTCGTGATCGCGACAATGCGTAGCGACTATTGGCACCGCGCCGCCGAAGCGCCGTTGCTGGTGGCGCTCGCCGAAGGCCATGGCCGGCTCGATCTGCTGCCGCCGACGCAAGCCGAGATCACCGAGATGATTCGGCGGCCCGCCGAAGTGGCCGGCCTGTCCTTCGAGACCGACCCGCGCACCGAGATCGGGCTGGATGCCGCGCTGGCCGAGGAAGCCTCGCGCGAGCCCGGCGCCCTGCCCTTGCTGTCGTTCCTGCTCGATGCGCTCTACGCCAAGGATGTCGAGGAAGGCGCGGGCTCGACGCTGCGTTACGCCTCGATGCGCGCGCTTGGTGGTCTCAAGGGCGCTATTGCGACGCGAGCGGAGGCAGCCTTTAGGGCGCTGCCGGCCGAGGCGCAGGCTGCCTTGCCGAAAGTGCTGCGGGCGCTGTTGACGGTCAGTCGCTCCGGCGCCGATCCGACCGCGCGCGCGGTGGCGACGACGCGCTTTGCCGTGGGCACCGCCGAGTGGCGCGTGGTCGAGGCCTTTCTCGACCCACAGGTCCGACTGCTAGTCGCCGACGGCGATGGCGACGGCGCCCGCGTGCGCCTAGCGCACGAGGCACTCATCACCCATTGGGAACGGGCGAAGCGCCAGATCGCCCAGGACCGCGACGACCTGCGCACGCGCGCGGTGGTCGAGGAGGCATTGACCGAGTGGCGCGCAGCCGATGCACGCCACAAGCGCGGCTACCTCCTGCGTGATCCGTATCTTGCCGCAGCGGTCGATCTCGCTAGACGATGGAGCGGCGAATTCGACGCGGAGACCCTCGGCTTCGTCGAGGCCTCGCGCCGACGGGCGCGGTTTGTTCAGCGCCTGCTGTTTGCAGCGGCCGCTGTCTTTGCCATCATCGGTACGGCAGCCACCGCGCTTGGCATGATCGCCTATCGCGCGCAGCAGGAGACAGAACGAGCGCGCGTTGAGGTCGTCGGGCAACGCAATCGTGCTCTGCTCAACGACTCGCGCCGCATACTTGCCCGTGCCCAGCAAGCTAATGTGGACGATCCGACGTTGGCCGCCTTACTTTCATTGGAGGGGTTGCCTGGCCTCACCGCAAGTGAAGAGCGACCGGATTTGCAATTGCTTGAGGCGGTGCTGTACCAAGGCCTTGACCGGATGCGCGAAGCTTTGGTGCTGGGCAACGCCACTGTCAGCCCCGATGGCGTGCAAATAGCGGCTCCTAACGCCGATGGCTCGGTCATCGTCTACGATATAGACACGATCAAGCCGCTGTTCGCATTGCCGAGTCACAGTGCGCCGGTGGCGACGATCAGATTTAGCAGCGACAGCAAGCTGATCGCAACAGCGTCCGCCGATAAAACGGCGCGCCTGTGGGACGCGCAAACCGGCAAGTTGATCGCAACGCTCGGAGGTCATACTGCCGCGTTGGAATCCGCGGAATTCCAAGACGAGAATCACGTCTTGGTGACCGTCGCGAAGGATGGCGGCGTGCGCCTATGGTCGGTGCCAGACGGAAAGCTGATCTCCGCATTCGGGGGCGGAGAGACGGCGATCCGAAACTACGCATTGAATTTTAAGGCTCGAACTCGTTGCGACGTTGTCTCAGGACCTGATTGTTCACGTTTGGAATATGGACGGCGGAGAGGAGATTGCCCGCTTCCCATCTGGGAACGATGAGAGCGCCATCGCGGGAATCAAGTTTAACGATGATGGGCGCTGGCTTTTGTTTTCTTCGTTTGGGACGACATATCAACTGATTTGGTGGGACGTGAAAGAGAAACGTGAAGTGGGCCGCACTGCGGACATGACGGGTTGGTTTTTGGACCATCATCGCATTATCTCAACACTACCGAAAAAGATGTTTAGCACAAACGCGCGTTCCGAACTCATCGATGCGGAATTGGGGGCGTTCATTTTGGAGAATGCGAGGACCGCGGGGTCCCAGAACGCAAAGAACGAACTTCGGTACGATCCCCAGAGCAATCATTATGTGACCTTTGAAGCAAATGGTACAATAGTGACTCTGTGGGATGGAAGGACCCGGCTCGCCGAATTGACTGGCCATACCGCACCTATCGCGGATGTAATGTTCTTAGGCGATCGAATAATAACTGTTGAGCAAAACGGAAAAGCACGCCTTTGGACCGCCAATACCGGCGAGTTCGTAAAGGAGATTGTTCTTCCTACCAATTCGGATAAATACAAAGATCTAGCGCACGAATTGCCCGATGGGCGCGTTGCGGTCTTTGCCGGAGATTTAGAGGTTCGCGCCCTCAACCTTGACAACGGCGAGTGGGCAGCGACGTTTGACACCAAACTAAACTCGAATTCTCCTCCGGGAAGACTATCGGACATCAAGTTCAGTGCGAACAGCCAGCTCGTGGCAGCTCGTTTAGGATCGTCCTCGACCATCCGAGTTTGGGATTCTGCAAGCGGCAAGCGGCTCGCCGATTTTCAGGCGGAAAAGTCAATTGAAAAAATAAGCTTCAGTGCAGACAGTACAAAGCTTCTCATTGTCGGCGAAGGGTCGCGCGTGACGATATGCGACATAGCAGCACGCCAAGAACCGGTGTCGTTTACGGCGTCGCCCTTAAGTGAGCTAAGCGCTGCTGGCCGCGCAGTTCTGGTCGCGGGAGGGGAATACCAGCGTCCCGCACAATTATGGCGCGCGGAAGCGAACTCGAACGGCTTATTCCAGAACCATTCTCTGAGCGGACGCGCCAATATCGGCGTTATTGCCGGAGCCAATAGTTCACCTTTGATCCTGGCATCGCCTGATGCGGCGAAAACCCTCGGCGTCGAGGAAGTCACGGACAACAAGGGAACCGTACAACTTATCGACGCCGCGTCCGGTAAAGTGCGCCGAAGTCTAACTGTTTCAGACGGGGCGTCCGGCGGCGCGATAGCGAGTCCCGATGGAGGGCGTGTATTACTGCTGTCCGGCCTGCGCGGTGGACAGATATTCGATGTTGCGACTGGCGCGATTGTTCATGAAGTCAAGTTTGAGGTGCCGGCCACCCTGCGCACAGCAGTTTTCAGCCCCGACGGGAAACGCATCGCGCTCGCTTGGCAGCCAGACGATCGCAACGATATTCAGATCGAAATCTGGAACATCGATCCCTGGCAGAATGTTGCAACGGCGAGACTTGGTGTCCGCTATCAAGAAAAGCTCTGGCCGGCAAATGTCGATATTCGCTACATCGCTGGCGGGCGCAGACTCGCCGTGTCGCTTCAAGCCTGGGACAAAGAGACCAAAGTCTATCCCGTCCGCTTCTCGATCATCGACGCAAATACCGCGGCTATCATTGCAGACCTGAACGACATCACGGTGCATTTCCGAGTGAGCGATGATGCCAAGCGGATTTTGAGTGTAAGGAATGCCGAGCAGGGGGACGATGATGCGAGGCTATTCGATGGCGAAACCGGCCGCCTGATCAATCGGCTACCGAACTCCCGCCGCTTTACGACTTTTTTCTTTAGCCCAGACGGCGATCGTCTGGTCACGGGCTACTTCGACGAAATTCAGATCCGCGATACGACGACGGGGTCGGTTTTGCAAACCGTCAAGGCGGGTGTAAACGCCGCGAGTTTCGGCCGCGATCGGAAGACGCTCGTCTATGTCAACGAGAACGGGATTTATACCCTTCGGCAAGGAGCCGAGGCGCCGGAAATGCTGGCGCCGCCGGCCGCATCGGAGGATTATCGGCACGTGAATTCGCTTGTGCTCAGCTCGGATGGCCGCTGGATAGCGATGCCGGCCGATAACCGCATTTTCGTGCTGGATGCGGCAAGCGGAAATGCGGTGGCGATAATCGCCGGAATTCCTCCGACCGAACAGATTCTGTTTAGCGAGGACGGCAAGCTACTTTTTGCGGAACATGCGGCAGACTGGTCAATCCATCGTTTGTTTCTGCAGACTGAGGAACTCGTTGCCTACGCACGCAGCGCTGTGCCGCGGTGCCTCAGTCGCGCCGAGCGGCAGCAGTACTTTTTGGATCCACTTCCTCCGGCCTGGTGCATTGAGATGCACGAATGGCCCTACAGCACTCAAGCTTGGACTGAGTGGCTGAAGGCAATCCAGACCAACAAAAAGCCGCCTCTTGCCGACGCGCCCGAATGGAGGGATTGGATCGCCGATCGCAAGACCAAGTGATCTAATCCTGCAGCGTGATGTCGCTTATTGGCCCATAGCGAACATCAGGCGACGTAAGCTCCGTGTCCGCTATTGGAGTAAAGCGGACATTATCCCCTTTTGCTTGCCTTCCGACTGATGCACTAAACCCCCGTCACCGCCTTCACCCGCTCCGGCGACATCGGCAGCGCGCGGAAGCGCTTGCCGGTCAGCTTGAACAGCGCATTGCCGACGCAGGGCGCGATCAGCGGCAGCGAGGCCTCGCCGATGCCTTTGGCCGGATTGTCGGTCGGCATCAGCTGGATATCGATCTCCGGCATTTCCGACATGCGCAGCACCGGGTAGTCGTAGAAATTGTTCTGCTGCACCTGGCCGCCGGAAATCGAAACCTGTTCCTTCAAGGTCTGGCTCAAGCCGAAGATCACATTGCCTTCGGTCTGCGCCAACACGCTGTCGGGATTGAGCACGATGCCCGGATCGAGCGCGAGCCAGAAGCGATGCGCGCGCACGATGCCGGTCTTGGTATCGAGCGAGATTTCGCCGACCGCCGCCACATAGGTCTCGACCACCTTGGCATAGGAAAAGCCGAGCGCATGGCCGTCGGCGACCGCTTTGCCCCAGCCGGATTTGTCGGCGACCGCCTTGATCACCGCCTGCGCGCGCGGCTCGTCTTTGAGGAGCTCGAGCCGGAACGCCACCGGGTCCTTGTTCTGGGCGGCGGCGATTTCGTCGATGAAGGATTCGATGACGAACTTGTTGTAGCCGGCGCCGATGCCGCGCCAGGCGGCGACCGCGATGCCGCGCTTCTCGCGCAGATAGGCGATCGATTGATTGGCGATGCCGTATTCGTGCTTCGTGCCTTCGAGCACGATGTTGTCGAGACCCTTGTTGTTCTCCAGCGCCTTCTCGGTGCCGCGATAGGCGACCACGGATTCGCCGACCACGCGATGACGCCAGCCGGTCACCTTGCCGTCGGCATCGAGCGCGGCTTCCACCTGGTGACCGGTCATCGGCCGCATCTGCGCCGATTTGACGTCCTGCTCGCGCGTCCAGATCAGTTTTACGGGCCGCTGCATCGCCTTGGCCAGCGGCAGGACTTCCGGAAGCATGTCGGCCGGACTGCGCCGGCCATAGCCGCCGCCGAGATAGAACTGATTGAGCTTGATCTTGTCCGGCGTGGTTTTGAGCATCGCCGCGGCCGCGAGGGCATTGGGGCTGACGCCCTGCGTGCCGATCCAGATTTCGGCGCTGTCGCCGCCCGGGCTGACCGACGCGGTGACGTTCATCGGCTCCATCTGCGCGTGATAGACGTATTCGGAAGAGTATTGCGCGGTCATCACCTTGGCCGCCTTGGCGAAGGCATCGTCGACGTTGCCCTTGGCGACGTAGCTCACGCCTTTGTCGTCGAGCTTCGCCGCGTGGGCGAGAAAATCCTTCAAGCCGTCGGCGCTGTTGAACGTGTCGGTCGGCACGCTCGACCAGCTCACCTTCAGTGCCGAGCGGCCCTTGAAGGCGGCTTCAATGGTCTCGGCGACGACACCGACCGAATTTTTCAGCGGCACCACTTTGAGCACGCCCGGCACCTTGAGCGCCGCGGCGTCATCGACATGCTCCGGCGTTCCGCCTTCGACCGGCGTGCGCAGCACCGTGGCGTAGACCATGTTCGGCACTTGCACGTCGATGGCGTAAAGCGCGGAGCCGTCGATCTTTGCCGGAATGTCCAAGCGCGGCGTGTTTTTGCCGAGGATGCGGTAGTCGGCCATTTTCTTCAGCGCCGACTTGTCGATCGCCGGCATGGTCGCCGGACACCTGGGCAAAGCCCGCGATCTCGCCGTAGCTCATGGAGCGATTGCTCGCCGCGTGCACCACCAGGCTCGGCCCGGTGTGCAATTCGCCCAAGCGGCACCTGCCAGCGATCGGCGGCCGCCTGCATCAGCACGTTGCGCACGGCGGCGGCCTGCAGCCGCACCTTGTCCCAATAGCCGCGGATCGAGCCGCTGCCATAGGTCACCATCTGGCCGCCAAAGATCGGATTGCCGAAAATCTCCGGCTTGACCGGCGGATAAGTGGTCGACACCCGCGACCAGTCGGCGTCCATCTCCTCGGCGAACACCATGGCGAGCCCGGTCGAGCTGCCCTGCCCCATTTCGGCGACCGGAATGGCGAGCACGATGGCGCCGTCCGGGCTGATGGTGACCCAGGCGCCGACGGCACCCGGCGTTGCGCCTTCCGCCAGCGCCGCGGCCGGCCGCACGAACAACGCGGTCGGAAGGGTCAAGGCGAAGGTCAGTCCGGCAGCGCCTTCGAGGAAGCCGCGCCGCGACAATGTGCCGTTCGGATTGCGTTCGATCTTGCCCATGAATTCTTTGCCCATGGCTCACGCTCCCTGCTTGGCGGCGCGCTCGACGGCGCGGAGGATGCGCGGATAGGTGCCGCAGCGGCAGATATTGCCGTCCATGTGGCGAACGATGTCGTCGCGGCTCGGATTCTTGTTCGCCGCAAGCAGCGCCGCGGCCTGCATGATCTGCCCGGACTGGCAGTAGCCGCATTGCGGCACCTGCAGATCGAGCCAGGCCTTTTGCAACGGATGGTCGCTATTGGCCGACAGGCCCTCGATGGTGGTGACGTTCTTGCCCGCCACCATGGCGACCGGCGTCTGGCACGAGCGCACCGCCTTGCCGTCGAGATGCACCGTGCAGGCGCCGCACATGCCGGCGCCGCAGCCGTATTTCGTGCCGGTGAGCTTGAGGTGCTCGCGCACAACCCAGAGCAACGGCGTTTCCGGGCCGGCATCCACACTGGCCGGCTTATTATTGACGGTGAAGGTGATCGCCATCACGCACTCCCGTATGCAGAAAGGTCTGAGGGAATATAGTGGATTCCCGGCCGGGATTCATGTCCAAATGTCCGGAACTGATGGGGCGTAGGATCGCAACATCCGAGCCCCAAGCAAGTCCCCAAAGGGAGTTCATCGCTGATGCCGACAAATCCGATAGGCGGCGGCCAGATCGGCCGCTCGGTGCCGCGCCTCGAAGGCCGCGAGAAGGTCACCGGCCGCGCCGAATACACCCATCTGATGCGGCTGCCCGGCATGCTGTACGGCAAGATTTTTCGCTCCACCGTGGCGCACGGCCGCATCAAGTCGATCGACACGTCCGCGGCGAAAAAAATCCCCGGCGTGTTCCGCGTCATCACCTCCGACGACGTCCGCAAGGTCATCCCCGATCCCGTATTACGGGCCGGCGTTCCACGACCAGCCGATCCTGGCGATCGACAAGGTGCGCTTCGTCGGCGAGCCGGTCGCCGTCGTGCTCGCCGCCGATCCGCACGTCGCCGAAGCCGCGACGCACGCGATCGTCGCCGAATACGAGGAGTTGCCGCCGGTCTACGACGAAGTCGAGGCGATGACGGCGCCGACCTATGTGCACGATGAACTGAAGCCCGCCGGCAGCTTCGCCGACCTCAAGCATCTCAAGGGCCAGAAAAACACCAACCTCGCGCTCAATGCCAAACTGCGCCGCGGCGACGTCGACAAGGCGTTTGCCGAAGCCGCGCACGTCTTCGAGCACGAATTCCGCACCCAGAAATGCCTGCACGTGCCGTTCGAGCCGTTCTGCTCGATCGCCGACTACAAGGAATCCGGGCTGACGATCTACAGCGGCGCGCAGGGGCCGTCCTTCGTGCGCTCCGAGATCGCGCGGCTGCTCGGCTGGGCGGAAAACAAGGTGCGCATCAAAGTGCCGTATCTCGGCGGCGGCTACGGCGGCAAGCTCTACATCAAGCTGGAAGCGCTGGTGACGGCGTGCTCGATGATCGCGCGCCGCCCGGTCAAGATCGCGCTGACCATGGAGGAGCAGTTTTATCAGATCACCAAGCATCCGGCGACGGTTCGCATCAAGAGCGGCGTCGACAAGAGCGGCCGCATCACGGCGCGCAAATGCGAGGTGTTCTGGAACGGCGGCGCCTACGCCGACATCGGCCCGCGCGTCACCCACAAATCCGGCTTCACCGCCGGCGGTCCCTACGACATCGACAATATGTGGATCGACTCCTACGCGATGTACACCAACATGACGCCGGCCGGCGCGCTGCGCGGTTTCGGCATGCCGCAGCTCGTCTTCGCCCACGAGAGCCACACCGACATGATGGCGCGGGCGCTCAACATCGATCCGGTCGAGTTCCGCCGCAAGAATGTGCTGCACAACGGCCGGCCGCAGGCGACCGGCACGATCCTCAAAGACGCGCCGCTCGAGGCGATCCTCGACCACGTCGCCGAGCGGCTGCGCTGGAAGGAAAAGTTCGATCGCGGCAGCGGCACCTTGAAACGCGGCCGCGGCATTGCCGTTTGCGCTCAAGGCCTGCGTGTCGCCGACCACCTCGGTCGCCATCATCAATGTCGGCGCCGACGGCAGCCCGACGCTTTACATTTCGACCGTCGACATGGGGCAAGGCTCCGACACCGGCATGGCGCAGATCGTCGGCGAGGTGCTCAACGTGCCGGCGGAGTCCGTCAGGGTCGTCGCCCGCGATACCGACATCACGCCCTACGACATGGGCACGCTCGGCTCGCGCTCGCTGTTCCACATGGGCCACGCGGTGCGGCTCGCCGCCGAGGACGCGCGCAGCAAGATCGACGCGTTGCGCCGCGAGGTCGGCGAGCCGGAAGGCAGCAACACGCCGGTCTCCGGCCTGTTCATCAAGAAATACGGCATGAAGGCCGGCAATATCGTCGGCAGCGGCAGCTATAAGCCCGATTATGTCGCGCCCGATCACGAGACCGGGCTGTCGCCCGAGATCACGCCGTTCTGGATGGTCGGCGTGCACCGGCGCCGAGGTCGAAGTCGACACCGAGACCGGCCGCGTGCGCGTCCAAAAACTCATCAACGCGGTCGACTGCGGCACGCTGGTCAATCCGCGCATCGTCGAGACGCAGATTTCCGGCGCCGCCCTGATGCAGCTCGGCTTCACGATGTTCGAGAAGATCAATCTCGACAACGGCCAGATCACCAATGCGTCGCTCGCCGACTACAAGATCCCCGGCATCGCCGACGTGCCGGCGGTGATGGTGAACGAGGCGATCGACGCCTATCAGCACAACGCGCCGTTCGGCGCCAAGGGCGTCGGCGAGTCGGCGACGCTGCCGCTGTCGCCGGCCATCGCCAACGCGCTCGACGACGCGGTCGGCGTGCGGCTGACGGAATTGCCGCTGACGCCCGAGGCGGTGTTCCGCGCGCTGCGCGAGAAGGCGGGGCAAGCCGCTGGAGGCAGACTGAGTTTGCACTGAGCCTTTCCCGTCATCCTGAGGCGGCCGCGAAGCGGCCCTCGAAGGATACGGCCGAGGCGCCGGGCCGTCGCCCTTCGAGGCTCGCTTCGCTCGCACCTCAGGGTGACGGATCACTGCGGGCATCGTCCCACAACGCGCCGCAATGTCGCTTTCCTTGGCGCGACGAGTGACATAATCTCGCGCCACAAAAATAATCCTCCGGGGGGAAACGATGGCCGACGCAGCCGAAGTTCAAGTCTCGCATTTCCTGGACCAGCATGGGCTGGGCGCGTTCCAGATCAAGCTCATCATCTGGTCCGTGCTGCTCGCCATGATCGACGGCTACGACATCGGCGCCATCGCCTTTGCGGCGCCGAGCCTGATCAAGGAATGGCACATCGCGCCCAAGGAGCTCGGCCTCGTGCTCAGCGCCAGCAATATCGGCGTGCTGTTCGGCTCGCAGATCTTCGGCTGGGTCGGCGACCGCTACGGCCGCAAGACCGCGCTGATCCTCTCCAACCTGCTGTTCGGCATCTTCACCTTCATCGCCGCCTATTCGACCAATCTCACCGAATTGTCCTGGCTGCGCTTCTTCGCCGGGCTGGGCATCGGCGGCGTCATCCCCAACCTCGTCGCCATCAACGCCGAATCGGCGCCGCGCAACCTGCGCGCCACGCTGGCGATCATCGCCGTCGGCCTGGTGCCGCTCGGCGGCGCGCTGGCCGGCTTCGCCGCCGCGGCGCTGGTGCCGCAATATGGCTGGCAGATCCTGTTCGAGATCGGCGGCATCGTGCCGGTGGTGTTCGCGCTCGCCGCCATCGTGACGTTGCCGGAATCGATCAAATTCATGACGCTGCATGACAGTCACCGCGGCAAGATGGAAGCGCTGCTCGCGGCGATTCGCCCCCGACTACAAAGTGCCGCCGAACGCGCGCTTCGTCATCGAGGACGAGAAGCAGTCGCCGAGCAGCCCGATCTATCTGTTCGGCAACGGCCTCGCCGCGATCACGCCGCTCACCTGGCTGATGTTCGCCTGCAACCTGATGGGCTACTTCTTCCTCATCAGCTGGACGCCGACGCTGATGGGCGCGGCGCATGTGCCGCCGCAGACGGCGGCGCTGGCCGGCGCGGCGTTGCAGGTCGGCGGCACGGTCGGCGCGCTGGTGCTGTGCTGGTGGCTGCAGAAGGCGCGCTTCCTCGCCATCGCCATCCTGTTCGTGATCGCGGTCCCGGTGGTCGGCTCGATCGGCTTTGCCGGATTGAGCTCGACCGGCGCGCTGATCGCCGCGACATTCTTCGCCGGCGCCATCGTGCTCGGCATCCAGTCCGGCATCAACGTGGTCGGCGCCATGATCTATCCGACCTCGCTGCGCGCCAACGGCTCCGGCTGGCAACTCGGCATCGGCCGCCTCGGCGCCATCATCGGCCCGCTGCTCGGCGCGCTGTTCGTCGGCCTGCCGGTGCCGCAGCTCTACATGTGGTCGGCGATACCGTTCGCGGTCGGCGCGGTGGTGTGCTTCATCATCTACAAGCTCAACACCGCGCGGCTGAAGGCGCGGCCGGAATTGGCGCAGGGGCAGTAACTCCTCCGCCGTCATTCCGGGGCGCGCGAAGCGCGAGCCCGGAATCCATAATCACCGTCGGTGCATTTCCTGCACGACCTGTGGTTATGGATTCCGGACTTGCCGCTTCGCGGCAATCCGGAATGACGGATTAGAACGGCTCAAACCCGCGCAGCGCCGGGATCACCTTCTCGCCGAACAGCCGGATCGAGCGCAGCAGCGCGTCCTCCGGCAGGTCGGCGAAGTTGAACTCGCCCATGAAGACGTTGAACACGCCTTCTTCGGCGGCGGCGCGGATTTTTGCGCGCGACCGTCTCGGGCGAGCCGATGAAGACGAGATCGTGCTTGAACAGATAATCGGCATCGAACAGATGCTGCATGATCTCCGAGGCGCCGGGCTCGCCGCGGCCGACGAACATTTTGGCGTGCTCGCGGGCGCGGTCTTCGAACGTCTCGCCGGGTTTTGCCGGCGCGAGAAAACCCTCGTAGGCGCGGCTGGCGCGGAATAGTCCGTTCTCGATCGCTTTCTCGTCGGTGTCGTCGACATAGACCACCGAGCAATAGGCGATGTTCGGCTTGTCCGGCCAGCCGGTGCGCTGCCAGTCGTGCAGAAATTTGCGATAGCGCGGCGCGGCGTCGGCGCGCGGATAGACCAGGAAATAGCCCGGGTTGATGCCGTTCTTGGCGCAGAATTCGAGCGTCTGCGGATCGCGGCTCATCATCCACAGCGGCGGATGCGGTTGCTGCGCCGGCATCACCGAAATGCGGGCGTTGTCGGTATGAAACTCCTGGCCGTGATACGAGAACGGCTGCGTCTCGCCGAACGCCGCGCGCATGTAATCGACGAATTCGAGCGTCGGCGATTTGCGCTGCCCGTAGTCCAAGCCGAAGGGGCGGAAATAATCCGGATTGATGCCGGGCACCAGGCCAAGCTCCATGCGGCCGCCGAGCATCTGGTCGACGATGGCGATCTCCTCGGCGAGCCGCAGCGGATGATAGAGCGGCACGATATAGCCCATCGGCCCGATGCGCAGCCGCTTGGTGCGCGCGCCGGCGCCGACCGCGTAAAGGCTCGGCGACGACATCCAGCTCTCGTCGGGGCGGAAATGATGCTCGACGCAGAACGAATGGTCGAAGCCGAGCTCGTCGCACAACGCGAGCTCGCGCCAGAGCTGCTCGTAGCGCGCGTGCGGCGTCATGCCGGGCTTGGCCCAGATGTGGGAGAAATGCGAAAATTTCATGGGACCACGCTTTGAACTCTGAACTCTTGCGCGCCTGCCGCGCCCGGCTGTTATTTGCTGACCGCCAAGGCGGCTTCGACGGCGTCCATCACCGTCATGTCGAGATTCAGCCGGCAATAGTCCGAGAGCTTGTCGGTCTCACGCTGCAGGGCCGCCATATCGATGACGGTGCCGCCGTGCTTGCCGTGATAGTAGCCGCTCAGCCAAACCGCCACCGTCTTGGTCGGCGCCACCGCGTCCAGCAGGAACTGCTTGCAGGTGATTTTCGCCACATCCACCGTGACCTGCGCCTGGCTCGTCGCCGGCAGCAGCACGGCCAACAGCGGGGCCGCCATCAATAGCCGAATTTTCATTGCGTCTTCTCGCTCTCATTTTCGGTCATGCCGATATAGTGCCTGACGGTCGCGCCCAACGCGAGTCCATCTGTCGCCATGACAGCCACCGTACCGACTGCGCTGCAACGGCACGCGAAAGTTGGGCCAAGCCAATCCCTTGAAGATGCATTTGCCTCATGGTCAGATGCATAGGTCTAAGAGCGCGGGACAGGGAGGTAACGATGAAACACATAGCTCACGCAGCTTCGGCCCTTGCAGCTTTGGCTCTTGCAGCTTCGATCGCAGTTTTTCCCATCGGCACGGCCATGGCGCAGTCCTGCGAAAGCAAGGCAGTCAGCGCAGAGGGCAAGCCGCTGCACGGCGCGGCCAAAAATAGCTTCGTGAAGAAATGCAAGAAGGACGCCTGCGAAAGCAAAGCAGTCAGCGCAGAGGGCAAACCGCTGCACGGCGCCGCCAAGAACAGTTTTATGGCGAAATGCAAGAGGGATGCGTGAGCGAGGCGCCGATCGTGGCCTTGCCGGTCATTCGCTATTTTATCTCTAACCGAATCGCATGTTCGCAAATGTTCGGCCAGGAGCGATCTTGAAAATAGCGCCCGCGCTTGCGCGATCCGTTCGGCAGTCAGTTGGGGTCGTCGCTCCCAACGACAGAAGCGCGAGGGGATCGATCAGCGCAAAGCGATCGATGTTGCGCTTGACGGCGCATGGTCCGTCGTTGCGAGCGGCCGATACCGCGCGCGACACTCGTAATCAGCCGAAGACATCGCGCTCCTTGAAGCGGAGATCGTTCTGATCGAAATACCGCAGCGACCAGGCATCGTCGGTATAAAGAAACATGGCGTTCGCAACCGCGGCCTGCTCTTTCACTTGAGGCTGCTTGTTGATCAGCCCTTTGTTGCCTTTGCCTTTGGCAATCACTGCCGGCGCCGGCTTCTGCTTCGCCGATTTTGGCGCCTTCTTCGCGGTGGTTGTCTTCTTTTTGGATTTCTTCATCGTCGATATCCCTGGCTGCTCAATATTTCCCGCTTTAGCATCAGCGCAACGTTACCGGCGTGCGCGTTCACCGGCCCTTTGCGCGTGCCGCTTACTTCTTGGGCCGCGCTTTCTTCTTGGGTGGCGCTTTCTTCTTGGGTGGCGCCTTCTTCTTGGGTGGCGCTTTCTTCTTGGGCGGCGCTTTCTTCTTGGGCGGCGCTTTCCTCTTGGACGGCGCTTTCTTCACCCCCGAAGCCGCTCCTGCTTTCTTCTTCGGAGCCGCCTTCTTCGGATTGGCAAGGCGATCCAGAAAATTGTAGTGATCGACGAGTCCGAGGGCCTCGATGGCGAACACCGTGGCCACATCGGCGTCGTGGACCGCGAGCAGGTTATCGCCATTCTCGGCTTCGCCTCCCGACGCCAAGTTCGAGGAGCCGCAATAGACCACTGGGTCATTGCCGTTCAGGCCGCAGACCACGAATTTGTCGTGAATCTCGTGTCCTGGAGGGCTCGGCACTTGGTCGAAGGGCGGCGGCAGAGTGACTTGGCCGGGCTTGCCGGTGACCTGGACCCCAGTGGCCTGCCCGGGCGCGTAGAGGAAGATGCCCGCGGGCTGATCCGAGATGCCATAGCTGTACACCGATTGCGTCGCGTGAAGATCGCCGAGCGTCTTGTAGACGGCGCTCGGGCTCCCGGTCAGCTGCATTACCGCAAACAGCACGTTGCCTTTGGCCGAATGCGTCTCCTGCATGATTCGATCGGAGATGCCACCGAGTACTTTATCCACGTCGGCGGACGTATGTGGCGAAAATGTAATGGCCATTTTCGGCACGAAACCGGCTTGAGAGTTGTAGGGCTGAGTGGCGAGGTTCGTATTGCTGAACGCATTGGCCGCCGCCTTGCTCGGCGATTTAGTGCTACTGAGCACCTGCCAGCTTTTCTCGAAGACCTCATCGTACTGCGCGGCCACGTTGGCATCCTGAAAGACCAAAACGTGGTTGGCGTTGACGTAAAATCCGGTCAAGGAGAAATTCGTCGAGCCTGTGAGAACTTGTATGGCGCTTCCCCCGCTCCTCGAGACGATAAAAACCTTGTCGTGCGAATAGCGCGCGAACGACCCGCGCACGATATCGGACGGAGCTTTTTGCCGCTGTTTGAACAGATCGGTGAACTGGTCTTCCGGCGTCTTTGCCTTGGCCCCCTTCTGGGTGACGTGCAAAGACGCGTTGTCCAGAATGACGCGCACCCGTCCCTGCTCCGCCAGCGTCAGCAGGATTTTCACGACGTCCGGCTCGTTGAGGTCGTAAGCGAACACCTTGAGCGTGAGGGACGGATCGTTGAGCACCTTGTTGAGCACATCGAAGACGTGCTCGCGCGCGGTCTCGCCCATCCAGTTGTAAATTTGCGCAAAGGTTACCGGCTGATTGTTGTTGTCCGTGCCGGCTTGCGTGTTGGTATCGAAATCCAGCTGCTTGGTCTTGGGCACGACCGGCGTCTGGCTTCCGAAATGATGCACATAGGCTCCCGACTGCATGTATCCCCGGGTGAACCCGAGCGCGACCGAGCCTTTACTGAACGGCCCCACGGGCACTTTCAGAGAGACACTCAGGCTACCGTCAAGCGCTTGCATAGAACCGCTGGAGTCAAAATAGCGCGGCGTGGCGGTGTAGGTGTAATCGCCAAACGACGGCGAAACCCCTTGATGGGCCGTGCCCGGATAATGGGTCCAGCGGTATTTCTGAATGGGAGCATTCGCGGTAGAGTTTGGCGTCTCGCTCGCGACCTGCTTGTGTTTGCTGGGATCTTCGAACCGAAGATCGTTCTGCAAATAATAGCCGGGCACTTGCCCGGGCGGCTGGCAAAAGACCGTGAAACCCGCGAGATTTTTTGCGTTGTCCTGGCTCAAGAAGTTGAAGGCCAAGAGGGTCTTCTTGTCGCCAATATAAGCCTTCACCGAAAACGCGTTTTTGCTCGCAGTTACAAAAGACATGGCAGTGACCTCATAAAAGGTGGCTTAGTCCTCGCCATACGGTGAGATTGCCGCATTCCAAATCCCTGAGCCGTAGGCAACCGCCATCCGCGCGCGCATGCGCTCTTTCCGCATCGGGCAGCTGAGTTCGCAATTATCGCCAGTTGTGTGAATACTTGTCAAACTCTAAAATTGAATTGAATGCCCGCAAACGCAATGCTGATCGCTGCGGTGTCCGAGCGATCTCGTGCAGCGAGCGCGCATCAGGACGTCGCCGGCTTTGTCATTTTATCTCTAACGGTGTCGCTTGTTCGCAAATGCTCAGCCAGCAGCGGTTTTCAAATAGCGCTTAGATCAAATCGCCTTGCGCATATCGGAAAATGCTACGTACGCGATCAAGCGCTACGGCTCATTCTTGTCAGTGGGAATGAGCGTCACTGATTGCGCAAAGCTGGCCTGCCAGCCGTAGCTGCGAAGCAGTGAAGGCTGGTGCCCGTGGAGGGAATCGAACCCCCACTCCTTGCGGAACACGATTTTGAGTCGTGCGCGTCTACCAGTTCCGCCACACGGGCATGCGGCGCCATCTATATCCGAAGGCCGGCGCGCCGGGCAAAAAGAAAATCTAGGCCCGGGGCGGGCTTGCTTCCGCCTCAAAGATCGGTCAATTGCTGCCGGTTGTGACGGCTGCGGCGGCGCGGCGGCGAGGGTGCGATGGCCCAGACTTCGGCTTTGCGGATGACCTTGATCGATCGGCTGCGCGCCGAGCCGGCCGCCGCGGCGGCGCTGGCGATCTTCGTTGGCAGCGCCGCGACCATCGTCGGCGCCTGGTATTTCGAATTCGTGCTCAGGCTGCCGCCCTGCCCGCTCTGCCTCGAAGAGCGGCTGCCCTATCATGTGGTCATTCCGTTGTCGCTGTTGATGGCGATCGCGGCGCTGGCGCGGGCGCCGCGGACGCTGCTCGCCGTCGGCTTTACCGCGATCATCGTCGCCATGCTGTGCGGCGCCGCGCTCGGCGCCTATCACGCCGGCGTCGAATGGCACTGGTGGGCCGGGCCGACCGAGTGCTCGGGGCCGATCACCGATCTCAGCGCCAAGGGCTCGATCCTCGGCCAGTTGGATTCGATCCACGTGGTGCGCTGCGACGAAGCAGCGTGGCGCCTGTTCGGCATTTCGCTCGCCGGCTACAACGTGCTGATCTCGCTCGCGCTCGCGGCGATCGCCGGCTACGGCTTGCTGGCATCCCGTCGCGCCGCCTGATCGCGCCGCAATCACCGCGGCATGCGCGATCAGCGCGCGGTAGCGGCCCGGATCGACGTCTTGCGCGGCTTTTGCGGGCGCAGGCGCCGGTGGCGCAATGAATTTTCCAGCGCCTGCAAACGCGGCATCGCCGCCGCCGCCGCCTGCACTTCGATCGCCCGATAGTTCTCGATCAGCGCAACGCCGAACGGCGTGAGCGCTGCGCCGCCGCCCCGCACGCCGCCGGGCTGCGTCGCCACCACCGGCGCGCGGAAGCAGCGGTTCATGTCGTCGATCAGGAGCCAGGCGCGCCGGTAGGACATGCCGAGCGCGCGGCCGGCCCGCGAGATCGATCCGGTTTTGCCGATCGCCTCGAGCAGCCGGATCTTGCCCGGCCCAAGCGCCCGGTCCGCGCCGAAATCGACCCGCACCGTCAACCGGACATTGCTCATCGCGCCCCTCGCACCGCGCTCGCGTCATGAAAGTGTGCGCAGATTAGCATTAACGAGAAACGTCGAATTGCGGAATTCGGAGCCGGCGCGACCGGCTGCGCGGCTCTGGTGAGACCCTCGGCGATGTACTAAACTGCCGGTCCGGGTTTGACGCGGATCAGCGTAGCGTTTTCATGTCTACGCACGGAGAACAATCATGGGTTTGTTTGACAGTCTCAAGGGCGCGTTGGAGAGCGAAGCTTTCCCGGTGATGCTCAATACGGTGCTGGCGCAGACGCAATACCACGATCTCAACGGCCTGGTGGCGGCGCTGCAGAAAGGCGGCCTCGGCCCGCAGGTCCAGTCCTGGCTGGGCAATGGCCAAAACCTGCCGATCACCGCGGATCAATTGAAAGCCGTTCTCGGCAATGCCCAGGTTCAGGATTTTGCCCGCCACCTCGGCCTGCCGGTCGACGAGATGCTCAAGATGCTGGCGCAGTATCTGCCGGAGATCGTCGACAAGGCGAGCCCGAACGGCACGCTGCAGCCGCACGCGTGACCTCGACTATGATCCAATTCAATTGAACTGGATCATAGTCTAGAATTTTTGTTTGGGCATGATCTTATCCGAAAACCGGCTTCCACTTTTCGGGATCATGCCCTGGCGTATCGGTTTCTTCGAGCGACCAATCCAGGGAGAAAAACATGAAAACGCTTGCCATCATCGTCGCGTCGTTTTGGCTCGTGACCGCCGCCGCGGCGGACGACAGCTGCGCGGTCCAGGCGACCGGCAAGAGCCTGCACGGCGCCGCCTTGAACAGCTTCGCCAAGAAGTGCTGCAAGGACCAGGCCACGGCGCAAAAGCTGCACGGCGCCGCCGAGACCAGCTTCACCAAGAAGTGCCTGTCCGACGCCGGCGCGTCGTAAGCCACTGACATTTCTTCGCTGCCGAACACGTACAGCCGCGGGCTTGACCCCGCGGGTGGTGCGACGCTACATCCCGGGTGCTGACCGGGCGGTTAGCTCAGCGGAAGAGCACCTCCTTGACATGGAGGGGGTCGCAGGTTCGATCCCTGCACCGCCCACCAGCGCAAATCAATCATTGAGTCGAGCTTCCCGATCCGGCCCCATTTCCCGGAGTAGCGTAGGAGTAGGGTAACCATCCACAGGAAAATCTCGGCCGGCGCGGCGACGGGCTTCGGATAAGTGGTGAACCCACGATGGAGGGACGAAAAGTGGCAAGGACCGCAAGCCTATTTTCGAGTGGCAATTTGATGCAGCGAAAAATCCTGCTTGGGATCGTGGTCGCGGTTTCTCTATCGCTGCCCGCCGTTGCATTCGCCGCGTCCGTGCACCGAAAGCCCTTGGTCATCCACCCCTGGCATGGCTACGGCTTCCTGCCCGGCTATCATCCGCCGCCCAACAACAACGTTCCCGTTTATGGTCCGAAGGGAGCAATCGGCGACACAGAGTATGCTCCAAGATACTGGTATGACGGCGGCCAGTACTATTTCGGCCGTCCTGGATTTTCCGGTGGACGCTACAACGGCGGCAGCTTCGGTCCGTGCTGGACCCATACACCTATCGGACTGATCTGGAATTGCGGATGAGCGCGGCGATGCCGTGATACAGAAAGTGTTCGAGGCGCGGCCCCCAAGCGTTGCCCGAAGGCGATCGAGCTTTCGTCTCTGTGCTCAATAAATCTGGGCTCAATAAACCGCCCGCCCGCCCGAAATATCGAACACGGCGCCGGTCGAGAACGAGCAATCCTCCGACGCCAGCCACGCGATCATGGCGGCGAGCTCTTCGACGTTGACGAAGCGGTTCATCGGGATTTTGGACAGCATGTAGTCGATATGCTTTTTCGTCATCTGGCCGAACATTTCGGTCTTGGCCGCCGCCGGCGTGATGGCGTTCACCAGCACGCCCGTGGTCGCCAATTCCTTGGCCAGCGACTTCGTCAATCCGATCAGGCCGGCTTTCGACGCCGAATAATGCGAGGCGTTCGGATTGCCGTCCTTGCCGGCGATCGAGGCGATGTTGACGATGCGCCCGTATCCCGCGGCCATCATATGCGGCACCACCGCACGGCAGACGAGATACGGCGCGACGAGATTGACTTCGATGACGCGGCGCCAGACGTCGGGCTTGAGCTCCCACAGCGGCGCATTGCCGCCGGTGATGCCGGCATTGTTGACCAGAATATCGATCTTGCCGGCGTCGCGGATCAGCGCCTCGACGGCTCTGCCGATCTCCGCCTCGGCGGTGAGATCGAGGATCGCGGTGTAAACGCGCCCGCTCTTCGCCAGCGACGCAGCGGCCTTGCCAAGCGCGGCGGCATCGATGTCCCACAGCGCAACCGCGGCGCCCGACGCCAGCATCTTTTGCGCGGCCGCAAAGCCGATGCCTCTGGCGCCGCCGGTGATGATCGCCGTGCGGCCTTTGAGATCGATGGCGTTCATGGGCAACGACCGTTGCGGCGTTTGCTGCGGTCTAGAATTTTACCCGGTCGCCACCCTTCAAGCCCAGCATCTGCCGGGCTTCCGCGGGCGTCGCGATCTCGTGGCCGAGGTCCTCGACGATGCGGCGGATCTTTGTCACCTGCTCGGCGTTGCTCGAGGCCAGTTTTCCGGGCCCGATATAGAGCGAGTCTTCCAGGCCGACGCGCACATTGCCGCCCATCATGGCGGCGGCGGTGCAGAAATTCATCTGATGGCGGCCGCCGGCCAGCACCGACCACAGATAGTCCTTGCCGAACAGCCGGTCTGCCGTGCGCTTCATGAAGAACAGATTGTCGAGATCGGCGCCGATGCCGCCGAGGATGCCGAAGATCAGCTGCACGAAGACCGGCGGCTTGAACATGCCTTTGTCGATCAGATGCGCCAGATTGTAGAGGTGGCCGGTGTCGTAGCATTCATGCTCGAATTTCACGCCGTGGCCTTCGCCGAGCGTCTTGTAGACCTTCTCGATGTCGCGGAACGTGTTGGGAAAGATGTAGCCGTCGGAGTTGAGCAGGTAGCTCTCCTCCCAATCGTACTTCCAGTTCTTGTAACGCTTGGCCATGGGATAGAGCGCGAAATTCATCGAGCCCATGTTCATCGAGCACATTTCCGGCGACAGCGTGTTGGCCGCCGAGATGCGCTGCTCGACCGTCATGGTCACCGCTCCGCCGGTGGTGATGTTCACCACCGCGTCGGTGGCCTGCTTGATGCGCGGCAGGAATTGCATGAAGACGGACGCCTCGGGCGACGGCCGGCCGTCCTTGGGATCGCGCGCGTGCAAGTGCAGGATGGCGGCGCCGGCCTTGGCGGCATCGATAGCCTGGGTGGCGATCTGGTCGGGCGTGATCGGCAGCGCGTCCGACATGGTCGGCGTGTGGATCGAGCCGGTGATCGCGCAACTGATGACGATTTTCGCCATGGTGTCTTCCTCCCCTGTCGCCTTGTGGCGCCTTCGCTTGGTGCCGCGCGAAGTTCTTATATCGGCGTCGCCGCCTCGGCAATGCCGAGCTTCGCGACGATGGCATCGACGATCTCGCGTGGGTGCGGCTCGATGGAGACGACGATCGGACGCTCGTCCGCGGCCGGCTCTTCCAGCGCGGCGAACTGGCTGTCGAGCAGCGACGCCGGCATGAAATGATCGTCGCGCGCGGCAATGCGCCGCGCGATCAACTCGCGGTCGCCTTTGAGGTAGACGATCTGCACATCGCGCCGCTCGCCAACCAGAATGTCGCGATAGGCGCGCTTGAGCGCCGAGCAGGCGACGACGCCGTGACTGCCAGCTTTGCGGGTGTTATCGATCCAGGCAGCGATGGCGCGCAGCCACGGCCAGCGATCCTGATCGGTCAGCGGCTCGCCGTGGTGCATCTTCTCGACGTTGGCTTCCGGATGAAACCAGTCGCCGTCCTCGTAGATCCAACGCAGGCGATGGGCGAGCATGGACGCGATCGTGCTCTTGCCGCAACCGGACACGCCCATCACCACGATGACGGAAGGAATCTCCGATGGCGGCCTTCACGATACCGTCTCCGGCGCGGCGGCGCGGTCGAGCAGCCAAACCAGCTCGCCGTCGGAATAGGCGCGGCCACCCGGCAGATCGTCGCCCGCGAATACGCGCCGCAGAATGTCGCGCTTGCCGGCGCCGTCGACCAGGAACAGCATTTCGCGCGTCGAGGCGAGGGCCGGGAACGTCAAGGTAACGCGCGGCACGAACGGCTCCATGCCGGCCTTGGTCACGGCCGAGCACCCAGCGGTTCTTTTCTTCGAGCGCGCGCGATTGCGGAAACAGCGAGGCGGTGTGACCGTCGGGGCCGAGACCCATGAGCACGAGATCGAACAACGGCCGCGCCGGATCGAGCCGGTCCGCGCCGTAAAAGATCTTGAGCGCGTCTTCATAAATATTCGCCGCGCCTTCCGGATAATTGGCGTCGGTCGGAATCGGATGAACGTTGCCGCGCGGCGCGCCGGCTGCGGCGAGAAACAGCCGCCGCGCCATGCCCATATTGCTCAACGGATCGCTTTCCGGAACGAAGCGGTCGTCGCCCATGAACCAATGCACGCGATCCCACGGCACCTTGCCGCGCCATGGCTCCTCGGCCAGCAAGCGATAAAGCCCTTCCGGGCTCGAACCGCCGGTGAGGCAGACCGCGCTGCGGCCGTCGCGCGCGACGCGGTTCACCAAACGCTGCGCCGCAGTTTCGGCGAGAGCGGCCGTATCCGCGACCACGATGATTTCACGCTGCTTATTGGCGTTCATACAAAGACCTCACGCAATCGCACGCCAGCGGCGGCCGTCCTGGGCGAGCAATCGTTCGGCCTCCGCCGGACCTTCGCTGCCGGCGCGATAAGTCGCCAAGCCCTGTCCGCCCGCGTCGCGCCAGGCATCCATGAACGGCTGCACCACATGCCAGCCGGCCTCGATGCCGTCGGCGCGCGGATAGAGAATGGCGTCGCCGATCATGCAGTCGTAGATCAGCGTCTCGTAGCCGGTCGACGGCGCGACGTCGAAATAATCCTCGTATTTGAACGTCATGCCGACGCCGCCGATCGCGATCGACGGTCCCGGCACCTTGGCGTTGAATTCAAGCCCGATGCATTCGTTGGGCTGGATGCCCAGCACCAGAAAATTCTGCGCCAAATTCTCGATCGGCGTGTCGCGGAACATCGCGACCGGCGCCTGCTTGAACTTGATCGCCACCTCGGTGCGTTTGGCGCACAGCGCCTTGCCGGTGCGCAGATAGAACGGCACGCCGGCCCAGCGCCAGTTGTCGATCATCAGCTTGAGCGCGACATAGGTTTCCGTCGTGCTGTCGGGTCTTACGTCCTTGGTATCGCGATAGGCCTCGACGGCGCGATTGTCGATGGTGCCGTCGGCATATTGCGCGCGCACCGCATTGCGCAGCGCCTCGTCGCAGGTTTGCAGTTGCACCGCATCGAGCAGTTCCGCCTTGCCGGCGCGCACCGCGTCGGCGGCAAAGCGTGCCGGCGGCTCCATGGCGATGAGCGAGAGCAGCTGGAACAAATGGTTCGGCACCATGTCGCGCAGCGCGCCGGTCGAGTCGTAATAGTTGCCGCGGCGGCCGACGGTCAGCGCCTCTGCGACCGTGATCTGCACGTGATCGATGTGGTCGCGGTTCCAGATCGGCTCGAACAGGCCGTTGGCGAAGCGCAGCACCAAAATGTTCTGCACCGTCTCCTTGCCGAGATAATGGTCGATGCGGAAAATCTGATCTTCTTTGAGAACGCCGAGCAATTTGCTATTGAGCGCCCGCGCCGAAGCGAGATCGGTGCCGAACGGTTTTTCGACGATGACGCGCCGCCAGGCGCCGTTTGCCTCGCGCGCCAGCCCCGACTCGCCGAGATGGCCGCCGATCGGCGCAAAACCGGCCGGTGGCGTTGCCAGATAGAACAGGCGGTTGCCGTTGGTCTTGAGCTCGCCCTCGATGCGGGCGAGCTCGCGGCCGATTTTTTCGTAAGTTTGCGGATCGTCCGGCTCGCCCTGCACATAGGCGACGCAGGCCAGAAGCTTCTTCACGGCGGCGGCGTCGATCTTGCGGGTGGCAAATCGCGGCAGGCTTTTCTCGAGATCGGCGCGGAATGCTTCGCTCGAGGATTCGCTGCGGGCGACGCCGATCAGAGCGAAGGCTTCCGGCAACAAGCCGGCGACTTCGAGATTGTACAGCGCCGGGACCAGCAGCCGGTGCGTGAGGTCGCCGGACGCGCCGAAGATCACCAGGCAGCACGGATCGGCCGGCCGTGCCGTCGCCGCGGTTGCCGTCATGACTGCTTGGCTTTCGGCTCGACGTGATCGCCAAAGCCCTTGCGCATGGCGGAGAGGATTTTTTCGGCAAAGGTGTGGTTTTGCCGCGAGCGGAAGCGGGTATAGAGCGCCGCCGACAGCACGTCCGCCGGCACCGCCTCCTCGATCGCCGCCATGATGGTCCAGCGGCCTTCGCCGGAATCCTCGACCACGCCCTCGAAGCCGTCGAGCTTGTCATCGGCGGCGAGCGCGCTCGCCGTGAGATCGAGCAGCCACGAGCTGATGACGCTGCCGCGCCGCCAGACTTCGGCGACATCGGCAAGATTGAGATCGAAGCGGCCGTCTTCGGGCAGCGATTTACTGTTCGCATTCTTCAAGATGTCAAAACCTTCGGCATAGGCCTGCATCAGGCCGTATTCGATGCCGTTGTGCACCATCTTGACGAAGTGGCCGGCGCCGTTCGGGCCGGCATGGATATAGCCGTGCTCGGCGCGCGGATCGCGGCCGTCGCGCTTGGGTGTGCGCGGCACATTGCCGAGGCCGGGCGCCAGCGCGGAGAAAATCGGATCGAGGCGATCGACGATCGCCTTGTCGCCGCCGATCATCATGCAATAGCCGCGGTCGAGACCCCACACGCCGCCGCTGGTGCCGACGTCGACGTGATGGATGTTGCGTTCCTTGAGCATCTTGGCGCGGCGGATATCGTCGCGCCAGAACGTGTTGCCGCCGTCGAGCACGATGTCGCCGGCGGCGAGCAGCTTGCCGAGCTCACCGATCACGTCCTCGGTGATCTTGCCGGCCGGCAACATCACCCAGACCGCGCGCGGCGGGCGCAGTTGCTGCACCAGCTTGTCGAGATCACCGGCGCCTGTTGCGCCGTCGCGGCTCAGTGCGGCGACCGCCTTGGCGTCGTGATCGTAAACGACAACCTCGTGGCCGTTCTTGATCAGGCGCCGGGAAATATTGCCGCCCATGCGGCCGAGACCGATCACGCCGATCTGCATAATCAACTCCGTTCACGCCAATGCGCGCTGTACTGCGGCCTCGAGTTCGGCAAGGCCGGCTTGCAAATCACCTTTGATATGGGCCCGAAGCGCGCGCCGGCCGCGTTCGAGCAGCACATCGAAATCGCCGCGAGCCTGCGCCGCCTTGACCACGCCGAAACTCGCGCGGTGCCCGGGGATCGCTAAATCCTCGGCATCGTCCGCGGTAATCTGCAGAAACACGCCGCTGTCCGGCCCGCCTTTGTAGGCTTGGCCAGTTGAATGCAAAAAGCGCGGGCCGAATTCGAGACAGGTCGCGACATGGCGCCGGTCGCGCACCGCCAGCCGCGCCTTCTGCAAGGGCGAGGCATTGGCGTCGTTGCGCGCGACATAGGCCAGCATCGGCGAAATAATCGCCGGCGCGCGATGCGGCCGAGATGCGGCTTGAGCCAGCTATCGAGCGTCGAGTCGGCACCGGCTAGCGCGTAGCGCCTTGGCGTTCGCGTCGTCGGTATAGAGGTCGATGGATTTGCTGGAAAACGCCGGTGTCTCGGCCGGCAGCGCGCCGGTCTTTTCGAACGCGGCCGTCAGTTCGCGGGTCTTGCCCTTGCTCGCTTCGACGTCGGGCTGATCGAACGGATTGATGCCGATGATCGCGCCGGCGACGGCAGTCGCGATCTCGAAGCGGAAGAATTCCTGGCCGATATGTTCGGCCGACTCCAGCTTGATGCGAACCACCGGATGGCCGGCCGCTGCCAATGCCTTGAGCCTGACTTCGTGTCCGGAATCTGCCTCGCCCTGCGAGCGAAAGATCGATGAAGAAGCGATCGTCGCCGTAAAGCTGCGGCGCGCCGAGCGGCTCGCCGTCGATCGGGATGAGACCCTTGCCGTTCTTGCCGGTGGATTCCGCGATCAGCTGTTCGGCCCAGGCGCCGAAATCGACAAGGCGCGGCGACGCCAGGATCGTGACCTTGTCGCGGCCCGCCCGCGCGGCAGCGCCGAGCGCGAGGCCGAGCGCGACACCGGGATTTTGCGACGGCGGCACGTCGGGGCCGCACGAATGCATCATCACGCGCGCCGACTTTTCCAGCGCCGCAATATCGATGCCGGCGATGGCGGCCGGCACCAGGCCGAACGGCGACAGCACGGAGTAACGTCCGCCGATGCTGGGCACACCGAAGAATATCTTGCGAAAGTTTTGCGCCTTGGCCGATTGCTCCAGCGCCGAGCCTGGATCGGTGATGGCGACAAACTGCCGGCCGGCCTTCGCCTCGCCGACCGCGTCGGCCACGCGCTTGAAGAAATAGTCCTTGAAGATATTGGGCTCGGTCGTGGAGCCCGACTTGCTCGACACGATGAACAGCGTCTTGCCGAGATCGAGCGTGGCTTCGATCGCCTTGATCTGCGCCGGAACGGTGGAGTCGAGAATGCGCAAGCGCGGAAAGTTTTGCTTGTGGCCGAACACCGTCGCCAACACTTCCGGGCCGAGGCTTGAGCCGCCCATGCCGAGCAGGAGTGCGTCGGCAAAACCTTCGCGCCTGATCTCCTCGGCGAAGGCCTGGTAGCTCTTGATCTGATCGGCGCCGACACCGTCGAGCCAGCCGAGCCAGCGATCCTCGTCGGTGCCGGTCCACAGCGATTTGTCGCGCTGCCAAAGCTTTCGCACATTGCCGTGGCTGCGCCACTCCTCCGCCGCGGCATCGGCCTTCTTGGTCAGCGCGTCGCCCAGCGCCAGCATTTGCGTATCGATCTTGCCGTCGAGGATTTTGCCGCGTTTCTCCGCCACCGCGGCGAACAGCTTGTCGGCGGCGTCGGCGAACAGCCGCACGCCCTCCTCGACCAGCTTGTCGGTGACGGCGTCGAGCGAAATTCCGGCGCGGCCGAGATCGCCGAGCACGCGCTGCGCATCGGCGACATTGTCGTCCAGCGTGTCGGCGAGCTTGCCGTGGTCGCGGAACGCATCCATGGTCGCGATCGGCATGGTGTTGACGGTATCGGGCCCGATCAGTTCCTCGACATAGAGCACGTCGCTATAGGCCTTGTTCTTGGTGCCGGTCGAAGCCCACAGCAGCCGCTGCGTTTTTGCGCCCTTCGCGGCCAGCGCCTGCCAGCGCGCGCCGCCGAACAGCCGCTTGTAACGCTGATAGGCGAGCTTGGCGTTGGCGACGGCGATCTTGCCCTTGAGCGCATTGAGGCGCGCTTTCTCGTCCGGATCGTTGGCCTGCGCGATCTTGTCGTCGAGCAATTTGTCGACCGCGGTATCGATGCGGCTGACAAAGAAACTCGCCACGCTGGCGATCTGCGAAATGTCGCCGCCCTTGGCGGCCAACACCTCAAGGCCGGACAGATAGGCTTCGACAACCTGCTCGTAGACAGCTTGCGCGAACAACAGCGTGATATTGACGTTGATGCCGCCGGCAATCAGATCGTGGATCGCCGGCATGCCTTCGGGCGTGCCCGGCACCTTGATCATCAGGTTCTTGCGGCCGACCTCGCGCCACAGCCGCTTGGCTTCGTCGATCGTGCCTTGGGTGTCCTTGGCGAGATACGGCGAAACTTCGATGCTGACATAGCCGTCGGCGCCGTGGGTGGCTTCGTAGGTCGGGCGCAGCACGTCGGTCGCCTGCTGGATATCCTCGACCGCGAGATGCTCGAAAATCTCGCCGACCGATCGGTCCTGCGCCTGCAGCATGCGGGCGATGGCAGCGTCGTATTCGTCGGAATGGCCGATGGCCTGCTCGAAGATCGACGGGTTCGACGTCACCCCGCGCAGGCCGTCGTCATCGGCGAGCTTCTTCAAGCCGCCCTTGGCGATGAAACCGCGGGACAGGAAATCGAGCCAGACGGCCTGGCCGTGATCCGCAAGCGACTTTAACGGATTCATTGTCGGGAATTCCTTGATGTCGAATGCTTTGCAATCTGCGATTTGGCGGCCGCCACTACTTTATCCGCCACGAAGCCGAATTTCTGCAGCAAATCCTTGATCGGCGCCGAGGCGCCGAAGCTGTGCATGCCGATGATGGCGCCGCGACAGCCGGCGTAGCGATCCCAGCCGATCACAGAGCCCATTTCGACCGCAACACGCGCTTCGATATGCGGCGGCAGCACCGTCGTCACGATAGTGCTGGTCCTGGCGCTCGAACAGCTCCCAGCTCGGCATGCTGACGACCCGGGCGGCGATGCCCTTTTGCGCAAGACGTTCGCGCGCCTCGATGCAGAGCTGCACCTCGCTGCCGCTGGCGATCAGGATCACCTGCGGGTTTTCGGCGTCGGCCATGACATAGGCGCCGCGCGCCAGGCCCGAGGCCGGCGCATAGCGGGCGCGATCGAACACCGGCAATTTCTGGCGGCTGAGCACCAGGCAGGCCGGCTCATCGGTCAAACCGAAAATCACGCGATAGGCCTCGCGAACCTCGTTGGCGTCGGCGGGACGCAACACGATCAGGTTCGGAATGGCGCGCAACGCCACGAGCTGCTCGATCGGCTGATGGGTCGGACCGTCCTCGCCGAGGCCGATGGAGTCGTGGGTGAAGACGTGAAAGACCGGCAGCTTCATCAGCGCCGCGAGCCGGATCGGCGGCCGCATATAGTCGCTGAAGGTGAGAAACGTCGCGCCGAAGGCGCGCAGCTTCGACACCACGAGGCCGTTCACCACGGCGCCCATGGCATGCTCGCGGATGCCGAAATGCATGTCGCGGCCGCCCGGTTGATTTGGCTCGAGCTGGCCCGCGCCGTCGAAGGTAAAATTCGTCTTGGTCGAGGGCGCCAGATCGCCGGCGCCGCCGATCAGCCACGGCACATGCTCGGCGATGGCGTTGAGCACCTTGCCGGAGGCGTCCCGCGTGGCGATGCCCTTGTCGTCGGCCGGGAATGCCGGCAAGCGCGCATCCCAATGCTCCGGCAAGGCGCCGGATAGGAGTTGCTGGATCTCGCCCGCGGCTTGCGGAAATTCCCGCCGGTAGGCGGCGAACAGCTCTTCCCAATCGTCGCGCAGCGCGCGGCCGCGCCGGCCGATGTTGTCGCGGAACTGATTGTAGACGCCGTCCGGCACCAAAAATTGCGCGTCTTCCGGCCAGCCGTAGAAGCGCTTGGTGAGACGCGCTTCCTCCTCGCCGAGCGGCTCGCTGTGGGCGGCCGCGGTATTCTGCTTATGCGGCGCGCCGTAGCCGATGATGCTGTCGACGATGATCAGCGTCGGCCGGTCCTTGATGCGGCGGAATATTTTCAGCGCCTCGGCGAATGCCGCGGTGTCGTTGGCGTCGCGCACGCGCAAGACGTTCCAGCGATAGCCCTTGAATCTCGTCTCGACGTCTTCGCTGAAGGTGAGCCTGGTGTGGCCCTCGATGGTCACCGTGTTGCTGTCATAGATCCAGCACAGATTGCCGAGGCCGAGATGACCGGCGAGCGACGCCGCCTCGCTGGCCACGCCCTCCATCAAATCGCCGTCGCTGCAAATCGTGTAGACGTCGTAATCGAACAGCGTGAAATGCGGCCGGTTGTAATGCGCGCCGAGGAAACGCGACGCGATCGCCATGCCGACACTGTTGCCGCAGCCTTGGCCGAGCGGCCCGGTCGTGGTCTCGACGCCGGTGGTGTGGCCGTATTCCGGATGGCCGGGCGTGACGCTGTCGAGCTGGCGGAAATTCTTGATGTCGTCGAGGCTCACTGCGGGACGATCAGTGACGCTTTGCCCGTCGACGCGCCGCACCCCGGCCAGGTGCAGCAGCGCATAGAGCAGCATCGAGGCATGCCCGGCCGACAGCACGAAGCGGTCGCGGTTGGCCCAGAGCGGGTCGGCCGGGTCGTAGCGCAAAAACTCCTGCCACAGCGTATAGGCGACCGGCGCGATCCCCATCGGCGTACCGGCATGGCCGGACTGCGCCTTCTGCACCGCGTCGATGGCCAGCGTGCGGATGGTATTGACGCACAGCCGGTCGATGTCCGCATGCGAATCGGCCGCGGAACGGGTGCGCGGATGGGTGGGTGCAGTTTGAGCGGGCATGTTTCAGTGCTCACCGGCCAACAGATTAAAAATCGCCCTGGGAGGGAACGAATGAGGGCCCAAGCCGTTCCATGCGGCTGCGGCCAAAGCCAATCCGGCGCTGCGACCTATTGCGCTTTGGCCTTCCGGATCGCCGTCCAAACCGTATAGGGCGTCGCCGGCATCGTGATGTCGCGGACGCCGAGCTCGCCCAGGGCATCGAGGATGGCGCTGACCATGACGGCGGGCGCCGCCGTGGTGCCGCCTTCGCCGCCGGCCTTGATGCCGAGCGGGTTGGTCGGCGACAGCACCTCGGCGATCTCGGTCTTGAACGACGGCAGGGTGTCGGCGCGCGGCATGCCGTAATCCATCAGCGAGCCGGTCAGCGGCTGGCCGGAATCCGGATCGAGAAAGATCTGCTCCCACATCGCCTGGCCGACGCCCTGGGCGATGGCGCCGTGGGTCTGGCCGTGCACGATCAGCGGATTGATGCAGCGGCCGACGTCGTCGATCGAGGCGTAGCGGGTGATCGCGATCTCGCCGGTATCGGGATCGACCTCGACCTCGCAAATCGCGGTGCCGTTGGGAAACACCGGCTCGTGCATCTCGTTGTCGGTGACCACCGCGATGCCGTCCTTCAGCGCGTCGGGCAGCTTGTGCCGCGCCGCCTCGGCGGCAAGCTCGAGAAAATCGAAAGTCAGGTTGGTATCGCGCGACACGAAGCGGCCGTCGCTGAACGAGACGCTGTCCGCGCGCCGCGCCCATGACGATGGCGGCGATCGCCTTGCCCTTGGCGATGAGATCGACCGCGGCCTTGGAGAACACGGTGGCGGCATGGCGCATGGAGCGGCCGGAATGGGAGCCGCCGCCGACTTTCACCACATCGGTATCGCCAAGAATGATGCGCACGCTCTCGGCCGGCACGTGCAGCAGATCCGAGATCACTTGCGCGAAACTCGTCTCGTGCCCCTGCCCGCTCGGCTGCGTGCCGATCACCACATCGACGCGGCCTTCCGGCTGCACCTTGATGCGCGCCTGCTCGCGCGGCGCGCCGATTGACAACTCCACGTAGTTGGCAAGGCCGCGGCCCAACATCTTGCCGCGGCGCTTCGCTTCACGGCGGCGCGCGGGAAAACCTTTCCAGTCGGCGATGTCCATCGCCCAGTCCATGTTCTCTGCGTAGCGGCCGCTGTCGTAGAGCATGCCGACTGAATTCCGGTATGGCATGGCTTTGGGCGGAACGAGATTCTTGCGGCGCAGCGCGATGCGATCCACGCCGAGCTGCGCAGCGGCAGTATCGACCAGCCGCTCGATGGCGAAAGTGACTTCCGGCCGCCCGGAGCTGCGGTAGGCATTGGTCGGCATGGTGTTGGTGAACACGGCCACGGCGCGCAAGGTCGTCGCCGGAATAGCGTAGGAGCCGGGAATGAGGCCCGAGCCCTTGCTCAGCGGCGACAGCGACACGCAGCGCGCGCCGACATTGCTGATATTGGTGGCGCGCATGGCGATGAAGCGGTGCTTGGCATCGAGCGCAAGCTCGACCTTGGTCACCAGATCGCGGCCCTGATAATCGCTGAGGAAGGCTTCCGAGCGCGTCGCGGTGAACTTCACCGGCCGGCCGATTTTGCGCGACGCCCACAGCACCAGGCCGAACTCGACGAAGGTGCGATTGCGGGTGCCGAAATTGCCGCCGACATCGGGCGAAAGGACGCGCAAGTTTTCCGGCGCGATACCGAGCACCTGCACAAGCTCGTTCTTCTGCCGCACCGCGCCGCCGGAGCCGGCATAGAGCGTGTAGCGGCCGGTCGCTGCATCGTAATGGCCGAGCGCCGCGCGCGGCTCGAGCGGCACGCCGGTGACCCTGCCGATATGAAAATTCTTCGTCACCACATGCGCGGCGCGGGCGAACGCCTGGTCGGTCGCCTCGACATTGCCGAACACGGTCTCCACCGTGACGTTGTTCGGCACCTCGTCCCACAACACCGGCGCGCCGGGCCGCATCGCGTCCTCGGACTGCAAGACGAACGGCAATTCCTCGTAAGCCACCTCGACCGCTTCGGCGGCGTCTAAGGCCTGCGCCTTGGTCTCCGCCACCACCATGGCCACTGCCTCGCCGACGTGGCGCGCCTTGTCGGCCGGCAACAGCGCATTGGGTCCGATGAACACCGCGCCGCCGCCGGGGCCGGTGAGCTTCATATCGAATTTGGTCTTCGGCACCGGATCGTGCGGGATCGGTCCGAGCTTGTCGGCGGCACAATCGGCGCCGGTGAACACGCCGAGCACGCCCGGCATCCCCTTTGCCTGTGCGGCATCGATCGCGACAATGCGCGCATGCGGATACGGCGAGCGCACCATCACCGCGTAGGTTTGGCCGTCGAGATTGAAATCGTCGGTAAAGCGGCCCTTGCCGGTGATCAGCCGCGCGTCTTCCTTGCGCGGCATCGGCTTGCCGATGAAGCGGTAGCCGGTTTCGTCCGGTGTCGTCTTGTCGTCCATGGGGGCTCGCTGGGGGCTCGCTGGCGGCTCGTGACTGGCCGGGCAACTTACTACGCAGCGCGCCTAGACTTAAACCCTCGGCCACATCACTTACAGCGACCTGGACCTGCGTTCTTGGCTACGCCTGCCACTCGCAGTCGGCATTGGGGCGATGGTGGTGGCGTAAATACTATTTAAACCTAACCTGAATCGGGCCTCTCGCCTTATCAGGCTGAACTCACTGTCGGCGGCCGCGGCTGTTGATTTGGCGGCTTGCACCTGCTGCCGAGCCGGCGCTAAGATTTCTTTGCTCAAGGGGCAATTCACTGTTCGGGTTTGGTCTGTCTCGATCTTTTCGTAACTGGATCTTCTCGCGACTTGGCGCAAGCCACTGGGGAAAGACCGATGCGCTACGCGGCGTTTGCAGGCAAGTCCGCGACCCGACCCCATTGGTTGCCCATCGTCATTGCATTGCTGCTCGCGCCCAATGCAGCGTTGGCCCAGGCGGGAAGCACAGGAGGAAATGTCGGCAAGCAGGACAAGTCGGTTTCCGGCGGGCAGGATGAAAGCCCCAAGCCCCGCGCCACCACGAAAGCATCGCCCAGACCGAGCAGGACCGCGCCGGCGAGGCGAGAAGCCGGGCCGCCGGCGGCCAGTGGCAGCTGGAAGGGCGTAAGCACGGGCCACTGCATTCCCGATTGGAGCTGGACGCTCGCAATCGGCAGCGACGGCATCATATCCGGCAGCGGCACGACCGGCCATGTCGGCCGAGGCGGCGCCGGCAGCGGCGTCATGACGGTGCTGGGCAAATCCTATAATTTTGTCGGGCGCTTCGGCGCCAGCACCGGATCCGGAACGTGGAAGCGGGCCGACGGCTGCTCCGGCAGCTGGACGGGAACGAAATCGTGACCATTTTGATGAAGCACTAGAGCATGATCCCGAAAAGTGGAAACCGGTTTTCGGATAAGATCATGCTCAAACAAGAATTCTAGACTATGATCCGATTCATCTGAATTGGATCATAGTCTAGTTGGCGCTGAACCGCTCCGCGCCATCGGCACAGACGGACGCAACGATTTGACAGGATTTGCCGCGCTTGCCGCAGTCCGCCAACGCAGCCGCCTTGGCTTTGCCGATGTCATCGCGCGCCGTGATCGCCCAGCTCGACGCCGAATAGGCAAACACCCCGCATGCGGCGCCGAAGAAGCTGACCTCGACCGGGCAGGCGGTGCTGTCGCCGCATGAGGCGCGCGCGCGCGCCACCGCCGCCTTGCGCGTGTTCTCGCTCCAGGCCATGCCCCACTTGCCCCTGTCCTTGCCGTAGACGATCGACCCCCACGGTTTGACAGCGGCTAGCTCGCGCAAGCGCCGCAACAGGCCCATGGTCGCGATGCCGGTCGGCGGCACATTGATCTGTTGCTGGAATTCCTGGATCGCTTTGCGGGTGGCGTCGGTCAGCGGGCCGTCGAGCGGGCCCGGATCGAAGTTCAATTCATAGAGCCGGTCGCGCAACTCATTGAGCAATACCGGATCGCTGACCTGAATCGAGTCATCGGTTTGCGGCGCCGGCGGCGGCGGCGGCGGCGTTCGCGCCGCGGCCTTTAATTCATCCAGCGTGATCCGCGCGATATCGGCGAAAGCGCCGTTCGGATAGCGCTTGAGATAGGCTTCGAACAGGTTCGGATTCTTCTCGTCTTTGATCGAATTCCAGAATGCGACCTCAACGCGGGTCGCGTCGAGGCTCGGTTCCGGTGGCGTGGCGATGTCGGAATGCGGGGGCGACGCGACGACGCTCGGCGCTGGTTGGACCGGCGCAGCGGGTGCTTGATCCTGTACTGGAGTCGGCTGCACGGGCGCTGGCTGCACAGGCGCCGGCTGCACAGCATCGACGGCGCAGGTGCGGGCTGCACGGATGTCGGCTGCACTGGCGCCGCTTCATGGGACGGCGGCATCAACTGCGGATATGCAAGCCAAATTCCAACTGCGCCGACCAGAACAACGCCGAGCGCGCTGAAAGTGACGAGCGCGCGGCGTGACGAGGGCGGATGCTCAAGCGGTTTAACACCGCGGTCGAAAGCGCCAACGGCGCCGGAACCCAGCGACGCGACGTCTTCAATCGCTCCCTGGAGGGCTTTGATGAGGCCCTGGACGTCGGCCCGGAATCGCTCATGGGTCAACCGAACGGCATTGCGTTTGGCCAGCGGCCTGATCGCTTCAGGCAGCTCATCCGGATGCGGCATGCGCGCCTGGTGCACCAGCACCGGGATAACCCGCTTGCCAAGCTTGAGCGCGGACTCGATTTCGATGCGCACGAAGTCATTGGGATCGTCGAGGCGTCGGCTGCCGTGCTCATCGGTGGCGTCGAGCCAGTTGTTGCCGATCACCGTCAACATCGCGTCGCACTGCGCCACTTGCGATTCCAGCATGCGGACGAAGTCTTCACCGGGAGGGATATTGTCGACGTCTATGAAAAGCCGCTCGGCCGGGAACGCCTGCTCCAGACGACCGAGGAGCGCTTGCGTGAATCCCGGCTCATCGCCGCGGCGATAATTAATGAAAATTTTGCCGCTCATGCCCTCAAGCATCCATGAGCAAATAACAGCGCCAGCTCGGCGATACTATATCAGTTGCCGGCGGGTGCGGAAGGCGCGAGCGGCACGCGTGTGCCGCGGACCGGCCGCCGCTCGCGCCGCTCCATCGGTAAAGACGCGATTCAATCCAGCCGAACCACCTACCAGGCCTCGCCCGCACGCGCGTAGGCCTGGTCGATCAACCGCACCACCCGCGCGCAGTCGTGCACGCTGATCGGCGGCGGCTGCGCCGCGTTGCCAGTGGTCGAGCGCGTCGCGCACGGCGGTGAAATAGGGCGCGGTGAGGTCGGTGCCCGGAAAGGTCTCGTCGCCCGCGGCGGTGGCGAGCTTCAGGATGCCGTCCTTCATGGTGAGGATGCCGTCGCGGCCGGCGATCTTCCACTCGCCGTCGGTGCCGTCGCGGGGAAAACCGTTGCCGACCTCGACGGTGCCGAGAACGCCGCTCGCCGAACGCAGCATCACCGACGCATAGTCCTCGACCGCCTGCTCATGCGCGCGCCGGCTCAATTGGGCGCCGGTCACCTGCGCCTCCTCGCCGGTCAGGTGCAGGAACATGTCAAACCCGTGGGGCCCCAGGTTGCGCACGCAGCCGCCGCCGGCCTCGGCCGGATCGAGCATCCAGGCGCAATCCCAGGCCGGATAGCGCGCCGGCCCCGGCCGGTTGATGCGGACATAGATGTGCGACAGCGGCCCGAAACGGCCGGCGTCGATCAGCGCGCGGGCGCGCTTGGCGAAAGGCGCGTAGCGCTGCGCCAGCGGCACGGCGACGAAGGCATTGAGCCGCGCCGCCTTGGCCGCCACCGCATCGACCTCGGCCGCGCTGATCCCCATCGGCTTCTCCATCAGGAACGGATAGCCGGCATCGAGCAGGTCGTGGGCGATGGCCGCCATCTGCCGGTGCCGCCCCAGCGCCAGGACGAAGTCGGGGCGGGTCGCCGCCAGCATCTTGCCGTAGTCGGCAAAAGTCGGCGGGTTTCCCACCTCGGCCGCCCTTTTCGCGAGGATTTCGGCATCGAAATCCTGGATGGCGACCAGTTCGACGTCCGGCATGGCCAGGAGGTGACGCAGATAGGCCGCGTCATTGAGCGCATGCCAGTGGCTGACCCCGACGGCGGCGATGCGGATGGTCATTGGAACCCTCCCCCCTTGGTCTTCGTTGGCAGATTGGCGCCCAAGGCGGCGCCGTACAAGAGAACCACCGCCGCCGATCCTGCGACTAATACGTGTGTAGTTGTGAATGCGCGGAGCTTTTGGCTCGGAGGCGTAAAGCGGGAGTTGGTACCGTGAGTAAGATCATCCATCGCGTTTGGCCGGCCGCAGATGTCACACCCTTCATCACCGCTCTTTTGCTGGGTGTTTCTGCATACGGCATCTTCAAGCTCAGCGAGCTGATTTTTTAGGACGCAAGCGCGCCACAGTCGGCGACTTCCAAGGCCGGCCCGAAGTGGCCGGTCCGATGACAGGCTCCGCGAAGCTCACGCGGTTGAGGGGTTGACGATTGACTCCAGAGCACAAACCGCCTGGGAGCTGCACTGAGATAAGGTAAATCCTCGGCAGCGTCCGAAACCGGCCTCAAGGTTTCAAATCAAATTCTTTGAGTATTTTGGCTGCCGTGCCGTACGGGCCCAGTTGGTAGATGCCCGGTCGCGACCGCGCGCTCGATGGCGTAGGTGGTTTTGAGATTGAGCATGGCCTGTTCCGGCGTGGCGTGCACGCCGCCGCCGCGGCCGGTGGCGAGAAAATCGAGCCACGATCGCGTCTCGTTGCCGAGCGGTCCCCAGAAATCGCCCATGGCCCAATCGCCCGCGGTGTTGCTGCCGAGGAACGCGAGATTAATGGAATGCCCGGGCACGTAGGGATGCGGAATGCCTTTCTCGGAAAAGATCAGATGCTCCATGTGATCGTCGTCGATGATCATGGTGGCGTCGGTACCTAAAAGCTCGACGCGATCCGACTGGCCCTGCGTCGGATAATTCGCCGGCAACGCATAGCTGATGCCGAAATTGACGACCGCGCGGCCAGCGAGTTCACCAGTGTGGCGCGCGGTCCCAACTTCGGCTCTTGTCTTCTTAAACCAGCAACTTATAGTTACACCGATGCAGGACTTCGTCTAGGGGTGCAGGGGTGCGACGGCTGCGGTGTTTGTGTGCCACGAAGCGGCCAAGCGCGCCTGCGCGTGACGTGAAGTTTTAGTGCGATAGCGTTGCTGCCGGACGCTGCTCGGCCTGTAAACCGTCGGGCGGCCAAGAATAAGGCTCTACTTGGGGATATTCGAGGCGAGCGCAAGTCTTGTGGAAGGTTTGCCCAAAGACTTGAGCGAAGCGCCACGCAATCGTTGCAGAGGGTTGTGGCTGCCGCTGGCGCGCAGGAAAAGGGAGACGGCAATGATATGGCAGACGTTCAAGAATTACGGCGGACCTATATTGCTAGGCACCGGGGCCGTTGGGTTAGTTGGTGCGCTCCTCTTTGCGTTCATAAAGTTGATGGAGCTCAGTACAACCTCGTTTACGGGCGCGTCGCTTTCGCTGCTCGCCATCGGTGGCGTGATCGTTCTGATTTTGTTGCTGACCGTCGTGGCGACGATTTTCTCGGTTCTTGGCCTCACCGACAAAACCCAAGCCATGGGACTGCCGGAGGGCTCGATCCGGGCCGTCATTGCGCTCTCGCTGATTGTGCTGTTCGCGATCCTCTCCGTTTTCCTCTATCAGGGCGTTTCGCTCGGCGGACAGATCAATACCATTCAGAACTTGTCGGATGCCGATAAAGCACAGTTCTTGAGGGACCACCCGACCGCGCTGGATCTCCAAGCCGTTCTCGTCAAGGACAAAGATGGGCCGCCGCTCTATACCGTCACCTATCGCAGTGCGAACCCGACGGGCGACGATTTCGCGAAGCAGCTGCTGGTATTGCTCGGCACGCTAATGACCGCCATAACCAGCTTCTACCTCGGCGCCGGGACAGCAACTTCGGCGGCGGCGGCGGCCCAGACGGCGGCAAATCCGCCGCCCACGGTGTCTGGGATTAAACCGAGCGTGCATACGATCGCCACCGATGGGCCTGTGATCAAGCTCCAAGTCATGGGCAACAATCTCAACGTCATTACGCGCGTCAAAATCGTCAGGGCGGGCGTCCAGATCGCAGGTTCGAATGTCGCCTCGAACGCAACCAGCGTCACGTGCGATATTGCTGTCAGCGCGGCAACCACGCCGCCGGGACCACCCTGGGATGTCGTGGTTGACGATGGTGGCTCAATATCTGCGAGCCAACCTGGCGCACTGACGATCGTCGCTTGACCGAACTGCTAATCCAGCCGCACCGCCTGCCCGGTCGCGACCGCACGCTCGATGGCGTAGGTGGTTTTCAGATTGAGCATGGCCTGCTCCGGCGTGGCGTGCACGTCCCCTCCCCGCCCGGTCGCGAGAAAATCGAGCCACGAGCGCGTTTCATTCCCAAGCGGTCCCCAGAAATCGCCCATGGCCCAATCGCCCGCGGTGTTGCTGCCGAGGAACGCAAGATTGATCGAATGACCGGGCACGTAAGGATGCGGGATGCCTTTCTCGGAAAAGATCAGATGCTCCATGTGATCGTCGTCGATGATCATGGTGCCGTCGGTGCCTAAGAGCTCGACGCGATCCGATTGCCCTTGCGTCGGATAATTCGCCGGCAGCGCATAGCTGATGCCGAAATTGACCACGGCGCCGTCGGCGAAGGTGACGATGGCCCAGGTCACGTCGTGGGCGCTGTAGCCGGCGTCGCGGAAAATGCCGTGCTGGCCGCGCGCCACCACTTCCACCGGCTTGTTGCCGTCAAGGAACCAGCACATCAGGTCGACATAATAGGTCAGCACGTCGAGCACCGGCGTCGCATGCGGGTCGCGCTTGAGGATGGCGAAGGTCTGCGCGCGTGAATTATAGACCCGCGCCAAGCCGCCGCTGATCCGGCCGAGCCGGCCGTGCACCATCTGCTCCTTGGCGCGCAAAAAACATTCCTTGAAGCGGCGGCTATAGCCGACGCGCAAGGTGCCATTGGTGCGCTTGAGCGTATTGATGATGGCCTCAGCATCGTTGAGCGACAGCGCCAGCGGTTTTTCCACCAGCACGGCTTTGCCCAATTCGAGCGCCTTGCAAACCGCCGCGGCGTGCTCGCCTTCCGGTGTCGAAACGAATACGGCGTTCACGTCGGGATGCGCGATGATTTCGTCGTTGTCGGCAGAGTGAAAATGCGCGCCGGCCAAGTCAGCCAGTTTCTTCGCGTTGGCCGGATCCTTGTCCGAAACCGCGACGAAGCGCACCGCCGGGTGTTTCGCCGCAAGCCGTGCCCGCAATGTCCCGATACGGCCAGAGCCGACAACGGCGATGCCAAGTTCCTTTGTCGTCACGCTGTCCTCCCTTGCCATCCGTCCGCATCCTGCTTCAAGCTAGGCCACGCTTGCAGGCAGGCGAAGCAGGAGATCATACATGAGTGCACGCGCTCTCGAATTCGTCGAGACCTGGGTTTCCGAGAAAATCGAGGCAATGGAGACGCTTCCCGCGGCGGGCGACGAATCGGCGCCCAAGGCCATGGCGAATGAATGCTTTCAAGCCGCGCTCGACGAGAATATTCCGGCGGCCGAGATTCAGGAAGCCTTCGACGATCTTGCCGAATTCATAAAAGGCGAGATCGAGGAGGCCAGAGAACGGAATGAAGGAATTTCGAACGACGATGACAACGAAGAGCTGCTTCGGAAGGTAGCGGACGAAGCGGACGACGACGACAAATAAGAGGAGATGGAGTGCGCCGAAGGCGTGGACCCGTTATCACCTCCGGCAGGCACCACAACAACTAAGTCGCCGCGACCGCAGGCACGATCATGCGATCCTGCCGCCGGGTTGGACCGCCTGCCACGATCTGCACGACTCCGGCGGCGAACCCGATCAGCGTGCCGATCTGCCATGCGTGGTCGTAGGAGCCGAATATGTCGAAGATCAATCCGCCGCCCCACGCTCCAAGCGATGATCCTGCCTGGTGCACGACGAAGGACAGGCCCAGCAGCGTCGCCATATAGCGCGTGCCAAAAATCTCGGCGACCAGACCGCCGATGAGCGGCGCCAGGCCGGGCCACCACAGCATGCCCATTGCCGCGGCGAACAACAGCGTGCTTGTCGGCGTCGGTGGCATCACGAAATAGACGGCGAATATGAGCGAACGCAGGATGTAGAGAAGCCCCAGGATGATGTGTTTCGGATATCTCCCGCCGAGCCAGCCGGTCAGCAATGAGCCGACGGCGCTCACGCCGCCGATCGTGGCGAGCGCCTCCGCGCTCAGCATCGGATCCTGGCCGCAGATCGCCAGATAGGCCGGCAAATGCGTGGTCAGAAATACGAGATTGAGACCGCAGACGAAATAAGCGCCCGACATCACCAGAAACGGCCGGTTCCTTAATGCCTGACCGAGCACCTCGCGCATGGAGGTCGTTGCGCTAGAGTGCCCCGGAAACTTGTCGGCGCCGCCGGCCCAGTAGGCGGCGGGCAGCATCGCGATCGCCATCAGCACGAAAAGCAGTATCCCGATCTGCCACGGCTCGCGCGCGAGCACGGCCTGGGTGACGAGCGGCACCACCAGCGTACCGAGCGATCCGGCGGCGGAGACGACACCGAGCATCTGGCTGCGCCGCGCCGGCGAAACCGCACGCACGCAGGCGGTCATGGCCAATGACGTCGCCGTGCATGACAGCGCCACGCCCATGAGGCCGCCGGAGACGATCAGCGCCAGCGCGCCTTGCGCCGCAGCCATGACGCCCAAGCCAATGACGTAGATCGCCGCGCCCGCCATCATGGTGATGCGCAGACCGAAGCGGTCGGCGATCGCGCCGACCAGCGCCTGCGAAAGGCCCCAGACAATATTCTGGACCGCCAGAGCCAGCGTAAAATCGGCCGCAGTCACCGCGAGGTCGTGGGTGACCGGCGCCAGGAACAGTCCGAAACTCTGGCGTATCCCCATGCCCAGCGTGAGCAACAGGGCGGTTCCAATCAAAATCAGCCGGGCTTGGCTGCGGCTCGGGGTCATCGTTCGTGACATTCCGGAGGCGATCCTAAGGGGGTGACACGGAGCTACAGTCTGACCTGGCGGTCGGTGCCGGCCAAGCTACCATGGCTGCCCGTCCCAGGTCGCGGTGCTTTAAACAATATCGGGCTGGTAGCTGGCGAAACTCCGATGCGGATAACCACAGTGAAACTCTGTTGGGAGGCTCACAGAGTTTCGAACCAGATTCTACGCTGGTCGCTTCCGATTTCAACGGTCAAGAATCAGGGAGAATAGCCCGCCACCACCGCAATGTGTCGGACGAGCGTGGAAAAGCTGGCGTCGGCGGCGTCCATTATGCGCCAAATCCGCAGCAGGTAATCGCGCAAGAAAGAAGGTTTGGTTGGCTCAATGAGAATAATATCTGCGACGCGCCGCTGCCCGATGCCTCCAATACCTCGTCAGAAACGTCGGATGCAAACACATGTTCATCGGTCTGTTCAATCTCGTCAGGATTATGGTGCATTGCGAGGTTCCTTTACGCGGTATTCTTCGTATAATATTTCAACGACGAGGTCCAGAGTTGTAGCTCCGTCGTAGCGAGAGCAGTCGTGAGGCGAAGCGGCGGCTGGCCGTCGCAGGCGCGTGACAGATCACGACGCCGATTGTCCGGTTGGTACTCACTTTTTTCGCGCGATGCCCAGCACAGATGCGATACGGGCGACTTGCGCGTATTGCTCCTTGAGTGCGGCGGTGTACGCTTCGACCCCCATTGGCGCGGCCGGCTGCCCCGTGAGCGCCAATCTTTCGCCGATCGACTTGTCGTTGAGCGCGGCGAGCATGTCGGCTGCGATCCGCCGGCGTAGGTCGATCGGCATGTCGCGCGGCCCGAGCAGGCCCAACACGGGACTCTTGCGAGCAAGGACGGGAATCCAGCTTCCACCACGGTGGGAATGTCCGGCGCGATGGGCGATCGCTCGCGATCGTTGATGGAAATGATCTTGATCTTGCCGGTCTGCGCGTAGCTCCGCATCGCCGCATAGGATTGCATGCACAACTGGATTTCGTTTTCGCCGAGATCCACCGGCGACTTGGTGATGTCGCGGTACGGAACCTTGGCGATCGTGAGGCCGTTTTCCTTGACGAATTCGTCGAGTACGAATTCGGAAAATCCCGGTGCGACCGCATAGCTCGTCTCATTCGGCTTGGCGCGCGCTAGCGCCACGAATTCGGCCAGTGTGGAGATGCCGAGACTTGTCGGCACGGCCACGGCGATCTGCACCTTGGCGACCGCCGCGATCGGCGCGAGGTCGGTCTCGGGATCGAAGGTCATGCCCTCGTGCAGGTAGCGCTGTACGACGAAGAGGCTGCTTGGCCCGAAGTATAACGTATGGTCGTCCTTTGCCGACACGACGGTCCCCAGCGACAACAGGCCATCGCCTCCGGGTTTGCCGTCGATGATGATGGGCTGGCCCCATTTCTGCTGCAGCGTGTCGGTGATCAGCCGCGCGGCGGTGTCCGCTCCGGAGCCCGGACCGAACGGCAGCACGAAACGCACCGGATGCGTGGGCCACTGCTGGGCGAGGCTTGCCGTTGTGGCGATCGCGTGAATTGCCAGCGCGATGGCGACCGTAGTGAGGCGAAACAAACCGTTGTGCATGACCAGTCCCCTATTCACTCGAATTCCCGCACTTCGTCCTTCAAGTCGCTCCAGATGCGCGAATAGATGTCGCGGAATTCCGGCGCGATGGCGAGCTCGGCGGGCGGCGGCCGCGGGCGCGACAGCTCGACCGGAATGATCGATTTCACCCGTCCCGGGCGATTGGTGAAGACGACGACGATGTCGGAGAGGAAGATCGCCTCGTGCAGATCGTGGGTGACGAACAGCACGGTGCGCTTGTTGCGCTCCCACACCGAGAGAAACAGCGCCTGCAGCAACGAGCCGGGTCTGGCTGTCGAGCGCGCCGAACGGCTCGTCCATCAAAAGAATATCCGGCTCGATCGCAAAGGTGCGCGCCACGGCGACGCGCTGGCGCATGCCTTGCGACAATTCGTGGCGGTAATGGTCCTCGAACTTGTCGAGGCCGACCCGGCGCAGCCATTCGCGGGCGACGGCGCGGCGATTGGCGACGCCGCGCACCTCGAGGCCGAACTCGACGTTCTCGGCGGCGGTGCGCCACGGCATCATGCCGTCGCGGGCGAACATGTAGCCGACGTCGTGGCGGATGCCGTTGACCTTGGCGCCGCTGACCTCGGCAAAGCCGGCGCTCGGCTGCAGCAGGCCGGAGACGACGTTGAGCAAGGTCGACTTGCCGCAACCCGACGGTCCGACGATGGTGACGATGGAGCCATCCGGCACGTCGAGCGACACGCCGCGCACCGCCTCGACCGCGCCGCGGTCGCGCGGCCGGAACACGATGCCGATATTCGACAGGCGGATTTTCGCGGGCGCGGTCATGTCCGATGTCACGCGCTGTTGACCGATGGCTTCCAGCGCAACAGCCGCGCCTCGACCTTGCGCATGACGGCGCTGAACAGCCAGGCGACCACCGCGAGCGTCACCAGGCCGGCGAACACCGCCGCCGTGTTGAAGTTCGCCGCGCCGCTCGAGATCACGTAGCCGATACCCTGATTGGAGGCGAGGATTTCGGCGACGATGACGCCGAGCAGCGCATAGGTCAGACCGATATTCAGTCCGGCGAAAATCCACGGCAGCGCCGAGGGCAACGTGACTTTCCACAATATGTCGCGGCGCGACGCGCCCATCAGTTGCGCGATGGTGAGAATGTCGGTGTCGACGTTCTTGGCGCCGCCCAGCGTGTTCACCAGAAGAATAAAGAACACCAGCGTGAACGCGGTGACCACCTTGGCGACGATGCCGATACCGAACCAGAGAATAATAAGCGGCGCCAGCGCCACCCGCGGCAGGCTGTTGAGCGCGAGAACCAGCGGCGCCAGCACCTCGTCCCAGAACGGCGAGCGCGCCAGCATGAGCCCCGCGGCGATGCCGAGCGCCGAGGAGATGACGAATGCGATCAGCGCCTCGAACACGGTGATGCCGACGTTGCGGACCAGGTCGCCGCTGACGATCTCCTCCCACAGCTCCTTGCTCACAAGCACCGGGCTCGAAACCCAGAACGAGTCGATCAAGCCAAAGCTCACCGCGCCCTGCCACACCGCAAGGAACGTGCCGATCACGGCGACGCGGGCGAGCAAAACGCGCTGGCGCAGATTGTCGTCGGCCACCGCCGACGGCATCGCAATTTCGGCTTGAACGGCTTCGCTGTCGGCCATGGGGGCGGGTCAGCGCGTCGGCGCGCCGGCCTCGGGCGGCATGAAATCGGTAGCGACGATCTGCTCGTAGGGCACCGCCTTCTCGATCGATTTGCCGGCTAGCAGCATGGCGCTGACATTGTCGACGCCGTTGCGGGTCGCGACCGCGCCGTAGTTCGACCGGTATTTCGTCAGATAGGCTTTGACGACCTCGGGGTCCGAGCCCTTCATGTAATTGGCCGCCACATCCATCAGGTCGCTCATACGCGCCGGATCGTTGATGACCGCGCAAGCCTCGACGATCGCCGCGACTATGGCGCGCGCCGTGTCGGGATGATCTTTCAGAAAAGCTGAGTGCACGAACACGCCGTTATAGGCGTAAGGGTGAAACACGCTCGGCCCGCCGCCGCCTTCGATATCGGCCATGGTCTTGGCGATCTTAAGCGACAGCACGGCGGCGGTCTGGGTCGGCTCGACCGCCATGGCGGCGTCGATCACCTTGTTCTTGAGCGAAGCCAGCATCGTGCCGGGATCGCCGACCGGCATGATGGTGACGTCCTTGTCCGGATCGAGCCCTGCCTGTTTGAGCATGAAGCGCGTCGCCGTGTCGGTCGAGGCGCCGCGGCCGCTGATGCCGATCTTGAGGCCTTTGAGGTCGACGAGGTTCTGCGGATAAGGCTTGTCGGCATTCGGCGTCGGTACGTCGTTACGGACGATCAGGCTGAGTGGCGGCAGCTTCTGCTGCAGCACGATCAATTTTAGATCCTGGCCCTTGGAGCTCACGGTCACGCCGTGCTCGACCGCAAACGCGCCGAAATCGGCGGAGCCGCTGACGAAAATATTGGCGGGCTGGATGCCGGTGCCGTAGACCAGTTCAACGTCGACGCCGTGCTTCTCGAACAGTTTCAGATGCTTGGCGACATAGACCGCGAAGCAACAAAAATTACTCTGGAAGATCGACATTTTGATCTGTTCGAGCGCCATCGCCGGCGCGGTGAACAGCGCCGTGGTCATGGCACAAGCGGCTGCGAGGCTCGTGAGCCGTCGCGTCAATCCTTGCATGATGTTCCTCCTGATTTTTGATTGAACATGATCTTTTCCGAAAACGGGCGTCCAGCCTCGGATCAAGTCCGAGGGCAAGCTTTTCGGCATCATGCCACTTTCTTGAATTCCTGCTGCCAACGCCGCACCCGGCGCTCGTCAACCTCAACCCCGAGGCCCGGCCGGTCGAGCACAGTCATATGGCCATTGTCGATGCGCAGCGGATCGGTGACGACATCCTCGGCGAGGCCGGGACTGGTTACGGTCAGGCCCCAGGCCAGCGACGGTACGACCGCGGCGAGATGCAAGGCCGCGGCCGAGGCGACGCTCAACTCGCCGGTCTTGCACGAGATGTTGAGGTTCATGCCGAGCCGGTCGCACAGGCAGCTTGCCTCGAATACTCGCCGCACGCCGCCAAGCTTGATCGCCTTCAGGCTCACGCCTTGGGCAGCCTTGGCGGCATGATGACGTTCGATATCGTCCTGCGAATGAATGCCCTCGTCGGCGCCGATCAGCACGCGGCTCGCCGCGGCGACCCGCGCCATGCCGGCAAGATCGTGGGCGGAGACCGGCTGCTCGAAAAAGCCCAAGCCGCAATCGGCGACCGCTCGCACGTAGCGGACGCCCTCCTCCGCACTCCAGCCCTGATTGGCGTCGGCGGAAATCAGGCAGTCCTTGCCGAGCACGCCGCAAATGTCCCGCGTGCGCGCGGCGTCGGCTTCCGGCGAGTCGACGCCAACCTTGATCTTGTAGATCAGATAGCCGGCATCGCGGCGTTGCTGCGCCTCGCGCAAATCGGCCGCGGCATCGTCAGAGCCGATCACCGCAAGCAATGGAATGCGGTCGCGGCGCTTGCCGCCGAGCAGCGCATGCAGCGGAAGCCCCTTGGCGCGGCCGACGAGATCGTGCAGCGCGATCTCGATCGCCGCCTTGGCGCCGCTGTTGCCGTACATCTGCGCGTCCATCGCCGCCGCCGCGCCGGCGAAATCGTCGGCCGGACGCTTGAGCAGGCTGGGCGCCATATGGGTGACCGCAGCCATCATGCTGGCGACGGTTTCGCCGGTCATGGTCGGCGCCGAGGCGGCTTCGCCCCAGCCGACGGCACCGTCGTCGGCTTCGATGCGCACAAGAATGTTGTCGGCGCGGGTGACGGTTTCGCCGGCCATCTTCACCGGCTTTTTCATCGGCAGGCTGACCGCGATGGGCTCGATGGCTTTGATCCGCACGCTGTTCCTCGAATCACAAGTGCCGCGCGGCAGCGCCGGCCGGCGAAGTGTACCGGGGTGGGCCGCATGGCGACAAGCGGTGGTGTCAGGAAACCGCCGCGTCAGATGCGCCACTTTTCGCGCCTGAACATGGTTGAGCGTGCGGGCCTTGGGCGGCTAAATTCGCCGCCCGGCCGCAGACCTGTTGCGGTCGCGTTGCCAAGCCGCTCCTTGCATGTGCACAAAATGACCATGTTCGCTGCGCATGAGACTTGCCCGCATAGACCCGATTGTTTCACGTCTATGGTTTTCCGGGTCCGATGGTTCAGTGGTCCAACTTGGGAGTTCCGATAATGCGAGCAAAGCTGTTTTTCTCAGTCGCGGTGTTGACGTCGCTCGCCGCTCCCGTGTCCGCCCAAAGCCCGGCGCCGGCCGCGTCGCAAGCGCCCGCCGGCCTGTGGCAGGCGGTCGACGACGATACCAAGCAACCGACCGGCTGGTTTTTGATCGCCAATCACGACGGCATCTATTCCGGCATCATCGCCAAGATGTTCCTAAAACCCGGCGAGGATCCCAATGCGGTGTGCAGCGCAATGCAAGGACGATCGCGCCAACCACCCGTGGCTCGGGCTCGAGATCATCCGCGGCATGAAGCAGGACGCCGACAAGCCGGAAAAATATGTCGACGGCACCATCCTCGATCCGCGCGACGGCAAGGTCTACAAGGCCAATATGACGGTGACGCCCGACGGCCAGACCTTGGTGGTGCGCGGCTATATCGGCATATCGCTGTTGGGCAAGAACCAATATTGGACGCGCCTGCCGGATTCGGCGATGACCATGCTCGATCCGTCGGTGAACCCGAACCCCGCGGTCGCAGCACCCGCTCCCGCCACCAAGCCGGCACCGGCGCGCAAACCGCAAGCTACTGCGCCCGCGGCAGCACCCGCGGCGGCTCCAAAAAATTAGACTAAATCCAATTCATTTGATTTGGATTTAGGTCTTCGGCGCGGCGTCCTGCAATTGCCGCGGCTTGCCCATCAGGATGGGCTGAAAGAAAGCCGCTGCCGCCATCGTCGTCATCAGCGAAATCGCCAACAGCTTGCCCATGCTGGACGTGCCGGGGTGGCTGGAGAACCACAAGCTGCCGAACGCGGTCGCCGTGGTGCAGGCGCTGAACGTCACGGCCCGCGTCAGCACCGATTCCAAAAGGTTGGTCTGCCCCTCGCGCCAGGCCATGATGTAATAAATCTTGAACGCCACGCCGACGCCGAGCAACAGCGGCAGCGCGATGATGTTGGCGAAATTCAACGGCATGCCGATCAACACGCAGATTTCCAGCGTGACGACGCCGGCCAAGAGCAATGGGATGAGTGTCAGCAGCACATCGCTGACCCGCCGTAGCGTGATCAACAGGATGATGGCGATCGACACCAGCGCGCAGCCGCCGGCGACGATGAAGGCGGTGACGACCGTGCGCCGCGCCTCGAGAATCGAGATCGGCCCCTCGGTCGCATCCGGCGCGACGGTCTGCACGGCGCGGGCAAAGACGCGCAACACCTCGTTGTTGTTCGGGTCGCCCTTCGGCGCGACGTCGATGCGTGCCTGGCCGTCGGGCGTGACCCAGTCACGGGCCAGCGCCGGCGGCAGATTTTCGCGGGTGATCGTTTGCGCCTTCAAGAGATTGCGCAAATCGTCGAGCGTCGTCTTCAGCGGCTGCACGAACGCCGCCTCGGCGCGCTGCCGCACCGACGGATCGGCATTGGCGAGTTTGGTCATGGCCGCGGCGAGGCGCTTGGCCGCAACCGCGCCGGCACCGGTGCCGTCACCGGCCAGCCGGTTGAGCGCATCGACCGTGGAATTGATCATGCTGACGGTCTGCGCGTCGGACGTCGGCGCCGCCGGTGCGGCCGGATTGAGAGCGGGATTGAGCGTCTTGGCGGCGTCCGCGATCAGCGCCAGCTTATCGCTCTGCTGGTCCGGGATGAAGGTCGACAGCGTCGTCACCCGTCCCACCTGCGGCAGCGCTCGCAACTTGGCGGCCACGGCGTCGGCCTGGGCCAGCGTCGGCTGCAATATTCCGATGTCGTTGGCGCCGCTTGCCGGATCGTTTTTAAGCTCGAGATAGGTCGCGACCGACTCGGCCGTCTTGCTGCGCAAATTCATCGGATTGAAATCGAACTGCAGGCGATAGAGCAGCGGCAGTCCGGCGGCGACCACAAGCAGCGTCCCGATCAGGATCGGCATGCGATGCCGTTCCAGGAAAGCGTCGACCGGCGCCAGAGCCGTGTAACCGAGGTGGTGTGGCTCGCTCGGCGGCTTGAGCCGGCTCAGCAAAGCGGGCAGCAGCGTGACGCTGGTGAAGTACGCGATCAACATGCCGACGCCGGCAATGAGGCCGAGCTCGGACACGCCCTTGTAATCCGTCGGCGTGAACGACAGGAAGCCCGCCGCGGTGGCGAGCGCCGCGAGCGTCAGCGGCGCGCCGGCGCGCCGGCCCGATCGCAGCAAGGCTTCGTGCAGGTTGTCGACCTCGTGCCGCTCGGCGCGATAGCGGACGCTGAACTGCAATCCGAAATCGACGCCAAGGCCGACGAACAGCACCGCGAAATAGACCGATATCAAATTCAGCGTGCCGACCATCAGCATGCCGGCCGCGGCCGTGACCGCAAGGCCGACGACGAGACAGACGAATACGGCAAAGATGATGCGGAACCAGCGCAGCGCCAGCCACAGAATGAACAGCACGATGGCAATGGTGACGGTGGCGTTGAGGCCGGCGTTCTCCTTGATGGTGGCGAATTCCTCGTCCGCCATCGGCACCGGACCGGTCAGGCGCAGATTTGCCTGATAGTTACCCGCGAAATTGAGATCGGCGGCGGCCTTGCGGATGGCACTGGTCGCCTTCAATCCGGGCTCGAGCTCCGAATAGTCGAGTATGCCCTGGATGTTGAGAAACTTTCGCCGCTCGCTGGGCGTCGAGGCGCGGCCCTGGACCAGGTCGCGCCAGGAAAAAGTCGCCGGCTGCCCGGCGTTGACTTTCTCGATCGCGTCGGCGCCGAGCGTCATCGGCCAGGTCATGTTGTCGAGCGTGATGCGGCCGCCCTGCACGCCGAGCAGGCCGAATTGCAGCGCCTGGATCACGCCGCGCAGGCTCGGGTCGCCCGCCAGCACCTGCACCAGGCGCTGCGCCTGGGTCAGATTTTTGAGCTGCGGCCCGAGCTCGTCGGTCGATTCGAAGAGAAAGCCGTTTTGCGCGAAGAACGCGCCGCCTTGCGCCTGCCGGATGGAGCGGAACAGATCCTTCTGCTGCGACAAGCGCGCGGTCAATGCATCGCTCGCCTCGGCGACCAGTTCCGGCGTCGGCGCTTCGATCACGGCGACGATCAATTCGTATTGCGGGAATGCCTTCTCGAACGCCATCTCACGCTGCCGCCACGGAATGTCGGTGGAAATCAGCTTGTTGATGTCGGTGGTCATGGAAAAATGCGTCGCCGCGTACCACGACGATGCGACCGTCAGTATGAGCGCCACGCCGATGACGGGCCACGCATAGTGCACGCAAAAATCGATCGCGCGGACGACAAGGGCAGTGATTGTCTTCATGGGCCTAAGCGGAATGCGATGGTCAGGGACGGAATGGTCGGCGGGTCTAACAGGCCTTTGAGGCGTCAAGAGAAAGGCAAAATGGAGGCACTAGGTTCCTCGTCCTTCGTTGGCGCCGTCCGTCGGCGACAATCCGGGCATCCATGCGACATCCGCCGCCCAATCGCGACCCCTTGATGGCCTGAAATGCCGCAAAAGTGAAATCGGGGATATTTTCCTATTCCTCGCGGGGGAGGCGCGTCCTGCCCGGCACGTTTACATTGCTCCGGCACGTTTACATTGCTAGTGGCTGCCGGCACCGCGCCCTGGACAAGGGGTGTAATTCCCCCCATTGGTGTCCTAAGTTACGGTGACCATTGATGGCCGCCTGGCCCGATTGAGGCTGGGGTTGATAGTCACGGAGTCTTTGTCGAAATATCCGGGATATTGACGACGTAGACTCGGCCACGAAGACGGTGGCCGGGCACCATTGCGGCCCATGGCCGCAGACCGATTATCGAAAGCCGGCCTCGGGCCGGGAGGTATTCAGACGATGAAAGTCATACTCGCTCAGCCCCGCGGTTTCTGTGCCGGCGTCGTCCGCGCCATCGAGATCGTCGAACGCGCGCTGCAGAAATACGGCCCGCCGGTCTATGTGCGCCACGAGATCGTGCACAACAAGCACGTGGTCGAGAGCCTCAAAGCCAAGGGCGCGCGCTTCGTCGAGGATTTGTCCGAAGTGCCGCCGAACGCGGTGACGATTTTCAGCGCTCACGGCGTGGCCAAAAGCGTCGAGGAGGAAGCGGCGTCGCGCCAGCTTCCGGTCTTGAACGCGACCTGCCCGCTGGTCACCAAGGTGCATAACCAGGGCAAGCGCTATGTCGGCCAGGGGCGCCAGCTGATCCTCATCGGCCATGCCGGCCATCCCGAGGTCGAAGGCACCATGGGCCAGATCGCCGAGCCGGTGACCCTGGTGCAGACCGAGACCGACGTCGCTTCGCTGGACATCCCGGCCGACACGCCGGTCGCCTATGTCACGCAGACCACGCTCAGCGTCGACGACACCCGCGGCATCATCGCGGCGCTGCATGAGCGCTTCACCGACATCGTCGGACCGGAGACCCGCGACATCTGTTACGCGACGCAGAACCGGCAGACGGCGGTGCGTGAACTATCCAAGCTGGTCGACGTTATCCTGGTGGTTGGAGCGAAGAATAGTTCCAATTCCAACCGGCTGCGCGAGATCGGCGAAGAAGCCGGCACGCCCAGCTATCTGATCGCCGACGGCAGCGAAGTCGAGCCGGATTGGTTCCGCAATGCCAAGATCGTCGGCATTACCGCGGGTGCTTCCGCACCTGAAGTGCTGGTGGAGGACGTCATCGATGCGCTGCGCCGGCTCGGCCCGGTGGATGTCAGCGAGTTGACCGGCCGCCAGGAAACCATCGAGTTCCGTTTGCCGCCGGAATTGACCGATGGCAGCAATGTCGGCCGCCGGGCGACAGCGAAAGTCTAAATCGCCAGGAATTAGCCAAACAAAAGACGCACCAAAAAGGATTGTGATTGTGACTGTATCTTTACGCCAGATGACGGCCGTCGGTTCCTACATCATGCGGCAGCGCCTGAAAGGCCGCAAACGCTACCCGCTGGTGCTGATGCTGGAGCCGCTGTTCCGCTGCAATCTCGCCTGCGTCGGCTGCGGCAAGATCGATTATCCCGACGCGATCCTGAACAAGCGCCTGTCGGTGCAGGAATGCCTCGACGCGGTCGACGAGTGCGGCGCGCCGATGGTCGCCATTCCGGGCGGCGAGCCGCTGATCCACAAGGAGATCGGCGAGATCGTCAAAGGCATCGTCAAGCGCAAGAAATTCGTCTCGCTGTGCACCAATGCGCTGCTTCTGGAGAAGAAGCTGCACCTGTTCGAGCCGTCGCCGTATCTGTTCTTCTCGGTGCATCTCGACGGCCTGAAAGCTCATCACGACAAGTCGGTGTGCATGGAGGGCGGCTTCGAGCGCGCCGTCGACGCCATCAAGGCCGCCAAGGCCAAGGGTTTCGCCGTCAACGTCAACTGCACGGTGTTCGAAGGCCATCCGGCCGAGGACATCGCGGCGTTCCTCGATCTCACCGAACAGCTCGGTGTCGGCGTCTCGATCTCGCCCGGCTACGCCTATGAGCGTGCGCCCGACCAGGAGCACTTCCTGTCGCGGCGCAAGACCAAGGAGCTGTTCCGCAACGTCTTCGCGCTCGGCAAAAGCAAGAACTGGAACCTGACCCATTCCGGCATGTTCCTGGACTTCCTCGCCGGCAATCAGGAATTCCACTGCACGCCGTGGGGCATGCCGACGCGCAACATTTTTGGCTGGCAGAAGCCGTGCTACCTGCTCGGCGAAGGCTACGCCAAGACGTTCACGGAATTGATGGAGACCACCGACTGGGACGCCTACGGCACCGGCCGCTACGAAAAATGCGCCAACTGCATGGCGCATTGCGGCTACGAGCCGACCGCGGCCGACGCCATGATGAAGCATCCGCTCAAGGCCCTGGCGGTCGCCTGGCGCGGCATCAAGACCAAGGGCCCCATGGCGCCGGAAATCCCGATGGAAAACCAGCGCCCGGCGGAATACATGTTCGACAGCAACGTGCAACTGACGCTGTCGCAAATCCGCGCCAACGAGGCGCGCGAGAAGGCGGCGAAGGCGGCGCGGACCTCGGCGAGCGCGGCGTAGCGCAGCCGCCGCTCCGCCTTTGCGGCAATCGTCAGGCCGCTTTCTTTTTCTGTGTTGGCCGGATCAGCACCTCGGCGGATATGCCGAGATGCTTGTGCAGACGCCTGATCATGCCGATCGACAGGCTGCGCTTGCGGTTCAAAACCTCAGCAACGCGCGTTCGCGTTCCAATGAAGGGCTCCAAATCCTTGCGTGAAAGACCTTGCTGTTCCATGCGGAATTTTATGGCCTCGACCGGATCGGGCGGGTCCATCGGATAGTGCTCAGCTTCGTAGGCATCAATCAGCGTCGCCAGCACATCGAGACGGTTGCCCTCCCGCGTGCCACTCTTCGCGCCCCATAGATGCTCAACCTCGCTGAGAGCTTTCTCGTAGTCCGCTTTGGTGCGAATCGGTTTCATTTCACTTTTCATATTGCACCTTCGTCACGTCGATACGATCATAGTCCTTGTGCGTGCCTATCCATTTGATCCAGACGATGCGCTTCTCAAAGTCGACAGCCACAACCAATCGGTAGGCATTGCCCTTCACGTTGAAGACGATGCGCTCGGCCGTCACGATGCTGGCAGTCGCATAGGATCGCTTCACCTCTGCCGCACTTCTCCAACGCGCCTTCCTTGCTTCATCAAACCAAGCATCCAGCGATGCCTTTACGGCGGGCTGATCCTTGTGCCCGGCAAGCCAGTCAACGAACTCCCGCAAAGTTCGCCGGGCGATAATCCGCATAGGTTTAGTTTAACGTGCGCCCATTTTGGGCGCAATAGCCGTTTACATCCCGAACGCCACCGCGCGCACATTGCCGCTCTTGAGATTGCGGTAGCGCGCCAGCGCCCAGAGCGGGAAGAATTTCGCATAGCCGTGGTAGCGCAGATAGAACACGCGCGGGAAACCGGTCGCGGTGTAGCGCGGCTCGTTCCAGAAACCGTCGGCGCCTTGCTGCGCCGTGAGATAGGCGATGCCGCGCGCCACCGCCGGATGATCGACGTCGCCCGCCGCCATCAGGCCGAGCAGCGCCCAGGCGGTCTGTGACGCGGTACTCGGCGCGCGCTCGTAGCCTTTGTAGTCGAGCTTGTAGCTTGCGCCGTCCTCGCCCCAGCCGCCGTCGTCGTTCTGGATGGCGATGAGCCAGTCGCGCGCTTTGCGCATCTCCGGCGCGGCGTGATCGACGCCGGCGGCGTTGAGCGCGCAGAGCACCGACCAGGTGCCGTAGATGTAATTCATGCCCCAGCGGCCGTACCAGCTGCCTTCCGCGAGCTGCGTGCCGCGCAGATAATCGATAGCGCGCTCGACTGCTTCACTGTTGCGCCGCGGTCTCGCCGAATTGCGCCAGCATCGACAGGCAGCGCGCGGTGACGTCCTCGGTCGGCGGATCGAGCAGCGCGCCGTGATCGGCGAACGGAATGTTGTTGAGATAATGGAATTCGTTGTCGGCGTCGAACGCGCCCCAGCCGCCGTTCTCGCTCTGCATGCCGAAGATCCATTCGTTGGCGCGCGCCAGCGAAGCATCGAAATCCTTGCCCCCGGACAGGTTCTGCACGCGATCCATCGCCATGGCGACGACGGCGGTGTCGTCGACGTCCGGATAATGCGCATTGGCATATTGGAACGCCCAGCCGCCGGGGCGCAGGTCGGGCCGCCGCGCGATCCAGTCGCCGCGCACGTCGAGGATCTGCTTCGGCGTGAGCCAATCGAGGCCGCGCTTGACCTGCGCCACGCGCACGCTCGCCGCCGACTTCCAGCAGCGCGTGGCAGACCAGGCCGGTGTCCCAGATCGGCGAGACGCAGGGCTGGCAATAGGCCTCGTGCTCGTGCACCGCCAAAAGCTTCTCGATGGATTCGCGGGCGATGGCGCGCTGCGGATGGTTTTCCGGATAGCCGAGCACGTCGAACATCATCACGCTGTTGGCCATGGCGGGGAAAATCGCGCCGAGCCCGTCCTCGCCGTTGAGCCGCTCGGTGACCCAGGCGACGGCGCGATCGATGGCGCGCTGCCGCGAGCGCTTTGGGAAAGTACGGTTCGGTGGCGCGCAAAACGTTGTCGACGCCGCGGAAGAACCAGAACCACGACGCCTTCTGCTGCGGCGCCTTCGGCGTCGGGCCGATGGTCTGCGGCGGTTCGAGAAACAGCTCGTCGATGCGCACGCCCTTGGCGTTGCGCGCCTGCGGCTTCTTCGCCATCAGCACCAACAGCGGCACGATGACGGTGCGGCTCCAATACGAGATCTTGTCGAGATGGAACGGAAACCATTTCGGCAGCAGCATGATCTCGATCGGCATCACCGGCACCGCGCGCCACGGAATGAAGCCGAACAAAGCCAGCATGATGCGGGTGAAGACATTGGCGCGCGCGGCGCCGCCGCGGGCCAGCATCGCCTCGCGGGCGCGGCGCATGTGGTCGGCGTCGATGGCATCGCCGATCATCTTCAGCGCGAAATAGGCTTTCACCGTCGCGCTGATATCGAGATCGCCGTCGGCGAACAGCGGCCAGCCGCCGTGCGCGCCCTGGATGCGGCGCAGATAGACGGCGATCTTGGCTTCGAGCGCGGCATCGACCGGCTCGCCCAGATAGTGCCGCAGCAGCACGTATTCGGCCGGGATGGTGGCGTCGGCCTCGAGCTCGAACACCCAATGGCCGTCGGGGCGCTGGCGCGCGAGCAACGCCTGCGTCGCGCTCGTCGATGCTGTGGGTGAGCTTGTCGTCCATCACGGCAGTCTCGAAGATGATTTCGGCGGCGCGGTTGCCGGAGCGGATCGCGCCTTCGATCGTGGCCGGCAGGCCGGTGTCGGTCCAATCGCCGGCCAGCGCCAGATTGCGCCAGCGGGTTGCGGCGCCGGGACGCTTGGCGTCCTGCTCGGCGTCGCGGCGAACGTGGCGCGGCGCTCGCGCACGATCTGCCACGGCGGCAATTCCGCCGGCAGGCCGGTCGCGGCGGCGACTTCGCTCCAGATCGTCTTCGCCAGCACGTCGCGCGCGCCGTCGACCAGACGATCGCCGGCGCTGATGGTGACCGACACGCGGCCGGGAAAAGCAAAAATCCATTCCACCGTGCCGTTGAGCACGCCGAGGATCGGCGGCATATCGGCCGGCGGCGCGATGCGGAAATGCGCGTTGACGATGGCGCGGAATTCGGTCGGCACCACGAGGTTTTCGACCAGCGGCGCCGCCACATAGGGCGGCACCGCGAGAATGACGGCGTCGTCGGGCGCGAGCGCGATGGTCTCGCCGCCGAAATCCAGCGCCTCGACGCTGATCGCGCGGCAAAGCGCAGCGCGCGCAACTGGTGCTCCAGCCGCACCACGGCACCGCGTTGTTGCAGATGCGACAGCGCCGGCTCGATCAGCGTCGCGCCAAGGCCTTCGCGGGCAATCAGCGGCCGGCAGGCGCGACCGCCGGCGGCAAGCGTCTCGCGGATGACGGCGGAGGCGAGCCGCGCCGCGCCTTGCGGCGGATCGATGTTGAGCGCGGCGAGCAGAAGCGGCTCGACCAGGCGCTTATAGAGCACGCCGTCGCAGGCGATGACGTCGCCGACCGCTTTGCCCGGAGCGGCGCGCAGCAGCCGCGCCAGCGGCAGATAATCGAGCACGCCGCGTGCCCGGCACGCGCCGCTTGGCATCGAAAATCCACCACGGCAGCCGGCCGTCGTTGAAGCGCAGCGTCCAGCGCTCGCCGCTCGCCAGATCGACGAACGGGAATTCGGCATGGCTCGGACCGACCAGCCGATCCGCGGCGCCGATGTCGCGCAGATAAGCGAGCGCGGCGTGGTTGCCCGACAGCAAGAGATGATTGCCGTTGTCGATGGTCATGCCGACCGCGGCGTCGTGATAGGAGCGGCAGCGGCCGCCCGCGAACGCCGTGGCCTCGTGCACGACGACGCTGCGGCCGCGCTGCGTCAGCTTCAGCGCAGCGGACAATCCGGCAAGGCCGGCGCCGATGATGTGGACTGTTCCATTCATCGCGAATTTTGCATCACACGAGATTGCGCAGCACGATAACGAGGAGCCACAGTTTTGAATGGCGCACCGGCTTACGCGGCGGCGCAAAACCGCGGGCCACGAGCTTGTCGAGAATGGCGCGGTAGGCGTCGCCCATGATCCGCGGCGCCCGCACCACGCGGCGCGGTGACCGCGCCATGATCGCGCGCGCTTGCTGAAAATGCTCGCGGGCAAGCGCCACGACCGTGTCGCAGACTTCACCCAGCATCGGATTGGCCAGCACCGTGGCCGGATCGGTGCTGATGATTCCGGCGTCGCGCAACGCCTCGCGCGGCAGATAGAGCCGGCCCATCGCGGCGTCTTCGTCGAGATCGCGCAAAATATTGGTGAGCTGCAGCGCGCGGCCGAGATGATGGGCGAGCGCCAGGCCGGCATCGGGCGCCATGCCGAACACCCGCACCGAGAGCCGCCCGACCGCGCAAGCGACGCGGTCGCAATAGAGATCGAGCGTGGCCCGGTCGGGCGCGCGGATATCGGCGTCCACGTCCATCGCCATGCCGTCGATGACGGCGATGAAAATCCTCGCGCTTGAGATTGAATTGCTTCACGGCTTGCGCGAGACCGGCCAAGTGTTGCGGCGGCGAGCCGGCGTAGATCGCATCGATGTCGGCGCGCCAGGCTTGCAATTGCCCGCGCCGCGGCTCGCGCGGGCCGGGATCGTCGGCGATGTCGTCGACGGCGCGGCAGAACGAATAGATTTCGAACATCGCCTCGCGCTCGGCGCGCGGCAGGATACGCATGCCGCGATAGAACGAGCTGCCGGACGCGCGCGCGGCGGCCTGGGACGGCGTGTCTCACTTACGCACCCCGCGGCTTTTGCGAGGCGGCGGAGAAGCGCCGGCCGAATCGCCGCGATGTGCCGCCGCAAGATGCCGGCGATGGTGAAGCCGGCGACAGCGGGCGCGGACAGATGCACGCGATCGCGCAGCGGATCGCGCTGCATGAGTATGCGCGTCAGCCGATGCGCCAGCGTGTTGATGACCGAGACTTCGAGGCCGAGGCGCCAGTCGTTGATCAGGAACGGAAAATCGTCGCTTTCGCACAGCAACCGCTCGGTGTGCCCGGCAAGCCTATGCAGACAAATCAGCAGCGCCGGCGAAGCTTGCGGCGCGTCGAGCGCTTCGACCGTCGTGCCGCAAGCGGCGAGCGCATCCTGCGGAATGTAGACGCGGTCGAGATTGCGATAGTCCTCCTGGCAATCCTGCAAATGATTGATGATCTGCAAGGCGGCGCACAGCGCGTCGTTGGCCGGCCAGCAGTCGCGGCTTTCGCCGTGGACGTCGCAGACGAAGCGGCCGACCGGCATCGCCGACAGCGAGCAATAGCCGATCAGATCGTCCCAATCGCGATAGCGCAGCTTGGTGACGTCGAGCTTGAACGCGGCGAGCAGATCCTGCGCATGCTTCGGCGAAAGATTGCGCGCGGCGAGCTCGGCGCGCAGCCGCACCGCGACTGCGTCGCTCGTCGTCCTTGCCGGTGAGCCCGGCATCGAGTCGATCGAGCAGCGCCAGTTTTTCGGCCGGCGGCAGCGTCGCGTGATCGGCGATGTCGTCGGCGGTGCGCACGAAATTGTAGAACGCCAGGATCGGCCCGCGATGGCGCGGAGCAATGAGCCAGGACGCCACCGGGAAATTCTCGTCCCGGTGGCCCTTGCCCGATCGCAATTTGCTCGCGTCATTCATCGCAATTCCGAAACATTGGCTTGAGCGCGACCCTTCCACATGCCGCCGCGCCCGCGGGCATGCTGATAGGCGGAATCGAGGGTGAACGCCATATAGATGGCCGCGATCGCCGGCAGCGCCAGCCCCCACAGCGCCGACATGCGATAGAGCCGCAATGTCGGCTTGAAGGCGAAGGCCATCATCAGCCAGGTCGACCATGCCGAGATATTGCGCCAGGCCGTCGGCGAAGAAGGTCGAGCGCCACGGGCGCGAGATAAGTCAGCGCCAGCCCGACAACGGTTCCGGCCAACAGCAGCGGCGAATAGCGCAGCTGCGCATAGGCAGAGCGCGTCACCATGCGGCGGATATCCGCGATCGCCGGATAGGCGCGGATGCTGCGCACGCGCTCGGTCAGGCCGAGCCAGATCGGGCCGAAACTTTTGAGATTTTTTCCGAGCGCGCAGTCGTCGATCAAGGCGTCGCGGATCGCCGCCATGCCGCCGGCCTGGCGCAACACATCGCGGCGCACCAGCATGCAGCCGCCGGCCGCGCGCCGCCGTCGCGCGCTGCGGATCGTTGACCCAGGCGAACGGGTAGAGCATCTGAAAGAAGAAAATGAAGGCCGGGATGAACAGCCGCTCGGCGAAACTCTCGCAGCGCAGCTTCACCATCAGCGAGGTGAGAACGAGACCGCCGGCCTGCGCGCGGGCAACGAGGCCCGTGAGCACATCCGGCTCATAGACGATGTCGGCATCGGTGAAGAGCAGATAGTCCGGCGTAAGCGGCATGCGTCTCGGCAAGCTCGACGCCTTGCTGCTGCGCCCACAGCTTGCCGGTCCATCCGCGCCGGCAGCGCGCGCCCCGACACCACGGTGAGGCGATCGGCAGCGCCGAGCGCCGCCGCGGCGTCGCGCGCGACAAGCGGCGGTGCCGTCGCGGCTCTGGTCGTCGACCAGGATCACGTGGAGCGCGCCGGGATAGTTCTGCCGGATCAGCGAGGCAATGGTCTCGCCGACGCATTCGGCCTCGTCGCGCGCCGGAATAATGGCGGCGATGGCCGGCCAAGAACCGTCCGCAGCTCCGCTCCACGCCGGGCCGTCGTCATCGCGCTGCGCCGCCAGCCAGAATCCGCCCCGCGCCGCAAGCAGATACAGCCAGATCGCCAGCACCATTGACGCTATAAGGTCGTTGGCCACAGATAGCCCTTCCCGGTCGGACCCATCGTTATCCCGTAAATGTAGGACCAAATATAGGACCCGACAGGGTCACGGAACCGCTGGTTAATGACGCAATGAACGACAAAAACAGCCCCTTTCTCTCGCGCCTCGACGCGGTGGCCGCCGATATCGAGGTTTTGCTCGACCGGCTTCTGGCGGCGACGCCCGAACAGGGCGAATTGAGCCGCCCGGCGCGGCTGATCGAGGCCATGCGCTATTCGAGCCTCAATGGCGGCAAGCGCTTCCGGCCGTTTCTGGTGGTCGAAAGCGCCGCCCTGTTCGAGGTGCCGCGGCCGAACGCCTTGATGGCGGGCGCGGCGCTGGAATGCGTGCATTGCTACTCCTTGGTGCATGACGACCTGCCGGCCATGGACAATGACGATTTGCGGCGCGGCCAGCCGACCGCGCACAAGAAATTCGACGAGGCGACCGCGATCCTGGCCGGCGACGGCTTGCTCACCTTCGCCTTCGACATTCTGTCGCGGCAGGAGACCCACGCCGACCCGCGCGTACGCATCGAGCTGGTCATGGCGCTGGCGCGCGCTTCGGGCGTCGGCGGCATGGCCGGCGGCCAGATGCTCGATCTCGCCGCCGAGGGCCGCTTCGTGCAAAACCGCGCGGCGCTTGAGTTCAGCGAGAAGGACGTGCGCACCTTGCAGGCGATGAAGACCGGCGCGCTGTTGCGCTTCGCCTGCCAGGCCGGCGGCATTCTCGCCGCAGCGACCCCCGCGCAACGCGCGGCGCTGGAGCGTTACGGCACGGCTGTCGGCCAAGCCTTCCAGATCGCCGACGATCTGCTCGATCTCGAAGGCGATCCGGCGCTGGTCGGCAAACAGACCGGCAAGGACGCCGCCGCCGGCAAGGCCACCTTGGTGAGCGTGCTGGGCGTGCCGGCGGCCAAGGCGCGATTACAGGAGCTCGTCGCCGAAGCCGAACAGGCGCTGGCGCCGTTCGGGTCCTCGGCCGCCGTTCTCATCGAAGGGGCGAAATTCGTTGCCGATCGGCACGCCTGATCCAAAACCATGACAAACGCGTAACCGTGGATAGGCTTTGGGCGGCCATTGCGGCGCCCGGCGGGGCTTTCTAGGCTTATATGCGACATCACCCCAATTGATCTTGGCGAAGGACGGCCCTATCTGCTGACCGTCTTGGGCCATGGTTTTTGGGCCGTGGTTTTTGGGCCGTGGTTTTTCTGGCCATCGTGTTTTGCGAACGGGACCGAACGGGACCCGAACCTTCCGTTGATTTCGGGACACCCAGTACGACATGGCGAATATGGCACGATGGTACGCTTATACGGCTGCCGCGCTCCTGGCGGCGCCGTTGCTCATCGCAGGCACCGTTCGCGGCTGCACAAAGTCCCGGCCCGCCCGCCCATAAAGCACCCGCCCATAAAAGCGCGCCGGCCAAACCGCCGGCGGCACAGCCGCAACCCCAAGCAAAGCAACCGCCGGCGCGCACACCGTTCACGGCCGCCGACGAAGTTGCCGCCGCAATTCCCGACATGCCGGACGCGCGTTTCTGGGCGGATTCGGTAGCGGACTTCACCGCCGCCTTGCCGCCGCAGCCCGGACCATGGCTCGCGCTGTCGAGCGGCGGCGCCGACGGCGCATTCGGCGCCGGCCTCCTCAACGGCTTGAGCGAATCCGGCCATCGGCCGGATTACGCGGTGGTCACCGGCGTGAGCACCGGCGCGCTGATGGCGCCGTTCATCTTTGCCGGGCCGCGCTATGACGACGCATTACGCACCGCCTATACCAAGATCACGGCGGCAGACGTTTTCGAGGTCGGCTCTACCGGCGAGAGTTTTGTCGATTCCTGGCCGCTCAAGGATCTGATCGCCAAACAGATCACGCCGGCGCTGCTGGCCGATATCGCCGCCGCCCACAAGAGCGGCCGGCGCCTGTTCGTCGTCACCACCGATCTCGACGCCGAGCGCTCGGTGGTGTGGAACATGGGCGCCATCGCCGCCCATGCTGCCGACAAGAATGGCGGTGACGCCGCGCTCGCTTTGTTCCGCAGCGTGTTGCTGGCCTCGAGCGCCATTCCGGGCGGCTTTCCGCCGGTGTTGATCGACGTCGAAGCCAACGGCAAAAAATTCCAGGAAATGCACGTCGACGGCGGCGTCGGCGGCCAGTTCTTTGTCGCGCCGGCGGCCGTGATGGCGGCGACCTCCGATTATCGGCTGCCGGCGACGGCGCTCTATGTCGTGATCAATACCGGGCTGCAGCCGGACTTCCAGCTCGTCACCCGCTCGACGCCGTCGATCCTCACCGGCACGGTCGGCGCCGCGGTGAAGGTCGATACAAGGCTGATGATCGATCGTGCTTATCTCGCGGCAAAGCGCAGCGGCGTCGATTTCAACATCGCCACGCATTCCTGCCGACTTCAACGCGCCGAGCCGCGGCCCGTTCGATCCCGATTACATGACCGCCCTGTTCAAGGTCGGCGAGACCGTGGGCAAGAGCGCAACACCGTTCGGCAGCGCACCACCGCCCTATCCGGGGCCGCCTGCGCCGCCAGTGCAGGATCCTCAAAAAACTGGAGCGAACCGATGAGGAAGCTTGGGGGCGTCTTTGCCGCAGCCACCGTTGCGGCCGCGCTTGTTGCAGTCATCCCGTCCGCCGCGCGAGCGGCCAGTAGCTATGACGGAATGTGGAGTGTGACGATCATCACCCAGGCCGGCAATTGCCCGAGCTCGCTGCGCTACGCCGTGCGCGTGGCGCGAGGGCGCGTGTACGGCGATGATCAAAGCTACGATGTCAACGGGACCGTGGCGGCGAACGGTGCAACCCGCGTGACGGTGTCCGAAAAAGGCCAATCCGCCAGCGGCACCGGCCGATTGTCCGGCAACGCGGGGGCGGGACGATGGCGCACCAGAACGGGCGACTGCTCTGGCCAGTGGACTGCGCAGCGCCGCACATACTAACTCCAACGGCGCATCCCTATCGGATGTGGCGGCGAAGCGCGGCTTTCTGCGCATGGCAAGCGGCGGCCTTGGCTTGCTAGGATGCCGGCAAGCCGCGCCGGTGCGCGGCTGTCGGCAATCGATATCGGGGCGGTGACGTCATGGCGCGGGCAAATATGATTTCGGCAACAGCGATTGCCGCGGCGGCAGTGCTCCTGGTCTCGGCCGCGACGACGGCGGCAAGCGCCGATGAAACCACCATCCGCCTCGGCGCCGTGCGCTCGATCACCTCAGGCGTGACCGCTTGGGCGAGCGCACGCGGTTACTTCAAGGAATTCGGCATCAAGCTCGACAGCTCCGATCTCGACACCACGGCGAATTCCATCGCGCTGTTGTCGCAGAACCAGTTCGACGTCATCGAGGGCGGCATCGCGGCGGGCTATTTCAACGGGCTGGAGAAAGATCTGCCGATCACCATGGTGATGGACCGCGTCTCCACGCCCATCGGCCATAATCTGATGCTGCGGCCCGACCTGAAGGACCAGATCACCGAACCGAAACAGCTCAAGGGCAAGGTGATCGCCACCAACGGCAACGGTTCCGTTTCGACCTACGAGATCGGCAAGCTGCTCGCGCTCGGCGGGCTCTCCATCAACGACGTCGATCTGAAAGTCCTGCCGTTCCCGCAATACGCGCTCGCCTTCGCCAACAAGGCAATCGACGCCGGGCTGGTCATTCCGCCGTTCGGCACGCAGTACATCAAAGACAACATCGCGGTGCCGTTCCTGTCCTCCGACGAGCTGATCAAGCCGACGCCGATGACCATCGCGGTGGTCATGATCAACACCGACTGGGCGAAGAAGAACCCCGAATCTGGTGCGCAACTATTTCGTCGCCTATCTGCGCGGCGTGCGCGACTATTGCCAGGCCTATCACGGCGGATCGATCCGCCAGGACTTCATCGATCTCGTCGCCAAGACCGGCATCGAGCGCCGCCCCGAAATCCTCAACAATCAGAAATCGTGGCCGGCGCGCAGTCCCGACGGCAAGATCAACACCGCCAGCATGTTGGACATGCAGGCCTGGTACACCGCGAACAAGATGTCGACCGCGAATTTTCCGGCCGACCGCGTGGTCAATTCGTCCTATGCGGATTATGCGGTGAAGAAACTCGGGCCGTTCGAGCTCGAGAACAAGGCCAGCACGCTGCCGGGCTGCCGGTGACCGAATTGCGAAGGCATATACGCCAACCCGCCGTTTTCACTTCTAAAGTCAATTGCGCTGGATCAAGAGGCAAACCGTAAGGTTGCCTTATTGTTGGCCAATCGCCACTCCGTAGGCGGAGGCCAAGATGACATCGCGTCCCGTCAAGCTCGTGGTTTGCGCGCTCAGCCTCGCCGTCATGCTGGCGTCGAGTGCCAATGCGGCAGAAGAAGTGAAGAAGCCGGTCGCGCCGCAGGCCACGGCCGGCAGTGCGGTGCCGTGCCGCGGCGCCAACTCTGTTTCACCTGCGGCCCGATCTACAATGGCAACGATTACCTCGGCACGACGATCCCGATCCGTTCATCCGCGCTGATGATCCAGCGTGACCTCGGGGCGAAGATACGGCGGCCCCGAGGCCTGAGCCGGCTAGCGATGAGCTGGAGACCGTCGCATGTCGGGACTCGACGCTGCACTGTCCAAGCATCTGCTGATATGCGCGGCTCAAGGCTTCGGCGACATGGCAGTTCCGATGTCGCGGATCGAAGCTGACACCAAGAGTTGATGGAAGCCGCGTTGCCGGCGCGCCGCAGTGACCACGGCACGCGCAGCATCCGGTGCCGTGCCGCGGCGCCAACCTGTTTCACTGCGGCCCGGCTCTACAATGGCGAACGATTATCTCGGCAACGATCCCGATCCGTTCATCCGCCTGATGATCCAGCGCGACCTCGGGGCGAGATACGGCGGCGGGCCCGTAGGCCTAGACCATGATCCGATCAAATTGAATCGGATCATGGTCTAGTTTTTGCGTTCGGCAGCATGATCTTTTCGGAAAACCGGCATCCACTTTTCCGGATCATGCTCTAACCGGTCTTCCGCGCCGCCACGTTGGCGTTCCACCACGGGCAGACGTCGGCAGCGCGCAGATAATTGCCGTCCATCACGTTGACCGGCTCGCGGCCGCCGGATTCGGCGACGCCGATGCGCAGATTGCGCGCTTCCTCGCGGCCTTCCGGCGTGAGCCACATGCGGTCGTGGCCCCACAGGCTCGGGCCTTCGGTGCGCTCGTGCGGCGTCCAGTTGCCGGTATCGATGGTGCGGCCGCCCCAGCCGTATTCGACCAGAAATTTCGACGGCGACCACGAATAGAACGAGGTGACGTGGTCGTTGACGTGACGGCCGAGCGTGGTGCCGATCATTTCCGGCTTGCGCAGCAACAGATCGTAGGCCTGGCCGACGTCGTCGAGATAGCAGACCTCGAACATCAGATGATGGATGCCGTTCTTGCCGGTGTCGATGAAGGCGAGGCTGTGGTGGCGCGGATTGATGTGGAAGAAATAAGCCTTGAAGGGTTTTAGAATGTAGTCGGTCGGCTTGAAGTTGAGGATCTCGGTATAGAACGGCAACACCTCCTCGAGCCGCTCCGCCGTGAGCACGGCGTGGCCCATGCCGAGCGGGCCGGTGCGGTAGCCGGAGATCGAGCGGCCGGGCTTGAACGGATCGGTCGCAGTCTCGGCGCCATGAAACGCTTCGAGCCGATTGCCGATCGGATCGGAGAACACGATCAAATCCCTGACCCGGCGCTCGTCCGCCAGCGCCCGCGAGCCGCGCGCGATCTTCACGCCGTTGTTTTCCAGATGCGCCGCGAGCGCATCGAGCGCCGCCGCGTCGGCGACCTCCCAGCCGTAGAACGACGGGCCTTCATCTTCGTCGGTGTGGATGATGACGCGCTGCTTGCGGTCGTCCATGCGCAGCGCCAGCGTGCCGCGGCTCTTGTCGACCAGCTGCATGCCGAGAAGGTTGGTGCCGTAAGCCGCCCAATCCTCGAGGTTCTTGGTGCGGATACCGACGTAACCCAGGGCGTTGAGATGCATCGCGGCGTCTCCTGATCAGATCGCTACAACCTATCACATTGCAGCTAATGGGTAAATTGATGGGATCAAGGCACTTGCCCTCTTGCCGTGGGGAAGAACAGATCGCACGCGCCAATTGAGGGGCTTTTGGCATCTCGCCTCTCGCCCGTAGCCTGCGGTTACTGGCCGTCACCGTCACGGTGCCAGCAACCTGGGCAACGCCACATCGAGACTAGCGGCGAGCAGGGCTCGCGTCGGTTCGCGCAACCTCGTCACCGCATCCGGCGCCGGTGGCCACGCGAAATCCTCGAGTTTGCGACTGGGCCCGTGGATTGGGGTCTCGTAGGAAAAGCTGCGCCGCAAGCGATCAGCGAGCGTATCCTCGTCGGCGATGCCACCGTAGCCTTTCTTCACGATCTCAAATGAACGGCCATCAATGACATAGAGCGCCGTGAGCACGACCAGAATGTCGGTGTTAAAGCGATCGATGAGGCCGCCGCGATGGAAAACGCCAATGCCCCTGACAATTATGTTGCTGTCGCCGATCCGGATCGCATCTCTGACGGCGACGATGTAGCGTTCGCACCCGCCCGTGCGCGAGACGGTTTGCGCGATTTCCTTCAGATCGTTTTCACCGTTGTGGAACGGCGGCGGATCGTCAAACGTCGCAAACGCGTTGGCCGGATAGGCCATGCGGCGCACCGCGAAATGTGGACCTGCAGCGGCGCGCACGCGGGCGACGAGAAGGTCGTCGAGCCCCCAGGACTCGATGGCAACCTTCTTGAGCTCGTTGCCGAACACCGTAATTCCGAAGCTCTGCAGCGCGAAGTTCTCGCCGATATGGGGTATGACGCCGATGCCGCAGGGGCCGCTCTGGGCGGCGGTGTCCGGCTTCGGCGGCGCGGGCTTCTTTGTAGCGGGCTTGGCGGGCGAAGGCTTGATCGACGAAGGCTTGGTCGGCGACGGTTTGGGCGCGGGACTTGGCGCTGTCTGCGCGAAAGCCGGTTGCGCCAGTGCCAGCGCAAACCACAAGGCGATATTGTGGATCACGTCTTGCTCCGCGGTGAGCATCAGATTTGACCGGCAAAGTTGCAACCGCGAATCGGTGCGGGTCAATAGGGCGCGGGCGCCGAATGCAAATGCCAGCGCTCAGGGCGTAGCGTTTAGAGCTAGGAGCTTTCAGGCTAGACAGCCGGCGATCTCTTCGCTCGTCGGAAAGCGGCCGCTCGCCTTCTTCGAGAACGCCAGTCGGCCGTCGACGCGAATTTCGAAGACGCCGCCGCTCGACCGCCGCAGGTTTATTTGCGCCGAGGGTCGCAGCTTGAGGATCAGTTTTTCCGCCTCACGGGCGCGCGGTTCATAGCCTCACTGACCGCAGTATTCGATCTCGATCTTCATGACTTTGTCCTCGCGGCATAAACCCGTCTAGGCACGCGAATTAATTCGATACCAACCATCCGGAACTGACAAGACGCAATCGCGTGAGCCATCCGGACGTTGGGTTGAATGTTGTAAAGGCGCGACGCGCTATAGCCCGTCAAAGACGGGCGTAAACGCCCTAATGCTCACGCGTTCATTAACGGAAGGCGCCCGCTATCGATGCGCGCCGCCAACCAAGGTAGCTTGCGCTTCGTAGTAGTTGTGGATGGATGCGCTGCAGCTGACGATGTGGCAGTGCGGACTGCGCTTTGCGCATTCTGAAAGCGCGCGCAACGAGGCGGCGGCCTTGTTCGGAAAGCCCCATGATCGGCCCCTCGCCGTTCCGTCCGTCGCGCCGCAGCCCCACGCGGCGCCGGTCGAGGACGTCGCGCTTGAGATCGGCCTGTTAGAGCCTTCAGCATAGAAATATTGCCGGCCGTCGGAGCTGTAGCGACACAGCCATGGCTGGGCATTGCATGACCTCATGGCCGCATGCGCAGCCGCGACGTCCGCTATCAGGAGGGCCAAGGCTGCCAGCGCGACATAAGCCAAGTCCATGCGTAACGTCATATTCCCCTCCCCTGTCGATGTTTGGTTCTAGGAGACCATACGGAAGCCGCATCAATTGGCGGCATCCTCCATTTTAGCGTGCAGGGCGAGTTTGCGAAGCGTATTCCGCCCTGCGGGCTATCCCGGTCATGGTGCTGGGGGATAACGGCGCGGACGCAGAACCAATCAATCGTCATTGCCGGACTTGATCCGGCAATCCATGCAGAGAACCTGCTCGCTCAGTCTCTCCGCGCCGCCTCATACGCCGGATGTCACCATGGACCACCGGGTCAAGCCCCATAGGCGCTAAGATAAGGCTTGCGTAGTGGAATCGTTTTGTGATTCCAGCATGGGATGACTCACGAATCGCTGCTCAATGACGACTGGGGTTGGATGGTTGAGCGGCTCGGCGGTGCCGAGACGCTAACCGAGAGTGCCCGTGCGACTAAGGCATTTGTTCGTGCGCGCGGGGTTCGTTCGGCGGTGGACCTGTTGCGGCTTACATTGGCTTATTGCCTGAGCCACACGGGATTGCGGGGGACGGCGGGTTGGGCTGCGGCGGTCGGATTGGCAAAGCTTTCCGACGTGGCGCTGCTTCTTCGCTTACGGAACACAAGCGATTGGCTTTTGCATTTGATCGCCCGGCTTTTGGGAAGCGGTCGCCCAGCGGCGGCAGAGGGACGACTGATCCGTATCCTTGACGCTACGACAGTGCTCAAGGCGGGGCAGCAAGCGAAGCGGAGCAACGGCCTCTGGCGGGTGCACAGCGCGTTCGAACTGCCTGCTGAGCGTTTCGGCTTTCTGGCATTGACGGATGAACGTGGCGGCGAGCGCCTCGACCGCGTGCCGGTTGTACCGGGTGAGATTCGCATTGCCGATGGTGCCTATCTTCAGCCGGATCAAATGTCCGAAGTCATTTCGCAGGGCGCCGACGTGCTGCTGCGCGCAGGCTGGCACAATGCACGCTGGCTCGATCAAGAAGGTGTTCCGCTCGATCTTGTCGCCGCGCTGTCGACGAAAGGCCAAAACGGGCTGCTCGACCGGCCAGTATGGATTGGCCGCAAAGGTGGGACACCGCTGGCATTGCGTCTCGTCGCGTTGCGCAAATCGCCTGCGGCCGCGATCGAAGCGCGACGCAGGGCGCGCCGTCAAGCCCGCAAAGAAGGTCGCCAGGTTTCGGCAGGGACACTCGCCGCCGCGGAATGGATCATCCTGGTGACCTCACTCTCGGCTGAGACTTTTGTCGCCGCAGACATTCTCAAGCTCTACCGTATGCGCTGGCGCATCGAGCTTGCTTTCAAACGACTGAAGAGCCTTATTGGTCTGCGCTCCCCGCCTGCCCAGGACCCACGGCTCGCGAGGCCGTGGGTCTTGTCGCATCTGATTATGATCTTACTCACCGAGCCGCTCATCGACGAACTCGGCGTCTCTCCCTCTTGAGCACTGGCCGATCGCCGCTCTGGCGTGTCACCCGACAGCTTGTCGCCACCCTCATCGCCGCAATCCTTCCGCAGCCCGATCTCGCTGCACTCAGGACCAATGCCGCAGCCGTCTCTCGACGCTTGCGCGATCCGCCGCGTCACCGCAAGCTACAGGCAATGCCAATCTTATCTTAGCGCCTATGGGGTCAAGCCCGGTGGTGACGCGGTGGGTTCTGTTTGATCCATACTCCGCGGTGAACGCCGAGTTGTCGGACCGTTCGGCGCAATCCACAGATGAGTCGAAAATACATGCCGCTCTATGTTGTCGAGTTTTAAATTAGATACAACAAACAGAAGAATACGGATATTTTCGGCGCTGCTATAGCACGTTGCTGAGGCATCGATCCCGGGGGCGGTCGAAACGTTCCAGCTTGCCGATAGCGAATTGAAGAAAAATCGCGCTCGCTGGCGCATGTCGGCCCGGCTCATTAGTATTCCGGCTGGACTGCGGGAGGGACCATGGAAGCCACCGGCAAGATCGAGACTGTTGATGTTCATTCCGCCGAACACTCGCGGCCTTCCATCGCTGTCGAGAAACTCGGCGACCTGCCCCCGCTTACAGGGCTGCGTTTCTTCGCGGCCTTTTTCGTCTTCATGGGTCACGCCACCCCCATGATGCTCAAGTTTACTCCCAGCCCGCAACTCGTGATCAATGTTACAAATTGCCTTATCGAAGCTCCCTTGAAGGACATGGCGCGGAGGCACACCGTGTCATGGGAGCGAGGGCGGTGCCCGCGGGCGGGTTTGCAGTCTGCTCCCGGGCGGCTTGGGTATCAGTCTCCCGGCATTACGACCGGGACGGGAGGTGCATCCCTGGACTGGGACAGGCGAAGGCGGGTAACGCCCGTTCAGACCGCGTCCCAGGAAGCCTGGCCTGAAGCTGAGCCTTTGGGATGAAATAACTCCCTTAGGTGAGAGCCGCGGTGGAACGCCGTCAAGCGTGCGCGCTCCAAAAGGGCGCGCGCCGCACGCAAGAGCGGCGGTTGGTACCCAGCGTTTGCCGGCGTTCCGCTTCCTTCATTCTAATTCTTGAAGTTTTGATCGGGCGAAGCTCAACGGACGAGCGAAAAGCAGGCCCCACCCCTGCCCTTTCCCTGGACCGGACCGGTTTCGCGCTCGACGTGACCACATTTTGCAAGCGCGCGATCCGTTCACGATCGTGCGCATGATGAAGCTCGGCGCAAAAACGCGCCGCGGCAACGGGGGAGCTTGGCCATGAAAGAGGCCGGACAAAACAAAGACGAAAACTTCGCCGTGCTGTCCGCCATGCTCAAGGCGGGCATGAAACCCAAGCCGAAGCTTAGCGCGATCGAATACGCGCGGCGCCTCGCGGTCGAGAAGGCGTTGCAGCAACGCCGCTATTGCGACGCGTTCGCCCTGTGGCGGAGCTGTCCTCACAAGGCGTGCCGCCGGCAGCGCCGCTGCTGCGGAGAAGCGGCCGGCTGCCTGCGCCGCGCGCTCGATCGCGTGCCGCATCCGCTGCAGTGGCAGGCGCGGCAGGACATCCTCGCGGCCACGCCGCGCAATATCGGCGCGCCGGAGCGCGCGGCACGGCAATGCATGCCGCGGGATTTGTATGAGTAGCGGACGGTGCGTTCGTCATCCTGAGGTGCCCGCGCGTAGCGCGGGCCTCGAAGGATGCTGCTCAGGCGCCCGGGCCGTCGCCCTTCGAGGCGACGCTTCGCGCGCACCTCAGGGTGACGGTACACACCCTCACTCGAAACCAAAGAACTTGCAGAACTCCGCAAGCTCCGCGCGCGGCGAGCGGAAGCTGTTCGCCGGGTGGCCGTGGTCGCCGTAGCCGATCGCCACGGCGCAGAACAGCATCTGCTCCGGCGGCATTTTGACGAACTCGCCGACGATGCGATGCATGCGGGCCCAGGATTCCTGCGGGCAGGTATCGAGGCCGTAGCCGCGGGCGAGGAACGCCAAAGCGTGGATATAGCCGCCGAGATCCGCCCATTGGCCGGGGCCGAGGTTACGGTCGATGGCGATGAACAGCGCCACCGGCGCGTTGAAGAATTCGAAATTGCGCTTGTATTGCGCGAGCCGCCCCTCGGCATCGTCGCGCGCAATATCGAGCGCGCCGTAAAGCTGCACGCCGTGCTCCTCGCGGCGCGACTTGTAGGGCTCCCACATGGTCTTCGGGTAGATCGGATATTCGGCATCGTCGTGGCGCGGATCGCGGCCGGCGATATGGGCGGCGACCTTGCGCTTGAGCTCGGCGAGCGGCGCCCCGGCCAGCGCATAGACCTGCCACGACTGCAGATTGCCGCCGGACGCGGCGCGGGCGGCGCGCGTGATGAGATCGCGAACGATTGTCGCATCGACCGGCTTGTCGAGAAACCAGCGGCAGGCGATGCGCGAGTCGACGGCTTCGAAAACATCCATGGGCATGACCATCCAGGGCAGGCGAAGTGCCGCGCCGGTCATATACCATCGCCCTGGAAAGGCGAATGCCGCACGCCGATGCGACTTATGTCGCATCCGCGGAGCGCCGTCGTCGCCTTGACCACTCCAAAAGCGCAGTAGAAGATGTTTGCGGCCTGGGCATGGGCGAACCCCGGCACAAGAACGATAAGAAACAAGTCACCGACAACAGGGAGGATAAGAATGTCACAATTCGACATGTCGATACGCCGTCGTACGCTGCTCAAGGCCGGCGCTGCGCTCGGTGCCAGCCAGGTCATCGCCGCACCGTTCATCGTCACCGCGCTCGGCGAGGAGCCGGTCAAGATCGGCATGGTCAATCCGCTGACCGGCGTGCTGTCGGCGCTGGCGCAAAGCGAGGTCGACGGCGCCAAATATGCCGAGGCCGAGATCAACAAGAAGGGCGGCATTTTGGGCCGCCAGGTCCAGCTCCTGGTCGAGGATTCGGCCAACGACGTCGGCACCGGCGTGCAGAAGACGCGCAAGCTGATCGATCGCGACCAGGTCTCCGTCATCCTCGGCGACGTGAATTCCGGCATCGCCTATGCCATGTCGCAGGTGACGTCCGAGAAGAAAGTCTTCCACATCGTGCCCGGCGGCCACACCGATCCGATCACCGGCACCAATTGCAAATGGAACGTGTTCCGCGTCTGCAACACCACGTCGATGGACGCCAACGCGGTCACGCCGGAGCTGGTGAAGAAATTCGGCAAGAAATGGTTCTTCATCACGCCGGATTACGCCTACGGCCACACCTTGCAGGACGCCTTCATCAAGGCGCTGACCAAGCTCGGTGGCACCTATGACGGCGACTACCTGCCGATCAACAACACCGATTTCTCCGCCACCCTGATCAAGGCCAAGGGCTACAAGCCGAACGTGCTGCTCAACAACATGGGCGGGCTGACCCAGATCAACTGCATGAAGCAATTCACCCAGTTCGGCATGGGCAAGGAAATGGCGCTCGGCGGCGCGCTGTTCGAGCTCGAAAGCATCAAGGGCTGTCCGCCGGACGCGCAAGCCGGCTGGTGGGACATGGAATGGTGGTGGAACCAGCCCAACGTGCCGGAGGTGGTGAAGTTCGTCGCCGATTATCGCGCCGCGACCAAGAAGACGCCGTCGGCGCGCGACTGGTTCGGCTATGTGTCGATGCATTCGGTGCGGCTCGCCGCCGCCAAGGCGAAGTCGCTCGAGGGCCCCAAGCTCGCCAAGGCGATGGAGGACATGGAGCTGCCGCCGGACGTGGCGCTGCAGCCCGGCAAGGTGCGCTATCGCGCCGGCGATCACGAGCTGATGCCGAACATCTTCGTCGGCGAAGTGCATCCGCCGAAATCCGGCCCCGATGACGTCTTCACCCTCGAGACGCTGGTGCCCGGCGAGCAAGCCGCAGGTTCGGTCGCCGATACCGGATGCAAGATGGAGCAGCCGGCCTGATCTGCACCCCGCAAGCGGTATTCACTCTCACGTCATTGCGAGGAGCGAAGTGAGAAGCAATCCAGCGCTTTACCGGCTGTCTGGATTGCTTCGCTTCGCTCGCAATGACGCATAACGCGCAGAGCGGCAGATGTGGCAGGTCGTACTGTTCAACGTCACCAACGGGCTGATCATCGGCGCGTTCTACGTGCTGATGGCGCTCGGCCTGTCGCTGATCCTCAATCTCTCCAACGTCATCAACTTCGCCCACGGCAATTTCCTGGCGCTCGGCGGCTACCTGGCCTACACGCTGACGCCGGCACTGGGCTATTGGGGCGCGTTGCTGGTTTCGCCGTTGCTCACGGCGCTGCTCGGCGTTTTGGTCGAGCGGCTGATGATCCGCCGCATCTATAACCGCGATCCGGTCTATAGCCTGTTGCTGACCTTCGGGCTGGCGTTCGTGATCCAGGATGCCTGCCGCTATATCTGGGGCCCGAACGGCCTGCCCATGGGTCTGCCCGAGATGCTGGCGCAGCCCATAACCCCGACCCTGTTCTTCATCACCTGGTACCGCGTCTTCATGGTGACCATCGTCATCGTCACCGTGGTCGGGCTGTTCGCTTTCCTGCGCCACACCCGCGTCGGCTTGCGCATCCGCGCCGGCACCTTCGATCTCGAAACCGTGGCGACGCTCGGCGTCAATGTGCGCAATCTGCGCACCTTCAATTTCGCTGTCGGCTGCCTGCTCGCTGGCTTGAGCGGCGTGCTCGCCGCCGGCCAGATCGGCCTCAACCCGAACATGGGCGACGATCTGCTGATGCCGAGTTTTATCGCCATCATCGTCGGCGGCGTCGGCAGCCTGATCGGCACTTTATGCGGCGGCTTGCTGATCGGCATGGCGGCGGCGCTGACCACCGTGTTCTATCCGTCCGCCAGCGAGGCGGTGATCTACGCCATCCTGATGGCGGTGCTGCTGCTGCGGCCGCGCGGACTCTTGGGTGAAGAAGGCATGTTCTCATGAGCGCCTTCTTTGCCGCCGCCAGGGAGCGCGTGCCCAAGGGCCAAGACCTGATCGTGCTCGTCGTCATTTGGACGCTGCTGGTCAGCGTGCCGTTCTGGCTGCCGTTGCTCGGCGGCTATACCGCGCTCGCCAGCAAGGTGTTGGTGTTCGGACTGGCCGCCATGGGGCTCAACATTTTGCTCGGCTTCACCGGCGTATTGAGTTTTGGCCACGCCGCCTATTTCGGACTTGGCGCCTACGGCGCCGGGCTCACGCTGCGCTACCTCGTGCATTCGACGCCGCTTGCCATGCTGGCCGGCGTGCTGTTCGGCGGCTTGGCCGGCACCTTGTTCGGCATGCTGATCGTGCGCCGGCGCGGCGTCTATTTCGCCATGTGCACGATCGCCTTCGGCCAGCTCTGGTATTACCTCGCCTATAGCTGGAACGATTTCACCGGCGGCTTCGACGGCTTGCGCGATTTCCATCGCGAGCCGATCGGCTTCGGCTGGTTCACGTTCGACATCACCAACGGCGAGACCAGGTTCTATTTCTTCCTGCTGGCGGTCTTCGCCGCCGCCGTGGGCTTGATGGGGCTATTGCTGCGCTCGCCGTTCGGCCGCACCCTGGTTGCGATCCGCGAGAACGAGCGCCGTGCGCGCTTCCTCGGCATTCCGGTGGAGCGCCATGTCTGGATGTCGTTCTCGATCTCCTGCTTCATCGCAGCTCTTGCCGGCACGCTCTATGCGCTGCTCAACAATTTCGCCGACCCGCTGACCTTGCACTATTCGCTGTCGGGCTATTTCGTGGTCATGACGGTGACCGGCGGCATGCGCACGTTCTGGGGGCCGCTGGTCGGCGCGGCGCTGTTCGTGCTGTTGCAGGACTACATTTCGTCGATGACGGTGAACTGGATGTTCTTCATCGGCGTGATGTTCATCCTGGTCGTGCTGTTCTTCCCGCGCGGGCTGCTCGGCATGCGGCGCGCGGCGGCGAGCAAGGCGCGAAGTTCGTGAGTGTCGTGGCTGCGATCATTCCGGCTTGATGTCGGCAAACTTCACCACCTTTGCCCACTTCTCGGTTTCCGTAGCGATGTAGCTTGCGAATTCGGCGGGCGTCATCGGATTGACGACGACGCCCAAATCGCTCAACCGCGCCTTGAATTTTGGATCGGCAAGCCCAGTTGTAACCGCGTTGTTGAGCGTATCGATGACATTGGCCGGCGTGCCTTTCGGCGCGCCAAGGCCGAGCCAGCCGCTGGCCTCGTAACCCGGCACGAACTCGGCCACGGTCGGAACATCCGGCAATACATCGAGCCGCCGCGCCGTGCTGACGGCCAGCGCGCGCAGCTTGCCGCTCTGGATATAGCCGATCGCCGCCGGCACCGGACTGAACACGACCTGCACTTGTCCGCTGAGCAGGTCGGGAAACATGCTGTTGCGATACGGCACATGCAGGAGATCGACGCCGGCCATCATTTGAAACAGCGCACCGGCGACGTGCAGCACGCTGCCATTGCCGGACGACGCCATTGTGACCTTGCCCGGATTGGCTTTGGCATAGGCGATGAATTCCGGCAGCGTCTTGACCGGCAACGACGGCGTAACCGCCATGACCAGCGGGATGCCGCCGATGCTGGCGACCGGCGCGATGTCGCGGCTGAAATCGTAAGTGAGGTTCTTGAAGACGGAACCGTTGACGGTATTGCCGGCGACGACGAGGAGCAGCGTATAGCCGTCAGGCGCCGCACGCACCACGAGCTCGGTGGCGATATTGGTGGCGGCGCCGGGCCGGTTCTCGACGACAAACGGCTGGCCGAGCCGCTCCGACAGCCATCCGCCGATCAGGCGCGCGATGATGTCGGGCGAATTGGCCGGCGGCAGCCCGACGATGACGCGCACCGGCCGCGACGGATAGGTCTCGGCAAGCGCAACGGCCGGCAGAACGGCGGCGCCCGCCGCGAGGTGCAGGAAACGTCGGCGCGGAAATTTCATGACGCAGCACGCAAGCGTTCAATACGCCGTCTTGTTGATCTCGCCCGAGCCGGTGACGTACCAGCGCTCGCTGACAAACGCCTTGCCGGCGAGACGGTCGGCGAGCCAGTCGGCGAGCAGGATCGGCGGGAACGGGCCGAGATTGGCGGCCGAAACGTTGCCGACCGAGTGGCGCGATTCCTGATAGACCACCATCTGCTTCGGCCCCTGCAGCGCCGCCATCAGCCGCTCGGAATGTTCCAGCGGGCTCAGCTCCTCGGCTTCGCCGGCGACGCACAGATACGGCACCTTGATCTTGCTGGCGTGACCTTCCCAGGTGATCTTCTTGCGGAACTCGTCGAACGCGTCCTCGTCGGTGATGCCCGACATGTACATGAAGCGCTTCTTGAAGGTCGGCGAGGCTTCCTGGAAAATCGTGTGACAGCCCGGCTCGTGGCACACCGACATCACCGCGCAGGCCTTTATGCGCGGCTCATGCGCGGTCAGCACCGTGCCGAACAGCGAGCCGAAGCTGGTGCCGGCGACGCCGATCCTCGTCACATCGAGCTCGGGCCGCGCCGCGATCCAATCGACCAGCGCCGGTCCGGTCGCCATCCAGTTCTCCATGGTGAAGTGCAGGCCGATCATCGGCGCTTCGTATTGGCCCGGTCCGTCGATCGCCAGCACCGCCATGCCGCGGTTGAGATATTTGTCGCCGTACAGCGCGACCTGGATTTCCTTGTAGCTGTCCATGCCGGGGATCGAGATCACCACCGGCAGCTTGCCGCCGGTGTGGCCGGGCGGCAGATGCAGCCAGGCCGGGATCGCCTTGTCCTTGAACGGCACCCACACCGCCTCGACATGATGATCGGCGAGCGCCGCATATTTGGCGTAGCACTCGCGCTTCTTGTTGTTGTAGGCGATGTTGGTCTCGTCGTTCTCGTCGTACGGCCATTGCGCCGCGCCCCAATGCACCGCGGCCATGAAGAAATTGTCGCGCGCGGTGACCTTGCGATCGGCTTGAGCCGCGGCATTGGCCTTGGCCTCGCGGCGCTTTGCCACGGCGGCAAAGGCCGGGCCGATATCGGCCATCTTCTTCACCCGTTCGCGGATAATGGCGAAATCGGCGTTCGCCTCCATGCCGCACGGCAGGTGGATATAGAGCGACCGCGGCTGGTCCCAATCGATGCCGTTGGCGCGGATGATGTTGTCGATGAGCCAGCGCTGTTCATCGAAGCGGCGCACATGCGGCGCGCCGCGCTTGTCGAGGATAGCTGGAAATCCTTGGGTCGGGCGGTTCATGGCTTCCCTCCGGTCGCGGTCGGCGAATTCTCGCTCGCCTGGCAATGCATGGCGGCCATTATCGGCGCGGCTTCGGCCTTGTTGTCAACGCCGATTGCCCGGCTGCGCCGCAAGTTGCGCCACTGCCCTGCGGTCGGCTTTGCCGCTCGCCCCAGAGGGCAGCGCGTCGCGGAAGTGGAAAACGTCCGGCACCTTGAAGCGTTCGGTACGCGCCAGCAGCCAGTTGCGCAAGGCCGTGGCATCCAAGCGGGCGCCGGCGCGCGTCACGATGACGGCGTGAATGACTTCGCCGAGGCGCTCATCGGCAACGCCGGCGCAAAGCGCAGCCGCAATCTCGGGGTGCTCGGCCAGCAGGTTGTCGATCTCGAGCGGCGCAATCTTGTTGCCGCCGCGCGAGATGATGTCCTTGGCGCGCCCGATGAGCGCGACAGCACCGTCCGCCGTCAGCCGCGCCAGGTCGCCGGTCTTGAAATAGCCGTCGTCGAACGAGGCTTCCGTCAATGCGGGATTGTCCAGATAGCCGAGCATGCCGAACGGCGTGCGGATTTGCAGTTCGCCGGTTTCGCCGGCCGCGACGGCGTCGCCGTCCTTGGCGATCCGGAACATGACGCGCTCGGTCGGATGCCCGATCGTGCCGAAACCTTGCGGCTGACCGGCGGGACCCAGATGGAAATCGCACGAGCCGGTTTCGGTCAGGCCGTAGAGATCATGGATCGCCGCGGGCGCAAGCCGCGCCATGGCGTGCGCCAGCGCCGGTGCCAGCACCTCGCCGCCGCTGAGCATCGCCCGCAGTTTTGGCGCCGCGACGTCTTGGGATAGCTCAACAAAGTCCGGAACATCGAGGGGACGCCGGCCAGGACGGTTGCTTCCGCGAGGCCACGCGCCATCGCCTCTTCGGTGAATTTCGGCACCAGAATGAGCCGCGCGCCCTTCATGAGCGTCAACAGGCTCACCCAAAGACCGAAGATGAAAACGAGCTGCAGCGGCGACAGCACGACGTCATTTGGTGTGATGTTCAACAGGCGATCAAGTACGGCGAGCTTATCGGCGAGCCGCCGATGGCCGATGACGACGCCCTTGGGATCTCCAGTGCTGCCCGAGGTGAAGATGACCAAAGCGGCATCGCGCAGCAGCGCGCGATCCGGCGGCGGCGCTTCGCCGATCGCGTCGAGCCGGTCGCCGTCGATCAAAAAACGCGCGCGGGATATGCGTTGCACCCGCGCGATGGTCGACGCCGCAGCCGAGGCATGGATCGGCACGGCGACGGCACCGGCCTGCCAGATGCCGAGCAAGGCGCCGAGATCGGATGGCCTGTTGCCGATGCTGACATGGACGGGTTCATGCGGCGCGACATGCCGCGCGGCGAGTGCGTGTCGCACACGCTCGGCAAGCGCCAAGAGACTGATCGCCTTGCTGCGACTCGCCGCTCGTGCTTTCGACGGCATGACCGGCCGA
>CAWCSD010000038.1:0-44939 GCA_963798095.1 uncultured Alphaproteobacteria bacterium | reverse complement strand
GTGCGCGGATCGGCGGCGCCGACAAAACCATCCGGCGTGACCAGAACGGAATTGACCGAGGTGAACTTCCCGGTCGGCACCACTTTGTCGCCGCGCGCTTGCAGCGCCGCGATCAGATCGGGCGAGACGCCGGGCTCGGCGAACACCTGGTCGGGCATCCATTGATTATGAATGCGCGGCGCCGACTCCGCGCTGGCGATGTCCATGCCGCGGTCGATCACGTCGACCACCACCTGCAGCACCGCGGTGATGATGCGGCTGCCGCCCGGCGAGCCGGTGACCAGGAACGGCTTGCCGTCCTTGAGCACGATGGTCGGCGTCATCGACGACAGCGGCCGCTTGCCCGGCCCCGGCGCGTTGGCCTCGTAGCCGATGAGCCCATAGGCGTTCGGCGCGTCCGGCTTCACGGCGAAATCGTCGAGCTCGTTGTTGAGCATGACACCGGTGCCTTCGGCGACCAGCCCGACGCCGTAGCTGAAATTGAGCGTGTAGGTGTTGGACACCGCGTTGCCGAAGCTGTCGACCACCGAGAAATGCGTGGTGTTGCGGCCTTCGGATTGGACGGTGCCGCCGGGGCGGATCGCGCTCGCCGGCGTCGCGCGCTCCGGATCGATGGTGGCGCGCCAGGTGGCGGCGTAGTCCTTGGAGATGAGCTTTTCGACCGGCGCCTTGACCTTGTCGGGATCGCCGAGGAACAGCGCGCGATCCGCATAGGCGCGCTTCATGGCCTCGACCATGAGATGCGCCGCGTGGGCGTCGTCCTGGTGGCCGAGATCGTAGCCTTCGAGGATGTTGAGCATCTCGATCAGCTCGACGCCGCCCGATGACGGCGGCGGCATGGAGACGATGTCGTAGCCGCGATAGGTGCCGCGCACCGGCGTGCGCTCGTACGCGGTGTAGCTGTTGAGATCGTCGGCGGTCATGACGCCGCCGGCTGCCTGCACGGCAGCGGCGATCTTGTCGGCGATCGGACCGTCATAGAACGCGTGCGGCCCGTCCTTGGCGATGGCTTCGAGCGTATTGGCCAGATCGCTTTGCACCAGAGAACCGCCAAGCGCGAGCGCCGTGCCGTCGGGTTTGAGAAAGATTTTTGCCGTGGACGGCCAGCGCTTGAGCCGCGCCATCTCGTTGGCCGACATACCCGCAATGTCGTCCGTCACCGGCATGCCGTCGCGCGCCAGTTTCAGCGCCGGCGCGATCAGGTCGGCGAGCGTGAACTTGCCCGAACCATATCGCCGCGCCGCGAAGGCGAGTCCCTCGACCGTGCCGGGCACGCCGATGGCGAGCGCTGAGTCGCGCGATTTTTGCGGATCGGCGTTGCCGTCCGCATCGAGAAAAGTTTTGTTCGTGATCGCCGCCGGCGCGGTCTCGCGATAATCGATCGCGGTATCGTTGCCGGACGCCTGGTGGATCAGCATGAAGCCGCCGCCGCCGAGATTGCCGGCGCGCGGATAGGTCACGGCAAGCGCAAAGCCGACGGCGACCGCGGCATCCACCGCATTGCCGCCTTGCCGCAAAATATCGGCGCCGATGCGCGCCGCAGTCGCCTCCTGCGCCACCACCATGCCGTTCTTGGCGACGACCGCTTGCGCATGGCCGATCTGCTCGTCGCTTCGCGCCGCGATCGGCAGCGTGAGCGCGCCGATAAGCACAAGGATGCAACGCGGAGGATCGATCGTCGATGCAACATTGCGCGGACGCTACCTGCGGCTTTCACAGCATCGACGGCAGGACGCGGTCCGGCGGGCGGTGGCCGTCCATGAAGGTCTTGATGTTGACGATGACCTTTTCGCCCATGTCGATGCGGCCTTCGACGGTGGCCGAGGCGAGATGCGGCAACAGCACGACCTTGCCCGCGCGCGCGAGCTTGACGAGCTTCGGGCTCACCGCCGGCTCGTGCTCGAAAACATCGAGGCCGGCGCCGGCGATCTCTTCCGCCTCGATCAAGCGCGCCAACGCGTTCTCGTCGATCACTTCGCCGCGCGCGGTGTTGACGATATAGGCCTCGGGCCGGATCAGCTTGAGCCGGCGCGCCGACAACAGGTGATAGGTCGCCGGCGTGTGCGGGCAATTGATCGAGATAATGTCCATGCGCGCCAGCATCTGGTCGAGGCTCTCCCAATAGGTCGCGTGCAATTCCTCCTCGGCGGCGGCCGCCATGCGGCGGCGGTCGTGATAGTGGATTTTCAGGCCGAAAGCCTGCGCGCGGCGCGCCACCGCCTGGCCGATGCGGCCCATGCCGACGATGCCCAGCCGCTTGCCCCAGATGCGATGGCCGAGCATCCAGGTCGGGCTCCAGCCGGTCCATTCCTGGTTGCCGGTGAGCACTTGGGCGCCCTCGGTCAGGCGCCGCGGCACGGCGAGGATCAGCGCCATGGTCATGTCGGCGGTGTCTTCGGTGAGCACGCCGGGCGTGTTGGTGACGGTGATGCCGCGCTGCACGGCGGTCGCGACGTCGATATTGTCGACGCCGTTGCCGAAATTGGCGATCAGCTTCGAGCCGCTCGCCCGATTGGCTGAGCACGGAGCGGTCGATGTGATCGGTCACCGTCGGCACGATGACGTCGGCGGTCTTGGCGGCGGCGACCAGCTCGGCATGGCTCATCGGCTTGTCGTCGGCATTGAGCCGGGCGTCGAACAATTCGCGCATGCGCATTTCGACGCTGTCCGGCAGCCTCCGGGTGACCACGACAAGCGGCTTTTTGCCGGACGCCATTGACTGCCTCTCACGCAAACCGACCTGCGGCCGGCGACCCGGAAATCGGCCGGATGCCGGCCGCATCGGCCGATGCCGCCGCATCGGCCCGTTCAGGTCTCTTTAACCGCCCTCGCCGACACTGGAATGGGCAGGTGGTTCATCAAAATCTCTCTACCAGATGGCTGCGCTCGGACAAAGCGCGTCGGGGTTCCCCCGGCGTCACGACCTATTGGGCGTGTCGCGATGACATTGTGGCGCCGCAGGCCGATGATCGGGTGGATTCGGGCCGCGATTGTGGCGCCGCTGGCGCTGGCGCTCGCCGCCGGTGCGGTCCGGGCCGGCAGCGACAGCACGGCGAGCGGACTGCCGGTGCCGCGCTTCGTCAGCCTCAAGGCCGATCGGGTCAACGTGCGCGGCGGCCCGGACAAGGACCACGACGTCGCCTGGATCTACACGAAGGTCGGCTTGCCGGTCGAGATCACCGCCGAGTTCGAGAACTGGCGCCGCATCCGCGATTCCGACGGCACCGAAGGCTGGGTCTATCACTCGCTGCTGTCGGGCAAGCGCACCGCGACCGTGCAATTGAAGTCGAAGACCGACCTGGCGCCGATCTACGCCAAGCCCGACGCCAAGAGCGCGGTGACGGCACAACTGCAGGTCGGCGTGCTGGGCACGGTCAAACACTGCACCGGCAAATGGTGCCAAATCGTCGGCGACGGTTTTGACGGCTGGATCGAGCAGAACGAGCTGTGGGGCGTTTATCCGGACGAGAAGGTCGAGTGACGCTTTCGCCGTCAGCCCTTCTTCCGTCGCAGCCTTACCACCACATCGATCCGCGCGATCTCATAGCCCTCCGGCGCCACCGGCGTCTTGCCGACGAGCACGTCGGTCGCGGGGATGTCCATCAGATCGTTCTGGTCTTCGATGAAGAAGTGGTGGTGCTCGGAATTGTTGGTGTCGAAATAGGCCTTTGAGCCGTCGACGGCGACCTGGCGCAGCAAGCCCGACTTCGGTGAACTGGTGCAGCGTGTTGTAGACGGTCGCCAGCGACACCGGCACTTTGGCGCGGGTGGCTTCCTCGTAGAGCATTTCCGCGGTGACGTGGCGGTCGCCCTTGCCGAACAGGATCCAGCCCAGCGCCATGCGCTGGCGCGTCGGCCGCAAGCCGACTTCGCGGAGCTTCTCCTTGACGTCGTGCCAGGGGCAGCCGGTGCGGTCGGCGCGGCCCGGCGCCGGCGGCAGCTGGAAGGTTGGCCCGGGAAGCCCGGCTGAAAGCGGACGCGATGGAGGCGACTGTGTCATTGGCGTTACCCACTGCCCCATGAGGGGCCAGCAAGATTGTTGCAAGTGAAATCATTATACGCCACGCTGCGCCGGCTGCAACAGTCCCGGCAATGCGCCGCAGGAATGGCTTGCCCACCGTGGCAGCCCGGCGCCGGGTGCGGCTTTGCCACACATTGCCCCCATATGTTAGGGATTCAGCCGGGTTGATCGGCCCGGGGGCGGAGCGAAATACGGATGCAGGATCGCCGTTCGAACTTCGACTACGAGGACCTGCTGGCCTGCGGCCGGGGCGAGCTGTTCGCCGAGGGCCCGCAACTGCCGCTGCCGCCGATGCTGATGTTCGACCGCATTTCCGAAATCGCGGAAGTGGGCGGCGAATACGGCAAGGGCTTGGTGCGGGCGGTGCTGGATCTCAAGCCCGACCTCTGGTTCTTCCCCTGCCACTTCAAGGGCGACCCGGTGATGCCGGGCTGCCTCGGGCTCGACGCGCTGTGGCAATTGCTCGGCTTCTTCCTCGGCTGGCTCGGCTCGCCCGGCAAGGGCCGCGCGCTCGGCATGGGCGAGCTGAAGTTCTCCGGCCAGGTGCTGCCGACGCATGAAGAACATCGTCTACGGCATCGACATCAAACGCGTGATGCGCTCCAAGCTCGTGCTCGGCGTCGCCGACGGCTGGCTCTCGGCGGACGGCACCGTGATCTATCGCGCGTCCGACCTCAAGGTCGGCCTGTTCCGCGACGTGGAGCCGCAGCCGAGCGAAGCGTTGAGCGGCGCGACGGCAAGTGCTAATTAGGCGGACGAGGCAAATATGAAGCGCGTGGTCGTCACCGGGATGGGCATCGTCTCGTCCATCGGCAACAACACGCAGGAAGTGGTGGCGTCGCTGCGCGAGGCCAAATCCGGCATCGTGCGCGCCGACAAATATGCCGAGCTCGGCTTCCGCTGCCAGGTGCACGGCGCGCCGACGCTCGACCCGAGCGAAGCCGTCGACCGCCGCGCCATGCGTTTCCTCGGCGGCGGCGCCGCCTGGAACCACGTCGCCATGGAGCAGGCGATCCGCGATTCCGGCCTCGACCGACAACGAAGTCTCCAACGAGCGCACCGGCATCATCATGGGCTCCGGCGGGCCGTCGACGCGCACCATCGTCGAGAGCGCCGACATCACCCGCAGCAAGGGGCCCAAGCGCGTCGGGCCGTTCGCGGTGCCCAAAGCGATGTCCTCGACCGCGTCGGCGACGCTGGCGACCTGGTTCAAGATCAAGGGCGTGAACTATTCGATCTCGTCGGCCTGCGCGACCTCGAACCATTGCATCGGCAATGCCTACGAGACCATCCAGGTCGGCAAGCAGGACATGATCTTCGCCGGCGGCTGCGAGGAGCTCGACTGGACGCTGTCGGTGCTGTTCGACGCCATGGGCGCGATGTCGTCGAGCTTCAACCAGACGCCCGACAAGGCCTCGCGCGCCTACGACGCCGACCGCGACGGCTTCGTCATCGCCGGCGGCGCCGGCGTGCTGGTGCTCGAAGAGCTCGAACACGCCAAGGCGCGCGGCGCGAAGATCTACGCCGAGGTCGCCGGCTACGGCGCGACCTCGGACGGCGCCGACATGGTGGCGCCGTCCGGCGAAGGCGCGGTGCGCTGCATGAAGATGGCGCTCGCGTCGGTCGCGCCGCCGGTCGACTACATCAATCCGCACGCCACCTCGACGCCGATCGGCGACCTCAAGGAGATCGAGGCGATCCGCGAAGTTTTCGGCGCCAAGTGCCCGCCGATCTCGGCGACCAAATCGCTGACCGGGCATTCGCTCGGCGCCGCCGGCGCGCAGGAAGCGATCTATTCGCTGCTGATGATGAACTCCGGCTTCATCTGCGAAAGCGCCAATATCGAAAAACTCGATCCGGCCTTCGCCGACATGCCGATCGTGCGCGAGCGGCGCGATAACGTGACGCTCGGCTGCGTGCTGTCGAACTCGTTCGGCTTCGGCGGCACCAACGCCTCCGTCGTGTTCAAGCGGCTGGATGCCTGATGCCGGGGCTGATGCACGGCAAGCGCGGCCTGATCATGGGGGTCGCCAACGACCACTCGATTGCCTGGGGCATTGCCAAAACCCTTGCCGCCCATGACGCCAAGCTCGCCTTCACCTATCAGGGCGAGGCGCTCGGCAAGCGCGTGAAGCCGCTTGCCGCGTCGGTCGGCGCCGATCTGGTGCTGCCGTGCGACGTCGAGGACATCGCCTCGGTCGACGCGGTGTTTGCCGAATTGAGCCGCGCCTGGGGCACGCTCGATTTCCTGGTCCACGCCGTCGCCTTTTCCGACAAGGCCCAGCTCACCGGCCGCTATGCCGACACCACGCGCGAGAATTTCATCCGCACCATGGTGATCTCGTGCTTCTCGTTCACCGAAGCGGCGAAGCGCGCGGCGGCGTTGATGCCGAACGGCGGCGCGATGCTGACGCTTGACCTATAACGGCGGCCTGCGCGCCATGCCGAACTATAACGCCATGGGCCTCGCCAAGGCGGCGCTGGAAGCCTCCGTGCGCTATCTCGCCGTCGATTTCGGCGCGAGCGCCATCCGCGTCAACGCGATTTCGGCGGGACCGATCCGCACGCTTGCCGGCGCCGGCATCGGCGACGCGCGCGCCATGTTCGCCTTCCAGCAGCGCCATTCGCCGCTGCATCGCGGCGTGACGCTCGACGATCTCGGCGGCGCGGGGCTCTATCTGCTCTCGGATCTCTCCACCGGCGTCACCGGCGAAATCCACTTCGTCGATTCCGGCTACAACGTCATCGCCATGCCGCATCCCGACGCGCTGCGCGCCGATCAGCAGCGGCCGCCGGATGACGGCGGGAAGTGAATCGCCTCCGTTATCCGTCGTCCTGAGGTGCGAGCGAAGCGAGCCTCGAAGGATACGGCCCGAGCGCCGAGGCCGTCGCCCTTCGAGGCTCGGCGCTACGCGCCGAGCACCTCAGGGTGACGGATAACACTAAAGCTTCGCCAAATGCGGCATCACCTCGGCGCTGAATAGTTGCAGCGAGCGCAGCGCGTCGGCGAGCGACATGGTGCCGAGGAAGAGATACGTCAGCAGATAATTGACGCCGAGCTCCTTGACCTGCCGCTCGATCTCGGCGCGCACGGTCGCCGGCGAGCCGGCGATCACCGTGCCGTCCTCAAGACAGGCTTCATAGGTGGCGCCGCGCGGCACGTTGAGCCGCGAGGTCAGGCCGGTGACGCCGTGCTTGGCGCGCAGCCAATTGAGATTGGCGAGATGCACCTCCATCGCCGGCTTGGCGAAGCGGTGCGCTTCCGCATCGGTGTCGGCGACAAAAATATGCCGCTGCACGCCGATGACGGCGCCGCCGGGAAATTCCGCCTTGGGCTGCGCCGGCGCGCCGCGTTTGGCCAGCGCCTTCTTGTAGGCATCGATATTGGTTTTGGCGGTCGCCATCGGCCCGAGCGTGACGAAATGCAGGCCGTGCTCGCCGCCCCAGGTCGAGCCGATCTCGTTCGACGAGGCGTACCAGAACGGCGGATGCGGCTGCTGCAGCGGGCGCAGCGCAATCGGCACGTTCTCGTAGACGTAATGATCGCCTTTGTAGCTCAGCGAGTCGGTGACCAGGCCGGCGCTCAGACACTTGAACGCGTCGATGAAAATGTCGCGCGAGTCGTCGTGCTCCACCTTGTGGTATTTCAACTCGTAAGGCGACACGCCGCGGCCGACGCCGACGTCGAGCCGGCCATAGCTCAAATGATCGAGCATGGAGATTTCCTCGATCAGGCGCAGCGGCGAATAGAGCGGCAACAGATAAACCAGCGGCCCCATCCGCATGCGCTTGGTGGCGCGCGCCAGCGCTCCCATGAAGACGCCGGGCACCGGCACCATGTTGAGCGGCGTCGCGTGGTGCTCGGCAAGATGCAGGCAATAGATGCCGGCCGCATCGGCCGCTGCCGCGAATTGCAAACGTTCGTCGAACAACGTCGTCAGCGGCCGCGCGCCATCCTCGATGTGGTCGAACAATCCGATTTTCATGGTGCCTCGTTGTTTGCTGCGGCGCGCTTGGTCGCGCGCTATTTGGTTTTCGGCAATAGCCCGACGCGCCGGCCCATGTCGCGGCAATCCTCGTCGGTCTTGAGGCCTGCGGCATGGATGCCGTGGGCGGCGAGCTCCTCGTCGCGCTCCCCGGTATCGCCGGTGACGCCGACCGCGCCGATGACTTCGCCATCGGCATCGCGGATCAGCAAGCCGCCGGCTTCGGCAAACAGCTGCTCGTCGCTCGCCGCGATCAGATAACGCATGAAGATCGGCCGCTCCTCGGCGCGCTGATGCACCAGGCTCGAGCTGCGCCCAAGCGCAAGCGCCGCATAGGCTTTGCCGAAAGCCATCTCGAAACGGATCATCGACGCGCCGTCTTCCTTCTTGAAGGCTTTCACCTTGCAGCCCGGCTCGACCACGATGACGCTGATCGGCCGGCAGTTGAGCTCGACCCCGCGCGCGATTGCGGCGTCGATGATGCGGTCGGCTTGCGCCATTGTGATCGTACTCATGTGCAGGAACTCATAGGACAGCCCTCCCGGCGCGGTGTTGTGCCATCTTCCACGCGGCTCTGCCATATGCCCGGCGTTGTACCCTCCCCTTGCCTCCTCCGCGCCAGCGCGCCACATGTGCGCCGATGCACGCCCCCGCACCCCCCATCGCCATCGAGCGGCTTGTCAAAATCTACAAGACCGTCCCGGCGGTGGACGGCATCTCGTTCACGCTGACGCCCGGCTCGGTCACGGGGCTGCTCGGCGGCAACGGCGCCGGCAAGACCACGACCATCGCCTCCATCATGGGGCTCACCACGCCGACCTCCGGCCGGGTCACGGTGCTGGGCGCCGAGATGCCGCGGCAGCGCTATCGCGTGCTGCACCGGATGAATTTCGAAAGCCCCTATGTGGCGATGCCGATGCGGCTCACCATCCGGCAGAACCTCACCGTGTTCGGCATGCTCTACGGCGTGCCCGATCTGGCGCAGCGCATCAAGCAGATCGGCGAAGAGCTCGATCTCACCGATCTGCTCGACCGCCAGACCGGCAAGCTCTCGGACGGGCAGAAGACCCGCGTCGCGCTGGCCAAGGGCTTGATCAACGCGCCGGAACTGCTGCTGCTCGACGAGCCGACCGCCTCGCTCGATCCCGACACCGCCGACTGGGTGCGCGGCCGGCTCGAGCGCTATCGCCGCGAGCGCAACGCCACGATGCTCATTGCCTCGCACAACATGGCCGAGGTCGAACGGCTATGCGACCGCGTCATCATCATGAAGCGCGGCCATATCGAGGACGACGACACGCCGGCGAAACTGCTGGCGCGCTACGGCCGGCGCACGCTGGAAGAAGTTTTTCTCGACGTGGCCCGCGGCCGCGGCATCGAGCGCGAGGCGGCGCAATGACGACGCTCAGCGACGGTGTGTTGGATTTCTCGCCGCGGCGCTCCGGCGCGATGATGCTGCGTTACTGGTATCTCTTACGCTCGTCGTGGCCGCGGCTGCTCGATCTGGTCTACTGGCCGACGGTGCAGATGATCACCTGGGGTTTTCTGCAATTCTACATCATGCAGAACGCCGGCTTTTTTGCCAAAGCCGGCGGCACCTTCATCGGCGCCGTGCTGTTGTGGGACATTCTGTTCCGCGGCCAGCTCGGCTTCTCGATCTCGTTCATGGAGGAGATGTGGGCGCGCAACATCGGCAATCTGATGATGAGCCCGCTGCGGCCGTTCGAGTTCATCACCGCGCTGATGGTGATGAGCATCGTGCGGCTTGGCGATCGGGACCGTGCCGGTGACATTCCTCGCGATCGCGTTTTTCGGCTTCAATCTCTACGGTCTCGGATTGGCGCTGGTGGCGTTCTTTCTCAATCTGATGCTCACCGCTTGGGCGGTCGGGATTTTTGTCTCCGGCCTGGTATTGCGCAACGGTCTCGGTGCCGAGAATCTCGCCTGGTCGATCATGTTTTTGTTCATGCCGCTGACTTGCGTCTACTACCCGGTCTCGACTTTGCCGGCGTGGCTGCAGCCGGTGTCGTGGGCGCTGCCGCCGACTTACGTTTTCGAGGGCATGCGCGCGCTCTTGATCGAGCACACGTTCCGGCCCGACTTGATGCTCGATGCGCTGGCGCTCAACGTCGTGTTCTTTGCCGCCGGCGTGTTCGGCTTCCTCAAGCTGTTGCAGAGCGCGCGCCGTCACGGCTCGCTGATCCAGGCCGGCGAATAAGCCGCCCTTGCCAAGAGTGTGTGCCAAGCGTGTTTGCCATGTGAAGCGCGAATGGCCGCAACGCGTTGTTCCTTATACGTAATGAAATCGTAGGTAACGGAAATGGCAATCATTGCGGTTATCTTGACGACATGACATACCATCGTCACAATGCTGCACTGCAGCAAGCCGGGTTAGGGTCATCAATGCCGATCGGGGAGTTTGGCGGCGCGCCTGCCGTGCCAGGCGACAGCGGCGTTTTGCTGTCCGCCGCGCCGCTGTATTGGTTCTACGAGATGAGCCACGCGGCGCTCAATCCGGCACGCGCCTGGGCCGACGCTACGCGGCTGTTCTACAAGAACCCGGTCAATCCGCTGTCCTTCACCACCTTCGGCAAAACAGTCGCTGCGGCGGCCGAAATGTTCGAGCGCTCGACGCGCCGCTACGGCCGGCCGGAATGGCGCATCACCTCGACCCTGGTCGGCGGCGAGCGCGTGCCGGTGCAGGTCTCGACGGTGTGGGAGCGGCCGTTCTGCAATCTCGTTCATTTCGAGCGCATCTTCGAGCACCGGCCGCGCCGGCCGCAGCCGCGGATGCTCATCGTCGCACCGATGTCGGGCCATTTCCCCACGCTGTTGCGCGGCACGGTCGAGGCGTTCCTGCCCAATCACGACGTCTATGTCACCGAATGGGTCGACGCCCGCATGGTGCCGCTGACGGAAGGCCGTTTCGATCTCGACGATTATATCGACTACGTGATCTCGATCCTGCACGCGCTCGGCGGCGACACCCATATCGTCGCGGTGTGTCAACCGTCGGTGCCGGTGCTTGCCGCAGTCGCGCGTAATGGAAGCCGACGACGATCCCTATGTGCCGACGTCGATGACCTTGATGGGGGGCCCGATCGATACCCGCGTCAATCCGACCGCGGTGAATAAGCTCGCCGAGCAACGCGGCATCAATTGGTTCCGCCACCACGTCATCACCAAGGTGCCGTTTCCCAATCCGGGTTTTATGCGCGACGTCTATCCGGGCTTCCTGCAGCTCAACGGCTTCGTCAGCATGAATCTCGACCGCCACATCGAGGCGCACAAGCAACTGTTCATGCATCTGGTGAAAGGCGACGGCGACTCGGCGGGCAAGCACAAGGAGTTCTACGACGAATATCTGGCGGTGATGGATCTCGCCGCCGAATTCTATCTGCAGACCGTCGACACCGTGTTCGTCCGCCACGCCATGCCCAAGGGCGAGATGACCCATCGCGGCCGGCCCATCGATCTCGGCCGGATCAAGCGCGTCGCGCTGCTGACCATCGAAGGCGAGCACGACGATATTTCCGGCGTCGGCCAGACCGAGGCGGCGCATCGGCTGTGCGGCAACATCCCGGCCGATCGCCAGGCGCACTGGCTGCAGCCGGGTGTCGGACACTACGGCGTGTTCAACGGCTCGCGCTTCCGCTCCGAGATTGCGCCGCGCATCGCCGATTTCATCCTGTCGATGGGCCACCTGGCGAGCATCGCGCGCAATGGTGCCGGCAAGCGAAGCGCGCATAACGGCGCGGCGCTGCAGCAGGTTTGATCGTCGCACCGGCTACGGCCTTCGCGCGCGCCGCCGAATCGTGGCAATATTCGCATTGGTTTGTGCCCGGATGCTCCGCCATGCCGCTGCGTGCGCTGCTTTATCGTCGCCCGAGTGAGCCGCGGACGATCGAGATCGTCTTCGACCGATCGGTCTATCTGGTGCAGCTGCGCCGGCATCGGCAGGCGCGGCGTTACACTTTGCGCATCCAGGCGACCACGCGCGAAGTCATCCTCACCATCCCGCCGCGCGGTACGCTGAAGGAAGCGGGCGAGTTCGCCCAAAAGCACGGCGGCTGGATCGCGGCGCGGCTCGGGCGGCTGCCGGAGGCGGCGCCGTTCGCCGACGGCGTCGTGGTGCCGCTGCGCGGCGTGCCGCACCGGATTGCGCACCGCCGCGGCATGCGCGGCACCGTCTGGGCTGAAGTGGCCGGTGACGGCGAGCGGCTCCTGTGCGTCGCCGGCAACGCCCCGCATCTCGACCGGCGCGTCGGCGATTACCTGCGCCGCGAGGCCAGGCGCGAGCTTGAAACCGCGAGCTTGAAATTTGCCGCGGCGCTGGGCGTCGCCGTCAAGCGGATCACCGTGCGCGATCAATCGAGCCGCTGGGGCTCGTGCTCGACCACCGGCATGCTGTCGTTCTCGTGGCGGCTCATTCTGGCGCCGAGCCATGTGCTCGACTATCTGGCCGCGCACGAAGTGGCGCATCTCGTCGAGATGAACCATTCGGCACGGTTCTGGCGCCTGGTGCAGCGGCTTTGCCCGGATCACGACCGCGCCAAAACCTGGCTCGACGCCCATGGCGCCGACCTGCATCGCTACGGCTTGCCGGATGTCGGGGCGCGAGCCGCACTGACCGGGATCGAATAGCGATCAGCGCGCGCGGTTGGTTGTCGCCGTCACGAACGGCGCTGATCCGGAGGAATGCACGTCGAGCGACAGTTTGGTCGGTAGGTTCCATGTGGGAAATGAAATTCTTCCGCGGTTCCATCGTTAAGCAAAATCGCGCTGCGTTTGTGACGTCTGCATGCTGCGCATGTGAGGTAGTCCCAATGCGATGGGCGCAACAGCAAAAACTCAATTCCTGATAAGCTTGGTGGTGTTCAAGCCGCGCGTTTTGACGCAGCGGATTACACTAAACCGTGATCCGCATTGTATCGGCAGGCCCCGCTCATATCTCTCGAACACTAGGCCAACCGGGCGGCTCCCCCATCCCCCCGACACCCCGCCGCCCGGCCCAATAAGCCTAAGTTGAGGCAACACCTAGAACCCCAAGCGCGTACTCTGCTTGGGGTTCTTTTTTATGGCGGGCCGCAGTGTCTGTGGGTAAGTCGTTGCCGGCTTTCAATTCTTGACCAAGTCGCCGAGCAGGCTTGCGGCCACCGTCAGTTTCGACACCGTCAGCCCGGAATTGGCGATCTCGTGCACCGCCAGCCGAACGCGCTCGACCTCGTCGTGGCGCGGCTTAACCCAAGCCGCCACCGCAGCAGCGCCCGCCGTGCCGTTACCGACCATGGCCGCGGCAAGCCGGCGCTCGGCATCGCCGATCGAATCCCGCGCCCGGTCGAGCGCCAGCCGGTCGAAATAATCCGCAATCGGAATATTGCTCGCGGCGTTGGTAATGCGATCGAGCCGGAAGAACGCGCCGGCGGCAAAATAGGTCGCGGCCACCTCGCCGATCGCATTGCCGGTACGGTCGGCGACCAGGACGATGTCGGGCGCAGCCGTGAGCGACGGCAGATTGGACAAACGTCCGGCAAGTTCTTCCGGCACGCCGGCCTCGACGAGCTTGCCTTTTCGCGTCGAACGTACGCTCAAACTGTCCTCGGACAGTGCGCCCTCGAGCGCGGCTTCGACGGCGGCGATGCCGTCGCGGTAATGCGTAACGACCTCGGCCAAGCCTTTGGAGAGATCGACATTACGCAGGAACCAGATGATGCGGTCGAGCAAGAGGTCTTGCACCGCCGCATAAAGCTCGAGCTGCAGTTTTCCCGGAACACGATTGTCGAGCCCGTCGATCGCCGTGTTGAGCGCGGTCAGACCATAGCTGTCGCGCACCGCGGCGAAGGCCGCGGCGATGGCGGCCGGCGCGGCCCCGGTCTGGTCGGCGATGCGCACGATGAGCGTCGGGCCGCAGCGGTTGATCATCGAATTGCTGAGCTGGGTGGCGATGATCTCGCGGCGCAGGCGGTGATGCTCGATCGCGTCGGGAAAGCGCTCGGCGATCGCTTTCGGGAAATAGCGGCCAAGCTCGCGGGCCAGATAGGGATCGTCGGGCACCGCGGACTCCAGCAGATCTTCGTCGAGCGTCAGCTTGGCGTAGGCGAGCAGCACCGCCAGTTCCGGCCGGGTGAACGGTTCCGCGCGTCGCCGCCGCTCGGCAAGCTGCGCGTCATCGGGCAAATACTCGACGGCGCGGTCCAATAGTCCGCGCTTCTCGAGCGTCTGGATCAGGCGCTGCTGGAAGCCGAAAGCCTCCATGCCGCGCCGCTCGGCGAGCGACAGCGCCAGCGGCTGCAGATAGTTGTTGCGCAGCACCAGCGCGGCAACCTCGTCGGTCATTTCGGCGAGCAGCGCATTGCGCCCGTCCATGGTCAACCGGCCGTCGCGCACCGGAATGCTGAGCGCGATCTTGAGATTGACCTCCATGTCGGAGGTGTTGACGCCGGCCGAATTGTCGATGGCGTCGGTGTTGAGCCGAATGCCGCGCAACGCCGCCTCGATACGGCCGCGCTGCGTCATGCCGAGATTGGCGCCCTCGCCGATCACCTTGCAGCGCAGATCCTTGCCGGCGATGCGGACCGCGTCGTTGGCGCGGTCGCCGACCGCCTCGTCGCTTTCGTCGGCGGCACGGATATAGGTGCCGATGCCGCCGAAGAAGACCAGATCGACCGGCGCTTTGAGGATGGCGCGGATCAGGTCCTGCGGCGTCAGCCGTTCGCCGACGCCGAGCAGCTTCTGCGCTTCCGCCGACAGCCTGATCTCCTTGGCCGAGCGCGGATAGACGCCGCCGCCCTTGGAGATCAGCGTCTTGTCGAAATCCTGCCAGCTCGAACGCGGCAGGTCGAACAGGCGCTGGCGCTCGGCGAACGTGCGCTCCGCATCGGGATCGGGATCGATGAAAATGTCGCGGTGATCGAAGGCGGCGACGAGCTTGGTGGTCTTCTCGCGCAGCATGCCGTTGCCGAATACGTCGCCCGACATGTCGCCGACGCCGACCACCGTGAACGGCGTCGTGGCGAGGTTGATGTCCATTTCGCGGAAATGGCGCTTGACCGATTCCCAGGCGCCGCGCGCGGTGATGCCGATTTTCTTGTGGTCGTATCCGGCCGAGCCGCCGGAGGCGAAGGCGTCGCCGAGCCAAAAATCGTGGGCGATGGCGATATCGTTGGCGATGTCGGAGAACGTCGCGGTGCCCTTGTCGGCGGCGACGACCAGATAGGGATCGTCGCCCTCCTTGCGCACGACGTCGGGCGGCGGCACGACGCCGGCCGTGCCAGGCCGGATGTTGTCGGTGATGTCGAGCAGCGTCGAAATGAAGATCTTGTAGGTGGCGATGCCTTCCGCCTGGATGGCTTCGCGGCTGCCGCCGGCCGGCAGATACTTTGGCACGAAGCCGCCCTTGGCGCCGACCGGCACGATGACGGCGTTCTTGACGTTCTGCGCTTTCACCAGGCCCAAAATTTCGGTGCGGAAATCCTGCGGCCGGTCGGACCAGCGAATGCCGCCACGCGCCACTTTGCCGAAGCGCAGATGCGCGGCCTCGAAACGGGGCGAATAGACGAAAATCTCGTAGAGCGGCCGCGGCAACGGCATGCCGTCGACCTTGCGGCTGGAAAACTTGATCGCGATGACGTCCTTTGGGTGGCCGTCGCGGTCGAGCTGATAGAAATTGGTGCGGATCGCCGCCTGCGCCGCATTGACGAAGTGGCGCAGGATGCGGTCCTCGTCCAAGCTTTCGACCGCCTGCAAGGCGGCTTCGATGGCGGATGCGATCTCGGCCTCGCGCGCCGCGCGCTCGTCGTTCGACGCCGGCAGATGCGGATCGAACCGGGTGTGGAACAGCGTCACGATCTGCGCGGCGATGGCGCGATGCTTGCGCAGCGTCGCCCACATGTAATCTTGCGAATAGGGCACGCGGATCTGGCGCAGGAAGCGCGAGATGGCGCGAATGAGCGCGACGTCGCGCCAGCCGAGCCCGATCGCCAGCACCAGCGCGTTATAGCCGTCGCTCTCGGCCCGTTTGCCCATGACGACGAGGAAACAGGCTTCGAGGCGCTGCTCGAGCGCGGCAAGGTCGATCGACTGGCCCGACGCGCTTTCGAGCTCCATGTCGTGGAACCAGACGTCCGCCGCGTCCTCAGGCTTGATGTGATAGGTGCGCTCGTCGACGACGCGAAAACCCATGTCTTCGAGCACCGGCACGCGCTCGGACAGCGAAATCGGCCGGCTTTGGCTGAACACCTTCAGACCCGCGCGCAGTCAAGGCTCGCTCCGCCCGGGCGGTAGAAGTCGACGCCGAGCGGCCGCTCCGGCGTGAGCAGTTCGACGACGCGAATGTCGCCGACGGCCGATCGCCGGCGGATAGACCTCGCGATAATCGATCGGGAACGCACCGCGGTAGCGCGCCGACAGCGTGTGCGCCTTGCCGGGTCATAGGCGGCGGCGAGCGCCTCGTTCAAGCCGTCGATCCAGCTGCGCACGATGGCTTCGACCGCGCGGTCGAGCGTGGCGCGATCGGGATTCGGCGCTTCGCCCTCGGCGCGGCCGATGGTGAAGTGCACGCGCACCAGCGGGCCTTCCGCGAAGAACGGATAGAAGGCGCGGACAAAGCCGTTGAACGCCGTGGCAAGATAATCGCCGATCAGCGCCCTGATCCGGCCGTCGTAGCGCTCGCGCGGTATGTAGACCAAGACCGAGACGAAACGGTCGAAGCGATCGCGCCGCGGCAGCACGCGCACGCGCGGACGATCGCCGAGCTGAAGGATGGCCAGCGCGAACTGATAGAGCAGGTCTTCGTCGATCTGGAACAATTCGTCGCGCGGATAGGTCTCCAGCACGTTGACCAGCGCCCTGCCGGAATAGCTCGACGCTTCGAAGCTGGCGCGGCGGATGACGTCGTCGGCCTTGCGCCGCAGATAGGGAATGGCGCGAACCGACCGCGTATAGGCGGTCGAGGTGAATAGGCCGCAGATGCGGTATTCACCGACCAGCTTGCCCTGCCGGTCGAAACGCTTGATGCCGATATAGTCCATGTCGACGCGGCGATGCACCGGCGAGCGCAAGGTCGACTTGGTGATGACAAGGAGCCGGGGCTCCTCCATGAGCGCGCGAATTTCCGGCGTGATGACGAGCGGCTGGTTCCAGCGCTGCAACGGCCGCACGTCGCGCGAGCGCAACAGCCCGAGCCCGGTCTCGAACATCGGTTCGAGCACCGCCGTATCGCCGGTGAAGACGTAATCGCGCGCGCCGAGCAAAGTGAAATTGTCCGCCGCCAGCCATTCCAGGAACTGCACGGCCTCGGCAATTTCGCCGGCGTCAAGCGGCGGCGGATTGGCGCGCAACTCGGCGATGATGGCGCGCAGCCAGTCCAGCATCGGCCGCCAATCCTGCACGGCGACGCGCACTTCGGCGAGGATATCTTCGAGCGCGCGCACGATCTCGGCGCGCCGCGCCGCCTCCGCGACGCCTTCGATGTGAATGTGGATGAAGCTTTCGTGCCGGCCGCCGTCTTTCGCGGCGCCCTTGAAGGCCGTCAGCGTTCCCGCCGCGTCGCGCTCCACGGCGAACACCGGATGGACCAAAAGGCGGATGTCGAGGCCGCGTTGATTGAGCTCGCCGACGACCGAATCGAGCAGAAACGGCATGTCGTCGTTGATGATGTCGAGCACCGACACGGTGCGCGTCGTGGGCGCCGGCTCGAAGCTGACCTTGGGCGTTCCGGCCTTGCGCTCGGCGAGCAGCGACCACGACCGCTCGGCGATGGCGGCAAGCTCTTCCGGCCCGTAGCGCTGCAAATCGTCGGGCACCGCAGAGCCGAGCAACTCGGCAAGGAACGTGCCGGGAATATCGCTTCTGCGCTTTGCCAGTGCGGTGCCGGCAGCGGCGATGAGCGCCTGGCCGGCGCTGTCATCCGTTGTGTGGGGAAAATCCTGGACGTTCATGCTCCCGTCCCGGCTGGTCAGCGCGGTCCACTACGATAATACTCGCACAATGCGCACATCTGCCATTGTAGCCATTGCAGAGATGGCGTGCGGTAACGGAGTTTGACAGGGGGAAGACCATGGCCAAGCAGAGCAGAAAAGCCGACCAGGCCAAAGCCAAGGCGAAGCCGCGCCCCAGCGCGGCTGCCGGCGACGATACCAAAATCACGGCGCTAACCCTTGAGCCGGCGCCTCTGTCACCGGACATGGCGGCCTATTTCGCCAAATGCGAGGAAAAGCTCGGCTACGTCCCGAATGTGCTCAAAGCCTATGGCTTCGACATGCCGAAGCTGTCGGCCTTCGTCGGCATGTACAACGATCTGATGCTGGCGCCGTCGGGCCTGAGCAAGCTCGAGCGCGAGATGATCGCGGTCGCGGTGTCGTCGCACAACCGCTGCTACTACTGCCTGGTCGCTCATGGCGCCGCGGTGCGCCAGCTGTCCGGCGATCCGGTGCTGGGCGAATTGATGGCGATGAATTTTCGCGCGGCGCGGCTGTCGAAGCGCGAGCGCGCCATGCTGGACTTTGCCGTAAAACTCACCGCCGAGCCGTGGCTTATCGAGGAGGAAGACCGCGCCGCGCTGCGCCACGCGGGCTTCAGCGACCGCGATATCTGGGATATCGCCGCCGTCGCCGGCTTCTTCAACATGACGAACCGCGTCGCCTCGGCCACCGACATGCGGCCGAACAGCGTGTATCATGGCCAGAGCCGGTGAGATTTTTCAGCGGACGTATCGGAACGATCGATCTGTTGTTATCATAGCGGCCGTGAATCGGAATCTCGGGGGCTTACGATGCACGCGAATTTTCGAAGAGGCGTCACAGTTGCGGCTTTCGCCGTCCTGCTGACGGCAACAGTTGCCGCCGCGCAGCCGGCAAGACTGGCGCCGAGCGAAATCCAGACCACGTTCTTCAACGGTCAGCCGTTCACGGCGTCGACGCTGTCGAACGTCAAATACAAGATGACGTTCCTGGCGGACGGCAAGATGAAGCGTGAGCCGATCGGCTCGGGCCACAAAGGCGAAGGCACCTGGAAGCTGTCGAAGGACGGCTTTTGCACCACCTGGGGCGGCGCCACCCTAGCCAATTGCTTCACGCTGGTGAGCACCGGCGCCAACAAATGGTCGGTGATGAAGGGCTCGACCATTCTGGCGATCTGGACCAAGTAAAAGACTCTTCCTCAAATATGCGCTGAAAGATCGCGGATCGTCGGCTCTTCGCCCGTCAGCGGATTCGCCGGATCCCAAGCGTAGCGCAGCGTCTCGAAGCGCATGGCGCGGGCGTCGAGCATGACCAGGCGCCCGACCAAACCCTCGCCGAAGCCGACGATCTCGCGGATGACTTCCAGCGCCATCATCGAGCCGACAACGCCGGCCAGCGCGCCGAGAACGCCGGCCTCGGCGCAGGCCGGAACGGTGCCGGGCGGCGGCGGCTCCGGAAACAGGCAGCGATAGGTCGGATTGGGCTTGCCGTCGGCGCCGCGTTCGTAAGCGCGGATCGTGGTCAGCGTGCCGTCGAACGTGCCGAGCGCCGCCGTGACCAGCGGCTTCTTGGCGAAATAGCAGGCATCGGCGACCAGATAGCGGGTGGCGAAATTGTCGGAGCCGTCGGCGACAATGTCATAACGTCCGATCAGATCGAGCGCGTTCTGCGCGGTCAGCCGGACGCCGTGCGGCTCCACGGCGACGTGGGGATTGAGCCGCTGGATCTCCTCCTTGGCGGTGTCGACCTTGGGCCGGCCGACATCGGGCGTGGCATGGATGATCTGCCGTTGCAGGTTCGACAGCGAAACCACGTCATCGTCGATCACGCCCAGCGTGCCGACGCCGGCGGCGGCGAGATACATCAGCGCCGGCGCGCCAAGCCCGCCTGCCCCGATCACCAACACGCGGGCGCGGCCGAGCGCGGCCTGTCCCGGCCCGCCCACCTCGCGCAGCACGATGTGGCGTGCGTAACGTTCAAGCTCCTCGGCACTCAACATGGCCACACCATAGACCGGATCGGCGCGGCGGACGACCTTCAAGCGACGCGGCTGCGCATTGCGTTGCGGCGCCGTTCCGCTAGGCTGAACCGGCGCGTGGGGCGATACTCATGAAGATCGCGGGCATCGTCGCCGGCCTGCTGGTGCTGGCGCTACCGGGAATAGTTTTGGACGTGGCCGCGAAAACGGCGGCGAAGAAAGCCCGCCGTCGCCGCAAAGCCGGCAACGGACGATCCCGATTCCGCGGTCGACACCATCGGTCCGCCGTCGCAGGGCGCGCTGGCGGCGGCGGGATGGCGCATCATCGATGATCTGGTGACGGGCGCGCGGCTCGGCCTGCCCAGTGCGCTGGTGCCGAAGACCGTGCCGGCCCGCATGGGCAGCCGCTGGACGTCGCGGCAGGGTCAAATCGACATCGAGACATTTCGCCTGCACGAGGGCGCGCTGTCGGCGCTGTTCGACGACGAAAAGAAAGTGCGCCATCGCATCGTCGAGCATTCGACGCTCGCGCCCGATTCCTTCGTCATGTCGGGACTGCAGGGCCTGAAGAGGTTCATCGTCCGCGTCCAGTCGAGCGGCAGCGAGCTGCGCGGCGTCACCATTCTGTTCGATCGAGCCACCGAAGGCGTCATGGCGTCGATCGCCGCCGCCATGGCCAATAGCTACCAGGGCTTTCCCGATCCGAGCGCCGCGCCGCCGCCCGGGCTGAGGCGCAGCGTCGAATACGGCACCGCCATCGTGGTGTCCGGCCAAGGGCATCTGATCACGTCGGCGCAAATCGCCGACGGCTGCCAAGCCATCGCAATTCCGGGCTTCGGTCATGCCGAACGCATCGCCGCGGACAAGGCCAACGATGTCGCGCTGCTGCGCGTTTACGGCGCGCAAGACCTTTTGCCGGCGGCGCTCGCCGGCGACAGCGGCGCCGGCGATGATCTCACCCTTGTCGGCATCGCCGATCCGCTGGCCCAAGCCGGCGGCGGCGCGGTCACGCGCACGCTGGCGCATCGGGACGCGCAAGGTCTCGACCCCGCGCCAAAGCTCGGCTTCTCCGGCGCCGCGGCGATCGACGCGCAAGGTCGTTTCGCCGGCATGGTGGATTTGCAGTCGACCGCGGTCGCCGGCGCGGGCGCCGTCAGTCAGGCAACGCTGATACCGGTGGAAACGCTGCGCGCCTTTTTGCAAGCGCAGAACATCGCGCCCAGCGACCGGCCACACGCCAATCGACCAATCGGTCGTGCGCGTGATCTGCGTGCGGAAATAACCGCTGTCATCGTCCGCGAAGGCGGACGATCCAGTACACCGCCGCCAGCGAGGTGATTACTGGGTGCCCCGCATTCGCGGCGGCATGACAGTTATTTCATTTGTTCTGAAACTTCGGCGGCCGCTTTTCGATGAAGGCGTGCATGCCTTCGCCCTGGTCGGCGGTGGCGAACAGCGAATGAAAGATGCGCCGCTCGAAGCGGATGCCTTCGGCCTGCGAGGTCTCGAAGGCGCGATTGACCGCCTCCTTCGCCGCCAGCACCGACGGCAGCGACATCGACGCGATGGTCTCGGCGACTTTCATGGCCTCGTCGAGCAGGCTCGCCGCCGGCACGACGCGCGCGACCAGGCCGGCGCGCTCGGCCTCCGCGGCATCCATCATGCGGCCGGTGAGGATGAGGTCCATGGCCTTGGCCTTGCCGACCGCGTGGGTGAGCCGCTGCGTGCCGCCGATGCCGGGAATGATGCCGAGCTTGATCTCCGGCTGGCCGAATTTGGCGTTGTCGGCGGCGATGATGAGATCGCATTGCATGGCCAGCTCGCAGCCGCCGCCGAGCGCAAAGCCGGCGACCGCGGCGACGACCGGCTTGCGCGCCGCCGCCGCCTGATGCCAGTCCGCGCAAAAATCGCCGAAGAAGGCCTCGGCAAAATCCTTGTCGGCCATTTCTTTGATGTCGGCGCCGGCGGCAAATGCCTTGTCCGAGCCGGTGATGACCATGCAGCCGATATTAGTGTCGGCCTCGAACGCAGCGATGGCCTGGCCGAGCTCGCTCATCAGCGCGCGGTTGAGCGCATTGAGCGCCTGCGGGCGATTGAGCCGAATGAGGCCGACCCGGCCGCGCGTTTCGACGACGATGTTTTCGTAAGCCATGCTTGCCGCTCCCGGATGATGCAGGCCTGACCGATATTCGCGGTCGCGACCGCTCTGTTATGATGACTCAACAGGGAGGGCGCCGTGAAGCCAAGTGAATTCATTGCCTATGCGGGCATTGCGGCCGGACTGATCATCGCCGCAACCATGGTCGTCGCGTTCTTGACCAGGCCGGCGCGGGCCGCCGACGAGGCGCCGCTGATGCTGGCGCGCGACGGCTTCTTCTACGTCAACGCCAAGACGACGACGGTCGATGGCAAGGACTACGTCAGCCATCAGATGTATGTCGAGGTGCGCATTCCGGCGAAGCAGACGCACCCCTATCCGATCGTCATGGTGCACGGCGGCACCATGTCGGGCACCAATTACATCGGCACCCCGGACGGCCGCGAGGGCTGGGCGCAATATTTCGTGCGCCAAGGCTATGCGGTCTATGTGGTCGACCAGCCCGGCCGGGCGCGGTCCGGCTATCTCGCCGCGGCTTACGGGCCGATGCACAATGTCGAACGCGGCAATGCGCTGTCGCGCTTTGTCGCCCAGGAAAAATTCAAGCTGTGGCCGCAGGCGGCGCTGCACACGCAGTGGCCGGGCAGCGGCGAGCCGGACGATCCGGCGACCGTGCAACTTGCCTCAAGCCAGATGCCGGCGATCGCCGATTTCGCCTCGCAGCAATTCCTCAATCGCGATGCGCTGCTGGCGCTGCTCGACAAGATCGGGCCGTCGATCCTGCTCGCCCATTCGCAGGCCGGCGCGTTCGGCTGGCCGGTAGCGGATGCGCGGCCCGATCTGGTGAAGGCGATCCTGGCGATCGAGCCGAACGGTCCGCCGTTCTATCAGGTCGAATTCAAGGGCGCGCCCGATTGGTTCAAGCAAGGCACGCTGGCGCTGCCCTATGGCATCACCGCGGTGCCGCTGAATTATTCGCCGCCGATCAAGGACGCGTCCGAGCTCAAGATGGTGCAGCAGGACAAGGCCGATGCGCCCGACCTGGTGCGCTGCTACGCGCAAGCCGAGCCGGCGCGGCAACTGCCCAATCTGCAGAAAATGCCGATCCTGGTGCTCACCGCGGAGGCGTCCTACCACGCGCCGTACGATCACTGCACGGTGAACTATCTGCGCCAGGCCGGCGTCAAGCCGACCTACATCCGGCTCGCCGATATCGGCATCAAGGGCAACAGCCACGTCATGATGCTGGAGAAGAACAACAAGGAAATCGCCGCGGTGATCGCGAAGTGGCTGGACGAGGCGCTGCCGGCAAACGAATAGATTCTGCAGCGATCACTTCTGGCAGCTCGGGCAATAAAACGTCGAGCGGCCGTTCTGCACGATGCGCTTGACGGTGCCGCTGCAGCCGGGCGTGCGGCATTTTTCGCCTTCGCGGTCGTAGACCCGGAAATTGTGCTGGAACATGCCGAGCCCGCCGTCGGTCAGCTTGTGATCGCGCAGCGACGAGCCGCCGGCCTTGATGGCGTCGTTGAGCACGCGCTTGATGCTCTCGACCAGACGCTCGGCGCGCTCGTTCGGCGCGCCGGATTTTGTGGCGATGGTCGAGGCCAGGCGCTTCGGCGACAGCCGCGCCAGATACAGCGCCTCGCAGACATAGATATTGCCCAGCCCGGCGACGATGCGCTGGTCCAACAGCGCCGCCTTGAGGCTGGTTTTCTTGCCCTTGCAGGCGAGCGCCAGCATCGCGGCGTCGAACGCGTTGCCGAGCGGCTCCGGGCCGAGGCCGCGCAACAGCGGCTCGTCGTCGAGTTTTGCCCGCGCCACAAGCTTCATCGAGCCGAAGCGGCGCGGATCGTTGAAGGTGACGATGGCGCCCGACGACATGTGAAACACCACGTGGTCGTGGGCGACGTGCTTGGAGCGCTCGTGATAATAGGCGCCCGGCGTGTTCTGGCGTTCCTTGGCGAACACGTGGAACGAGCCCGACATGCCGAGATGCATCACCAGCACGTCGCCGGACGACAGATCGGCGAGCAGATATTTGGCCCGCCGGCCCATGCCGGTCACGGTTGCGCCTTCGAGGCGCTTGGCGAAATCCTTCGGCAGCGGCCAGCGCAGATCGCCGCGATGCACCTCGACCTTGGCGAAGCGCGCGCCCTCCATCGCCGGCTCGAGCCCGCGGCGCACCGTCTCGACTTCAGGCAGTTCAGGCATTTTTCTTCCGTGTGCGCTCGGCTCGCCGAAGGTGATGCGGTTGGCGAATGGGTCGATGACCGTCACCTCCAGCATGCCCCACTCCTGCTCCTCCAGACCCGGGCGGTCGAAACTGGATCGTCATGGCGGGCCTCGCTCTCCGGCACATCCTTTTAATCGATCTTGCCTTTAACACCTGGCCCAGCTTTTAGCGCCGCGCGGCGGCGCGCTATGGTTTGCCGCGGATGGACAGGGACAAGTCCAGCGACGCAGCCGAACAAAAGCAGACCCATTTCGGCTCACGCCAGGTGCCGCTTGAGGACAAGCAGGCGCTGGTCGACGACGTGTTCCACAGCGTCGCGCCGCGCTACGACCTGATGAACGATCTGATGTCGCTCGGCCTGCACCGGGCCTGGAAGGATGCGCTGGTCACCGCGCTCGATCCGCCGAAAACCCGGCCGTTCGCGCTGCTCGACGTCGCCGGCGGCACCGGCGACGTGGCGTTGCGCGCCTCGAAGCCGGCGGCGATCAAACCCGGGCGACGGTGTGCGACATCAATCCCGACATGCTCGCGGTCGGCCGCGAGCGCGCCGAAGCGCTTCACCTCGGCGACGCGATCACCTTCACCGAAGGCAATGCCGAAGCGCTGCCGTTCGCCGACCGCAGTTTCGATGCCGTGACCATCGCGTTCGGCATCCGCAACGTGCCGCGCATCGACGTGGCGCTCGCCGAAGCGTTTCGCGTGCTGAGAATCGGCGGCAAATTCTTGTGCCTCGAATTCTCCGCCGTCGATGTGCCCGGCCTCGACCGGCTGTACGATTTCTATTCGTTCAACGTCATCCCGGCGCTCGGCCGCGCCGTGACCGGCGATGCCGAGTCCTATCGCTATCTGGTGGAATCGATCCGCCGCTTCCCGAAGCCTGAGGCCTTTGCCGCCATGCTGCGCGCGGCCGGCTTTCGGCGGGTTTCGTTTCAGCAAATGACCGGCGGCATCGTGGCGCTGCATTGCGGCTGGCGTTTGTGATCTCCGCTCCCGCGCATCTCGTCCGTCTCGGCCGCGCCGGCTTCGTGTTCGCCCGCGAGGGCGTGTTCGGCATCGTCGATCCGACCGCCGTGCCGGTTCCGGCGCGGCCTTTTCTGCGGCTGGCGCGCCTGATCGAACGGCGAACGACCGGCGCCGCGGACACGCGCCTGTCGACGGCGCTGACCCGGCTCGGCCCGAGCTACGTCAAACTCGGCCAGTTTTTGGCGACGCGGCCGGACGTGGTCGGCGCGGCGCTCGCCAAAGATCTCGAGCGGCTGCAAGACCAGATGCCGCCGTTCCCGCAGGCTGAGGCCGAAGCGGCGGTCGCCGCCTCATTCGGCAAGCCGCTCAAAGCGGTGTTTTCAAGCTTCGGCCCGGCGGTCGCCGCCGCCTCGATTGCGCAAGTGCATCGCGCCACGGTCGAGACTGCGGGCGAGACACGCGCCGTCGCGGTCAAGGTTTTGCGGCCCGGCGTCGAAAAGCGCTTCCACGCCGATCTCGGCGCTTTCACCTTCGCCGCGCTGCACGCCGAGAATCTGTCGCCCGAAGCGCGGCGGCTGCGGCTCATCGAAGTGGTCGACACGTTGCGCCGCTCGGTCATGGTCGAAATGGATTTCCGCCTCGAGGCGGCGGCGCTCTCGGAAATGGCCGAGAACACCAAGGACGATCCGGATTTCCGCGTGCCGGCGGTCGACTGGGACCGCACCACCAAGGAAGTGCTGACCTTGGAATGGATCGACGCCACGCCGCTGTCCGACCGCGCCCGTCTTGTGGCGAAGGGTTTCGACCTGCCAAAACTCGGCCGCGTGTTGATCCAGACATTCCTGCGCCACGCGCTGCGCGACGGCTTCTTTCACGCCGACATGCATCCGGGAAACCTGTTCGTCGACGACAGCGGCCGTCTGATCGCCGTCGACTTCGGCATCATGGGCCGGCTCGGGCGCCAAGGAGCGCCTGTTTCTTGCCGAGATTTTGCACGGCTTCATCACCCGCGACTATCACCGCACCGCCGAGGTGCATTTCGAAGCCGGCTATGTGCCGCCGCACCATTCGGTCGAGAATTTCGCCCAAGCCATCCGCGCCATCGGCGAGCCGATCCACAACCGCACCGCCGAAGACATTTCGATGGCGAAGCTGCTCGACGCTGCTGTTCGAGGTCACCGGCCTGTTCGACATGCGCACGCGGCCGGAATTGCTGCTCTTGCAAAAGACCATGGTGGTGGTCGAAGGCGTCGGGCGCTCGCTCGATCCCAAGCTCGACATGTGGACCACCGCCGAGCCCGTGGTGCGCGAATGGATGACGCGGCATCTCGGCCCGGCCGGCAAGCTGGAAAACGCCGCGCAGGGCGTCACCGAGTTGGGCCGTTTCGTCGGCAGCATGCCGGGGCTATTGACCCGCGGCGCCCGCGTGCTCGATCAGCTCGACGCGATGACGCGCGATGGCCTGTTGCTGTCGCCGCAAACCATCGCCGAGTTCGACAAGGCCGAACGCAGCCGCTTCCGCTGGACTTTGGCGGCGCTGTGGTCGATCGCGGCGCTGCTGCTCTGGATCGCCGTCAAGATCCTGTGATAGCAATGATTGCAATGCAATCATTGCAGTGCTAACCTCTGATAGTCCAGAAGAAGTTCCAATGGCCAGCCTCACCGTCCGGCAGCTCGACGACAAGCTGAAGAAGCTGCTGCGCCTGCGCGCCGCGCGCCACGGCCGGTCGATGGAGGACGAGGTCCGCGTCATCCTGCGCGAGGCCGCGGAACAGACCGGCACGACATCCTCGACGCATTTCGAACCGCCATCGCAGCCGGCGCGGCAGAAGACGCGGGCGGCCGAGGCGAACGGCAACCGCGTCCTGCTCATCATCGGCGGCGGCATCGCCGCCTATAAATCGCTCGATCTGATCCGGCGCTTGCAGGATCGCGGCGCCCAGGTGCGCTGCATCCTCACCGCCGCCGCGCAGCATTTCGTCACGCCGCTCGCCGCCGGCGCGCTGAGCGGCGAGCGCGTTTTCACCGATCTGTTCGATCCGCACAGCGAGTTCGACGTCGGCCATATTCGTTTGGCGCGCGACACCGATCTCATCGTCGTCGCGCCGGCGACGGCCGACCTGTTGGCGAAGATGGCGGGCGGTCACGCCGACGATCTCGCCACCGCCGTGTTGCTCGCCACCGACAAGCCGATCCTGATCGCGCCGGCGATGAATCCGCAGATGTGGGCCGCCAAGGCGACGGCGCGCAATTTTGCGCAATTGCGCAGCGACGGCGTGCACATCGTCGGGCCGAACGCGGGCGAGATGGCCGAGCGCGGCGAAGCGGGTTTGGGCCGCATGGCCGAGCCGCTGGAAATCGCCGCCGCCGTCGAAGCGATCATGCGCCGGACCGGATCGCTCACCGGCAAGCGCGTCCTGGTCACATCGGGGCCGACCAACGAGCCGATCGATCCGGTGCGCTATATCGCCAACCGTTCCTCGGGCAAGCAGGGCCACGCCATTGCGGCGGCCGCGGCCGCGGCCGGCGCCGAGGTGGTGCTGGTGTCCGGTCCGGTCAATCTGCCCGACCCGCCGGGCCTCTCCGTAGTGAAAGTCGAGACGGCGCAGCAGATGCTCAAGGCCGTGGAGCAGGCGCTGCCGGCCGATGTCGCAGTGTTCGCCGCCGCCGTCGCCGACTGGCGCGCCGAACGGCAGAGCGACAGCAAGATCAAGAAGCAGCCCGGCAAGACGCCGACGCTTGCGCTGACCGAAAATCCCGACATCCTCTCCACCATCGCGCACCGCAATTCCGGCCGGCCGCGGCTCGTCATCGGCTTTGCCGCCGAGACCGATCACGTCATCGCCAATGCCCAAGCGAAACTTGCCAAAAAAGGCTGCGACTGGATTCTGGCCAACGACGTTTCGCCCTCGACCGGCATCATGGGCGGCGACGTCAACACCATCCATCTCATCACCGCGGCCGGCGTCGAATCCTGGCCGCCGCAATCGAAGGACGACGTCGCGCGCGCCTTGATCGCGCGGATCGCCGCGGCGCTCAGAGCATGATCCGGAAAAGTGGAAACCGGTTTTCCGAAAAGATCATGCTCCACTAAAATGTTAGAGCGCAAATCGCTTCAATCTGAAGCGATTTCGCTCTAAGAGGCAAAGTGATGAGCAACCAAACGCCCATCGAGGTGCGCATCGTCCGGCTGCCGCACGCGCGCGATCTGCCGTTGCCGCAATATCAAAGCGCGCTCGCCGCCGGCCTCGATCTCCTCGCCGCGGTGCCGGCCGACGCTGCCGTCGAAATTCCGCCCGGCGGCCGCGCCGTGATCCCGACCGGCGTCGCGATCGCTTTGCCGCCCGGCAGCGAAGGCCAGATCCGGCCGCGCTCGGGATTGGCTGCCCGCCACGGCGTCACCGTGCTGAACACGCCGGGAACGATCGACGCCGACTACCGGGGAGAATTGCAGGTTATCCTGGTCAATACTGGTGCCGAATTATTCGTCGTTTCGCGCGGCATGCGCATCGCCCAGCTAGTCATCGCGCCAATTCAACATGCAAAACTTGTTGAATCGAACAGTCTAGATGCAACAGAGCGCGCCGCGGGCGGCCTTGGTTCCACCGGATTGGAATCGAAGACTGGATAAACCTGCGACTTAATTGCCCGATCTGCTAGGAATTCGTTCCGGATGTAGTATATTACCTCCTTACGAACTATTCCCCGCCAGCGACGTTTTCCCCTACATGCCTCTGCTCCCACGCAAAGGACTCCTCGCCATTGCAGCCGTCATCGACGTAGCGGTGCAGGCGCCAGGAAGTCCGATTTCGGCAAAAACGCTCGCGGCGCGCCATGCCTTGCCGCCGCGACACTTGGAGTCCGTGCTGCAAAGCCTGGTGCGCGAAGGAATTCTGAAAGGCATCCGCGGCCCGCGCGGCGGCTACGAACTGGCGCGCGAGGCGCATCGCGTGACCGCCAACGATATCCTGCGCGCCGCCGGAACGGTCGACGAAGCCGACAATGAACCCGTCGGCTCCGAGCTGCTCAGCAAAGTCGTGCTGCCGGCTTTGTCGGCTGCGGAGCAGCAATTCGGCGTCGCCTTGAGCCGCATCAATCTGGAAGACATGGCGCGCGACGCCGAGGCGCTCGGCACGTCATTGCGCCGCGCCGCCGCCGCGCGGGCTTGAGCCCGGTTCCATCGCGCCCACGTTCACGATCTGGACTCTTTCGGCGCGATTCCGCTTGAGAGTAAAGTCGAGCGATTCGCGGGGCTTCCCCCCGCGATGATCCGCTGGCAATGGGCGGTGGTGGCAGCCAGCAGAGGCGAAGGGGCATGCCGGACACGATCCGGATCAGCGGCAGCTGCGCTCATCCGTGGCGACGCGGATTCTTGACCGCCATTGTCGGCACGGTCTTTCCGTTCCCCGCCAGCGCCGAGCAAAAACCGGCTCTCGCGCTGCACGAGCTCGTCGTGAGCGCCCAAGACAGCATCGACCGGCATGAAATCGCCGTGCTGGTCGTGGTGCTAGGCCTCGTGCTGTTCGCCGTCGTCACCGCGATCATGCTGGTACGCGCGCGCACGCGCTGGACACGGCTGGAGACGTTCTCGCGCGACGAGATCGCCACGCTGCGCAGCGATCTCGACCGCGCCAATGCGGTGCTGTTTTCCGAGCCGCAGGTGATGGTGGATTGGCCGGCGGGCTCCGATGAGCCCAGGATCGACGGCGATCCCGGCATCGTCGGCGTTGCCGCGCCCCATCGCGTGCTCGCCTTCGGCAGCTGGCTCGAAGCCGGCAAGGCTTTCGCCATGGAACAGGCGGTCGAAAACCTGCGCAGCCGCGGCGAAGGCTTTTCGCTGACGCTGACCACGCTGCACGGCCATCCGATCGAAGTGCAAGGCCGCGCCATCGGCGGCCGCGCCGTGCTGCGCCTCAAAGACGCCAGCGGCGTCAAGCGCGACCTGGTCGAACTGTTGTCCCGGCACGAGAGCCTACTGAGCGAAGTCGCTTCGCTGCGCGCCTTGATCGAGAACCTGCCGTCGCCGGTATGGACGCGCGACGCGGCGGGTCAGTTGACCTTTGCCAATGCCGCCTATGCGCGCGCGGTCGAAGCCAAGACCGCCGCCGACGCCGTCACACGGCGTCTTGAGCTGCTCGATAGCGCCTCGCGCGACAATATTTTGCACGCGCTCGCGGCCAACGGCGCCTATGCGGGGCGGCTGCCGGCCGTGGTCGCCGGCTCCCGGCGCACCTTCGACGTGCTCGATTTCCGCACCGAGACCGGCAGCGCCGGCATTGGGCTCGACGCCACCGAAGCGGATACCATGCGCGTCGCGCTCGCCCGCATGGTCGATGCGCATCGCCGCACGCTCGATCAGCTCTCCACCGGCGTCGCCATGTTCGGCGCCGATCACCGGCTGACGTTCTACAACGCCGCCTATCGGGCGCTCTGGGATCTCGACGCCGCCTATCTCGATCAGGGGCCGACCGACTCGGCGGTGATCGAGGCGCTGCGCAGCGCCCGCAAGCTGCCGGAAGAGCAGGATTTCCGGCAGTGGAAGGCGCAGCTGTTCGAAGCCTACCGCGCGGTCGAAGCCAAAGAATACATGTGGCACCTGCCGGACGGGCGCACCGTGCGCGTCGTCACCACGCCCAATCCGGACAGCGGCGTCACCTATCTGTTCCACGACGTCACCGAGCGGCTCGACCTCGACCGCCGCTTCGAGGAAATGATCCGCGTCCAGGGCGAGACGCTCGACAATCTGGCCGAAGGTGTCGCCGTGTTCGCAAGCGATGGGCGCCTGCGCCTGCATAACGCGGCCTTCGCCCGCATGTGGCGGCTCGCCCCGCAGGCGCTGGCCGAGCGGCCGCATATCGAGACGATCACGGCGTTGTGCCGCCCGCTGCACGGCGACAATGCCACCTGGCAGAAGCTGCGCGAATTCGTCACCGCCATCGACAGCCGCGAGCCCTTCGAGGTCGAGACTCGAACGCCGCGACGGCACCGTGCTCGATTGCACGACGGTGCCGCTGCCCAACGGCGCCACCTTGGTGACGTTCCACGACGTGACCGATTCGGTGAACGTCGAGCGCGCGCTGCGCGAGCGCAACGAGGCGCTCGAAGACGCCGACAAGATCAAGATCGATTTCGTCCACCACGTGTCCTACGAGCTGCGCTCGCCGCTCACCAACATCATCGGCTTCGTCCATTTGCTCGGCGATCCCTCGACCGGGCCACTGGCGCCAAAGCAGCGCGAATATCTCGACTACATCACGGTCTCTACCGACACGCTGTTGGCGCTGATCAACAACATCCTCGACCTCGCCACCATCGATGCCGGCCGGATGCAGCTCAATCTCGGGGCCGTCGATATCCGCGCCACCATGGCGGCCGCCGCCGAAGGCGTGCAGGATCGTCTGGCCGGCCCCGGTCTCACGCTCGACATCAGCGCGTCACAGAATATCGGCGCGTTCACCGCCGACGAACGGCGTGTCCGGCAAATCCTGTTCAACCTGTTGGCCAACGCCGTGAGCTTCTCGCCGGCCGGCGCCAAGATCACGCTGCGGGCGGAGCGGCGCGCCGATGCGGTGATCTTCGCGGTGACCGACCGCGGGCCAGGCATTCCGTCCGACGTCCTGGAAAAAGTGTTCGACTGGTTCGAATCCCATTCGCTCGGCTCGCAGCATCGCGGCCCGGGGCTCGGCCTCTCGCTGGTGCGCTCGTTCGTCGAGCTGCACGGCGGCACGGTCAGCATCACCTCGGTTGTCGGCGAGGGCACGACTGTGACATGTACGTTCCCGACTGGAGAAGCCGCTACGCTGACGGCGGCCTAAATCACGATGCTGCTGACGACCACGGGTGGCGCAAGCTTCACTGTGACCATCCCGAACGAGGCGGCGATGGTCGCCTTCATGACCGACATCGCCGGCGCGCTCGAGCCCGGCGATCTGGTGACGCTGTCCGGCGATCTCGGCGCCGGCAAGACCACCTTTGCCCGCGCGCTGATCCGCTATCTGGCCGGCGACGACACCATCGAAGTGCCGAGCCCGACCTTCACCTTCGTCCAGACCTATGAGCTGCCGCGCTTCCCGCTGGTGCACGCCGATCTGTACCGGCTGTCGGGCACCGCGGAATTGGCCGAGCTCGGCTTCGACGACTTGCCCGACGGCGCCGTGGTGCTGCTGGAATGGCCCGACCGCGCCGCCGGCTTGCTGCCGCCCGATCGTTTCGACATCACCTTCACGCTGGCGCCGGACCTCGGCGCCGAAGCCCGCAATGTCCGCTATGTCGGCTACGGCGCCTTTGCGCCGCGCGCCGAGCGCATCGCGCTGGTGCGCGCCTTCCTCGACGAATCCGGCGTCGGCGCGGCGCGGCGCCAACGCATGCAGGGCGACGCCTCGACGCGCATCTTCGAGCGGCTGACGCTCGACAACCGCACCATGATCCTGATGAACGCGCCGCCGCGGCCCGACGGCCCGCCGGTGCGCGACGGCAAGCCCTATAGCGCCATCGCCCATCTCGCCGAGGATACGATCCCCTATGTGGCGCTGGCGCGCGGCTTGCGCGACCGCAACCTCTCGGCGCCGGAAATTTTGCACGCCGATCCGGCGCGCGGCCTCATCGTCATGGAGGATCTCGGCGAGGTTCGCATCGTCGACGGCGACCCGCCGGCGCCGATCGAGGCGCGCTACGAAGCCGCCATCGATGTGCTGGTCTCGCTGCACCGCCGGAAATTGCCGGAGACCTTGCCGATCGCGCCGCATTTCGACTATCGCCTGCCGCGCTACGACACCGACGCGTTCCTGATCGAAGCCGAGCTGCTGCTCGACTGGTATCTGCCGAGCGTCAACGCGCCGCCGACCGACGATGCGCGCGACGCCTTCGCCGCGCTGTGGCGCAACGCGTTGCGGCCGGCGCTCGAAGCGCCGCCGACCTGGGTGCTGCGCGATTATCACTCGCCCAATCTGCTGTGGCTCGCCGACCGCGAAGACGTCGCCCGCATCGGCGTGCTCGATTTCCAGGACGCCGTGATCGGGCCCGCGGCCTATGACGTCGCCTCGATCCTCCAGGATGCGCGCGTCGATGTGCCGGAGGCGATGGAGGTGGCGCTGCTCAGCCGCTACGTCCGCGCCCGCCTCAAGGACGATGCGAAATTCGACACCGCCGGCTTCACCCAGCTTTATGCGACGCTGGCGGCGCAGCGCGCGACCAAAATCCTCGGCATCTTTGCCCGGCTCGACCGCCGCGACGGCAAGCCGCAATATTTGCGCCACATGCCGCGCATATGGAATTACCTGCAGCGCGCGCTGGCGCATCCGGCGCTCGGCATGCTCGCCGATTGGTATGCCACCAATGTGCCCGCCCGGGATGTATGATGGGGCGAATCGGGCAGCGGCGGGATCAGGCGCGATGATGCCGAACAGCGCGTTCGTGTTGGCAGCAGGGCTCGGCACGCGCATGCGGCCGTTCAACGGCAGCATCCCGAAACCGCTGGTCGCCGTCGCCGGCAAGTCGCTGATCGATTATTCGCTCGACCGCCTGGCCGAAGCCAATGTCGAGCGCGCCGTGGTCAACGTGCATTATCTCGCCGACGCGCTGGAGCGGCATCTGGCGGCGCGGCAGCGGCCGAAGATCGTCATCTCCGACGAGCGCGACACGCTCATGGGCACCGGCGGCGGCATCGCCAAGGCGTTGCCGCAATTGGGCGACGCGCCGTTCTTCCTGGTCAATTCCGACACGTTTTGGCTCGACGGCGTAAAACCGAATTTCGTCCGGCTCGCCGACGCCTTCGACGCCGCCACCATGGACGCCTTGCTGCTGCTGGCGTCGGCCACCGGCAGCGTCGGCTATGAGGGCCGCGGCGACTTCGCCATGTCGCCCGACGGCCGGCTGCAACGGCGCGGCGAGCGCGAGGTGGTTCCCTTCGTCTATGCCGGCGCCGCCATTCTCTCTCCGGCGCTGTTCGCCGATGCACCCGCGGGCGCCTTTCCGCTGACGCGGCTGTTCGACCGCGCCGGCGACCAGGGCCGCCTGTTCGGGCTGCGCCTCGAAGGCGTGTGGATGCATGTCGGCACCCCGGACGCGGTTAAAGCCGCCGAGGCGACGCTCGCCGCAGCTCATTAAAACTCGCAGTTGTCTATTGGAATCTGCTAGACCGGCGCGGCGATTTTCCGCGAACCCAAAATGGCACCGCGCGTTTTCACCATTCCGGCGTCGGCGCCGTTTCTGCCGACGCTGATCGAGGCGTTGATCGGCGGCAAGCTCGGCTTTGCCGCCGCGCGCGATCCGTTGGCGCTGGCCGCGGCCACGCTCTATCTGCCGACGCGCCGCGCCTGCCGGCTGGCGCGCGACGCCTTTCTCGACGTCCTGAAAGACGACGCGGCGATCCTGCCGCGCATCGTCGCCATCGGCGATATCGACGAGGACGAGATCGCGTTTGCCGAAGCCGCGACCGGCGACATCGCCGCCGACGCGCTGGCGCTGCCGGAAGCGCTCGGCGGCGTCGAACGGCGCCTGTTGCTGACGCGGCTCATCACCACATGGGCCACCTCGCCCGAGCTGCACGGCTTGAGCGGCGCGCCGCTGGTCGCCCAGACGCCGGCGGCGGCCTGCGCGCTCGCCGACGATCTGGCGCGGCTGATCGACGACATGACGACGCGCGGCGTGCCGTGGGAGCGCCTCGACAATCTGGTGCCGGACGAGCTCGATGAATATTGGCAGCTGCACGCTGAAATTCCTGCAGATCGCCATCAAACAATGGCCGGAGGTGCTTGCACGAACGCGGCGTCATCGAGGCGGTCGACGCGGCGCGATCTTTTGATCAAGGCCGAGGCGGCGCGCCTTGCGCGCAAGACCGACGCGCCGGTGATCGCCGCCGGCTCGACCGGCTCGATCCCGGCGACCGCCGAGCTGATCGCGACCATCGCGCGGCTGCCCCACGGCGCCGTGGTGCTGCCCGGCCTCGATACCGATCTCGACGAGGAGTCGTGGAAGCTGATTGCCGGCGACGAGAGCAAGCGCATCGCGCCGGCATCCGGACATCCGCAATTCGCCATGCAGGCTTTGTTGACGCGCATCGGCATCACGCGCGATGCGGTCGCAAGCTTGGCCGCGCCGCACGGCCGCGAGCGATTGCTGTCGGAGGCGTTGCGGCCGGCGGCCATGACCGACATGTGGCGGCAAAAAGCCGCCGAGCCTGAATTCGAAGCGCACGTGGCGACGGCGCTCGAGACGCTCACCGTGATCGAAGCAGCCAATGCCGAGGAAGAGTCGCTTGCCATCGCGGTGGCGCTGCGCGAAGCCGTGCACGACGGCAAGACCGCCGCGCTGGTGACGCCGGACCGCGCGCTCGGGCGCCGCGTGCTCGCCGCGCTGGCGCGCTGGAATATTTTTGCCGAGGATTCCGGCGGCGACGCGCTCGCCGAAACGCCGGCCGGAATCTTTGCCCGGCTCGCCGCCGAAACCGCGCTTCACGGCTTTGCCCCGGTCACGCTGCTGGCGCTGCTCAAACATCCGCTGCTGCGGCTCGACATGAACGGCACCGAAGACGCCGTCGCCACGCTCGAGCGCGCGATCCTGCGCGGGCCTCGTCCACGTGCTCGGAACCGCGCGGCTTGGCCCACGCGCTAAAAACATTTCGCGCGAGACCAAGAGATAGTTTGCATCCATCCGATCCGCGCCGCGCATCTGACCGATGCCGAACTCGCCGCCGCCGCCGATCTCGTGACGCGGCTCGGCGACGCGCTTGACGCCGTTCGAAAGTCTTGGCCGCACGAAGCTGCCGCTCAGCGATCTTGCCGCGCGCCATCGCGCCGTGCTGGCCACGCTGTCGCGGCAAGGCACAGACGAAGTCGCATTCGCCGGCCGCTGACGGCACAAAACTCGCCGACGCGCTCGACGAACTGGCGGCGAGTCGCGGCCGCGGCGCGCTTGCTCGGTCGAGCCGCCCGACTATCTCGAATTGTTTTCCGCCGCGCTCGCCGACCGCGTCGTGCGGCGGCCACTGCAGACCGGGACGAGCGTGCGTATCCTCGGACCGCTCGAAGCGCGTCTTACCGATAGCTGACCGCGTCGTGCTCGGCGGCCTGGTCGAAGGCACCTGGCCGCCGGAGAGCCGGACCGATGCCTGGCTCAGCCGCCCGATGCGGCTGCAAGCTCGGCCTCGATCTGCCGGAGCGCCGCATCGGCCTTTCCGCCCACGATTTCGCGCAAATGCTCGGCGCCCGCGACGTGATCCTCACTCACGCCGCCAAGATCGCCGGCGCGCCGACCGTGCCGTCGCGCTTCATCCAGCGCCTCGCCGCGGTCGCCGGCGAGCGCTGGAAGCACGCGCGCGACCGCGGCGACGATTATCTCGCCTGGGCGCGCGAGCTCGACCGGCCCGAGACAATCACGCCGGAGCCGCAGCCGGCGCCGAAGCCGCCGCGCGCGGCGCGGCCGACAAGGCCTTTCGGTGACCGAGATCGAGCACTGGCTGCGCGATCCCTATACGATCTACGCCAAGCACATCCTGCGGCTCACCCCGCTCGATCCGATCGACGCGGAACCCGGCGCCGCCGAGCGCGGCACGTTCATTCACGCCGCCATCGGCGAATTCACGCAACGCTTTGCGAAAAAGCTGCCGGACGATCCGGCACGCGAGCTCATCGAACTGGGACGGCCGCATTTTGCCGCGCTGAACGATTATCCCGAGGCGCGCGCCTTCTGGTGGCCGCGCTTCGAGCGCATCGCGCGCTGGTTCGCGCGCTGGGAAATCGCGCGCCGCGCCGGCTATCGCCGCGATCGCCGCCGAGATTCGCGGCGAAATCGATATCCCGCTCGGCGACGGCACGTTCAAGCTGCGCGGCATCGCCGATCGCATCGAGCGCGATGCCGACGGCCGCTACATCATCCTCGACTACAAGACCGGCGCGGCGCGAACCGAAAAGCAGGTGCGCACCGGACTGGCGCCGCAGCTCACGCTTGAAGCCGCGATGCTGCGTCAAGGCAAGTTCAAGGACATTGCGGCCGGCGCATCGGTCGCCGAGCTCGGCTACGTGCTGCTCAAAGGCGGCGAACCGCCCGGCGAACCCAAGCCGCTCAAGTTCAAGGAGGGCACGCCGGACAGTCACGCCGACCGCGCGCTGGAAAAGCTCACGGCACTCGCCAAGCGCTTCGACGACGAAGACGCAGCCCTATCGCTCGCTGGTGCATCCGATGTGGACGACCCATTACGGCGACTACGACCATCTTGCGCGCGTCAAGGAATGGTCGAGCACCGGCGGCGCGGCCGACGAGTCCGGAGGCGGCGAATGAGACCGCCCGGCGTCATTCCCGATTCCGTGCGGCAGTTGCAGCGCGAGGTCTCCGATCCGGCCGTGTCGGCCTGGGTCGCCGCCAATGCGGGCTCGGGCAAGACCCACGTGCTGGTCGCAGCGCGTGATCAACCTTTTGCTCGACGGCGTCGAGCCGGAAAAAATCCTCTGCATCACCTTCACCAAGGCCGCCGCCGCCAACATGGCCAAGCGGGTGTTCGACACGCTCGCCGAATGGACCACGCTCGACGATGCCGGCCTCGACAAAGCCATTCGCGAGCGCTCGAGCCTTAAGCCCGACGCTGCGCGTCGCGCGCTGGCGCGGCGCTTGTTCGCGCGCGCGCTCGACACCCCGGGCGGCCTCAAGGTGCAGACCATCCATGCCTTCTGCACCCAGCTCCTGCATCAGTTCCCGTTCGAGGCCAATGTCGCCGCGCGTTTCAACGTGCTCGACGACGCCGAGCACACCCAGCTTCTCGAGCAATTGACGCTCAACGTGCTGCTCGAAGGCGCCGACGCGCCCGACGGCAAGCTCGGCCGCGCGCTGGCCGCCGCGATGGTCGCGGCGGCCGATCAGACGTTCCGCGACGTGGTGCGCGAAGCAATCGCCAAGCGCGGCACGATCATGACCGCGGACGATCGCGACTACGGCGCTCGCCAATCTGTCGAAATCGCTCGGCGTCGATCCGTCCGACGACGCAGCAAAAATCGAAGCCGAGTATTTTATCCGCTCGCTGATTGCGCAGTCGGAATGGCCGGCGCTGGCAAAAACCCTGGCGCAAGGCAACAAGACCGACATCGAACAGGCGCGCCGCTTCGCAGGTCTCGCGTCGCTGCCGGACGTCGAACGCGTCGCCAGCTATCTGCAAATCTTTTGCACCGGCGAGGGCACGCCGCGAAAATCCATCGTCACCAAGGCGATCAAGGACGATCGCCCTGGTGGAGCGCCTCTGCCGCGGAGCAGGAGCGCATCTGCGCGCTGCTCGACCGCCGCCGCGCCGTGGCCTGCCGCGACCGCAGCGCGGCGCTGCTCACCATCGCCTATGAGGTGTTGGCGCGCTACCTGAAGGAAAAGGAGCGCCGCGGGCTGCTCGACTACGACGATCTCATCGACAAGGCGCTGGCGCTGTTGGGCAACGTCGATGCCGCCTGGGTGCACTACAAGCTCGATCTCGGCATCGACCATCGTGCTGATCGACGAGGCGCAGGACACCAGCAAGAAGCAGTGGCAGATCGTGGTCCACCTCACCGACGAATTCACCGCCGGCGCCGGCGCGCGGCCGTTCACGCGCACCATCTTTCCGGTCGGCGATGAGAAGCAGTCGATCTATTCGTTCCAGAACGCGGCGCCCAAGGAATTCGCCGAGATGCGGCGTTATTTCGAGCGCCGGCACAACAGCGTCGGCCTCGATTTCGTCTTCCGCGAGCTCAAGCACTCGTTCCGCTCCGGCGAAAGCATATTGGCGGCGGTCGACCTGGTGTTCAAAAGCACGGAGATGGCGGCAAGCGTCAGCTCCGATGCCGGCGGCTTCCCACCACATCTGGCGCTGCCCGACGCGCTGCCCGGCGTGGTCGAGATCTGGGAGCCGGAGAAACCCGACGAGCGACGCGAGATCGAAGGCTGGGACGCGCCGTTCGATCTGGTCAACGAGACCAGCCCGCGGGTGAAACTGGCGCGCCGGATCGCGCGCCATGTGCGCGGCGAGATCGGGCGCGGCGCCGCGAAGAGCGGCGATGTTTTGGTTTTGGTGCGCCAGCGCGGCCCGCTGTTCGAGGCGATCATCCGCGCGCTCAAGCAGGAGGGCGTCGCGGTGGCCGGCGCCGATCGCCTCGTGCTCACCGAGCATATCGCGGTGATGGACCTCATGGCGCTCGCCGACGCGCTGTTGTTGCCGCAGGACGATCTGGCGCTCGCTACCGTGTTGCGCAGCCCACTGTTCGGCTTTTCGGACGAAGAATTATTTGCCGTCGCCTGGAAGCGCGATGCCTCACTGCGTGCGGCGCTGGCGCAAAAAGCTGGCGAGGGCAAAAAATTCGCCGACGCCGCGGCCGGACTCGATGAGTTGGCGCAGGCTGCCCGGCGCGAGACGCCGTTTGCGTTCTACGCAAAGCTGCTCGGTGCTGGCGGCGCGCGGCGGCGCTTCCTCGGCCGGCTCGGCGTCGAGGCCAACGATGCGCTGGACGAGTTCCTCAATCTCGCGCTCGATTACGAGCGGCGCGACACGCCGTCGCTGCAAGGATTTGTCGCCTGGCTGCGTGATGCCCAGACCGAAGTCAAACGCGACATGGAAATCGCCCGCGACGAGGTGCGCGTCATGACCGTGCACGGCGCCAAGGGACTTGAAGCGCCGATCGTCATCCTCGCCGACACCATGACGCCGCCGACTGGGCCGAAACCGCCGCGGCTGCTCGAGCTGTCCGGCGGCGCCGTGATCTGGGCGGGGCGCAAGGAGGACGACGTGCCGAGCGTCGCCGCGGCCCGCGATACCGCGAAGAGCGAAGCCGAAAATGAATACCGCCGCCTGCTCTACGTCGCCATGACGCGCGCCGCCGACCGGCTGATCATCTGCGGCGCCGACGGGCGGACCAAGCGGCCGGAGCGCTGCTGGTACGATCTGGTGCGCGGGCCGCTCGACGCGTTTCTCGTCGAGGAAGATGACGGGGGCGAAAAAGTTTTGCGGTTTCGCCGGACGCCGACCGGTGCCGTTGCGACTACCGACGCCTGCTCCGGCTCCAGAAAAAATCACGGGGCGGGAATTTCCGGCGTGGCTGCGGCAACCGGCGCCCGCTGAAGCGCCGCTTCCCGTGCCGCTGTCGCCATCATCGGCTTTCGACGAAGACATTTCGCTCATCGCGCCAACCGCCGGCTCCGCGGCGGATCGGCAAAAGGCGCTGGAGCGCGGGCGGCTGGTGCATCGGCTGATGCAAGCGCTGCCCGATATTCCGGCCGAGCGCCGCAAGGAGGCCGCCGAGCGCTATCTCGCCAATGCCGCCACGGACTTTGCTCCGGCCGAACGGGCCGCGATGGCGAAACAAGTGCTCGCCATCCTCGACGACAAGAACTTCGCCGAGATCTTTGCGCCGGGAAGCCGCGCCGAGGTGCCGATCGTCGGCCGCATCGCGCGCGCGGGGAGAGGCCCAATCCCGGTCGCCGGGCAGGTGGACCGCCTCGCTGTCGACCGGCGATACGGTGCTGATCGTCGACTACAAGACCGACCGCTTCATGCCCAACCGGCTCGACGAGGTAGAACGCTACGTCACCCAGCTCGCGCTCTACCGCGCGGTACTGGCCCGCGTCTTTCCAGGCAAAACCGTGCGCGCGGCGCTGCTTTTCACCGACGGGGCCGAAGCTCATGGAAGTCCCGGCCGCGGTCATGGATGCAGCCCTTGCAGCACGTCTGGCGCGAAAGCGTCACGCTGCGGTGAAGCTCCCTTGACGCCCTTCGGGTCGGTTCATAGGTTCAACGCCCTGACCTGCCGATTCTTCGAAAAAAGTGAGGTTTTTCATGGTCGATAAAACAACCGACGCGACCTTCGAGCAGGACGTGCTCAAGGCGAGCGGGCCCGTGGTCGTCGATTTCTGGGCGGAATGGTGCGGCCCGTGCCGCATGATCGCGCCGGCGCTGGAAGAGATTTCCAAGTCGCTCAACGGCAAGGTCAAGATCGTCAAGCTCAATGTCGACGAGAACCCGGGCACGGCGGCCAAATTCGGCATCATGTCGATCCCGACCCTGATGCTGTTCAAGAACGGCGAGCTTGCGTCGCGCCAAGTCGGCGCCGCGCCGAAGCAGAAGCTCGAGCAGTGGATCACCGGCGCGGTGTGATCCACTTCGTCATCCTGAGGCTGCGCGGCGAAGCCAGCCTCGAATTCGATGGCCCCGTCGGTGCATGTTCGGCACTGTCCGTGGTCATGGATTCCGAGGCTCGCAAGACTCGTGCGCACGATATGCTCAATGCCGAAAATGCCGCGTCCCCGTGACGACCATGGCGATGCCGTGGTCGTCGGCGGCTTTGATCACTTCGTCGTCGCGCATTGAGCCGCCGGGCTGGATCACCGCGGTGGCGCCGGCTTCGATGGCGACCAGCAATCCATCGGCGAACGGAAAGAACGCGTCGGACGCGACCACCGAGCCTTTGGTCGCGGGCTCCTTGAGACCGGCAGCTTCCGCGGCATCCTGCGCCTTGCGCGCGGCGATGCGCGCGGCATCGACGCGGCTCATCTGCCCGGCGCCGATGCCGACCGTCGCCAAATCCTTGGCATAGACGATGGTGTTCGACTTGACGTGCTTGGCGACGCGGAAGGCAAAACGCAGGTCGCGCAACTCCGCATTGGTCGGCGCGCGCTTGGTCACCGGCTTCAAATCCATGTCGTCGACCACGGCGTTGTCGCGCGTCTGCACCAGGAGGCCGCCGGCGACGGTCTTGGCGGTCAGGCCCGCGGCGCGCGGATCGGGCAAGCCGCCGGCGAGCAACAGCCGCAAATTCTTCTTGGCGCCGACGATGGCGATGGCCTCGGCCGTCGCGTCGGGCGCGATGATGACTTCGGTGAAAATCTCGGTGATCGCGCGCGCCGCTTCGGCGTCGAGCGTGCGGTTGAGCGCGACGATGCCGCCGAACGCCGAGACCGGATCGCAGGCCAGCGCCTTGCGATAGGCGTCGAGCAAGTTGTCGCCCTCGGCCACGCCGCACGGATTGGCGTGCTTGATGATCGCGCACGCCGCCGTGCGCGCCGGATCGAACTCGGCGACGCATTCGTAGGCCGCGTCGGTGTCGTTGATGTTGTTGTAGGAGAGCTGCTTGCCCTGGGCCTGCCGCGCGGTCGAGACGCCGAAGCGCGGGTCCGGCGTGCGATAGAACGCCGCCGCCTGGTGCGGGTTCTCGCCGTAGCGCAGTTTCTCGATCAGCCGGCCGCCGAAGGCGCGATAGTCCGGCGCGATGTCGGTGAGCGCGTTGGCGAACCAATTCGAAATCGCCGCATCATAGGCCGCCGTGCGCGCATAGGCCTTGGCGGCGAGCCGGCGGCGCAGCGCCAGCGTCGTCGCGCCGCCGTGCTGCGCAAGCTCGGCCAGCACCGCGGCGTAATCGCTCGGCCTCGACCACCACGGCGACGTCGTCGTGGTTCTTCGCCGCGGCGCGGATCATGGCCGGGCCGCCGATGTCGATGTTCTCGATGCAGTCGGCGAAATCGGCGCCGCGCGCGGTCGTGGCTTCGAACGGGTAGAGATTGACCACCAGGAGATCGATCGGCCGGATGTTATGCGCGCGCATTGCTTCCGTGTGCGCGGCGTTGCCGCGCATCGCCAGCAAGCCGCCATGGACCGCCGGATGCAGCGTCTTGACCCGGCCGTCCATCATCTCGGGAAAACCGGTGAGATCGCTGACGTCGAGCACGTTGAGCCCGGCGTCGCTCAAGGTCTTGCGCGTGCCGCCGGTGGAAACCAGCTCGATGCCGTGGCCGGCCAGCGCGCGGGCAAAGTCGACGACGCCGGTTTTGTCGGAGACGGAAATGAGGGCGCGCGATACGCGGCGGAGCTGCTCGGTCATCGCCTTTCTCTACTCCCTCCCTCGCGCGCGGGGGAGGCGAAAATGCAAATAGTTCACAACGGCAGCCGCGGCTCCTCTTCGCGCAGACGGCGCCCGGTGCTGGCAGTAGCGAGGGCCGCCGACGTGGTCTGCTGGAAGGTCCACAACACGCGCGGCGTGGCGCCGGCGTGGCCGCGGATGACCAACTGCGACGTGCGGCGCGGGCCGGTGCCGGCGAGATAGACCGAGTCCTCGAGCTCGACGCGGGCGTCGGGGGCGGTGAAGGTCCACACCTCCTTGTTCGCCGTCATCAGCATCACGCCGTGGCCGTCGGTCAGCCGCGTCGCCTTGACCGAGGGGTGCAGGTGGAAGCGCACCGCGAAGCGGTCGTTCGCGTTACGCACTTGCGCGCTGCCGTCGGCGGCGAGGAACATATCCTCGCCCTCGAACCGCGCACCGTCCGCCGCCAGCAGGATGGTGCGCTCGTGCAGGACGCCGTAGCGGTCGGCATAGCCGTCATGGGCGGCGCGCAAGACGATGCCATCGGCGCGATCCTCGCGGCTCACGGCGACGTTGCTCGGGCCGCCGAGCATCGGCGAGCCGCCGAGCACGCGACGGAACGCCGGGGTCTCGACAAACCGCGCCGACGACGTGTCGTTGAACGTCACCGTCGAATGCGCCGGCGTGCCGCGGGCAAACGGCCGCCAGTCCTCGCGCGCGGTCTGCGGCATGCCGCAATTCACCACCATCAGGCAGCCCTTGGGCGTGGAGAATTCGAACGACAGAAAGCCGGCATGGGCTTCGAGACTCATCTCGATCGGCGGCGCGCGGCCGGTATCCATGATCAGCACGCCGCCGCCGGCTTCGAGCCGCTGATAGGCCGAATGCGGCGCGTTCGACAGCGGCGCGCCGTGGATCTCGTCATAGGCGAGCAGCGTCAGCAACAGCTCGGCCGGCGTCGCGCCCATGCCGTTGAAATGCGCGAACGTGCCCTCGGAGTGGCGGAAGAAGCGCAGCATCGGCATCATGCGGTCGATGGCGTTGAGCAGCGCCGGCGGCGGCGCGATGTTGCGCGACGAAAACGCCTGGCCGAGCGGCAACAGCTCCAGCAGCATCTCGATGATGGCGCCGGGATCGCGGCCGACATGGCCGCCGTCGGGCAGGATTTGCGCGCTCGATCTCGTGGCGCAACCGGTCGGTCGCGGACTTGATGTGGCGCGCCTGGCCGGCGATGCACAGCGCCGCGTAGGTCAGCGCGATCGTCGGCCTGCATGCGCGCCACGCCGCGCGCGCGCGTCGCCCGCGGTATGGCGCAGATAGCGCACCTGCCGCACCAGGCTGCGCAGGAAGCGCCGGTAGAACCGCGCGTCGGCGTCCTGCAGCACCAGCGGCGCCTGGCTGAGCCAGGAGATGATGCGCCGCGACAGCACGTCCGGCCGCCACGCCACCGGATGCCACGAGCCCTGCAGCGTGATCCATTCGTCGACCAGCGCGCGCGCATTGGCGCGGGTGATGCCGGATTCGGCGGCGCGCAGATGGCGCAGCCAGCCGAAGCCCAACAGCGCGGCCGCCCATTCCTCCGACGGCGGCTCCATCTCGAAGATCGAGCGGCCGTCGCAGATCACGACCTTGCCGGCAAAGGCGAAGCGGCCGGAATAGATTTCGCTGGCGCGCGTCGCGTCCGCGGTGCGCAGATCCTGCGGCGCGATCAGCAGACGGTCGGCCTTGAAGCGGCGGCAGCGGCCAGCGCAACAGCGGATGGCCGTTGAGCCGCCCGGCGACCTGCCGCAAGCCGCCGCGCAGCAGCAGCCAGGACAGCTTGGCATGATTCGCCGACCGCAACGCGCGCCATCGACGCGCTCGCCCCTCCTGGAAGTGCGCCCTCTCCTTACCCTCGCCC
>CAWCSD010000037.1:0-57139 GCA_963798095.1 uncultured Alphaproteobacteria bacterium | reverse complement strand
GGTGCGGCAGGTGCTGGCCGGCGTCGAGGTCGACGGCGGCGAAGACGGACCGCGCATCGACCGCGACTGGGGCGAGCCGGACCTGTCGCCGGCCGAACGCGTGTTCGGCTGGAACAGTTTTGAGATTTTGGCTTTCATCACCGGCACGCCGGAGCGTCCGGTCAACGCCATCCCCGGCAGCGCCCGCGCCCATTGTCAGCTTGCGCTATGTCGTGGGCACCGACGTCGACGACGTCATTCCGGCGCTGCGGCGCCATCTCGACCGCCACGGTTTCCATAACGTCGAGGTGCAACCCGGCCGCGGCAGCTTCTTCAACGCCAGCCGGCTCGATCCCGCCGATCCGTGGGTGACCTGGGCGAAACTGTCGCTGGAGCGCACCGCCGGCAAATTGCCGACCATCCTGCCCAATCTCGGCGGCTCGCTGCCGAACGATATTTTCACCGATGTGTTGCGGCTGAAAACGATCTGGGTGCCGCACTCCTACGCCGGCTGCTCGCAGCATGCGCCGAACGAGCATTTGCTGGCGCCGATCGCGCGCGAGGGCTTGGGCCTGATGGCCGGATTGTTCTGGGATTTCGGCGATCCGAAAATGCCTCGGCCGCCGCATCGCGCTTGAACGTTTACTCCGCTGCTACGGCCGTGTTTGTCTGCTGCGCCTGCCGTTCCATCTCGCGTCGGATGCGCACGGCTTGCGAATTATCGTCGAGCGCCACGTCGGCCGCGGTGACGAACTCGCCTGCGGCGACATTGCGCACAAGCTTGACGTGATGCGCCAGCCCGATCGGCAAGGCGCTGAGTTTCAGGCTGCGCGCCGCCGGAACGAGCTTGGCGTAGACGCAATAGCCGCCTTCGCCGTCGAGCATTTCGCCGGCTGTCAGGTTGCGCTTGGCGACGGTCACCGCGTCGCCGCGCCAGGCGCGGCAGCTTCCGGTCGGCTCGCCGCGCAGCGCGACGTTGAGCACCGAGATCGACAATTCAAGCCCGATCAGATGATACGGCTTGTACATCGCCGCGTAACGGCCGGTCGCATCGGTCGGCAAGCCGTATTGCTTGAAGCAGGCCGCGGCGTAGTCGCTCTGCGCCTTGAACACCACATAGACGCCCCAGCGCAGATCGCGCTCGACCGGCTCGCCGTTGCGCTTGAGCGACGACACCACTTCGACCATGCCGTCGCCGGCCAAAACGCCGCCCAAAGTTTTCGGCCGCAGCACGCCGGCGAGTTCGTCGGCCCCGCAAGGTGGAAAGATCAGACCATCGTGCGGCACGTCGAGTTCGCAGGCGTTGGCGACTGCCGCCATCTCGATTGCGGATTTGGTGCCGTCGAGAAACGAATTGAACATCTGCGAATTCATGCCGGCGCGCTTGGCCTCCTCGGCGGTGAGACCGTAATGCTGCCACACGCCGTCCGGCGTCACGGTGTGATAGGCCGGCAGATATTTGGTTCCTTTGCCGGCGGCGGCGATGGTAAAGCCCGCCGAACGCGCCCAGTCGACCATTTCGGCGATCAATGCCGGCTGATCGCCATAGGCCATGGAATAGATCACGCCTGCCGCACGCGCCTTTTGCGCGAGCCACGCGCCGGCGAGTGCGTCGGCTTCGACATTGACCATGACGATGTGTTTCTTCGCGTCGATCGCCTCGATCGCATGCGCGATGCCGGCTATCGGATTGCCCGTCGCTTCGATCGCCACTTCGACAAGCTCGTCGTTGATGGCGTCGCGGCCGCGCTCGGCGAACCGCGTGCGCGCGATGTGGGCCTCGTCCCAGCCGACGTTGCGGCACGCCGCCTTGGCGCGCTCGGGATCAAGATCGGCGATCACCGCGACTTCGATGCCGGCGATCGACGGCACTTGCGCCAGGAACATCGAGCCGAATTTTCCGGCGCCGATCAGCCCGACGCGGACCGGCTTGCCGGCCTCGACGCGCTTGGCGAGCATGGCTTGCAGGTTCATGGCTTGATCTCCGTAGGCTCTTTCGCCGCGGCCAGCGCGCCGGCAAAGGCTGCGAGATTTTTCTGCGTCTCGCGGTCCTTCACCGTCGCCGGCGTGTCCGCGATCAGCTTGGCGATGCGACTGCGGTCGTCCGGCATGATATAGCCTGCCCAGACGTCACGCGTGTCGCGCAATGCAACGGCAATCAGCCGGGCGTTACCGGGTTTCATGCCTTCCGTCATCGCCGTGATTGCGCCAGTGATGGTTTGCGCCGCGCCGCTGCGGGCCTGCTGCAGCCCGGCGGCGCGCGTCGGCGTGCGCTGCTCCGCCGGCAGCTGCTCCAGGAACAAGGTCAGCGTCGTCGCCTGGCGTGCCTCGAAGCGGATCAAAAAACTCATCGCTATCGCGTACTGGTCCTGGTATTCGCTCATATTGCGCCGCATCACCAGCTGATCAACGGGCTGGCCCGGCTGCAGCCCAAACAAGATGATGCGCTTATAGCTTTGGTCCACGGCCGCGCCCCACTGCAGCAGCCAACGGATGTCGTCCGCTTTGGCAGGCGGCAGCGCCTTCAGCGCCGCGACGTCGAATATGTGGCGAAACAGATCGGCGGCGGGCGGCTTGGTAAAGTTTGGCTCGTTGCCGGATTTCAAGACGCCGTCGAGATAAATCCCGAACGCCTGGCCGGCGTCCTGCGCGGTCGCCGCATCGCGCGGCCCGTCCTGACTGAAGGCCGGTGCAACAAGCGCGAGCAACAGTAGAAGCGATCTGAGAAACGGCACCCTTGTTACTACTCCGCCGCGACCTTGTGCGCGTGCGCATAGGCTAACAGCGCGTCGTCGGCGACCGGCACGATCGGCGCGAAATCGCGATGCGCGATCCATTCCGGCCGGGTGAATTTGGTGATGTGGTTGGAGCAGGCGCACAGCGTCAGATAGACGATCTTGCGCGGATAGGGCGTGATATTGGGCGGCGAGGCGTGCACCAGGTTGCCGTGGAACATCAGCACCGAGCCCGGCTTGCCGGTCGGCGCCACGATGCCGCCCTCGGCGGCGAGCCGCGTCACCGTCTCCTTGTCGAGGGTCCACAGCGGATAGGACGTGGTCAGCGTGTCGTGGCCGGCACTGAGCACGCCCTGCTTGTGGCTCTTCGGGATCAGGAGCAGCGGGCCGTTGATCGGCATCACCTCGTCGAGGAACACCGCGATGTTCATGGCGCGCGCCTGCGGCATGCCGTCGTCGCGCGCCCAGGTGCCGTAGTCCTGATGCCATTGCCAGACGTCGCCCTCGAAAGCTGCTTTGGCGTTGAGCTTGAACTGATGCACATAGACATCCTCACCGAACAATTGGCGCAACGGCTCGACCACCCGCGGATGGCTGGCGAGCAGGCGGAACGTCTCATTGAAGGTGTGCGCGGCAAAGGCGGTGCGCGGCGCGCCGGTTTTCTCGCGCCACACCTCCTGGCGATCGAGTTTCAGGATCGCTTCGGCATCGTCGCGCAACAGCGCGATCTCTTCCTCGCTGAAGCAGTTCGGGAAGAACAGATAGCCCAGCTCGTCGAACTCTTTCAGCTGCCCCGGCGATAGCTTCATGGCGTTTCCAGACGGTTGTTGTCGGCGCGCGGCGCCGGCGAGAAGCAATTGGTCGGTAATTTATCCCATCGCCTGCGAGCGATCCAGGTTGGCCGGCCGGATAGGTCTTGGCGCGCTCCGGGAACTTCGCTGCCCGAACCCGGTTTGTATCAGTGTATTTTGATGAGGCGCTGCGGAAGCCCCTTGCGCCGCCTCGCTTTTTCGGGCTGGAGCTTAAGTTGAGCGTGTCAGGTGACCCGGAGCAGGGCCGGCCGCGAAGCCTCGACCGGCTCAAACCCGTTGCGCTGATTGCGGCGCTCGGCATCGTTTATGGCGATATCGGCACCAGCCCGCTCTACGTCTTTCAAGCCATCGCCAAAACTAACCACGGCCATTTCGACGAACTCAGCGCGCTCGGCAGCCTATCGCTGATTTTCTGGACGCTGATCATCGTCGTTTCGCTGAAATATGCGCTGGTGGTGATGCGCGCCGACAATCGCGGCGAGGGTGGAATTTTGGCGCTGATGTCGCTGACCAGGGCGAAATGGCGCGGCCGCAACCGCTACCTCGTCGCTTGCGGCTTGATAGGTGCCGCTTTGCTCTATGGCGACGGCATGATCACGCCGGCGATCTCGGTGTTGAGCGCCGTCGAGGGGCTCAAGCTCGCGAGCCAGGATTTCGCCCGCTACACGATGCCGATCGCCGCGATCATCCTGTTGCTGCTGTTCGTGGTCCAGCACTACGGCACCTCCGCCGTCGGCCGCGCCTTCGGGCCGGTGATGCTGCTGTGGTTTTTGACAATCGCGATCCTGGGCGGGATCGGCATCGCCAAGGCGCCCCACGTCATCGTCGCGGTCAATCCGCTTTATGCGGCGGCGTTCCTGATCCACCATGGCGTCGCGAGCTTCGCCATCCTCGGTGCGGTGTTTCTTTGCGTGACCGGCGCTGAAGCCATGTACGCCGACATGGGCCATCTCGGCCGCGAGCCGATCCGGATCGCCTGGACGGCCATCGTCTTGCCGGCGCTGCTTCTCAACTATGCCGGCCAAACCGCCGTTGTGCTGCAAAACTCCGGCGGCGACGCCAATCCGTTCTTCGTGCTGGCGCCCGATTGGCTGCTCTACCCGATGATCATCTCTCTCCACGCTCGCGACCGTCATCGCCAGCCAGGCCATCATCACCGGCGCGTTCTCGCTGACCCGGCAGGCGATGCAGCTCGGCTGGCTGCCGGGGATGCATATCAATCAGACGTCATCGGAACAGTACGGCCAGATCTACGTGCCGTTCGTGAACTGGTTGATGATGCTGGGCACGCTGGCGCTGACGGTGATATTCGCGCAATCGGATCGGCTCGCCGGCGCCTACGGCGCTGCCGTGTCCACCACCATGCTGATGACCACCGCGATCCTGTATCGCATCATGCGCGTGTCGTGGCGGTGGCCGGCGTGGGCTGCGATCGGCGTGTTCTCCCTCTTCATGGCCGTCGATATCGCTTTCTTCGCGGCCAATACCCTGAAGATCGCCGAGGGCGGCTGGATTCCGCTGGTCGTCGGCGGGCTTCTTTTCACCGTCATGACGACCTGGCGCGCCGGCATGGATGCGATCCATCGCACGCACGAGCGCGACACCGTGACCATTGCGCAATTCATCCGGCGATTGCACGACCACAAGATCGAACGCGTTCCCGGCCGCGCGATCTTCTTGACGCGGCTGCGCGGCTCCATTCCGCCGCTGATCGCGAATCACATCCGCCAGTTCGGATCGCTGTACGAAGAGGCGATAGCTCTCACGGTGAGCTTTTCGATCCGGCCGCGGGTGCGACCCAACAACCGGCTTCATGTCGAAAAGCTGGGCGAGGGTTTTTGGCATGTGACGGTCCGCTTCGGTTTTGTCGAAATCCCGAACGTCGCTAAGACGCTGCATCTGGAAAAATCCAAGTGTCCGATCGATCCGGACCAGGCGATTTATTTCAGCGAACACGACACCGTGGTGGCGCGCAAGGGCAAGCCGCGGCTGGCCGCCTGGCGGCGGCAGCTGTTTTCGTTCCTGTCTCGCAACTCAATCGATCCCGCCGACCGCTTCAACATTCCGGCGGAGAATTTTGTGCAGATCAGCCGGCGGATCGAGGTTTGAGCGGTGCTCAGCTATGCGTGCCGTGGCAGGTGTGTGCCGTTGCCAGCGCAGAGGTTTTGGAGGAAAGTCGGGCAAATCAAGAATCCGTGGAGGATGCTCCCGTGGAAATCATCCCGCTGGGTCCAGGCTTTGCCGCCGAAATACGCGGCGTGACGCTGGCCGATGTCGCGGCCGACGATGCCGTTTACGCGGCCGTGCGCGCGGCGTTCGAGGACCATTCGGTTCTACTGTTTCGCGGCCAGGAGGTCAGCGGCGAGGGCCAGCTCGCCTTCTCGCGCCGTTTCGGGCCGCCTGAGACCACCAAGGTCGGTTCGCTCGGCACCGGCACCAATTTCGTCATTCTCACCACCATCGGCGATGACGGCAAGGTGGTGCCCGAGGATCACCGCTATGCCATGCGCAACAAGGCCAATCAGCTTTGGCATACCGATAGCTCCTTCAAGAGCGTGCCGGCGCTGACCTCGGTGCTGTCGGCGCGCACGATTCCCGATCACGGCGGCGAGACCGAATTCGTCTCGACCCGGCTCGCCTTCGAACGGCTCGATCCGGCGCTGCAGAAGAAATTCGAAAATTCCTTCGCCTGGCATAACTACGGCCACTCGCGCGCCAAGGTCGCCGCCGGTCTGGCCACACCCGAGGAGCTCGATGCGCTGCCGCCGCAGTGCTGGCGCCTGGTGTGGCGCAATCCGGTCAACGGGCGCGGCGCGCTCTACATCGCCTCGCACACTTATGCGATCGAGGGCATGGAGCGGGCGGCGGGCGAGCAGCTGATCGAGGAGCTCACCGCCGCGGCGACCGCGCCCGGCACGACCTACGAGCACAAGTGGAAGAGTGGCGACGTCATCATGTGGGATAATCGCGCCACCATGCATCGCGGCCGGCCGTGGCCCGGCAACGAGCCGCGCTACATGGTACGCACCACGATCTCGGCGACTGCGGCGGACGGCGTCGAGACCATGCGGCCGCCGTCGTTGCAGGCGGCGGAATAGCAGCGAGTTTCACGTGCACGCACATCTGGTGGGAAGTATCGGCCTCGACACGGTCGATGAGGTTTATCGCACTGTCGGCGAACTGCTCGGCCCCTATCTGCGCCGCGTTCCCGACGGCGAGGTCGGCGGCCGAAAACTGTGGATCAGTTGGCAATATCCGCTGCTGCGCGCCAGCGTGTTTTTGCGGCCGGATCCGTCCGGGCGCCATCCGGCCGACCAATCGCTTCCCGTTGCTGACCCTGGCCGAAGGCGTCGCGCCTTCCGACGTGCGCTTCGGCGAGCTCGGCTATGCCCGCGAGGCGCGCGCCTCCTATCTCGATTTTGTCGCCGCGCGCGACAATGGCACGCTGCCGACGGGCATCCGCTTTCAGGTCTGCCTGCCGACGCCGTTTGCGGTGGTGAGCTCGGTCGTCGTACCTGCCGTGTTGCCCGCGGTCGAGGCCGCTTACGAGCGCGCCATGATTGCCGAAGTCGCCGCGCTTTGCCGGCATATTCCGCATCGCGATCTCTGTATCCAGTGGGACGTGTGCAACGAAATGGTGGTCTGGGACGGCCAGGCCAGCGACGCGGTGCCCGCCGACGTGCCGCGTGAAAAGCTGATCGAACGCATGCAGCGGCTGTGCGCCGCGATCCCGGACGACGTCGAGCTTGGCCTGCATCTTTGCTACGGCGATTTCGGCGCCAAACATTTCGTCGAGCCGAAGGACGCGGCCAAGATGGTCGAATTCGCCAATGCGCTGGCGAAATCCATTCCGCACAAGCTCGCCTATATTCACATGCCGGTGCCGATCGAACGCAGCGACGACGCGTTCTACGCACCGTTCCGCGATCTCAAGCTCGGCGAAGGCACCGAGCTTTTCCTCGGCCTCGTGCATGCCAAGGACGGCGTCGAAGGCACGCGGGCCCGGCTCGCGGCGGCGAAGCGCTACGCGCCGAAATTCGGCATCGCCACCGAATGCGGCATGGCGCGCGCACGTTCGGAAGACACGGTGCGCGCGCTCCTGAAAATCCACGCCGACATCTGCGCTAACGGCTAACGGCATGGCGCGCAACGTTTATCTCGTCGGCAGCGTGCCGATGGCGAATGCGGCGGAGGTTTTTGAAACCGTCAGCGCCGCTCTCGGCACGCGCATCAAACGGCTGCCCGATGGCGAGACCGGCACGCGCGGTGACTGGATCACCTGGCTCGAGCCGGTGTTCGCGGAAAATCCGGCGCTGCAAAAATCCGGTGAGTTCTTCCGCGTGCATGCCAGCGGCACCGGGCGCGAGCGCTACGCGCTCAGGCCGGGATTTCGCGCCGAAGACGTGCGTTTCGACAATTTGTTTTATGCCGATATCGCCAAAAATTCTTACGCGGATTTCAAGCGGCTGAAAGACGCCGGCAAGATCGCCGCCGGTACGAAGTTTCAAGTCGACCTGGTGCCGGCACATTCGGTCATCTGGCTGTTCCTGGTCGATGCGCTCCACGCGCCGCTCGATCCGCGCTACAACGACGCGGTCAAGCGCGAAATCGACAAGATCGCCGCCGACATCCCCCACGATGAATTGGCGATCCAGTTCGATGTCGCTTCCGCCGTATTCGCGCGGCTCGAACGCAACGAGGCGTCGAGCTACGGCCGCAGCAAAGCCGAAATGCAGGAGACGTTCAGCGCCATCGTCACCGATCTCGGCAACCGCGTGCCGGCCGGCGTCGATCTGCTCTATCACCTCTGCTACGGCGACTCGAACCACCGCCACGTCGTCGAGCCGACCGACATGGGCGACATGGTCGAGTTCGCCAACCGCCTGTCGCGCACCATCGAGCGGCCAATCGACCTCATTCACATGCCGGTACCACGCAACCGTGCCGATGACGCTTATTTCGAACCCTCGAAGCGGCTAACGCTACGGCCCGAAACCGAGCTATGCCTGGGCCTCGTCCATTACACCGACGGCGTCGCCGGGACGAGGCAGCGCCTGGCGACGGCAAAGAGATACGCCGAAGAATTCGCCATCGCCACGGAATGCGGATTCGGTCGGCGCGACGCGCGCACAATTCCGGACCTGCTGCGTATCCACGCAGCAGTCGCGGATCTAGAATAATTTCTCTATGCCGGGCGCAAAGCAGTTTCTACTTCACGCGGAGGTTTTGGCCAAGCGCTCGGAAATCAACGACTGCGCCCGACCGAGATTCCGCCTCGTTCCCTCGATGTAGTAGTTGGCGCCGGCTGTTTCGAAGACCTCAAGAGCTTGACGAAAGGTGGTGACAGCTTCCTCAAGCCGCGCCGTGCCGCTTTCGCGCCCGCCAAGGCTCGTTAGTGCGTTGCCGAGATTATTCTGGGTCATCGCCCAATCGAGCGGCACCCGCTCGCGCGTCCATTCCCGCAACGCTTCGCGATAGGCGGCAACCGCTTCCTCCAGCCGCGCCGTCCCTCTCTCGCGCTCGCCGAGATTCCTCAGCGCGCTGCCGAGATTGTTCTGGGTCATGGCCCAATCGAGCGGTATGCGTTCGCGCGTCCGTTCCCGCAACGCTTCGCGAAAGGCGACAACCGCTTCCTCCAGCCGCGCCGTACCGCTCTCGCGCTCGCCGAGGCTCTTAAGCGCGGCGCCGAGATTGTTCTGGATTCCCGCCCAATTGAGCGGCTCGCGCTCGCGCGTCCATTCCCGCAAGGCTTCGCGATAGGCGGCAACTCCTTCCTTGAGCCGTGCCGTACCGCTCTCGCGCTCGCCAAGGCGCACGAGCGCGGTGCCGAGATTGGTCTGGGTTATCGCCCAATCGAGCGGCACGCGCTCGCGCGTCCATTCCCGGGACGCTTCGCGAAAGGCGGCAACCGCTTCCTCCAGCCGTGCCGTGCCGCTGTCGCGCTCCCCAAGGCGCCCAAGCGCGGTGCCGAGATTGTTCTGGGTCATCGCCCATTTCAGCGGCACGCGCTCGCGGGTCCATTCCCTCAAGGTCGCCTGATACGTCGTGATCGCTTGCAGTAAGTCACCGTTCGATCCGGTTTGGTCACCGATCGCATCTCTGACAAGAGCGTAGCTATGAAGCAGGGATGCTCGCGTATCAGCGTCAAAATTCGGGTTGAGCTTTTTGATAATCGGGCCGAAGCGTTCCGCCGAGGCTCGCATGAGCGGAACCAGATAGTGTCCCCTCATGTGAATAGCGCGAGCGGCTTCCGCAACGATACGCGCGGAAACTGCGGCCGCCAGATCGGAGATGAACTCGACCGGTAGGTCCAGGGTGTCGGCAGATAATCCATAGCTGCGCAACTCCAAATGCGAGCCCTCGCATGGAGTAAATCGGAGCGCGATCGTCTTATCGCCCTTAACTCGTCCCCAAACGAGCAGGTCGCACGATTTTGCCTTCAGCCAATTCTGCGCCTTCGACTGCGCTTTCGTGCTTGCATCGGCGTAGCGGCCCTCGCCGACCTGCAAAGATTTGGGCCATGGAATGACCTCTACGGCGTCGCCTAGTTGCCCGACGATGGCTTCACGTACCGTTTCACGCAGCCGGTCGCCTTTGTCCTCATTCAGTCGTGCTAGCAAGACGCTAATCTTGCCAGGTTTTGCGGACGGGACTCGGCAGCGGAGAAAGGCGCGCCAAAGCGGCGGCCAGCCGAACTGATAGGCCACGAACAGCAAGACAATTACCGCCCAGAGCGGCCAGTTCTGCGGGTCAGTGATGTCTTTGAGATTGGCGGGGATTATTCTGAGCTTGGCAGCACCGACGCCGACCAAGCCGACGACAGCGGCCACGACAAGCTTCTTGAGGCCGTCGTTGAACCAACTAAACTGGTCGCTTTCGTTTGGCATGACGCTCCATTTCGAACGTCATAGTGTAGAAAACCTCCACGTCATGCAACGTGGACGTTATAGGTCAATTATCTTGCATCTCATCCGGGAAATGGGCGTTTAGGCAGCTTCCGCAACAAACCGATTGCGCATCTTGCCGAGGCTTTCGATCTCGGTCTCCATGACATCGCCGACCTTGAGGAATGTGTTGGTGCCCTGGCCGACGCCGCCGCAGGTGCCGCAGCTGAAAAAGTCACCGCTCTGCAAAGATAAAATGTTCGAGGCGTATTCGATCTGCTCTTCCGGCGTGAAGATGAATTGCGAGGTATTGCCGTTCTGCTTGACCTCGCCGTTCACCGTGAGCCGGATGAATAGGTTCATGTGGTCGCCCACGAAGGCGCGCGGCACCAGGAACGGGCCGGTCGGAGCGAAATTGTCGTGGCTTTTGCCGTTGAGCCAATCCGAGCGCAGGCCCGGACGATCGGCCCGAATCTGCAGATCGCGGGCGGAAACGTCGTTGGTCGTCATCCAGCCGGCGACGTGATCGAGCGCGCGCTCGGCCTTGATGTGCTTGCCAGGCTTACCGATGACGCAGGCGATCTCCGCCTCCCAATCGATCTTTGTCAGTCCGGTTGGGATCGCGATGTCGTCAAAGGCGCCGGCCAGCGTGCTTGGGGCTTTCAAAAACAGATACGGATGCGAGGTCGATTTATCGCCGGTGAATTTCGGGCCGCTCGCCGGCGTCATGCCGGCGCGGATCATCTCGTCGACGTGCTCCTGAAAGTTCTGCGCAGCGTAGAACATCTTGCCGGGCCGACGCACCGGCGGCAGCGCGCGCAAGCTGTCAACCTTGACCGCGCCGGGCCGGCCTTCTTTTTCGAGGGCCGCGACGATCTCCTGCAGCGCGGCAAAGTTGGCGTCCCAGTCGTCCAACAAGCCGTCGATGCTGCCGGTCGTGCTCAGCTTGCCGCCGCGCGCCGATTTGAGATCGACGACATCGTCATCGAGAACAATGGCGGCGAACGCGCCGCCGCCTTGTTTGGCGAAAGTGCCGAGCTTGAAAGGCGTGCCGTTCATGGTTTCCTTGCTTCCGTGTAGGGATAGATCATGTCGCCGGTCTTATATTCCTTCGGCCACACGATGACTTCGTGGGTGGTGTCCTTGAACTGATCCATGCCATCGCCGGTGACATGCTGGAACTGGGTGAAGAAGACGCGCGACTTCGCCCACTCGCCGTCTTTGCCGAACGCTATGTCGCCGACCACGGTCTTGAAGGTGTGGCTGCGCATGTAGGCTGCGAGCTTGGCGTGATCGAGGCTCTTGGTGCCTTCGACCGCTTGGGCCAAAACCTGTCCGGCCGAATAGCCGAGCGGCGGGAATGCCCAGCCGCCCGGATCGATGCCTTGGGTCGCGGCGGCGGCCTGGTATTTGGCGAGCAACTCCTTGGTGCCGGGGAACGTCAGGCTCGGCGCCGGCAGGAACACTTCGTTGTTGACGATGCCGTTGGCGAGCGGCCCGAGCTGCGCCTTGATCGGCGTCACCAGGAGCCCGATGAAGGCGCCGCCGAACATTTTCGGCGTGATGCCGACTTCGTTGGCGGCGCGGATGATGCCGACGGAGTTCGGCGGATAGGCGGCGACGAAGACGATGTCGGGATTGAGTGCCTGCACCGCGCGCATGATCGGCGAGTAGTCGGTCGTGGTCGGCGGATATTTCTGGTCGAGGACCAGGTCGAAGCCGCCGATCTCCTTGATGCTTTGCCGCGCGCCGTCGGCGGCGTTCTGGGCAAATTCGGCGTCGGCGGCGACGATCGCGACCGTCTTCGGCCGCGGCGTGGCCGCGGCGGCGAGCTCGAAGAAGCCGTAGGCGAAGGCCTTCTGCGGCTCGGGCCCGGTCGGCAGCATCGAGAAGTACTGGTCGTAATGGAATTTGCTGTTGGCGGCATTGGCGAGAATGCCGATGGTGGTCATCTTGTGCTGCATCATGATCGGGATGGCGGGCGCCACCATATTGGTCGCGTACGGCCCGATCACCAGGTCGACTTTGTCGACGTCGATCAGCTTGGTGTAGAGCTGCGGCACGTTCGCCGGATTGCTCTGGTCGTCATAGAACACCAGCTCGACCGGCCGCCCCAACAGCCCGCCCTTGGCGTTGACGTCGTCGCGCCAGATTTGCAGCGCGGTCAGCACCTGCTTGCCGATCGGCGCCACGCCGCCGGTCAGCGCCATGGTCATGCCGATCCTGATCGGATCGGCGGCCTTCGCCACGTTCGGCATCATGTTCGGTATGATCAGCGCGCCAATGGCAATCAGCGCCATCGCACGGGCTCGAGCCCAAAAGCTGTGCATAGTCCTCTCCTCCCTTGTTTTCCCTTTGGGCGCTCTGCGGCGCCGCGTTTTATTTAAAGACGACGTTAGTCCTCCTCGATCAGGCTGCGCCAGACGGTCAACTGCCGCGGAACATCGCCTTGCGCTTGGCGTGGAACGCCTCGACGCCCTCGCGGAAATCGTCGGATTGGCGCAGCCGGCTGTAGCAATGGCCTTCCAGCTCGATGGCCGCTTCGAGATTGGTGTCTTCGGTTTCGTTGAGCAGCGTCTTGGCGGTGCGTTGCGCCAATGGCGAGAAGCCGCGCAACTCCTCAACCAAGGCGTCGGTCGCCGCTTCGAGCTTGTCGTCGGCGACGCATTCGGTGGCGATGCCCCATTCGTAGGCCTGCTTCGCCGGAATGCGTTTCGATCGCATGACGATGTCTTTGGTGCGGGTGATGCCGATGATCTTCTGCAACCGCGCCGAGCCGCCCGAGCCCGGAATCTGGCCGAGCCGCTGCTCCGGCAGCGCATAGAGGCAGGTCTCCGAAACCAGGCGGAAATCGCAAGCCAGCGAAATCTCGAAGCCGACGCCGAAGCAGTAGCCACGGTTAGCGACGATCACCGGTTTCGAGCAGCGTGCCGGCGCGGCGATATTCCAGGCGAGTTTCGACACATGCTCGGGAGAGGCTTCGAGGAAGCCCGCGATATTGCCGCCGGAGGAGAAATGCTGGCCGGCGGCGCGCAGCACGATGACGCGCACGCGCGCATCGTCGTCGAGCGCTTCGAAGACGAGGCGAAGCTGATCGCGCTGTGCCATTTCGATGACATTGAGCGGCGGCCGGTCGAGAACGATGTCGGCGCGTTCGCGGGCCGGGTCGATCTCGACGCGAAAGCCGTCGAGGATCTGCAAACGCGGATCGGAAAATTCACTCATGCGGCCGTTCCTTTAAGGGGCGAGATGGGTTCATATTCGCCGGCGACGAGCTTGCGGCGAAGTAGTTTGCCGACCGGCGATTTCGGAATCTCGGTGACGAAGACATAGCGGCGCGGCCGCTTGAAATTCGCCAGCCCGGAATTGCGGCAGAACGCGTCGAGCTCGTCGGGCTCGACGGCGCGGCGGCATTTGACGAAGGCGGCGACGATCTTGCCCCAGCGCTCGTCCGGCAGGCCCACCACGGCGACCTCGGACACGGCCGCATGCAGCGACAGACAGGATTCGATCTCCACCGGCGAAACATTCTCGCCGCCGGTGATGATCATGTCGTCGACCCGGCCGGTGACGAAAATGTCGCCGTCGCCGTCGACGAAGCCGGTGTCGCCGGTGAAATACCAGCCTTGGCGTAGCGCCTTGGCGTCGGCATCGGGCCGCCGCCAATAGCCTTCGAAGGATTCATCGCCGGCCAAGAGCGCGATGATCTCGCCTTCTTCGCCGACGGCGGCGATCTCATCGACCGATTTGGCGCCGAGACGGACCACGCGCACCATTTGATTGATGCCGGCGCGGCCGGCCGAGCCGGGTTTTGCCGGCGCGTTCTGGTCGATGGTGAAGGTATAGACCTCCGACGAGCCGTAATGATTGACGAACAGGTCTGGCTTGAACGCGGCCTGCAGCGTCTTCAACAACCCGTCGGTCATCGGCGCGCCGGCAAAGCCGAGCTTGCGCACCGAGCTCACGTCGCGGGTTGCGAACAGCGGGTGATGCACGACGTCGTGATAAAGCGTCGGCACCAGATAGAGGTTGGTGACGCGCTCGGCTTCGATCAGCGCCAGCGCATGCGCGACGTCGAACCGGCGCAGGCAGACGAAAGCGCCGCCGATCAGCGACATGGCAAGGAGCGAGCGCACGCCCATGGTGTGATAGAGCGGCATGACGCCGAGCGTGCGCTCGCCGTGGGCGTAGAGATTCTGCGCCACATGGGCCAGCGCCGCGGCGCGCTCGGCGTGCTGGCGGCGCGGCACGCCTTTCGGCCGCGCCGTGGTGCCGGAGGTGTAAAGCATCACCGACCAGGCTTCGGTATTGACGCGCGGCGCAGCATCCGGCGCGGCGCGCAATGCAAGGTCGGCAAAGGCGATGGCCGGCGGCGGCGCCGGATCGAGCGCGATCCGCGGCAGCTTTTGCGCCAAGGCGGAGCCGGCTACGGCCGCGGCAGAAGCGTCTTCGTAGACGATAGCCTTGGCCTCGGCGTCCTCCAGATAGAAGTCGATCTCGCTCGCGGTCGAGCGCCAATTCACCGGCGTGATGATGACGCCGGTGAACTGGCAGGCCCAATGCAGGCTCGCCGCCTCCCAGCGATTGGTCAGCGCGGTGACGAGATGGTCGCCGGCCTTCAGCCCGATCGTATCGAATCCGGCCACCAGCGCCGAAATGCGCCGGTACCATTCGGCGTAGCTCAGGCGCACATCGCCATCGACGATGGCGAGCGCACCGGGATCGCGGGCAACGCTGCCGAGAAAGCTCAAGCCCAAATCTAGCATGGGGGAAAGTCGAGCATGCGGGAAAAGCGCCGGTCGGGTTATGGCCGTTCCAGCGATGATAAGCCTTTGCCGCCGGCTGACAAACCGCCGATGGGTTGCGTTCCTCGCTACCGCCGCGTCGGAAACAGTGCCGCCGGGAAATCCGCGGCGAAGCGGCGGGGCCGCTGGCGCGGCTGATAGTCCGGATGCGGATTGGCATCCGGCTCGACCGCCCGGCGATAGAGGTGCCAGGTGGCGTGGCCGAGCACCGGCATCACCACCGTCAAGCCGAGGAAGAACGGGATCGAGCCGATCACGAGCGACGCGGCGACGATAAATCCCCACAGCGCCATGGTCAGCGGGTTCTTGGCGACGACGCGGATCGAGGTCAGCACCGCCACCGCCGCGCCGACGTCGCGATCGAGCAACAGCGGAAACGAGATCGCGCTGATGGTGAGCACCAGCACGGCGAACAGGAAGCCGACACCGGTTCCGACCACCATCAGCATCCAGCCTGCGCGCGTTTGGAACACGTCGCTGATGAATTGGCCGATCGACGCCGGCCCGTGATAACCGAAATAGGCGATATAGATGGCGTCGGCGACGGCGAGCCAGATCAGGAAGATGGCCATCAGCAGCAAGCCCAGCGCCACGATGGCGCCGAGCGACGGCGAATGCAGCACGTCGAAAGCATGGCTCGTGGAACTGTCGAGCCCCGCTTCGCGGCGCCGGCTCAACTCATAGAGACCGATCGCGGCGAGCGGACCGACCAGCGCAAAGCCCGCGGCAATCGGGAATGCCAGCGGCAGCATGGAATTGCCCAGCGTCATTCCGATCAAAGCGATGCCGAGCAGCGGATAGATGACGCAGAGAAAGACGGCGTGACTCGGCATCGCGACAAAGTCGTCGATGCCGCGCGCCAGCGCATCGAACAGATCGGACGGCGCGAGGCGGCGGATGACGAGGGTCTCGGGGCTCGTGCTCGCGCCGACAAGCATATGTGAGTAAGCCATGGCGCTTTCCTCCTGAACCTTTGAGGTTTGGGTCCGCGCCGGCGGCCGCAAAGGCCGCAACGCGGCCGTTCCTTACAACAGCAACAAGGCCGCAACGCGGCCGTTATTTATCAACCTCGATCATGCCACCGCCGTCGCTGTGACGCTACGAGCAACACCGCGGCCGCGCCGCCGTTCACTTCACAATGCAGTGTGCGGCAACGTGGTGAATTGTTTGTGCGACGCAGCGCATTTCCACTGCGTGCACCGCTAGACAGAGCCAAACAGGAAAGGGCCCCGTTCCCGGGGCCCTTCCGATCGTTGACGATGCAACCTGAGTTAGCGGTGCCAGTGGTGGCCGTGCCAACCGTCATGCCAGCCCGGGCCAACGCCGAAGGTGACTTCCGGGCCATTGTAGTAGTCGTAGTAGCCACGATCACACGGATAGTCGTAGCCGCAACGGTAGTACGGGCCCGGCGCGCCTACGCCGACGCCCACCCCGCCGGGGCCGGCATAAAAGCCGATCTGTGCCATTGCCGGCGCGGCGGTGAAGATGGCCGCTGCTGCAACAAGACCAAGCGCGATCTTTTTCATGATGGTTCTCCTCTTGGTACCTGGAAAGGAAAACGCGTCGAGGAGAAACGGTCGTTCCGCTGACCTGCGACCTGTTGATCGCAGGTTCCGCGCAAAAAATATCGAACAAATTTTGCGGAGCTATGGAACAGGCTGCGATCTGATCGTCGCGCCGGCTGTTCCGCTCACTCCGCAGCGACGCGCAAGTCTTCGCGGCGCTTCCTCATGCTCGGGCTTCTTGCCGCTCAGCCAGGACTGGAAGCGATCGAGGTAGAGATAGATCACCGGCGTCGTGAACAACGTCAGGAGCTGGCTCAGCGCCAGGCCGCCGACCATGGCATAGCCGAGCGGGTGGCGCAGTTCCGATCCCGAGCCTGAGCCGAACATCAGCGGCAGGCCGCTCAACAGCGCCGTCATCGTCGTCATGGTGATCGGACGGAACCGCAACAGGCAGGCTTGACGCACCGCCTCGCGCGGCGGCAGGCCGGCGCGTTCGCGGCTGATGGCGAAGTCGACCAGGATGATGCCGTTCTTCTTGACGATGCCGATCAACAGAATGATGCCGATGATGCCGATCACCGACAGATCGAAGCCGCCGAGCCAAAGCGCAAGCAGCGCGCCGACGCCGGCCGACGGCAGCGTGGAGAGGATCGTCAGCGGATGGATGTAGCTCTCGTAGAGCACGCCGAGAATGACATAGACGACCACCAGCGCGGCCGCGATCAGCACCGGCTCGTTCGACAGCGCGGCCTGGAACGCCTGCGCATTGCCCTGGAAGCTGCCGATCAGGGACGACGGCATGCCGATCTCGTCGGCCGCCTGCTGAATGGCGTCGACCGCCTGGCTGAGCGCGACGCCCGGCGGCAGATTGAACGTCAAGGTCACCGCCGGGAATTGCCCGGAATGCGAGACCAGGAGCGGCCCGATGTGCGCCGTGTCGGCGTTGACCAGGGTCGACAACGGAACGAGTTGCCCGGTGACCGGCGCCCTGACGTAGATCTGATTGAGCGTGCCGACATTGCCCTGGAGCTCGGGCAGCACTTCGAGAATGAGGTAATAGGAATTGTTGGTGAAATACTGCGTTACCTGGCGCTGGCCGAACGCATCGTTGAGCGTGTCGTCGATGAGCTGCGGCTGGATGCCGAAACGGGCCGCCGCGTCGCGATTGATGTCGATCGTGAGCTGCGGCGCCGCGTTCTGCGCGTCGCTCGCCACGTCGGCCAGTTGCGGCATTGTCTTGAGCTTGGCCAACAGACGCGGCGCCCAGGTATTAAGCTCGTGCAGGTCGGGATCCTGCATGACGTATTGGAACTGGCCGCGCGCGATGCGGCCGCCGACGGTGATATCCTGGGCCGGCTGCAGGAACAGCCGTGCGCCCGGAATCTGCGCGAGCTTTGGGCGCAGCCGGTCGATGATCTGCGAGGCGCTGACATTGCGGTCGTCGCGCAGCTTCAGGCCGACGACGAAGCGGCCGGTGTTTTGCGTATTGCCGTAGCTCGGGCCGAAGAACGAGATGAAGTCGGAGACGTCGGGATCTTGCTCGATCACGGCGGAAAGCTGACGCTGGATAGCCCGCATCCGTTCCGGCGAAATGTCCTGGCTGGCCTCCGAAATGCCGAGCAGCATGCCGATATCCTGAGTCGGGAAAAAGCCCTTCGGTATCATGACGAACATCACGCCGGTTATGCCGACCGTCGTCAGGAACACCAGCAGCGTCGGAAACTGATGCTGCAATACGAAATCGAGGCCGCGGCGGTAGCCGTCCAGGATCTTGTCGAACCCCCATTCGATGGCGCGATAGAGGCGGCCGTGCTCGCGGTCGTGCTCGCTGACCAGGAAACGCGAACACAGCATCGGCGTCAGTGTCAGCGACACCACGACTGACACCGCGATCGCCGCGGTGACGGTGATGGCGAATTCATGGAACAGGCGTCCGACAACGCCGCCCATCAGCAACAGCGGAATGAAGACCGCGATCAGCGAAACGCTGATCGACATGACGGTGAAACCGATCTCGCGCGCGCCCTTGATCGCCGATTGCAGCGGCGTGGTGCCGGCTTCGAGATGGCGAAAGATGTTTTCCACCACCACGATCGCGTCATCGACCACGAAGCCGACGGCGATCGTCAGCGCCATCAGCGAAAGATTGTCCAGGCTGTAGCCGAGGAGATAGATGATGGCGGTGGCGCCAAGCAGCGACAACGGCACCGCGGTGCCGGGAATGAGCGTAGCGTGGATGCTGCGCAGGAACAGCAGGATCACCAGCACGACCAGCGCGCAGGACAACAGCAGCGTAAATTCGACGTCTTTGACCGAAGCGCGAATGGTCTGGGTGCGGTCGACGATGATGTCGAGGTGAATGCCGGGCGGAATGAGCGAGCTCATTCTCTGCAGCGCGTTCTTGATGTTGTCGACGGTGTCGATCACATTGGCGCCTGGTTGCTTGAAGACCAGCAGCACCACGGCGATGTGTTGGCGATGCAGCGCGCCGAGCGTCACGTCCTGTGGCCCGGCGATGGCCTGGCCGACATCGCGCACGTGAACCGGCGCGCCGTTGCGGTAGGCGATGACGACGTTGTTGTAGTCGTCCGCCTCGGTCAGTTGATCGTTGGCGACGATGGTGAAGCTTTGCTGCTTGCCAAGGAGCGTGCCCTTGGCAGCGTCGCTCGTGGAGCTGGCGAGGGCTGTGCGCACATCCTCCAACGTGAGCTGGCGCGCCTGCAGCTTGGCCGGATCGACCTGGACGCGGATGGCCGGCTTCTGCTGACCGCCGATGGCGACCTGGGCGACGCCGGAAATCTGCGAGATCTGCTGGGCGACGACGTTCTCGGCGAAGTCGTCGACCTTGGGCAGCGGCACCGTGTCCGAGTTCGCCGACACGATCAGGATCGGCGAATCCGCGGGATTGACCTTGCGATAGGTCGGCGGCGTCGAGAGATTCTTCGGCAAGCTCGATCCGGCCGCGGTGATCGCGGCCTGCACGTCCTGCGCGGCGCCGTCGATGTTGCGGTTAAGATCGAATTGCAATGTCACCACGGTCGAGCCGAGCGAATTCACCGAGCTCATCTGCGCGACGCCGGCGATCTGGCCAAATTGGCGCTCAAGCGGCGTAGCGACGGTCGCGGCCATGGTTTCGGGGCTGGCGCCGGGCACCGTGGCGCTGACCTGGATGGTCGGGAAATCGACCTGCGGCAGCGGCGCCACCGGCAACAGCGGAAAGGCCACGATACCGACCAGCGCCAGCGCCGCCATCAACAGCGACGTGGCGATCGGCCGGCGGATGAAGACTTCCGAAACGTTCATCAGTTCTTGTCCGCCTGGTGCTGCGTGCTGGGCTGCTGGCCCGGCGGCGGACTTGGGGTCTTGATGACAACATGCGAGCCGACGTCGAGCCGCGATTGCCCGTTGGTCACGACGCGCTCGCCGGCGGCGAGGCCTTTGGTGGCGATCGACGTGTCATCATTGACGGTCTGCGCGCCGATGGGACGCTGCTCGACCGTGTTGTCGGGTTTGACCACCCAGACATAGAAGCCGTCCGGGCCGCGCTGCACCGCGACCGGCGGAACGGTCACGGCATCCTTGTAGGTCGTGATCAGGATGCGGATGCGGACGAACTCGCCCGGCCACAGCCGCTCATTCTCATTCGGAAATTCCGCCTTCAGCCGGATCGTGCTGGTGGTCTGATCGATCTGATTGTCGATCAGCAGCAAGTGGCCCTCGGCAAGCTGCTCCTTGTCGTTCTGATCGAAGGCGAGAACGGAAACGCTGCCGTGCAGCATCGCTTCGCGCACCGGGCCGAGGTTGCTCTGCGGCAGCGTGAAAATCACCGTGCACGGCTTGATCTGGGTCAGCACCGTGAGCGGATTGGCGTCGGTGGTGTGGATGATGTTGCCGACGTCGACCTGGCGAAAGCCGACGACGCCGTCGATCGGTGCCGTGATCGTCGCATAAGCGAGTTGGGTCTGCGCCGCCTCGATGGCGCCCTGGTCGGCATCGACCGAAGCCTTGAAATGATCGACCTTGGCTTGCTGCAGGTCGACGTTCTGCTGCGTCTCGAAATTCTTGGTCGCCAAGGTGGTGAACCGCGAATAATCCTTCTGGGCATCGACCAATTGCGCTTGATCGTCGGCCTTTTTGGCCGCGGCCTGGTCGAGGGCGGCTTTGAGCGGCGCCGGATCGATCTTCGCCAGCACGTCGCCTTGGCGGACTTCCTGGCCCTCGTGGAAGTCGATGGAAATCAGTTGGCCGGTGACCTGGGCGCGGATGGCGACGTTGTTGTACGCTTGCACGGTGCCGAGCGCGTCGTAATAGATTGGAACGTCGTGCTGGGACGCTTCGGTGACCGTGACCGGGACCATCGGCGGGCCAGCTACCTGAGTTGCTTTGCCGTGCCGCCAGATCACAACCGCGGCAATCAAGGCCAGCGCCGCGACACCTATCACAGAAAAAATAATCAGCCGCCGGGACCCGTGACCAGTTCTCAATGGTCCCATCGAATCAACTCGGCTCTGTGTCCCCCCTCGCTCAAGCCCGGAATGCATTTACTGTTCCACTACCCCACCTGTCAGTGACGGCCCTACTTCGCGACTATGCCCGGTTGGCCTTAAGGCGCAATGTCGGGCGTATTAAAGTTCGTTAAGGTGATAGTCGCTCTTGCCCGACAATACGTCGTCCCGCGGCGCACTTTATGGAAGTCCGCATATAAATTCCAGTTTATGCGGTGGCTGCCCAGGGCCGCGGCCGGCTCGCGGACGATAAGTTGCGGATTTCGGGCAGGGCCAAAGCCGTTCGTCAGCTCGCAGCCTTGAACCAGGTCCGGATACTGCTCGCGCGGACGAAACGGCCGACCCGCCGCATCTGCAAATAAACCCGGCCGGCGGCCGTTATCGCGCGCTCATGGCTATGGAGGGCGAGGTGGTGGGTCGCCCATTTGTTCTTGTAGGAGTCGTCGCCGACGCCAAGGTCGAAAGTATCGAAATCCTGCGTGACCGTTTGATCGATCAGGTGCTGCAACAAGAGGTGGCCGACGCGGTGGCGGCCAAAAGCCGTGTCGTAAGCCGGGAAAATATAATAGAACCGGCCGCGCCCGATGAAGCCAAGATGCGCCGACGCGACGGTGTCGCCGATCGTCAGCGCCGAAAGATGGCTGATTTTGCCGAGCCGGGCCGGGCTCATCATCTCGCGATAAAAGCGCTCGACGCCGGGTGTCGCCAGGAAATCCGGCGTCGAAGTGCGCTGGTACTTTCGGCGCTTGAGCTCAAGCAGCCGCTCCGCCACTCGTGCCGCTTCGGCAGCCGGGGGATTGACGATGAAACTCGGCTCGCCGATCCGGTTCAGCGCCTTGGCGTGGCCTTGCAGCTTGCGCCGCAGCCGCACAACCGTGCGCCGTGTATCCGTCTGTTCGCGCAACCGGTTCAGCACGATCGCATGGCCGCTTTCGCCAAAGGGCGTGCAGTCGAGATAAGTGAGCGGGTTGACGGCGCCGGCGACGTCGCTTGCGATCTTCTTCAAGTCGATGACGTCGAAGCTTGGTAATTGCGCCAAAGCTTCCGCCCACACGTCGTGGAATTCCTGGCGCGACAGGGTGCGGTCCGCCGCCACGATCGGCGCGTTGTAGTCGGCGACGCCGCAATCCATGAAGCGAAGCAGCCGGACATTGAATTTGGTTTCGATGGTGAGTGGCAGGAACAGAACCGGCCGCCCGTCGCCGTCCCTGACCACGATAAAGTAGGGCTCGATGTGGCTCGCCTTGCCGATCGTGTCCAGCCAAACGTCGAGAAATTCCCGCGACTGAAAGACGTACATCCGCAGATCGCGGACGTCGGCGATCGAGGGCCAATCCGCGGCGGCCAGATTACCGCCGGCAAGAAGCTCGACCTCGAAGGAGGTGCGTGCAGCGCGTCCACGCGGTGGCAGATCAATGACAGTCACGCCTACGCTCTTTTGCTTAATGCAGCGACGCCACCGACGGAGGAAACGAATTCTAACGCAGGCAGCCCTGATCCGCCGTGAATCGTGCCAGTAACGTTACCCCCAAATCGGGCTCGCCAAAGCACGCACGGCACCGCATTTTGTAGTCGAGAAGGCATTGGTTAACTTCGCGCCGGATTGCCAGGCGGGCTGATGCGATCGTTGGAAATTACATCGAGTTCTGCGGTTGTTAGGCGTTCACGCCACGCCGAGTGTTGGTTAACGCGGCCGCCTGCAACCCGATTTATTAACGCAGCGCGGCTAAGCTTTGCCGACATGAATATCCAATTCAACACTGATGCGGTTCAGCGTAGCGCGCCGTTGCCGGCCACCGGGCCGGCGCAGGAACGCTGCCTGTTCGTGCTGACGCCGAGCAAGGAAGAATGCGGCGTCGAGTCGTTCGCGCGCCTCCTGGTGAGCGCGTTGCAGAATGACTATCCGGACGACGGCTACGCGGTGCTCGCGGTCTCGAGCCGCTGGCGCGATCTGCCCGCCGTCTTCCGCAAGATCGCCGCGGCCGATCAGATCGTCTTCAGCGTGCCCTTGGTGGCGTGGAAAAGATTGCTGCTGCTGCCGCTGGTGGTCCTGCTGTTCGCGTGCGTGGTGCGCTGCCGGATCAATGTTTTCATGCATGAATGGTCCGCGCTGCACTGGATGCGCCGGCTCGCGCTTGCCCCGTTCGTGATGCTCAGCCGCACGATCATCGTGGTGTCGCCGTTCATCGCCGGCGAGATTGCCGGCACGCCCTGGCTCATGGGCGCGGCAAGAAAATGCCGGCTGGTGCCCAATGCTCCGACCATCCGCCGCCCCGGCGAGCCGCGCGTCACGGAACGCGTTTTGCGTGTGCGCGATGCCGCCAAAAGCTGCGACGTGGTGATCGGCTATTTCGGCGCGATCTACAAGGGCAAGGCCGCGACCGAGCTGCTCGACGTCTGCGCAGATCTGCGCAACAGCGGCATCCGCGCCCTGATTGTTTTCATCGGCAGCTTCATGAAATCGCTCGACGGCTACGAGCAACAGTTCTGGTCCAAGGTGGCCGAATACGGCATCGAGGATCAGGTCATCGTCACCGGCTACATTGCCGACGAAGCGGAGCTCTATACGCTGTTCGAGGAAGTCGGCTCCTTCCTGTTCCTGTTCCCCGAAGGCCTGACGGCGCGCCGGTCGAGCGTCATTCATACGCTGCAATCGGATCGGCCAGTCGTGGTCACGGCGCCACGCTCGATGGCCGAGTTCGCCCATCATGCGGGTTTCACCAGGTTGATCGAAACCGGCGTCTTGTCGTTCATCCCCGAGGGCGCCGATCGGCGCGCCCTTGCCGATCAGCTCCTGGCGGTCGCCAAGCAAGGCAAGCGCCAGGCGTCGGCGATCGAATGGGATACATGGTGGCGCGCCACCACCGCGGCGACCCACGCGGCTCTTCGCAAGGAGGCAACATGGGCATAGATCGTTACTTTGCCGAATTTCTCGGCTGTGCCCGCAAGGCCGGCGTCGATTTCAGCCGCACCGCCACGCTGGGCCGGCTCAACCTTTTTGTCGATCAGCGGTCGCTGGCCGCGGTGCTCCGGGAGAACTGCGGTCGCGTCTCCGATGACGAGGTCCGCACCGTGCGCACTGGCAGCGACGGCTACTGCCGAAGAATTCTTGAAGCGCTTAGGCGCGAAGGAAACGATTTCCATCGACGCCTCGGCCTACGAGGGTGCCTCGCTGGTCCACGACATGAACGTGCCGATCGGCGATGAGTTTAAACGCAAATTCTCCGTCGTGATCGACGGCGGCACGCTGGAGCATATCTTCAACTTCCCGGTGGCGATCCAAAATTGCATGCAAATGCTCGACGTCGGCGGGCATTTCTTTTCCCACACCATGGCCAACAACTTCATGGGCCACGGCTTCTATCAGTTCAGTCCGGAGCTGTTCTATCGGGTATTTTCGGCCGAGAACGGGTTTTGCGTACACCGCGTCGTGGTGTTCGAGCAGCGTGTCGGCCGGCCGCGATGGTATGAGGCGGCCGACCCGAATGACATCGACGAGCGCGTCGAGCTCATCAACGGCCGGCCGACCTATTTGTTCGTGCACGCCGAACGGCTCGCCGATGTGCCGATCTTTGCCGCGCCGCCGCAGCAGCCCGACTATAGCGCGCATTGGTCCCGCAACACGGCGCCGCGTTACGGCTCGCAGGGACTGCGTGGGCGCGTGCATCGTTGGGCCAAGGCGCACAACGACTTCTTTCTGCGATATTCGCCGGGGCCGCTCTACGATCTGGCGCTGTCGATGCTGGTGCGCGGCCTGCCGAAGCGCGGCTTCCGCCGCCGCCAATTCACGCCGCATCGATCGTTGCGGCCTTAAGTCTCTTGTCAGCGCGCGAGCGCGTTACGCACGATCAACAGGCCGCGATTGAGCCGAGGACGGCTCTTGGCGATGTTGAGCACCCAGCACATGGTCAGGTAGGTCACGATGCCGACGGGCAGCAGCACGGCAAGCGCATCCTTGTCGCCGAGGTGAAGCGCAAGCTCGAGGCTACGCACCACGATCGCCATGACCATGGTGGCGATCAGCACTCGCGTCAGCCGCAGATATGACACCGGCATCGGGAATGCCCAGCGCGTCAGCAATAGCGCGCTAGCGAACCCGAACGCCTCCGCCACCAGTCGTCCCCAGGCGGCGCCGATGGCGCCGAAGCGCTGGATCAGCAGATAGCTGACGACCAGATTGACCGCCAGCGCCGAGCCGGTGTTCAAGAGATAGAACGTGTTGCGCTCGGACAATAGAAAGCTGATGTGCAGATATTGGTAGGACATGATCTGGAAGATCACCGCCACCGAGACGATCGGCATGACTTCCACCGCCATGCTGCGGAAGTCGGGGCCGAGAATGACATTGGCGATGTGGCTCGACACCACCGCAAATCCGATGCAGGCCGGCAGCATGATCGCCAGCAGGAATTCAAGGCACTCGTCGAGATGGGCTCGGGCGGCCTCGCGCCCTTGATTGGCATTGATCTGGACCGCCAGCGGCATGAAGGCGGCCGAGGCGCTCACCGCCGGAATGATCAGCGACTGCCGGACGAGGTCGACGCCGGCGCTGTACTGGCCCGCCGCGGCCGGTCCGATGAGATGGGCGATGATGAAGCGGTCGATCACGCTCGATAATGCGAGCAGCGTCAGCGACACCGTCAGCGGGATGCCGGCTTTGGCCATATTGAATAGCCGCCGGCCGTCATAATGAACGGTCGCTCCGCCCCATATGTCGCGGGTGAAGGCCCATGCCGCGACCAGATAAGCGAGCGCCGACGACACCAGCAGGAAGACGCCCGACGGGCTTACCACCGAGACCGCGACGCCGAGGATGGAAACCATCACCGCGCGGACGATCGTCGCCTTCATCACCGTGAAGGCCCGCAGCCGCGCGCGCAGCAGTTCCTGGCCGGTGTCGAAAAAACTGACGGCAACCGCCAGGCCGGCGGCGGCCAAGGCCGGCCCGTTGGCGAGCCCGATCAATATGGCGCCGAGATAGGCGATCGGCGCCAACAGGCACGAAATCAGCAGCCCCGGCACGACGATGCCGCGGATGTCGGTACCGTCGCCGCGCGCCTGCTCCCGCATGATGGGAAGCCGCAACCACGTGGTCATGAAGGTAGAGGCGATGGTGCCGAAGCCCATGCCGAGCACATAGGTGCCGAACTCGGCTGGGGCGAACAGCCGCGTGAAAACTACGACGTTGATGAGACCAAACGCAGCCGAGATGACGTTGGCGGCGAAATTGATCGCGGTCTGTCCGACGAGCATGGCTTGGAAGCTATAGCTTGGGTTTCTTAACCCCAGCTTTTTGATGTCAAATTAAATTATTAAATTGATGTTCAAGCGTCCGTGTCGGCGCGACCGGCGGCGCCGTCCGGCCGGTCCATGCCTGTTGCGGATTGGTTAATCGCTCGACCGCGGCGCGAACGTCATCCACGGAGGTGCCGTTGATGGACGCCGATGAAAACGCCACGCAATGCTCGGGCACCGCCTTGAGCATGGTGTCGAGGGCGGCTTTGTCGAGCGGCTCCCGGTCCCAATAGCTGAAACACGGTGATTGCGTGGTGCAGCGATGGCGGCGCAGCAACTCGGCGTCGCCGCAAACGGCAAAGCCGTAAAGCATGTACTCGGATATGGCGTGGGCGCGGTAAAGCGCGTCGTTCCATTCCAGCCCGGTCACTTCTTCGATACGCGCGGTCATCGCGCGCACGGCCTGCTGGTTCCAGAAGATGATGTGGCCGATGAAATCGTCGGCCGGGAATGAGGGCCGTTCCAGACCGAGCAGACGATGGCTCGATCGCACCCAGTCGCAATGATCGGTCAGCGCGGCGGTCACCTCGCGCGGCCTGATGTAGAGCGGCGTCGGATGTGGCTGCGCCATCCCCGACAGGTCGAACGGCCGGAAGAACACCACGTCGGAGTCGAGCATGCAGCTCACGGTCTCCGGGATGATTTGGGCGGTCGCGATCTTGGCGAATTGCTGCACGTGCCAGCCGTTGACCGGCTTGCCGCGCGTCGACCACCAATATTGCCGGTTGTTGCGGCGGATGAATCGGGGCAGCGGCTTGAGCCAGGACGGCAGCAGTTGTGACAGCGGCAGCACCTGGCGCCGGCCCTTGTCGAACTTGGCGAACAGCGCCAGCTCGTCGTCGGGGACGATGAGATAGTGTTTGGTAAAAGAGCCGACGTGGCGATCGACGCTCTCGCACAATAGCTTGCAGCGCTCCAGATCGTGCGAATAGGTCGGCGTTATCAGGGCGACCGTGTTCATGTCACGCCGCCTCTCCGTCGGGCTCTTCGCCGCGCAGGATGCAAAGCGCGTGCGCGACGGTGACAAGCCGGCACCCGGCGGCGAGTGCGCTTCGCAAGGCAAAAGTAAGGAGTTCAGGCCGCACGCCGTATTGGCTCGGCACGTCGTTGACGTCGTGGCTGGCAAACAGCAGCCAGCCGTTGCGCCGCACCGTCTCGGTGATGAGGTGCGAAACGCCCTGGCGGCCGATCGACGTCTGTTCCAGCGCGTTGGATTTCAACACGCCGAGATCGGCGACATCGGCATTCACGCCGGGGGTCGTCGCACGACAGGAATCGTAGCGCTCGCTGAGATAGCGCTTGGTGGAGAACGATATGTCGCCGTACGGATAGGCGAAGTTGCGGACTGGGATCTGGCCGACGGCGCTATGCAGGAAGCAAAGATTGCGCTCGAGGTCGCTCTCCAGCGCTTGCCGGCTGATGCCGACGACCGGCGTGTGCGAAAAGGTGTGGCACGCGATCTCGTGGCCGTTGCCGTGCAAGGCCTTCAACTGCTCGGCGGTCGCAAGCCGTCCGGTGGGACTGGGCTTGCCGCATTTCTCGCCGGAGATATAGAAGGTGCCGCGGGCGTGAACTTGCTCGAGCAGCGCGGCGCCGGCGGTGCACGCCGTTGCCGCCGCGTCGTCGAACGTGAACGAGACCAGCGGCCGTGTATTGCGCATGGTCAGTTTTTTCGTCGGCAGATTGCGCGCCAGGAGTCGCGTGAGCTTCCCGGCCAGCATTTGATATGGCGCTTCAGCGAAGCCGGGCGCACGCGGCAGCGTGATCGGCACGGTGAAGTCTTCGGAAACCGGCAAGCTGGAGTGTTGTTGTGTTCGGTTCATGCTTGCGACATCGGCATTTCAGGGCCCCTGAAAGGTATAAGTGTTTGCCGGCTTATCCGTCCATCGCGCGTTTGCGATTTACCGGCAGTTCGCCGATCGTCGTGAATCGTTAATCCTAATTGTTCGCAGGCGTTAACGCTGTGCCGCGTGTCGTTAACGGCGGCCGCGCCGGTCGAAACTCGCGAAGATTTCGGGGCTAGCGGTATTGCTCGTAATGCAGGTCGAATTCGGCAGCGAGGCGGCCCGCCCCGCGCGCCGCGCGGATCAGGCTTGCCATGAGGGCGCGGCGGCCGCGTAGCGCGGCGAGCGGCAGCGAGGCGATGCCGAGGCCGAGCAGGCCAAGGCCGATGCACCAGCGGCGCAGCGTGCCGGCGAGCGTTCCCAAGAATTTGCGCTCCAGCCGGGTCGCTTCGGTGCCGTTGCGGAACTTGCGGCGCAGCACATAGCCGACCGTGGTGCGCGACGGCGGCGTCGTCTCGAACACGTGGGCATTGTCGGCCCAGGCGAAGCTGCGGCCGTCGTTGCGGCAGCGCCAGAAAAAATCGTAGTCGCTGCCGCCGGTGAACGCGTAAGCGTGCGCAAAAGGCTCGTCGAGATAGTGTTCCAGCACGCCGCGCCGGATCAGCATGTTGCCGGCGCCGTAGATCATCGACACCGGCCCAGTGGCATTGCGGCTCGGCGCGTAGAAGCCGCTCTTGGCCAGCCAATGGTCGGGATTATCGAACACCGGAAAGACCGGCCCGCCGACGATATCGGCGCCGTACTCTCCCGCGACCCGGATCATTTCGGCGAGCCAGTTCCGATCGGGATATTCGTCGTCGTCGAGCACGGCCACATATTCGGGCGCCGGCGCTGTGCGGCAGGCATGCGCAAAGGCGCGGTTATAGGCGTAGGTCTGGCCGCGGCGCGGCTCGACGATGCAGGTGAGCGGCAAACGGAACGTCCGCGCCATCTGCTCGACAACCGCCGCGCCGGCGCGGCCTTCGGCATCATTGTCGACGACGACGACGTCGATCGCGCCCGCATAGTTCAACCGCTCGACATGGGCGAGCAGCTTGCGCAGCCCGTCGGGGCGGCGGAACGTCGGCACGCACAGACAGACATGAGGCGCCGGCGACTCGGTCATGGCGCAGAGACGCTCCGTGTCATCGGGCCACTCTCGGTTCGTCCGGTCCGCGTCAGCAACAGAAAAATCGCGTGCGGATTGGTCATGAGATAGCGGCCGGCGAGACGCCGCGGCTCAAGGTAGATCCGATAAGCCCATTCCAGCCCGAGCCGTTGCATCCAGGCCGGCGCCCGCGAATTCTTGCCGGAGAGGAAGTCGAACAGGCCGCCGGAGGTTTTGATCAGCCCGACGCCGTGCAGCCGGTCGCGATTGCGCGCGGCGAACGATTGTTCAGCCGGCGCGCCGAGGCCGAGCCAAAGAATATCCGGCTGGGCATGATTGATATCGGCGATGATCCGCTCCTCGTCGCCGTCGCGGCGCAAGTAGCCGCTGCCGTATCCGGCGATCTTGAGGCTGGGATAAAGTTCTCGGGTGCGACGCACGGCTTGATCCACGACCGCCTTGGTCGCTCCCAGCAGATAAATACTGGCGCCGCGCTGCTGCGCGACAATCGCCGTGTCGTGGAACAGATCCGTGGTTGCGACCCGCTCCGGCAGCGGCGTCTTGTTGAGAAAGCGTGACGCAAAGACCAGCGGCATGCCGTCGGCATGAATGAGATCGGCGTCGAGGAAGAGATCGCGGATCCGCGCGTCGCGGGCGCACATCGAGAGCACCTGGCCGTTGGCGGACGTGAAGACCAGCGGACGTTGCGCGGTGTTGCGCCGGGCCAGTGCCGTATCGACCATGAGGGCCGCCGAGCGGGCGCGGTCGATCACCGCAACGGGCAGCCCACCGATCGTGGCGACCGGCACTTCCCACTTCGGTTCGGCTACGGCGTCAAAGCAGAGAAGGCCGGTTTGTGCCGGCATGGCGCTTAAGCTCCTTGGGCGTCATAGTTATGAGCTAAGCCATGGAAAATAAAGGTTAATTGGAAATTAGGCTTAAGGGTTTGGCAGCGTCCGGCGCGGCCTTAGCGGGAAACGCGCGAGACCGCCAGGAAGCGCAGCCCAAACGCCGCGGCGATGAGGATCAGCCACATCGCGCCCAATTGGGTGAATATCGTCTCGAAGCAGGATTCGAAAGCCGCGAACAGGCAGATGCGCAGGAACAGCATCTTCAGCGCTGCGCTCTCCGGCTCGTCCGACGCGCGGTAATAGTCGAACAGCGGCAGCACGATGAGCCACATCGTCACCAGCGCCGAGCCGGGAATGCCGACGGTCAGCGCCAAGTCGACGAAGCCGTTGTGGGCGTGGCTCGCGGTATTGGCCCAGGTCGCGCCGGTCATGCCGTAGACGACCTGCTCGGTGCCCCAGAACGTTGCGAAGCCGTAGCCGGTGATCGGCCGCTGCAACACGTGATCCACGGCAAATTTCCAGATGTCGGTGCGGCCGGTAAAAGTGGCGTCCGGCATGATCGCTTCGACCAGGGCGTGGATCGGTGGGATGTAGATCGATCCGATCGAGAGAAGATTCAGGGCGAACAGGAGCGACAACGCGACGCCGACACCGTTGGCCGGCTTAGCCGCGCGCGCCATGACGATGGAGACGATCAACGCCAGCGGCAGCGCCGCAATCGAAGTTTTCGAATGGGTGAAATAAAGAAACGGCAGCGCCAGCGCGACGATGATGATACCGAGACCGAGACTGCGCACGCGGGCGATGAATATGCCGATGAAAACGAACAGCACCATCGCCGCGCTGGCTTCGTTCTTGTGACCGAACACGCCGCGCCAATCGCCGGCAAGCTCGGGCTCGAGCACGTCCGACGCCTGGTGGATCGACAGCGGCGGCACCAGGAGGACGCCGAGGTAGCAGGCGACGAGCACGATCATCACCACCACCGCCAGCACGTCGGCGAAGTGCCGCGGGCTCTTCGGCACCAACAGCACCATGCCGGCGATGCCGATGGTCACCAGCGCAAAAGCAAGACGGCGGGCGGACAGCGCCGGATCCCAGGAGGTGGCGACCGACAAGGCGAACCAGCACAATGTCGCGATCAGGACCGGCCGCACCAGCAGCAACAGCCGCTGCGGCTGATGCAGAAGATTCCACGCGGCGAGCAGCACGAACAAGGTCGAATAGCCGAGCTGATTGACGAGGTTGCCCACATCGGTGACCGGGATCGGTTCATCCAGAGGGGCAAAGGGACGGAACGAGACCCACAATGACAGAAATACCGCGGCGATCAGCACGCTGCGGATCAGAATATCGGCAGGGCTGGTCCTTTCGACCGCAAAATCCTGCCGCGGAAGATAGCCGATATTCGCCACGACGACTTTCCTCGTTGGCGCGGCCGCGCCGACCTTCAGGCTGCTTCGACGCCGGTCAGCACCGCGCCCACGACTTTTTGCGCATCGGCACCCAGCCGGGCGACGAACAATTCGACGGCATCGTCGTCGCGCTCGTCGGCTCTGGCGACCAGCACGATATGATCGACCAGTCCGGCGAAGAACCGGGCGCTTGGGTCGCGGGCCACGTCGACCGCCGCGACGATCACCATGTCGAAGCGTTTGGTCTTGTCGAAGGCGTCTTTGATGTCGGCGTCGCTGATGCGGCGATCGCGTCGGCTGTTCGGCGAAACGAACGGCAGCAGATTGACGTTGGTGTCGCGGTCGCGAACGATCACGTCGGAGAGCTCTAGCCGGCCGACGGCGACGTCGACCAGCCCGGCTTCGCTTTCATCGGCGTCGATCGCCGACAGCGTCCGGCGCTTGAGGTCGGTATCGATCAGCAAGACGCGCTGGGTCGCCGCAGCCGCCGCGGCGAGCATCAGCGCGACCGACGCGGTGTCGTCTTCATCGTCGGCGGCGACGACAAGAACGCTCGGATTACCGCGCTTTTTGTGGCTTGCGCGTACGGCCTCGTACACTTTCTGGATTTCGCGGGCGAAACGCGAATGCGGGTCTTCCACCGCATCCAAGCCGAACGCGATATCGACGTTGGGCAATGTCGCCAGCACCGTGATGGCGGGCGGCGGCTCAGGCGTCTCCCATAATTTTTTGGCGAACGCGCCCAGCCTGCCGAAATTGGCCGGCGTCTTCGCTTGCGGATTTGATCGCGTTTTAGCCGGCCGCGGCGCGGCGTCTTCGGTCGACCCCTGCATGATGACGATGCCGACGCCCGAAGCGAAGCCGAGCAACATCGCCGCCAAGCCGAGAACCAAGCTCGGCGGCGGCGAACTGCGGTATATCGGCCGGTCGGCCTTGGAGATGATGCGAATGTTCTTGGTATCGACCTGCTCCTGCTCGCCGGTTTCGCGGGAGCGGACCAGAAACGATTCATAGACCGCGCGGCTCGCCTGCACGTCGCGCTCGAGCTCGCGCAAGCCGACCAGCGATTCATTGGTGCTGACCGCGGTGTTCTTGAGCGCATCGACCTGCCGCGACAGCATGTCCTCGTCGGCTTTGGCGCGCTCGTATTCGGCGCGATCGGACTGCGCGATGCGGGTGACCTCGTCTTCGATCAGCTTCTGCAGCCGCGCTCCCTGCGCCTCGATCTCGATGACCGCGGGGTGACGCTCGCCGAGCGAGGACTTCTGCTCGGCGTCGCGGCGCATGATCTCGGCATATTGGCTGCGCAACAGGCTGATGGTCTGCGACTGCACCGCTTCCGGAAAGGCGCCGATCGGCGTTTTCGAATGCAGTACGCTTTCAACCTGATCGAGACGCGCCTTCGCTTCCGAAGTGCGCGCGCGCGCCAAGCTGAGCTGGGAGTTCAAGTTTGTAAGTTGCTGCTCGTTGACCAGCTCGCCGTTGGCGCCGACGATATTGTGGCTCGCCTTGTAGGCCTCGACCTTTTGCTCGGCGTCGCGCACGCGGGTCTGCAGCTCCTTGAGCCGCCCCGTCAGCGATTGCGAAATTTGGCGCGCGGCATTGGACCGCACTTCGGTCTGCTCGGTAAGATAGGTTTGCGCGATGGCATTGGCGATGCGCGCGGCCTTTGCCGGGTCTTCACTGGTGACGCTGACGTCGACCACATAGGTGCGCTCGGAGCGCTTCACCTGAAGGTGCTTTTGCAACTCGCTCAGCGCGGCGAGCGGGCCGTATTGCTGCGCCAACGCGCCGCGCATGAATTCCGGATCGTGGTCGAGGCCTTCCGAAGCGACGACGCGGCGCAGTATGTTGTCGGAGGCGATCACGCGCGCTTGGCTCTCGACCTGAAGCACGGCGGCATCGCTTTGCGGAATGGTCGGCGCGATGTCGTTTTGGACCGCGCGCAGATCGGTCGGATCGATGAGAATCTGCGTCGTTGCGGTGTATTTGTGCGGCACCAGGAGCACGAAAAGAGCCGCCAGTCCGACCGCAACCACCGTCGACAGCAGGATCGTGGTTTTGCCCCGCCACAGGATGGACCAAATTTTTTGGACGTCGATCGGGGGAAGAGACGCGAAGCCCAGGCTCAGATCGCGCCTTGAGACCACCGCCGACGGCATATGACTCGACGCTTCAAACATTCACTCTAATCTCGACACCGCGGACGGCTGGCCGCGTACATGGTGGCCCGCCACATGCGCCATCAAGGTCATGCCACTGTGGCACAACCACGCAACGCGATATGGTTAATCAATTCATAAAGACTTAAGGTTAACGCCGCGTGTATTCGGCGTGTCCGGCCGTCAAAAAAACGGGGCTCGCCGTCCAACCGACGGCGCGGGGTCAGCGCAAAAAGCGGTAAATGGCGCCAACGACGATCAGCAAGGCGACCACGGGAAGCCAGATTAAAATCGCGCCGGCGAAGATCAACAAGAATGCCGCGGCGAGGATGGCGAACGCCAAGGTCAGCATGGCGAAGCCAAACGGCCCGATCCGCGTGACATAGACGCGATGCATGCCGGCCGTCTCGTTCTGCCCAAAGGGGCGCCAGGCCGCGCGCCGCCAGTCGGGTCCGTTTCCTGGTCCGCGTTCTTGGCGGTCCGGCGGAATGATCTCGGGCTTGACCCGAGGCAGTTCCGGCTGGTCTTGATCGTTCGCCATGGGGGCTGCTTCGTGCGTTGCTTGCGGCACTTTATCTAGGTTTCGGCGCCGTGGCCACAAGCGGCGCTTTGCCGCTGCTTCCGCTAGAGTGCAATCGCTTCATACTGAAGCGATTGCACTCTAGCGTTTTGATGGAGCAGGATCTTTTCCGAAAACCGGTGCCCATCCTCGGATCATGTCCGAGGACGAGCTTTTTCGGGATCATGCTCAGGCACTGGCGTTGACGCGGCTTTCGCTGCGGTCGAACCGCGCCAGCCGGTAGACGGCGATCGAGACAAGCCAGCTCACGACGAAGATCGCGATGATGAGATAGCCGAGGCTGCCGAAATGGTCGTTCAGCGTGCCGATATAGAGCCAGAACGGCCCATCGAGATTCAATCGATCGGCCAACAGGCCGAGCGCTTCGATGCCGCCGATCAACACGGCGACCAGCACTGACACGAATGTAATCGTCAGATTGTAGTAGAGCTTGCGGATCGGCTTGGTGAAGGCCCAACCATAGGCGCCGAGCATCAGCACGCCGTCGGTGGTGTCGACGAGCGACATGCCCGCGGTGAACAGCGCGGGAAAAACCATGATCGACCAGATCGGCAAGCCTTTCGAGGCCTGCGCCGCGGCGATGCCGAGCACGCCGATCTCGGTCGCGGTATCGAAACCCAGCCCGAACAGGAAACCCAGCGGATACATGTGCCAGCTGCGCGAGATCAGCCGGAACATCGGCCGGAACAGACGGCCCAGCACGCCGCGCTGCGCCAACAGATGATTAAGGTCTTCCTCGACGAAGGCGCCGCCGCGGCGCACCTCCCGGAAGGTGCGATAGACCGATAATAGAATGACGAAATTGGCGGCGGCGACGACAAACAGAAAAATCGCCGAGACCAGCGTGCCGATGGTGCCGCCGACGAGCTTGAAGCCGTCGAAGCGGCCTTCGAGCGCGCTGGTGGTCAGCGCGATGACGGCGGAGGCGAGCACCACCACGGTCGAGTGGCCGAGCGAGAAGAAGAAACCGACGCCGATCGGCCGCTTGCCTTCCTGCATCAGCTTGCGCGTCACGTTGTCGATGGCCGCGATATGGTCGGCATCGACGGCGTGGCGAAGACCGAACGCATAGGCCAGTAAGGCGGTGCCGACCAGCACCGGATAATCGCGAAACGCGATCAGCGCCCAAACCCAGGCCAGAACATTGGCGGCGATCAGCAGACAAAAGATGCCGACAACCTTGGTGCCGAGCTCCGCGTCCCGATCATTGAACAGTTTGAATAAAGCGGCGGGCATGACCGTATCGACGCAACACTCCGAGCGGAGTTTTATCGATACGCCGGCGCTGGTGGGCAAGCAAGAGCGCGTGAGCGGAATTTACCGGATCGTCATACCGGCGCCGCAGGCGACCGGCAGCTGACACCAATAACTATTGCGGCTGGATGCCGGCGGTATGGATCACATCGCCCCAGCGCTTGGTCTCGGCCTTGAGGAAGGCGTCCATCTCGGCGGGCGTGCCGCCGCCCGGACTGATACTGAGCGCTTTGTACCGTTCCACAAGTTCCGGGTCCTTCATCGCCTTGTTGGCGGCGTCATTGAGCTTGGCGACGACGCCGGCCGGCGTCTTCGGCGGCGCGGTCAAAGCGTGCCAGGTGTCGGACTCGCAGCCTGCCACGCCGGCCTCCGCGATGGTCGGAACATCCGGGATTGCCGCGATGCGTTCCTTGGTCAGCACCGCGAGGATCCTCGCCTTACCCGCCTTGTGCTGTTGAAGCGAGGTCGCCAGCTCGTTGAACATGAGATCGACATTGCCGGCGAGCAGGTCGGTTAGCGCCGGCGCCGTGCCCTTGTACGGCACATGGACGAGCTTGGTTTGCGTCAGCGTCTGAAACAGTTCCGCGGTCAGGTGCGAGGTCGTGCCGATGCCCTGCGACGCATAATTGAGCTTGCCCGGATTGGCCTTGGCGTAGGCGATCAGCTCCTGCACCGTTTTGACCGGCAAACCCTCGCGCACCAGAATCACGTTCGGCACATGCGACATGATCGCAATCGCCGTCAGCTGCGCCGGATCGTAATTCAGCGACTTGTAGAGGAACGGGTTGGTGGTGATCGGCGCCGGCTGCGAGGCGAGCAAGGTGTAGCCATCGGGCGCATCCTTGAACACCGCTTCGGCCGCGACGCTGCCGCCGGCACCGGCCTTGTTCTCGACGACAAGCGGCTGGCCCAACACGGCGCTCATTTTCGCAGTGACGATCCGGGTGACGCTATCGACGCCGCCGCCCGCCGGCACCGATACGACGACCCGGATCGGATGATCGGGAAAATTTTGGGCCTGCGCGCCCGCGGCGGTGGCCGCGAGCAGGAGGCCGAATCCTGCAATCGCTACATATCTTCGCATGGCTCAGGTTCCTGAATTCAGGCGCGGTGTCAGCTTGGCATAGCGCAGATCGGTGGCGCCGTCCCGCGACGCACTGCCGCCCCATCGCATAGCGGTCTTGTGCATAGCGGCGCTGCCGAACGGCGGTTCACAAACCCCATAGCGGCCCATAGGATCGCGCCCCGACAAGGGAGAGGCGCGCAATGAGCAAGCTCGATTTCATTCTCGAAGAACTGGTGACCGCCAATCGCATCCTGGCCAACGAGGGCATCGTCGACTCATTCGGCCATGTCAGCGCTCGCCACCCCGACAATCCGCAACATTATCTCTTGTCGCGGGCGCGTGCGCCGGAGCGCATCGAGCGCGACGACATCGTCGAATATACTTTCGACGGCACGGCGATCGACGAGCGCGGCCGCGCGCCCTATCTGGAGCGCTTCATCCACGGCGCGATCTACGAGGCGCGGCCGGACGTGCATGCCGTGGTGCACAACCATTCGCCGAGCACGATCCCGTTCGGCGTCACCGAGAAGAAACTGAAACCGCTGCTGCACATGTGCGCCTCGATGGGCCACGAAGTGCCGGTCTGGGATTCCCACGACAAGTTCGGCGACACCGCCCTCCTGGTCAGCGACATGGCCATGGGCCGCGACCTCGCCAAGCTCATCGACGCCAAGCCGACGGCGCTGATGCGCGGTCACGGCGCCACCGTGGTCGGCCGCTCGGTGCGGCACGCGGTGTTCGTCTCGGTCTATCTCGAGCTCGGCGCCAAGCTGCAAATGCAGGCGATGCCCATGGGCGAGATAAAATTCCTCACCCCCGGCGAGGTCGACAAGATCGCCTCGCGCGTCAGCGCCTACACGCTCAACCGCGCCTGGGAGAACTGGGCGCGCCGCGCCGGGCGCGAGATGCAGCCGGAATCGTAGCGCCGGTACGCGGCAATATGACATTCGCGGCCAAGCTGCCGTCGCCGCGGCTTTTTTGTATCCTGCGACCGTCCACGCCACGACGCGCGTGACGCCAAATGGGGGAGACCATGCGCCTGCGTTACTTGTTCGCTGTCGCCTTGGCGCTGATTGCCATCGCGGCGGTCACTTTTATGGCCTCGGCCGAGACCAAATGGCCGACCCGGCCGGTCCAATTCATCCTCACGCTCGGCGCCGGCAGCGGCTCCGACATCGGCGCGCGGCTGTTGGCGGACCGCCTCTCCCAGCGCTGGGGCCAGCCGGTGGTCGTCGAAAATCGCCCCGGCGGCGATGCCATCGTGGCGATCAATGCCTTCGTCACGGCGCACGACGATCACGTGCTGCTGTTTTCGCCGTCATCCTCGTTTACGGCGCATCCGTACCTGCACGACAACCTGCCCTATCAGCCGAGCGACCTGGTGCCGATCACCCGGGTGTCCAACACCATCATCACCATTTCGGTGCCGGCGAGCTTGAACGTCAATTCGTTGAAAGAGCTTGCCGCCATGGCGCACGCGGAACCGGGCAAGCTGAATTGGGCGGGAGTCACCGGCGCGCTCGATTTCGTCTTTGCCGGCTGGCTCAAGCAGGAAGGGATGAACATCAACAAAGTGCCGTACCGCAATCCGGTCGATGCCGCCAACGATCTCGCCGAAGGCCGCGTGCAGGTTTACGAGGCGGCGCTGGCGATCGTGCGGCCGCAGCTTCAGTCCGGCAAGATCAAGCTGTTGGCCGTGACCAACTCGGTGCGCGCGCCGACCCAGCCGAACCTTCCCACGGTCGCGGAAGCAGGCTACCCGGCGCTGACCATCGACGGCCTGGTCGGATTGTTTGGACCAACGGGAATGCCGCTCGAGCTGCGCCAGCGCATCACCGCCGACATTCGCGCGGTTGTCGATCCGACCATCGAGGACCGACTGACCGCTACCGGGCAGCTCACCAATATCGGCGGGCCGGAAGAGTTCGGCAAATCGATCGACGACCAGCGCGCCAAGATCGCCGCCTTCGCCAAGCAGCTCGGCATCAATCCGATGTAGCGAAAGCGCCGACGTCGCAGTTTCTGCCACCGCAAGGACCATCGCAGGGGGCGACATGCAGGCGGCGGTGATGAAAGACGATCAGCGGCCTGTCTACGATCGGTTTGCGGATCCTGAAGCGATTGACGGAGCGCTTGTCGTCGAGGTTTTGGCCGCCGCTTTGAGCGGACTCGACAAGGTCGTCGCCCGGCGCGCTCATTACGTCACGATGCCGGAGGGCCCTTTCGTGTTGGGCAGGGAAGGCGTCGCGCGGCGGAGCGATGGCCGGCGCATCTACTTCAATCTCAACGCACCGGTCGCTCCGTTCGGCTCGATGGCCGAGCGCACGCTGATCGATCCGCGCTTTGCCTTTCCGGTCCCCGATGGTGTCGCCGACGACGTCGCGGCGGCGCTCGGCAATGCCGGACTTGCCGCGTGGCTCGGGCTGTCCTGGCGCGGGCGGATGCGGCCGGGCGAGACGGTGCTGATTCTTGGCGCCACCGGCGTCTCCGGTCTGATCGCGGTGACTGCGGCGAAGCGGCTCGGCGCCGGCCGGGTCATCGCCGCAGGCCGCAACCGCGAAGCGTTGCAACGCGCCAAACGCCTCGGCGCCGACGAAACCGTCGATCTTGCGGCGGCGACCGACCTCGTTGCCGCCTACCGCGATGCCGCCGGCGGCGCCGTCGACCTGGTCATGGATTATGTCTGCGGCGCGCCGGCCGAGGCGGCGCTTGAAGCCTTGGCGACCTATGGCCGCCTGGTCCACATCGGCACGAGAGCAGGGCCGGCCATGACAGTGCCCGGCGCGACCATCCGGCGTAGCTGCATCGACATCATGGGGTTCGGCTATTACCACGCACCCGTCGAAATACAGGCGGAGGCTTATGCGGAGCTGTGCCGACTCGCCGCCGCGGGTGAGATCGCGTTGGACATCGAGACCCGACCGCTCTCGGAAATCGGCGCCGCCTGGGATGCTCATGCCGCGAGCAATCGCCGGCGTCAGGTGCTGGTTCCCGATTAGCTCAGCCGGCGTGTTCGCTGTCCATATGCGCGAGCACGGCCGGCATGTAACGCGTGCCGGCGACGGCGTCGGCCGGCACCGCCTGCTCGATACGCGCGAGGTCGTCGCGCGATAGTTTCACGTCGAGCGCGCCGAGCGCTTCCTTGAGCTGGTCGCGGCGGCGGGCGCCGATCAGCGGCACGACGTCGTCGCCGCGCGATTTCACCCAGGCAAAGGCAAGCTGCGCCGTGGTGGCGTTCTTTTCGCGCGCGATCTTGCCGAGCGCCTCGACCAGCGCGATGTTCTTCTCGAAGTTTTCTTTGAAGAACCGCGGCTTGCGGGTGCGGATTTCGCTCGCCGCGGTCCGCGCCGCGTCGGCGCGGTCGCTGATCAGGCCGCCCGACAGCACGCCGTAGGCGACCAGCGCAATGCCGAGCTCACGCAACGTCGGCAGGATGTCGCGCTCGATGCCGCGGGAGAACAGCGAATATTCGATCTGCAGCGCGGCGATCGGATGCACCGCATGGGCCCGCCGCACGCTGGCGGCGGAGGTTTCCGACACGCCGATGTGGCGCACATAGCCGGCCTTCACCATGTCGGCGATGGCGCCGATCGTATCCTCGAACGGCACGTCGGGATCGACGCGGGACGGCTGATAGAGATCGACATAGTCGGTGCCGAGCCGGCGCAGCGAATAGGCGAGATAATTCTTGGTCGCGTTCGGCCGGCCGTCATCGCCGAGAATTTTCAGATCCGGCCCGCGCATCGAGCCGTATTTCACGGCGATGAAAGCGCGCTCGCGCTTGCCGCCCTTGAGCGCCTCGCGGATGAGCATCTCATTCTGGCCCATGCCGTAGAAGTCGCCGGTATCGAGCATGGTGACGCCGGCCTCGAGCGCGGCATGGATGGTGGCGATGCACTCTTTCTCGTCGGCCGGTCCATAGCCGCCCGACATGCCCATGCAGCCGAGGCCGAAGGCGGAGACCATGGGGCCGTTGCGGCCGAGTTGGATTTTTTGCATCGCTGCCTCACCTGAAATGAAAAACGGCGGTCTCGCGACCGCCGTTTGTAAAGACCGCCCGATCGGGAAGCAACATCACTCCGCCGCGAGCCGCACCTCGGGCGCCGCGGCGCGGACGTCGGCGTCGACGTGCTTTTCGTATTTGACGAAATTGTCCTGGAACATGCGCACGAGTTTCCGCGCGGTCTCGTCGAACGCCGCTTTGTCCTTCCAGGTCTTCATCGGATAAAGCAGATGCGGCTCGACGCCGGGCACCGAGGTCGGTACGGCGAAGCCGAAAGTACGGATCAGTGCGATAGCTAGCGTTCTTCAACGAGCCATCGAGCGCGCCGGTGACCAGCGCGCGCGTCGCCTTGATCGGCATGCGGCGGCCGGTGCCGTAGATGCCGCCGGTCCAGCCGGAATTGACCAGCCAGCAATCGACATTGTGCTTCTTGATCAGGTCGCGCAGCAGATTGCCGTATTCAGCCGGCGGCCGCGGCAGGAACGGCGCGGCGAAGCAGGTCGAGAATTCCGGCTCGACCCCGACCAGACCTTTCTCGGTGCCGGCGACCTTGGCGGTGTAGCCGGACAGGAAGTGGTACATCGCCTGCGCCGGCGTCAGCTTTGCGATCGGCGGCATGACGCCGAAGGCGTCGGCGGTGAGGAAGACGATGTTCTTCGGCTGGCCGGCGTGGCCGGTTTTCGACGCCAGCGGCATGAATTCGATCGGATAGGCCGAGCGGGTATTTTCCGTGAGCTTGTCGCTGTCGAAATCGCAGACGCGGGTTGCGGGATCGAAGACGACGTTCTCCAGCACCGCGCCGAAGCGATTGGTGGCGGCGTAGATTTCCGGCTCGGCTTCCTTCGACAGCTTGATGCACTTGGCGTAGCAGCCGCCCTCGAAATTGAACACGCCGTTTTCGCTCCAGCCATGCTCGTCGTCGCCGATCAGGGTGCGGTTCGGATCGGCCGACAGCGTGGTCTTGCCGGTGCCCGACAAGCCGAAGAACAGCGCGACGTCGCCGTTCTTGCCGACATTGGCCGAGCAATGCATCGGCATCACGCCCTGCGCCGGCAGGTAGAAATTCAATGTCGTGAACACCGCCTTCTTTATCTCGCCGGCGTAGGACGAGCCGCAGATCAGGACGATCTTGCGGGTGAAATCGATCGCCACCATGGTGTCGGAGTTTTCGCGGCCGCCGTGCCGCTTGGCGTCCGGCCGAAACGACGGCATGTCGACGATCGTCATGTCGGGCACGTAGCCGGCAAGCTCCGCATGTTCGGGACGGATCAGAAGCTGACGGATGAACAGCGAATGCCAGGCGAGCTCGGTGAAGACGCGGGCCTTGATGCGGTATTGTGGATCGGCGCCGCCATAGAGGTCCTGTGCGAACAGGGTTTTGCCCTTGGCGTGGGCGATAAAATCGTGGAGCAGATTGTCGAACTGTTCTTTGCTCTGTTTGCGATTGCCGTCCCACCACACGGTGTTTTCGGTCGTCGCATCGACCACCGTATGTTTGTCCTTGGGCGAGCGGCCGGTGTGATGGCCGGTCTCGGCGCAGAACGCGCCGCCTTGCACCAGTGAGCCTTCGCGGTTGGCGATGGCATGCTCGACCAGCATGGTGTCGGGCAAATTCCAGTGGACGCCGGCGAGATCTTTAAAGCCGAATTTGTCGGCGCCGTGGGCGCCGTTCCTCGAACCCGTTTCCTTCACCTAAGCCTCCGCCTCGTGCGCTCGATCTCTTGGCCCGATCGTATCGCAAATCCGCTGATTGCGCCGGAGCCTTCGCCGCCAACTCTTGGCCGCCGGCTTGCGACGCTGAATATTAACCCGCCCGCCGGCAAGCGTGCGACCCTATATCGAGCCTCACAGCATCTGCCAAGACCAAGTCGGCCTCAAGCCTAACCGGATAGGATTGCACGCGTTCCTGTGTTGCAGCGCAGCGGACGCCGGCCCGTTTCGGGCTGCATGGGTACGTTCTATTGCCGGCGCTTTTTTTGGCAGAGAATGCCTAGCCGGCCCGCGCCTTGGCGGCCAATTCCACCACCACCTTGCGCAACTGCTCGGCGTTTGTGACACGCTGCGGGAACGGCAGGCGCAAGGTGGCGTCGCCGCGCGCCAGGTCGAGGCCATCGGGGTCGAGCCCGGTGAGCCGCCAGGGTCCGTCTTCGGCGCCAAGGAGCTTGGTGGCGTAGAGCCGCACCGCTTCGGCGTGGTCGTCGTTCATATGGCTGACGGCACCTTCCTCGGCGTCGACCAGGTTTTCGGCGCCGGTAATATCCGTCATCACATCGGCAGCTTTCAGATCGGCGGCGCGGGCGAAGCCGCCGTTGAGATGGGCCGAGACCGTTTTCAGGCGCCAGAACGAGAAATCGCCGAAGCCCGCATAAAGCTCCGATTTTGGGTGGCGGGCGAGGAAGCGGCGCCGTATGCGCGGCAATTCGGGGTCATCGCGCGCGATTTGCGCAAAACTGCCGAGCAGCGTCAGGCGCGGATGGGCCAGCGGGTCGCCCTTGCCGGTCGATGCCAGCAGCAGCGAGGCGCGGCCGTCGATTTCAAGATTGGCGGTGTGGGTGGAGAGCCGGGAGACCAGGATCAGCGGCGAGCCGTCGATGTCGGTCGCCACGTTAACCAATGACGCGAACGGATGGCCGGTATTGCGGTCGATGGTCGCAAGCGCACCGGCCCGCGTCGCCCGCAGCAGGCCCTTGGCCACCGCTTTCGGGTCGAAATCCGGTGCCGGGGCGTTTTCAGGAAGGCGATTTGGCATGGCGCCCGGCAATGGTGCCGCCACCGGGCCTGCACCGTCGGTCTCAGCCATGATTTGTCCTTTCCGGTTCCTTTCCCATGTCTCTCCATCTCACGGCAATTGCCCCGATTTTGCCTTGTCTAGTCACACTTCCGCCCCCACATGGGGTTTGAACGTTGTTGGGGCCGGGCAGGTGTGATGCTGCGGCCGACTCATGTTAGAAGGCCGTCATGCCGACAATCGCTCTGGTGGACGACGACCGCAATATCCTCACCTCGGTCTCAATCGCGCTCGAGGCGGAAGGCTATCGCATTACGACCTACACCGACGGCGCCTCGGCGCTCGACGGCTTTAAGACGACACTGCCCGACCTCGCCATCCTCGACATCAAGATGCCGCGCATGGACGGCATGGAGACGCTGCGGCGGCTGCGGCAAAAATCCGATCTGCCGGTGATCTTCCTCACCTCGAAGGATGAGGAAATCGACGAATTGTTCGGCCTGAAGATGGGCGCCGACGACTTCATCCGGAAGCCGTTTTCGCAGCGCCTTTTGGTCGAACGGGTCAAGGCGGTGCTGCGCCGCGCCTCGCCCAAAGACGGCGTCGCGCCGAAGGAAGCCGACAGCAAAGTGCTGGAGCGCGGGCTCCTGCGCATGGACCCGGAGCGCCACACCTGCACCTGGAAGAACGAGCCGGTAACGCTCACCGTCACCGAATTTCTCATTTTGCAGGCGCTGGCCAGCCGGCCGGGCGTGGTGAAAAGCCGCAACGCGCTTGATGGATGCGGCCTATGACGATCAGGTCTATGTCGACGACCGGACCATCGACAGCCACATCAAGCGGCTGCGCAAGAAGTTCAAGGCCAGCGACGACGACTTCGATATGATCGAGACGCTGTACGGCGTAGGTTATCGATTCAAGGAATAACGCGTGATTTTACGCGACAGGCCATGAACTGCCGGACGTTGAAACCGGAGAATCTTGGCCCCTGACTGGGCGGCTGACGTGCGGTAGTAATAGCGTTTGGCTCCTCATACCCTATCCGTAAGTGGAGGGCGGAGCTGATCGAAACCCCGGCAGACGACGTGCTTGATCGACTAGCAAAAACCGCGGGGGCCGATGAGGCCCATGCACCGGCCGAAGCCGAGGCTCTCATCGAGGCCGACGGTCACGGCGAAGCGCTGCCGCGTGTGCGCTGGCGCGGCCTGCGCCGGGTCGGCGGTTGGTTGCGGCGCGCACTCCAATTCTTCACCGCGCAGAGCTCCTCGAGCGTCACCCGCCGCATCGTCTCACTCAACGTCGCGGGCCTGCTGGCCCTGTCGATCGGCATCATCTATCTGTCGCAATTCCGCGCCGGCCTGATCGACGCGCGCATTCAAAGTCTGTTGGTGCAGAGCCAGATCATCGCCGGCGCGATCGCCGCCTCGGCGACAGTCGAGACCGACTCATCGATCACTCTCAATCCGGACACGCTGCTCAACCTGCAGCCCGGCCAAAGCTACGGCCCGTCCGAGGACGCGCTCTACGGCATCGATTTTCCGATCAATCCCGAGCGCGTGGCGCCGATCCTCCGCCGCCTGGTTTCACCGACCAAGACACGGGCGCGGATCTACGACCGCGACGGCGTGCTCTTGGTCGACAGCCGCAACCTGTTCGGCCGCGGCGACATTTTGCGTTTCGACTTGCCGCCGCCGACCGCCGAAAAGCCGGGTGTGTTCGAACGCGCGTTCCTTGCGGTGCGGCGCTGGCTCGGCCGCGGCGACCTGCCGCTTTACCGCGAGCTCGGCGCCGACAACGGCAAGGGCTATTCCGAAGTCGGGCAGGCGTTGAGCGGCCAGGATTCCAGCATGGTCCGGATCAACGACCGCGGCGACGTCATCGTTTCGGTCGCGGTTCCGGTGCAGCGTTTCCGCGCGGTGCGCGGCGCGCTGATGCTGTCGACCCAAGGCGCCGATATCGACGACATGGTGGAGGCCGAACGGCTCGCCATTCTCAAGGTGTTTTTGATCGCCGCCGCCGTCATGGTGGTGCTCTCGATCCTGTTGGCCGGAACCATCGCCGAGCCGGTGCGGCGGCTGGCCGACGCCGCCGAAAGCGTGCGCCGGCGCATCCGTTCGCGTGTCGAGATTCCGGATTTCACGCGCCGTCGCGACGAGATCGGACACCTCTCGGGCGCGTTCCGCGACATGACCAACGCGCTCTATAGCCGGATCGAGGCGATCGAAAGCTTTGCCGCCGACGTGTCGCACGAACTGAAAAATCCGCTGACCTCGTTGCGCTCGGCGGTGGAAACTCTGCCGCTGGCCAAGACCGACGAGAGCCGGGCGCGGCTCCTCGCCATCATTCAGCACGACGTAAGCCGGCTTGATCGGCTGATCTCCGACATTTCCGATGCCAGCCGGCTCGACGCCGAGCTGCAGCGTCAGGAAGCGGCGCCGGTCGATTTCGCCAAGCTTTTGAGCACGCTGGTCGCGGTCGCCAACGAGGTGAAGCGTGACGACGGCGTCACGGTCACGCTCCGGTTCGAAGGCGGCGTCGGCCGCGCATTTTTGGTGCCGGGGCACGATTCGCGGCTCGGCCAGATCGTCGACAACCTGATCGAGAACGCACGCTCGTTCTCGCCGCCGAACGGTACGGTGCGTGTCACCTGCCGGCGCGTGAAAACCAACGTCGAGATTTCCGTCGATGACGACGGCCCGGGCGTGCGGCCCGACGTGCTCGATAAAATCTTCGAGCGTTTTTACACCGATCGCCCGCACCAGGGTTTCGGCCAGAATTCCGGCCTCGGCCTCTCCATCTCCAAGCAGATCGCCGAAGCCCATGGCGGCACCATCTGGGTGGAAAACCGCACCGGCGCGCTGGACGCCGATGGCATGCCCATAGTGCTCGGCGCGCGCTTCGTCGTGCGCCTGCCGGCGATGTGATGGCGCAAGCTGCAACGACGGTGCACGCTTCGGCCGTGCTGGTCGGCGCGCGCGCGGTTTTGATCCGCGGGCCGTCTGGAGCAGGGAAGTCGCGTCTCGCGCTGGCGCTCATCGAAGCGGCGCGAACCGGGACTTTGCGTTTTGCCCGACTGGTCGGCGACGACCGCGTGCATCTCGATCCTGCCAACGGGCGGTTGCTGGTGCGCCCGGCCGAACCCTTGGCCGGCCTGATCGAGGTCCGCGGTGTCGGCATTCGGCGGCTCGATTACGAGCCGCACGCGGTGGTCGGTCTTGTGGTCGATCTCGCGGCCGCCGATGCCGAGCGACTGCCGGAAACGGAGAGGCAACACACAGTTATCGCCGGCCTGAGCTTACCGCGACTTGCTATCGCAGCCGGTCAAGAGGCCTTGCCGGCGGTCCTGGCTACCCTTACTTGAGCCGTTCCCTAGGTGCCGTTTTGGCGTTCGAGCCGGTTTCCTGAGCATTTCAGCCACCCGGCACCGGATTTGGTTGGAAATTGGTAACCTTAACGCCGCTACACTCGGCCGCTGCTTCGCTATGCGGCGTCTCATGGTCGATTCTTGGCCGATTCGGCGTTAGCTACCGCAATGCAACAATCGCCAAAAATCAGCGAGAATGCCCCTTGCGCTGGGGCTTTGGATGGTCAAGATGAGCACCCTTTCGTGCGGTGCAACCGGGACGCGCCCGCGGGGAGTTTCATGATCGGCGTTGTGCTTGTGACCCACGGGCGGCTGGCTGTTGAGTTCCGCTCGGCATTGGAGCACGTGGTCGGCCCTCAGGGTCAGATCGAGGCTGTCACTATTGGCCCGGACGACGACGTCGAAGAGCGCCGCAAGGACATCATCGAGGCGGTCAAACGCGTCGACAGCGGCGATGGCGTCGCCATCCTGACCGACATGTTCGGCGGCACCCCGTCCAATCTCGCCATCTCGGTGATGAGCCGGCCCAAGGTCGAAGTGCTCGCCGGCATCAATCTGCCCATGCTGGTCAAGCTCGCCAAAGTTCGCGACGAATGTCCACTGGCCGAAGCGGTCGCCGCCGCCCAGGAGGCCGGGCGCAAATACGTCACCATCGCCAGCCGGGTGCTCAACGGCAAATGAACGACCGGGCGCTCGGCAGCGAAGATGACTGCACGGGCGACCTAGCCGGCCCTCCGCGAAGGCGCCGTCGTCCGCGAGCTCACCATCTGCAACAAGAAAGGACTGCACGCGCGCGCCTCCGCCCGCTTCGTGCAAACGGTCGAGAAATTCGACGCCGACGTGCGCGTCATGCGCTGCGGCGAAATCGTCGGCGGCACCTCGATCATGGGCCTGATGATGCTCGCCGCATCGCCCGGCACCACCATCACCGTCGAGGCGACCGGCAAGGAAGCCGCCGAAGTCATCGAGGCTTTGGCGGCGCTCATCGAATCGCGCTTCGGCGAGCAGGATTGATCGATCCGGCGTTTCGCTTATTTCAATTTGAAGGGAGCCGGCCAATGGCAGACGACAAAACAACAGCGGCAGTGAGTCCGGCCGCAACGGCTCAGAACGAGCAGCGCACCGCGACCATCCGCTATATCGATCGTCCGGAAATCGACGAGGTCTTCGCCGACAGCGTGACCGGCCTGCTCTACGACGGCCAGACCTTGCGCATGGAATTCGCGGTGACGCGGTTCGACGAGATCAAGCCCAATACGCCGATCAGCGGCCGCCGCTATCCGGCGTGCCGTCTGGTGCTGTCGCCGGCGGCGGCGATCGATCTCATCAACCGCATGCAGCAGATCGCGACCGCGCTCACGCAATCCGGCGCCGGCAAAGCCCACGTCGCGGCCGGGCACGGCGTCGCTAAATCGCTTTCTTATCGGCGCGAATTGGCTGCCGAGCTTACAGGTCGGCGGTGAATTGCTGATGCGCGGCAGCGGGGGCGGCACGCCGCCGTTCAAAAAAGAGACATAAAGGTATCTTTATGTCTTTATTGCCGTGGCCGGCCCGACCTGCTATAGGCCTGCCCACGCTGCCGGCCCAAGGCCGTGCCCCAAGCTTTAAGTCCAACCAAGGATCGCCATGAGCACCTCGACCAAGCCCAAAACCGCGCCTGCCGCCGACTACGTCGTCAAGGACATCGGCCTCGCCGAGTGGGGCCGCAAGGAAATCTCCATTGCCGAAACCGAGATGCCGGGCCTGATGGCGACGCGCGAGGAGTTCGGCGCCAAGCAGCTGCTGCGCGGCGCCCGCATCGCCGGCTCGCTGCACATGACCATCCAGACCGCGGTGCTGATCGAGACGCTGACGGCGCTCGGCGCCGACGTGCGCTGGGCGTCCTGCAACATCTATTCGACGCAGGATCACGCCGCCGCCGCGATCGCTGCCGGCGGCACGCCGGTGTTCGCGGTCAAGGGCGAGAGCCTGACCGAATATTGGGACTACACCCACCGCATCTTCGAATGGTCCGACGGCGGCGGCCCGAACATGATCCTCGACGACGGCGGCGACGCCACGCTGCTGTTGCATCTCGGCATGCAGGCCGAGAGCAATGCGGCGTGTGCTCAAGCATCCGGGCAACGAGGAAGAGGAAGTGCTGTTCGCCGCCATCAAGAAGCGGCTGAAAGACAAGCCCGGCTGGTACACCAAGACCGCCAAGAGCCGTCAAGGGCGTCACCGAGGAGACCACGACCGGCGTGCATCGGCTCTATCAGATGGAGAAGGAAGGCCGGCTGCTGTTCCCCGCCATCAACGTCAACGACAGCGTCACCAAGTCGAAATTCGACAATCTCTACGGCTGCCGCGAGTCGCTGGTCGACGGCATCCGCCGCGGCACCGACGTGATGATGGCCGGCAAGGTGGCGATGGTCGCGGGCTTCGGCGACGTCGGCAAAGGCTCGGCCGCCTCGCTGCGCCAGGCCGGCTGCCGCGTCATGGTCTCCGAGATCGATCCGATCTGCGCGCTGCAGGCGGCGATGGAAGGCTACGAAGTCGTCGACCATGGAAGACGCGGCGCCGCGCGCCGACATCTTCTGCACCGCGACCGGCAATGTCGACGTCATCACCATCGAGCACATGCGCAAGATGAAGGACCGCGCCATCGTCTGCAATATCGGCCATTTCGACAGCGAGATTCAGGTCGCAGCGCTGAAGAACCTGAAATGGAACAACGTCAAGCCGCAGGTCGACGAGATCGAATTCCCCGACGGCAAGCGCATCATCCTGCTGTCCGAGGGCCGCCTGGTGAATCTCGGCAACGCCATGGGCCATCCGAGCTTCGTCATGTCGTCGTCGTTCACCAACCAGACGCTGGCGCAGATCGAGCTGTGGACCAATCCGGGCAAGTACGAGAAGAAGGTCTACACGCTGCCGAAGCATCTCGACGAGAAGGTCGCGCGGCTGCATCTCGACAAGATCGGCGTCAAGCTGACGAAGCTCTCCGACAAGCAGTCGACCTATATCGGCGTGCCGGTCAGAGGGGCCGTTCAAGAGCGGATCAGTACCGGTATTGAGCCTCGTCACCTCTCCCCGCTGCGCGGGGAGAGGTCGAGTGAGCGCAGCGAACGAGCGTGAGGGGGCGTCTCCGCAATTCTGAGCGGTCGGATTGTGCGACGATGATCGAGATTACCTTGGGTCCTAACGCCGCGGAGAGGCCCCCTCACCCCAACCCTCTCCCGGCATGCGGGGAGAGGGAGTCGCTTCACCTTGCCGCTCCCGACGCCGATGTTATCTGCGCCGCATGAGCGCGATCCCCATCGCACAACATCCGCAATTTCTCGATCATCGCCCATATCGACCACGGCAAATCGACGCTGGCCGACCGGCTGATTCAGCTCACCGGCGGGCTCGAAGCGCGCGAAATGGTCGAGCAGGTGCTCGATTCGATGGATATCGAGCGCGAGCGCGGCATCACCATCAAGGCGCAGACGGTGCGGCTCAACTACCGCGCCCGCGACGGCAAGGACTACGTCCTCAACCTGATCGACACGCCCGGCCACGTCGATTTCGCCTACGAGGTCAACCGCTCGCTCGCCGCCTGCGAGGGCTCGCTGCTGGTGGTCGATGCCAGCCAGGGCGTCGAGGCGCAGACGCTCGCCAACGTCTACCAGGCGATCGACAACAACCACGAGATCGTGCCGGTGCTCAACAAGGTCGATCTGCCGGCCGCCGAGCCCGACAAGGTCAAGCAGCAGATCGAGGACGTGATCGGGCTCGATGCCTCGAACGCGATTCTGATCTCGGCCAAGACCGGCGAGAACATTGCCGGAAGTGCTGGAAGCGATCGTGCACCGGCTGCCGCCGCCGAAGGGCGACGCCGCGGCGCCGCTCAAGGCGCTGCTGGTCGACAGCTGGTACGACGCCTATCTCGGCGTCGTCGTGCTGTTTCGCGTCGTCGACGGCGTGCTGAAAAAGGGCCAGCGCATCCGCATGATGGGCACCGACGCGGCCTACGAGGTCGACCGCGTCGGCGTGTTCACGCCCAAGCGCGTCGAGCTCAACGAGCTCGGCCCCGGCGAGATCGGCTTTCTCACCGCCTCGATCAAGGAAGTGGCCGATACCCGTGTCGGCGACACCATCACCGACGAGAAGAAGCCGGTCGCCGCGCCGCTGCCCGGCTTCCGCCCGGCGATCCCGGTGGTGTTCTGCGGACTGTTCCCGGTCGACGCCGCCGATTTCGAGGCGTTGCGCGCCGCCATGGGCAAGCTCCGCCTCAACGACGCGAGCTTCTCCTACGAGATGGAAACCTCGGCCGCGCTCGGCTTCGGCTTCCGCTGCGGCTTTCTCGGCCTGTCTGCATCTCGAAATCATCCAGGAGCGGCTCGAGCGCGAGTTCAATCTCAACCTGATCGCGACCGCGCCGTCGGTGATCTACAAGATCAAGCTGCGCACCGGCCAGGAGCTCGAAATCCACAATCCGGTCGACATGCCGGACCCGAACCACATCGAGGAAATGCAGGAGCCGTGGATCGAGGCGACGATCCTCACGCCCGACGAATATCTCGGCGCCGTGCTGAAACTGTGCCAGGACCGCCGCGGCGAGCAGAAGGAGCTCACCTATGTGGGCAACCGCGCGCTGGTGAAATACAACCTGCCGCTCAACGAAGTGGTGTTCGATTTCTACGACCGGCTGAAATCGGTGTCGCGCGGCTACGCCTCGTTCGACTATCACCTCACCGATTACAAGCCGTCCGATCTGGTCAAGCTGCAGATGCTGGTCAACGCCGAGCCGGTCGATGCGCTCGCCATGCTGGTGCACCGCACGCGCGCCGAGAGCCGCGGCCGCGCCATGGCGGAGAAGCTCAAGGAGCTGATCCCGCCGCACATGTTCCAGGTGCCGATCCAGGCCGCGATCGGCGGCAAGATCATCGCGCGCGAAACCGTGCGCGCCTTCCGCAAGGACGTGACGGCGAAATGCTACGGCGGCGACGTGTCGCGCAAGCGCAAGCTTCTGGACAAGCAGAAGGAAGGCAAGAAGCGCATGCGCCAGTTCGGCAAGGTCGACATCCCGCAGGAGGCGTTTATTGCGGCGCTGAAGGTGGATGTGTGAGGGCTTGCGCCAATGTAAAGCGGCGTGAAGATCCTTGTGCAAAACATGACGTCATCGCGATGACAGAAGAGCCATTAAAGATCTTGCAAGTCGCCTATTTCGCGAAAAAATTTCCGCTAGACGCTAAATACATCGAATCGGTACCAGATGTAGTCTATCATTATACGAACATCGATGCGTTCATAAACATTTTGCAAAACAAATCCTTATGGGCTTCTCGCGCCGAATTCCGTAACGACGCCACAGAATTTCGCTTTGGTCAGCAAATCTGTAGGCGAGAAACGGTGGATCGTTTGGTTTCGACTAACAGTAAGTACGCTAAATTCATTCAGAAACTGCAAGGTGCGATTGATTTTGAAGTCAATTCCCCATTCGTCGCATGTTTCTGCAAGTGACGGTGATCTTCTTTCGCAATGGCGTGGTTATTCGAGCCATGGCCAAGAAATTTCCATCGGTTTCAAGTCTGAGGGGTTGAAGAAGATAAATGGAGCTAGAATCTCAATAAAGCTGGTCTATGAACCACGAGATCAAGTCGATTTTATATTCGAACAGATAAAGGCTCTCGCCGATTCTTTCCTATCCGTTGGAGTTGATTTAGAGGTAGTTAGTAATTTTAGGGCGCTGATTGGTTACACCGGAGCAATTGAACGGTATTGCGTGCTAATGAAAGATGTCGCTTTTCGGGAAGAGAATGAATTACGCTTGAACGTTACGGACTACTACGTGGAAACCCAAAAGGTGCCCTTAAAATTTAGAGTACGAAACAATCTAGTCGTACCATACCTTGAAATGGATTTAGCCGATAACTGGCCCGCCGTAATTCGAGAAATTATAATTGGCCCCGGTTCCTGATCCGGAACAGCGGCATAAGAACATTATGCATTTCTTGAATATGCTTGGTTTGAATGCAATTCCGGTCAATTTATCCAAGTGCCAGTACCGGCTTTAGCCCTCGTTTTGTTTAAAATTATCATCCGTATTCAACAGAAGGAAGGCAAAAAGCGCATGCGCCAGTTCGGCAAGCTGCAGGAGGCGTCCCTTGCCGCCCTGAAGTTGGATGTTTAAGCGACAGAGCGCGTGGTATTAACGACGTCAAGTTAGCGATCGTCTCGATCCGATCATCGAATTCCAATTGATATGACCACCAGCTTCGACATCATCATCGTCGGCGCCGGCGCGGCGGGTTGTGTGCTGGCGAACCGGCTGTCGGCGCGCTCGGGCTTGCGCGTGCTGTTGCTCGAAGCCGGACGCGACACGCCGCCGGGGCAGGAGCCGGCCGATGTGCTCGATAGCTATCCGCGGTCCTACTACAACGACGCCTATTTCTGGCCCGAGCTGAAGGTGCATTGGCGGCTCAAGGACAACTCGCCGCTCGGTCGGATTTTCCCAAGGCCGCATCATGGGTGGCGGCGGCTCCGTGATGGGCATGGTCGCCTATCGCGGCACGCCCGACGATTATGCCGAATGGCAGGCGCTCGGCGCCGCCGGTTGGGGCTGGGACGACGTGCTGCCCTATTACCGCAAGCTCGAGAACGATCTCGATTTCGACGGCGCGCTGCACGGCAAGGATGGGCCGGTGCCGATCCGCCGCACCACGACCGACGATTGGGCGCCGCTGGCGAAGGCGGTCCACGCTTTTGCGCAAGAGCGGCAGATGCCGTTCATCGCCGACATGAATGCCGATTTCCGCGACGGCTATGGCGCGGTGCCGATGAGCAACTGGCCGCTCAAGCGCGCCTCGGCGGCGATCTGCTATCTCGGCGCCGATGTGCGCCGCCGCACGAACCTCAGCATCCTTACCGACGCCCTGGTCGACCGGCCTGGTGTTCGAGGGGCGTCGGGCCACCGGCGTAACGGCCAGGATCGGCGGCGAGGAGAAAGCGTTTTACGGGCGCGAGATCGTCATTGCGCTCGGCGGCATCCATTCGCCGGCATTTCTGATGCGCGCGGGACTTGGCCCGGCGGCGGCGTTGCGTGATCTCGGCATTGCCGTGCGCGCGGATCTGCCGGGCGTCGGCGAAAACCTTTCAAATCATGCCATCGTCTTCATCGGCCTGCTGCAGAAGCCAGGCCAGCGGCAAGCGAAAACTATCCGGCCGCATCCGATGTCGGCATTTCGCTATTCCTCCGGCCTGCCCGGCGCGCCGCCGGCCGACATGTATCTCAACGTGCAATGCAAGACCTCGTGGAGCCCGCTCGGCCACCAGGTCGCCAATCTCGCGCCGTCACTGCTCAAGCCCAAGGCGCGCGGCCGCGTGTCGCTGGTCTCGGCCGATGCCGCGATCTATCCGCGCGTCGAATTCAATTTCACCGGCCACGAGCTCGACCTGAAACGCTTCATGCAGGGCTTTCGCCTCTGCATCGACATCCTGGCCCACGATGCGGTGCGGGCGATGACGCGGCTGACTTTTCCGGTGAAATTCAACGACCGGCTGCGGCGGCTCAACCGCATCACGCCGGCCAACCGGATCAAGAGCGCGGCAATCGCGGCGTTGATCGACCTGGTGCCGCCGCTCGCGGGGCCAATCTTTGCCACGCTGGCCGACCGGCGCGTCGATCTTGCGGCATTAGCCGACGACGACGCGGCGCTGGCTGATTACATTCGCGACAATGTCGGCGGCACGTTCCACCCGGTCGGCACCTGCCGCATGGGCGCATCAGCCGATCGCGACGCCGTGACCGATCCGGCCGGCTGCGTTCATGGCGTCGAAGGTTTACGCGTCATCGATGCCTCGATCATGCCGACGATACCGCGTGGCAACACCAATATTCCGACCATCATGGTCGCGGAAAAACTTGCCGACGCGATGCTGCGCGAAATCCCGGCTGCTTGATTCCGATTATTTGGGCACGCTGACGCAAATCTGCCCGTAGCGCACGGCGGCCTGCACCGTGTCTATCCACGTGCAGATAAAGCCTTCGCCTTGCAGCGGGTCGCGGGCTGGCCTTAACATGGCCGCAGGTTCGGAGCGCACCATGATAGAGCTTGCATGGCGGATCGCGTTTACCGTCGGCGCGCTGCTTGTTTATCGGTTCGGCACTTTCGTGCCGTTGCCGGGCATCGATCCAGCAACTTTAGCGGAGCTTTACCGCGGTAACCTGAACAGCATCCATCGCCTGGCGATTTTCGCGCTCGGCATTCTTCCCTATGTCTGGGCGGCGATCATCCTCCAGCTTCTTACGCTGGTGTCGGGACGACTGAGAGCGCTGAAGCGGAGCGGTGCTCGGGGCCGCCGTTCCATCGATCGAATGACGCGCGTTCTCACGGTGCTGCTCGCGGCAGGGCAGGCCGCGGGAGTTGCGGTCGGGCTTGAGAGTGTGCCCGGCATCGTGGTCGTACCGCCTTGGCTGTTCACCGTCTCGACCATCCTTACGTTGACCGGCGGCACGCTGTTCCTCGTTTGGCTGAGCGAGCAAATCACCTTGCGCGGCCTCGGCAATGGCCTTGTCCTGATGCTTTTGGTGCCCATCTTCACTGCGCTGCCGAACAGAGTCGCTGAGGTGCTCGAGGCCGGCCGTCGGGGCGATCTGTCGAGCGATCGGATGAATACGCTGGTGTTGTTCGTCGTCGGCTTTGCCGTTTTCGTCGTGCTGATGGAGCGGGCGCGACGATTTATTCGCATCGACTATCCCGAGCGTCGGATCGGCGCGCGGACTTTCGCCGCGCAAACGGTGGATCTGCCGTTCAAGCTCAACGGCGCCGGCATCATCCCCGTCCTGCTGGCGTCGGGGACCATGAGCGGGCTGGTCGCGCTGTTGAATTTCGCCATCGGGCAGAGCGCATCTTGGGCGACTGCGATCGCCGTCTCTTTGCGATACGGCGAGCCTTTGCACTTGATCGTCTATGCGCTGCTGCTCTTTGGCTTTGCCATTCTTTACACCGCCTTGCTGTTCGATCCGGAGGAAATGGCCGGCAGCCTGAAAAAATATGGCGGGTCGATTGCGACGCTGGAGCCGGGTGAGGCGACCGCGGCATATATCGACCGCGTTCTCTCGCGCATCATGCTGGCTGGCGCCTGCTATCTTGTGATTGTCATGGTGCTTTGGGAAATGTTTGCGGCCCGTTTCCCGGCGCCGCTCCCTATTGGCGCCGCGTCGCTCTTGATTGCCGTCTGCGCGACGTTGGACCTCGATGGCGAGGTCCAGGCCTATATGCGGCGTGAAAGGGAAGCCTGAAACGCGGCAGCTCAGCGCGGCAAGCTGACGTAAATCCGGCCGTCGCGCAGGACGGTTGGCCATCGCGGCGCTGAAGGTGCATGTCTAAACTGCCGCGTTAGCGGGTTGCGGTGATAACGAATGCCCTGATCCGGCCTTCGACGGCACCACTGCCAAATCGGCGCGCCAAGGCATCAGCCGACAAGTTCGTCGCCTCTTCCAAACGCGACGCATCGCGAGCTTCGATTTCGTTCCGCAGCGGGGTGCCTTGGCAGTAGGCAATCGCAACGTCGCGCGACGATGCGGCCTTGCTTGTCTCGCCTACCGCATCGATCGAAACATCCATAAAACCCGCAGCGTTCAGATCGGCACGGATTTGTTCCACATCATGATAGCCGTGCGGAGTGCGGGCCATGAAGCGAGGTGGATCGTGTGGAAACAGTGCCGCCAGCGCGCTGGTCACGACGTCGGCAAACTCGTTTTCGGAGATTTGGTCCCACACATTGAAAAAGAAATAACCGTCCGGCCTCAGGACCCGGCGCGCCTCCTTGTAGCCTTGAATCTTGTCGGGAAAGAACATCACGCCGAATTGGCAGGCCACCGCATCGAAGCTTTGATCCTCAAACGGCAACGCCAGGGCATCGGCATGTCGCCATTCGATCCGGCCATCGTGAGACTTGGCCGCGGCCTGCAGAAGCATCGGCTGGTTGAGATCGGTTGCGACGATGCGCGCGTGCGGAAGCCGCGCGAGCCATCGCCCGCGTCACGACGCCGGTCCCCGCGGCGACCTCCAGGACATCCCGCGGCGCGAGTCCGGCCACCCGTTGCGCGAGATCGCGCGCATAGAACTGGAAAATGAGCGGTACCAAGAACCGTTCATAGATTTCCGGGACTGATCCCGCGAATACAGTGTCTTCCGCCGCCATCGGGCGCTCCTTCCACCACGCTGTGCATGGTCTGCCGCCCCGCTTGGGCGCGGCAGGATGAAGGCTTCAGCGCGGCACGCTGACGTAGATTT
>CAWCSD010000036.1:0-115362 GCA_963798095.1 uncultured Alphaproteobacteria bacterium | reverse complement strand
GCGAGGCCTGCTCAGCCGAACTGGTCGAGCGCTGGTCGGTGGGCCGTCGCATGATCAATGCCTATGGGCCGACCGAGACGACGGTGTGCGCGACGATGAGCGAGCCGCTGTCGGGCCGCAGCATGGCGCCGATAGGTCGTCCGATAGCGAACACGCAGGTTTATGTTTTGGATAGCGGCTTGGAGCCTGTGCCGATTGGGGTAGTGGGGGAGCTTTACGTTGCGGGAGCTGGGCTTGGGCGTGGCTATGTGGGTCGTTGTGGGCTGACGGCGGAGCGCTTTGTGGCGAACCCGTTTGGTCTGGCGGGGAGCCGGATGTACCGCACCGGGGATCTGGCGCGCTGGCGCCCCGACGGGGTTCTGGAGTTTCTGGGGCGGGCCGATCAGCAGGTGAAGCTGCGCGGCTTCCGCATTGAGCCGGGCGAGATCGAGGCTGTTCTGCTGCGGCATCCCGCGGTGGCGCAGGCGGTGGTGGTGGCGCGCGAGGATGCGCCCGGTCAGAAGCGGCTGGTGGCCTATGTGGTGGCGGGGGCGGATCGCGAGATCGATGTGGCGGCGCTGCGGGGGCAGCTTGGCGCGGTGCTTCCCGACTACATGGTTCCGTCCGGGTTTGTGGTTTTGGCGTCGTTTCCGCTGACGCCGAACGGCAAGCTTGACCGCGGAGCGCTGCCGGCTCCGGATTTGACGCCGCAGGTTGTTCGGTTGCCGCGGTCGCCGCAGGAGGAGGTTTTGTGCGCGCTGTATGCCGAGGTTCTTGGCGTAGCGCGGGTCGGCATTGACGACAGTTTTTTTGCGCTGGGGGGCGACAGCATCATGTCGATCCAGCTGGTGAGCCGGGCGCGCAAGGCGGGGCTTGAGATCACGCCGCGGGCGGTATTCCAGCATCAGACGGTAGCGGCGTTGGCGTCGTCGGCGATTGTTGTGGTGGGCAAGGCGGTGGCGGCGGCGGACATTGCTGTTGGACCGATGGCGGCGACGCCGATCATGCACTGGCTGCGGGAGCGCGGCGGGCTGATCGGGGGTTTTCACCAGTCGATGCTGCTGCGTCTTCCTGCGGGGGTGCGGGAGGCGGATTTGGTTGGGGCGCTGCAGGCGGTGGTTGATCATCACGATGCGTTGCGGCTTCGGCTTGAGGTATCTGGGGCGGGGGAGTGGGGTCTTGAGATTGCGCCTTGTGGAGCGGTAGCGGCGCGGGATTGCCTGCGGCGTGTTGAAGTTGACGGGCGCGACGCTGCCGGGCTGCGGGCCTGCATTGGGGCGGAGGCCGCGGCGGCGGCGGATCGTCTATCGCCGGCGGCGGGTCGGCTCTTGCAGGCGGTTTGGTTTGATGCGGGGGATCGGGCTGCGGGGCGGCTGCTGCTGAGCATTCATCATCTGGCGGTGGACGGGGTGTCGTGGCGGATATTGGTGCCGGACCTTGCGGCGTGTTGGGCGGCGGTAGCGGCGGGTCGATTGCCTGAGCTTTCGCCGCGCGGGACCTCGTATCGGGGGTGGGGACAGCGGCTTGTGGAGGAGGCACGGGCGGCTGGGCGGGAGGCGGAGGTTTCGCAGTGGCTTGGGATGCTGAGCGGGCGTTCTGTGAGTTTGTTTGATGGCGTACTGGATGGGGAGCGCGACATAGCGGGGACGGCGCGGCATCTGACGGTAGAGCTGCCGGCGGGGCTGACGGGAGCGCTGCTGACGCAGGTGGCAGCGGCGTTTCATGGCGGCATCAACGATGTGCTGCTGAGCAGCTTGGTGGTTGCGGTTTCGGACTGGGGTCGGCGGCGCGGGCGGGCTGGCGGGCCGGCGGTGCTTGTTGATCTGGAAGGTCACGGCCGGGAGGAGATTTTTGCCGATGTTGATCTGTCGCGGACTGTGGGGTGGTTCACCAGCCTGTACCCGGTTCGGCTTGATCCTGGGGCGATTGATATTGCGGAGGCGATGGCTGGGGGAGCGGCGCTGGGTCGTGCGGTCAAGAGCATCAAGGAGCAATTACGCGGGCTCAAGGACAATGGTCTTGGCTATGGGCTGTTGCGCTATCTGAACCCGCAGACGGCGGCGCGGCTTTCGGGCTATGGGGCGGCGCAGCTTGGCTTCAACTATCTGGGCCGGTTTGCGGCCGGTGGGGATCAGGATTGGGGGATCGCGGCGGAGGCGGGAGCGTTGGGGGGCGGCGGCGATGCGGGGATGCCGCTGGGGCATGGGGTTGAGGTCAATGCGCTGACACTGGATGGCGCCGAAGGGGCGCGGCTGTGCGCCAGCTGGACGTGGGCACCGGCGCTGCTGGATGAGGCGGCGGTGGGCGAATTGGCGCGGGGCTGGTTTGCGGCCTTGGAGGCATTGGTTCGCCATGCGGCGTTGCCGGCGGCTGGCGGCCGGACGCCTTCCGATTTGCCGTTGGTCGCTCTGTCGCAGGCCGAGATCGAGCGGCTGGAGAGCCACTATCCGCGGATTGAAGACGTTCTGCCGCTGTCGCCGTTGCAGGAAGGTTTGCTGTTCCATGCGCTGTTCGATGCGCAGGGACCCGACATCTATACGATGCAGATTGGGTTTGCGCTTGACGGTCCGCTGGACAGCGCGGTGTTGCGGGCGGCGGCCGAGGCTCTTGTTCAACGGCATGCGAGCCTGCGGGCGGCGTTTCGGCATGACAACCTGAGCCGGCCGGTGCAGGTCATTGTGCCGACGGTGGGTGTGCCGTGGCGCAGCATCGATCTGTCGTTGCTGGAGGAAGCGGCGCGCGAGCAGCGCTGGGAGCTGTTGCTGCTCGAAGATCGTGCCGAGCGGTTTGATTTTGCCGCGCCGCCGCTGGTTCGCTTCACCGTGGTCCGGCTTGGTGCGGAGCAGCACCGTTTGCTGTTCACCAACCATCACATCCTGATGGACGGCTGGTCGGTGCCGGTTCTGGTGCAGGAACTGCTGACGCTTTACGCGCGGCGGGGCGATGGCCGGGCGTTGCCGCGGGTGACGCCGTACCGGGATTATCTGGCCTGGATCGCGGCGCAGGATCGCACCGCGGCGGTTGCGGCCTGGAGCGCAGCGTTATCCGGTCTCGAGGAGCCGACGCTGGTGGCGGCACAGGCGCCGAGGCGGGTGCCGATTGCATCGGAGAAGATTAACTTCACGCTCAGCGAGCCGCTGACCGCTGTGCTGAGCCAGCAGGCGCGGGCGCGGGGCCTGACGCTCAACACCTACGTCCAGGCTGCCTGGGCGATGCTGCTTGGCCGGCTGACCGGGCGCGACGACGTGGTGTTCGGGATCACGGTGGCGGGGCGGCCGCCGGAGATTGCCGGCATCGAGAGCATGGTGGGTCTGTTCATCAACACGCTGCCGCTGCGGGTGAAGCTTCCGCCCGACAAGCCTGTTGGTGATTTGCTTTCCGAACTTCAGGACAGCCAATCGCGGCTGATGGCGCACCAGCATCTTGGTCTGGCCGAGATCCAGGGCCTGGTTGGACTGGGCGAGCTGTTCGACACGCTTGTGGTGTTTGAGAACTACCCGGTCGATCACGCCGCTCTGGCGAAAGCGAGCAATGGCTTGCATGCTAGGCCGATCGCCGGGCACGACGCCTCGCATTATCCGCTGAGCCTGGCGGCGGTGCCGGGCGAGCGGCTGCGGCTGCGGCTGGAATATCGTCCCGATTTGTTTGAGCGGCAGAGCGCAGAGGCTCTCGGCAAGCGTCTCATTCGGCTGTTGGAACTCAGCGTCGCGCAGCCCGATTGCGCGATCGGTCGGCTCGACATTCTTGACGCCGCGGAGCGGCAGACGCTGCTGTGCGACTGGAACGACACCGCGCGGGCGATGCCCGTTGCGACCTTACCGGAGCTGTTCTCTGCCCAGGCGGCGCGCAGTCCCGAGGCGGTCGCGGTGGTGTTCGGCGAGCAGCGCCTGAGCTATGCGGCGCTCGATGCCCGCGCCAACCAGCTGGCGCATCATCTGCGCCGTCTCGGGGTTGGACCGGAGGTGGTGGTTGGGCTGTGCGTCGAGCGCTCGCTGGAGATGCTGGTTGGGCTCATTGGCATCCTCAAGGCCGGCGGCGCCTATCTGCCGCTCGATCCTTCCTATCCGCCCGACCGTCTGGCCTTCATGCTGGAGGATGCCGCGCGCGCCGGTTCTGCTCACCCAGGCGGCACTGCGCCAGCGCATCCCCGAACATCGCGGCACCATCGTCGAGCTCGATGCCGATTGGCCCGCCATTGCGCGGCAGCCGACAACTGCCCCGGGCCACAATCTGCATCCGCAGAACACCGCCTACGTGATCTACACCTCAGGATCGACCGGAAAACCCAAGGGTGTCGTGGTCAGCCACCAGAACATCGTGCGGCTGGTGCACAAGGCGAACTATGTCGATCTGACAGCTGATGATGTTTTCTTGCATCTGGCGCCGCTGGCCTTTGACGCATCGACCTTCGAAATCTGGGGTGCCTTGCTCAACGGCGCCAGGCTCGTCATCTATCCCGATGGCGTCGTCGATCTGCCGCGCCTGCGGTCGGTGATCGCGCAACAGCAGATCAGTGTGCTGTGGCTGACTGCTGCGCTGTTCCACCAGGTGGTTGACGAAGACGTTGAGGCCCTTGCGGGGGTGCGGCAGCTTCTGGCCGGCGGCGATGTGCTCTCCGTTGCGCATGTGCGTCGTGTGATCGAAGCACTGCCGGGCTGCACGCTGATCAACGGCTACGGGCCAACCGAGGGGACGACCTTCAGTGCCTGCTTTGCGGTGCCGGATGTGGCCGCCATCGCGGACACCGTTCCGATAGGCCGTCCGATAACGAACACGCAGGTTTATGTATTGGATAGCGGCTTGGAGCCTGTGCCGATTGGGGTAGTGGGGGAGCTTTACGTTGCGGGAGCTGGGCTTGGGCGTGGCTATGTGGGTCGTTTTGGTCTGACGGCGGAGCGCTTTGTGGCGAACCCGTATGGTTTGGCGGGGAGCCGGATGTACCGCACCGGGGACCTGGCGCGCTGGCGCCACGACGGGGTTCTGGAGTTTCTGGGGCGGGCCGATCACCAGGTGAAGCTGCGCGGCTTTCGCATTGAGCCGGGCGAGATCGAGGCTGTTGTGCTGCGGCATCCCGCGGTGGCGCAGGCGGTGGTGGTGGCGCGCGAGGATGCGCCCGGTCAGAAGCGGCTGGTGGCCTATGTGGTGGCGGGGGCGGATCGCGAGATCGATGTGGCGGCGCTGCGGGGGCAGCTTGGCGCGGTGCTTCCCGACTACATGGTTCCGTCCGGGATTGTGGTTTTGGCGTCGTTGCCGCTGACGCCGAACGGCAAGCTTGACCGTGGAGCGCTGCCGGCTCCGGATTTGACGCCGCAGGTTGTTCGGTTGCCGCGGTCTTTCCAGGAGGAGGCTTTATGCACGCAGTTTGCCGAGGTGTTGGGGCTGCATGAGGTCGGCATTGACGATAACTTCTTTGCGCTCGGCGGCAATTCGCTGCTGGCGATCAGACTGATCAGCCGCATCCGCGCCACGCTGAATGTCGAGATCGCCATCCGCACTCTGTTTGAAGCCCCCACCGTTGACGCTCTTGCAAAACATATCCATGCCGGCGGTGCGGCAAGATCCGATCTTGAAGTCCTGCTGCCGCTCAGAACCGGCGGCAGTTTACCGCCGCTATTCTGCATCCATCCCGCCTCGGGATTCAGCTGGATCTATTCGAGGCTGATCCGTCATATTCCATCCGACCACCCGCTCTATGCGCTGCAGATTCGCAACCTCAGCAAGCCTGATGTTCTCCCAGAAACTGTGGAGGAAATGGCCGCTGACTACGCAAGTGTCATTCGCAACGTTCAGCCTAACGGGCCGTACAACCTCCTCGGCTGGTCCATGGGCGGGCTCGTGGCCTATGCGATCGCCACGCACCTTCAAAAGGCGGGTCAAGAGGTCGCGGTACTTGCGCTTCTTGATAGCTATCCACTCGAAGTATTCCCGTCCGACTGGAATGCAACGGCGCGTCCATTGCAGGAAATGATGGATGCCCTTCGTCGCGAGGGACACTGGGTGTCGGGATTCAGCGAGGATCATTTCAAGGACATCGTAGAAGCCTACTACAACAATATTCGCATTGTGAAAAAGTTCTCACCCCAACGGTTTCACGGCGATGTCCTGCTGTTCGCCTCCACAAGCGTTGAAAATATTTCGCCGCTCGAAGCCTGGAAGCCCTACGTCAGCGGTGAAATCAAGATCGTGCAAACCGAATGTGACCATGACGCGATGTTGAACTCTCCCGCCGCCGCAAAGATCGGCGCCGTGCTCACGGCGGAGCTCGATAAGCATTCACCTGCCGATGCAACGAGCGCGTTCCGATCGCAGAAACCGTCATCGTCGAGGCCATAGGCGCCATGATCAGTTTCCTGACCGTTGTTCGACACATGCTCTGTCGCTGGCCAAGAGTTCCGTTGCCTTTTGCGTTTAGCTTTCGCCGCACTCATTGGCAGGGGCCGCAGACTGGAGTACCTACACTCTTTCCACTATAATCTTCAGCAGTTACTGGAGACGGGCTGTCGTGAGGGCTGCATAGCAGTTGTCTGGTGCTTCGCTTCCGGCGTTTCGTCTATGTCTGTCTGTCGTGAATGTTTGGCAATCCTTGGAGGGAAACGTGACGAACCCATTCGAAGACGAGAACGGTATCTACCATGTCCTGACTAATGACGAAGGCCAGCATTCGCTCTGGCCTAGCTTTGTCGAGGTGCCGAACGGATGGACGATTATTCTCAAATCCGACACTCGTGCGGCTTGCCTCGACTTCATCGAAAAAAATTGGACCGACATGCGGCCCAAGAGTCTCATTGCGGCGATGGAGGGATCAGCCGAAGGTCAACCGCCAAAAACTGACCAAACAGAGGAGGTCGCGGCCCCCAGCGGGCACGATGATTCGAAGGAAAATGCAAAGACTTTGCATTAGTCGAATGAGCCACTGAAATGACTCAGGTGAGCGTGCATTCGTGGTGTAACGGTCAGATAAAAAGTCGAGAGGAGGGGGCCCCCTCGGTAGCAAGTATCTCTTTCCACCTGGGAACGGGAGTGTTCGACGGGATAATGGCTTACTGGAATCGCGATCATTATTACCTGCATCGCGCGGAAGAGCACCTGAGCCGATTTCGTCGTGGAGCCGCATGTATGGGGCTCGTTTTCGATTGGTCCGTTGATGATTTATTGGCTGGGATCCTCGAACTCCTGAAACATGAACCAAGCGGGACGCAATATATTCGGCCGATAGCCTTCAGAGGCGCACCTGAATTGTGGGTGACCGGTTCAGAAGGGCGCCCGGTGGACGTCACTATCTTCACGGTGCGGACCGAGGAGCATCGCGATTTGGATCGACCGATACGGTGCGAGCTCTCTCCGGTTGAACGAATTTCCAGTCGCTCGATTCCGCGCCAGATCAAAGTCAGCGGCGCATACGTGAACAGCTTTTTCGCCCGCAAGACAGCAGAAGAGTCTGGTTTCGATGATGGTTTGATGTTTGACCGCGAGGGTCACCTGACCGAAGCGTCGGCGGCTAACGTCTTTCTGATTGTCGGCGAACGGCTCATCACACCGAGGCTCAAGGCGGACGTTTTTCCCGGAATTACGCGCCTCGTTTTCCTTGAACTGGCGTCCCGCTGCGGCATCGAAACGCAAGAGGCCGAGCTGGGGCGATCGGATTTGGCCGGGATCGACGGTGCATTTGTTTGCTCTACCCTGATGGAGATTCGAGCGGTTTCTGCACTTGGTAAATGTCCGGTGCCTACAATGGAATCGCCGGTTTACAAGAGCCTCGTCAGCGCCTTTCGCAGCCTCACACATCAGTCCTGACGGTGCCATTTCAGACGCGAGCGGCGGCGCCAATAACGCTTCCAGAAGTTTGTGCTTGATCTTCGGTTCAGTTGGTCGCTCCCTCGGTTTCACGAACGTAATGACTGTCGTGCTCGGGGTGAAGCGCAAAGCGTCTATCGTGAAACGCGATGAGTGTCGAGCGGTGGCCAATTGAAATGATAGTCACGCCTGGGAGACGCTCTTGCAAGAGCGCGTACAATTTAGCCTCGGACAGCTCATCGAGAGAGGCAGTGGCCTCGTCCAAAAAGAGATAATCCGGCGTATGCAGAATTGCACGGGCAATACTAAGTCTCTGCTGTTCGCCAAGTGACAATATCTGGTTCCAATGCGCTTCTTCGGATAGCCGCGACACCAGGGCCGGCAATCCCACCGCTTGCAACACCTCGCTAATGCGCGCTGAGCCAAACGTGTCGGGCTCGGCGGGGTAGCTTACCGCCTCTTCAAGACTGGCAACCGCGAAATAGGGTCGCTGCGGCAGCATCATCACCTTGGCGCCGGCCGGCACGACAATCATGCCGACACCGAACGGCCAGACGCCGGCAACGGCCCGAAATAAAGTCGATTTTCCAGACCCGGAAGGTCCCGTGATCAAAGCGGTTTGCCCGGCTTTAATGACAAGATCTTCCGTCGCCACGAGCGGGGCGCCAGTCGGCAATTGAACCGAAAGCCCCGCTATGGTGAGTTCTGATTTGGTGGGGTGCGAGACTACCTCGACCCTTGATGGCCTACTCGCCACTTCTCGCGCGGTCTCGATGGCGCGCTCAAAACCGTCGAGACGCGCGATTACAGCGCGCCATTCGGCGAAGTCTCGGTAAATAGTGACGAAGTATGAAAGCGCCGTCTGTACGGTCGCGAATGCCGTGGCAGTTTGCATGAGGCCGCCAAGTTGCATCACTCCTGCAAAATAGGTCGGACTGACCACAATAATCGGAAAGACGATAGCGACTTGGGTAAACCCCACTGTGAAGAAGGAAAGCCGCTTTTGGCGTGACATGATGAGATACCAATTGGCCACCAATTTTTCGAAACGAGTGCGCAAGCGGTCGATTTCCATGGGTTCGCCGCCGAGCAACGCAATCGGCTCGGAATTCTCGCGCACGCGCACGAGGTTGAACCTGAAGTCAGCCTCGTAGCGTTGTTGATTGAAATTGAGCCCAATGAGCGCCCTGCCGATCAAATGGCTCACTGCCGTGCCAAAAAGTGCGTAGACGAGTGCCGTCCATACCAAATAACCCGGAATAGCGATTGTCGTGTGGTACAGATGAAGAGGGGCGTCGGCCGAAAGTATCCATAGAATTACGATAAAGGAGGCAACGACGGCCATCGCACTGAGAAATCCGACGCTAATCGTCAATGTTCGCTCGATAAAAAGCCTGATATCTTCGGCAATGCGTTGGTCGGGATTATCGGCCCTGTCGCCGATAAGCTGCATGCGATAGTGCGTTGCGCCAGTCAGCCAATGTTTGAGATAGGAATTCGTCATCCAGCGTCGCCAGCGAATCTCTAGCCATTGGTTCAGGTATTGCTTGTAGGCCGTGAGCACCGTAGCGGCCGCTGCGATGCCGCAGAAATATGTGATTTGGTATACAAAAGCGCTCCAGTTCCGATCCTGCAGGGCGCCATAGAAACCATTATACCATCGGTTCAACAGAACCGTGACAGCCACGAGGCCAAGTTCCATCGCGATTACCGAAATGAGTAGAATGCGAGCTCGCCGTTGCTCTTCGGAGCGGAAGTAGGGCATGGCGATACGCCAAATTGTAAGTAGCGATTTGACGAAGCCGGCCAAGAGAACCTCCGACGGTTTCGCGCGGCGTAGCTGGACAAGCCGTCATCGGGCGTATTCCAGTTCCTATGTGCCGCGCCGTGATCAGGACTCGCTATTCGCTGGCGGTCTTGAGCCATCGATGTGTGAGCGTACGAAATGGGGGCTAGCGAAGTTTTTTTAGAGCCTCGACCTGAGAGTGCACAAGCGCGTATGACGAGTATGACCGCGATGGTCGAAGTTCAGAAGGTCAAGGCCGATCTCTCGCCGAATCTACACGAAAACGCCAATAATTACTGACTTTTTTGGCTACGGTTGCGCGCTCGTAACCGCGTGGATGGAAGTTTTGCGCGTGTGGCCCAGCGAATCACATGTCGCTGCGCAACATATTGTCTGCTTTTGATGCTGCGGACGGCTCCTCCACCGGCTCCTCCGAATCGTGGGGGCCTTAGCAGGACCCACATCAATGGCACTCACGTGGGCAAAACGATGACGCTGCCGGGCGGATAAGCTGCACCCTGTCGCCGTCGAACCGATCGCCGAGGCCGATATAGAAAACGCCGGACATCACTACGTGTTCACTCGGCGCCTCAGATCAATTTGGCGTCCAAGGTGATCGCGGCATTGAGCACCTTGGAGACCGGACAATTCTTCTCGGCATCGCTCGCCAAGCGGGCAAACGCAGCTTCGTCCAGGTTCGGCACTTGGGCGCGGAGCGTCAGAGCCGACCGGCTGATGCGGAAGCCCTGGCCTTCGGGTTCGAGCGTGACCGCGGCCTCGGTGGTGAGCTCGGTCGGCGTATAGCCGCCGGCCTGCAGCCCAAACGCGAGCGCCATGGTGAAGCAGCCGGCGTGGGCCGCGGCGATAAGCTCCTCAGGATTGGTGCCCTTCTCGTTTTCGAACCGGGTCCGGAAAGAATATGGCGTCTCCGCCAGCACGCCGGAATCGGTGGAAAGATTGCCGCTGCCGGCGCGACCGGTGCCGCGCCAAACCGCTTTTGCTTTTCGGATCATGTGACGTCTCCTTATTGTCGTGTCGGATCAGGTTGATCGCGACGTCGAAGTTGCGTTCAGATATTGCCCTGCTGACCGGGTGTTTCAGTCCGCAGGGCGCTGACGCCGATCAGACTTCGGCGACGTCGATGATCGCTTCGGCAAAGGCGCGCGGCGCCTCTTGCGGCAGGTTGTGCCCGATGCCGCCCGTAATGGTCCGGTGCGCGTATTTGCCGGAGAATTTGTTGGCGTAGGCACTGGGCTCCGCGTGCGGCGCGCCGTTGGCGTCGCCTTCCATGGTGATGGTCGGCACAGTGATCACCGGAGCCGCGGCAAGCCGCTTTTCCAGATCGTCGTATTTCGCCTCGCCTTGGGCCAGGCCGAGCCGCCAGCGGTAATTATGAATCACGATGGCGACATGATCCGGATTGTCGAACGCCGCCGCGCTGCGGTCGAACGTGGCGTCGTCGAAGTTCCATTTCGGCGAGGCGATTTGCCAGATCAGCCTGGAAAAGTCGTGGCGGTATTTGTCGTAGCCGTCGCGGCCGCGGTCGGTGGCGAAATAATATTGATACCACCATTGCAATTCGGCCTGCGGCGGCAGCGGCGTCTTGCCGGCCGCCTGGCTGCCGATCAGATAACCGCTCACCGAGACCAGCGCCTTGCAGCGCTCCGGCCACAGCGCCGCGACGATGTCGGCCGATCGCGCGCCCCAATCGAACCCGCCGATGGTGGCCTTCTGGATCTTGAGCGCGTCCATCAAATTGATGACGTCGACAGCGACCACCGACTGCTGGCCGTTGCGGGGCGTGTCGCTGGATAGAAAGCGCGTCGTGCCGTAGCCGCGCACATAGGGGACGATCACCCGGTAGCCCGCCGCCGCCAACAGAGGTGCGACATCGACAAAGCTGTAGATGTCGTAGGGCCAGCCGTGCAGCAGAATGACCGGCGGCCCGTCGGCGGCGCCCGCTTCGGCATAGCCGACATTGAGCGGGCCGGCATCAATCTGCTTGAGCGGGGCAAACGAGGTGTGCGCGCCCGGCTTGACCTCCGGAAGCGCTTTCGCGCTTGCCTTTATGGCCTGCGCGTTTGCCGAACCGATCACGCCCAACTGGGCAGCGGCAAAGGTCATGGCCGCAGCGCCGAACAAACGGCGGCGTTGATGATCGACGTCTTCTGACGTTTTGATCTTATCCATGGTGGATCTCCTCAAGTTCGATGGTTGCGTAACGGATCGGCCGAACGTGAACGAGAAAGTTCACCGCTTCTGATACGAGTGAAAAATGTAATCTTTTGACGCCACGATCGTATGGCACGCGAACCCGCAATTGACGGTTCCGCTCGCATCGGGCGCGAACGTGTCGGACGCGGGATTGTAGTCAAATACGGCGTAGGCCCAACCCTTCGTGTCCGGGAATCTCTTGGTGTCTTTCTCGATCAAAAAGACGTCTTGCAAGCTGTTCGGCACATTCACGGCAAAGGGGGACTCCGTCATCTTTTTCGGCTTCCACTCGATCTTCGAAATCTTGGAGCCGTCGGGGAACGGCTTGCCGTTGCCGGGAATGCCGGCCTTGTAGGCGTCGATCATGACGGAATTGGCGACCATCACCTTGAGCAGATCTTCGGTCTGACTGACGGAGACAACCTGCCAGTCTTCATATCCCCTGAAGTCGGAGAACGGGAGCCCACCCGGCAATTGCAGCGTGTACTTGTCCTGCGCCGCAACGGCGATGCCGCCCAAGGTGGCGAGCGATAACGCGATCACAACCACCGGGATGCGCGGCATATGAATCTCCAAATATGAGGGGCGAGAGCCTTTTCCGCCTCGCAAAACTGCTCGAGTTGCTCGAATAATCAGCCCGATCAAGCCCGGTGAGCTGAACGTCTTACGTCGACATTTTGCCGACGAACTCTTGCCTGGGAAAGCCGTCGGCGGCGTCTTCAAGAAAAGTTGAAAACGGAGCGGCGCATCACAATGCCGCCCACGCCATGTCGGTTATAGACTGTGGGCGCAGTGGGCTTGGACAGAGCGGATCTGAACGCCGCACATAATCTGCGGGCCAGTTGGTCGCAAATAAAATATGACAGTGCCTGCAAAATCGATCATCGACACGCGCCACGACCAGATGTTTCCCAATCTGGAGGCGTCGGAGGTCGAGCGGGTTCGGCGGTTTGGCGAGGTGCAATCATTCGGCGCCGGCGAAGCGCTGGCGAGTGTTGGCAACATTGGCCATGGACTGAGCATCGTCCTGGCCGGCGAAGTCGACGTCACCCGACACGACCGATCGGGCCACGGGGCGCTCATCGTCACCCATGGCCCCGGCGCATTTTTGGGCGAACTGGCGCAATTGGCGGGTCGGCCCTCCTTGGTGGACGCCCGCGCGCGCGGACCGGTGCAGGCCCTCATCATTGCGCCGGATCGGCTTCGCGCCGTGCTGATCGCCGAGGCGGAACTCGGCGAGCGGATCATGCGTGCTCTGATCCTGCGTCGTGTCGGCCTGCTCGAGATCGGCGCCGGCGGGCCGGTGATCATCGGCCGGTCCGAGAGCGGCGACGTACTTCGGCTGGAAAACTTTCTCCGCCGCAATGCCCATCCGCATCAAACGCTGAACGCGGAGACCGACCCGGAGGCGAAAGCGCTGATCGAGCGCTTCCACGTCGACCCCGGTCAGCTGCCGATCGTTTTGTGCCCGAGCGGACAATTGCTCCGTAATCCCGGCGAAGACGAGCTTGCCCGGTGTATCGGTTTGGTCGGGCCGATCAATCCCGATCGCATTTATGACGTCGTCATCATCGGTGCCGGGCCCGCGGGCTTGGCGGCTGCGGTTTATGCCGGCTCGGAAGGGCTGTCCGCTCTGGTGCTCGACTGCCGCGCCTTCGGCGGTCAAGCCGGGGCTTCGGCCAGGATCGAGAATTACCTCGGCTTTCCGACCGGCATCAGCGGCATCGCTCTGATGGCACGCGCCTATAACCAGGCGCAGAAATTCGGAGTGGAAATGGCCATTCCGGACGAAGCGACCGGCCTGCAGATGCCGGCCGACTCGAAGCCCGGCCCCTTCGTATTAAATCTCTTCAACAGCGAACGCGCCCGCGCCCGCTCGGTTGTGATCGCAAGCGGCGTTCGCTACCGGCGGCTTGCCGTGAAGGACTTGGAGGCATTCGAGTCTTCGAGCGTGCACTATTGGGCATCGCCCTTGGAGGCGAAACTTTGCTCCGGGCAGGAAGTTGCGTTGGTGGGCGGCGGTAATTCGGCCGGGCAGGCGGTGGTCTATTTGGCAAGCCAAGTCGCCAAAGTCTGGCTCATCGTGCGCGGCGCCGACCTGAACGCAAATATGTCGAGCTATCTGGTCGACCGCATCACCGGACTCAGCAACGTGGAAGTGCTGACGCGAACGCAAATCACCGGCCTGGAAGGCGCCGACGGCATGTTAGAGGCCGTGCGCTGGCGGCAAGGAGCGTCGGGAGAGGAAGTGCGGCGTCCCATCCGCCACGTATTCCTTTTTATCGGAGCGGATCCGAATACCGATTGGCTCGCCGGATCGGGCGTAGCGCTGGACGCCAAAGGATTTGTGCTGACCGGCATGGAGGCCGGCGGCAATCGCCGCTTGCTGGAGACAAGTTGCCCGGGTGTCTTCGCCATCGGCGACGTCCGCTCGGGCTCGGTCAAACGTGTCGCGTCGTCGGTCGGGGAGGGGGCGCAGGTTGTCGCCGCGCTGCATGGCTTTTTGGCAGCTTCGGATCGCAATGTGCTGGAGAAATGAACCCATGAACCGCATTGTGCCTTTAGTTTCTCTCGTACTGATGGCCAACGTGTTGGCCAGCTGTGACGGCAAGCCGGCCGCTAATTCGGTACCGCCGCCGGCCGTCACCGTCGCGCACCCGCTGCAGAAGAGCATTACCGAGTGGGACGAATATACCGGTCGCTTCACCCCATTGGAGACCGTCGAAATCCGCGCCAGGGTTTCCGGATTCATCGACTCCGTTCATTTCAAGGAAGGGCAGATCGTCAAGAAGGACGATCTGCTGTTCGTCATCGATCAGCGTCCCTACCAGATCGCCGTCGAGCAGGCGAAAGCCGATATCCAGCGGGCGCAGGCGAAGCTCGACATCGCCACCGACGACGTCAATCGCGCGACGCCACTGGTGCAAAGCCAGACGCTGACCGAACGGGAATTCGATACCCGAAAATCAGTTCAACGCGACGCCGCCGGCCAGCTCGCCTCCGCCAACGCCGCCTTGAAACAGGCCGAGCTCAATCTCGAATGGACCGAGGTCCGCGCCCCGATCGCGGGGCGCATTTCCGACAAGCGCGTCGATGCCGGCAACCTCATTACCGGCGGACAGACCGGCGCAACGCTGTTGAGCGTCATCGTGTCGATCGATCCGATCCACTTCGTGTTCGACGGCAGCGAGACCGACTTCTTGCATTATCTCCGTCTTGCCGCCGCCGGGACGCGCCCCTCGTCGCGCGACGCGCCGAATCCCGTGGCCGTCCGGCTCGCTGACGAGACGGAATTCTCGCATATGGGGCGAATGGACTTCGTCGATAATGCGGTCAATCCCAAGACCGGCACCATCCGCGGCCGCGCCATTTTCGACAACAAGGATGGCTTTCTGACGCCGGGCTTCTTCGGGCGGCTGCGGCTATTCGGCGGAACCCATGACGGGCTTCTAATTCCCGACAGCGCGATCGCGTCCGATCAGGCGAGCAAGATCGTTTTCACGGTCGCCGAAGACGGCACTGTCGGCACCAAGCGCGTCGAGCTCGGTCCCATCATAGACGGTCTGCGCGTCGTTCGCTCAGGGCTTGCGCCCACCGACCGCATTGTCATCGACGGGCTGCCGCGGGCCCGGCCGGGGCAGAAAGTCACGGCCGAGGACGGCACCATCAAAACGGCTGCGCCATAGGTCATCGGCGCTTCCGCCAAACGCGACACCGCGGCAACAGGATCAATCACCATGCGGCTTTCGCATTTCTTCATCGACCGGCCGATATTCGCCGCCGTCATCGCGATCATCCTGACGCTGGTCGGTGCCATATCGTTCCGCGCGCTGCCGATCAGCGAATATCCGGAGATCGCGCCGCCCACCGTGGAAGTGACGGCCACATTTGCCGGCGCTTCCGCCGAGGTGGTTTCGCAAACGGTCGCCACGCCGATCGAGCAGGAGATCAACGGCGTCGACAACATGATCTATCTGGTTTCGCAAGCGACCGGCGACGGCGCGGTGTCGATCGACGCCGTCTTCAAGCCCGGCACCGACGTCGATCAGGCGCAGGTTTTGGTGCAAAATCGCGTCTCCATCGCGCTGCCGCGATTGCCCGAGGAAGTGCAGCACGTCGGCGTGACCGTTCGCAAGAAATCGCCGGACCTGCTGCTCGTCATTCATTTGATCTCGCCCGACAAGACGCTCGATCAGCAGTACATTTCCAATTACGCCACGGTCAACATCAGAGACGTCATCGCCCGCGTCGACGGCGTCGGCGACACCATCGTCTTCGGCGCCCGCGACTACGCGATGCGCGTATGGCTCGATCCGGCGAAGCTGCAGAGCCGCAGCCTCACGGCCAGCGACGCCGTCGCAGCGCTGCAGGCCGACAATGTCCAGGTCGCGGCCGGCGCCATCAATCAGCCGCCGGCAAAATCTCCCGGTGCTTTTCAAATCGCCGTCCAGACCCTTGGCCGGCTTTCGACCCCGGCGCAGTTCGAAGACATCGTCGTGGCGACCGACGCGGACGGCAGCGTCACCCATCTGCGCGACATCGCTCGCGTCGAGCTCGGCTCGCAGGATTACACGGTGAACGCCTATCTCGATAATCAGGTCGCCACCGCCATCGGCATCTTTCAGCGCCCGGGGTCGAACGCGCTCGCCACGGCCAATAACGTGCTGCGAACGATGGAGGAGCTGTCCAAGAGCTTTCCGCCGGGACTGAAGTATCGGGTCGCCTACAATACGACGGAGTTCATTCAGCAATCGGTCAATGAAGTGATCAAGACGCTGTTCGAAGCGGTGCTCCTGGTCGTGATCGTCATCGTTCTGTTTCTGCAGTCATGGCGCGCGGCGATCATACCCATCGTCGCCATTCCCGTTTCGATCGTCGGCAGTTTCTTTGTCCTGGAGGCGTTCGGCTTCTCGATCAACAATCTGACTTTGTTCGGATTGGTGCTTGCCATCGGCATCGTCGTCGACGACGCCATCGTGGTCGTTGAAAACGTCGAGCGTTATTTGCGCCAGGGCCTCAGTCCGCGCGACGCCGCGCACAAGACCATGGATGAGGTCGGCAGCGCGCTTATTGCGATCGGGCTGGTGCTCTGCGCGGTCTTCATTCCGACCGCCTTTATCACCGGCATTTCAGGTGCGTTCTATAAGCAGTTCGCGCTGACGATCACCGCCTCGACGGTCATTTCAGTCATCCTGTCGTTGACATTGTCGCCGGCGCTGGCGGCGCTGTTTTTGCGGCCCCATGACCAGGAGCCGAGGCGGGGGTTCTGGAGAACGGCCGCGTTGCCGTTCGATATATTTTTCGCAGGCTTCAACAAAGGCTTCGAGAAGCTCGCCTCGTCCTATGCAGGATTGACGCGGCGGGTGCTGCGCGTATCGGGATTGATGCTAGTGCTCTATGGATTGTTGATCGGGCTGACCTATTTCGGGTTTTCCCGGGCGCCGTCGGGTTTCATTCCGCAGCTCGATCGCGGCTACTTCATTGCGGTGTTTTCTTTGCCTCCGGGATCAACCCTGGACCGCACCGACCGCGTCGTGCGCGAGGCGTCGGACATCCTGCTGTCGCGGCCCGGCGTCGCCAATACCGTGATGTTTGCCGGCTTCGATGGCGCGACTTTTACCAACGCTCCCAATTTGGGCGTTATTTTTGTCACCTTGAAGCCGTTCGAGGAGCGGGTCAAAGCCGGCCTCGCGACGGCGACAATCCTCAACGACTTGCGCGGCCACATGCAGGCTTTGCGCGAAGCGTCGATCCTCATCCTGCCGCCGCCGTCGGTGCCGGGTATTGGAACCGGCGGAGGTTTCAAGATGTATGTGCAGGATCGCGCCGATCGCGGCCCGCACGCGCTCGAACAGGCCGTCGCCTCGATCACGGGGCCGGCCAATCGGACGCCCGGCCTGACCCAGGTCTTCACGCTTTTCAATACGTCGACGCCGCAGATCTATGCCGATATCGATCGGACCAGGGCCGAGATGCTCGGCGTGCCGATCACGCGCTTCTTCGACACCCTGTCGACCTATATGGGTTCGACCTTCGTCAACGAGTTCAACATCCTCGGGCGCACCTTCCGCGTCATCGCCCAAGCCGACAACGCCTATAGGCTGTCGTTACGCGACGTCGAGAATTTGCGGACCCGCTCCACATCAGGCGACATGGTGCCGCTGGGCGCGGTCGCCACTTTCCAGGACGTCACCGGCCCATACCGCGTGCCGCGCTATAACCTGTTTCCGGCAGCCGAGGTGCAGGGCTCGACACTGCCGGGCTTTTCGACCGGCCAGGCGATCGCCGCGATGGAGCGCATTGCCGCGGCAAACCTGCCGTCAGGCTTTGGCTACGAATGGACCGAGATTGCGCTCCAGGAAAAGGTCGCAGGCAATACCGCCATCGTGGCTTTCAGTCTTGCCGTCGTGTTCGTGTTCCTGCTGCTCGCCGCGCAGTACGAGAGCGTGTTGCTTCCGCTCGCGGTGATCTTGATCGTGCCGATGTGCCTGTTTGCAGCGATCAGCGGCGTTTTGCTGCGCGGCATGGATAACAACATCCTGACCCAGATAGGCTTCGTGGTCTTGATCGGTCTTGCCGCGAAGAACGCAATCCTGATCGTCGAATTTGCCAAGCAAGCGGAGGAACGCGGCGCCGACCGCTTCGATGCGGCCGTGCAGGCGGCGAGGACCAGGCTGCGGCCAATTCTGATGACGTCGTTCGCCTTTATTTTCGGCGTGGTGCCGCTGGCGCTGGCGACGGGGGCGGGCGCGGAGATGCGTCAGGCTCTCGGCACCGCCGTGTTCTTCGGCATGCTCGGCGTGACCATGTTCGGTCTGCTGTTTACGCCGGTGTTTTACGTGCTGGTGCGTTGGATCGGTTCGCTGCGCCGTGCGCGATCGAGTTGATGGCGTCGCGGCGACTGCACGAAGCGAGGCTCCTATTCTGACGGCAAAGCCCACATGCGGCGAATGCGATCCGCCGCTTTGAATGCCGCGATCCGGTCTGAAAAACTTTCGGTGAGCGCGATATCGTCCCAGCCATTGAGCAGCCGCAGTCGCCGGACCGGATCGATGGTGAAACCGTAGCTATGATTGCCGCATGAAATGGTCTGCTGTTCGAGGTCGACTGTGACGGGTGTCCCCGGCGTCGTTGTCAGCTGTGCCATGAGCTCCGCCGCCACGTCGTCGGGAACGGCGGCGGTGAGCAGCCCATTCTGAACGGCATTGCCGGCGAAGATGTCGCCGAACGACGGTGCGATCACGCAGCGAATGCCGTAGTCATACAGTGCATAAACGGCGGCCTCGCGCGACGAGCCGCAACCGAAATTGCGGCCGGCGACAATGATTTTCGCTTCCCGCCATTGCGGCCGGTTGAGCGGGAAATCCGGCTGCTCGCGGCCTTCAGAATCGAATCGCAGGTCTTGCAACAGCACTTTGCCGAGACCCGCCGCGCGCGGCCATTTGAGATAGCGTGCGGGCAACAACTGATCGGTGTTGATGTTGGTGACATTCAGCGGACAAGCGGTTGCGGTTATGCGGGTGAACTTGTCCATGGCGCTCAAACCTTGCGGCCGGCCAAGAGCGGCCGGACGTCCGACAGGCATCCCGCCACGGCCGCCGCCGCGACCATGGCCGGCGACATCAGATGCGTGCGCGCGCCGGGACCCTGCCGGCCGCGAAAATTGCGATTGGTGGTCGAGGCGCAGCGCTCGCCGGGCGCAACGATGTCGCCGTTGATGCCGACGCACATCGAACAGCCGGATTCGCCCCATTCCAGGCCGGCGTCGCGGAAGACGCGGTCGAGCCCTTCTTCCTCGGCCTGGCGCTTGACCATCGAAGAGCCGGGCGACACCAGTCCCGGCACCTTGCTGGTGCGGCCGGCCAGCACCGCGGCCGCCGCGCGTAAATCCTCGATCCGCGCATTGGTGCATGACCCGATGAAAGCGCGATCGATCGCAATCGCCGCGAGTTTTTGGCCCGGATGCAGGCCCATATAGTCGATGGCTTCGCGCAGCTCGTTGGCGCGCGCCGGATTTGCCTCGCCCGCCGGATCCGGCACACTGGCATCGATCGGCAAAGCGTGTTGCGGGCTCGTCCCCCAGGTGACGACCGGCGCGATCTCTGTGGCATCGAGCCGAACCTCGCGATCGAATGTCGGCGCCGTCGTCGGTCTTGAGCTCGGACCAGGCCTCGACCGCCTGATCGAATGCCGTCCCTTTTGGCGCGAAGGGTCGGCCTTTGACGTATTCGAATGTGACCTGGTCGGGCGCAACCATTCCGCAGCGCGCCCCGGCCTCGATCGACATGTTGCACAGTGTGAGCCGTCCCTCGATCGTCAGCGCGCGGATGGCGGAGCCGGCGAACTCGATGGCATGACCGGTCGCGCCGTCGGCGCCGATCTTGGCGATGATCGCGAGCACGATGTCCTTGGCGCCGATTCCGGGTGCGGTCTTGCCGTCCACCGTAATGCGCATGCGTTTGGGCCGGCGCTGCCAGATCGTCTGCGTCATCAGCACATGCGCCACTTCCGAGGCGCCGATACCGAAGGCAAATGCGCCGAGCGCGCCGTGCGTCGAAGTGTGGCTGTCGCCGCAGACGATCAGCAGGCCGGGGAGCGTCAAACCCTGCTCGGGCCCGACCACATGCACGATGCCTTGCCGCCGATCGTTGAGGCCGAACAGCTTGATCCGATGCTTGGCGGCATTTTCATCCATCTGGCGCACCATGCGCGCGATCTCGGGATTGCCGATCTCGTCGCGGGGCGCTCGCGTCGGCACGTAATGATCCGCCACGCCGAATGTGAGGCCGGGCTCCGCAACCGGCACACCACGCTCCGCCAGCCGGCTGAAGGCGTGAAACGAGCCTTCATGGACGTAATGACGGTCCACCCAGAGCAGCGAATCGCCGTCCTCGCGGCGCACGATCTCGTGCGCGGCCCAAAGTTTGTCGATCAGGGTTTGGGCTTCAGTCATGCCGGAAGCGGATGCCGCGTGAGGTGGAGGGGACGCCAATATAGCAAGGCCCGTCGGACTAATGTTAGTCTCCCGGCCGGTCATCAGGGAGAGAAAGCCAATGTCGCGTCCATATTCGAGCGTCAGCCGCCGCCGGTTTCTGCAGTCGACCGGATTGGGCGCTGCCGCAGTCGCTGGTCTCGTCAACGCGCCGGTCGTAGCGCGCGCGCAGGCGGCTGCGGTGAAGGTCGGCGTCCTGCATCCGGTATCGGGTGCGCTGTCCTATTCCGGCCAGCAAGGCCGGCTCGGCGCCACCATGGCGATCGACGAGATCAATGCGGCGGGCGGCATCAAGGCGCTTGGCGGCGCCAAGATCGAGGCGGTGCTCGGCGACGCGCAATCGACGCCGGAAGGCGGCAATGCCGAAGTCGAAAAGATGAACTCCGCGGGGGTCGCGGCGATCGTCGGCGGCTACGCCAGCGCAATCTGCCTGGCGGCGAGCCAGACCGCCGCCCGCTACGATCTGCCCTATATCGTCGATGTCGGTGTCGTCGACAGCATCGTCACCCGCGGACTGAAGAACACGTTCCGCTTCGGCCCGGGCTTTGGCGTCATTGCTAAGACCGCGCTCGACAATCTCGTCAGCATCAACGATCAGGCCGGCAAAGTCGCCAAGACGGTGGTGATCGTTCACGAGGACTTCGGCGTTCGGCTCGGGCCTGGCCAAATTGCTCAATGCGCAACTGCCCGACCGCGGCTTCCAGGTGCTGGCGACCATTCCGCATCCGACGCCGACCCGCGACTTCAACAACGTCGTGCTGCAGATCAAGGCGCAGAATCCCGACCTGGTCATTCCAGCGGACTACTATAACGAATACGTGCTGCTGGCGCGCACCATGCAGCAGCAGCACGTGCGGCCGAAGGGCATCTACTCCGTACTCGGCGGCGCCGCTTCGTCCTACAAGTTCGTCAAGGAATTTCCCGAGGCCGCGCAATACATCATGGATTGCAATCACTGGTTCGATCCTAAGAACCCGAAGGCGATCGAACTGAAAAAGAAGGTCGAAGGGAAGGGCGAGTTCTTCACCTACGAAGTCTACATGAACTATTCGTGCGTGCTCTTGCTCGCCGACGCGCTGGAGCGCGCCGCAAGCGCCGATCGCGCCAAGATTACCGCGGCGCTGGAGAGCTCGACCTTCGCAGGCCACGTGATGCCCTATGGCCCGACAAAATTCGTCAACGGCCAGAACCAGGGCGCGGCGCCTGTGAATACGCAAGTTTTGGGCAACGATATCCAGGTGATCCTGCCCGCCGCGTTTGCCTCGGCGAAGCCCGTATTCCCGATGCCGCCGGCATGACGCTGGTGTAACGGACGGCGCCTTACGCGCGCCGTCCCCGCGGATCCGCTTTATGCTGTCACCGGCCATCCTCGTTCCGGCGGTGCTCAACGGACTGCTGACCGGGGCCGTGTATGCCTTGATCGCGCTCGGGCTGACGCTGATCTACGGCGTGCTGCACATCATCAACTTCGCCCACGGCGCGTTGTTGACCGCGGCCATGTTCGCCGCGTTCTTTGCCTATAAAGTGCTCGGCCTCGATCCTTACCTCGCGGCGGTGCCGCTGACGCTGCTGTTTTTCGGGCTCGGCTACGTTCTGCAACGCTTTGTCATCGGCCCGGCCGGCCACGGCGACGATCGCAACATCCTGTTGGTGACGCTCGGGCTCGCGATCGTTATCGAGAATGCGCTGCTCGTCGCCTTTCGCGCCGATACCCGCACCATCAACCTGCCTTACGCCTTCGACGTGATCGAAGTCGGCACGGCCTTTCTCGCCGTGCCGCGCGTCGTCGCGTTCGCCGTCGTCATCCTGGTGGCGCTGGCGCTGTGGCTGTTCATGCGCCGGACCGACACCGGCAAAGCGATCCGCGCGGTGGCGAAGGAAAAGCTCGGCGCCGAGCTGTCGCGGCATCGACGTCGGCCACATCTACGCGGTGACGTTCGGCCTCGGCACCGCCTGCGTTGCGGTTGCGGCATGCCTGTTGATGCCGACCTATTACGTCAATCCGACCGCCGGCAACGCCTTTGTGCTGATCGCCTTCACCATCGTCGTGCTCGGCGGCATGGGCTCGGTGGCCGGCGCGCTGATCGGCCGGCCTGTTCGTCGGCGTGGTGGAAAGCCTGTCTGGCCTCTATCTCGGCGAGTCGCTCGGCCAGATCGGCATATTCGTCATGTTCATTCTGGTTCTGCTGTTCCGCCCGAGCGGCCTGTTCGGAGAGCGGGCATGAGGACGTTGGCGCCGATCGCCGTCGTGGTGGCGCTGCTCGCCGCCGTGCCGCTCATCACCACGTCCAACGTCGTGCTCAATTTCCTGGTGGTGGCGCTGTTGACCGCGCTGGTCGGCCAGGGCTGGAACCTGCTCGGCGGCTATGGCGGACAATATTCGTTCGGCCATGCCGCGTTCTTCGGCACCGGCGCTTATGCGACCGCCATTCTCCAGGTGCGATACGGCGTCAACGCCTGGCTCGGTTTCGCCGTCGGCATTGCCGCCGGCGCCGCGGTCGGCGCTTTCATCGGCGCGCTGAGCTTCCGTTCGGGGCTGAAGGGCTCGTACTTTGCGCTGGTCACGCTCGCCTTCGCCGAAGTGCTGCGCATCATCGCCAGCGTCGCGCCGATCACCGGAGCAGGCGTCGGGACACTGATCAAGCTCGACCTGCGCCCCGAGGCGTTGCAGTTTCAAAGCCGCGTGCCGTTCTACTGGATCATTCTCGGGCTTGTCGCAGTGTCGCTGGTGATCGTGCGCATGATCGAGGACAGCCGCTTCGGCGCCTATCTGGTCGCGCTGCGCGAGAACGAGGACGCCGCCAAGGCGCTTGGCGTGAATACGACGCTGGTCAAACTCGGCGCCATGACCGTCTCGGCGGCGATCGCCGCCGCGGGCGGCTGTTTCTACGCCCAATATTTCCTGTTCATCGATGCCGGCATCGCCTACGGCCCGTGGATTTCGATCGAGGCGCTGCTTGCGCCCATCGTCGGCGGCGCCGGCACGGTGTTCGGTCCGCTGCTCGGCGCGCTCGTGGTCAAGACGCTGGGCGAAGCGACCAAGCTTGTCGCCGGCGACGCGCCGGGGCTCGATCTCGTCATCTACGGCTGCGTTCTTATCCTGATCGTGGCTTTCGTCCCGAGCGGTATTGCCGGCTTGCTTGGCAAGGTCTGGCAACGCTTCGCCGCCGTGAAATCGTTGCAGCCGGAAGCAGCCCCATGGCTGAGCCGCTGCTCCGCGTCGATGGCGTCAGCAAACGCTTCGGCGGATTGCTGGCCGTAGATAATGTCTCGCTCGGTGTCCAATCCGGACGCATCACGGCTCTGATCGGACCGAACGGCGCCGGCAAGACGACCTTGTTCGCGATGATCAGCGGATTTCTGACGCCGAGCAGCGGCCGTATCTTTCACCGCGGCGAGGACATCACCGGCGTTCCGCCATACCGGCTGGCGCGGCGCGGCATCGCCCGCACGTTCCAGATCGTGCGGCCATTTGCCGGGCTGACCGTGCACGAGAATATCGCGGTCGGCGCGCACTTGTCGCGGCGCTCGCGCACGGCCGCGCGCGATGCGGCCGCGCAGGTCGCGCACTCGGTCGGTCTCGCCGAATTGCTGGACAAGCCCGCCGCGAGCCTCACGGTCGCGGGGCGAAAGCGGCTGGAGCTTGCCCGCGCGCTGGCGACGGAACCCGGCCTCCTTCTGCTCGACGAAGTTTTGGCCGGACTCAATCCAACCGAGCTCGCCGCCATGGTGCCGACGATCCGCGCCATCGCCGACCGCGGCATCACCATTGTGATGATCGAGCACGTCATGCAGGCGGTGATGAGTCTCGCCGCAACATGTCTACGTGCTGGCGGAAGGCCGCATCCTCACCGAAGGCTCGCCGCAAGACGTGGTCGGCGATGCGCGGGTGATCGAGGCGTATCTCGGCCAGGGCGCGGCGGCGCGTCTTGCCACGTCGGGAGCGGCGCATGTCTGAGCCGCTCCTCGCCATCAGCGGGCTAGCCGCCGGCTACGGCGCAACCGAAGTGCTGCGCGATATCGATCTTGCCGTCGTTCCGGGCGAGATCGTCGCGATCCTTGGCGCCAACGGCGCGGGAAAATCGACGCTCAATCGCACCATCTCGGGCGTGCTTCGCGCCACGCGCGGCACCATCCACTTCGCCGGCAGCGCCATCGAGCGCGAGACGCCGGCTGCGATCGTCGGGCGCGGGCTTATTCACGTGCCGGAAGGGCGCTGCGTATTTCCAAACCTCACGGTTGCGGAAAATCTCGATCTCGGCGGCTATCGTCGCGCCCGCGCCCGGCGCAGCCAGAATCGCGAGCGCGTGTTCACGATCTTTCCGCGGCTTGCCGAGCGGCAGACGCAGCGCGCCGGTACCTTGTCCGGCGGCGAGCAGCAGATGCTGGCGATCGGCAGGGGCTTGATGGCCGAGCCGCGACTGCTCATTCTTGACGAGCCTTCGCTCGGGCTGTCGCCGCTCCTGGTCGAGGAACTGTTCGCCTTGATCCGGCGCCTCAATGCCGAAGGCATCACGCTGTTACTGGTCGAACAGAACGTCATGCAGAGCCTCGAGGTCGCGAGCCGTGCCTACATTCTCGAAAACGGCGCCTTCGTGCTACAGGGAAGCTCGGCCGATATTCGCGAAAATCCAAAACTCAAGCGCGCCTATCTGGGGCTGCAATGATGACGCAACCGGACAGCCTGCGAGCCCGCCTCGACGCGAAAGCCCATCGTGGTCGCGCCCGGCGTCTACGACGCCTTCACCGCGCTGGTCGCCGAACAGGCCGCGTTCAGGACGCTTTACGTTTCCGGCGCGGCGATCGCCTATACCCGCCTCGGGCGCTCCGACATCGGCCTGGTCAGCATGAGCGAAGTCGCCGACGTCATCGGCACGATCCGCGACCGGGTTAGCGCCGATCTGATCGTCGATGCCGATACCGGCTACGGCAATGCGCTCAATGTGGCGCGCACCGTGCGGCTGTTCGAACGCGCCGGCGCCAACGCGATCCAGATCGAGGACCAGTCATTTCCCAAGCGCTGCGGCCACCTCGACGAGAAGCGGCTGGTGCCGGCAGCCGAAATGGTCGGCAAGATCAAGGCCGCGCTCGATGCCCGGCAGTCGCGCGACACGCTGGTGATCGCCCGCACCGACGCAGTGGGCGTCGAAGGCTTCGACAAGGCCATCGAACGCGCGCTCGCTGTATCGCGAAGCCGGCGCCGATATGCTGTTCGTCGAAGCGCCGAAGACGCAAGCCGAGCTCAAGCGCATCGCGTCGGCGCTCGGCGGCGTGCCGCTGATGGCCAATATGGTCGAAGGCGGCAAAACGCCGCTGCTGGCGGCCGCCGAGCTCGAAGCGCTGGGCTTTGCCCTGGTGATCTTTCCCGGCGGCATCGTGCGCGCGCTCGGGCAGTATGGCGAGCGAATATTACGCCTCGCTGGCCGCGCACGGCACCTCCGAGCCGTTCCGCGCCCGGATGCTCGACTTCGCCGGCCTCAACGATCTGATCGGCACGCCGGAATTGCTCGCTGTCGGAAAACGTTATGACGCGTAGTTTGTGAGGAAAGCGGAATGTCGAAATTGTTCGATCTCGTCATCAAGAATGTTCGCGTCGTTCGTCCCAACAAGACTTCCGTCGATTGCCTCGACATCGGCATCAAGGGCGGCAAGATCAGCCGTCTTGCGCCCGAGCTCGCGGCCGGGGAGGCGGAACAGGTTTTCGACGGCAAGAACCATCTGGCCTTTCCCGGCTGCGTCGATGCGCACATGCATGTCGGCATCTATTCGCCGCTGGCCGAAGACGCGGTTTCCGAAAGCAAGGCCGCGGCGATGGGCGGCGTCACCTCCAGCCTGAATTACATCCGCACCGGCCATTACTATTTGAATCGCGGCGGGCCCTATCGCGAATTCATGCCCGAAGTGTTCAAGCAGTCAAATGGACGGTTCTGGGTCGACTACGGCTATCACATCGCGCCGATCGAGGCCGCGCATATCGACGAGATGGAGCATCTCGTTCTCGATCACGGCGTCACGTCGTTCAAGATCTTCATGTTCTATGGCGGCTATGGCCTGCACGGACCTTCGTCGCAGCAAAACGAATTTCTGATGACCGGGCCGGACGATCGCTACGACATCGCCCATTTCGAATTCATCATGCGATCGGCGCAGCGCCTGATGGCCAAATTTCCCGATAAGGCGCCCTATATCAGCGTCAGCCTGCATTGCGAGCTGGCGGACATCCTCAACGCCTATACGAAGATCGTCGAGCGCGAGGGCAAGCTGACGGGGCTCGCCGCCTACAGCGCCGCGCGTCCGCCGCACTCGGAAGGGCTGGCGATCTGGATCGCGTCTTATCTCGCCAACGAAACGAATTGCCTGAACATCAACCTGCTGCACTTGAGCTCGCGCAAGGCGATCGAGGCGGCGTGGACCATGCAACAGGTGTTCCCCCATGTCGCGTTCCGCCGCGAAGTGACAGTCGGCCATCTGCTGCTCGATACCAGCTGCGAATGCGCCGTTCACGCCAAGGTCAATCCGCCGATCCGGCCGCGCGAGGACGTCGAAGCGCTATGGCAGGCCGTGCTCGATCGCAAGGTCGACTGGATCGTCAGCGATCACGCCTGCTGTTCGGCCGAGCAGAAATGGTCCAAGGACGATCCGGACAATATCTGGCTGGCGAAATCGGGTTTCGGCGGCACGGAATATCTGCTCTCCGGCGTGCTGAGCGAGGGCAGCCGGCGCGGCATGTCGTACAACCACATGGCCGAGCTTTTGAGCTGGAACCCGGCGCAGCGGTTCGGCCTGCGCGGCAAAGGCGATATCGCGCCCGGCTACGACGCCGACATCGTTCTCGTCGATCCGCATGCCAAATTCGTGGTTCGCGCCGCGGAATCCGAATCCCATCAGGGTTATACGCCGTTCGAAGGCGTCGAGCTCACCGGGCGGGTGAAAAGCACATTTCTGCGGGGCGCGCCGATTTATCTCGACGGCAAGATCGTCGGGCCGCCCCGTGGCGAATATCTGCGCCGACCGCGCGCTTGAACTGGCTACCGGCCGGTGGCGACATAGGGGTGGACCATCTTGGCCGGATCGACGATGCGGTCGAATTCGGCCTCGGTGACGTAGCCGAGCTTCAGCGCGGCGGCCTTGAGCGTAAGATCATGGTCCTTGGCATAGTGCGCGATCTCTGACGCCTTGTCGTAGCCGATCACCGGCACCAGCGCGGTCACCAGCATCAGCGAGCGCTCGACATCCTCATTGATCTTTTTGCGGTTCGGCTCGGTGCCCTCGACGAGGAATTTTCGGAAATTCGTGCAGCCGTCGGTCATGATCGTGATCGAATGCATGACGTTGTAGATCATCAGCGGTTTGTAGACGTTCATTTCCAGATAGCCGCCGGCGCCGCCGAAGCCGACAGCGACGTCGTTGCCCATCACCTGGACGGCGATCATGGTCAGCGATTCGCATTGGGTCGGATTGACCTTGCCGGGCATGATGGACGAGCCCGGCTCGTTCTCGGGGATCAAGAGCTCCGCAAATCCGGCGCGCGGGCCGCATGACATCAGCCGGATGTCGTTGGCGATCTTGTAGAGCGAGACGGCAAGCGTTCGCAGCGTGCCGGAAAGCTGCACCAGTGCATCATGGGCGCCCTGCACGGTGAATTTGTTCGGCGCGCTGACGAACGGCAGGCCGGTCAGCTTGGCGACGTTCGCGGCGACGGCTTCGGCAAAACCCGGCGCGGCGTTGATCCCGGTGCCGACAGCGGTGCCGCCGAGCGCGAGGCGATAGAGGCCGCTCACGGCGCCGTCGATGCGTTCGAGATCGTCGGCGAGCATGCCCGCATAACCCGACCATTCCTGCCCGAGCGTGAGCGGCGTCGCGTCTTGCATGTGGGTGCGGCCGATCTTGATGATGTCGCCCCATGCGGAAGCTTTGGCGGCAATCGCATCGTGCAGCGCCTTGACTGCCGGCATCAGGCGCTGCTTCACCGCGGCGGCGGCGGCGATATACATCGCCGAGGGAAAGGTGTCGTTGGAGGATTGCGACATGTTGACGTGATCGTTGGGATGAACCGGCGTCTTACTGCCGAGCGGCGTGCCGACAAGCTCGCAGCAGCGATTGGAAATCACCTCGTTCACGTTCATATTGAATTGCGTGCCGCTGCCGGTCGTCCAGACATGAAGCGGAAACATGTCTTGATGCCGTCCGGCCAAAATCTCGTCGCAGGCTTGCGCGATCAAGGCACGGATGTTGTCAGGAAGCCGCTTGCCGGCATGGTTGGCGTTCGCCGCCGCTTTTTTCAGGATGGCATAGGCGGTGATCATTTCGCGCGGCGTCAGATCCTGGCCGATGCTGAAATGCTCGAGCGCACGCTGGGTTTGCGCGCCCCAAAGCTTGTCGGCCGGGACCCGGACCTCGCCGAGGGCGTCGGTTTCTATACGGAAATCGCTCATCTGCAGCTCCTCAACGGCGGCGGCGCGCATGGGCGGATCATCAGCGGACATGGGAACAGGGCTGCGAAAAGTCCAGGTCGTTGGAAATTTGGGACACAGGCAGGTTCGCGATAGACTGCGTTGTCAATCCTGGCGGTCTCGGTCTGTCCTATCCCTCCTGTGCGAAAACTTCATATAATTCAGCATCTTATAGCCAGGGCGGATGGGCAGCCGTTCCGATCGATAATGCCATGACGGAAACGGTCGCCGAAATCCTCGACGCATACCGCCGCCGCACGCTCAAGCCCGAGGATGTGGTCGCGCGCAACTTTGCGCGCATCCGCCGCCACGGCGATCCCGCCATCTTCATCGCGCTGCGCGACGAAGCCGATGTCGTCGCCGAAGCGAAAGCGCTTGCGCGCGACGGCGATATGTCACTGCCGCTCTACGGCATTCCGGTCGCGGTGAAGGACAATATCGACGTGAAGGGCTTGCCGACGACGGCGGCGTGTCCGGCATTCGGCTATCGTCCGGGCAAAGATGCCACGTCGGTTGCAAAACTTCGCCAAGCCGGCGCGCTCATTCTCGGCAAGACCAATCTCGATCAGTTCGCCACCGGTCTCGTCGGCGTGCGCACGCCTTACGGCATCGCCCGCAACCTGTTCGACGACAAGCTCATCGCCGGCGGTTCGAGCACCGGCTCGGCGCTCGCGGTCGGCGCCGGATTTGCGCCGCTCGCGCTCGGCACCGATACCGCCGGATCGGGCCGGGTGCCGGCGGCGTTCAGCAACATCGTCGGGCTCAAACCGAGCCGCGGCATGGTGTCGTGCGCCGGCGTCGTTCCCGCCTGCCGCACGTTGGATTGCGTGTCGGTCTTCGCGCTCACCGTCGACGACGCGATGGCGATGCTGAACGTGATCGCGGGTCCTGACGTCGCCGATCCCTATTCGCATCCGCGGCCGGTCGGCGCGGTCGGACCGATGCCGGATGGCGTAAAACTCGGTGTGCCGCTGCCCGGCCAGCGCCTGTTCTTCGGCGACACACTATCGGCCAAGGCCTACGACGAAGCGCTGGCGCGGCTGACGAGCCTCGGCGCACAAATCGTCGAGATCGACATCGAGCCGTTCTATGCGGCGGCGCGGTTGCTCTACGACGGGCCGTGGGTGGCGGAACGCTATCTTGTTGCCAAGGCGCTGATCGCGTCTTCGCCCGAAGTCGTTGCATCCGGTGACACGCCAGATCATTCTTGCCGGTGCGCACCGCACCGCGGCCGAGACCTTCGCGGCCTTCTATCAGCTCGAAGAATTGCGTCGCGTGGCCGAGCACACCTTCCGCACCATCGACGCGCTGGTGCTGCCGACGGCGCCGACCATCTATACGGTCGAACAGGTGCTCGCCGATCCGATCCAGCTCAACAGCCGGCTCGGCACCTACACCAATTTCGTCAACCTGCTCGATCTGTGCGGGCTTGCGGTGCCGTCTTCGATGCGCGCCGACGGCGCGCCGTTCGGCATCACGCTGTTGGCACCGGCCGGCGCAGACGCGGCGCTCGCCGCGATCGGCCGCCAATATCACGTGGCGACGAACTTGCCGCTCGGCGCGCTGACGCGCGGCAAATAATCAATTCGGCGTGTCGATGATGCTCACATGGGCGGCGACGACGCGCCAGCCTTCGGGGAAGCGCACCCAGGTCTGCATCTGGCGGCCGACTTTGCCCGGCGTAGTCGTGCGGTAATAGAGCGTCGAAGCGACGGCGTGATCGCGGCCGTAGGTGCTGATGACGGTCTTCGACAGCGTGCGCGCTAGGCCTGCCGGCGAGCGCGCGGCGCGGAATGCCGCGATCTCGGCGTAACCATAAAGGATCTCGCCGCCGCCGTAGCGGATGGTGCGCGGATCTTTGCGGAATGTCGCGTCCAAGGTGGCGACGTCGTTCGACACCAGGGCCTTTTCATAACGCTCGAATTCGGCCGTGACCTCGGCAACGACCTCCGGCAGGTCGATCTCCATAAAGCTCTCCTTGAATTTTTTCCTCAGAGCGCCGGGCGCGGTGCGGCGACGACACCCTGCGCTTCGAGCGCGTGCGCGATGCGCAAGCCACGTCCTCGCGCCACGGCGCCGTGATGATCTGCACCGCGATCGGCAACGGCGCAAGCGGCACCGGCACGGCGACGACCGGCAGGCCGATGAAGGAGATCGGCTGGGTGTAGAGGCCGAGATTGGCCCGTACCGGCAATTCGGCGTCGCCGAGCATGAAAGTCTGCTGGCCGATCAGCGGCGCCGTGCACGGCGTCGCCGGCGCCAGGATGGCATCGACCTCGGCGAACAGTTTTAAAACCTCCTCGCGATACCAGCGGCGGAATTTCTGCGCCTTGACCACCAGCGACGCCGGCGTCATGGCGCCCGCGATCAGCCGGTCGCGCACGGCGGGATCGTAGTCCTTCGCGCGCGTGCGCAGGCGGTCGAGATGCAAACTCGCGCCCTCGCTTGCGGTGATGATGAAAGCCGCCGAGCGGGCGCGCTCGGCGTGCGGGATGTCGATGTCGCGGTTGGCGCCGAGCGCTGAGGCGACGCTATCGACGGCCGCGACCGCCTCCGCGGTCTTGCCCTTGAAGTAGCCGCCGGCGACCGCGATACGCAGGCCGTCGATGCCTTTGTCCAAATGCGGCGCGACCGGCTCGGCCGCGCGATCGGCACAGGCCGAGTCGTCGGCGTCAAAACCCTGCATGGCGTCGTAAGCCAGCGCCAGATCGCGCGTCGTGCGCGCGAGCGGCCCGAAATGATCGAGGCTCGCCACGAACGGAAAGGTTCGCGCGCGGCTCAGTCTTCCATAGGTCGGCTTGAGCCCGAAAATGCCGCACAGTGACGACGGCACCCGGATGGAGCCGTTGGTGTCGGAGCCGAGCGCCAGCGGCACCAAGCCGCCGCCGACGGCGGAGCCTGAACCGCCCGACGAACCGCCGGTCATGCGGTCGAGATCGTGCGGATTGCGCGAAGGGCCGTCGTGGATGTTCTCGCCGGTGAAGTCGTAGGCGTATTCGCCCATGTTGAGCGCGCCGACCAGGATGGCGCCGGCCGCCTCCAGCCGCTCGATCAGCGCCGCGTCGCGCGTCGCCGGCGGCAGATCGCGGTTGATCTTGGAGCCGGCCAGCGTCGGCAGGCCGGCAACGTCGAACAGATTCTTGACCGCGAACGGCACGCCGGCCAGCGGAGGCAAGCGTTTCGCCCTTCGCCCGCGCCGCATCGAGCGCCTGCGCGCGGGCAAGCGCGCGCCGCTCGGTGACGGCGGTGAAGGAATTGAGCAGCGGATCGCGCTCGCGGATGCGCGCCAGCGTCGCCTCGACAATATGCGTCGCGCTGACGCGGCCGGCGGTGACGGCAGTAGCGATAGAGGCCGCCGAGTCCCAGGCAAAATCGCCGGCCGCGGTCTCAAGCATGGAAGACCGGCGCGGGCTCGGCATCGTCCGGCAGCGCAAATTCGTCGACCAGCGCCGCGTGGCGCAGGATCAAACGCAGATTGAACGCGACGCTGTCATGCCAGGCCGGATCGAGTGTCAGACCGAGCGCCTGCGCGCTTGCCGCGACGAATGCGTCGATGGAATCCTCACGCTTCGTCTTTGGCAGCGGCGCGAGCGGGACGGGGGCGCCTGGCGCGCGCGGATTTCGCCTTGCGGCTGGCTTTGCGTTTCATGCCTTCGGCACCAGCAAGAACTCTTCGGCGAAATGGCACGCGACCTGCCGGGGGCCGAAGCGGCGCAGTTTTGGCATCGTGGTCTTGCACATAGCGGCGCTCAGCGGGCAACGGCCATAGAAGCGGCAGACATTCGGATCGGGATCGATCGGGCTGCGCGGCTCGCCGGTCAGCCGCAACCGCCCGGCGCCATTCTCATGCAAACGCGGCACGGCGGCAACCAGCGCCTGGGTATAGGGATGCAGCGGACGCTCGAAGACTTCCGCGGCGGGACCGGACTCGACGATCTTGCCGAGATACATCACCAGCACCCGGTCGCACAAAAGCCGCACCACGGAAAGATCGTGCGACACGAACAGATAGCTCATGCCGAACTCTTTCTTGAGCCGCTGCAGGAGCTGCAGGATGACGACCTGAACGGAGACGTCCAGCGCTGCGGTCGGCTCGTCGAGCACCAGAAGCTCGGGCTCGACCGCGATGGCGCGGGCGATGCCGACGCGGGCGCGCTGGCCGCCGGACAGCTGATGCGGGTAACGCGACAGGAACGGCAGCGGCAGCCCGCATTGCGACGCCACCGTCTCGACGCGCTCGGTCAGCGCCTTGCCGCGCATCTTGCGCAGGCGGCGCAGCGGATCGGCGATGGCGTCGAAGGCGGTGAAGCGCGGATTGACGCTTTCGCCGGCGTCCTGGAACACCATCTGGATCCGGGCGCGATCGCGGTCGCGAGCGAAGACGCGCGACGGCTTCAGCGACAATTCGCGGGTGCCGAGTTTTATGCTGCCGTCGCTGACGTCGACCAGGCGCGTCAGCGCCCGCACCAAGGTCGACTTGCCGCAGCCGGACTCGCCGACAAGGCCGACCGTCTCGCCCTTGTTGATGGTGAAGCTCACGTCGTCGACGGCGTACACCTTCGGCAGTTTCTCCGGGCCGCCGGAAAAACGCCGCTTGAACCGCGCCAGCGGCCCCGGTCCGCCGCCGACCGGGAACAATTTCGATACGTCGGCAACGTCAAGCAGGATGCTCATGCTGCGCTCTCGGTTGGCGCGTCGGCGATGCGCTCCGGGCAATGGATTCCAGCAGGCGACCATATGGCCGGAAGCCGAAGTCGAACGCGACAGCGGCTGCGCGCAGGCGTCGATCTTGCGCGGGCAGCGTTCGGAATAGCGGCAAGGCGGCAGGTCGGTGCGGCGCAGATCGGGCAGCGAGCCCGGAATCGAGGCAAGCTCATCGAGGCTCGCCGCCGAATCCGGCGTCGCCGCGATCAGCTCCGCCGTATAGGGATGCCGCGGGTGCGTGAACAAATCCTCGGTCGGCGCGTTCTCGACCACGTGGCCGGCATGCATGACGACGATGCGCGCCGAGCGCTGGCCGGCGAGCGCCAGATCGTGGGTGATGAAGATCGTCGCCATGCCCATCTCCTTGGCGAGATCGTTGACCAGATCCATGATCACCGCTTGCGTGGTCACGTCGAGGCCCGTCGTCGGCTCGTCGGCAATCAAGAGCGACGGCTTTGCCGCCAGCGCGATCGCGATCATGACGCGCTGGCACATGCCGCCCGACATTTCGAACGGATAGGCCTTGGCGCGGCGCGCCGGATCGGTGATGCCGACGGCGCGCAGCATGTCGATCGCCTGCGCCGGCGCGTCGCGGCGCGGCACATTGCCGTGGCGGATCAGCACGTCGGCGATCTGGCGGCCCACGGGGCGGATCGGATTGAGCGCGGTGCGCGGGTTCTGGAAGATCATCGCGATCTCGCGGCCGCGCACGTCGGCAAGCTGGCTGGGTTTGGCCGAGAGCAGATCGAGCCCGCCGAGCATGGCGCGCCCGGCGGTGACTTTGCCGGCGGGATCGAGAATGCCCATCACCGCATAGGCGGTGACCGATTTGCCCGATCCGGATTCGCCGACCAGCGCGATGGTTTCGCCCTTGTCGACGGCAAAGCTCACATTGTCGAGCGCGCGCACGATGCCGGAGCGGGTGCGGAAATCGACGCTGAGCCCTTCGACGCTGAGCGCGGGCGCGGCTGTCGTCATGTCCTTCTCCTGGGATCGACCATGTCGCGCAAGCCGTCGCCGAGCAGGTTGAAGCAGAACACCGCGACCATCAGCGCCAAGCCGGGGAAGAACGCATTCCACCATTCGCCCGACACCATGAAGGCCGCGCCCTCCGCGACCATGATGCCCCATTCCGGCGTCGGCGGCCGCACGCCGAGCCCGATGAACGACAGGCCTGCGGCATTGAGGATGGCGTAGCCCATGGTCAGCGACATCTGCACGACCAGGATCGGGAAACACGTTCGGCAGGATCTGGAAGGCGAGGATGCGCCAGTCGGAATTGCCGGATAGCCGCGCCGCCTCGACGAAGCCGGCCTCGCGCCGCACATTGGCCTCGGCGCGGGCGATGCGCGCATAAAGCGGAAAATTCACGATCGCGGTGGCGAGCACGATGTTCTGCACCGTGTTGCCGAGCGCCGCGACGATGCCCATGGCGAGCACGAACAGCGGGAACGCCATGATGGTGTCGGCGATGCGGCCGACGATGCGGTCGGTCCAGCCGCCGAAGAATCCGGCGGCGACGCCGGCGAGGCCACCCATCAGGAACACTAGCGCGACGGACGCCACCGCGATGAAGAAGTCGAGCCGCGTCGCGACGATCACGCGGCTGAAGACGTCGCGGCCGAGCTGATCGGTGCCGAACCAGTGATGCGTGCTCGGCGGCTTCAGCGCCTGGGCGGTGTCGCTCGCCAACGGATTGTACGGCACGATGCTCGGGCCAAGGATCGCGGCGAGCACGATCAGCACGAACAGCGCAAAGGCAAAGCCGGTGACCGGGTTCTCCGCGAGCACGTAACGCGCGTGGCGGAACAGTGCGGTCAAGGCGGTGTCGCGCCGCGGCGTTGCTGCGATGTCGGTCATGCTTCGAGCCTCACGCGCGGATCGATCAGTCCGTAGAGCACGTCGATCATCAGGTTGAGCGCGACATACATCACTGCCATGGTCAGCACGAAGCCCTGCACCGGCGCGAAGTCGGAGGCGAGCAGCGCCTCGACCGCGTAGGAGCCGATGCCGGGCCAGGCGAACACTTTTTCGACCAGCACATTGGCGCCGAGCAGGAACGAGAACACCATGCCGAGCGTGGTGATGACCGGCAGCATGGCGTTGCGGAACGCATAGGTGACGATCACGGTGAACGGCGCTAGGCCGCTGGCGCGCGCGGTGCGCACGAAATCCGACGACAGCACCGCGAGCATCGAGGCCCGCGTCATGCGCGCGATCGGCGCCAGCGAGAAAATGCCCGAGCGTCAGCGCCGGCAGGATGAGTTGCTTCAGGCTCGCCATAAACAATTCGGGCTGCCGCGCGATCAGACTGTCGATGAGATAAAAGCCGGTGACCTGCGGCGGCGGATCGAAGAACACATCGAGCCGACCGAGCGGCGCCGGCGCCCAGCCGAGCTGATAGTAGAAGACGTAGACCAGGATCAGGCCGGTAAAGAACACCGGCAGCGATACGCCGAGCGTCGCGACGACGCGGCAGGCGTGATCGATCAGCGAATTCGGCCGCGTCGCCGCCAAGATGCCGAGCGGCACCGCGATAACGATCGAGACGAGGAGACCGAGCAAGGTCAGCTCGGCCGAGGCCGGCAGCCGGGTGCGCAATTCGGTCAGCACCGGCTGACCGGTGGTCAGCGAGTTGCCGAGATTGCCGTGGCCGAGGTCGACGACATAGCGGCCGAATTGCTCGATCAGCGGCTTGTCGAGGCCGAGCTTGACGCGGACTTCCTGGATGGCCTGCGGCGTCGCCGCGGGGCCGGCGAAATAGGCGGCGGGGTCGCCCGGCAACGCGCGCGTGAGCAAGAAGGTCACGATCACGACGCCGATCAGGCTCGGGATCGCCATCGCCGCGCGCTTGAGGATCATCGTCAGCATGGCTGCACCGCGAGACGCCGCGATCACCGCGCTCATCCCTTCGCGAACGCGCGGTAATCGAGCCGGCGGTGGAACCAGTATTCGTAGCCGGAGATGTTTTTCTGCATCGCGACGTTGACGTAGGGCTGGTACAGCGGAATGCGCGGCATGTCGGTGAAGGCGAGATCGACGAAGCCCTTCACGTCCTTGTCGTAAGTCTCCTTGTCGCCGCTCGCGGCCGCGGCGCGCGCGCCGTCGATGAACGCATCCATCGCCGGCGACTGATAGTCCATGGTGTTGAAGATCGATTTTCCCGAGTGGTAGCACCAGTAGAAAAAGTATTCGGGATAATCGAGCCAGCCCGAGAACACGTTTTCGAACAGCGGCATCGTCTTTTTGGTGAGCTCGGTGCGCCAGTTCGCGCCCGGCACCTTGTTGATCGTGGTGGTGATGCCGATCTGCGCCAGGCTCTCCTGCACCAGGACGGCGATCGGCTCGTTGACACCGGCGAAGCCGAGATCGAACGAGATCGGCACGTTGATATTGCTCGCGCCGGCCTCGGCGAGAAGCTTCTTGGCCTTGTCGAGATCGGTGTTGAATTTGTGCGGCTGCGGCCAGGCGACCTCGGTCGGCGCATCGGTCGGCGCGCCGAACATCGGCTTGGCAAGGCCGTACAGCACCGCATCCATGATTTTCTGATACGGAATGGCGTAAGCCATGGCGTGCCGCACTTTCACGTCGTTGAACGGCGGGTTCTGCACGTTCATGCCGATATACTGGATACCGTTCGAATACGGCGTCGACACGATGGAGAGCTTGCCGTCGGTTTTCAGCTCGGAAAAATCCTTGTTCGGCAGATCGTAGGATACATCGGCGTCGCCGCGCTCGAGCAAGGCGCGCCGGTTGCCGGCGTCGGGCACCATGCGCCAGACGATGCGCCTGATCTTCGGCAGCGGGCCGCCTTTCCAGTTCTCGTTGCGCTCAAGGACGACCTGGGAGCCGGCGGTCCAGTTGGTGACCTTGTAGGCGCCGCTGCCGACGGTATTGAGCTTGGTGTATTCGAGGCCCCATGGATCCTGCTCGGTCGCCTTCGACTTCACCAATTGGGAATTGAGCACGCAGGGCACGATGACGGCGAGATCGGGGATGGTCAGACGGTCTTTTTTCATAAAGTCGACGCGGAAGGTGTGGTCGTCGACGGCGACGAATTGCTCGGCCTTGGTCAGCGAGCCGGCGCTCATCTGGAAGGTCGGAAAGCCGCCGACGGTCACGGCGCGGTCGAACGACCATTTGACGTCCTTGGCGGTGACCGGCGTGCCGTCCTGGAAAACGGCGTCCTTGCGCAGCTTGAAGGTCACCGACATGTCGCCGATGGTCATGTCCTCGGCGAGCTCGGGCTTGAACTTTGATCTTGTCGTAATAGGGCGTGCCGTTCGGCAGCGTCTTCATCTCGTGGCTGATCAGCCGGTCGTAGCAATTCCACGACACTTCGTAGCCGGGCACGTTGGTGCCGACGCCATGGATGTCGAGATTGTTCGGTCCGCTTTCGGAAACGATGAGCAGCGTCTCCTGGCGCGATTGCGCCTTGGCCGGCGACCAGACCGCCGGGGCCGAGAACGCGCTGGCGGCGGTCAGTGCGGTCATCGATTTGAGGAATTCGCGGCGCTTCATGAAGCTCTCCCAAGGGTGTGCTGCCATCGGTTCCGCAAGCAGCGTGCCATCCCCCGCCGCGCCGTTGCCGCAGGTTTAAGCCCTTGAATCCGGCGCACTTGTTCAAGCTCGCTGCGGCCAGATGATTGTCCTATGAGCGTCCTGGGCAGAAGCCGCACATTTATTAGGCAGTTAGCGCGGCTTTGCCGTCGCACTGCCGGCTGAACTTCGCTGGCCCCGATCTTGCAGATTTCCCTGTCAGTGCGAGGCAGGAGTGCGGGGCATGCCACGCGTGATATTCGACGCTGAACCGGCGCCGCTGTCCGTCGAGCTTGAGCGGGCAGCACTGGTCATCATCGATATGCAGCGCGATTTCCTCGAGCCCGGCGGGTTCGGCGCCGCGCTCGGCAATGACGTGACGCGATTGCAGGCCGCCGTCGCGCCGTGCCGGGACGTGCTTGCCGCCGCGCGCCGCCTCGACGTGCTGGTCATCCACACCCGCGAAGGGCACCGGCCGGATTTGTCCGATGCGCCGCCGCACAAGGTCGAGCGCGGCGATCCCAAAAACCGCATCGGCGCCCGCGGCCCGATGGGCCGCATCCTGATCCGCGGCGAGCCCGGCCACGACATCATTGCCGAGCTTTATCCGCTGCAAGACGAGCCGGTGATCGACAAGCCGGGCAAGGGCGCGTTCTACCAGACCGATCTCGAACTGATGCTGCGCAACCGCGGCATCGACACTTTGTTCGTCGCCGGCGTCACCACGGAAGTCTGCGTCAACACCACGGTGCGCGAAGCCAACGATCGCGGCTTCCGCTGCATCGTGCTGTCGGACTGCTGCGCCTCCTATTTCCCGGAATTCCACCAAGCCGGCCTCGCCATGATCAAGGCGCAGGGCGGCATTTTCGGTTCGGTTGCCGGATCGCAATCGCTGCTCGATGCGATCGCGGCTGCAAGCGATCACGGCACGACGCCATTTCCGACCAAAACCGCCAGCCAGGGGAGCGTGCGATGACGACATCGACGGCCGGTTTCCGTCCAACCTTATGGGCCCCGGGCGACTGGAACGCCTTTTTCGGCTTCGGCACCAACATTCTCGTCAACATGTTGGTGCTCACCGGTCTGTTGCGGTTCGTGCTGAAGATGCCTGAACTCGCTGGTCTTCGGACGTATCCTGCCGGCGATGGGCCTCATGATGTGCCTGTCGACATTCTACTACGCCTATCTGGCCTATCGGTTGGCGAAGCGGACCGGGCGTAACGACGTCTGCGCGCTGCCTTCGGGCATCAGCGTGCCGCACATGTTCATCGTCACTTTCGTGATCATGCTGCCGATCGCGCTGAAGACCAATGACCCGATCCAGGGCTGGGAGGCCGGGCTGGTATGGGTCTTCTTCCAAAGTTTCATATTGATGATCGGCGGCTTCATCGCGCCGATCGTGCGCAAGATCACGCCGCGCGCTGCGTTGCTCGGAACGCTGGCTGGCGTGTCGATCACGTTCATCTCGATGCGCCCGGCGTTGGAAATGTACCAGACGCCGGTGATCGGGCTGACCTGCTTTGGTATCATCCTGGTGAGTTGGCTCGGCGGCTTCAAATATCCGAAAGGTATCCCTGCGGGCCTCGTCGCCATCGCCGTCGGCATGATCATCGCCTGGGGATCGAACCTCGTCGGCCTCAATTACGGCGGCTTGAGCGTCAAAGGCGTCGGCGACGCGTTCGCCAATTTCGGTTTCAACGTGCCGATCCCCGCGGTCAATCACGTCTTCTCGGGCTTCCAATATCTCAGCGTGATCCTCGTCACCGCGATCCCGTTCGGCATCTACGATCTCGTCGAGGCGATGGACAATGTCGAGAGCGCGGAAGCCGGCGGCGATCCCTATCCGACGACTCGCGTGCTGACCGCCGACGGCATCGTCAGCCTGATCGGTTGCCTGATGGGCAATCCGTACATCAACGCGGTCTATATCGGCCATCCGGGCTGGAAAGGCATGGGCGGCCGGATCGGCTATTCGGCCGCGGTCGGCGTCATGGTGATCATCCTGTCCTGGTTCGGCATCATCTCCTTGATGCTGGCCGTCGTACCGGTCGTCGCGATCTCGCCGATCCTGCTCTACATCGGCATGTTGATCGGCGCGCAGGCCTTCCAGACCACGCCGAAAGGCCACGCACCCGCCATCGTGCTCGGGCTGACGCCGCACGTCGCAGCTTGGGCCAAGACGCTGATGGACGGTGCGCTCGCCGTGGCCGGCACCAGCGCTGTGGCGCTTGGCTTCGACAAGCTCGCCAATGTCGGTGTGCTCTACCCCGGTCTGCGAACGCTCGGGGGCGGCGCCATCTTGACCGGACTCGTGCTCGCGGCCATCGGCGCCTTCGTCATCGACAAGAAGTTCGTCAATGCCGCGGCCTTCGCGCTCGCCGGCGCGGTGCTGACATTCTTCGGCTTCATGCACGGCGAGGCGGTCGGCATCGCGGTGACGCCGACGGTCGCCGTGGCTTATGGTATCGTCGCGGTATTCCTGTACGCACTGAGCCGCTATCCGGCGCTGGCGCCGGCGCTGACCGGCCCAGGGGAAGTCATGGCCGCAACCCCTGCGGAGTGAGCGGAATCGCGCTGGCGAGCCAGTGTCGCGTGCACTGCCCGTTTTGCATTGCGGAAAAACCTGGCTTTGTCGGGCTAGACCTGACGCAAGAAACGCTAAAAGCCCCATTTTACCGCAAATTACTGGCGGTTCCTCAGATCAACCTTAAGTAACCATGCTCGCAACTATTTGGCGCTATCCACCGTGGCGCCTTGAGAGTCTGGCATGCCCTTGTTTGGCCATGTATAAGACAGTCACAAGAATAACTATTTGGATTGGATCGGTTCGATGAAGAGCAGAGGCCCGCAAAGCTTGGATAAGGTCGTTGGCCGCAATGTCCGCGTCCACCGGCTGGCCAAGGGCATGTCACAGACGGACTTGGCAAACGAGCTCGGAATTACGTTTCAGCAAATACAGAAATACGAGAAAGGCACGAACCGCGTCGGCAGCGGCCGTCTTTTTGAGATCAGCGTGATCCTCGGCGTTTCGATTCTCACGCTGTTCGAGGGGGGCAAAGCGACGCTGGCGAAGGGCGACGACACCTCGCCGTTCAGTTTGCTTGCCGATCCGTTGTCGCTACGCCTGGTTCAGGCGTTTTCAGAGATTTCGGAACGGCGCACGCGACATTCGCTGGTCGATCTGGTCGAATCGATGAAGTCGCGAAAGAATTAATTCGCGCCGCGGCGCGACGCCGGCAGCACGCTGACGCGTGCGTTGTATTCGCTGACGCGTGCGTTGTATTCAATGTGGGGTTGTCGATTGCAGCGGCTGGACCCGAGCGTCCGGGCTGGCATCCTCGGTGATCGTCGCGATCGTCATTTGCAGCAATTGCGATCCTGCCTCGCTGAGTGCGCGGACGTCCTCGATCGCATATGACAAATATGCGACCACCAGATCGCGCTGATGCGGACTGAGGGTTTTGCGTTCCTTTTCTTCGCCGTGCAACATCCTGATACTCCCACGTGTACTGTGCGTCCCCAAGATCAGGCCCGAATAGCTAAACGATTTATCTCTGCACCGGCATAAACCGATGCACTTTCACTTTTATTCCCGTGTCGACCGCTCCGCGTCACGATCCTCTTGCAGGTGATCCAGCTCGGCGGCCTTCTGCATCAATTCAACACCGATCGCTTCGAGCTCATGCGCGGTCGGCAAGTGCGGGCAGTCACGTGCGAGTCGCGTGCACCGTTGCGCCTGCTCGCGCAGGTAAGGCGCATCGACCCAGATCCAAGTATAAGGTTCAGCGGCACTCGATATCATCGGCTCGCCCGCCGTCATTTCGGCTTTGAGTCCCGCAAGTCTTGGTCCGGTAAGTCTTGGTTCCGTAAGTCTTCGTTTGAGACCAACAAGTCTTGCGATCGGGCGCGCGGCCTAGCGCGAATTTGGAACAGCTTGCCTGTTTTTCGGAGAGTTTTCCCCACGGCTGATGGTATTCCATGCCACGTGCCCGCCTATTTGGTGGGTTTATCACGGGCAGGGGGGCATCTGAATCGTACAAAAGTACCGGCGCCGCCGGCGGCCGCTAAGTACTAAAGTACTGGGGCACCTACGCCGCAATCCGTCCGGTCATTCGGAGACCGGCTCCAGGCGAGCCGCATGAGCCGCTTGCTTGCGCACCGCGACGGCATATTGCCCGTGCTTGCGCTCCGGCGTGGTGTTGGGCACGACCACGGTGCGATGAAACGCCTCCCAGTTCTCCGGCGACAGCTCATCCAGATTCTTCACCGCGAAATTCTGCAGGAATTTGTCGGCGTAAAACTCCTTGCGGACCGGCTGGACCTGCAGGAAGGGGACATCGGCTCGGAACTCGATGGGCACGTCGGTCTTGAGCAGGCGGACGTTGTCGAACAGCGGACCGAACCAGGTGTCGGTTTCGATGATGCCTTCCAGCATCTGGTAGGACGGGCTGCGCGAAAGGTTCGCCACCCCGCGAACCAGCAGGCTCCAGCCCGGCGCGGTCTTGGCGACGCAGCCGGTCCAGATTTGCAACTGCCCCGGCTGGATCGACGGCGACAGGAACGGCGGCGAGAAGCCGCGCACGTCGGCCGGCGCATGCCGGTCGAAATGCTCGCGAAACCCCGGATATTGCACCGCGTCGCGCGTCAGCGGCAGCCACTCGTCGACGCCCGGATAGGTCCACAGCATGTCGTGGCCGTCCCAGACCACCTTGAAGTTCATCGGCAAGAACACGTACCAGCCGAACGCCGAGGCGCTGGTGATCGCCTCGCAATAACGCAACGCCCGCGCCGGAATGACGCCGCCGACCGACTTGTCGGCCCGCCGCGGCGGCAGGCCGTCGGGAACCAATTGAAAGAACTGGGCGAGTGGGCCGTCGGGTGAGGTAGGAGCGTGCATGGCGTCAAACTCCTCCGATGCAGATTCCGTTTAGGACGATACGGCGTCGGCAGAACTTAGTTTGTCCGCGGGAGCGCCTTGCATTCCCGCGGGCAAACAACCATTCGGAACGTCAGCCGCCCGAAGGCGGTACTTCCCGGGCGAACCGTTACTTCTTCGGGCGAAACGGGAGCGTATCTCCGAGGCGGACCTTGCCCTGATTCACGGTTGCGGCATCCCGGACGACTTTGTCGCCGGCGCGAATGCGGGCGGAACATCGGGGCGTTGTCTCCGAGGCGCACCTTGCCCTGATTTGACGGTCGCATGTCCGCACGACCTTGTCGCCGGCGCGAATGGCGGACGGAATATCGGGGCGTCGTCTCCGAAGCGGACCTTGCCCTGGTTCGCGGTAGCGGTATCACGGATCACTTTATCCCCTAGCTTGAATCTTGATCATCGATATCTCCTTTGCTGGCAGTCACTTCGTCTTGACTGCATTCCCAGCCTAAGAGGCGCCCAACTGTCCGCAATCAAACACACGCCTTTTCCACTGCGCTGAAGTCTTGGGACCTGCGCATCTGGTTGCGGGACGAAAGTACGTGCCGTTCGCGACTTACGGCCGCTTTATTTTCAACGCGAAGTAGAACATTGATTGTGCAAAATTGCCGGACTGTCACATGAAAACACCACGCGCCAGCAAGCTTGTTGTCGTTATCGACGATGATCCACTTGTCCTTGAGGCAACCGGGGGCCTGTTGCGTTCGTGGGGCTGTCGGGTGGTCGCTGCAGAATCCTACGGTGAAGCGATGACGAAGCTTTCCGAAATCGGCCAGCGGCCCGATCTGATCGTCTGCGACTATCGACTTCCGCAGGGGCCGACCGGCGTAGATGCCATTGAAATGCTGCGCGGCGCGTTTGAGATTCCGGCGCTTCTCATCAGTGGCGGATGCGAATTCCCCGCAGAGCGATGCGCGGCAAGGCGGCTATCATCTCTTGCACAAACCGGTGAATGCGGCGGCTTTCCGCGCTGTCTTGATCGACGCCTCCGTATTGCAACGCTAAGGCGATGAAGGAGTCAGCAGATGCAGCAGACAAGAACAAGACGGCCGTTCTTGAAGCCGCTTTGCTCGTGCTGCTCGGTTTTCTTTTGGGGATTCCCTACGCGCTGACGAAAATCTCCTTGGCGACAATCCCCCCGATGACGGGAGTTGCGGCGCGTGTGTCACTGGCCGCAATCGCACTTTGGATCATTGTCTTCACGCTGAAGTGCAAGATGCCGTCGCGCAGGGATTTCATTCCGCGCTTATTTATCCAAGGCTCTTATCGGGTGCTTGATCCCCTATACACTTATAGCTTTTGGCTCAACATATCGGTGGACAGCGCGCTCGCGGCGATCCTGAATTCAACAACGCCGCTCTTCGTTTGCCTCATCAGCTTGGCGTCGGACGCGGCACGAACCATTGACTTTCGGCCGGCTGTTTGGCGTTTCAATCGGTCTGGCTGGTGTCGTCATGATCGCCGGCGCAAGCGCGTTGCTCGGCCTTGGCCAATCCGCCTTCGGTCAAGCGGCGATTATTTTGGCCAGTGTGGCATCCGCTGCCAGCGTCATTCACGGCCGTCGGCTTACTGATGTTGCGCCGGAGATTACGGCGGCCGGAACGCTGACATCCACTGCGGTCATACTTGTCCCACTGTGTTTTGTCGTCGAAACGCCCTTCCAGTCCGCACCCTCCGCGGCTTCCATTGCCGCTTTGCTGGTCAATGCGTTTGTCGCGACCGCATTCGGATTTGTAGTCTATTTTCGCCTGATCCGAACGATTGGCAGCATGGGTACTGCAAGCGTCGGATACCTCAAGCCTGCTGTCGGCGTACTCATCGGCTGCACGTTGATGGGCGAGTCGCTCACATGGACAACGGCAACGGGCTTGTTGGCGATTTTTCTCGGCGTCGTCGCGATTAATCAACGCCAGTCATCGTGGGCCCCGTCATGGTTTGTATCCAAGTTTGCGATGCGTGCCGCGCGATCCCTCTAAGAAGCGTCAGCGACATCAAAATATTATTGAGCGCGGCGTCGCGGAACCTACTGTGCTTCACTCTATCAGCGCGTCAGCGCCTGCGAGAAGAATTCGCGGTACGGCCACGCCAAGAGCGCGGGCAGTCTTCAGATTGATGACAAGTTCGAATTTCTTCGGCGCTTGGACGGGAAGATCCGCAGGCTTGGCGCCTTGGAGGATGCGATCGACGTAATCGGGCGCTCGTCTGAACAGATCAAGGACATCAACTGCCATAGGACAGTAAGCCCCCCTCATCAACAAAATAACGATACGGATAAATGGCGGGAATCCGCAAGCGGGCGGCTAGTGAAACAATTAATTCACGGTGGAACGATGTGAAGTTGTCGGGCATCACAATGAGTCGCACTGTCAGGCGCGGCTCCCAGGTCAGCCATGGCCGTTTCGATTTCATCCGAACTGTGGACTTCAGCCGCGATCGGCAGCGACATGGAATTCTTTCGCAGATTCCATGAACGTGGGTACATAATACGCACCGCCCTGGGGACGAATTCAGGATTGTACATGATGGCGACGCGGGTGAGTTGCGATTTCAGCTCTCTCAATATAGATAAATATTTGCCCGTAATCGTTGGCAGAAGATTGGTAAAGCCGGTGACGTTCCCGCCCGGCCGCGCGATGCTGTCGACGAAGCCGCTGCCGACCGGGTCGCCGACGACAACAAAGACGATCGGAATTGTCCGGGTAGCGTTTTTGAAGTGCTGCGACGACCGGGGTGCTTTGGCCGACGATGACAGTCGCGATTTAAGGGCGACCAGTTCGGCGGCAAATCTCTTCATGAGCTCCTGGTCGCTGCTGGCATACCGGTACTCGATGCGGAGATTTTGACCGACGATCCACCCTCTTTTCGCGAGGCCTTGCTCAATGATCTTGGCGCGAGCTTGAGTCTTCTTCATCGTTGGCTAGTCCCATGAGCACCCCGACGGTGCGCAAACGGGTCGCTCTGCTGCGCGTTTGTCGGCAATTGAGCGCATTGCCAGAGCAGCACTCAGAAGTGGCTACGAACGCGCGCCGCTCTAGGGTCCATCGCTTCATCCGTGCACAAAGGTCTCGAAAGTCGGAACTCCATGATAGCTTCTGTTGCGGGCCGAGCACCCAGCATCAGAGAGAATTGCACTTACTGGGCCAGCAACAAAGCAGCATTCTGTCGCATTTTGCCCGTCCTGCGCTCCTTCCGCCGCCGCGAGCGGCTGATATGATGTCTGGTAACGGGAAGCCGCCCAAGGCACACGTGCCAATTGAAATGCTTGATTTCTCGCCAAAAGGAGGCGACACCGGCTCGGATGAAATCTGGGATCAAACCCATTTCGACCGATGAACAGATGAATCGGATGCCACCAAGCCGCACTCGGACCCCGATAGGCACCGCCGCGCGTGGCGGACTGTTTCGAAAATATGTCGTGATGTTTGTGGCCATCGTCACCCTCGCTTTGGCGATCAATGGTGTCTCCGATATCTGGTTCTCCTACCACGAACAGCAAGATCTTCTCGTTTCGCATTCAACGCGAGCAGGCAAAATCCGCGGCGGACAAGATCGGCCAATTCCTCAACGAGATCACGGCGGGATTGGCGTGGGAAACCCAACTGTCCCTGAGCGACAGCACGTTGGATGAATGGCAGTTTGATGCAGTTCGCCTGTTGCACCAAGTACCTGCACTGACCGAGATCGTGCAGCTCGATGCGACGGGACGAGAGCAATACCGCATGTCCCGAGAAGCACCGGATGTCATCGCGAGCCATGCCGATCATTCGCAAGAGGCGGCGTTCATTCAGGCGATGGCCAACAAGGTCTACTATGGACCTGTTTATTTCATCGACGAGTCGCAACCGTATATGACGATTGCGATGGCCGGCATTCGACCGGAATTCGGCGTGATCGTTGGGCAAGTGAATCTCACGTTCATTTGGGATGTCATTTCGCAAATAAAGGTTGGCAAACACGGGCAGGCGTACGTCGTTGACGAGGCGACACGCCTGATCGCGCATCCGGATATCAGCCAGGTGCTGCGGAAGACCGATATGTCCGGTCTTGCGCAGGTACAAGCGGCACGCGTGGCAGAATCGAACGGCTTGCCGGATCAGCCCTTGCAGGGTGTCGACATTAGGGGCCGGAGCGTCTTGAGCGCCTATGCCGATGTGACGCCGCCGGGATGGCTCGTCTTTGCCGAGTTGCCAATAGATGAGGCCTATGCCCCGCTATACGATTCCGCCTTGCGTTCCGGCATCATAATTCTGGTGGCGCTCGTGCTCGCCATTTTTGCCGGACTGTTGCTGGCGCGCCGCATGGTCGTGCCGATTCGCGCTCTACGCGACGGTGCCGTGCGCATCGGCAGCGGCGATCTCGGGCAGCGTATTTCAATCAATACCGGCGACGAACTCGAAGCGCTCGGCGATCAATTCAACAGCATGGCCGCCCGGCTCCAGGAATCCTACGCCGGATCTGGAAGGCAAGGTCGAAGAACGCACCCGGCAGCTCGAAGCCGCCAATCAAGCCAAGTCGCGCTTCATCGCGGCCGCCAGCCATGACTTGCGTCAGCCGCTCCATGCCTTGGGCCTCTTTGTCGCGCAGCTGCACGGCAGGTTGCGCGCCGCCGAGCGCAGTCAGATCGTCAGCCGCATCGAGGCGGCGCTTTCCGCGATGAACGAGCTGTTCAGCGCGCTGCTCGACATCTCGAAGCTCGATGCCGGCGCGACCACCGTCAACATCACGGTGTTCCCGGTCGCGCAATTGTTGGCCCACGCCGAGACGACCTTTGCCGGCGCGGCGCGGGAGAAAAAGCTCTCGTTCCGGGCGTTGCCGAGTGACTCCTGGGTGCGCAGCGACTTCATCCTGCTGGAACAGATCCTCTTCAATCTGATCACCAATGCGCTGCGCTATACGCACAGCGGCGGCGTGGTCGTCGGCTGCCGCAAACGCGGCGATCAGCTGCGTATCGAAGTGTGGGACAGCGGCATAGGCATTGCGCCCGATCAGCACGACAAAATATTCGGCGAGTTCTATCGCCTGGGCGAACCGGATCGCGACCGGCGCGCCGGTCTCGGCCTCGGGCTTGCCATCGTCGACCGCCTCTGCCGCCTGCTCGATCACCCGATCGAGGTCAAGTCGACCGTGGGCAAGGGCTCCGTCTTTGCCGTCACCGTACCGGTCGCTCCGGCCGACAAGCGAGCCATCGAGGCGTCGATTGTCCCGCGCAGCCAGCCGAGCCTGTCGCATGACAAGCTCGTCCTGGTGATCGACGACGATCCGCTGGTGCTCGAGGGCATGGGCGGGATTTTCCGCAAATGGGGTTGCCGTGTCATCACCGCGGATAGCGACAGCAAGGCGCTCAAGGCGGCGACCGAGCAGGACGATGTGCCGGATCTGATCATCTCGGATTATCATTTGGCCAATGGCCAGACCGGCATTGCGACCATAGAATGGCTGCGCGGCGAATTGTCGGCGCAAATTCCCGCTTTTCTCATCAGCGGCGATACCGATCCGGCAACGCTGCATGAAGCGAAGGCCAAGGGTTTCCACCTGCTGCACAAACCTGTCGATCCGATGGCGTTGCGCGCCATGTTCAATCAGGCGGTCAAGCCAGTGCCGCGAGCGCTCGTGCGCAAGCTGCCCGATGCGGAAGAGACCAGACCGGACGCAACCTCGCCTTGAGCAAGGCCGTCAGGCTTTTGGCGTCAGCTTCCAGCCCAGTTCGGTCACGGCGATCACGGCCTCGGTGCGGTTGGACACCTTAAGGGCCCGCAAGATTGCGGTGACGTGGTTTTTGACCGTCGGCTCGGCGAGATTGAGCGTGCGGCATATCACCTTGTTGCTGTTGCCTTGCATCATCAGCGCGAGAACGTCACGCTGGCGTTCCGATAGCCCGAGATCGGAAAGTGAGACGATCGAGCGGTTCTCGCTTGGGCGGTTTTCAAACTGCTGGCTCGGCGCCTCGGCAAATCCCTCCGGCGCCAGAATCTCCGGAGGAATGTAGACGCTTCCGGCGAAGACCAGTTGCAGCGCGCTCAGCATGACTTCGCGCCGCGCCGATTTCGGTATGAAGCCGGCGGCGCCGAGATCGAGCACTTTCTGGACATTGGCGCGATCCTGCAGCGCCGACAACACGACGACCGAGATCGCCGGATAGCGCTCGCGCAATTCGGCGAGCACCGAAAGTCCGTCGCGGCCCGGCAAAGTCAGGTCGAGCAATATCAGGTTGATATCAGGGTTGCTGGCGATGATGTCAAAAGCCTGCTGGCTGTCGGACGCCTCCAGCACCGTGACGCCACGCTGGAGCTTCTTCAGCACGCCCTGCAACGCATCACGAATCAAAGCGTGATCGTCGACGATCAGAATCTTCATCCCCAATAGCCCCAACATAGTCGGCGCAAATGCCGTCCGACGCAGGCCAAAACGCTGCGTCCACGGTCTCCCTGTCGCGGCCGACGTCCCTCCGCCCCACCCGGCAAGAATTTAATCCCCGACCCAACCCACAAGACAAGGATTATCGTCCGCATGTCCAGGGTTGAAATAGGTCGCTTCTGGCCCCCGGCAGCCGACTTTAAGTTTGCCACCCGAGCTCGACAAACGTCAGGTCCGGGCGAAAAAGCCGTTGTTCTCCAATATAAACAAGCCGTGGACGGGAATTCGAAGCGCTCCCGGCCGCGGTTCTCGCGGCAACGGCCGGTCAATCCGCGGCTGAGCGGCGACTATTTGTCCTGGATCTGCGCCAGGTAGCCGACGAGCTCGACGATCGAGCGGCGAAGCTTTGCGGAGCGGATTTTCACGAAGCCAGCGACCAGCGTCAGCCCATCAGGAGTAGCCAGGAATTCTGAGACGTGGGCGAGCGACGGCGCGTCGGGGACGTCCGATTTCGCACCGGGGACGCTGGGCGCGCCTTCAAAGAAAAATTCGACGGGCACTTTGAGAATGTGCGCGATCTGCTGCAACCGGCTGGCGCCGACCCTGTTGACGCCCTTCTCGTATTTCTGGATCTGCTGGAAGGTCAGGTCGAGGCCTTGGGCCAAACCGGTCTGCGACATGCTGAGCATCAGACGGCGCATCCGTATGCGCGCACCGACATATTTGTCGGTCGGGTTTGGAGTTTTGATCGCCATCATTCGGCAATTCCACTTGCAGAAGCGTTGCGCATTTTAACGGGTCGTCAAACGCCGACGCGCCAGATGCCGCCGGCGCGGGTGCCACACCTTGCATCGGTGAAGGGGTTGTCCCTTAATTTAGAACGATGAGATTTTGCCGCCGCGCTTGGCTTGAGCAACGACGATGGAACGTAAGCATATTGCCGGGTACTGCATTGAACGGACGCAATCGGCGGCTGAACTGAGAGATTTGGACACGCGCGCATATATGCTGGAATGGCTTTCGTTGGATTTTGTGACCCAGCAACAGCAACACAAAGGTCGGAAGAGATTCGATCAGCATTCACATTGCCGGTCTATATGTCATTATAGCCGCGCCTTCGGTTCATTCGATGACGTCTAATGAATGGCTGACATTGAAACCCGGCTGTTTCGCTATTTCGCGGTGCTCGCGGAAGAGCAGCATTTTTCCCGCGCCGCGCATCGGCTGAACATCACGCCGCCGACGCTCACGCATCAGATCAAGAAACTTGAACGCCTCGTGGGCGCGCGGCTGGTCGAGCGCAAGGGCAATACGCACGTGGCGCTGACGCAAGCGGGTTTGCGGTTTTTCGAGCGCGCGCAGCATGTGCTGCGCCAGGTCGAGGAGGCCAAGATCGCGGCGCAGCAGGCGCAGCGCGGCGAAGTCGGCCGCATCGACATCGGCTTCATGACGACGGCGGTCTGCTCGGGAAGTCTTGCAGAATTCGCTCGCCGACTTTCAGCGCGCCAATCCGGCGATCGAGATCAATATGCGCAAGCTGGTGCCGATGGACCAGATCAAGGCGATCATGCGCAAGGATCTCGACGCCGGGTTTACCCGCAGCCCGCACAAATATCCGGCGGGGCTGGAAGGGTTCGAGATCTATCGCCAGCCGATGGTGCTGGCATTGCCCGCCAAGCATCCGCTGGCGCGCCGCAAGACCATCAATCTCGCGGCGCTGAAAGACGAGCAGTTCATCAACACTGGCCCCGAGATCGACGTCGGATTCTGGGGCCACACCGAAGCCGTCGCCGGGCACTTCACGCCCCGGGTGGTCAAGCGCGATGATGATTTCATGACCATCCTGGCCTACGTGTCCATGGGCTACGGCATCGGCGTCATTCCGCAGACCATGACCGGGATAAACATTCCGAACGTCGTCTTCCGGGAGATCACGGCGAATTCGGTGCCGAAATCGGCGATCGCCTTCGTCTACCGCCGCATCGATTCCTCGCCGCAAACCGATCTCTTGATCAAGCATATGCGCAGCCATGCACTGCGGCGCTGACCGCGGACCTGCTCATCCGCTATAGTTTGTCGCCGATTATTATGCGTCAAATGTGCGACGCGTTGGGGAGGACTTGATGAAACTTGGCATTGTCGGCCTCGGCCGCATGGGTGCGGCGATGTCGCGCCGCCTGCGCCAGCAAGGATTTGACGTTGACGGGCTGGGACCAGAACGCCAAGGCGAACCAGGCGCTGGCCGCGGATGGGCTGCGCATCGCCGCCAATGCCCGCGGTGTTGCCGCGGTCTCCGAGATCGTCATTTCCAGCATCACCGAAGACCACGGCGTGCGAAAAATTTTTACCGGCCCGGCAGGGTTCCTCGAAGGTGACGTTAAAGACAAACTCTTCATCGAGATGAGTACGCTGCAACCGATGACCGGCCGCGAGCTCGCGCCGCTGGTCGAAGCGCGCGGCGCGCGGTTGATCGAGGCGCCGGTGCTCGGCACCATCCCGCAGGTGCAGGCCGGCACGCTGTTCGCCATGGTTGGCGGCAAGCCGGAGGATGTCGAACGGGCGCGGCCGGTGCTGGAAAAGCTCACCCGGCGCGTCGTCCATATGGGCGGCAACGGCAGCGGCTATGCGATGAAGCTCGCCGCCAATCTTGGCCTCGGCGCCTATATCCAGGCGGTAGCGGAATCGCTCGCGCTCGGCCTGCAGCAAGGCCTCTTGCTAGAGCAAATGGTCGATGTATTGCAGGAGAGCGCCACGGCGTGCGGCTGGCTCAAGAGCAAGGCCGAGGTGCTCAAGGGCAACAGTGGCGACATGACGCTAGACATTCGTACGCTGCGCAAAGACATCATGTCGGCGGTCGCGACCGGCGCGCTCACCGGGGTACCGATGCCGTTGGCGGCCGGCACACTGGCGTCACTCTCGGCGGCAGTCGACGGCGATTACGGCGACGGGGATCTCGCCGAATTGCCAAAATTCTTTCGCGAAGCCATGCTGCAAAAATTCGATCGCTAAAGCGACGGGAGGAATTCGTGCCTCTTACACTGAAAGAGTTCGCGGTTTTAAGCCTTGGCGTACTGGTCACAGGATCGTTGCTCGCGCCGCACAGCGCGCTTGCCGATCCGTTTCCGCCCGGCGCGCAGGCCCAGAACGTGAAGCAGATCGGATTTTCGGCGCTCGGCGGGCGCTACGGCGCCTTCAAGATTGCCATCAAGCACACCGCGGATGACAAGTGGTACCTCTACACGGGCCATTCCTTCAATCAGGGCTGGAGCATCGTCGACGTCACCGATCCGGCCAATCCGCGCTATGTGAAATTCATTCCCTACGAGACTGACGACAAAAGCATCATCACGTCGCAAGTCACCTTGCACGACAACCTGATGATCACCTCGCTCAACAGCTTCAAGCCGCAGAAGAACCCGTTGCCGGCGGTGCTGCTGTGGGACATTTCCGATCCGGAAAATCCCAAGCAAGTCGGCTCGTGGATGGGCGGCGTCACCGGCGCCCACCGTAATTCCTATCCGGGCGGCAAATACGCTTATCTCTCGACCAGCTATCCGGGCTTCACCGGCAACATCATGGTGATCCTCGACGTCAGCGATCCGGCGCATCCCAAGGACATCGGCAAATGGTGGCAGCCCGGCCAGAAGGAGGGTGAGCCGGCATTGCCTTATCCGGAAGGCTTTCATGGGCCGGTCAATGTGAGCCCGGACGGCAAATGGGCGTCGCTGCCCTACACGCCCGACGTGGTCAATCTCGACCTGACCGATCCGACCAATCCAAAACTCATCGGCAAGCTGCATATCACGGAACCGTTCGCCAGGGTCGGCACCCAGTCGGTCCATACCGTGCTGCCGCTGTGGGATCGCAACCTGCTCTATGTCAGTTCCGAAGCGCAGAAGGAAAAATGCCAGGACGACGGCTTCAACTTCGCCGGCCTGATCGACAATGCCAACCCGGCGCATCCGCGGCTGATTTCGATCTTTCCGACGCCGGTGCCGCCCGCCGACGCGCCATACAAGGACTTCTGCGACAAAGGCGGCCGCTTCGGACCGCACAACACCAGCCAGGAAATCCACAATCCGGCGATAGAGCAGCCGGGCAAGCTCATCGACGTCGCCTGGTTCAATGCCGGGCTTCGCATCTTCGACATCAGCGACCCGCGCCTGCCGAAGGAAGTCGGCTATTTCATGCCGCCGGAGCGGCCCAACATGCCGGCGCAATCCGGCGCGCACGCGTCGGAGATCAACTGGAGCGAGGAGCTCGCCGTCGACGCCCGCGGCAACATCTTCATGAACGACGACAAATGGGGACTGTTCGTGCTGCGCTATACCGGCGAGGCGCCGAAGTAGCTGCGCCGCCGTTCCATGGCGTCGATCGCGCCGAAAGCAGGCATAGCACAGCTCGGCGGAAACATTGGCGTCGGTGGCGCAGGTATAGAACGGGAGCAGGTCGGACGGCGTGCGATAGTAGCCGTACGGCGTGATGGCCACGCGCGAGCCATTGCAGCTTGTCGAGCTTTTTGACCTTCACGCTCGCGGTCTGGTCGATTTCGAAGCCCGAGGCTCTGCTTCTACTCGGCCTGGTCGAATGCTGCGATCTTCCAGTCGCCATCGGCCGTGACGGCGTAGCACAGTCGGTCGGTCACCAGCGGAAGGCCGGCGGTTGCTGGAATCCAGCCGGTCTTGCCCGACGGCAGCAGGACCTGCAGATGGGTCACCGGCGCCTTCGGCTGTCCCGCCGTTGGCGGTGGAAACACGTTCAAAACCGGTACCGCGTTCTGATTGACATGTCCGACCGGCGGTCCGGCATCGATGGGCGAACTCGTGGCAGGGGTGTCCGCGAGCGTATAATACCACTCGACTGATGCGTCGGCGCCTATCTTTCTTTTTGCGCTGTTGAAGTCATCCTCATCGGCGACAACGGCGCTTGAAGGTCCACAGACCAGCGTGCCGGTAGCGACGTAGAATGCCTTATCGGCGGCGAAAGTTGCCAGAACATCCCACAGCGGACCCTCTGCGGCCGCACTGTTGGAGTTTTTCGCGGATTGCGTGAAGCCGAAAAGCGCCTTGAAATTGTCCAATGGGGCGCTACCAAAGTCGAACTGATCGTTCAGCTCGCCGCGCGACATCCATAGAAAAGTCGGCCCCACCAGCGAGAACAAAGCTTGCGCGTCTTTTACAGAGACCGCTGCTGTGAACGCGGTCTGCATCTTGACGAATGTGTCGTCAGGCGAAAAGGCCATCGCCAGTTTCACCCTGACCGGGGGATAGGATACTTGTTTCACCTCGGCCTGGGATGCGGAACTGGTTACAGCCAAGAAAGCGACTGCAGTGGCGGAGATCAGGAAGCTACGCATGCCAAGCTCTCCATTATGCAACTCGATATCGCATCAACGCATTCGGAATAACGCACAAAAAACAAATGAGTCGCGGGCGACGAACCTTAGGCCGCGCTCACTGGCCCTGCTCATTTGCGGCGATCACCGGGCTTTCTTCGGCGCAGCGACTTTATCTTAGCTGTCCGCGGAGTGCCAGCCACTATTCTTCCTCAGCCAACGGTCGTGCGAGCTAGGCCGACCACCTCGCTCCCGCCGCCGACAGCCGGCTGCGGTTTGCGGCGATCCAACGATAGGTCGGGCGGCCGAACAGGCGGCTCACCACCGGCACATAGAACAACGGCACCAGCCACCATAGGCCGGGCACGCGCAGCACGACGTGGCGATAGGCATCGAAGCCGGGCAGCGCCCGGCCGTCGGGCAGAACGATGTACAGCGCCTGTTCCAGCTGCGCGTCGCCGACCAGGGGCGACGGATCGCGGCGGAAGTCGCGGATCTTGATCTGGCCGAGGCCGTCGAAGGCGAGCAGCCAGGCCATTGAACGGACACAGAAGCCGCATTGGCCGTCGTAGATCATCTCCATGTCGCCGGTCTTGCGCTTCCACCACGCGCCGAGGCGATGCAGCCAATCCGGATACAGGAAGCTCATGTGCCCCATGATCATCACGAAAGAGAAGTAGATCAGGCTGAGAAATAGCGCGAACTGCAGGTGAAGGAATATCGCCGCCACCAGCAGATAGGGCCGCGTGCGCCGTTGCCAAATCAGGAATGGGTAGGCGAGCTCGATGAAGATCGTCGCGTAGGTGCCGACAATGCCGATCCAGTAATGGTGGGCAAGAATGTCGACATAGATGCGGTTGTAATAATCCGACGACGACAGGACCAGCCATAGGGCGTCGCCGTTCCGCCAGGCGTCCCACTTTATCTTGCTGACTCCGGTGTAGAAAAAAATCACGGCCATCTGGATCTGCATCAACCTGATGCAGGCGCCTGCCCAGGGACTGCTGAAACGTGGCACCGTGGCGGTGAGGTCGCCGCGTTTGGCGGCGCGCACCGCACGCACCCGATCCAGGCTCATCGCCCTTCCGACCGGCGCGAGGCAAAAGATCAAAAGCAGACAGCTGAGAACAAGGTCGGCACCGTAAGGAAGAACCTGGTTGCGATAATCGTAGGACAGCTTGCCGATGTAGAGGACCCACTTCACCCAGGAGGTGCGCCAACCGACCATGAAGGCTGCGCAACACAGGAGAAAGAAGATATGGAAGGCGACCAATTGCCAGGGCGCCGTGAAATAAAAGAAGAGCGATAGTCCGGGATTGTTCCATTGCATTGCCACCCACAACGGCATCCAACCCGCGTCGGTCCAAAATTCGAATAGGCGGGGCGTCGCCCAGCAGTAGTGAATGAGGAGTAGCGCTCCGATCCCGGCGCGTGCGATCTCGATCGGCATCGTCGACGCGTTTTGGAACCAAAGAAGGCACCACGCCTGGTGGACGGCGGCAACGGGTCGTCGGACAACACCGGCGAGCGCCGCCAAACGGGGTGAGCGGCCGTGCACCGCAGGCGGGATTGCGCCACCGGTTCCGCAATGGCGAGTGGCCTCCAAATCCCGGCGGGTGTGCGTCTCCTCGATCGAACTGCCGCTCGCTCGGTCGGGGGGCAATTCCATCATTGTTGCGGGCAGTCGGCGCGCAGCAGCGGATATAGATTATAATTTGCGGGATCGGTGGTGCGCTGTTTACCCAGCAAATAGTCCTGCGGCCAGAACTCCTTTTCCTCGAGATACAACAGCGTGACCGCGACCGGCTTTAGCGCGGCGTGCTCGCGGCAGAATTGCTTCGTGAAGTAATCGCCGATCAGCGTCGGGGTCGAAATCAGAGTCGCGAATATCCTCTCATCCCAGCGATGGTTCGGCGTGAGCCAGCTGACGTCGGCAATCGGCGTGAAGCTATGTTCGTTGCCGGCGGCATCTTCGATGGCGTAGCGGAATTGATAGGAACTGCTGAGCGGCGAAAAGAAATCCCATGTCGTGTCGGTTCCGGTCAGGGTCAGGTACGGCTGAAACAAACTCCGGAACGCCTGCACGATGACGTTTTTCTCAGGCACCGGCGCGAGCATCGTCGCGACGGTATGCCATGCCAGGAACAGCGACATCGCCGAATAGGTCAGGCGCTCCCGCCACCGCTTCGAACCCGCCATCGCCGACAGCCGGCTGCGGTTTGCGGCGATCCAACGGTAGGTCGGACGGCCGAACAGGCGGCTCACCACCGGCACATAGAACAACGGCACCAGCCACCACAGGCCGGGCACGCGCAGCACGACGTGGCGATAGGCATCGAAGCCGGGCAGCGCCCGGCCGTCGGGCAGAACGATGTACAGCGCCTGTTCCAGCTGCGCATCGCTGACCAGGGGCGACGGATCGCGGCGGAAGTCGCGGATCTTGATCTGGCCGAGGCCGTCAAAGGCGAGCAGCCAGGCCATCGAACGGACACAGAAACCGCACTGGCCGTCGTAGATCATCTCCATGTTGCCGGTCTTGCGCTTCCACCACGCGCCAAGGCGATGCAGCCAATCCGGATACACGAAGCTCATGTGCCCCATGATCATCACGAACGAAAAGTAAATGAGGCGGAGCACGACGCCGAACATGAAATGAAGGAATATCGCCGCCACCAGCAGATAGGGCCGCGTGCGCCGTTGCCAGATCAAGAATGGAAAGGCGAGCTCGATCAGAAGCGTTGCATAGGTGGCGACATTGACCAGCCAGTATTGCCGCGCCAGCAGATGCAAGAGAGCCGGATGGTAGAACTCATAGGTGGTGAGCGCCAGCCATACGGCGTCGCCGTTCCACCATTCTTCGATCTTCAACTTGTCCACGGCGCTGTAGAAGAACAGCACGGCTATCTGAATTTGCACCAGCCGGATGCAGGCGCCTGCCCAGGGACTGCTGTAGGATGGCACCGTGGCGGTGAGGTCGCTGCGTTTGGCGGCGCGCACCGCACGCACACGATCCAGGCTCATCGCCCGTCCGACCGGCGCCAGACAAAGAATGAAAACCACGCAGGCAATGATGCTGTCCGCGCCGTAGACGATCGTGAGGTTGCGATGGTCGTAGGAGATCAGCCCGAGCAGTACGATCCACTTCACCCATGAGGTCCGCCACCCCACCGTAAACGCTGCGCAGCAGAACAGGAACAGCGCGTGAAAGGCGATCCACTGCCAGGGCGCCGTGAAATAGTAAAAGATCGATTGCATCCAAGGGCCGGCGATATAGGCCTGGGCGACCGCGGGCGGCATCCAGCCGGAGTCGCCCCACAAATCGAAAAGAAAAGGCGTCGCCGTGGCAAAGTGGAACAGCACCGCCGCGCCGATGCCGATGCGGATGATCTCCAGGGGCGACGTCGGGCTGTCTTGGAACCAGATTGCCGACCATGCTCGACCCGCGGCGGCTAAGATTTCTCGGCCAAGGCGCGGCAGCGTTGCCCGTCGGGGCGTCAGACGCTGTTCGGATCGTTCGAGATGAGAGGCCCCCGTCCGTCCGCCGCTCGCAGGGTAGGTGCTGGAAGTCATCTTGCTCGATCTCTTCCCAATGAGCGCAAGCGCTATTGCCCCGGCGAGCCGGGAAGCACGGCGCCATGCGGGCAGGCAACGCGCCGCTCGGGAACGACAACGACGAATTCGGGATCCAACGGGTGCTTGCCGAGCAGTTCATCCGCCGGCCGGAAATATTGCTCCGCGACCTCCAGGATGGTGACCGAAACGGGTTTCAGCGCGGCGTGTCGTTGACAGAGCAAGGCCCCAGCCGCATCGGCGCGGAATTCGGGAGACGCCATGATCGCATCGTTGAAATACTTAAATTCGCGCCACCAGACATAGCGCGACAGCGATTGGGCCGTTTCCTCGCTGGGCACGAAGGTGTGCTCCTGTCCGGCGTCGTCTTCGACGACATAGCGAAATTCGGCGTGCTTGCCGACCGGCGCGAAGAAATTCCACGGCGTCTCCAGCCGAAATAGAGCGAGATAAGGATGGAAAAATAGGCGCATCGAAGATACGATCTCGCTGCCGTTCGGCGCCGGCGACACCATCATGGCGATGCTGTGCCACGCGACGACCAATGACATCGCCGCGTAGGTCAGGTGCTGCCGCCACGGTATCGGGTTCACGACCCCCCCTTCGAAGAAGACCAAGCGAGCTGCGCGAAGCCGATTTTGCTCGCTGAATGGTATCGAAATCTCCACGTCAACAACAGGGCGGCTCGTACGGCATGTTCGCGAGCGGTATACGAATTTGCTTGCGTCGCGCCATCGCTGCCGGTGCGCTGGATGGTGCGGCGGATCCCGGCCGTCGCCGCGATACGCCGATACGATCGGCGGAAAGGACCAAGGCGGCAGTCGAATTGCGGCGATCCTCGATCGATCCGGGCCGCATCACGACGTCAAAGGGTCATCGACTCTATGCCACGATCGACGTAGTGTAGGGTTGGGAGAGCGACATGCTCGGGGCGATCAAGGCACTCGGCCGATCCATTGCCGCGAACTGCACGGGCGCATTGCCCGCAGCCATGCGGTTCTGGCCGGGAATCGCCATCGCCACATTCGCGCTCGCCCTGACATGCAGCCCGGTGCGCGCCCAGGAGGAGTTTCTCACCTTCGAGTTGGTGCTCTCTACGCCGACCGCCGCTTGGTGCATCGATATCCCGCAGGCCCGGTATCAAGCCGGCAACCAGCTGGTGACCGAGAGCTGTACCGGGGCGGCCCGTCAGACGTTCCACTACGACAATACCGGCAATCTGACTGCCGGCGGCGTTTGCCTCGATGGGCAACCTCCCGCCGAAGGCAGTCCGGTAATCCTGAACCAGTGTAACGGCAGCGCCCAGCAAGTTTGGTATCTGGTTCCGTTCACCGACTACCCCGACGTGTTTGCCATACAGAGCCCCGATGGCCTGTGTGTCACCGTCTATGGCGACATCGGACCGGGGACGCCGCTCGGGTTGGCGCAATGCCAACAGATTTCCGCCCAGGGTTGGATATTCTTCGCACGTCCTGAGGCAAGCCCTCCGGTCTACGGGACCTACTCCGAGCCACGGTACTATTGGTACGGCGACCAGCGCTATTGTTGGTATGACAACGGCTGGAATGGCGGCGGCTGGTACGTGTGCGACCAGTACACCGATCCGGGCCTGGGCTGGGGTGGACCGGGACCGTTCCCGACCGTACCGCCGACAGTGGCACCCACTGTTGCGCCGACGATCAAGCCGACGCTCGTGCCGACCCTGGCGCCGACGATCAAGCCTACCCTCGCACCGACCCTGGTACCGACGATCAAGCCGACGCTCGTGCCGACCCTGGCACCGACGATCAAGCCGACGCTCGTGCCGACCCTGGCACCGACGATCAAGCCTACCCTCACACCGACCCTGGTACCGACGATCAAGCCGACGCTCACACCGACCCTGGTACCGACGATCAAGCCGACGCTCACACCGACCCTGGTACCGACGATCAAGCCGACGCTCACACCGACCCTGGTACCGACGATCAAGCCGACCCTCACACCGACTTTGGCACCGACTGTGTCGCCCACCGTGTCGCCGACGATCAAGCCGACCCTCGCGCCGACTTTGGCGCCGACTGTGTCGCCCACCGTGTCGCCGACGATCAAGCCGACCCTCGCGCCGACTTTGGCGCCGACTGTGTCGCCGACCGTGTCGCCGACGATCAAGCCGACCCTCACGCCGACTTTGGCGCCGACTGTGTCGCCCACCGTGTCGCCGACGATCAAGCCGACCCTCACGCCGACTTTGGCGCCGACTGTGTCGCCCACCGTGTCGCCGACGATCAAGCCGACTCTCACGCCGACTTTGGCGCCGACTGTGTCGCCCACCGTATCGCCGACGATCAAGCCGACGCTCACGCCGACTTTGTCGCCGACCGTTTCGCCGACGATCAAACCGACCCTCACGCCGACTTTGGCGCCGACTGTGTCGCCGACCGTTTCGCCGACGATCAAGCCGACCCTCACGCCGACTGTGTCGCCGACGATCAAGCCGACGCTGGCGCCGACCGTTTCGCCGACGATCAAGCCGACGCTTTCGCCGACGTTGGGGCCGAGCGGGATTAAGCAGCACTTTCAGCCGGTCATTACACCGACGGTTAAGACTACCATCAGGCCGACCATTCGCACTCTAGGCCCGGCTGGCGGAGGCGGCTCACCCGGTGGTGGCGGCGGCGGAGGCGGCCCCAAGCCAAACTTGTCCGTCAAGAGCATCGGAAGTGGCGCGTCGTTCGGTCATCATTGACGTCCGCCGCGCTGGGTTCGCCGGACGACTGGTACGGCATTACTCCGCCGCCTGCGCGGTGACGTGCTGGCGGAATTTCGGCATCACCTCTTGTGCCAATAACCGCATCGAGTCGCGCTCCCACGCGCCGTTGGGGCCGCTCCAGTCCAAGCCGGTCATCAGCAAAGTGCCGAACGGGCCGACCGTGTCGCGGAAGGCGACGAGCTTGTCGAGAAATGTCTTGGCCGAACCGTAGATCATGCAGCCTTCGGTGATGGCTTCGACCGTGGCTTCATCGTCCGACATGTTCGGGTCGGGCTTGAGCACGGAGAGGATGCCGACCCGGGAGAGCACCTCGCGCATGTAGGTGTAGAAATAGCGGTTGGAGCCTTGCTCGCTGTGGATGCGATCGTGCGCTTCGGCGTCGCTCGGCGCCACCATGATGCTGCGCGCCACGCGCCAATTCTCGCCCTTTGGCGCTACTCCCATTTCCAAACACGCTTTCGAATAGGTCTGCCAGTGGGACGCGATCGCGCTCGACGGCACGTTGTTGCCGGAGATGATGCCCCAGCCTTGTTTCGCGGCGATGCGCGCGGTGGGCGAATCGCGGCTCGACAGCGAGGTCGAGATCGGCGGGCCCGGTTTCTGGAACGGTTTCGGCATATAACCGATGCCGAGCTTGGGAATGATCGCCTCTTTGAGGCTCACGCTGCGGAATTCGCCTGGAAAATCGTAAGGCGGATCCTGCGCCCAGATCTGCTGGATCATCTTGATCGATTCGACGAACTTGCGCGTGCGCACGCCACGGTCGGCATTGCCGAACAGCTCGAAGTCGGACAATAGCCCGCCCGGCCCGACGCCGAGCATGAAGCGGCCGCGGGTCATGTGATCGAACTGCGCGACTTCGGCCGCGACTTTCACCGGATCGTGGTTCGGCAAACAAATCACCGCGGTGCCGAAGCTCAGGTTCTTGGTGCGCGGCGCCAGCGCCGCCATGAACATCAGCGGCGAGGGGATCGGTTCGGTGGTCGCCGAGAAATGCTCGCCGACCCACAATTCGTCGAAGCCGAGCTGATCGGCGTAGAGCGACTTCTCCTCGTCTTCGGCCAGCGTGTCGGTGAACGAGCGCGTCGGCGGATGCACCGGCATCATGAATATCCCGAGACGCATCGCGCTTTCCTCCGATTGTAGCAGCCGAGGCCGATACGATAACGCCGCCGTTTACGGGCGCAAGGCTTGATCCGTGTCGATTGCCGGCGCACTATTTTCGCCAACAGGAGGAAATGCCATGAGCGTCGCCGAGCTGCGTCCGGCCGCCGCGCCGGGTGCTATTCCGACCGCCGAGGAACTGGTGGCGCGCGCGCGCGCGCTGGCGCCAAAACTGCGCGAACGCGCGGTGCGGGCCGAGCGCGACCGCAACATCCCGCAGGAATCCGTCGACGAATTCATCGAAGCCGGCCTCATCCACACCCTGCAACCAAAGCGCTGGGGCGGCTACGAGCACGATCACGAAGTGGCGTTCGATATCGCCGTCGAGCTCGGCAAATCGACCTGCGGCTCGTCGGCCTGGTGCCTGAACTATCTCGCCGATCACGCCTGCATCCTGGCGCTGTTCCCGGAAGAGGCGCAGCACGACGTCTGGAGCCGCGACAAGGCCGCCTGCATCGCCACCTCGGCGGCGCCGACCGGCAAGGTCGCGCCGGCGCCCGGCGGCTACCGGCTCGACGGCCGCTGGTCGTGGTGCTCTGGCTTGCGGCACTCGCAGTGGATCATGATCGGCGGGCTGGTGCAGCGCGAGGGCGAAGACCATCCCGACATGCGGCTTTATCTGGTGCCGGTGTCGGAGCTGAAGCAGGACGACACCTGGTATTGCGCCGGCCTGCGGGCGAGCGGCTCGAACACCTCGGTGCTCGACAACGTCTTCGTGCCCGAGCATCGCAGCGTGTCGTTCTCGACCCTGCGCGACGCCTGCGCGCCGGGCTCCAAAGTCAACACCAATCCAATTTTCAACACGCCGTTCATCGCGGTGCACAGCTATGCGCTGCTCGCCCCAGTGCTTGGTCTCGCGCGCGGCGGCTACTCCGATTTCGTGCAGTGGACGCGCAAGCGTTACCTGACCTACACCGCGCTCAACATCGCCCAGCATGTGCCGGTACAGATGCGCGTCGCCGAGATCGCCGCCGAGATCGACGCGGCGGAACTGTTGGCGCGGCGCGCGTTCAAGCTGGCGCGGCAGGATTATTCCGGCATGTCGCTCGAGACCCGCACGCTGCTTGCGCCGCGATTTCACGTTTGCCGTACGAAAGCTGCGCGAGGCCATGGACGATCTGGTCAAGATCTCAGGCTCAAGCGGCTTGATGGACGACAATCCGATCCAGCGCTGCTGGCGCGATGCGCACGCCATCTCCTCGCACGTGGTGATGAACTGGGACGTGCCGGCTGAGAATTTCGGCCGGATGGAGTTTGGACTGGGCCTCAATCCGGCCTATCCGATGTTTTGATTGCTTGCCGTCAGTTCCACCGCCACACGCCGTAGGCGTGGCCGTTCTGCATCTGCGGCGCCACATAGGTCGGCTTGCGGTTGCCGATGGCGCCGAGCATGGCGATCCAGTTCAGCAGCTCGCCGCCGACATTGCCGGCTTTCAGCATGCGATGCTGCGTCGATTCGGCGATCAACTGATCGATTTTCTGCTCTTCAAGAAGTTTAATCACGCGCGCCGCCCAATCCGGATCGGGCACGCCGTCGGAACGGCTCGCCGCCATGCGCGGGCCGCCGACTTCGAGCGAAAAGCTGCCGCTGCCCATGACGACGACGCGCAGCGGCGCCGGCCAGGACTTCGATGGCGCGTGCCACCGCCTGGCCGAGCGCATAGCAGCGCTGCGCCGGCGGCAGCGGCGGCACGTGGCCGCTGATGAAGAACGGAATGACCGGGATTTTCATGTCCGGCGTCAAAAAATGCAGCGGCACGGTGACCGAGTGATCGACCGAAAAATGCTGCGTCATGGCGACGTCGTAGCCGGCGGTGACGGCGGCGGCGCGGATATGGGCGGCCAGCGCCGGCAGCGACGGCACGACGTAGTTCGGCACGTCGCGCGGCTCGTCGTTCGGCGCCTTGAAATTTTTGTCGATGCCGATGGCGAAGATCGGCAGCGCGTCAAGGAAGAAGGTGTTGAGATGGTCGGTGTCGAACATCACGATCAAATCGGGCCGCGTCGCGGCAAGCTGCTCCTTCTGCGCGCCGAACAGCTTGGCGATCTCGCAGTCGGGCCCGTCGCGCTTGACGAAATGCGGGAAAATCGGGGTGTGCGGCACGCCGAAACCGGCGACGATCTGGGCCATGGGTTGCGCTCCTCTTGCTTGTTGCCGGCTCACGCCACCGGCTGGCCGATTTCGTCGACCTTCACCGCGCGCATGCGCTGGTTGTAGATTTCGGCGTTCAACCCGCAGACTTCGAAGCGGGGCAGATAGTTCATCAGGAAGCCGTTGGCGCCCATGCGATAGAGCTGTCCGACGTCGCCTGCGAGCAGGCAGCTGCGCTCCTCGTCGGTGAGGTCGAGCGGGGCCAGCGCCTTGGCCGGATCGGCCTTCATGGCGGCGCGGAAGGCATGGTCGCGCAAAACCTCGCGGCACAGATAGTTCACGGCGAAAATCGACATAACCGGCTCCAGCATTGCTCGAGCGATATTTTGCACGACTGCGCGCCGATTGCCACAGCGCCTGCGCGTTCGTAAGCTTTTGCCAAACGCGCGGGAGGAATGGCAATGGAGCGCCGCAGCACCAATCCGGTCTTCAACGACAGGAAGCTCAAGCTCGGCACCTTCGGCACCAATCTCGACCGCGGCTGCGCCATTTCCACCATCGACGGCGTGCTCGAGATCAACTGGCCGAACACGCTGGAACTGGCGAAAATCTCCGAGTCGATGGAGTTCGAGGCGCTGGTGCCGATCGGCCGCTGGCACGGATTCGGCGGGGTCACCAATTTCAACGGCCCGGGCTTCGAGTGCTTTTCCTGGGCCTCGGCGATCGGCGCCTCGACGCATTATTCCGGCATCTTCGCCACCTCGCACGTGCCGACCATCCATCCGGTGATGGCGGCGAAGCAGGCGGCCACCATCGATCACGTCACCGGCGGCCGCTTCGCGCTCAATATCGTCACCGGCTGGAACCGGCCGGAGATCGAAATGTTCGGCTCGCCGCTGATGGAGCACAACGACCGCTACGATTGCGCCGCCGAATGGCTGCATATCTTGAAAGAGTTGTGGACGCGACAGGAGCCGTTCGATTTCGAAGGCCGCTTCTACACGATCAAGAAAGGCTATCTGGAGCCGAAGCCGATCCAAAAGCCGTTTCCGCCGGTGATGAATGCCGGCGGTTCGGACAAGGGCCAGCATTTTGCCGCGAAATATTGCGACATGGTCTATGTGGTGTTCGGCTCGCACGATTTCGACGATTGCAAGGCCAAGGTCGATTCTTATCGCGAACTCGCCCGCAAGGAATACGGCCGCGACATCCAGGTCTGGAGCTACGCCTACGTGGTGCAGGGCGAGACCGAGAAGGAAGCGAAGGACTATTTCGAAGACTATGTGAACGCGAAGGGCGATTGGGAGGCAGTCTCAAATCTGGTCGAGACCATGATCGCCAATGCCAAGACGCTTGCCGCCGCCGGTGCTCGCCGAGATGAAGAAGCATTTCATCGCCGGCTGGGGCGGCTATCCGCTGATCGGCACGCCCGAGCAGATCGTCGATGGGCTCGTGCGCATGTCGAAGATGGGCCTCGACGGCACGCTGTTGAACTGGCCGCGCTACATCGAGGACCAGCGCTGGTTCAAGGACAGGGTCTATCCGCTGGTGCAGCAGGCCGGCTTGCGCTGAGCCGCGCGCGATCAGAAATACGGCCGGCTCGCATCGCGCCCCAGCCCGAGCTCCATGCGGCCGTAGTGCGAAAAATTCATCTCGGTGTTGACGGCGATGTGCATCGACATGAAGTGGATGTCGCGCCAGGCACGCTGCAGCGGGTGCGAGGTGTTGAAGCTCGCCGTGCCGCTCAAGGCGACGAGCGTGTCGATCACCGAAACCGTGAGTTCGGACACTCGGGCGAAATCGCGCACCGAGCGGGCCAGATGATTTGGCGAATAGTCTTGCGGCGCTTCGGTCACATTCACCGCGCGACGAAGCAACAGATCGGCGGCATCGAGATCGGCGGCGGCGCGCGCCATTCGCACCTGCACCGAGGTTTTTTCGGCCACCGATGAGCCGTCTTGCGCGTGGCGCGTCTTGGTCCAATCGCGGAAATGCTCGTAGGCGCCTTGCGCCGCGCCGAGCATCGGCGTCGCGAACGAGATCGGCGCATAGTAGAAAAACGGCGTGTGGAAGATGGTGTCCTTGTGCATAGCGCCGCCCGGCGTTTTGGCGTCGCGCAATTCCGTCAGCTTCAGCACCCGCGCGCTCGGCACGAAGGCGTTGTCGGTGACGATGGTCTTGCTGCCGGTGCCGCGCATGCCGGCGGTGAACCATGTGTCGCGGATGCTGTAGTCGCCGGGCGCGACCAGGAAGAATTTCCACTCCGGTTTGTCGCCGTCTTGCGCCATGCCGCCGAGCATGACCCAGGTGCAATGATCGACACCGCTGGCGAATGGCGAGCCCTTTCCAGAGATGCGATAGCCGCCGTCGACCGGCACAGCGACCGTCGCCGGTGCGAACGAAGCTGCGATCGGCACATCGAGGCCGTTGGCCCACAGCGTCTTTTGCGCAGCGTCCGGATACTGCGCGATCAAATGATTGTGGTGGATGATCAGGCTGGCGCACCAGCCGTGCGAGGCATCGGCCTTGCACAGCTCGCGCGTGACCTCGAACCAGGTGTCGAAGCCAAGGCCGTAGCCGCCGACGCTCTTCGGCACCAGGATGCGGGCAAAGCCGGCGTCGAGCATCTCCTTGACCGACTCTTCGGGGATTCGCCGCGCTTCTTCCGCCGCCGCGGCGCGCTCGGCAAAGCGCGGCGCCATGGCGCGGACGCGATCCATGATCTCCTCTTTGGTCGCGCTCTGGGTCGGGGAGGGCGGCATGCGCTGCTCCTATCGCTCGGATGTTTGCGGCGGCGTCGGGGGCACCAGCACCAGGCGCCGGCCGACCGGGAAAAGCTGCAAGTCGTAGCGCTGCACGACCCAGCCCCAAATCCCCGACGGCGCCTTGAGCATCACCGCGATCGCGATCATGCCCATCAGGATCAGATAGAAGGTGCCGTAGTCGGCCAATAGTTCGCGCAGCATAATGTAGACCAGCATGCCGATGAACGGCCCCTCGATTGTGCCGATGCCGCCGATGACAACCATGAAGATCACCACCACGGTCCAGTCGTTGATGCTGAAGCCCGCCTCCGGCGAGATGCGCAGCTTCTGCAGAAAGATCAAACCGCCGATCAGGCCGGTGCAGGCGGCGGTGGCGACATAGATGATGAACTTGGTGCGAAAGGTGTTGACGCCGAGGCTCGCCGACGCCGGCTCGGAATCGCGGATCGCGGTCAGCGCCAGGCCGTGGCGCGAGCGCAGCAAGAGATAGACGATGGCGCAGACCACGACCGAGATCGCAAGCGACATCAGATAGAGGATGGCATCGCGGCTGCCGCGGTCGGGCGAGATTTGCCGCAAGATCGCCGGCGTCAGCGACAGGCCGGAGCCGGCGCCGAGCACCGCGATGAGGCTTGCCGAGAGCGCAAAGACTTCGGACATGACCCAGGTGCCGACGGCGAAATAGGCGCCGCGCAGGCGGAACACCGCGAACGAGACCGGGATCGCGATCAGGCCGGCGAACGGTCCGGCAATCGCCAGCGCCAGATAGACGTTCATGTTCTGCGCGCCGGTCAGATAGAACAGCGCATAGCCGCCGAGCCCGACATAGGCCTGCTGGCCGACCGAGACGAGGCCGGCATAGCCGGCGAGCAGATTCCACAGCTGCGCGAGCGCGAGGTAGTAGGCCATCTCGGCAATGAGCCGCATCCAGCCGGCATCGCCCCACCACGGCAATGCCACCAGCGCGACGAGCACCGGCGCCGCGACCAAGGCGAAGGTCGCGGCTGGCTTTCGTTGCCACGCTCGACGCGCTCGGGCTCCATGCAGTCCCTCGTGCGCGGAAACAGCCCGCTCGGGCGGACGATCAGGATGACCAGAAAGGCGATGTGGCCGGCAAGGATTTGCCAGGTCGGCGACAGCGCCGCGCCGACTGCCTGCGCCACGCCGAGCACCACGCCGCCGATCAGCGTGCCCCACATATTGCCGAGCCCGCCGATGATCACGGCCTCGAAGGCGAGAATGAGCCGAATCGGCCCCGCCGCCGGATCGAAGATCGTGCGGATGGCAAACAGCACGCCGGCGATTGCCGTGAAGATCATGGCGATACCCAGCGCCAGCGCGTAGAGCTTGCGGTTGTCGATGCCCATGAGCTCCGCGGTGTCGGCATCGTCTGACACGGCGCGGAAGGCGCGACCGAGGCCGGTGCGGTAGAACAGAAGCTGGAGGCTCGCGATGGCGAACACCGCCACGGCGAACACCACCAGCGGATAGACGCCGATCGAGATGCCGCCAAAAATCTGCACGCTCGCGGTTTCGATGGCGCCTTCGTGCAGCCGCTGCGTATAGGCGCCAAAACCCTGCAGCAGGCCGTTCTGGATGATCACCGAAATGCCGAAGGTGACGAGCAGCGGCGGCAGCAGTCCGCCGCTGAGCGTGTGGTTCAGCAAGCCGCGCTGGATGGCATAGCCGACGACGAACATCACCGGCACGACGATGATCAGGCTCGAGATCGGATCGAGCCCGGTGCCCTGGGTGACCACCAGCGCCACATAGGCCGAGAGCACGATGAAGTCGCCGTGGGCGATATTGACGAGCCGCATGATGCCGAACGACATCGACAGCCCGATGGCGAACAGCGCGTAGATGCCGCCGAGCAGGCTGCCCTGGATGAGAATGTTGAGCCATTCCATCGCGGCCGCCTCACAAACCGAAATACGCGGCCGTGATCGCGGCGCGATCGAAATTCTTGGTCGGCGCGCTGAGCGCCAGGCGGCCCTCCTGGAAGCAATAGAAGCGCGCCGAAGCGTCGAGCGCGCGATTGATGTCCTGCTCGACCAGCACGACGGTGGTGCCTTCGGCGGTGATGGCGCCGAGGCATTGATAGATGTCGCGGATGACGACCGGCGCCAGGCCCAGCGACAGCTCATCGCACAGCAGGAGCCGCGGATTGGCCATCAAGGCGCGGCCGATCGCCGCCATCTGCTGCTGGCCGCCGGACAACGCCGGCGCCGGCAGGTGGCGCAATTCATGCAGGCGCGGGAACAGCTCATAGACGCGCTTCAAATTCCACGGCCCTTTGCGCTCGCTATGGCCGCCGAGCAGGAGGTTTTCCTCGACCGAAAGGCTCGGAAACAGCCGGCGGCCTTCCGGCACCATGGCGATGCCGAGCCGCACCACCTCGTGCGGCGTCTTGTGGCCGATCGGCTGGCCATCGAACATCACCATGTCGGGCTTGGTCGGCAGCGCGCCGGCGACCGCGCGCAGAAACGTGGTCTTGCCGGCGCCGTTGGCGCCGATGATGGCGACGGTCTCGCCTTGCTCGACGCTGACGTTGATGTCGAACAGCGCCTGGAAGTCGCCGTAGAACGCCGAGAGATTGTTGGTCGCAAGCAGGCTCATGACACCGGCATGCCCATATAGACTTCGCGCACGCTGGGCTCGGCCATGACCTCGCGCGGATCGCCCTGCGCCAGAATCTGGCCGAAGTTCATGACGACCAGGCGGCTGGCGACCGACACCAGCGCGTGGACGATATGCTCGATCCAGACGATCGTCGTGCCATTGGCGTGGATGGTCTTGATGGTCTTGACCAGTTCGCCGCATTCGAATTCGGTGAGCCCGCCGGCGATCTCGTCGAGCAGCAGCAGTTTCGGCTGGATCGCCAGCGCCCGCGCCAGCTCCAGCCGTTTGCGCTGGAGCAAGGTCAGCGTCCGCGCCGGCACATTGGCCTTGTCGTAAAGTCCGGTCACCCGCAGCACGTCGCAGCAGCGCGGGTAGCTGTCGCGCTCGCTCTGTGCCGCCGCCATAGATGGCGCCGACCAAAAGATTCTCGAACACGCTCATATTCGCGAACGGATGCGGGATCTGATAGGAGCGGCCGATGCCGAGCCGCGAGCGCGCATGCGGCGCCATGGCGGTCATGTCGGCGCCGCCGAACAGCGATGCGGCCCTTGCTCGGCGCCACGTCGCCGGTGATCAGATTGAACAGGGTGGTCTTGCCGGCGCCGTTGGGGCCGATCACCGCCAGCGCCTCGCCGTCTTCGACGGCGAGGCTTACGGCGTCCACGGCTTTGAGCGCGCCGTAGGATTTTGACACACCGTCAAGTTCCAGAAGAATTGTCATGAACGACTTTGCTGACGACCGCCGCGCGTCGGCGCGGCGGCCTTACTTCGCTGATCCGTATCCCCGTCAGGAATATTTAATCGGCTCGAACGGGCTGTCGAGCGGGATGTTCGGCGCAGACTTATTGAAGACGACGTTCAAGTCGTACTTGAACTTCGCGCCCTTCACCCACTGCCCGCCGACCAGCGGGGTGGTGCACACGTTCGGCACCGGATTGGTCGGGCCGCCTTTCCAGGTGATCGGACCGACGATCGACTGGTAGTCGGTCGCCGCGATGGCGTCGCGGATGGCGCTGGCTTCGAGCTTCTTCGAACGCTTGAGCGCATCGATCGCGACTTCGAGATTGGCGTGCTTGAAGCCGAGCGGCTGGGTCCATTGCTTGCCGCTCGCCTTCTCGTAGGCGTCGCAATATTGCTGCGCCGTCTCGCCGGTCAGCCCCGACTTGAACGGGTGATGGTGCGACCACCACACCTCGGTCGACATGCCGGCGCCGCGATCGCCGAGCGCCTCGACGGCGGTGGGGAACAGCAGCGCCTTCGGCGGGGTGACGATTTTGGGCCGGTAGCCCTGCTGCGCGCACTGGGTCCAGAAGATCGCGAACTGCGGCGGATTGAAAATGCCGCAGGCGATGTCGCAGTTTGCCTTCTTCAGCTCCGCGATCTGCGAGGAGAAGTCGTCGGACAGCGGCGGATAAAGGCCGAGGAAGTGCACGTCGAAGCCGTGGCTCTTGATGGTGGCCGGCAGCCCGTGCACCGGGTCGGAGGCGGCGACGCCGTCGGGATCGTTGGTCAGCATGACGCCGACGGTCTTGTTGGTCGGCAAGGTCAGCCACATCTCGGCGAACATGTTGGCGACCATGTCGAAACCCCAGAAGAAGTGATAGGTCCAGTCGAACCCCTTCTTGGGATCGCCCTTGCGGCCGAAGAACCAGGCCTGCCACGGATCGTCCGAGGTGACGCAGGGCACGCCGGCAAGCTCGCACTGGTCGGCCACCGGATTGGTGGTGTCGGAGGTCGACGAGGCGATCATGATGTCGACCTTGTCGTTATTGATGAGTTGCGCCGCCACTTCCGAGGCGCGGTTCGGATTCGATTGGCTGTCGCGGTTGAGGATCTGGACCGGATGTTTTTCGCCGGCGACCATGATGCCGTCGCCCAACGCCTTGGCGACGCCCTCGGCCACCCATTTCGACGGCTCGCCGAACGCGGCGATCGGGCCGGTCTCCGGCGTGATCATGCCGATCTTGATGGTCTTGGCCGCGGCGCGCGAGGATTGAAACATCCACGGCGAAGCGATGGCGCCGGCGCCGCCCGCCGCGATCAGCTTGACCAGCTTGCGGCGTTGCCGGTCGATTTTTCCGCTTTGCTTTGCCCGCGGTGCGCCCGCTTTTGGCGTCATGGTCGCTTTCTCCCTTGTCGCTTGCCTTCGTGCTTGCCGGCGCGCTCTTGCGCACGGGTGGGACGGGCCCCACGCCATCATCGCAGACAAAGCGCGGACCGGAAACGGTCTTTTCGTCGCCGGTTCAGGCGGTCCGATCCTTGTATGAGCCGCCGGCAATCCAGCGCTCGATTGTCGGACCGATGGCGGCGCCGGTGACCAGGCCCGCCCGCCAGTCGTCGTCCGCCGGGCGCACGATCAGCATCCAGCCGTCGCCGAATGCGTCGCGGGTCAGCAGTTCAGGTTTGTCGACCAGGGCTTCGTTCTGCGCCACCACGGTGCCTTCGAAGCCGGCGCGCGCCGCGCCGATCCATTTGCCGCCTTCGACCATGGCGAACCAGCGGTCCTTCTCGAAGGCGTGGCCGAGCCGCTTCGGCGTGAAGACGATGACTTCGCCCATCAGCGCCGCGGCCCAGCTGGTGAAGCCGGTGCGCAGCGTGCCGTCCGGCAGCGGCGCATACCAGATCTGGTTCTCGACGTCGTAGAAGAGATGCTCGGGAAATTCGTGATCCTGAACGCGGGCCAACGGATGCCTCAAAAAGTCAGGACGCGGCAGTCGTCGCCCATGACGTCCTGGATCATGGCGGCGGCGCCCATCACGCCGTTGCATTCCGGGATGAGATCGGCCTCGCTCTTGCCGAACAATTCGAGATTGGCCGGGCAGGCCCAAAATTTGGCGCCTTGGTCGTGGGCTTCCTTGATCCAGTCGTAGACGGTCATCGGATCGCCCGGCTTGATGGTGATCGCTTCAGCGACACCTTTAAGCATCAATTTGCCGGCGGTCGCGGTGCACAGCACGTCGACCGGATGATCCATCGCCGCGGCGACGGCGGCGTAATAGAACGGCGCGCCGAGCTCTTCCGGGATTGCGCGGGTCGGTGTTCATCAGGACGATGAGCAGGCGGCGCGCGCTCATTGCAACTCGGTCTCCTCGACCTTGAGCCGCCGGCCCCATTTGTCGAAGAAATGGCCCTCGTTGAGCACCAGCGGGTTTTGGTCGAGCCGCGACTCCAGTTCGTGCAGTCGCAGGCGCGCCGTCGGATTATCGAGCGGGCCGCCGTCGGGAGCCGTCACCGGGAAAAACGACGCGCCGTCCCATTCGCGTCCCGCGCCGGCAAACAAAACGACGATCTCGCTCCAGTCGGTCTCGGTGCCGATGACGTTGAGATAGGTCGAGCACAGCGGCAGCACCTTGGTCTCGGTGATCGAGACCAGAACCACCAGCGACGTGAACGCGCCGGTCTGCGCGAATTCGTCCGCCAGCCAGCGGTCGAAATCGGTCACCGGCTTGTCGGGTTCAGAAGTCGACAACGGGCGTCTCCGGTATGTAGTTCTCGAACAGGATCCAGAACGGGTTCGGATGGGTCTCGCCGTACCAGCGTTCGAATTCGGCAAGCGTCGCGATGACGTCGGGCGTCGGCGCGTCTTCGTCGTCGGACGGCGCGCAGGCTCGCGAACATCGCCTGCGCCACCGGCGCGAAGCGCGACAGCACGGCGGCGCGCGCTTCGCTGTCGCTCGACCAGCCGAGCTTGGCGCGCAACAGCGCGGTCGCGCCGGCGACCGCGATCTCCTCGCTTTCGGCGCTCGCCACCACGTCGGCAATCGCGCGCATCAGGTTGAAGCGGCGGAAGGCGAAGGCGCGTTCGTTCTCGAGCGCCTTGATGCGCTGCGGCGATCTCGCGGCGGAAATCGTTTTCCGCCAGCGGCGGCGCGCTCGGTCGCGCGTTTGAGGTCGTCGAGAAACGATGGCCCGGGCAGCATCACCGTTGCTCCTTCAACGTGGCGGAAGAGAGAGGGAGTCGAACCCACCAAGGACCGGCTCGCGGCCCCTCCCGGATTTGAAGTCCGGACGCCCCACCGGGGACGATTCTCTTCCTGAAATCGATGTGTCGTGGCCCGCCATGTCCGCCGCGCGGCGGAACAGGTCGAGCCGATGCTTGTTGATGCGGCGCAGATCGCCGCGGCGCAAGGTGACGCCGTGGCGGTCGAAGAATTCCAGAATCTGGATCGCGACCTTGCGGCCGTTGTCGACCCGGTCGCGGAACTGCGCCGCGGTGAACTGGGCATTCGGCGACGTGCGCGCCGAGATCGACGATGATGTCGACCATCTCCGCGACGGTCTCGCGCAGGAAGAAATGATCGTGCGCGACCTCGTCGACCTTGCCCATGCGGCCGAGCAGCTTGAGCAGGCGGCGGATGTCGGGCTCGCGCTGGCGTCAGCAACGTCGCAATGTCGCGCACGCGCGGCGGCCGGAACCGCTCGGCGCCGCCAAGCAGCGGCGCGATTTTTTGCCAGATTTTTTCGTCCGCCGGCGTGAGCCGGACTTCGTGGCCGGACAGCCGCACCCAGGCGCCGTCCAGCGCGATCTCCTTGCTCCGCACAAGTCCTTGAAGAACCGAGAGAAATGCCGGCGCCGGCAGGCGCGGTTGCAAGCTGCAGGCGCAGCCGCTCGAGGCCGATGCCGGGCAGATCCGGATTGTCGGCGTGGAAGCGTTCGCAGCGCCGCCAACAGGCTGCGCTTGAATTGCAGCCAGACCGGCGCCGACAGCGCGAAGGCGCGCTCGGCGGCGGTTGCCTTGATGACGCCGAGGCGTTCGCAAATGGTTTGCGTCTGCGCCTCGCTGAGCGCGCGGTCGCGCGCAAACGCGGTGAGATCGACGTAGTGCGGAGCGATGTCGAGCAAGGCCGCGAGCGCGCGCTCCGGCTCGCCGATCATATGCGCCTGCAATTGCGCGAGCCGCTCCGGCGTGCGCCGCTTGCGCGACGGCGCGCGCAGATCGAGAAATTTGCCGCCGCCGATGGTGCGTTGCGCCGTGGTGTCGCGCAGCACGAAGCGATCGCCGGCCGCCGCCGCGATCGGCCGCTCGAGCACGATCTGCACCAGCGCTTCGCCGCCGGGCGGGATCGGTGTGTCGCCGAGCAGCACGATGCGGGCGCCGATTTCGGTCGCGGCATGATGCAGGCGCGCCGGCATCCATTGCGTCACCGGCTTCTGTTCGGTGGCGAGCAATCGCAAGCTGGCGTCGATGCGGTCGGTCGGCGCATGCAGGTCGGGATCGAGCACGACCTGGCCGCGGGCGATGGCGTCCTTGCTGATGCCGTCGCCGGCCAGATTGAGCGCGCAGCGCTGTCCGGCGACGCCGTGCTCGGTCGGCCGGTTCTGCGCGTGGAGCGAGCGCACCCGCGCGACCAGACCCGATGGGCTGATCGTCACGCGATCGCCGATCGCGACTGCGCCCGACAGCACGGTGCCGGTCACCACGGTGCCGGCGCCGGGCAGCGTGAAAGAACGATCGACCGCGAGCCGGAAACGCTCAGCCGTTGCGCGCGCCCGGATGGTGTGCGCCGCGTCGAACAGTTGTTCGCGCAATGCGTCGATGCCGTCGCCGGTCACGGTCGAGACCGCGACGACCTCGGCGCCTTCCAGGCTGGTGCCTTGCAGGAGCTGCGCGATGTCGGCCAGAACCTTCGCTTGCTGCTGCGGCGCGGCGAGATCGATCTTGGTGAGCGCGACGACACCGCGGGTGATGCCGAGCAGGTCGACGATGGCGAGATGCTCGCGGGTCTGCGGCATGACGCCGTCGTCGGCGGCGATCACCAGCAGCACGAAATCGATGCCGGTGGCGCCGGCCAGCATGTTGTGGACGAATTTCTCGTGGCCCGGCACGTCGACGAAGCCGAGCACGGCGCCGTCCGGCGCCGGCAGATAGGCAAAGCCGAGATCGATGGAAATGCCGCGCGCTTTCTCTTCCTTCAGCCGGTCGGTATCGACGCCGGTCAGCGCGCGCACCAGCGAGGTCTTGCCGTGGTCGATGTGGCCGGCGGTTCCGACGATCATGATGCCGGCTCCGGCAAGGGCGCGGCCGGCGCGGCGTTCGGCTTCGGCGATCTGCGCGGACGACAGCGCGGCGCGCACGGCCTGGAAGAACTGTCCCGCCAGCGGGCTGCCGCCGGCGCGCGCCCGCAGCAGCCAGACCAAGGCCTCGACCGGATCGCGCTTGACGCCGGAGCCGAGATGGAACGCCGCGCCCAGCATGGCCTGGCCGTCGGCGTCGCCGCGTTCGGCGCCGCGCCGCCACCAATCGACGGCCTTGCGCCGGATCGCGCTCGACGCCGAGCGCGTTGTGAAAAATCATGCCGAGCCGCGTCATCGATGCGGCGACGCCGTGCGCGGCCGCGAGCTTCGGCAAAGCGCCGCGCGGCGACGTAATCCGGCGCGGCGACCTCGCCTTCGAGCAGCATCCAGCTCAGCATGTCCTGCGCGGCACCGTCGTCCTGTTCGGCGGCGGCGCGATAAAGCTCCAGCGCGCGCGGAAAATCTTGTTCGACGCCTTCGCCCTTGAAATAGAGCGCTGCGCAGATTGCGCTGGCCGACGGCATCGCCCGCGGCCGCCGCAAGCGACAGCCATTGCAATGCGAGCTTGGGATCGCGCTCGACGCCGAGGCCTTCGGTGAAGCAGGCGCCGACATTGTTCTGCGCCCGCGCCACGCCGGCATGCGCCAGCGGGCCCCAGATTTCGAGCGCGCGCGCATAATCGCCGCGGCTCGACGCCTCGTAGGCCTCGGCCATGCGGTCGGCGACGTGGTGTCGTCGTCCGGGCGCGCTTTCTTCGCCAGAGCGTCAAGCCAGCGCATCGGCATTCTCCGCGACGTCGAGCGTGGCGAGATTGGCGATGAAGGCGTCTTCGTCGTCGAGGCAGCGCAAATCGAGGACGAGGCGCCTTGTCCTCGATGCGGCCGACCACCGGGACCGGCAGCCGGCGCAACGTCATCGACAGCGCTGTCAGCAACGCGTCCGCCGCTGCTTGGCAGCGCGTGGCCTGATCGCGAGGCCGGCGCTCGGCACTGTCTCCATCGGCAGCGCGCCGGAGCCGATCTGGCTGGCGCAGGCCGCAATGGCGACGTCGAAGCCGTCGCCGATTTTCGCGGCAATGATCGGCAACAGCCGCCGCGCCGCGGCCTCGATCTCCTTTTTCGGCCGCGCCAGCAGACGCAATGTCGGCAGGCGATCAGCGACGCCGATCCGGATCGCGATAGAGCCGCAGCGTCGCTTCGAGCGCGGCGAGCCGGACCTTGTCGATGCGCAGCGCCCGCTTCATCGGGTTGTTCTTGATCCGCGCGATCAAATCCTTGCGGCCGACGATGAAGCCGGCCTGCGGACCGCCGAGCAGCTTGTCGCCGGAGAAGGTGACGAGATCGGCGCCGTCGGCGACCGCTTCCTTGACCGTCGGCTCGTGCGCCAGCCCGTAGCGGGCGAGATCGATCAGCGTGCCGGAGCCGAGATCGTTGACCAGCGGCACTTTGCGCTCGCGCGCCAGCGCCGCGAGGTCGCGCGCGCCGAAACCTCCTTGGTGAAGCCTTCGATGCGATAGTTCGAGGTGTGAACCTTGAGGATGAGCCCGGTCTTCGGCCCGAGCGCGCCGACGTAGTCCTTCTTGTGCGTGCGGTTGGTGGTGCCGACCTCGACCAGCTTGGCGCCGGCGCGGCTCATGATCTCCGGCATGCGGAAGGCGCCGCCGATCTCGATCAGTTCGCCGCGCGAGACGATCGCCTCGCGGCCCTTGGCGAGCGTGTTGAGCACGAGCAGGACCGCGGCGGCGTTGTTGTTGACGACGGTGGCGTCCTCGGCGCCGGTCAGTTCGCACAACAGATCGCGCACCAGATCGTCGCGGTCGCCGCGCTGGCCGGCGCCGAGATCGAATTCGAGCGCAACCGCGTTGCGCATCGCCACTTGCGCCGCCTCGATCGCGGCTTCCGCCAACAGCGCGCGGCCGAGATTGGTGTGCAGCACCGTGCCGGTGAGGTTGAACACCGGCCGCAGCTTCGGCTGCTGCGTCGATTTCGAGCTGCGTCAGCGCCGCCGCCGCGACATGGTCCGACGCCGCCAGGCAGAGCGCCATTGGCGCGCGCCGCGGCCAACGTCTGGCGCACCGCGGCGACGACCGCGGACGCGGCCGAACCGGGACGCAGCGTCCGCCGCCACGGCCGTGCGCAACACCTCGTCGACCGAGGGCAGCTTGCGCAGCGCGGCGGATTCAGGCTTCTGCCATTCGCGCGCCTCAATAACCGAGCAGGAACGGATTGACGGCGCCGCGCCGGTAGCCGGTCTCGCGCAGCAGCAGGTCGAGCCCAAGCGTAGCGACGTCGTCGGCGACCGGATCGAGCGCTGGATTCTTCTGCTGCTGCAGGATCTTCACGTAGCCGTGGCAGTTTTCGCAGGTCTCCGCCTTGACCGTGTCCGATCCGCCGTCGAGTTCCTGATAGGCGATGCCCTTGGTCGATCCGCAGAGCACGCATTTGATGCGCACGACGTGCCATTGCGTCGCGCACAGCGAGCAGGTGCAGAACCGCGTGCCGTGGGCGCCCTTCCAGCCGACGATCGCCGACGCTACCGGCGCGCCGCCGCAGGCCGGGCAGACGCCGTCGCCGATCGGCACCAGGGCTGGCCGATCGAGCCGCGCCGCCAGGCGCGCGAAATGCACCTGCAGCGCGGCCGCGACATAAACGTGATCGGCCAAGCGTCTCGACCGGAATCGCATCCGCCAGGACCGCGCGCACCATGCCGTCGCGGGTGGCGGCATCGGCGCCGCGGACGCGGTCGAGCGCCGCGCGGGCGTTGTCCGGCATGTCGATGGTCGGCGGCCAGCGCCAACAGCCGATCGAGCGTCGCGTCGAGCGCGGCGTCGGCGGTGAAGCGTGCTCGGTCGAGCGGCGGCATGGCGTGTTCGCGCGCGCGCGCGCGCGCTATCGGCCGGCCGGCAGTCGGGCTGCGGCAAGTCCGTCCTGGATGCGATGCTGGCATTCGCTCAAGGCGGCGAGGAAAAGCAGATAAGGCGCGAGCTGATGGCCTTCCGCCAGCGTGCGAAAGCGCAACGAACGTGTGGCGAATAAAGTGAGCGGATCGGGCAGCCGCACGAACGGCGGCGCGGCGATTTCCCCGATCGGGATCGGATCGTGCCCAGCGGCACCGGCCTTACTCATTATCTTACCTCACGAACCGCACGGGCCACGTGACAGACCGGTGAACGGCGCTCGCCTTTTTGCGACGGGCGCCGGCCGTCGTTCAGCTACGTCTTACCACCAACCAGTTCGCGAAGCCACTTGCGATGGTGCCGCCAGGCCCAGCCGCCGGTGACGCTGCCGCGGGTCATGGCGCCGATCGTGCCGCGCACCCAGATCGCCGCATAAACGTGGACGATCCAGACGCAGATGATGGTGATCGCCGCCAGCGAATGGATCAGCACGGCGAGGCGTTTCTGCTCGATCGTGGTGTAGTCGTAGAAATACTGGTCCCAGATCACCAGGCCGCTGACGATCAGCACGATGATCAGGATCGACATCAGCCAGAACACCACCTTCTGGCCGGCATTGTATTTGCCGACTTCCGGCAGGCGCTCCTCGTGTCCCGACAGCACGTCGCGCAGCCGCGCCAGCCAGGTGCCGTCCTCGCTCTTCCACAGATTGGCCCGCCAGAACCGCAAGAACAGCCCGAGCGAAGCTGAAGAACAGCACCACGCCGATCCACGGATGAATGGCCCGCGTCCACTGTCCACCGCCGAACAGGCCGGTGAGGAAGAACAGGCCCGGATGAACAGCGCCAGCCCGGACAGCGCCAGCAGCACCAGGCACGTCGCCGTGATCCAGTGGTTGATGCGCGCGCCGCCGGTGTAGCGGTCGACCGTTACCGGATCGCCCGGATGTACGCTGTCGCCCGGCTCGACGTCATACGCCGTCATGGCCGTCCGCTCCCTGCCAACCGCTTGGCGTTTTCCTCATCCTCGCGCGAGACCCTGTTGGGGCCTTCGACGAGATGATGGACGAAGCCGATTGCGGCGAAGATGCCCATCGCGGCCAAGCCGACATATTTGGTCGCGCCCTTCCACAATTCCACGATCGGGCTGATGCGCGGATTCTTGGGCAAGGTTGGCGTAGATTTCCGGCTTGTCGGCGTGATGCAGCACGTACATCACGTGCGTGCCGCCGACGCCCGGCGGATCGTAAAGGCCCGCATTCTGGTAGCCGCGGGACTTCAGATCCTTGATGCGGTCGGCGGCGTGCTGCTTCATCTCCTCCTTGGTGCCGAAGACGATCGCATGCGTCGGGCAGGCCTTGGCGCAAGCCGGACCTTGGCCGACCGCGACGCGATCGGAGCACAGCGTGCACTTGTAGGCCTTGTTGTCGACCTTGGAGATGCGCGGGATGTTGAACGGACATCCCTTCACGCAATAGCCGCAGCCGATGCAGTTCTCGTGCACGAAGTCGACGATGCCGTTCGAGTACTGCACGATGGCGCCGGGCGCCGGGCAGGCCTTGAGGCAGCCCGGATCCTCGCAATGCATGCAGCCGTCCTTGCGGATCAGCCATTCGAGATTTTGCGTCTCCGGATTCACCCACTCGGTGAAGCGCATCAGCGTGAACATGTTCGGCGTCAGGTCGGGCGGATTGTCATAGACGCCGACATTGATCGCCGACTTCGGCGCGCTTGTCGTTCCACTCCAGGCATGCCGACTGGCAGGCCTTGCAGCCGATGCATTTCGACACGTCGATGAGCTTGGCCACCGGCGTGAGCTTGCGCGCCGGCGCCGGCACCGACGAGGCCGAACGGCGAACCAGGTCGGCCTCGCTGAGGTCGACCTTCGGGTTCTGCGTATTCGGGTTGGGAAGCTCGAATTCGAATGCCATGGCTTCCTCCCTTACGCCACCGGCCCGGTGATGGGCTCGATATCGACCAGGAACGCCTTGTATTCAGGCGTCTCGATGTTGGCGTCGCCGACATAGGGCGTGAGCGAGTTCGGGCCGAAGCCCTTCTTCGCCGCGCCCATGAAGCCCCAGTGCAGGGGGATGCCGACGATGTGGACGGTCTTGCCGTCGCAGGTCAGCGGCTCGATCCGCTTGGTGACGACGGCTTTCGCCTTCACCGATCCGCGCTTCGACCAGACCCGCACCCAGCCGCCGGATTTGATGCTCTTCTCCTTCGGCGAGCTGCTCGGAGATCTCGACGAAGAACTCCGGTTGCAGCGAGGCGTTGATCTCGGCGTGCTTGGTCCAGAAGTGGAAGTGCTCGGTGAGCCGGTAGGAGGTCGCCGCGTAGGGGAACTCCTTGGCATCGCCGAACTGCTCCATATCGCCCTTGAACACGCGGGCGACCGGATTGCCGCGAATCTTCGGCGCGAGCGGATTGGCGATCGGCGATTCGAACGGCTCGTAATGCGCCGGGAACGGTCCGTCGCGCATCATGGCCCGCGTGAACAGCCGCGCGGTGCCTTCCGGGTTCATGATGAACGGTCCGACCACGTCCGGCTTTGCCGTCGGCGCGATGTCCGGCACGTCGTAGCCGGTCCACTTGGCGCCGTCCCACCACAACAGCTTGCGGCTCGGATCCCACGGCTGGCCCGTCATGTCCGCCGACGCGCGATTGTAGAGAATGCGGCGGTTGACCGGCCACGACCACGACCAGTTCGGGAAGGCGCCGGTATCGTCCGGATCGCTTGTTGTCGCGGCGGGCCATGTTGTTGCCCGCCTCGTTGAAGCAGCCGGAATAGATCCAGCAGCCGCAGGCCGTCGTGCCGTCGTCGCGCAGGAGCGGCGAAGCTGGCGACCTGCTTGCCTTTCTGCAGGATCGTCTTGGTCGCGTCGTTCGGATCGGGCACGTCGGCGAGGACGTAGCCGTTGATCTCCTTGGCGAGCTCGTCGGGCTTCGGCGTCGCCGGGATCCTTGTAGGGCCAAACCAGATTGGTCGAGCGGATCGGGAATAGGCGCCGCCTTCCTTCTGGTAGAGCGCCTTCAGGCGCAGATAGATCTGCGCCATGATCCAGGCGTCGTGCTTGGCTTCGCCCGGCGGCGTGCCGCCGGCCCAATGCCATTGCAGCCAGCGGCCGGAGTTGGTCAGCGAGCCCTCGTCCTCGGCAAAGCAGGTGGTCGGAAGCTCGATCACCTCGGTCTGGATCGATGCCGTGTCCACGTCGTTGTATTCGCCGTGGTTCTCCCAGAACCGCGCCGTCTCGGTCTGCAGCGGATCCATGACGACGAGGAACTTGAGCTTGGACAGCGCCGCGGTGAGCTTCTTCCGGTTCGGGAACGACAGCAGGGGGTTGAAGCCCTGGCAGAAGTAGCCGTTCATCTTGCCTTGGTGCATCAGTTCGAAGGCGCGCAGCACGTCGTAGCCCGGCACGTCGAGCTTCGGCAGATAGTCGTAGGCGAAGCTGTTGTCGGCGGTCGCGGCATCGCCCCACATCGACTTCAGGAAGCTGACGAAGAACTTCTTGTAGTTCTGCCAGTAGCTCATCTGGTTCGGCCGCAACGGCTTGAAGCCGCGCGTCGACATGTAGGCGTCGAAGCGTCGTCTCCTTTTCCGTCGGGATGGTCAGATAGCCGGGGATCAGGTTCGACATCAGTCCGAGGTCGGTCAGCCCCTGGATGTTGGAGTGACCGCGCAAGGCGTTCATGCCGCCGCCGCGCACGCCGATATTGCCGAGGATCAGCTGCAACATCGCCATGGCGCGGATATTCTGCGAACCCTTGGAATGCTGGGTCCAGCCGAGCGCGTACATCGACGTCATGATCTTGTCCTTGGCCGAGCGTCTCGCTGATCATCTTCGCCACCGTCAGGAACTTGTCCTTCGGCGTGCCGCAAATGCGCTCGACCATCTCGGGCGTGTAGACCGAGACGTGCTTCTTCAACAGGCTCCAGACGCTCTTCGGGTTGTCCAGATCGGACACCACGTAGCCGTCGTCGCCGAGCTGATAGTCCCAGGTCGACCTGTTGTAGTCGCGCTTGGCCTCGTCGTAGCCGGTGAACAGGCCGTCCTGGTAGTCGAAGCCGTCCTTCACCACGTATGGCGCGTTGGTGAAGGCCTTGACGTAATCCCACTGCACCTTGTCGTTGGCGATGCAGTAGTTGATCACGCCGAGCAGGAAGGCGATGTCGGTGCCCTGGCGGATCGGGGCGTAGAAGTCGGAGACCGACGCCGAGCGCGTATAGCGCGGATCGACGACGATCAGCTTGGCGCCACGGTTGGCTTTCGCCTCAGTGACCCATTTGAATCCGCACGGGTGCGCCTCGGCGGCGTTGCCACCCATGATAACGACGAGATCCGTGTTCTTGATATCGGTCCACGAATTCGTCATCGCGCCGCGGCCGAATGTTGGAGCCAGACTGGCTACCGTAGGGCCGTGTCAAACGCGCGCTTGATTGTCGAATGCCAGCATCCCGGCGCCGCGCACGACCTTGTACGTGACGAACGCCGTTTCGTTGGTGGTGGCGGAAGCCGCGAGGAAGCCGGTGGTCAGCCACCGGTTCACCGTGACGCCGTCATTGTTCTTGGCGATGAAATTCTTGTCGCGATCGTCCTTGAGGAGGCGTGCGACGCGATCGAGCGCGACGTCCCAGGACACCTGCTCGAACTTATCCGAGCCGGCTTTGCGGATCTGCGGATATTTGGTGCGCGTCTCGGAATGCACCATGTCGAGCAGCGCCGCGCCCTTCGGGCACAGCGTGCCGCGATTGGTCGGGTGGTCGACGTCGCCTTCGATGTGGATGATGTCGGCCTGCTCACCCTTCGCAAGGTTGCCCTTGGAATACATGATGATGCCGCAAGCGACGGAACAATAAGTGCAGGTGTTGCGGGTTTCGGTGGTGCCGACGAGCTTGAAGGGCCGTATCGCCGCGGCATACGCGGTCTCGACGTCTCCAAATCCGAGCGCTCCGATTGTTGTACCGGCAAGACCCGCGCTGGCGCCCGCCAAGAAGTGGCGCCGCGAGAGTTCCATATTCAAGGTCGTCTCCTCAGACGTTTGCCCCCTACGGGGGACATTCTTGCCACCCTCTATCGGCCGATAGAGAGTGTCGATGAAAGCTACGCACACCAATGTGTTGGAGCGTATTTTTGAACGATAACAGTGTCAAACAATGCCAGTTCCTCAGCGAGCGTTTGTGCGGCGCAACATAAAATTGGGTTAGGCTTGAAAGTGTTGAGTTTTTCGACGCAACCGATGGTTATTCCCGGCGATGCGACAAAATAATTCGGTGCGGGACGCAAGCGAAGCCGCATTGGCGTTGATCGGGACGGTGGTCCGGCGCACAATAGATTTGTCGTGACGTTCCGTTTGGCTCCCGAGGTTCGGGGCACAATGCGTGTGAAAGCAGTCGCTGCGCTGTGCTGCGCTGGGGCTGTTTTTTGTTTTGCGATGCAGCCGGCGGGCGTCACCGCCGCCGAATTGCAGCGCTGGAGCGCCGGCGCCCAGCCGATATTTTCCTTGCCGAATACAACAGGAGCGAACGTCGCGCTTGAAACCGCGCGCGGCCATGTCGTGCTGGTGCATTTCTTCGCCACCTGGTGCGAGCCGTGCCGCGAGGAATTGCCGGCGCTCAATCGCCTCGCGGCACGCGCCAACGGCAACGTGAAGGTGCTGGCGATTGCGGTCGCCGACTCCGACCAGCGGGTGCAGCGTTTCTTCGCAACCACACCGGTCGATTTCCCGATCCTGCTCGATCGCGACCGCGCCGTCGCCAAGGCGTGGAACGTCGCGACGCTGCCCACGACCTTCGTGCTCGACGCCGCTCTGCGTCCGAGGTTCGTGGTGGAAACCGATTACGCCTGGGACAGTGTCGATCCCAAAGAACTCACGAGCACGTCCGCGCTGGACGCGGGCGAACTGCCTTCAATCAAAAATGCCAGCAACCGATAATTTTTTGGGAGGATGACCATGCACAGACGCGAATTTCTCAAAGCCGGCGTGGCGCTGACGTTTGCCGCGGAATGGCCGAGGCTCGCCCGCGCCGACGTGAATTTCGATCCGACGCCCGGCACCTGGCGCAGTTTCCAGGTCGCGACGCGGCTCGAGATTGCCAAGCCGGCCGGCGTCAGCCAGGCCTGGATCCCGCTGCCGTCGGTCAATCAGAAAGATTGGATCAAATCGAGCGACAGCCAATGGACCACCAACGGCAAGGCGGTGCTGGCGCGCGATCCCCATTACGGCGCCGAAATGCTGCACGTCACCTGGGGGGCGAACGAAGCCGCGCCCGTGGTCGAGGTCAGCAGCAGGATTGCGACGCAAGACCGCGCCGTCGATCTGACCAGGCCCGGCAAGCCCGCGATCGATCTCGCGTCGGCCGACCGCAAGTTCAACACGGCGGGCACCGAGCTCATTCCGGTCGACGGCATCGTCAAACAGACGTCGGACAAGATCATCGCCGGCAAGACGACCGAAATCGACAAGGTCCACGCCATCTACGAATGGATCGTCGAGAACACCTTCCGCGACGCCAAAGTGCGCGGCTGCGGCATCGGCGATATCGCCTCGATGCTCAAAACCGGCAATCTCGGCGGCAAGTGCGCCGATCTCAATGCGCTGTTCGTCGGGCTCGTCCGCGCCGCCGGCATTCCGGCGCGCGACGTCTACGGCATCCGCGTCGCGCCGTCGAAGTTCGGCTTCAAGGCGCTCGGCGCCGGTTCCGAAGTCATCACCAAAGCGCAGCATTGCCGCGCCGAAGTTTTTCTCACCGGCTACGGCTGGGTGGCGACCGATCCCGCCGACGTGCGCAAGGTCGTGCTCGAGGAGCCGCCGACCAATCTCGCCATCGACGACCCGAAGGTCGTCGCCGCGCGCAAGACCTTGTTCGGCGCCTGGGAGGGCAATTGGCTCGCCTATAACTTCGCGCACGATCTGGCGCTGCCCGGCTCGAACGGGCCGAAACTCGCGTTCCTGATGTATCCGCAGGGCGAGACCGGCAATACGCGGCTCGATTGCCTCGATGCGGATAATTTCAAATACACCATCAAGGCGAAGGAACTGACCGCGGCGTGAGTGGAACCTTTTCGCTGATGCGAAGGTTTCTCATCGGGTCTCACCTTGGAGATTGCGATGAAACCTTTCTGGATTGTACCGCTACTTTGCCGGCGCGATGCTGGCTGCGGCACCGATCATGGCGCAGGACAGTACGGGCACCGCGCCCGAGGGCAGGGGATCGACCGGCTGGACCGGCGGCAATCGCGGTCCGACCGGAACCGACAATCCGGAAGCGGCGAAGGATCAGCCCTTCATGGCGTCGGGCGTCGATCTCAAAGGCCCGCCGCAGCAATTTGCGGCCGGGCAAACGCCCGAATAGCGCCTAGTCATATCTCCCGGTCGCGCCCATGCTGACGCGACCGATGGCTCGTAGCAACGAAACCGTGCTCGACCTGCGCGGCTTGCGCTGCCCGCAACCGGTGCTGCGTGCCAAGAAGGCGCTGCGCACTATTCCGGTCGGCGGCACGCTGGTGCTCGAATGCACCGATCCGCTGACCGTGATCGACGTGCCCGCATTCACCAATCAGACCGGCCATACGCTCAGCGCGCAGACGCGCGACGGCGATGTCTACATTTTCAAGATCGTGAAGCGGCGATGAGCCGCCCGATCTATCTCGACTACAACGCCACCACGCCGGTCGATCCCGCGGTGCTCGACGCCATGCTGCCGTATCTGCGCGGCGAGTTCGGCAATCCGTCGTCGGCGCACGGCCTGGGCAAGCCGCGCCCACGACGCGGTGGAAGCCGCGCGCGCCGAGGTCGCGGCCCTGATCGGCGCCGCGCCCGACGAGATCGTCTTTACCAGCGGCGGCACCGAAGCGAGCAATATCGCCATTCGCGGCGCGGTGCGGATCGACGATACCCGCCGCGATATCGTCACCAGCACGATCGAACATCCGGCCACCGAAGCGTGCTGCGCGTTTCTGGAAGGCGAGGGGCACAAAGTCACGCGGGTGCCGGCGAAGCCGGATGGCTTGATCGATGCCGCGCGGGTCGCCGCCGCGATCGACAACAAGACCGCACTGGTCACGATCATCCATGCACAGAATGAAATCGGCACCATCCAGCCGATCGCCGAAATCGCCGCGGCAGCGCGGCGCCACGGTGCCCTGGTCCATGTCGATGCGGCGCAATCGGTCGGCAAGATCGCGGTCAACGTCGAGGAGCTCGGCGCCGACCTGCTCTCGATCGCCGGCCACAAGCTCTATGCGCCGAAAGGCGTTGGTGTGCTCTACATCCGCCGCGGGGTTGAAATGCCGCCACTGCTTCTCGGCGCTGGGCAGGAAAACGGCCGCAGGCCCGGCACCGAGAACGTGCCGTACATCGTCGCGCTCGGCGAAGCCTGCCGGATCGCGGGCACGATGCTGGAGCGTGAGGCCAAGCGGGTCTCCACATTGGCCGGCGATCTGTTCGCCGCGTTGAAGCGCGACATTCCGGGAATCATCCTCGTCGGTCACCCGACGCAACGGTTACCGAACACGCTCAATGTTCTTTTCCCCAACGCCTCAGGCCGCAAGGTCCTGGAGAAATGTCCGCGCGTCATGGCCTCGACAGGCTCCGCCTGCCACGCCGACAGCGAGGAACCGTCGGCGATTCTCGACCGCGCTCGGCATTTCGCGCGACAACGCACTCGGCGCGGTGCGCCTGTCGCTCGGCCGCGGCACGACAAAGGAAAATATCGCGGATGCGGCGGCCGAGCTCGCCGCGGCATGGCGATCTGTCTTGGCGGCGCCCGCGGTTGCGGCGGAATGAGGACGAGCGCGCTCTTGTTGCAAACGGAAGTTATCGGGGGAAGGCAGTCATGAATGTCCCAATGGTGCGATTGACCAGTCTCGCCCACGGCGGCGGCTGCGGCTGCAAGCTGGCGCCGTCGGTGCTGCAGCAGCTTCTGGCCGATCAGCCGCTCGCGGCGCCGTACCGGCAATTGCTGGTCGGCACCGAGACGCCCGACGACGCCGCGGTGTGGCAGCTCGACGACGGCACCTGCGTGATCGCGACCACGGACTTTTTCATGCCGGTGGTCGACGACCCTTACGATTTTGGCCGCATCGCCGCGACCAATGCGATCTCCGACGTCTATGCCATGGGCGGCAAGCCGATCATGGCGTTGGCGATCTTAGGCATCCCGGTCGACAAGATCGCGCCGGAAACCGTGCGCGAAATCCTCAAAGGCGGCACCGCGGTTTGCGCCTCCGCCGGCATTCCGGTCGCCGGCGGGCATTCCATCGATTCGCCCGAGCCGATCTACGGCCTCGCCGTCATCGGCATTTGCAAGACCGAAGACGTGCGCCGCAAATCCGACGCCAGGCCCGGCGACGCCATCATCCTCACCAAGCCGCTCGGTGTCGGCATCTATTCGGCCGCGATCAAAAAGGGCGTGCTGTCGCCCGCGGGCTACGCGGAGATGATCGCGACGACGACGCTGCTCAACCGGGTCGGCGCCGAGCTGGCAAAGGATGCCACCGTGCACGCCATCACCGACGTCACCGGCTTCGGACTCTTGGGCCATGGTCTCGAAATGGCGCGCTGCTCCGGTCTTACGCTGGTCATCCGTGTCGGCGATCTGCCGCTGCTGTCGGAGGCGGCTGCATTTGCGCAACAAGGTGTCGTCACCGGCGCTTCACTGCGCAATTGGGCGAGCTACGGCCATGACGTGAAGCTGCCCGAAAGTTTGCCGGACTGGCGGCGCAATCTGCTCACCGATCCGCAAACCTCCGGCGGGCTGTTGGTGTCCTGCGCGCCCGAACGCGCCGACGCGATCGTGCAAGCAATCGTCGCGGCTGGCTATCCCGCCGCATGCGTGATCGGCGCTGTGGAAGCCGGCCCGCCAAGGATTCGCGTGATCGTCTAGTGCGTAGCGCCGCTCGAATGCGCATAAAGCGCCTGGTGGATCAGGCGGCCGAGTGCGGAAATCTGATAGGGTTTGCGTAGCACTGGAAATTCCGGATCGCTGTCGAACGCCCGCGTGTAACCGGTGGTCAGCACGATCGGAATAGCGCCGTAGCGATCGGTGACCTTGCGCGCCAGCGCCAGGCCGTCGAGTTGGCCGGGCAGCGCAACGTCGGTGAAGACCAGATTGACCGTCTGCCCCGAGGCCAGCACGTCGAGAGCTTCGGACGCCGATTCCACCGCGATGGTTTTATAGCCGAGCTGCTCCAACAGCGAGACGGCGACGTTCTTGACGTCCTTGTTGTCTTCCACCACCAGAATGGTCCGCCGGTCGGCCGCCATATAGCGCGAAGAGTCTTCCGGCGACGGCGCGGCGACCGGCGCTTCGCTGCGCGGCAGATAGATCGTGACCTTGGTGCCGTGGCCGATCTCGCTCGCGATCTGCACCGTGCCGCCGGAGCGTTGCGCCAGGCCGTAGACCTGGGACAGGCCGAGGCCGGTGCCCTTGTCCGGCCCCTTGGTGGTGAAAAACGGCTCGACCACGCGCGGCAACAGATCAGCCGGAATGCCGCAGCCGGTATCGGCGACGGACAGCGCGACATAGTCGCCGGCCGCGCCGTTCGGCGCGTCGTGCGCGTTCAACGAAACGTTTTGCGCCGCGATCGCTATGCGGCCGCCGTCGGGCATGGCATCGCGGGCATTGACCGCGAGATTGACCAGCGCCAGTTCGAGCTCGGATTTATCGACGCAGACCGGCCACGTGGTGCCAGGAACATCGATCAGGAATTCGATATTGACGTGCATGGTGCCGGCCAGCACGTCGCGAATGGCCGCCACTGTATCGGCGAGGCTGATCACGGTCGGGTTCAGCGGCAAGGTGCGCGAGAACGCCAGCAATTGCCGCGTCAAATTCTCGCCGCGGGTCGCCGCCATTTCGATGGCCTGCAAGGCGCGGACGTCGCGCGTCTCGCTCAAGCGCTTCTTCAGGCTTTGCGCATGGCCGCTGACGATCATCAAAAGATTATTGAAGTCGTGGGCGACGCCGCCGGTCAGTTGCCCGATCGCTTCCATTTTCTGCAAATGGGCAGCCTGCAGCTGCGCGTGTTGCAGGGCGGCCGCAGATTCTTTTTCCGCGGTGACGTGCCGGCCGGCGACGTAGATCAGCCCGTTATTCTCCGTCATGGTCCAGTGCAACCAGCGCCAGGAACCATCCTTGTGGCGGAACCGGTTCTCCATCCGAACGGTCGGCACGCCTTGCGCGAGTTGCTTGCGGCCGGCCTCCGAATGCGCGGCATCATCGGGATGACGCAACTCAGTGACGTGCATCGACTTGATCTCGTCCTCGGACCATCCGAGGAGCCGGTTCCAGGCCGGATTCATAGAGAGGAAATAGCCGTCGAAGTTCGCGACGCCGAGCAGATCCTCCGAGACGTTCCAGATGCGGTCGCGCTCCAGCGTCCGCCGCTCGACTTCTTGCTCGAGCTTTTCGCTGAGCTCGCGCAACTCGCCCTCGATGCGGTCGCGCTCATGTTCGGCCTCTTTGCGCGCGGTGATGTCGCGGGCGATCTTCGAGGCGCCGATGATGACGCCATGCGCATCCTTAACCGGCGAGACGCTGAGCGACACCGGAACGCGGCTGCCGTCCTTGCGCTGCCTGATCGTCTCGTAGTGGTCGAGGCTGTCGCCGCGGCGGATGCGATCGAGAATCTTCGGCTCCTCGTCGTGCAGTTCTTCCGGAATCAGGATGGTGATCGACTTGCCGATGATTTCTTCGGCCGCGTAACCGAACAGCCTCTCGGCGGCGCGGTTCCAGCTGATAATGATGCCGTCGAGGCCCTTGCTGACAATCGCGTCGCCGGACGATTCGACGATGCTGGCGAGCTGCTCGCGCGCCTGCACGGCGCGGCTTTGCTCGGTGATGTCGAGCAGCGATGCGATCCAGCCGTCGATCTTGCCCGCGGCATCGGTTTCCGGCCGGTAGGCGATATGCAGGCGGCGCTGCCCGGCTACCGGAAAGTCGATCTCGCAGTCGAATTCGGTCGGTTCGCCGCGCAGCACCTTTTCAATGCGCGGCCGCAGCGTGCTGAAGCCCTTGTCGCCGATCGCTTCGGCGATGGTCTTGCCGACGATCTCTTCGCGCCGGGCTCCGACCAGCTGCGCATAGGCCTGGCTGACAAAACGGTAGCGCAGATCGCGGCCGCAGCGCACCAGCATGAACGGCGTGCGGTTGATGACCGATTGCAATTCGGCCTCGCTGGCGCGCAGCGCTTCCTCGATGCGCTTGCGTTCGGTCAAGGCCTGAAAGCTGCAGACCGCGCCTTCAACGCGGCCCGATGTGCTCTTCAGCGGCGCGACGTTCATCAGCACCGGAACCCGCGACCCATCGGGCTGTTCGATGATGAGCTCGGCGCCGACGATCGGCTGGCCGGTGCGCAACACGTTGGCGACCGGTGTCGCGGCAAAGGGGAGCGGAGCGCCGTCGGCCTGATAGCGCCGGAAGCCGGAGCCATGCTGCTGGCTAGGATCGCCGAGAGGCAGCGCCCGGCCCCACAATTCGACGGCGCGACTGTTGTAACGAACGAGCGCGCCTTCGGCCGTGCACACGCAAAGTCCGGTCGGAATGGCATCCAACGCAGCCTGGTCGAGATCGATGAATACGTCGATGCCGGACGGTGCCGCGGCGGCCTTCGGGCGCTGACCACGCATTCTAGTTTCCCCCACAGCACGCAACGCGGGGCCGGCAGTCAGGTTCCGCTTGGCTCGGTTTTTTTTCCTTTTCACAGGCACAACTATACCGGCGGCAAGAGCTTCAAGGGTTAACAACCGCACCATGGAATGCGCGCGGCGGCTCGTTGCGGCGGTAAAGTATTAAGGAAAGGATGCCCGCGACCATACTTGTATGCCGTCGGCCGCGGTGCGGCTCAATCAATTGACGTTCTGGTTGAAGTAAGCGGCGCCCCAGATGACGACCACCCAGATCGCCAGCATGAATCCGAGACTAAGTGCTGCGAGCATCTGCAATTTCCTCCCTTGCCGGAATCTTCTGTTCACGGCTTGGCTTATCTTACGACAATCCGGGCGAGCGAACCATCCCGATCGAACCCATTCGGGATGAACAATCGCCGCAATGTCGATCCGGCGAGGAGAGAATTTTAAGCAAAATAGAGGGCGTAGAGCACCACAAAAGCGACGATTACCGCGGCAACGCCGACGCCCAGCACGTAACGCACATTATGCCCGGTTACGCCCTGGCGCGCTTGTTGGGTCGACACCACGACGCGCCGCTCGCTTTCGCGCTGCTCGGATACGGGGCGGTCCTGAGAAGAGCTCATGGACATTCTCGAACGCTGTGTTGCTGGCTTGATGACAACGAATAGGCCACGACGCGAGTTCCCAAAGCGGCGCGGGGACGAGCCCATGGCCCGTCCCCGCCGTCGCGCACTTCGCACGTGCTGCGCGATCTACGCGGCTTTGTCTTGCGACTTCAGCCAATCGTCGACGTCCTTGCGCACCATGTCTTTTGCCAAGCCATAGCGCTGCTGGATCTTGCCTTCGAGCTGGTCGCGCTTGCCGTCGACTGCGGTCAAATCGTCGTCGGTGAGCTGACCCCACTTCTCCTTGACCTTGCCTTTGGCCTGCTTCCAGTTTCCTTCGATGCGGTTCCAGTCCATCGTCATCTCCACACGTTATTGGTGTCGGTCCGATAACGTTTGGGCGCGCCGGGGGTTCCGGCGGTAGCGATGTCGCCTTCTTGACTTAATCGCGCCGTGACCTTCAGGATTCGGCCGGCATGAGGGCGCAGCAAAAGGACCGGCGCGACACCAATCCGGCCTTCGGCGGCCGCAAGCTCAAGCTCGGCACCTTCCAGACCAATCTCGATTCCGGCTGCGTCATGTCCGATCTCGAAGGCCGGCTCGAGATCACCTGGCCCAATACGGTGACGCTGGCGCAACTGGCCGACGACATGAATTTCGAGGCGCTGGTGCCGGTGGCGCGCTGGCGCGGCTTTGGCGGCGCAACCGATCCGCAAGGTCCAGGCTTCGAGACCTATACCTGGGCGGCCGGTATTGCCGGTACGACGAAGGCCGCGGGCGTGATCTCGACCTCGCATGTCGCGCTCAACCATCCGATCATCGCCGCCAAGCAATCCACCGTCATCGATCACATTTCCAACGGCCGCTTCACGCTGAACGTGGTCAACGGCTGGAATTATCCCGAGATGGAGATGTTCGGCGTTTCGCTGCTCGACCACGAAGAGCGCTATGCCTGCGCCGAGGAATGGCTCGGCATCGTCAAGCGGCTATGGACCGAGGACGAGCGCTTTGATCACGAAGGCCGCTTCTACAAGATCAAGGGCGGCTATTTGCGGCCAAAACCGATCCAGCATCCCTATCCGGCGATCATGAATGCCGGCTCCTCGGAGCGCGGCCGGCATTTCGCCTGCAAGCATTGCGATCTCGTCTTCACCAATATCCGCACCCACGACCTCGCCACCCACATCGCCCATGTCGAGGCCTATCACCGCCTGGCGCGCGAGGACTACGGCCGCGAGGTGAAAGTGTGGACCAACGCCACCGTGATCCAGGCCGAGACCGAGGCGGAGGCGCGCGCGTTCTACGATTATTATGTCCATGAGAAAGGCGACTGGGTCGCCGCCCGCAATGTCATCGACACGATGGGCGCCGAGATCAATCAGCGCGACTATCCGGAAGCGCGGCGCAAGGCCATGGCCGAGATGATGATCTCGGGCTGGGGCGGTTTTCCGCTGATCGGCACCAAGGAGCAGATCGTCGACGGCTTGGCGCGGCTGTCGCAGGCCGGCTTCGACGGGGTGCTGCTGTCATGGCCGCGCTATATCGAAGGCATGCGCGAATTTCGCGACGTGACTTATCCGCTGCTCAAGCAGGCGGGGCTGCGCGGTTAGTGGCCTAAGTTCCGTCATCCTGAAATGCGAGCGCAGCGAGCCTCGAAGGATGAGCGGCCCGGGCCGTCGCCCTTCGAGGGCCGCCTGCGGCGGCCACCTCAGGGTGACGGAATTACGTGCAGGCTCTATGATCGGAACTAAGAATGTGGAGGAAATGCCATGCCCGCGCTCAAGCAAAGCTATGTTAACGGCGCGAGTGAGGTGCCGCTGATTGGCGAGACGATCGGCCAGTTCTTCGACGCCGTCTGCGACAAACATGCGGACCGGCCGGCGCTGGTCGTGCGTCACCAGAAGGTGCGGCTCACCTATGGCGAATTGCGCAATGAGGTCGACAAGCTCGCCACCGGGCTGTTGACGCTCGGCTTGGAGCCCGGTGACCGCATCGGCATCTGGTCGCCCAACAATTCGGAATGGGTGCTGACGCAATTTGCCACGGCCAAGGCCGGGCTGATCCTGGTCAATATCAATCCGGCCTATCGCATTGCCGAATTGGAATACGCGCTCAACAAAGTCGGCTGCAAGGCGCTGATCCTCGCCGAGCGCTTCAAGACCTCGGACTATGTCGGCATGCTGCGCGAGCTGGCGCCCGAGCTCGGTCATGCCACGCCGGGAAAACTCGAATCGGCGCGGCTGCCGGCGCTGCGTTCGGTGGTGCTGCTCTGCGACAGCTGGCATCCCGGCACGTTCAAGTTCTCCGAGATTCTTTCCCGCGGCGACGCAGCGGAATCAAAGCGCATCGCCGAGCTTGCACCGATCCTGCAATTCGACGAGCCGATCAACATCCAGTTCACCTCGGGCACCACCGGATTCCCCAAGGGCGCGACGCTGTCGCATCACAACATTCTCAACAACGGCTACTTCATCGGCGAGGCGATGCGGCTGACGCCGGAGGACAGGCTTTGCATCCCGGTGCCGCTCTATCACTGCTTCGGCATGGTCTTGGGCAATCTCGCCGCGGTGACCCATGGCGCCTGCATGGTGTTTCCCGGCGAAGGATTCGATCCGCTGGTGACCTTGGAAACTGTCGCCGAGGAACGCTGCACCGCGCTGCACGGCGTGCCGACCATGTTCATCGCTGAGCTCGACCATCCGGACTTTGAAAAATTCGATCTGAAATCGCTGCGCACCGGCATCATGGCCGGCTCGCCGTGCCCGATCGAGGTGATGAAGCGGTGCGTCGCCAAGATGAACTTGTCCGAGATCACCATCGCCTATGGCATGACCGAAACCTCACCGGTCAGCTTCCAAAGCTCGACCGAAGATCCGCTGGAGCGCCGCGTCTCTACGGTCGGCCGCATCCAGCCGCATCTCGAAGTCAAGATCGTCGACTTGAACGGCCGCATCGTGCCGCCCGGCACGCCCGGCGAACTGTTGACCCGCGGCTATTCGGTGATGCTCGGCTATTGGGGCGACGAGGAGCGCAGCCGCGAGGCGATCGACGCCGCGCGCTGGATGCACACCGGCGACCTCGCCACCATCGATGCCGAGGGCTATTGCAACATTGTCGGCCGCATCAAGGACATGGTGATCCGCGGCGGCGAGAACGTCTATCCGCGCGAGATCGAGGAATTTCTGTACCGGCATCCGAAAATCCAGGATGTGCAGGTGATCGGCGTGCCGGATGATCGTTATGGCGAGGAGATTTGCGCCTGGGTCAAGCTGCGGCCCGGTGTGACCGCCAATGATGAGGAGATCAAAACGTTCTGCCGCGACCAGATCGCACACTTCAAGGTGCCGCGCTACGTCAAGTTCGTCGATGCGTTCCCGATGACGGTCACCGGCAAAATCCAGAAATTCATCATGCGCGAAGAGACCATCGCCGAGCTGGGGCTCAAGACCGTCAAGACGGCGTGAGAAATTACCGGCGGCTTACATGTCGATGACGATGTCGCAAATCAGGCCGTCCGCGCGCCAATCGAAATTGAGCGAGCCGTTGAGCTGCTCGCAGATGCGCGTCATGACGCGGGTGCCAAAGCCCTGGTGCGTCGGCGGTGTCACTGCCGGTCCGCCGGATTCGACCCAGCGCACGGCCAGCCGGTTAATCGATTGCTGCCGCCAGGTGAGCGCGATCCGTCCTGATGGAATCGACAGCGCGCCGTATTTGGCGGCGTTGGTGGTCAGTTCGTGGAGCGCCAGCGCGATGGCTTGCGCCGGCTGCTGCTCCAGCATCAGGCTCGGCCCCTCGATTCGCGCCCGCGAGCCGTCTTTGCTGTCGTCTTCGGCGCAGTAGGGCGACAATTCCTCGAGTGCCAAATTGCGCAGATCGGCGCCGGCCCAACGCGATTGCGCGAGTAGCGTATGGGCATTGGCCAAGGCGCGGAGCCGGCCTTCGATCGCGATCTTGAGCTCGGCCGCGGTTTCACCGTTGGTGAGATGCACAGTGGCTTGTGCCAGCGCCAGAAGATTCTTGGTGCGATGGTCGGCCTCGCGAGCGAGCAGCGTGATCTGTTCTTCGCGGCGCTTCTGCTCGGTGATATCGCGGGCGATCTTCGAGGCGCCAACGATGCGGCCCGAGCCGTCGGTGATCGGCGACACGGTGAGCGAGATCGAAATCATGCTGCCGTCTTTGCGCCGGCGCACGGTCTCGAAATGATCGATGCGTTCGCCGCTGCGGATGCGCTCCAGGATCCGCGCCTCTTCGTCGCGATGCTGTTCGGGAATCAGCATCGTGATCGGCTTGCCGATGGCCTCTTGCTCGAGATAGCCGAACAGCCGTTCCGCGCCCTTGTTCCAGGTGGCGATCACGCCGTTGAGGTCCTTGCTGATGATGGCGTCGGCGGAGGTTTCGACGATCGCGGCGAGCCGGTGTGACATCTGCTCGGCGCGCTGGTGCTCGCTCATGTCGACCAGCATGTTGACGGCGCCGACGAAGGCGCCGGAGGCATCGTGCAACGGAGTCGGAAACGCCATGAATGGCACGCGGCTGCCGTCGGGCCGCTCGGCGATGGCCTGGCCGCCGCGGACTGCGCGGCGTTCCTTCAAGGTGATCGCCATGGGGCAAGCGTCGTGCGGCATCGGCGTGCCGTCGGGCCAGAATAGCCGCCAAGATCCGCACCACAGGTCGACGTTGAGCTTCGGCCGGACGCCCCACATCGTGGCTGCTGCTTCGTTGAAGTAGGTGATTCGCCCCGCGGCGTCGGTCAGGTAAATGGCGGCCGGTAGCGCATTGAGAAGCTCGCTGGGACGCGTCGCGTCTGGGAAATCCAGCAACGGCTCCTTCAGCGCAATGGTCGAGCTCATGCCGGTTGCGAGATCGGACAAATCAATTCCCAATTGCGACATTGCCGGGCCCCGTCAAAGTCCACGCGAACCGGAAACGCCGCGGCGCCATTTAGGTTCCGTCGCGGCGCCAGATTCCTTCCTACAAGGATTCTTCGTGAAATCTCGTCGCTATCCTGCCGACTTTAACGGCGCGATTCAGAGACGAGGAAAGCCCGTGTCTGCATGCGGCGCGGGCTTTTTCGTGGCGGTGCGAGCGTCAGACAATATGCTCCGGCGACAGCTTGCACGGCCGGTCGCCGCGCTCGATCTGGATGGTCGGGTGGCCGATGCCGAAGCGCTGCTGCAGGTCGACATAGACCACCTCGAGAAAATCGGGCTGCGGATCGCCGTCCGGCATCACGAGATGGCAGGTCAGCGCGGTCTCGGTGGTGCTCATCGGCCAGATATGCAGGTCGTGCACCTCGGCGACGGCGGGAAGCGTTTGCAGATAGACGCGCACGGCGCCGGGATCGATCTGCGGCGGCACGCCTTGCAGCGACATTTTCGCGGCGTCGCGCAGCAGTCCCCACGTGCTCCACACGATCACGCCGGAAATCACCAGGCTCGCCACCGGATCGATCCAGAGCCAGCCGGTCAGCAGGATGATCAAGCCGGCGACGACGACGCCGGCGGAGACCGCGGCGTCGGCGACGAGATGCAGGAACGCGCCATAGACGTTGAGGTCGCCGGTGTTACCGCGCGACAGGGCCACGGCGGCGGCACCATTGATGACGATGGCGAGCGCCGCCACCACCATCACCGTCGCGCCGGCAACCGGCTGCGGGGCGAACAGGCGTTCGAGCGCCGCCCAGGCGATGGCGCCGGTCACGACCAGAAGGATCGTGGCGTTGATCAACGCCGCGATGATCGACGACGAGCGAAAGCCATAGGTGTAACGCTCGGTCGGATGTTTTTGCGAGATGGCGTGGCTGCCCCAGGCTAATACCAGCGCCAGCACGTCGCCGGCATTGTGGCCGGCATCGGCGAGTAGCGCCATGGAATGCGCCAGCACGCCGTAAGCCGCCTGAATGATCACCAGCGCGATATTGAGAACCGTGGCGATCGCGAAGGCGGTTCCGAACGTGGCCGGCGCGTGGCTATGGCCACGGTGGTGATCATGGTGGTGGTGACCATGATGATGACCGTGGTCACGCTCATGCGCGTGATGCGACGCCATGCTTTCGACTCTTGATCTCTAGCACCCATGCTAGAGCATTTTCGTGCCCGCGGGAAACGCGTGCCTTTGGCATGGTGCAGAAGAATTGGGCATGGCGCAGAGGAATAATGTAACAACGCCAAATATGGTGCGACCGTTCGGCCCTTCCTAGGTTCGGACCGGCGGTGTAGCGTGCCGGCAAATCCGCCGAGCCCATCACCATGCAGACGACACGCCGCCGCCTCCTGCAACTCGCCGGCACCGCGGCCGCGCTACCGGCGCTGCCGGACTTCGCTGCCGCGCTCGATTACCCGGTGCGGCCGATCCACTTCGTCGTCGGCTTTGCCGCCGGCAGCGGGCTGGACATCACCGCGCGCCTGATCGGCCAGGCCATGTCGGAGCACCTTGGCCAGACTGTCGTCATCGACAACCGTCCCGGCGCCGGCACCAATATCGCAACGGAATCGGTCGTCAACGCGCCGCCCGACGGCTACACCATCCTGATGGTGTCGACGGCGTCGTTCACCAACGGCGCGCTGTACGAGCACCTCAACTTCGATTTCATCCGCGACATCGCGCCGGTTGCGAGCGTCAGCCGCGGCGCCTTCGTCATGTTGGTCAATCCGGCGTTTCCGGCAAAAACCATCCCCGAATTCATCGCCTATGGCAAAGCGCATCCCGGGATTACCGTTGCGTCGGCCGGCAGCGGCACCGTCACCCATGTCTCCGGCGAAATGTTCAAGATCATGACCGGCATCGAGACGGTGCACGTGGCCTATCGCGGCGAGCCGCAGGCGCTGACCGATCTGATCGCCGGCCAGGTGAATTGCGATTTCAACACGCTGTCGGGCGCGGCCGAATTCATCAGGACCGGCAAGCTGCGTGCGCTCGGCGTCACCACGGCGCAGCGCTCTGAGATTTTTCCGGATATTCCGGCGATCGGCGAATTCGTGCCGGGCTACGAAGCCAATCTGTGGAACGGCATCGGCGCGCCGCGCGCCACGCCGCCGGAAATCATCGCTAAGCTCAACGCGGCCATCAATGCCGGCTTGAACGATCCGAAGGTCAAGGCGCAATTCGCCGAACTCGGCAGCACGACTACGCCGCTGACACCGGCGGAGTATGGCAAAGTGATCGTCACCGAGACCGAGCGATGGGGCAAGGTGATTCGTGCCGCAGGGATCAAAGCCGAGTGAGATTGAATCATCCGCTGTCGAGGAGTTGGTCGTCATGAAGCGTTCACGCCGGAATTTTCTGATATTGGCGACGGGTGCGGTAGCGAGCCCGGCACTGGGCCGTATCGCCAAGGCCGATGACTATCCGTCAAGGCCGATCCATCTGATCGTGCAAATTCCGCCGGGCGGCTCGCCGGACATCGTCGGCCGGCTGATGGCGCAATGGCTGTCGGACCGGCTCGGCCAGCCGGTCGTGGTCGACAATCGCGCCGGCGCCAGCGGCAATATCGGCACCGAATTCGCGCTGAAAGCGGCGCCGGACGGCTACACGCTGCTGCTCGCCATGTCGGCGAATGCGATCAACCCGTCGATCTACAGCGACCTGCATTTCAATTTCATGCACGACGCCGCGCCGGTGGCGAGCATTTCGCTCATTCCGCTGGTGATGGAAGTGAATCCGAACGTGCCGGCGAAGACGATTCCGGAATTCATCGCCTACGCCAAGGCCAATCCCGGCAAGATCAACATGGCGTCCGGCGGCGTCGGTACGCCGCTGCATGTCGCCGGCGAACTGTTCAAGTTGATGGCCGGCGTCGACCTCATCCACGTCCCTTATCGCGGCGAGTCGGCGGCGATGCCCGATCTGCTCAGCGGCCAGATGCAGGTGATGTTCGGCGTCATGCCGGCGTCGCTCGGCTATATCAGGGACGGCCGGGTGCGCGCGCTCGGCGTGACCAGCGCCAAGCGTCAGGACGTTTTGCCGGACGTTCCGGCGATCGCCGAATTTCTGCCGGGCTACGAGGCGAGCGGCTGGTACGGTGTCACGGTGCCCGCGCGGCACGCCGCCGGACGTCGTCGCCAAGCTCAACAAAGAGGTCAACGCAGCGCTGGCCGATCCCGCGATGCGCAAGCGCCTCGACGATCTCGGCTGCGGCGTGTTTGCCGGCTCGCCCGCCGACTTCGGCAAATTCATCGCCGACGAAACCGAGAAGTGGGCCAAGGTGAACAAGTTCGCCAATATCAAGGCCGAATGAGCCGGCGTTTGCCGCCGGCACTGTGATGGAGGGATGACGTGAAACTTTCCCGCCGCGACATCTTAACGTGGGTCGGGGGCGTGGTCGCGCTGCCCGCCGCTTCGCGTGTCGCGTCGGCGCAAAGCTATCCGGTACGGCCGGCGCGGATTCTCTCCGGCTTTCCGCCGGGCGGCATCAGCGACACCTATGCGCGGCTGATCGCGCAATGGCTGTCGCAACAGCTTGGCCAGCAATTCGTCGTCGAGAATCGCCCGGGTGCCGGCGGCAACCTTGCCGCGGAGGCGGTGGCAAAATCGGCGCCCGACGGTTACACGCTGTTGCAGACCACGTCGGCCGACGCCTGGAATGCGACGCTCTATCAGAACCTCAGTTTCAATATCGTTCGCGATTTTTCCGCCGTCGCCACGATTTCGCGCGGATCGGGCTTGCTCGTCGTCAATCCATCGCTGCCGGTGCAATCCGTTCCCGAACTGATCGCTTATGCCAAGAGCAATCCAGGCAAGGTCACCGTGGCCTCGGCCGGTGTCGGCAGCGCACCGCACATGTTCTGGGAGCTGTTCCGCACCAAGACCGGGGTCGACATGGTGCATGTGCCGTATCGGGGTGGCGGCCCGGCTGTCGTCGATCTGCTCGGCGGTCAGGTCCAGGTCTATTTCGGCACCTTCCCGTCGACAATCGAACAGGTCAGGGCGGGGAAACTGCGCGCATTGGCGGTGACCAGCCTGAAGCGCGCGTCGGTGCTGCCCGACGTTCCGGCAATGGCCGAATTTCTGCCGGGCTTCGAAGCGAGCATCTATGTGGGAATTGCCGCTCCTCGCGATACTCCGGTGGCAATCGTCAACACTCTCGGCTCAACGATCAGCCGCGCGCTCGACGATCCGGGAATCACGCGGCGGATCGCCGAATTCGGCGACGTGCCGCTCAGACTGTCGCCGGCCGCTTTCAGCAAGCTGGTCGCCGATGAAACTGAAAAATGGGCGGAAGTGATCCGCGCCGGCCATATCAAGGCGGAATGATCATGAAACTGTCGCGCCGTACTTTACTGTCGCTGGCAACGAGCGCCGCTGCGCTCCCCGCCGCATCGCGGCTTGCGCTGGCGCAAGCCTATCCGGCGCGCGCGGTGCATCTCCTCGTCGGATTTGCCGCCGGCAGCGCCTCCGACATCGTCGCCCGCTTGATCGCGCAAAAATTATCGGAGCAACTCGCCCAGCCGGTCGTGGTCGAGAACCGGCCGGGTGCCGGCACCAACATTGCCGCCGAAGCGGTCACCCGCGCGCCGGCCGACGGCTATACGCTTCTGCTCGCGACCTCGACCAATGCGGTCAATACCACGCTCTATCAGCACCTCAGTTTCAATTTCTCTACCGACATCACGCCGGTCGCCTTGATCGATCTGGTGCCTTATGTGCTCGAGGTCACGCCGTCGCTTCCGGCCAAGACGCTGCCCGAATTCATCGCCTATGCCAAAGCCAATCCGGGCAAGATCAACATGGCGTCGAACGGCGTCGGCTCGGGGCCGCACGTCGCCGGCGAATTGTTCAAGATGATGGCCGGCGTCGATCTGGTGCATGTGCCCTATACCGGCAATCCCTATTCCGATCTGATCGGCGGCCAGGTGCAGGTGATGTTCTCGCCGATCCCGGCGTCGATCGCCTATGTCAGGTCCGGCCAGCTACGGCCGCTCGCCGTCGGCTCTACGGCGCGGATCGCAGTGCTGCCGGACGTGCCGACCGTGGCCGAGTTCCTGCCCGGCTACGACGCCAGTGGCTGGCACGGAATCGGCGCACCGAAAAACACGCCAGCGGACATTGTCGAAAGCCTCAACAAGGCGATCAACGCCGATCTCGCCGAAGCCGCGTTCAAGGCCAAGCTTGCCGATCTCGGCGGCGAGCCGAAGCCGATGACGCCGGCCGCGTTCGGCAAATTCATCGCCGACGAGACAGAGAAGTGGGCCAAGGTCAACAAGTTCGCGAATATCAAAGCCGAATGACATTGCCGCGCCGAAAATTTCTGCACTTGGCCGCTGGCACGGCGATTGCGCCGGTGCTTGTGCGTCGCGCGCGTGCGCTCGATTATCCGGTGCGGCCGGTGCGGCTGGTTGACGGCTTTGCCGCCGGCGGCGCCGTCGACATCGTGGCGCGGGTATTGTGTCAGTGGCTGTCGCAGCGGCTCGGCCAGCCGTTCGTGGTCGACAACAAGCCGGGTGCAGCGACAAATATTGCGACTGAAGAAGTCGTCCGCGCGGCGCCCGATGGTTACACGCTGCTCTGGACCACGACCGCGAACACTACCAATGCGACGATCTACAATAATCTCAGCTTCAATTTCATCCGCGACATCGCGCCGGTCGCGACCATCGACCGTTTTCCCCTGGTCATGGAGGTAAACCCTGCGGTGCCGGTCAAAACGGTGCCGGAGTTCATCGCCTATGCCAAAGCCAATCCCGGCAAGATCAATTACGGCTCGGGCGGCATCGGCACGATCCAGCACGTCGCCGGCGAGCTGTTCAAGTTCATGACCGGCGTCGATCTGGTCCACGTGCCGTATCGCGGCGCGGCTTTGGTGCTCAACGATCTATTGGCCGGGCAAGTGCAGGTCACGTTCAGCCCGATCGCGTCGTCGCTCGGCTATATCCGCGCCGAGAGGCTGCGTGCGCTTGCCGTGACCGGGCACGGCGCGCTCGCCGGCGCTGCCGGACGTGCCGACCGTGAGCGAATTCCTGCCGGGCTACGAGGCGTCCGCGGTGGACGGCATCGGCGCGCCGGCCAAGACGCCGTCAGCCATCATCGACAAGCTCAACACCGAGGTGAATGCCGCGCTCGCCGACCCGGCGATCAAGGCGCGGCTTGCCGACCTCGGCAGCGTTCCGCTATCGATGTCGCCGGCCGAGTATCGAACGTTCGTCGCCGCCGAAACCGAGAAATGGGCCAAAGTGATCAAATTCGCCGGCATCAAGGCGAATTAATAAAGGGAGAAACACATGGAACGCCGAAAAGTTCTGCAACTGGCCGCAGGCGCCGCCGCATTGACGCTGGCGCCGCGCCGCGCTTCGGCGCTCGATTATCCGACCCGGCCGCCGCACATCGTCGTCGGATTTCCTCCCGGTCTCTCGCCCGACATTATCGCGCGCTTGGTAGCGCAATCCGTGTCGGAACGCCTCGGTCAGCAATTCATCGTCGACAATCGGCCGGGCGCTGCCAGCAATATCGGCACCGAATTCGTCGCCCACGCGACGCCGGACGGCTACACGCTTCTCCTCATCGTCTCGGCCAATGCCATCAACGCCACGCTTTATCAGCATCTGAATTTCGAATTCGCCCGCGACCTCACGCCGATCGGCTCCATCGGCCGCACCCCGTTCGTCATCGTGGTCAATCCGCAATTTCCGGTGAAATCGGTTCCCGAACTGATCGCCTATGCGAAGGCCAATCCCGGCAAGCTCAATGTCGCTTCCGCCGGCGTCGGCACCGGACCGCATGTGGCGTGCGAATTGTTCAAGGAGATGACCGGCACCGACATGGTGCAGGTGCCGTACAAGGGCAGCTACATGACCGATCTGCTTGGCGGGCAAATTCCGCTGGCGTTTGCGCCGATCGTGCAGATCATCGCGGACGTCAGAGCCGGGAAGCTCATCGCCATCGGCGTCACCACGCCGACGCGTTCGGATGCCGCGCCGGAAATTCCCGCCATTGCCGAATTCGTGCCGGGCTATGCGGCAGCGGGCTGGTACGGCATGTGCGCGCCGACCGGCACGCCGGACGAGATCGTCGAAAAGCTGAACGCCGCGATCAGCGCCGCCGTCACCGATCCCGCACTGAAGGCCAAGCTGCTCAGTCAGGGCGTCGAGACGGTCGCGATGCCGGTCAAGGAGTTCAAGAAATACGTCACCGACGAAATCGCCAAATATGCCAAAGTGATCGCGACGACCGGCATGAAAGCGGACTGATCTGGCACAGTCGCCGCCGTTTGATGGGAGGAACACATGAAGAAACTGCCGCGCCGAGAATTTTTGCATCTGGCCGCGGGCGCTGCGGCGATTACGACGCTGGCGCCGCGCAGCGCCGCCGCGCTCGATTATCCGACACGGCCGGTGCACATCGTCGCCGGCTATCCCGCCGGCGCCGGGCCCGACATCATCGCGCGCCTCATTGCGCAGGCGCTGTCGGAATCGATGGGCCAGCAATTCATCGTCGACAACCGGCCGGGCGCGTCGAGCAATATCGGCACCGAAATCGTCGCGCATTCGGCGCCGGACGGCTACACCTTGCTCACGACGGTGTCGACCAACGCGGTCAACGCCACGTTCTATACCAACCTCAATTTCGATTTCGGCCGCGACCTCCTGCCGGTCGCTGGCATTGGCCGCACGCCCTTCGTCTTCGCTGCTAATCCGGGGTTCCCACCCAAGACGGTCCCCGAGTTGATCGCCTACGCCAAGGCCAATCCGGGCAAGGTCAACTTTGCCACCCAAGGGGTTGGCTCCGGGCCGCACGTGTCGGCTGAATTGTTCAAGATGCTCACCGGCGTCGATCTCGTGCACGTGCCGTATAAGGGCAATTACACCACCGACCTGATCGGCGGCCAGATTCCGCTTGCGGTCGCCCCGATCGCGCAGGTGATCGAGTTCATCCGCGACGGCCGGTTGCGCGCCATTGGCGTCACCACGGCAACCCGTTCGGATGCGCTGCCGGACGTGGCGGCCATCGGCGAATTCGTGCCGGGCTACGAGGCGGCCGGATGGTACGGCATCACCGCGCCCGCGGGCATGCCCGCCGACATCGTCGCCAAGCTCGCGGCCGCGATCGTCGCCGCGGGCAACGATGCCAAGTTCAAATCGCGCCTGGTGGCCTTGGGCGTCGAGTTGACGCCGATGACCACGGCCCAATTCAGCAAATTCGTCACCGATGAAATCGCCAAATGGGCCAAGGTGGTCAAGTTCGCGTCCATCAAGGCGGATTGAGTCCCAAGGTTGATTGAGTCCCAAAGTTGATTGAATCAAATGCCCGATCCGACCGCCGCGCCGTCCTCTGCCGTTGAAGTGCCGCCCGATACCGACCCGGCGATCCGAACCATCGCCATGCCGGCTGACACCAATCCGCACGGCGACATTTTCGGCGGCTGGCTGCTATGCCAGATGGATCTCGCCGGCGGAACCGTTGCGGTGCGGCGGGCCGGCGGCCGCGTGGTGACGGTGGCCATCACCGCCATGGCGTTTCATCGCCCGGTCTGCGTCGGCGACGAAGTCTCCTGCTACGGCAGCATCGAGAAGATCGGCACCACCTCGATCACCATCAAGATCGAGAGCTGGGCGCGGCGCGGCACCGGAACGACGCCGATCAAGGTGACGGAAGGGCTCTTCACTTACGTGCGCGTCGATCTCGACGGGCACCCGCAGCCGATCGGCGCCGGGTGATGGCACGCTCGATTGGTTGAGGTTCGCAAGCTACCGGTTGCCTTGCGGGAATGCCGCAAGGCCGTCAATATCCGCACCCTCCGGCCATCCGGAGCATCCCGAATGTTCAAACCGCAAAAAACGCGACGATGAAATTTGCCAAGACCGTCATATTCAATTGTTTGGCTTTCTTGATGTCGACCGTATTGACAATTGGAGCGCTTCTTTTGTGCTTAAAATTGGTCGACGTCTATCTGCAATATCACCGTCATGCGGCCTACCCGGATGTAGATGCCGACGAGCCGACGATGCGGACGACGGAATATTATCCGTACACCGGCGGCCAGATTCAGGCCTACAAGCGAGAGCGCGGCAAGCTTGCCTGGTCGGATTTCTACGATGATTTCGACATGGTAAGCGGAGAGTACGGTTTTTTTATCGACTTTCGCCTCGAAGCGCCGCCGTCGAAGCAAGACAACGAGATACGAATTGTGTTGACCGGAGGCAGTACCGCGCAAGGTTGGGGCGGCCGCACCAATGCGGACATGTTCTATCAGTTGTTGCCGGCCAAGCTCAATGAAGAATTGCAAGAGCACGGCCAGAATTGCAAAGTGACAGTCATCAATTTGGCCATGGCTTCCAGTCAAATTTATCAGAATTTCATTGCCTTGAACAAATGGGCGCATCCGCTGCGGCCTGATGCGATCGTTTCGTTTTCCGGGGGCAACGAGATAGCGGTGCCGTGGACGAGCAAGGGCGACGCCGATCAACTCGCATCGTATCAGGTGGGCGGGTTTCTCCATGTGCCGCGTTATTCAGCAAGTCCGCGCTGGCTGAAAATATTGGCGCAATACTTCCCCGGAATCGTAAGGCGGACAGAGCTAGGGTCACTGATCCGATATATGTACCTGCGCGATTACAGCGACGATTGGGACGCAAATTATTTTCTGAGCAGGGTGGACCCGAACTATCGCCCGATGCCTCGGGAAGAGCTGCAGCGGCGCTATAAGGCTGCGTTGAAGTCGCTCACCTTGGACGACATTGTCGATAGCGTGTCGATTCCACTCTATGAGCACGCACTGGAGTCGATCAGTCGCGATTTTCCAGGAACGCCGATCTTCGCCGTGTTTCAACCGTTGTGGCACTCTCAGGAAGAATATACCCGCATGACGAATGTCATTCCAAGCAAAGTCAACGACCAGGATCATTATGCGGATATCAAATTCTTGAACCTGCAGCGCGTCTGGGAGGAGCACAATTTCTTCCCGGGATCGCTCGTCGATTCGGTTCACCTGTCCAACGAGGGCCACAAGCTGGTCACGACATATTTGAGCGATTATCTGTTTCCTTTCGTGCAACATCGTTGTGTGGAGATCGCCACGGCAAAAGCCGCACCCTCTCCGCGCGCCAATTAGCCGACATCACTCCTATTACCTCTTACCTCTCCCTGCAGGGGGAGATTTCAAGTCGGCAGCAGAGGCACGATCTCGGCGTGCTGCAAATCTGCTGCGGAAATCTCCGGCGGTCCCCATTGCACGGTGCGATAGTCGAACCCGGCGGCGAGGGTGGGTTTGACGATTGCGAAAAACGGCGACACGTCGAAATCGCGCGGCGTGTAGAGACCGTAGGTGCGGATGTGGTCGATCTCGCTCTGCACAAAGGGCGCGATGCCGTAGGTCTTGCCGTTGATCGAGGCGCGCTCGGGCAGGATCGGATAATGGATCGAGGCAAAAGCTTGCGCGATCAGCGTCGAGCAGATCGCTCGCGTCGGGTCGCCGCAGCCGATCGACAGCATGCGGCGGCGAAACCACACCGGCACCGGAGGGTAGGGGAAGAGGTAGCGCGCCAGGTCGACGATGCGTTGCGAATCGTACTTGGTGCCGAGGCGCTGGAGCGCGTAGTCGATGACCTTTTGTCGGTTGGCGCCGTCGACGCCCACGGGGCGGCAGATCCGAGTGTGGAAGCGGACATATTTCGACAGCGGCACGGTGACGACGCCGGTATCGGCCTCGGCCTCCAACAGCACATTCGGCTCGCCGTGCGGCGAGACGTCGCCGGGCCGCTCGCCGACATAGAGCGCGGCATGGGACCAGGTGCTTTGCGTGAGGTATTTGATTGTGGCGCTGAGCCGCGAATTGCCCTCGATCAGCAAAATATCGCCGGGCTGCAGCGCATTGTGGACGACCTCGGGGTCGGGCGCATAAAACGGCGCATAGCGGCCGGTCGGCTGCGCCAGATATTTGAGGATTTTGGCCGTGAGATAGGCCTCGATCTTGTCGAACATGAGCCGCAATCCTACCTGCGGACAAAGGTATTTGGCTTGGTAGCCAGCCCTGCCCGGTATTGCCCAAACGAGGGCCGTCACCCACGCGAAATTGTAACATTTCGGGGCACGGAACCTATAGTCTTGCAGCGAATCATCGATACGGCGGCGCCTTGAGCGGCCGCCGGCAAAAGCCCGGGGCAAGCCGATGTCACAGTCATCGTTCCGGCGGGACTACCTCACCAAGCCGATCTTTCGCTTGGCGCAGCACGCGCTGCCGCGCCTGTCCGATACCGAGCGCGAAGCCATAGAGGCCGGCGACGTTTGGTGGGATGCCGAGCTGTTCACCGGCAATCCCGATTGGCGGAAGCTTCTGGCCTTCGCGCCGGCGAAGTTGTCGGCGGAGGAAGAGCAATTCCTCGCCGGCCCCGTCGAAGAGCTCTGCGGCATGCTCGACGACTGGAAGATCAATTGGCAATGGCACGACCTGCCGCCGGAGGTCTGGGATTTCCTGAAGTCGCGCAAATTCTTCGCGATGATCATTCCGAAGCAATATGGCGGGCTGGGATTTTCGGCCTACGCCCATTCGGAAGTGATCCGCAAATTGTCGTCGTGCTCGATCTGCGCTGCGGTTACCGCCATGGTGCCGAACTCGCTCGGCCCGGGCGAACTGCTGCTGCAATTCGGCACCAAGGCGCAGCAGGATTACTGGCTGCCGCGGCTCGCCCGCGGCGAGGAGATTCCCTGCTTCGGCCTGACCAGCCCGGAAGCGGGATCGGACGCCGCCTCGATGATCGATTCCGGCGTGGTCTGCCGCGGCACCTTCGAAGGCCGCGAGACCATCGGCATCCGGCTCAATTGGCACAAGCGCTACATCACGCTCGGGCCGATCGCGACCGTGCTGGGGCTTGCGTTCAAGCTTCACGATCCCGATCACCTGATCGGCAGCCGCGACGACATCGGCATCACGCTCGCTTTGGTGCCGACCAATCTGCCCGGCGTCAGCATCGGCCGGCGTCATCTGCCGGCCATGCAGGTCTTCCAGAACGGGCCGAACTGGGGCCACGACGTCTTCATCCCGATCGACAACGTCATCGGCGGCGTCGATCAGGTCGGCAAGGGCTGGAAAATGCTGATGAGCGCGCTGGCGGCGGGCCGCGGCATTTCGCTGCCGTCATTGTCGGCGGCGGGAGCTGCGTTTTCCGCCCATGCCACCGGCGCCTATGCGCGCATTCGCGAGCAGTTCCATGTGCCGATTGCAAAATTCGAGGCGATCCAGGAGCGGCTCGGCCGCATCGCCGCCACCGCCTATCTGCTCGATGGCGCGCGCCGCATGACCTGCGCGGCGCTCGATGACGGCCATCATCCGGCCGTGGTCACCGCCATCATGAAGGCGCAGGCCACCGAGCGCATGCGCGTCGTGGTCAACGACGCCATGGACGTACATGGCGGCAAGGCCATCATCGAAGGGCCGCTGAATTATCTCGGCAGCCTTTATCGCGGCGTGCCGATCGCCATCACGGTGGAAGGCGCCAACATCGTCACCCGGGCGCTGATCCAGTTCGGCCAGGGCGCGATCCGCTGCCATCCTTATCTGCTCAAGGAAATGCAGGCGCTCGAAGACACCGATCGCGAACGCGGCCTCGATGCCTTCGACAAAGTATTCTGGGCCCATGTCGGCCACAGCCTCGCCAATACGATGCGCGCCTTCGGCCGCGCCTGGACCGGCGGCTTGCTGGCGCCGGCGGCGGATGCCGGAGCGGCGACAAAATTCTACCGGCAACTGAGCCGCCATGCCGCGGCGTTCGCGCTCGCCGTCGATCTGTCGCTGCTGACGCTGGGCGGCGCCTTGAAGCGCAAGGAGATGATCTCGGCGCGGTTCGGCGACATTCTTTCCGAGCTTTATCTATCAAGCGCGGCGCTCAAGCGCTGGAACGACGAAGGCCGCCAGCAGGACGATTTCCCGCTGCTGCAATACTGCATGGAAGCGAGCTTCGCGACCATCGAGGCGCGCTTCGACGAGATCATCGCCAATTTCCCGGTGCGGCCGGTGGCATGGCTGCTGCGTTTCCTGATCCAGCCGCTTGGCCCGCGCCGCCGCGGCCCGTCCGATCGCGTCACCGACAAATGCGCCGACCTCATCACCAACCCCAGCGCGGCGCGCGACCGTCTCACGGTCGATCTGTACCATCCGCGCCGAAAGCTCAGACCGGGAACGGCGTCGCGCTGCTCGAGCGCGCCTTCGCCATGACGGTCGCGGTGCAGCCGATCCGCGACCGTATGCATGCGGCGCGGGTGCGCGACATCGATCAGGCGGTGAAGCAGCGCACGATCACCGCCGACGAGGCGGCACAGCTCAAAGCCGCCGCCGCGGCGGTCGCCGCGGCCATCGCGGTCGATGATTTTGCACCGGAAGAACTGACGTCCCGGGGCGCATTGCATAAAGGAGACCAGCCATCTCAAGCGACATCTCAGCCGACGCCCCCGACGCCCCCAACGACCTCGGAACTGCCGCCGGTGGAATTGCCGGCGCCGGAGGAAGTCCCAGCCCTGCCGCCGCCCCGAACGACGTCGGAAGCGGCGGAGTAGGGCATCGCCCGGTCTATATTGTCGACGGCAGCCGCACGCCGTTCATCAAGGCGCGCGGCAAGCCGGGCCCGTTCACGCCGGTCGATCTCGCCGTGCAATGCGGCCGGCCGCTGCTGCTGCGCCAACCATTCGCGCCCGATGCCTTCGACCAGGTGATCCTCGGCTGCGTCAACGTCATCGCCGACGAGATGAATCCGGCCCGGGTCGCCGCGCTGCGCCTCGGCATGGGCGAAGCGATGACGGCGTTCACCGTGCAGATCAATTGCGGCTCCGGCATGCAGTCGATTGACACCGCATATCGTTATATCCGCGAAGGCGTGTCAGATCTGGTGCTGGCCGGCGGCGCGGAATCGCTCAGCCACGCGCCGCTGGTATTCAGCCGCAGCGCGGTCAACTGGTACGCAAAACTGTTCGCCGCGCGCGGCATCGGCGCCAAACTCGCGGCGTTTCTCGGCTGGCGTCCGTCGTTCTTCACGCCGGTGATCGGGCTCGAGCGCGGGCTCACCGATCCGATCACCGAGCTCAATATGGGCCAGACCGCGGAGCTGGTCGGGCATCTGTTTCATATTTCGCGGCGGCAGGCCGACGAATACGCCGCCGAGAGCCAGCAGCGCCTCGCGGCGGCGCAAAAGAACGGCTACTTCTCAGGCGAGATCGAACCGGCTTTCGCCCGCGACGGCACCTTGTTCGATCACGACGACGGCGTGCGGCCCGACAGCTCGGCCGATACGCTGGCCAAGCTCAAGCCTGCGTTCGAGCGGCCGTGGGGCAAGGTCACGCCCGGCAACTCGTCGCAAATCACCGACGGCGCGTCGTGGGTTATCTTGGCTTCCGAAGACGCGGTGAAGGCGCACAAGCTGACGCCTAAGGCCGTGATCGTCGACAGCGAATGGTCGGCGCTCGATCCCTCCGTGATGGGCCTCGGCCCGGTCTATTGCGCGACCGCCATCATGAAACGGCATCAACTCGGTCTAGGTGACATCGAGCTTTGGGAATTGAACGAAGCATTCGCCGCGCAGGTGCTCGGCTGTCTCGCCGCCTGGGACGATGCCGAGTTCTGCCGCGCGGCGCTTGGGCTTCCAGGTGCTGCGGGAAAAATCGCGCGCGACCGGCTCAATGTCGATGGTGGCGCGATCGGCGTCGGCCATCCGGTCGGCGCCAGCGGCAACCGCATCGTGCTGCATCTGGTCAATGCCATGAAGCGGCTCGGCTATAAGCGCGGCATCGCCACCGAATGCATCGGCGGCGGCCAGGGCGGCGCCATGCTGATCGAAGCGGTGTGAGGGACAGCGCATGAAAACCTCACCCGCGCCGAAACCGACGCTCGCCATTCTCGGCAAGCGCGACATCGAGCTTGGCCCGTTCGCGATCGACGAGGCGCCGCAGGAGGCGAGCCCCTGGGCCAATTGGCGGCTGCGCACCGACGAGGACGGCATCGCCTGGCTCCTGTTCGACAAGAAAGATTCCAGCGCCAATACGCTGTCGGAAGACGTGCTCACCGAGCTCAACGCGGTGCTGGAAAAGCTCGAGCGCGATCGTCCGCGCGGGCTGGTGATCCGCTCCGCCAAGCGCTCGGGCTTCATCGCCGGCGCCGACATCGCCCAGTTCCGTGGCGTCACTGACCCGGCGCCGATCGAGGCGGCGTTGACGCGCGGCCACGCGGTGCTCGACCGCCTCGACCGGTTGCCGCTGCCGACAGTTGCGGTGATCCACGGCTATTGCCTCGGCGGCGGGCTCGAAGTGGCGCTGGCTTGCGATTTCCGCATCGCCATCGACGACGCGAGCTTCGGTTTCCCGGAAGTGCTGCTCGGCCTGCATCCAGGTCTCGGCGGCACGGTGCGGCTGACCCGGCTGATCAGCCCGGTGCAGGCGATGACCATGATGCTCACCGGCAAGACCGAGCGCGCGCGGCGTGCTCGCGCCCTGCATCTGGTCGATGCGGTCACGCAGGAACGCCACGTGCGCGCCGCGGTGAAATCCGCCGTCACCGGCGAGATGAACACGGCGAAGCAGAACTTGCTCGGCCGGCTGATGAACATGGAGCCGGTGCGCGGCTTGTTGGCTTCGCGCATGCGCGGCGAGACCGCGAAGAAGGCGCCGAAGCGGTTCTACCCGGCGCCTTACGCCCTGATCGATCTGTGGAGCGCCCATGGCGGCGACCGGGAAGCGATGCAGAAGGCGGAGATTTCTTCCTTCGCAAAACTCCTCGTCACTGAGACCGCGCAAAATCTGGTCCGCGTCTTCTATCTGCGCGAAAACCTGAAAAAACTTGCCGGCGGCAAATGGGACGGTTCCCGCATTCACGTCATCGGCGCCGGCGCCATGGGCGGCGACATCGCCGCGTGGTGCGCCTGGCACGGTTTTGTCGTCAGTCTCGGCGACACCAAGCCGGAGCCGATCGCCGGCGCCATCAAGCGCGCCAGCGCGCTCTACGCCATCATCGGCCGCGACAACCGCCGCAAGGTGCGCGACGCGCTCGACCGCCTGATCCCGGATCTCAGAGGCGACGGCGTTGCCACCGCCGACCTGATCATCGAGGCGGTGCCGGAAGTGTTCGAGCTCAAGCGCAAGATTTTTGCCGGCATCGAGCCGAAGATGAAGCCGGACGCCATCCTCGCCACCAACACGTCGAGCATCCCGCTGAAGCGACGGCGTCCCCGCCGACCTGATCATCGAGCGTCCGGAAGGCTCGAGCTCAAGCGCAAGATCTTGCCGGCATCGAGCCGAAGATGAAGCCGGACGCCATCCTCGCCACCAACACATCGAGCATACCGCTGGAACAGTTGCGCGAAGGCCTGCCGCGGCCGGAGCGGCTGGTCGGCATCCACTTCTTCAATCCGGTGTCGCGCATGCAGCTGGTCGAGGTGGTGAGCCACGATCAGGTCTCAGCCGACGTGCTCGCCGACGCCCGCGCTTTCCTCGGCCGCATCGACCGGCTGCCGGCGCCGGTGAAAAGCGCGCCGGGCTTTTTGGTCAACCGCGCGCTGACGCCGTATCTGCTCGAAGCCTTGCTGATGCTCGACGCCGGCACGCCGAAGGAAACCATCGACATGGCAGCGATGGATTTCGGCATGCCGATGGGGCCGATCGAATTGGCCGACGAAGTCGGGCTCGACATCTGCCTGCACGTCGCCGAGATGCTGCGCGGCAGCATCAACCGCGACATGCCCGATCCGCCGCAATGGCTGAAAGACAAGGTCGCCAAGGGCGAGCTCGGCAAGAAAACCGGCAAGGGCCTCTATACTTGGCAGAACGGCCACGCGGTCAAGGCGAAGGAAGCCGCCGCCGCGCCGCCGGCTGACATGATCGACCGCCTGATCCTGCCGATGCTCGACGTCTGCGTCACCTGCCTGCGCGAGGGCATCGTCGCCGACGAGGAGATCGTCGATGGCGCGATGATTTTTGCCACCGGCTTTGCGCCGTTCCGCGGCGGGCCGATGCACTATGCCCGCAGCCGTGGGATTGCCAACGTGCGCGACACGCTCAAAAGCCTTGCACAGAAATACGGGCCGCGCTTCCAGCCCGATCCGGGCTGGGACTCCTTGCAATGATCCATTCCGGCGCGGGGCCGGCGCGCTTCGGCGATGCGGCGCGGCTTGCGGATACGATCGTCGAGAAGGTCGGCAAGACCATCGTGCTCGCTTTGCCGCTTGGCCTCGGCAAGGCCAATCACATCGCCAATGCGCTCTATGCCAAGGCGGTCGCCGACCGCTCGATCAATCTCACCATCTTCACCGCGCTGACCCTGGAAGCGCCGCGCGCCAAGAGCGAGCTGGAGCGACGGTTCCTCGACCCGCTCGCGCAACGGCTGTTCGCCGGCTATCCGGCGCTCGATTACGCAGCGGCGATCCACGCCGGAAACGTGCCGCCGAATGTCGAGATCAACGAATTCTTCTTCGAAGCCGGGCAATGGCTCGGCTCGCCTTACGCGCAGCAGCATTACATCTCCGCGAACTACACCCATGCGCTGCGCTACGTGCTCGACCGCGGCGTCAACGTGGTGGCGCAATTGGTCGCGCATCGCGCCGAGGAAGCGCCGCATGCCTACAGCCTGAGCTGCAATCCCGACCTGACGCTCGATCTGTTGGCACGGCGCCGCGACGGCGGCGCCGATTTCCTGTTCGCCGGCCAGACCAATTCGGAATTGCCGTTCATGCCCGGCGACGCGGCGATCGGCGAGAACGAGTTCGATGTCCTGCTCGACGGCGCCGCGACCGATTTTCCGTTGTTCGGGGCGCCGCGCGAGCCGGTGGCGCTCGCCGACTATGCCACGGGGCTCCACGCCGCGAGCATCGTGCCGGACGGCGGCACGCTGCAGATCGGCATCGGCTCGCTGGGCGAGGCGATGGCGCAGGCGCTGGTGCTGCGCCAGCGCGACAACGACGCCTTTCGCACGCTGCTGTCGCGGCTCGGCTACGACCCGGCGCGCGACGCCGCGGTGCACGCGGAAAAATTCGACGCCGGCCTCTATGGTTGCAGTGAATTGTTCGTCGAAGGCATGCTCGATCTGTACCACGCCGGCATTCTCAAGCGCGAGGTCGACGGCATCGTGCTGCACGCCGGCTTCTTCCTCGGCTCGCGCGGCTTTTACAAGGCTCTGCGCGAGATGCCGCGCGACGTCGTCAAGAAATTCGGCATGACCGCGATCGGTTACGTCAACGAGCTCTATCATGACGAGGATC
>CAWCSD010000035.1:0-20743 GCA_963798095.1 uncultured Alphaproteobacteria bacterium | reverse complement strand
GACTTGTCATTCCGGGACGCGGGCGAAGCCCGCGGCCGGAATCGATAACCATGAAGCGTGAGGTCGTCGAGTACCAGCTAGTATCCGGCACACAGGGGATATGGATTCCGGGCTCCTCGCTTCGCTCGGCCCCGGAATGACGAAGAATAAGGAGGACACCATGAACGAAGCAGTCCCGCTCAAGACCCTGAAGACGCAGCCGCTCAATCTGCCGAAGAACCGCGACGCCTTTTACGGCGGCAAGTGGCACAAGCCGATCTCCGGCCGCAGCGCCGACGCCATCAATCCCGGAACGGGTGAATCACTCGGGCCGGTGGCCGATTGCGGCGCCGCCGATATCGACGCCGCGGTGAATGCGGCCAAGGCCGCGTACCCGGCCTGGCGCGACACGCCGCCGCTCGAGCGTGCGCGCCTCCTCAAGCGCATCGCCAACGTGCTGCGCGAGCACGCCGAGGAATTGGCGATGATCGATGCCGCCGATTGCGGCAATCCCTATACCGAGATGGTGCGTGACGCCACGATCGCCGCAGCCCAGATCGAATTCTACGCCGGCCTTGTGACGGAAATGAAAGGCTCTTCGATTCCGATGGGCCCGGACGTGGTCAATTTCTCGGTGCGCGAGCCGCGTGGCGTCGTCGGCCGCATCATTCCGTTCAATCATCCGTTCATGTTCTGCGCCGGCAAGAGCGGCGCGCCGCTGGCGACCGGCAACACCGTAGTGATGAAGCCGCCGGAACAGGCGCCGCTGTCGTCGCTCCGCCTTGCCGAGCTGATCGGCGATATTTTGCCGCCGGGCGTGTTCAACGTCGTGCCGGGCGGCCGCGAGGCCGGCGCCGCGCTCGCGTCCCATCCCAGCGTCGCCATGATCGCGCTGATCGGCTCGGTGCCGACCGGCCGCGCGGTGATGAAGGCGGCGTCCGATACGCTCAAAGCGGTGATGCTGGAACTCGGCGGCAAGAACGCGCTGATCGCCTATCCCGACTCCGACCCGGACGAAGTCGCCGACGGCGTCATCGGCGGCATGAATTTTACCTGGTGCGGGCAATCCTGCGGCTCGACCAGCCGCGCCTTCATTCACGAGAAAATCTACGAAGCCGTGCTCGCCAAGGTGAAGGCCAAGATCACTCACTATAAGCCCGGCGTCGCCACCGACCCGGCGACCACCATGGGCTCGATCATTTCCAAAACCCAGTACGAGCGCATCTTGGGCTTCATCGACAGCGCCAAGCAGGAAGGCGGGCGTTTGCTCTGCGGCGGCGGCCGGCCGGCGGACCCTGCCCTCGCCAACGGTTTTTTCATCGAGCCGACGGTATTCGCCGACGTGCAACCGACAATGCGCATCGCCCGCGAGGAGATTTTCGGCCCCGTGCTCGGCATCTTCAAATGGAGCGACGAAGCCAAAATGCTCGAACAGGTCAACGCCGTCGAATACGGGTTGACCGCCTCGATCTGGACCAACGATCTCTCCACCGCGCACCGCACCGCGGCCGCGGTGCAGGCGGGCTTCGTCTGGATCAACGAGGTGTCAAAACATTTCCTCGGCGCGCCGTTCGGCGGCTTCAAGCAGTCCGGCATCGGCCGCGAGGAGTGTTTTGAGGAAATGCTCGCCTACACCCAGGAGAAGAACATCCACGTCAGGCTCAAGCCTGCAAAGGCGTGACCTAGTAAAACCGTTCGGCGGCTGTTCACAACGGCCGCCGAATGGAGCAACATGACCGCGGGAGATGTCCCGTCCGCTCCAACGATCTCAACAAACCGGACGGCGTCGCGGGACGCCGAGCCGTCGGGAGTGAAGCCATGAGGAAACGCAAAAGCGGCGGCGCGCCGCCGCTCGAATTCGTCGCCGGCAACGGCCTGTTGCACCGCCGCGCCTTGCTCCAAGGCGGAGTCATGTTCGCCGGCGCATTGGGCGGCGCCGCCTCGCTGACCAACGCCGCCGCGGAACCGCTCACCGAGCCCGAGTGGAGCCTTTATCCGGGCGCCGTCACTCCTGTGCTGCAGACGCCGTCCAAATACGAAAAAGACGTGGTGCGCACGCTTAGCAATCCGAAGGGCGACGCGCGGACGCAACACGCGCGCGCGCCGCTGCAAAAGCTCAACGGCACCATCACGCCGAACGCGCTGCATTTCACCATCAACCATTCCGGCATTCCCGACATCGATCCGGACAAGCACGTGCTGGTGATCCACGGCATGGTCAAGCAGCCGCTGGAATTCACCGTCGATGCGCTGATGCGTTACCCGATGGTGACGCGCAAGCATTTCGTCGAATGTGGCGGCAACAGCGCGCCGATGTTCTCGCCGGAGCCGATCCAGGCGCCGCTGCAGGCGCTCCATGGCCTGGTGTCCTGCGCGGAATGGACCGGCGTGCCGGTGTCGACGCTGCTCGACGAGGCCGGCGTCGATCCGAAGGCGACGTGGATGCTGGCCGAGGGCGCGGACTCGCTCGCGGTCAGCCGCAGCGTGCCGCTGAAGAAGGCCTATGACGACGCCATCGTCGCGCTCTACCAGAACGGCGAGCGCATCATGCCCGGCAACGGCTACCCGATGCGACTCCTGCTGCCCGGCTACGAAGGCAACATGAACACCAAATTTTTGCGCCGGCTGAAGGTCGTCGATCAGCCGGCCATGACCTATTACGAGTCGCGCAACTACTCGCCGCTGTTGCCCGACGGCAAGGCCTACAAGTTCTATTTCGTCAACGAGGTGAAATCCTTCATCACCCAGCCGTCGTTCGGCTACGCCATGAAGGGCCCGGGCTTTTACGAGATTTCCGGCATCGCCTATTCGGGCACCGGGCGCATCGAGAAAGTTCTGGTCTCCGCCGACGGCGGCAAGAGCTGGGGCGAAGCGGCGGTGGAAGGTCCGGTCAGCCCGAGAGCGTTCACGCGCTTCTCCATGCCGTGGCGCTGGGACGGCCAGCCGGCGACTTTGACCAGCCGCGCCTGGGACGATTCCGGCGCCGTGCAGCCGCTGCGCGCCGACTTCATCGCCGTGCGCGGCGAGGCCAAGAAAGTGCCGAACGTGCTCGGCTTTCCCAACCAGCACTACAACAGCCTCACGGCGTGGGGAATCGCGAGCTCCGGGGAGATCAAGCATGTCTATGTTTAAGCCGCGCGCAGCCGCCCTCCTCGTCGCGCTCGCCTTCGCCTCGGGAGCGGCATTCGCCGCCGATAGCCCGCATCTCGGCAAGCCGGTCGGCGAGGCCGACATCAAGGCGTGGGACATCAGCGTGCTGCCCGACGGCAGCAATCTGCCGCCGGGCAGCGGCACGCGCCGCCGAGGGTGCAAGGCTTTATGTCGACAAGGGCTGCAACCAATGCCACGGCGACAACGGCAAGGGCGGGCCGAGCAATGTGCTGGTCGGCAACCCGTCACTGACCGCCGACGGCATCACCTCGAACAAGACGATCGCCAATTTCTGGGCCTATCCGACGACGCTGTTCGACTATATCCGCCGCGCCATGCCGTGGCCGACGCCGCATACGCTGACCGACAACGAGGTCTATGCGATCTGCGCTTACCTGCTCGCGGCCAACAACCTGATCCCGCAAGACCAGGCGATGAATGCGCAGACCTTGCCGAAGGTGAAGATGCCGAACCACGACAACTTCATCATCAAGTTTCCGGATCGGATTTGATGCCGTCATTCCGGGACGCGGGCAAAGCCCGCGGGCCCGGAATCCATAACCACCGTCCGCGAATTCCGGGCTCGCCGCTTTGTGGCGCCCCGGAATAACTAAAGCTTGAACGTCTCGTACGTCGCCGGGTGAAACAGCTCGTCGACTGCGACTCTGCGTTCCGACAAACCCTCGGCGTGATGCTGCGCCAGGAAATAATCGAGCACTTTGCGGTTCGGCTCGACGCCGTATGACCAGAAATCGTGGCCCATGAGCGCGCGCGCTTCGGCAAGGCGCTCCTCGACGAACGGCAGCGTCACCTTGGTCGCCGAGGTGTCGGACAATTTCGCCAATCCCGCCTGTTTGGACTGCTCAAAGGCTTTCAACACCGCGCCGGGCAGCCACGGATGGCGCTCGGCCAATTCGCGGCGCACGCCGACCACGTGCATGATCGGGAAAAAGCCGGTGCGCTTGTAATAATCCTTGGCCACCGCGACCGGATCCGGGAACAGCCAGCCGATATGCGGATGGCCCTGCTCGACCAGCGTCGGCGGCCGCGGCGCGATGAAGCCGTCGATCTCGCCGGCCTCCAACAGTGCCGAGATGGTCTTGCCCTCCGGCGCATTGTCCAGCCGCACGCCGGCCGGCAGTTTTACCGTGATCTTTTCCGGCCGACCGGCATGCTCGATGCCGCCGCGAATCCAATGAATATCCGAGCGCTTGACGCCGTAATCGTCTTCCAGGAAGGCGCGCGCCCAGACATTGGCGGTGAGCTGATATTCGGGCACGCCGACTTTGCGGCCCTTGAGGTCTTGCGGCTTTTTCACCCGGTCGGTGCGGACATAGACCGAGGTGTGGCGGAACGCGCGCGACACGAAAGCCGGCACCGCGATATAGGGACAATTGCCCTGCGCCGTCTTCACCGTGTAGCTCGACATCGACAGTTCGCAGATATCGAACTCGGCGGCGCGGAACGCGCGAAAGAAAATCTCCTCCGGCACGAGCTGCATATAGACCGGATCGACGCCGTCGATCTGGACGGCGCCGTCGATCAGCGCGCGGGTGCGGTCATAGTCGCCGACCGCGACCGAGAGATTGAGCTTGGCCATGGGAAATCCTTACGACCTACGAAACAGTAATGCCCTGCTCCGCCGTGGTCACCGTGCCGTTATCGTCAACCCAGGCGAAAGCGAAGGTGCCGCTGTCTTCCACTTTCACCGTGAACTCGAAATACGGATTGGCGGAGATTGCCGGCTCCAGATCGGCGCGGAACACTTCATGGCCGTTGAAGGTGCAGACGAACGAATTGATGATCTCGCGCGGGATCGGCTTCCCGGCCTCGTCCTTGCGGAAGCCGGTCTCCATCGGATGCGACATCAGCGTCTTGATCTGGATGACGTCGCCCTTCTTGGCTTCGCTCGGAACGCGCAGGCGCGGTTTCTCGGCCATGATATTTGTCCGGTTTGTTTGCTGTCAGCCGCCGCAGCCGCCGACCGTGACCTTGACCACTTTACGGTCGGCGTAAAGCTTGCCGGTCGAGGTCTTGGCGATCACAGTGACGGTGCCGGTCCCGCCGAGCCGGATTCGGGTTCCAGCCTCGGCGCGCCCCGACGCCGGCGTCAGATGAAACCTGACGATGCCCGGATTGGGATTGGCATCGCCGATGACGCGGATCTCGGTGACGTAATCGTCCGCCGTCATCGCGCTGTCGACCTTGATGGCGAGCGGCACGGTGTTGCCGTTCTCTGCGATCTCGGGAAGATCGATGCTGATCTTGCCGCTCTCAGCCGCTTTGGCGCCGGTGAATTTCGCAATCTCGGCATCCGCTTCCGCAGGCGTCGCCATGCCGTCGTCGACGGCAACCAGCGCGAGCGTCGTTCCGGCGCCGAGCTTTAACGCACTGCGGCGGGTCAGTGAGGACATTGCAGGTTACTCCTTACGTCGCAGGCACTTAAGCATATGTCGTTGTTAATTCAAGCGGAATGCTCGGGAAGGCAATCCGATATCTGGCCAATAGCTTACGACACGATGCGGTTCTATAAGAGTATTGGTCACGAGGTGCTTTATGCTGCGAATTGAGAGCGAACAAGAAGAAGACGGCCGCTGGATCGCCGAGGTCCCCGCACTGCCCGGCGTCTTGGCCTATGGCGAGACCAAAGCCGAAGCGGACGCAAAGGTGAAAGCACTCGCGCTGCGGGTCATTGCCGATCGCCTTGAAAACGGCGAGCAACTGCCCCGTGAACTTGCCGGCGTCTTTGAAGCTGCATGAGTCAGTGGCCGGCCGCTAAAGCGCAGCGCGTTCTGGCTGCTCTGTTACGACGGGGCTGGACAATCAAGCGGCAGACCGGGTCGCACTGCATTCTGCAACGAGCGGGTTTTCCGGACTATGTCTTTGCATTTCACGACGGCGACGAAATCGGCCCCCGCATGTTGGCTAGGATCGCGAGGCACACTGGCCTCACTCCAAGCGATCTCTAAAAATTTCACCGGCCGGCAAAAGGCTCGGCCGGCGCGATATCCGTGAGCCGGAACTGCACGCGTTCTTCGCCCTGCCAGCGGTCGATCACGAAGGAGCCGACGGCGTGGACCTGCCGGCCGCGGCTGTTGAGGAGCGCGGTGCCGAGCTTTTGGCCGGCGGCGCGGAAGGCGATGGCGTTGACGGCGGCGCCGTCGGCGGATTTGAACCGCACGCGCATATGTGCCTGGCCGACTTCCTCGGCATAGGTCACGGTGTGCGCCGGCAGCGCGATGACCGGTTCGGGGTTGCCGGAACCGAACGGCCCGGCACGCTCGATCATGGCGACGAGATCGAGATTCGCGCCCGCCGCGCTCACCGCGCCGTCGATCATCAGACCGCTTAAGCGCCGCGCGGTTGCGACATCGGCGCTCAGCGCGGCTTCAAGGAACGCACGCAGTTGCGCCAGCGCGCCCTTGCGCAAGGTCACGCCCGCCGCCATGGCGTGGCCGCCGCCCTTGACCAGCAATCCCTCAGCGACGGCGCGGCGCACGGCGCGGCCGATATCGACGCCGGCGATAGAGCGGCCCGAGCCGGTGCCGATGCCGCCGGGCTCGAGCGCAATGGCAAACGCAGGCCTGCCGAATTTCTCCTTCAGCCGCGCGGCGACGAGGCCGACGACGCCGGGATGCCAGCCTTCCGCAGCGGTGATCACCACGGCGCCTTTCTCCTCGATGCCGAGCGCGGCCATGGCCTCGGCTTCGGCCTGCGCCAAGGTCTCCTGCTCGATCGCCTGCCGCTCCCGATTGAGCCGGTCGAGCTCGGCGGCCATCTTGGCCGCTTCGATCGGATCGGTTTCCAGAAGGAGCCGCACGCCGAGATCGGCTTGGCCGATGCGGCCGCCGGCATTGATGCGCGGGCCGAGCAAGAAACCGAGATGCCAGGCTTCCGGCGGCCCGGACAGCCGCGCCACATCCATGAGACTCACAAGCCCCGGCTGCTCGCGCCGGCGCAGCACCAACAACCCCTTGGCGACGAAGGCACGATTGAGCCCGATCAGCGGCACCACGTCGGCGACGGTGCCGAGCGCCACGTCGTCGAGCAAGGACAGCAGATCGGGTTCGGGCCGCGCATCGGTCCAAAAACCGCGGGCGCGCAATTCGCGATTGACCGCCACCACGGTCATGAACACGAGCCCGACCGCGGCGAGATAACCGAGGCCGGAGAGATCGTCGCGCCGGTTCGGATTGACGATTGCCGTCGCCGGCGGCAGCGCCTCGTCGGCCTGATGATGGTCGATGACGACGACATCCATGCCGAGCGCCTTTGCTTCGCTCAACGGCTCGATGCTGGTGGTGCCGCAATCGACGGTCACCAACAGCGTCGCGCCGCGCGCCGCCAACGCGCGCACCGCCTCGACATTCGGGCCGTAGCCTTCGAACAGCCGGTCGGGAATGTGGATGATCGGCTCGACGCCGCCATGACGCAGGAAACGCGCCAGCACGGCGGCGGATGTTGCGCCGTCCACATCGTAGTCGCCGAAAATCGCGATGCTCTCGCCGCGCGTAACAGCGTCGGCGATACGCGTGGCTGCTTCCGGCATGGCGGTGAGCACATTCGGATCGGGCATCGCGCGCTTGATGGTCGGATCGAGAAAGGCGTCGACCGCGTCGGCCTCGACATTGCGGCCGGCGAGGATGCGCGCCAGCAATTCGGGGATCTCATGGCGCTGCGCGATCGCCAGCGCCCGCGCCGCGCCGCGCTCGTCGAGCCGGTCGCGCCAGGCGCGGCCGGTCGCCGAATTTTCGACGCCGAGGAAGAGGCGATTCTCAACCATTTTTCGTCATTCCGGGGCGCGCGCTCGGCGCGAACCCGGAATCCATAATCACAATCGATGCAAGAATTGCTCGGTACTCAACTCTACTCGAACTTATCGAGCTTCCGATGCTCGGCCACGATACGCCGCACGGTGCCGCTCGCCGAGCGCATCACCACTGTCTCGGTCTCGATGACGCCGTGACCGAATCGGACGCCGCGCAACATGCGGCCGTCGGTGACGCCGGTCGCCGCGAACAAACAATCGCCGCGCACCATGTCCTCGATCTGGTATTTCTTGCGCGGGTCCTTGATGCCCATCTTGGCGGCGCGCTCGCGCTTCTCGTCGGTGTCGATCACCAGGCGGCATTGCATCTGGCCGCCGATGCAGCGCAGCGCCGCCGCCGCCAGCACGCCCTCGGGCGCGCCGCCGATGCCGAGATAGATGTCGATGCCGGTCTTGTCGGGCTCGGCGGTATGGATGACGCCGGCGACGTCGCCATCGGTGATCAGGCTCACCGCCGCGCCAACCTTGCGCACCGCCGCGATGATATCGGCGTGGCGCGGCCGATCGAGGATCATTGCGGTGATGGCGTCAGGTTTTACGCCTTTGGCCTTGGCGAGCGCCAAAATGTTCTCGTCGGCCGGGGCGTCGAGATCGACGACGTTTTTCGGATAGCCGGGGCCGATACCGATCTTGTCCATGTAAATGTCGGGCGCATGCAGCATGGCGCCGTGATCGGCCATGGCCAGCGTGGCGATGGCGCCCGGCATGTTCTTGGCGCACAAGGTCGTGCCTTCGAGCGGATCGACGGCGATGTCGACCTTCGGCCCCGCCATGGTGCCGACCTTTTCGCCGATGAACAGCATCGGCGCCTCGTCCATCTCGCCCTCGCCGATCACCACGGTGCCGTCGATCAGCAGCTTGCCGAGCTCGCGCCGCATGGCGTCGACCGCGGCCTGGTCGGATTTCTTTTCCGCGCCGCGCCCGCGCAAACGCGCGGCAGCCACCGCGGCGCGTTCGGTCACGCGCGCGATCTCGATCGAGAGCACGCGCTCCAGGACCGGGTTCGCCAAAACTGTGCTCGACGCCATCCTTGTTCCCCGCCTAATTCTTCTCGATTCGGATAACCTGCGGCCGGCCCGAGATTACACGGTCGCGGCGCACAGCGACGAGGGCCTTGCGCACCGCATCCTCGCTGGTCGCATAGGTGATCATGATCACCGGCACCGGCTCGCCGGAACGGCCCGGTCGCGCCATATTGCGCGCCGCGCTGTCGTGACGCTGGACGATGGACTCCAGCGATATGTTCTGTTGCGCCAGCCGCCGCGCAATGGTCGCGGCCGAGCCCGGCCGGTCGCGCGCGAGCAGCCGGATGTAATAGCCGCCTTCGTGATGCTGCATCGGTGCCTTGCGCACCGCCGTCATGCGCGCGGCCGGGCGGCCGAACGGCGGCGTGCGCACCCCACAGGCGATATCCGCCAGATCGGACACCACCGCGGAAGCCGTCGCCATGCCGCCGGCGCCGGGACCGACCAGCGTGATCGGCGCCAAGCCCTTCGGCATCGACCGTCACCGCATTGGTCACACCCATGACCTGCGCGATCGCCGAATCCTTCGGCACCATGGTCGGATGCACGCGCTGCTCGATGCCCTCCCCGGTCTTCACCGCCACGCCGAGCAGCTTTACGCGATAGCCCAACTGATCGGCCGCATCGAGGTCGGCCAGCGTGATCGACGAGATGCCCTCGACATAGATCGCCTTGGGATCGAGTTTGGTGCCGAAGGTGAGGCTAGCCAGGATCGAAAGCTTTTGCGCGGTGTCGTGGCCTTCGACGTCGAAGGTCGGATCGGCTTCCGCATAGCCGAGCCGCTGCGCGTCGCGCAGGCAATCGTCGAACGCGAGCCGGTCCTGCTCCATGCGGGTAAGGATGTAATTGCAGGTGCCGTTGAGGATGCCGTAGATGCGGGTGAAGGAATTGCCGCCGAGTCCCTCGCGCAATGTCTTGACGACCGGAATGCCGGCGCAGACCGAAGCCTCGAAATTGAGCGCGACCTGACGGCGCTCCGCAAGCGCGGCGAGCTTTTGGCCGTGTCGCGCAAGCAGCGCCTTGTTGGCAGTCACCACCGGCTTGCCGGCAGCAAGCGCGCTTTCCACCGCTCGTTTGGCGGGATCGCCCGCTCCGCCCATGAGTTCGACAAAAACATCGATCGACGGATCCTGCGCCAGCGCCACGGGATCGGCGACCCAGCGGAATTTCTTCAGATCGATAGCGCGCTTCTTCGTCCGCGACCGCGCGTTGACCGCAACGATCTCGATCGGCCGGCCGCAGCGCGCCATGAGCTTGTCGCGGCCGTGTTGCAAAAGCTCGACCACGGCGGAGCCGACGGTACCCAGTCCGGCAAGACCGACTTTCAGCGGCGCGGTCATGGGGTCCTGCTTCAAATGCGTGATCGGCGGAAATTCCGGACGGAGACTCCGGGGCGGATCGCTGTCCTCTAATCGATCTTCCGCGCCCTGCTACGGCTTTCTCAGCCCTACACCGTCCACCTATGCGGGGATCAGACCGACTCGGTCAGCCGCGCTTGGCGAGCGGCACCACGTTGTGCAGCTGCGCCGGGCCGGTTTCCAGGAAGCGGCGGATATTGCGCGCCGCCTGGCGGATGCGCTGCTCGTTCTCGACCAGCGCGATGCGCACATGGCCCTCGCCATATTCGCCAAAGCCCGCGCCCGGCGACACCGCAACGCCGGCCTTTTCGACCAGAAGAGTCGAGAATTCCACGCTGCCGAGCGGCTGGAACGCCTCCGGGATCGGCGCCCAGGCGAACATCGAGGCCGCCGGCGGCGGCACCGGCCAGCCGGCGCGGCCGAACGAATCCACCAGCGCATCGCGCCGGCGCCGATAGGTCGCCCGCATCTCGTTGATGCAATCGTCGGGGCCGTTGAGCGCCGCGGTCGCCGCCACCTGGATCGGCGTGAACGCGCCGTAGTCGAGATAGGATTTCACCCGCGCCAGCGCCGCGATCAGGCGCTCGTTGCCGACCGCAAAGCCGATGCGCCAGCCGGGCATCGAATAGGTTTTGGACATCGAGGTGAATTCGACGGCGACATCCATGGCGCCCGGCACCTGCAACAGCGACGGCGGCGGATTGTTGTCGAAATAGACCTCGGCATAGGCCAGATCGGACAGCACCAGGAGACTGTGTTTCTTCGCAAACGCGACGAGGTCGCGATAGAAATCGAGATCGGCGACGCAGGCGGTCGGATTCGACGGATAGCAGACCACGACCGCGATCGGCTTTGGAATGGAATGCAGCACAGCGCGCTCGAGCGCGCCGAAAAAGTTGGCGTCGGTTGCCACCGGCACCGAGCGGATGGCGCCACCCGCCATCAGGAAGCCGAAGACGTGGATCGGATAGGTCGGGTTCGGCACGATGATGACGTCGCCCGGCGCCGTGATCGCCTGCGCGACGTTGGCGAACCCTTCCTTCGAGCCGAGCGTGGTGACGATCTGGGTTTCCGGATTGAGTTTTACGCCGAAGCGGCGCGCGTAATAGGCGGCCTGGGCGCGGCGCAGTCCCGGAATGCCCTTCGACGACGAATAGCGGTCGGTGCGCGGCTTGCCGATGGTCTCTTTGAGCTTTTCGACCACATGCGCCGGCGTCGGCAGGTCGGGATTGCCCATGCCGAGATCGATGATGTCGGCGCCGCCGTTACGGGCCACGGCCTTGGCGCGGTTGACCGTTTCGAACACGTAAGGCGGAAGCCGGCGAATGCGATAAAACTCTTCCATGGGTGCCCCGGGGCGCGGCCGTCTCGATAGCGTTTCCAGAACCTCGACAATAACCTAGCAGCGGACTTTTATCACGGCTTTGGCGCGGAGCCAGCGGGCCGCGTGCTGCCGGTGGCGGCCGGCGCGCTGGCTTGCTGAGGGGCCTGCGCATCGGCGCTCAAGCGGGTGCGGTCGGAGATCAAAGCGTCGGTTGCCTGTTTGACCTGGTCCGGGCTCATCGGCTGATCGGCGCGTGGCGCCGGCCGATCGAGGATTGCCGGATAGTCGGCGCCCGGCGAGCAGGCAGCCACCAGCGCTGCGATCGAGGCGCCGAGCGCCAAGCCCGCGACGACACGCGCTGCCACAGTTCGACGGTTGCGCAAGCTTATTCCCCCAGCTGCTCCCTCGACCCGCGCTTGCCTAAGCCCCCAAGCCGGCCGGCGCGGTCACTTCCCTCACCAATACTCAGAAACTCAATAAGTTATGAAGATCCCTTGAGACGTCATCCAAGGCGCGAGAATAGCGCGGTAATATGTCGAAACAAGGACTGCAGGCGCCGCGCGGCGGGTCTTAACCCGCTTACGCGGCCGCCACGGATTGCCCATAAAGATGCCTTGCGTGGCTGATTGGCGCAGGCCATCTCTGCTTAACGATGTCTGCGCAAAGGGCCGCGGTTGCAGGCCCTGCGGCATGAGTGAGGAACGTCCTTTGCGGGCTCCATCCCAGGAACCGATGAAGATCGGCAGCGTCGACGTCGAGGAGTTTTCGCGCAACCTGGCGCGGCTCATCGAGGAAGGCGGGCGCGCGCTGGCGGCCTATCTCAAGCCGCGCGAGGAAGGCCGCAAGAGCAACGCGCTTGCCGAGGAAGTCGGCGAAGTCGTCAAAACCCTGGGCCATGTTGCGGAATATTGGCTGGAAGACCCGCAGCGCGCCCTCGAGGCGCAGAACCGGCTGGGCAAGGCCTATCTCGATCTGTGGGCGGCGGCGGCAAAGCGCCTCACCGGCGAGGAGATCGCCCCGGTCGTCACGCCGGAAGCCGGCGACAAGCGCTTTAGCGATCCCGAATGGTCGTCGAACCAGTACTACGACTTCCTCAAGCAGGCTTACCTGCTCAGCGCGCGCTGGGCCAAGCAACTGGTCAGCGACGCCGCCGGCCTCGATCAGCACACCAGGCAGAAAGCCGAGTTCTATATGCGGCAGATCACCAACGCGATGTCGCCGTCGAATTTCGTGCTGACCAATCCCGAATTGCTGCGCGAGACGGTCTTGAGCAATGCCGACAACCTAGTCCGCGGCATGCACATGCTGGCCGAGGACATCGAGACCGGCGGCGGCGATCTAAAAATCCGCCAGTCGGACGCCTCGATGTTCGAGGTCGGGCGCAATCTTGCCACCACGCCAGGCAAGGTCATTTTCCAGAATGACCTGATGCAGCTCATCCAATACGCACCCTCGACTCCGATGGTGCTCAAGCGGCCGCTCCTGATCGTGCCGCCCTGGATCAACAAGTTTTATGTGCTCGATCTGACGCCGGAAAAATCCTTCATCAAATGGTGCGTCGACCAGGGCATCACCGTGTTCTGCATCTCCTGGGTCAATCCCGACGCCCACCTCGCCAAGAAAAGCTTTGCGGACTACGTCCACGAAGGCCCGCTGGCCGCGCTCGATGCGATCAAGCTCGCCATCGGCGAGGAGAAGGTCCACACCGCCGGCTATTGCGTCGGCGGCACACTGTTGGCGATCACGCTCGCAGTCATGGCGGCCAGGCACGACGAGCGGGTCGCCTCGGCGACTTTGTTCGCCTCCCAGGTCGATTTCACCTATGCGGGCGATCTGAAGGTGTTCGTCGACGAGGAGCAGATTTCGGCGCTCGAGCGCCAAATGGCCGAGCGCGGCTACCTCGAAGGCAAGACCATGGCCACCGTCTTCAACATGCTGCGCTCGAACGATCTGATTTGGCCCTACGTGATCAACAATTATTTGAAGGGCAAGGCGCCGTTTCCATTCGACCTGTTGTACTGGAATTCCGACGCCACCCGCATGCCGGCCGCCAATCACTCGTTCTATATGCGCAACTGCTATCTCGACAACAAACTTGCCAAAGGCCAGATGCTGATCGACGGCGCGCCGATCAATTTGAAGTCGGTCACCGTGCCGATCTACAATCTGGCGACCCGCGAAGACCACATCGCGCCGGCGAAATCGGTGCTGCTCGGCTGCAAATTCTTCGGCGGCCCGGTGCGCTTCGTGATGTCCGGCTCAGGCCACATCGCCGGGGTGGTCAACCCGCCGGCCAAGAACAAATACCAATATTGGATCGGCCAGCGGCCGCGCAACGCCGACCTCGACGGCTGGCTCGCCAAGGCCAAGGAATATGCCGGCTCGTGGTGGCCGGACTGGCTGGTTTGGCTCACCCGCCAAGGCCCGACCGAAGTGCCGGCGCGCGTGCCGGGCGAGGGCGCGCTGAAGGCGATCGAGGATGCACCGGGCAGCTACGTGAGAATCCGCGGCTGAAGGCGTCCGGCACGGCCGGCAAATTCACACCTTCCCCACCCGCCCGTTAGCTGCGAAAGTTCCGCTTGAGGACATAACCGCGCTGGGGAGGACGACATGTCTCATGAGCTGTTCTGGCTGGTCATGACTACGGCGATGACCGGCTTGATGTGGGTGCCATACATTCTCGATCGCATGATGGTGCGCGGGATGATGGGCGCAATGGCCAATCCGAGCCCTACCGACCAACCGCAATCGCCCTGGGCGCAGCGCCTGATGGCGGCCCATGTCAACGCGGTGGAAAATCTCGTCATCTTCGCGCCGCTGGTTTTGGCGGCCCAGGATCTCAACGTGAACCTGGCAACGCCGATGACAACGTTCGCCTGCCAGCTTTATTTCTGGTCGCGGCTCGTGCACGCGGTCGTCTACACGCTCGGCCTGCCGGTGCTGCGCACGCTCGCCTTTGCCGGCGGTTTTGTCGCGCAGGTCATGCTGGTGCTGGCGCTGTTCAAGCTCGCCTAGGGCGAACTCAGGGGAACAGCGCGACCTGCTCCAGCCCCATCGTTTCGGGGAAGCCGAGCATCAGGTTCATGTTCTGCACCGCCTGGCCCGACGCGCCTTTGGTCAGGTTGTCGAGCGCCGATCCGATGATGGCGCGGCCGGGAATGCGGTCGGCGGCGACGCCGATGAAGGTCATGTTGGAGCCGCGCACGTGCCGGGTCTGCGGCGTCTTGCCGAACGGCAGCACATGGACGAACGGCTCCTTCGCATAAGCCTTTAACAGCAGCGTGTGCAGGCCTTGCGGTGACGCTTTAAGACCTCTCACGTAAATAGTTGATAGAATTCCTCTATTCATCGGCACCAGATGCGGGGTGAAGGTCACGACCACGTCGCGGCCGGCGGCGCGCGAAAACTCCTGATCGAGCTCGGACATGTGGCGATGGTGGCCGACGCCATAGGCATGAAAGCCCTCGGAGACTTCCGAGAACAGCATCTCCTCCTTGGCCGCCCTGCCCGCGCCGGTCATGCCCGATTTGGCGTCGATGACGATCTCGTCGGGATCGATCGCCTTGGCCTTCAACAGCGGAATGAGCGCAAGCTCGGCGCAGGTGGTGTAGCAGCCAGGATTGGCGACCAACCGCGCCTTGGCGATCTGCGCGCGATAAACTTCGGTTAGGCCGTAGACCGCCTCCTTTTGCAAAATCGGCGCGGCGTGGGCGTGACCGTACCAATGCGCATAGGCAGCCGGATCGGCGAGGCGGAAATCGGCCGAGAGATCGACCACCTTGGTTTGCGGCGCGGTTTTGAGCAATTCGGCAATCACCTTCTGCGTCGTGCCGTGCGGCAGCCCACAGAACGCCAGATCAAGCCCGGCCGCTTTCCAGTCGGCGCCTTCGATCGCCGTGAGCACCGGCAGATCGTAGGGCGCAAATTGCGGAAACACGTCGGCCATGGTCTTGCCGGCGCGGCGATCGGCGGTGAGCAGGACGATCTCGACCCGCGGATGACGCAGCAGAAGCCGCACCAATTCCGCGCCGGTATAACCGGAGGCGCCGAGCACGCCGATCTTGGCTTTTTTCGCAGTTTTGGCAGTCGCAGGCATGACTCAACCTATTGGCTTGAGAGGTCTCAGGCCGAATCCGCGGGGCAGGATATCAGGTCAGCGTGCCGCGGAACCGGCGGCACGAAAGTCGCTACGCGTAAACGCGAGCGCGTGCCGTATCGCGGGAGCGACGGCGGCGGCGCTTGGCAACGGCAATGGTCACAAAAACCCTTTGCATGCGCGGCGATATAGGGCCCCCGCCGCAAGCCGTCAATGCTGGCGGCCGGTTCATGCCACGCCTGCCAGATGGCATAGTCGAAGGCTGATTCGTCGCCGTCCGTTGCGCGCCGGCAACCGCGTCGCCACATGGGATAAGCCGTGGGAAAAGCAGCGAAAACGTCCAAATCGTCGAAAACGCCGGATCTCTTCGCCGCCGTCGCCGAGGGTCGGCGTGGCACGGCACGCCGCGCCAACGTCGCTTCGGCGCGCAGCACGGCTGAGTCCGGCTACACCGCCAAGCATATCGAAGTCCTGGAAGGCCTTGAGCCGGTGCGCCGGCGGCCGGGCATGTATATCGGAGGCACCGACGAGAAGGCGCTGCACCACTTATTTGCAGAAGTAATCGACAACGCCATGGACGAGGCGCTGGCCGGACACGCCGACTGGATCGAAGTCGAGATGGAGGTCGGCGGCTTCATAACGGTCACCGACAATGGCCGCGGCATCCCGGTCGATCGACATCCGAAATTCAAGGACAAGTCGGCGCTTGAAGTGATCATGTGCACGCTGCACGCCGGCGGCAAATTCGACTCGAAAGTCTACGAAACTTCGGGCGGCCTGCACGGCGTCGGCGTCTCGGTGGCCAACGCGCTGTCCGACCGCATGGAGGTCGATGTCTGGCGCGAGCAGCAGCATCACCACATGGCGTTCGAGCGCGGCAAGCCGAAAGGCAAGCTGCAAAAGCTCGGCCGTGCCCCGAACAAGCGCGGCACCCGCGTGCGCTTCCATCCCGACCCGCAGATTTTTGGGCCAAAGGCGGCGTTCCAGCCCGAGCGCGTGTTCAAGATGACGCGCTCCAAGGCTTATCTGTTCGGCGGCGTCGAAATCCGCTGGTCCTGCCCCAAGGAGTTGTTGCGCGGCATCGAAGACGTGCCGGAAAAGGCGACATTCCACTTCGAGGAAGGGCTGAAGGATTATCTCGGCGAGACGCTCAAAGAGGCGACGCTCGTCCATCCCGACATCTTCACCGGCACCTCCGGCAAGACCGGCGCCCACGGCGCCGCGCAATGGGCCGTGGCCTGGACCGCCGACGCCGACCCGTTTCTCAATTCCTATTGCAACACCATCCCGACGCCCGACGGCGGCACCCACGAATCCGGCTTGCGCAGCGCGTTGCTGCGCGGGCTGAAGGATCACGCCGAGCGCGTCGGCCAGGGCAAGCGCGCCGCCGCCATCACCTCGGACGACGTCATGATCGGCGCCGGCGCCATGCTCTCGGTGTTCATCCGCGAGCCGGAATTCCAGGGCCAGACCAAGGATCGGCTCGCCACCGCCGAAGCGCAGCGCATTGTCGAGCAGGCGATCAAGGACCCGTTCGACCATTGGCTCGCCGGCAATCCGACGCAGGCCAACAAGCTGTTCGAATTCGTGGTCGAGCGCGCCGAGGAGCGACTGCGCCGCCGCCAGGAAAAGGATATTGCGCGCAAGTCCGCAGTGCGGAAACTCCGTCTGCCGGGAAAACTCGCCGACTGCACCAATGGCGCCGCCGACGGTGCCGAGATTTTTGTCGTTGAGGGCGACTCGGCCGGCGGCTCGGCCAAGCAGGCGCGCGATCGCCGCTCGCAAGCCATCCTGCCGCTGCGCGGCAAAATCCTCAACGTGGCCTCGGCCGGCAAGGACAAACTGGCGCAAAACCAGCAGCTCGCCGATCTCATCCAGGCACTCGGCTGCGGCACCGGCATCCACTACAAGGACGAGGATTTGCGCTACGGCCGCGTCATCATCATGACCGACGCCGACGTCGACGGCGCCCATATCGCCTCGCTTTTGATCACGTTCTTCTACCGGCAGATGCCGAAACTGATCGACAACGGCCACCTTTATCTCGCCGTGCCGCCGCTCTATCGGCTCAGCCACGGCGGCAAGAATTTCTATGCCCGCGACGACAAGCACCGCGACGCCATCTTGAAAAAAGAATTCCACGCCAACGCCAAGGTCGAAGTCAGCCGCTTCAAGGGGCTCGGCGAGATGATGGCGGCGCAATTGAAGGAAACCACTATGGACCCGAAGAAGCGCACGCTGCTTCAGGTTACGGTGGTGGAAAGCGACCGCAAGAACACCGACAAATCGGTCGAGCGGCTGATGGGCAACAAGCCGGAATCGCGCTTCGAGTTTATTCAGGAGCGGGCGGAGTTTGCAGGCGAGGCCTTGCTGGACGTGTGAATTCTCCATCCTGCCCGCGATAGCGGGGGCGAATGGAAGCGATCACTCCTTCTGAAACAGCTTGTCGGTCGCGCTGATCAGGTCGCTGTCGGGATGCTCGGCGCAGTATTGGCCGAGTTTCTTGGCCTTGACGACAAGCGCCGCGGTGTCGATCACCGGCGGCTCGTCCTCCTCTTTGTAGTAGCCGTCGAGCCAGGCCAGGATGACGCCGACGTCGTCCTTGCTCGCCGCCATGAATTGCTTGCAGGTCCAGGCCGATAGATCGATGTCCTCGGCCATCGCTGGAGCATACGACAACAGCCCGCTGGCGACGCCTAGGGCCGCAAAGAATTCTCATGGCTGTCCTCTTCTGCCCGAAAGTGTGCCGCGATTTCGCCCGAGTTCCGAGACGGCTGCAGCCGAACCCGGGACCATCGCTGTCGTTGAAAGCAAGATTTCGGACCTTGCAAAGGTGTGGCGCGACAAGCGACATTCAGCGGCAGCACCGAGACGGAGCGGTCTCAATGGCGACCACATCGGACACCGACGTCGATCGCAAGTCATTGCTGGTGCCCGCTGCGGCACCGTTCTACGAGACCTTGGCGCCGTTCGCCTATACGCTGATCCGGGTTGCGCTGGGCCTGATCCTGGTGCCCCACGGCTTCGCCAAATTGTTCCAGGGCGATGCTGTCGCGGCGTCGCGCAATTTCGTCAATTTCGGCTGGGCCTATCCGCTGGCCTGGGCCTATTTCATCGGCGCGCTGGAATTCTTCGGCGGCCTGATGCTCGCCGTCGGCCTGTTCACCCGCGTCGTCGCCGCCGCCATTGTCGTCGAGATGTCTGTGATCTCCTTCGCCGTGCTCTACCCGAACTGGTCGTGGGGCAAGCGCGGCATGGAATACGCCCTATTCATGGGTATCGTGGCGCTCGCTATCTTCCTGCGCGGCGGTGGCCGCTACTCGCTCGACCGGCTGATCGGCCGCGAGTTTTAGGATCCTCGCGGGGTGCCGACGCGCAATCAGCCGCCGATCTTGTAATTCAAACCCACTCGAACGACGTCGTCGCGGATGGCGCTGGTCGTGCTCAAAGTGAAGGGCGTGCCGCCGAACACGTAGTTGAACGTGTTGGTCATGCTGCCGAGATTGAAGTGCAGGTATTCGAGCTTGCCGGTCCAGTTACCCCACAGCAGAGCTTCGATGCCGCCGCCCGCCGTCCAGCCACTGCGATTCTGGCTGAAGCTCGCCGCGTTCGGGTTGATCGGCAGGGATTCTCGTCTCGTCGATGCGGCCGAACGCACCGCCCCCGGTGACGTAGAACAGGTAGCCGTCATCGGCCCAGCCGAGGCGGCCGCGCGCGGTTGCCAGCCACTTCAGCCGCTGATCGACGGTCGTGAAGGTGTTCGGCGCAAAACCCCCCGCCGTGCACTCGATGCCGCACGACACATCATGCTGATCGGTCAACTGCGCATCGCCTTCGATGCCGAGCACGATATGGCCGGTTTGCCAGTTGTAACCCGCCTGGCCGCCGAACAGTCCGCCGACAGGCGCGACCTTGGCGTTCATGAAAGTCGAGATCGACCAGCAGCGTACCGGCCACCAATTGCATCTGGCTGAATGGATCGCTGCCGACGCCGTAGCCGCCGTTGATGCCGAGATAAAATCCGGTCCACGACCAGACTGCTGCCGCCGCCTTGACCGGCAGCGCGAGCGCGGCTGCTGCCGGCGCCGGATCGATCGCCGTGCCGGCGAATTTATAATTCACGCCGACGCGGATGATGTCGTCACGAACCGAGCTTGTCGTGGTGAGAGTGAAGGGGCCGGCTGCAACACCGCCAACGGGCTGAAACATCAGATTGGCGATGTTGGTCATACTGCCAAGATTAAGGTGCAGGTATTCGACCTTCGCCGTCCCATTTCCCCAAACCCTCGCCTCGATGCCGCCGCCGATCGCCGATCCGCTGAGCGTGCGCGCAAAACTCTCGGCAGCCGGCGGAAGGATCTCGAAATTGAGCGTATCGGTCTCGCTCGACACGACCCCATGCCGGGCCCGCCGGTGACGTAGAGCAGATAGCCCGTCGTTGGCCCAGCCAATCCGGGCGCGCGCGGTGGCGAACCAATCCAGCTTTTGCCGCTCCGTCGAGCCGGTGAACTCGTTCGTGATATTGTCGTAGAAGCAGGTGATCGCGCAGGACGTGCTGTCCTGGTGGGCCCATTGCGCGTCCCCCTCCAGACCGAGCACCAGATGATTGAGCTGCCAGTTGTAGCCGAACTGGCCGCCGAACAGGCCGCCCCGCGGCGTGACCATGGACGGCGTCTGGCTGAACAGACCGCCTTGATCCGGATCGTTCTGCATGAACGGATCACGGCCAAAGCTGTAGCCGCCGTCGAGGCCGGCATAAAAACCGGTCCAGCTCCAGGCGGCCACCGCCGGCGGTGGCGGCGCCTTGAGCGGCATGTCCGCCGCTGTGGCGACACCGGATAGACCGACGAGCGAGATGCCGGTCAGCAGGAGCCGGTTCATAGTTGTTCTCGATCTTGCACGCGCCCCACGTCAGCATGCCAAGTCGGCGAGAGTCGGGGAATTGCAAACGTCGCTCCCGTCGACTTTTTGTCGCTATGTAGC
>CAWCSD010000034.1:0-14036 GCA_963798095.1 uncultured Alphaproteobacteria bacterium | reverse complement strand
CGGTGCCGCTCGCCGAGCGCATCACCACTGTCTCGGTCTCGATGACGCCATGACCGAATCGGACGCCGCGCAACATGCGGCCGTCGGTGACCCCGGTCGCTGCGAACAAACAATCGCCGCGCACCATGTCCTCGATCTGATATTTCTTGCGCGGGTCCTTGATACCCATCTTGGCGGCGCGCTCGCGCTTCTCTTCGGTGTCGATCACCAGCCGGCATTGCATCTGGCCGCCGATGCAGCGCAGCGCCGCCGCCGCCAGCACGCCCTCGGGCGCGCCGCCGATGCCGAGATAGATGTCGATGCCGGTCTTGTCGGGCTCGGCGGTATGGATGACGCCGGCGACGTCGCCATCGGTGATCAGGCTCACCGCCGCGCCAACCTTGCGCACCGCCGCGATGATATCGGCGTGACGCGGCCGATCGAGGATCATCGCGGTGATGGCGTGAGGTTTTACGCCTTTGGCCTTGGCGAGCGCCAAGATGTTGTCGGCCGGGGCGTCGAGATCGACGACGTTTTTCGGATAGCCGGGGCCGATGCCGATCTTGTCCATGTAAATGTCGGGCGCATGCAGCATGGCGCCGTGATCGGCGATGGCCAGCGTGGCGATGGCGCCCGGCATGTTCTTGGCGCACAAGGTCGTGCCTTCGAGCGGATCGACGGCGATGTCGACCTTCGGCCCCGCCATGGTGCCGACCTTTTCGCCGATGAACAGCATCGGCGCCTCGTCCATCTCCCCCTCGCCGATCACCACGGTGCCGTCGATCAGCAGCTTGCCGAGCTCGCGCCGCATGGCGTCGACCGCGGCCTGGTCGGATTTCTTTTCCGCGCCGCGCCCGCGCAAACGCGCGGCAGCCACCGCGGCGCGTTCGGTCACCCGCGCGATCTCGATCGCGAGCACGCGCTCCAGGACCGGGTTCGCCAAAACTGTGCTCGACGCCATCCTTGTTCCCCGCCTAATTCTTCTCGATTCGGATAACCTGTGGCCGGCCCGAGATTACACGGTCGCGGCGCACAGCGACGAGGGCCTTGCGCACCGCATCTTCGCTGGTCGCATAGGTGATCATGATCACCGGCACCGGCTGGCCGGAACGGCCCGGTCGCGCCATATTGCGCGCCGCGCTGTCGTGACGCTGGACGATGGACTCCAGCGATATGTTCTGTTGCGCCAGCCGCCGCGCAATGGTCGCGGCCGAGCCCGGCCGGTCGCGCGCGAGCAGCCGGATGTAATAGCCGCCTTCGTGGTGCTGCATCGGTGCCTTGCGCACCGCCGTCATGCGCGCGGCCGGGCGGCCGAACGGCGGCGTGCGGACGCCGCAGGCGATATCCGCCAGATCGGACACCACCGCGGAAGCCGTCGCCATGCCGCCGGCGCCGGGACCGACCAGCGTGATCGGCGCCAGGCCCTCGGCATCGACCGTCACCGCATTGGTCACGCCCATGACCTGCGCGATCGCCGAATCCTTCGGCACCATGGTCGGATGCACGCGCTGCTCGATGCCCTCCCCGGTCTTCACCGCCACGCCGAGCAGCTTTACGCGATAGCCCAACTGATCGGCCGCATCGAGGTCGGCCAGCGTGATCGACGAGATGCCCTCGACATAGATCGCCTTGGGATCGAGTTTGGTGCCGAAGGTGAGGCTAGCCAGGATCGAAAGCTTTTGCGCGGTGTCGTGGCCTTCGACGTCGAAGGTCGGATCGGCTTCCGCATAGCCGAGCCGCTGCGCGTCGCGCAGGCAATCGTCGAACGCGAGCCGGTCCTGCTCCATGCGGGTAAGGATGTAATTGCAGGTGCCGTTGAGGATGCCATAGATGCGGGTGAAGGAATTGCCGCCGAGTCCTTCGCGCAATGTCTTGACGACCGGAATGCCGGCGCAGACCGAAGCCTCGAAATTGAGCGCGACCTGACGGCGCTCCGCAAGCGCGGCGAGCTTTTGGCCGTGCCGCGCAAGCAGCGCCTTGTTGGCAGTCACCACCGGCTTGCCGGCAGCAAGCGCGCTTTCCACCGCTCGCTTGGCGGGATCGCCCGCTCCGCCCATGAGTTCGACAAAAACATCGATCGACGGATCCTGCGCCAGCGCCACGGGATCGGCGACCCAGCGGAATTTCTTCAGATCGATAGCGCGCTTCTTCGTCCGCGACCGCGCGTTGACCGCGACAATCTCGATCGGCCGGCCGCAGCGCGCCATGAGCTTGTCGCGACCGTGCTGCAAAAGCTCGACGACGGCGGAGCCGACGGTGCCCAGTCCGGCAAGACCGACTTTCAGCGGCGCGGTCATGGAGTCCTGCTTCAAATGCGTGATCGGCGGAAATTCCGGACAGAAACTCCGGGGCGGATCGCTGTCCTCTAATCGATCTTCGGCAACCCTGCTACGGCTTTCTCACCAACAGCCGTCTAGCTATGCGGGGATCGGACCGACTCGGTCAGCCGCGTTTGGCGAGCGGCACCACGTTGTGCAGCTGCGCCGGGCCGGTCTCCAGGAAGCGGCGGATATTGCGCGCCGCCTGGCGGATGCGCTGCTCGTTCTCGACCAGCGCGATGCGCACATGGCCCTCGCCATATTCGCCAAAGCCCGCGCCCGGCGACACCGCAACGCCGGCTTTTTCGACCAGAAGAGTCGAGAATTCCACGCTGCCGAGCGGCTGGAACGCCTCCGGGATCGGCGCCCACGCGAACATCGAGGCCGCCGGCGGCGGCACCGGCCAACCGGCGCGGCCGAACGAATCCACCAGTGCTTCGCGCCGTCGCCGATAGATCGCCCGCATCTCGTTGATGCAATCGTCGGGGCCGTTGAGCGCCGCGGTCGCCGCCACCTGGATCGGCGTGAACGCGCCGTAGTCGAGATAGGATTTCACCCGCGCCAGCGCCGCGATCAGGCGCTCGTTGCCGACCGCAAAGCCGATGCGCCAGCCGGGCATCGAATAGGTTTTGGACATCGAGGTGAATTCGACGGCGACATCCATGGCGCCCGGCACCTGCAACAGCGACGGCGGCGGATTGTTGTCGAAATAGACCTCGGCATAGGCCAGATCGGACAGCACCAGGAGACTGTGCTTCTTCGCAAACGCGACCAGGTCGCGATAGAAATCGAGATCGGCGACGCAGGCGGTCGGATTCGACGGATAGCAGACCACGACCGCGATCGGTTTTGGAATCGAATGCAGCACGGCGCGCTCGAGCGCGCCGAAAAAGTTGGCGTCGGTCGCCACCGGCACCGAACGGATGGCGCCCCCCGCCATCAGGAAGCCGAAGACATGGATCGGATAGGTCGGGTTCGGCACGATGATGACGTCGCCCGGCGCCGTAATCGCCTGAGCGACGTTGGCGAAACCTTCCTTGGAGCCGAGCGTGGTGACGATCTGGGTTTCCGGATTGAGCTTTACGCCGAAGCGGCGCGCGTAATAGGCGGCCTGGGCGCGGCGCAGCCCGGGAATGCCTTTAGACGACGAATAGCGGTCGGTGCGCGGCTTGCCGATGGTCTCTTTGAGCTTTTCGACCACATGCGCCGGCGTCGGCAGGTCGGGATTGCCCATGCCGAGATCGATGATGTCGGCGCCAGCGTTACGGGCAACGGCCTTGGCGCGGTTGACCGTTTCGAACACGTAAGGCGGAAGCCGGCGAATGCGATAAAACTCTTCCATGGGTGCCCCGGGGCGCGGCCGTCTCGATAGCGTTTCCAGAACCTCGACAATAACCTAGCAGCGGACTTTTATCACGGCTTTGGCGCGGAGCCAGCGGGCCGCGTGCTGCCGGTGGCGGCCGGCGCGCTGGCTTGCTGAGGGGCCTGGGCATCGGCGCTCAAGCGGGTGCGGTCCGAAATCAAAGCGTCGGTTGCCTGTTTGACCTGGTCCGGGCTCATCGGCTGATCGGCGCGTGGCGCCGGGCGATCGAGGATCGCCGGATAGTCGGCGCCCGGCGAGCAGGCAGCCACCAGCGCGGCGATCGAGGCGCCGAGCGCCAAGCCCGCGACGACACGCGCTGCCACAGTTCGACGGTTGCGCAAGCTTATTCCCCCAGCCGCTCCCTCGACCCGCGCCTGCCTAAGCCCCCAAGCCGGCCGGCGCGGTCACTTCCCTCACCAATACTCAGAAACTCAATAAGTTATGAAGATCCCTTGATACGTCATCCAAGGCGCGAGAATAGCGCGGTAATATGTCGAAACAAGGACTGCAGGCGCCGCGCGGCGGGTCTTAACCCGCTTACGCGGCCGCCACGGATTGCCCATAAAGATGCCTTGCGTGGCTGATTGGCGCAGGCCATCTCTGCTTAACGATGTCTGCGCAAAGGGCCGCGTTTGCAGGCCCTGCGGCATGAGTGAGGAACGTCCTTTGCGGGCTCCATCCCAGGAACCGATGAAGATCGGCAGCGTCGACGTCGAGGAGTTTTCGCGCAACCTGGCGCGGCTCATCGAGGAAGGCGGGCGCGCGCTGGCGGCCTATCTCAAGCCGCGCGAGGAAGGCCGCAAGAGCAACGCGCTTGCCGAGGAAGTCGGCGAAGTCGTCAAAACCCTGGGCCATGTTGCGGAATATTGGCTGGAAGACCCGCAGCGCGCCCTCGAGGCGCAGAACCGGCTGGGCAAGGCCTATCTCGATCTGTGGGCGGCGGCGGCAAAGCGCCTCACCGGCGAGGAGATCGCCCCGGTCGTCACGCCGGAAGCCGGCGACAAGCGTTTTACCGATCCCGAATGGTCGTCGAACCAGTACTACGATTTCCTCAAGCAGGCTTACCTGCTCAGCGCGCGCTGGGCCAAGCAACTGGTCAGCGACGCCGCCGGCCTCGATCAGCACACCAGGCAGAAGGCCGAGTTCTATATGCGGCAGATCACCAACGCGATGTCGCCGTCGAATTTCGTGCTGACCAATCCCGAATTGCTGCGCGAGACGGTCTTGAGCAATGCCGACAACCTGGTCCGCGGCATGCACATGCTGGCCGAGGACATCGAGACCGGCGGCGGCGATCTAAAAATCCGCCAGTCGGATGCCTCGATGTTCGAGGTCGGGCGCAATCTCGCCACCACGCCCGGCAAGGTCATTTTCCAGAATGACCTGATGCAGCTCATCCAATACGCACCCTCGACTCCGATGGTGCTCAAGCGGCCGCTGCTGATCGTGCCGCCCTGGATCAACAAGTTCTATGTGCTCGATCTGACGCCGGAAAAATCCTTCATCAAATGGTGCGTCGACCAGGGCATCACCGTGTTCTGCATCTCCTGGGTCAATCCCGACGCCCACCTCGCCAAGAAGAGCTTCGAAGACTACGTCCACGAAGGCCCGCTGGCCGCGCTCGACGCCATCAAGCTCGCCATCGGCGAGGAGAAGGTCCACACCGTCGGCTATTGCGTCGGCGGCACGCTGTTGGCGATCACGCTCGCGGTCATGGCGGCCAGGCACGACGAGCGGGTCGCCTCGGCGACTTTGTTCGCCTCTCAGGTCGATTTCACCTATGCCGGAGACTTGAAGGTTTTCGTCGACGAGGAGCAGATTTCGGCGCTCGAGCGCCAAATGGCCGAGCGCGGCTACCTCGAAGGCAAGACCATGGCCACCGTCTTCAACATGCTGCGCTCGAACGATCTGATCTGGCCCTACGTGATCAACAATTATTTGAAGGGCAAGGCGCCGTTTCCATTCGACCTGTTGTACTGGAATTCCGACGCCACCCGCATGCCGGCCGCCAATCACTCGTTCTATATGCGCAACTGCTATCTCGACAACAAGCTTGCCAAAGGCCAGATGCTGATCGACGGCGCGCCGATCAATTTGAAGTCGGTCACCGTGCCGATCTACAATCTGGCGACCCGCGAAGACCATATCGCCCCAGCTAAATCGGTGCTGCTCGGCTGCAAATTCTTCGGCGGCCCGGTGCGCTTCGTGATGTCCGGCTCGGGCCACATCGCCGGCGTGGTCAATCCGCCGGCCAAGAACAAATACCAATATTGGGTCGGCCAGCGGCCGCGCAACGCCGACCTCGACGGCTGGCTCGCCAAGGCCAAGGAATATCCCGGCTCGTGGTGGCCGGACTGGCTGGTCTGGCTCACCCGCCAAGGCCCGACCGAAGTGCCGGCGCGCGTGCCGGGCGAGGGCGCGTTGAAGGTGATCGAGGACGCGCCGGGGAGTTATGTGAGAGGCCGCGGCTGAAGGCTTTCGGCGCGGCGAGCAAATTCACGCCTTCCCCACCCGCCCGTTAGCTGCGAAAGTTCCGCTTGAGGACACAACCGCGCTGGGGAGGACGACATGTCTCACGAACTGTTCTGGCTGGTCATGACGACCGCGATGACCGGCTTGATGTGGGTACCGTACATTCTCGATCGCATGATGGTGCGCGGGATGATGGGCGCAATGGCCAATCCGAGCCCGACCGACCAGCCGCAATCGCCCTGGGCCCAGCGCCTGATGGCAGCCCATGTCAACGCGGTGGAAAATCTCGTCATCTTCGCGCCGCTGGTTTTGGCGGCCCAGGATCTCAACGTGAACCTGGCAACGCCGATGACGACGTTCGCCTGCCAGCTTTATTTCTGGTCGCGGCTCGTGCACGCGGTCGTCTACACGCTCGGCATTCCGGTGCTGCGCACGCTCGCCTTCGCCGGCGGTTTTGTCGCGCAGGTCATGTTGGTGCTGGCGCTGTTCAAGCTCGCCTAAGGCGAACTCAAGGGAACAGCGCCACCTGCTCGAGCCCCATGGTCTCGGGGAAGCCGAGCATCAAATTCATGTTCTGCACCGCCTGGCCCGACGCGCCTTTGGTCAGGTTGTCGAGCGCCGACGCCGATGATGGCGCGGCCGGGAATGCGGTCGGCGGCGACGCCGATGAAGGTCATGTTGGAGCCGCGCACGTGCCGGGTCTGCGGCGTCTTGCCGAACGGCAGCACGTGGACGAACGCCTCCTTCGCGTAAGCCTTTAACAGCAGCTCGTGCAGGTCTTGCGGCGATGCTTTAAGACCCCTCACGTAAATCGTTGAAAGGATGCCCCTATTCATCGGCACCAGATGCGGGGTGAAGGTCACGACCACGTCGCGGCCGGCGGCGCGCGAAAACTCCTGATCGAGCTCGGCCATGTGGCGATGGTGGCCGACGCCGTAGGCGTGGAATCCCTCGGAGACTTCCGAAAACAGCATCTCCTCCTTGGCCGCCCTGCCCGCACCGGTCATGCCCGATTTGGCGTCGATGACGATCTCGTCGGGGTCGATCGCCTTGGCCTTCAACAGCGGAATGAGCGCCAGCTCGGCGCAGGTGGTGTAGCAGCCGGGATTGGCGACCAGCCGCGCCTGTTTGATCTGTCGCCGGTAGACTTCGGTCAGGCCATAGACCGCCTCCTTCTGCAAAGCCGGCGCGGCGTGGGCGTGGCCGTACCAGTGCGCATAAGCGGCCGGATCGGACAGGCGGAAATCGGCCGAGAGATCGACCACCTTTGTGCGCGGCGCGGTTTTGAGCAATTCGGCAATCACCTTCTGCGTCGTGCCGTGCGGCAGCCCACAGAACGCCAGATCAAGCCCGGCCGCTTTCCAGTCGGCGCCTTCGATCGCCGTGAGCACCGGCAGATCGTATGGCGCGAATTGCGGAAACACGTCGGCCATGGTCTTGCCGGCGCGGCGATCGGCGGTGAGCAGAACGATCTCGACCCGCGGATGGCGCAGCAGAAGCCGCACCAATTCCGCGCCGGTGTAACCGGAGGCGCCGAGCACGCCGATCTTGGCTTTTTTCGCCGTTTTGGCAGTCGCAGGCATGATTTAACCTATTGGCTTGAGAGGTCTCAGGCCGAATCCGCGGGGCACAGGATATCAGGTCAGCGTGCCGCGGAACCGGCGGCACGAAAGTCGCTACGCGTAAACGCGAGCGCGTGCCGTATCGCGGGAGCGACGGCGGCGGCGCTTGGCAACGGCAATGGTCACAAAAACCCTTTGCATGCGCGGCGATATAGGGCCCCCGCCGCAAGCCGTCAATGCTGGCGGCCGGTTCATGCCAAGCCTGCCAGATGGCATAGTCGAAGGCTGATTCGTCGCCGTCCGTTGCGCGCCGGCAATCGCGTCGCCACATGGGATAAGCCGTGGGAAAAGCAGCGAAAACGTCCAAATCGTCGAAAACGCCGGATCTTTTCGCGGCCGCCGCGGAGAACCGGCGCGGCGCGGCACGCCGGCTCAAGCGTCGCTTCCGCGCGCAGCACGGCTGAGTCCGGCTACACCGCCAAGCACATCGAAGTTCTGGAAGGGCTCGAGCCGGTGCGCCGGCGGCCGGGCATGTATATCGGCGGCACCGACGAGAAGGCGCTGCACCACCTGTTTGCCGAAGTGATCGACAACGCCATGGACGAGGCGCTGGCCGGCCACGCCGACTGGATCGAAGTCGAGATGGAGGTCGGCGGCTTCATCACCGTCACCGACAATGGCCGCGGCATCCCGGTCGATCCGCATCCGAAATTCAAGAACAAGTCGGCGCTTGAAGTGATCATGTGCACGCTGCACGCCGGCGGCAAATTCGACTTCGAAAGTCTACGAGACTTCGGGCGGCCTGCACGGCGTCGGCGTCTCGGTGGCCAACGCGCTGTCCGACCGCATGGAGGTCGATGTCTGGCGCGAGCAGCAGCATCACCACATGGCGTTCGAGCGCGGCAAGCCGAAAGGCAAGCTGCAAAAGCTCGGCCGTGCCCCGAACAAGCGCGGCACCCGCGTGCGCTTCCATCCCGACCCGCAGATTTTTGGGCCAAAGGCCGCGTTCCAGCCCGAGCGCGTGTTCAAGATGACGCGCTCCAAGGCTTATCTGTTCGGCGGCGTCGAAATCCGCTGGTCCTGCGCCAAGGAGTTGTTGCGCGGCGTAGACGACGTGCCGGAAAAGGCGACGTTCCACTTCGAGGAAGGGCTGAAGGATTATCTCGGCGAGACGCTCAAGGATGCGACGCTGGTCCATCCCGACATCTTCACCGGCACCGCCGGCAAGACCGGCGCCCACGGCGCCGCGCAATGGGCCGTGGCCTGGACCGCCGACGCCGACCCGTTTCTCAATTCCTATTGCAACACCATCCCGACGCCCGACGGCGGCACCCACGAATCCGGCTTGCGTAGCGCGTTGCTGCGCGGGCTGAAGGATCACGCCGAGCGCGTCGGCCAGGGCAAGCGCGCCGCCGCCATCACCTCGGACGACGTCATGATCGGCGCCGGCGCCATGCTCTCGGTGTTCATCCGCGAGCCGGAATTCCAGGGCCAGACCAAGGATCGCCTCGCCACCGCCGAAGCGCAGCGCATTGTCGAGCAGGCGATCAAGGACCCGTTCGACCATTGGCTCGCCGGCAATCCGGCGCAGGCCAACAAGCTGTTCGAATTCGTGGTCGAGCGCGCCGAGGAGCGGCTGCGCCGCCGCCAGGAAAAGGATATTGCGCGCAAGTCCGCGGTGCGAAAACTCCGTCTGCCGGGAAAACTCGCCGACTGCACCAATGGCGCCGCCGACGGTGCCGAGATTTTTGTCGTCGAGGGCGACTCGCGCCGGCGGCTCGGCCAAGCAGGCGCGCGATCGCCGCTCGCAAGCCATCCTGCCGCTGCGCGGCAAAATCCTCAACGTGGCCTCGGCCGGCAAGGACAAACTGGCGCAAAACCAGCAGCTCGCCGATCTCATCCAGGCACTCGGCTGCGGCACCGGCATCCACTACAAGGACGAGGATTTGCGCTACGGCCGCGTCATCATCATGACCGACGCCGACGTCGACGGCGCCCATATCGCGTCGCTGTTGATCACGTTCTTCTACCGGCAGATGCCGAAACTGATCGACAACGGCCACCTCTATCTCGCCGTGCCGCCGCTCTATCGGCTGAGCCACGGCGGCAAGAATTTCTATGCCCGCGACGACAAGCACCGCGACGCCATCTTGAAAAAAGAATTCCACGCCAACGCCAAGGTCGAAGTCAGCCGCTTCAAGGGCCTGGGCGAGATGATGGCGGCGCAACTGAAGGAAACCACCATGGACCCGAAGAAGCGCACGCTGCTTCAGGTCACGGTGGTGGAAAGCGACCGCAAGAACACCGACAAATCGGTCGAGCGGCTGATGGGCAACAAGCCGGAATCGCGGTTCGAGTTTATTCAGGAGCGGGCGGAGTTCGCCGGCGAGGAGTTGCTGGACGTGTGAACTCTCCATCCTGCCCGCGATAGCGGGGGCGAATGGAAGCGATCACTCCTTCTGAAACAGCTTGTCGGTCGCGCTGATCAGGTCGCTGTCGGGATGCTCGGCGCAGTATTGGCCGAGTTTCTTGGCCTTGACGACGAGCGCCGCGGTGTCGATCACCGGCGGCTCGTCCTCCTCTTTGTAGTAGCCGTCGAGCCAGGCCAGGATGACGCCGACGTCGTCCTTGCTCGCCGCCATGAATTGCTTGCAGGTCCAGGCCGATAGATCGATGTCCTCGGCCATCGCGGGAACATACGACAACAGCCCGCCGGCGACGCCTAGGGCCGCAAAGAATCTCATGGCTGTCCTCTTCTGCCCGAAAGTGTGCCGCGATTCGTGCCGAGTCCAGACGGCTGCAGCCGAACCCGGGGCCATCGCTGTCGTTTGAAAGCAAGATTCGGACCTTGCAAAGGTGCGGCGCGACAAGCGACATTCAGCGGCAGCGCCGAGACGGGGAGGACTGGCAATGGCGACCACATCGGACACCGACGTCGATCGCAAGTCATTGCTGGTGCCCGCTGCGGCACCGCTCTACGAGACCTTGGCGCCGTTCGCCTATACCCTGATCCGGGTTGCGCTGGGCCTGATCCTGGTGCCCCACGGCTTCGCCAAATTGTTCCAGGGCGATGCTGTCGCGGCGTCGCGCAATTTCGTCAATTTCGGCTGGGCCTATCCGCTGGCCTGGGCCTATTTCATCGGCGCGCTGGAATTCTTCGGCGGCCTGATGCTCGCCGTCGGCCTGTTCACCCGCGTCGTCGCCGCCGCCATTGTCGTCGAGATGTCGGTGATCTCCTTCGCCGTGCTCTACCCGAACTGGTCGTGGGGCAAGCGCGGCATGGAATACGCCCTATTCATGGGTATCGTGGCGCTCGCTATCTTCCTGCGCGGCGGTGGCCGCTACTCGCTCGACCGGCTGATCGGCCGCGAGTTTTAGGATCCTCGCGGGGTGCCGACGCGCAATCAGCCGCCGATCTTGTAATTCAAACCGACTCGAACGACGTCGTCGCGGATGGCGCTGGTCGTGCTCAAAGTGAAGGGCGTGCCGCCGAACACGTAGTTGAACGTGTTGGTCATGCTGCCGAGATTGAAGTGCAGGTATTCGAGCTTGCCGGTCCAGTTACCCCACAGCAGAGCTTCGATGCCGCCGCCCGCCGTCCAGCCACTGCGATTCTGGCTGAAGCTCGCCGCGTTCGGGTTGATCGGCAGGGAATCCGTCTCGTCGATGCGGCCGAACGCACCGCCCCCGGTGACGTAGAACAGGTAGCCGTCATCGGCCCAGCCGAGGCGGCCGCGCGCGGTTGCCAGCCACTTCAGCCGCTGATCGACGGTCGTGAAGGTGTTCGGCGCAAAACCCCCCGCCGTGCACTCGATGCCGCACGACACATCATGCTGATCGGTCAACTGCGCATCGCCTTCGATGCCGAGCACGATATGGCCGGTTTGCCAGTTGTAACCCGCCTGGCCGCCGAACAGTCCGCCGACAGGCGCGACCTTGGCGTTCATGAAAGTCGAGTCCACCAGCAGCGTACCGGCCACCAACTGCATCTGGCTGAATGGATCGCTGCCGACGCCGTAGCCGCCGTTGATGCCGAGATAAAATCCGGTCCACGACCAGACTGCTGCCGCCGCCTTGACCGGCAGCGCGAGCGCGGCTGCTGCCGGCGCCGGATCGATCGCCGTGCCGGCGAATTTATAATTCACGCCGACGCGGATGATGTCATCGCGAACCGAGCTTGTCGTGGTGAGCGTGAAGGGGCCGGCTGCAACACCGCCAACGGGCTGAAACATCAGATTGGCGATGTTGGTCATGCTGCCAAGATTAAGGTGCAGGTATTCGACCTTCGCCGTCCAATTTCCCCAAACCCTCGCCTCGATGCCGCCGCCGATCGCCGATCCGCTGAGCGTGCGCGCAAAACTCTCGGCAGCCGGCGGAAGGATCTCGAAATTGAGCGTATCGGTCTCGCTGACACGACCCCATGCCGGGCCGCCGGTGACGTAGAGCAGATAGCCGTCGTTGGCCCAGCCAATCCGGGCGCGCGCGGTGGCGAACCAATCCAGCTTTTGCCGCTCCGTCGAGCCGGTGAACTCGTTCGTGATATTGTCGTAGAAGCAGGTGATCGCGCAGGACGTGCTGTCCTGGTGGGCCCATTGCGCGTCCCCCTCCAGACCGAGCACCAGATGATTGAGCTGCCAGTTGTAGCCGAACTGGCCGCCGAACAGGCCGCCCCGCGGCGTGACCATGGACGGCGTCTGGCTGAACAGACCGCCTTGATCCGGATCGTTCTGCATGAACGGATCACGGCCAAAGCTGTAGCCGCCGTCGAGGCCGGCATAAAAACCGGTCCAGCTCCAGGCGGCCACCGCCGGCGGTGGCGGCGCCTTGAGCGGCATGTCCGCCGCTGTGGCGACACCGGATAGACCGACGAGCGAGATGCCGGTCAGCAGGAGCCGGTTCATAGTTGTTCTCGATCTTGCGCGTGCCCCAACTCAGCATGCCAAGTCGGCGAGAGTCGGGGAATTGCAAACGTCGCTCCCGCCGACTTTTTGTCGCTATGTAGCGTACGGGACACACCCCGACCGGGCCTTCGTTGAGCCAGGCAGGCGCCTTTCATCGATGAGCCTGGGGCGCGCCGGCCCACGAGCCGCCACGGCACTCACTTGATCATGTCCATCGCGTGCTTGAGGCTTTCCCGCATGCGGTTGAACGACACCGACAGCGACGAAATTTCGTCCTTGCCCGGCTTGATATAGACCTCGACGTTTTCGTCGCCGAGACTCACCGCATCGGCCATTCCCGACACGCGCTTGACCGGAGTGACCACCAGGAAGTGCAGCAGCAAATTCAGTATGACGAAGATGATCGCGAATATCGCGAGCAGGATGATCAGGAAGGTGACATAGGTGTCGCGGGCGACCTTGAGCGGCACCGCCATGGGAACCGACACAATTTGCGCACCGATCGTCTCGTTGAGCTTCCAGCCGAACCCATTGGCGCTGCCGTAAGTCTGGATCAGCGCCGCCGGCGCCGCGGCCGGCGTACTGTGGCAGGTCAAACAGGCCTGATCGGTGATGGTTACCGGCCGCGACAGGTTGAGCGTCGGCCCAATCGGAGTGTCGCGCTCGTTCACCACTTCCGTCTTGCCGGCGTCGTTGCGGAACACGCGAATGATGTCGGCCTCCCAGTCCTGGGCGCGGTCGGTCAAATTCGTCGGATTGAGTGCCGGCTCGCGATAGGTGTAGCCGGCGAAAGCCGCCTGCACATCCTTGAAATTCGTCTGTGCGGCAAAGGCCGGCACGTTCTCGGCGACAAATTTGCCGTCACGCTCCATCGGCAAGAGCGGCCCGAGACTGTCGGCGGTGTAGGTGCGGATGGCATTTGCCGCCGTCAGCATGATGCGGGCGTTTTGCAGCACCTGGGCGCGCGCATTGTAGAAGAAGACGCCATGCAAGACGACGGCGGCGATCGCAAAGCCGACCGCGAAAGCCGCCAAGACGGCGATATTGAACTTGGCCCTAAGACCCATTCGTTCGGTTCCATTCCCGCGCCGGCAGGCGATCGCCGGCGCGCCCGGTTCGCAGCGCCAATAGCCCGCCATAAGCGGCAAAGTTGCACGTTGCCAGCCTGCGCACAACGCGCGTAACGTCATCGCGCGTGGACACATTATGTTCCATTCTTACTGTCACATGAGGACGAAAATTGGTAGCGGCCGGTTCCCATATCTTCGTTTGCTTTTCATCGAAAGATGACGCGACGGCGCGCGAGGTCGTCGCGTTCCTCGAGGACACCGGCCTGAAATGCTGGATCTCGTTACGGGACGTTCCGCCCGGGCAGAACTACCAAGAGGCCATCGTCAAAGCCATCGAGAAGGCGACGGGCATCGTTTTTCTGTTCTCGGAA
>CAWCSD010000033.1:0-144213 GCA_963798095.1 uncultured Alphaproteobacteria bacterium | reverse complement strand
TATCCTGGCGACATCGCGCGAACGCCACGCGCCATCACTCGCTGACCCACCTATTGCCGCAATACGCCGCATAGAAATCCTCCGCGACGCTGAATTTCGACAGGCAAACGAGCGCCGTTCGGAGCTTGTCATCAGGCCGCGCTTTGCGCGGAGCCGTTGGCGTCTTTGCGCGCCCTACGCTTGCTACAAATTGCGCTGAACAAATAAATGCACCCGAGATTGTTTAATCGCGGCGCAACGGCGCTCGTTCTAATCTTATTTGGTGGTTTGTCGCTAATTCGGTCGTTTGTTGTCAGGGAAATCCTTACTTGATCAAACTTCGATAACGTTTGCAGCACATAATCCACAACCATGCGGTGTTGTTTGTTGCCTTCGGCCGCCTGGAATTCTTGGTCATGGGTGCTCGATCACGGGAAAATCGGAAAAACGTGCGACGCCGGATGCGTCGCGACGCGCAAGTCGTATTTGAGGGCCACGAGCAGCCCGTGGACTGTGTCGTCCATGATATTTCAAATGACGGCGCGCGCCTAAGTTTCACCGCTCCACTGGCTGCCTTACCCACTTCCTTTATCCTGGTGCTGCTCAAAGACAGTGTTCAGCGCCAGTGCGAAGCGGTTTGGAATGATCGTGGTGTCGTAGGCGTCAAATTCGTTTCCCGTTGCCTCGATGCCAAACATCCGAGCGTGTGTCTGCCTGCAAAAACCGTAGGCGCAAGGGGGCAGCGTGAGCCAAAGTTCATCGCCTAAGCCCCAATCTGCGCCGGGCGCAAAGCCTGCGCATATGGGCAAAGCAGGCGCCGGCCAAAAGCGCCGGCGGCTTGCGAAGATGTCGTTGGGTGTTTTTGCCGTAGGCGCCTCGATAGCCGTCGTGGCTGTCCTCGCAATAGGCTTCGGCGCGGCGCCTGCCCCAGTCGTAGAAGATGGGGCATCTCATGTCGCCCCGAACAGCACCGCAACTATCGTCCTGCGCTCAAATACAAGCGGCTGTCAGCGGAGGTCATTCAACAATCAGACGGGCCAAATTTCAGACCAAACATCGCCCTGTCACAACGATGTGGTCCTCGATGCCAAGGGAATGCCAATGCCGACAGGAACAATTCACACTCTCAATTCAATCAGCAAATCGTTCAAATAACGACGATGCATGCTCGATCAAAGTCTTCACCTCCTATAGGCACTCCGCGGACGACCGCAACGCCCACAAAGCTCTCGGCATCATTGCCGAGAATCAGGAGGTTTCGTTGACGCGGTTGATGTTCAAATGTCCAAATACGAAAAGACTGATCCCGACGCACGTCGATATCGATCTTGCGGAGATCGATAGGCTGCCCGATAGAGTTACGTTTTCCCGATGCCTTTATTGCGACACGGTGCACGGTTGGAGACCAAAGGAGACTTTTGTCTCCGAAGAATTGCCGATAGGGCGTTCGAGGCAATGAGTTGGCCGCGGCCCTTCATCTTAGCGTGCATTACACCTAAGGGCCGCTGGTAAAACGGCCCGGAAATTTTAACTGAGGGGTATCAGGCGTCGTGTCCGAAGCTGCGCTGGCGTGCGGGGACATACTCATCGCCGGCCGCTCTCCGAGGGCTTTTGCCCTTGTCGCGAACACTGCCTCGATCTTGACCTTGAGCATTTCCGCATTGAACGGCTTGACAATGTAACCGCTTACGCCGGCCCTCTTCGCCGCAATCACGTGCTCCGACCGAGATTCGCCAGTCACCATAATGAAGGGAGTTTGCTTGAGACCGGCATCGCCCCGGATTGCCATGAGCAAATCCAAGCCACTCATCGGCTCCATGTGCCAATCGGAAAAGATCAATCCGTAGCGACGGGCGCACAACTTTGTCAGAGCTTCGGCCCCGCTGTTGGCTTCATCGACATCGGCGAATCCCAATTGTCGCAACTGACTGCGGACGACTTTAATCATCGTTCCGTGGTCGTCGACCACAAGCACTGGCATGAACCGATCGATGGTCATCGATATCAGCGGCCCAAAATGAGCACACGAAATGCGTGTTGCTCACTACCCTCGACAGGGTGCCGATCCCTGCTGAACGGCGATGCTACGGCGACGGGCTGAATATTCAGTAAAACCGTGCCGAACGGTGTTGCATTGCAACTGGCTCGCAAGACGCGCGGCGCCGTCCCCGGCAAAGCCGTTTCGGAAAACTCCGATGTCCCACTATCGGTGGCTCTCAAGATCGAAGGTGGAGCGCTTTCTACACGCTTGCGCTCGCCGACCACGGCAGCGAATTATTGGTCCGTCACATCGAACGCCCGCGGCACACTTTTCCGGCAAACCATCATTCGCTGACCCACCTGTTGCCGCTGTACGCCGCATAGAAATCTTCCGCGACGCTGCATTTCGACAGGCAAACGAGTTCGGCGAACGGCGCATGCGGGCGGCAGGATCGGCATGACAGCGCGGGAATTAAGAGCCGTCACGGCCGCGCCGGGGTGCCAATCGAGCGACCGGAGATCGACGTCGCCGGTGGTGCGGCAGGCCGGACAGCGTGCCCACAGGAACCAATAGCCGGCCGCAATGGCGGCGCCGATCGTCGGCGAAAACAGCATCGGCATCCGCTTCGCCTGGCGCTCGTTCCACACTGCGACCAGGTGGTCGGCATCCTCAAGGATTTGCATTTCGGTCGCACGGCGCGCGGCCGCTTCCTTCTCGGCAGCTTGCCGGCGCCGGTCCTCCATTTTTCGGCGGTTGAATCCCATGGCGGGATCGTCGTCGAATGGGAGGGCGTGTCAATGTCGCTTTAGGCCCAATCGCGACATTTTGCACCGGAGCAAACAGCATCTTATTCGATCACGTCGTCAGCGAGCGCTCAGCAAAAAACGCCGTCACCGCCTGAACCGCGCTAACTTTGAACGTAGTGTTCAAGTTGATCGATAACGAATTCCTGTTTGGAAATTACAAACTTGAGCAAATCGCCGATGGAGACAATGCCGATCACTTTTGTGCCTTCGAGCACGGGCAGATGACGCACACGCTTGTCGGTCATCAGGGCCATGCATAGCTCGACCGATTGTCCTGGCGGGACGTGGATTACGTTTCTCTCCATGATGTCCCTGACCAGGGTCGTGGGGGACGTTTTTCCTTTGAGCACGACATTCCGCGAATAGTGTCTCTCGGTTATGATGCCGATCAATTTTTCGCCGTCCATGACAACCAGAGAGCCGATATCTTTTTCAGCCATTTTTGCCACGGCATCGAGTACTGTAGCGTCCGGATCAATGCTCCAAAGGTTCCGATCTTTCTGTTCAAGCAGATGTTTTACGGTCATGGTGCGCCCCTTTTCTCCTTGCCGGAACTTTTGGTAGGCGTTTATTTTTGAATTCTAGTACGCATCGGATGCGCGACTTTGATTTAGGTCAATATGGCTCTAAACCGGCGCGGCGATCTGCCAGCACGGCTCATGGGTCAGGACCGACCGATTTGCGATGGTCGCGCGACTTCCGCTTTAGCCCGGAAGCGAACATTTCGGTGCACCGCACTAAGTGACGCTTCGGGTCACAAGTGACCGATTTAGCCGACTTTGCCAGCCGGCTCATGTCCGCTTCGCTCCGAAAGCGACCTGAGGCTAGGAAGCGTAGGGCAGGCAAAGGCGCCAACGGGTCCGCGCAAAGCGCGGCCCGATGACAAGCTCCGCGCCGCGCCCACCAAAGCGTTTCGGGAAGCTCCGATGTCCCGCTATCGGCGGCTCAAGATCGAAGGTGGAGCGTTTTTCTACACGCTTGCGCTCGCCGACCGCGGCGGTAACGCGAGCGAATTATCCGGACGCTTCGGCGAATGAACGCGTGGGCACGGCGCTTCGCGCCCTTGCCAACCCTACGCTTGCTTCCGATTCTGGTCACAGAGATTCTGCTCTAGAGGCGGCGCTACAAAAGCGAGAGACCTTGGACACTGATACCTTCAACAGAATTGTGGAGAGGTTCCTAGAGCGCGCCCGAACAATGCCCTATTACGTCGAATACTGTTCGCTCACAGGCAAGTTTTGCGAAGGCGCAGAGAAAATTCAGAAGGCTTGTCTACACTAATCCGTAAACGACCTCGCCTCAACGCTGGCGGCACTCAATACCCTCCATGAATTGGGGCTGTTTGCAACACAAGGAAGTTTATGCAAATTAATGCGCTGATCTGTCGTTATTTTAACAGGAGTGACGAAAATGCGATTACCTCATTTGGCGATCATCGCGATGTTTGCTTTTGCCGCGACGGCACCTGTTTCCGCGGAGGACAATATCCTTAGATTGAAATGTTCATTAGCCGGGAAGTCCTATTTTTTCGATAAGACCTCCAAAGATTTAAGCGAGTCAAAGACTCTGAGCATTGATATGACGGCCGGCAGCGCCACTGATGACGACAAAAACCTTTATCGCGCGACGATTTCAGACCATCTCATCCAACTCGCGATGCAATTGGTGCGGCCTGGCATCGTCATAACCGGAGTGCACTCCATTGATCGCTCCACTTTCTCGATAAGCTTTTCCGGATTTGCTAACGGCGAGGTCAAAGGTCAAACAATCAATACTTTCGACAGTGCGACGGGCTCCTGCCAAGTCTTGAAAAAATAGGTAATAGGATGAGGCCCAGACAGGCGCAGCAGTTTTTGAGGGTTCTTCTGCCGGGATCGCAGTCAGGCGGCGCGGCCGGACCATACATATGGGTCAATCGCGACACAATCATCATGTTCGCGCAATGTCCGCATTTACTTCGAGAGCGACCAATCTCTGCGCCGCAGCCATGTGACGCGAGCGGGCCATAACGCGATACATAGGCGCTTCCGCCTAATGTCGGCTCTGCTCCCAAGTGCGACCGGATTAGCGACTTGCCGGCCGATCGCTAAGGGCCACTAGCGACCAAAGTCAATGCAGCAAATAGAAAGGCTGCTTGGATCAGGCACTGGCTTGGTGCGATACTAAGATCGGGCGGCGATCCAGATGATTTGGCGGGCTCCGCCACGGGTTCCACGGGCGCGGACGCGAACCTCATTCACGTCGAAGCCGGCCTTGCGCAGCCGCCTGGTAAAATTCCTGTCCGGTCCAGCTGACCATGCAGCCAGCAAGCCGCGCGGGCGCAGTGCCGCGTAAGCCGCACCCAACCCCGCTAGGTCGTATAGCCTGTCATTGGCTTTGCGAGTTAGCGCCTCGGGGCCGTTGTCGACATCCAACAGGATCGCATCGTAGGCCGACCGATCGGCCCTTATCAGACTGGAGACGTCTTCCTCGTGGATACTGACGCGCGCATCGGCTACGCTGTGATCGGAGACACCCGCCAGCCAACCGCGGTTCCAAGCCACAACTGCCGGCACCAGTTCGGCGACGACGACCCGGGCCTCTGCACCGATCACGCGGAGCGCTGCACGGAGCGTGAAGCCCATGCCGAGCCCGCCAATCAGGATTCGTGGCCGCGTATGATCTCCGATCTTCGCAATGGCGATCTTGGCCAGCGCCTCTTCGGATCCGTGGACGCGGCTGTTCATCAGCTCGTTGTGGCCCAACCTGATCGAAAACTCGGCACCGCGCTGCAGCAGCCGCAGTTTACCGCCGTCGCCGGGCACCTCAGCCGTGTCGAGTAAGGTCCAGGGGATCATCGCCACCTCTCAGGCCCGGCAGCGTCCTTCACGATGAAGGATTCCGAGTGCTCGTCGATTGTCTCCAGGGCGGCGGCAATCGCATAGTCCTATGCGTTAAAGCGGCCATCTTATGGCCGAGTGCTGAACAGAAAGCACTTACGTTGGTCCTGGTCGGAGGCTTAAGGTCGGCGCATGAGCACGGTGAAGAGGCTGGCTTTGATCGCTGCTGGCTACGCTCTTTGCGTCGTCGCCGGCTTCGCCGCGGTCACCGTCAATGAGCTGCGCATGCCGGCCGACGTGGCGCAGGGCTCGCCCGGCATGGTCGCGTTCGGCGACATGATCCTGTTCGTGCTGGTCACAGGATTCGTCGGCGTGGTGCCGACCTGGTTTCTGCTGAGGCTGATTATCGCGAAGGCGCCGCGCGCGCTGCTCGCCATCGTGCTCCTGGTCGCCGTGATGGGGCCGGTGAGCTGGCTTACGGTGAGGCATATGGCCGGCGGCTTGAACCCCCCGAACGTGCCCGAGGCCGTCGGAGCGCTGCTCGGCCTGTTCATCGCCTTCGTCGCCATTCCACGCATGGTCCTTGGCCCGGTCGTGGTGGTGATCGAGGCAGCGACCTTCCTCCTGGTCCGTGAGCGCGTCACGCGCGCGCTCCTGGCCGTGGCGATGCTGATGGACCTCGTCCCGCTCGGCATGTTCGCGTTCCATATGATGCGTGCGACCCGCTATTAGGCCGTCCACAGCATCAAACGCCGACATCGTCGAGCCTACGCGTTCAACGCGTCACCGAGCGTAAGCTTGTTTGGCGGCGGCGCTAGCGGTACAGCGACCAGTCTCAGATTGGGCCGCCCACGAACCAAACCAGGACTAACACCAGAGCCGCCGATAAGGCCATCGCGCCGATTTCTCCAACCGATAAGAGCAGAATTGCCAAGTCTTCCGGCTCGACTGCGCGATAAGCTTTATTTTGCTTCATGATGGTTCGCCGACCTGATGCCAAGTGCAATTAGGGCCAATTCGTTGAATTCTCGTTACGTGTCGGTGAGCGGCGTTGGGACTATGCGTGGATCGCGGTCATCTTTTGTGGCCGACGTATACGTTTGGGGATAAATACGTATGGGTTGGGGGCTAAATGCGTTGGGGGATAAATAAGAGAAAAGGCCGGGCTTCAACGGCCCCGCCTTCTCCCGAAAAATCACAACATCGCTTAGTCGTTATCTTTCTTGATGATCGTCTTCTTCTCTTCGGTGTGCGGGACGGGCAAGAGTTTCACGTCATCCCGCTTCTTAATCACGGTCTTGCCGTCGTCGTCCCGCTTGATAATGGTTGTGTCCTCGGCCTTCACCACTGTCGCCATCGGCGCAGTGACGATCGCGGCTGCGGCCGCTGCCAGGATAAGCTTACGCATTGGGCGTTCTCCTCAGTTGAATGCAACTGCGAACCAATCCTTTGCTGACCGACTTGTTCCATATCGGGCGAGGCTCAGACGCGATGGACAGGCGACCGGCATTTAGATTTCTTGGCGATTGGGCAGAGTTTTGTATTGCACAAAAGAAAAACCGCCCAACGGGGCGGTTGCGAAGGTATGACGGATGACACGTCGTAGTCGCCGCACTTTATTCACGCTCTTGCGCAACGCAGCGGCGTTAAGTTTGATATCTACCGCTAGTCTTTATGTCGCGGAATTCGCCCTTTCAGATAACGTGTGTTAGCATCAAGGCGATAACCACAACAATCGGAACGCCCAACAACCACAGAAGAATTGGCATAGTCGCCTCCATTTTTATGACCGACGGGACAACACGTTTTCCCGAACCTTTGTTCCAGGATTGCTCGCAAACTTCATTCCGCGTACGCGCGATGCGCTCCGCAATGCTTCGGTAGCGGCCCGCGGTCCCTTGCATCATTTCATCGAGGCCGCGCCGCAAAACGGCTGAATGAGAGCAAAGCCGCAGCCGGCGCAGCATCGAACCACTTCGGCCTTTTTGATTTTCCTGGTGTGCACGCTTTTTTGGAACAAATCGGATTACCCACCGTTCTGGACCAATGGCGAAAGCGAGCAAACCAGGCAAAGCCGTTATACCCGAGCCCTCGTTCGAGTTATTTCTCGGTGCGACCGGTGTCATGGTTTTGCTCTTGGTCGTCATGGCGGTCTATCTTTCCGTGCAAACGTAGAAGCGATTTATGGCGGCCGCCCCGGGTCACTCCGTATAGCGAGGTTCCTCCATGGCTGGTGCTCTGACGAATAAAGCGCCGCCTCTTCGCAATCACATTGCGATGGACGAGGAACTTGAGGTGAAATTCTGGACCAAACACCTCGGCGTCAGCCGAGAAGAGCTGCAGCGTGCCGTCGACAAGGTCGGTAACTCTGCCGCCGCTGTCCGCAAGGAGTTGCGAAACGTCTCTTAATAGGCCGAGCGAGGCCGCCCAACGGGGCATCCACGGATGCCTCCTTTGACGCGTAACATCCATTGATCTCAAAAGTTCGAACTGGGCGGCCGAAAACTCAAACCCTGTTGCACATCAGCTCCCTGGATGTCGAACTGGCGGGCCTTCTTGGAACGTCGGCGGCTTTCGGGCGTTCGCATTGTGGGTAGGAGACACGCTATGCTAGCAAATGGCTCAGTGGGCTCGGGAACCGAAGCTTCAAATATCCGAGCGCGACTTGGGGCGCTGCTCAGGGCGTACTACGAGCCTTTGCAGCACAGCGCCATTCCTGATCGAATTTCTGAGCTTGTCGAGGCGCTTACCAGGCGAATCGAAGAGCAGAAGCGGTCGTCGCCGCCGACTGAGACCCCGTTGACTTAGGTTCCGTTGCCGGAGCCTTCGGCTTTTTGGATGGGACTTACTCGACCGTTCAACCAATCCTCACCGGCAGCCAGATCCTTGAGCGCCGTGTGTCGCTTCCGCTCGAACGACAATTTCCGTTCACACCACTCGATCCGAGCCGCTGCCTCTTCTGCCTGTCGCCAAAAATCATCGGCTTTGGACATGACGACCTCATTTCGCCAGCGAAATTTTCCGGACTGAAAACTCACAGAGGCCCACAGAGTTCCAAACCAGAATTCCGCGCCGGTCGCTTCCGATTTTTGCGGTCAAGGGTCAGGCAGAATAGCCCTCTATCCCCCCAATGTGGCGGACGAGCACGGCGGCGCCGCGCTTCTGCATAGATCTATGTGCGCAGCGACTTGAACCCGGCGCGAACGTCGGACACAAAGAACGCCGGCTGCTCCCAAGCCGCGAAGTGGCCGCCTTTGGCAAGCTTGTTGAAGTAGATGAGCTTGGGAAAAGCCTTCTCGACCCAACTGCGCGGCGCTGCATAGATCTCGTCCGGGTAGACGCTCACGGCGACCGGGATTTGCACGTTTTTGGGTGCGAAAAACGCCTGTTTGTTTTCCCAGTAGAGACGAGCCGAAGAGACCGCCGTGTTCGTCAACCAGTAAAAAGTGATGTTGTCGAGGATGTCGTCGCGCGTGAGACCTTCGGTTTTCCCGTCGAAGACGCGCGCCATCATCGCATAGCTGCTGGCGTCGTGGTCGAGGATCCAGCCGGCGAGGCCGATGGGTGAATCCGCGATCCCGTACAGCGTCTGTGGGCGGTTCCCCATTTCCTGGGCGTAGCCCAAGCCGTGCGTGTAGAAGAACACCAGCTGATCGTACGCATGCTTTTCGTCGGCCGAGAGACCGGATGGGGCCGGCGCGCCCGCGAGCGCCGCCTTGTCGATGTCGGGTGGCACCGCGCCCGGCATGTTGGTGTGGATGCCGAGCAATCCCGGCGCCGCTTGCGCGCCCATGAGTTGGGTGATGAGCGCACCCCAATCGCCGCCTTGCGCCACATATTTCGTATAGCCAAGGCGCTGCATCAGCACGGTCCAGGTCGCGCGCGATGCGCTCGGGGCCCCAACCGGCCGCTGACGGCTTGCCTGAGAAGCCGTAGCCCGGCAACGACGGAATGACCAAGTGGAACGCATCCGATGCGTGTCCGCCATGGGCCTCGGGATCGGTCAGCGGGCCGATGATCTTGAGCTGCTCGATGACGGAGCCGGGCCATCCGTGCGTGACGATCATGGGCAGCGCGTGCTCATGCTTCGAACGAACGTGAATGAAATGAATGTCCAGCCCGTCGATCTCGGTGATGAAATGCGGCCATGCCTTCAGTTTCGCCTCGCACTTGCTCCAATCGTGGTCTTTGCCCCAATAATCCGCGAGTTTCCGAATCGTCGCGAGCTGGACGCCTTGCGTTGCATCGGTGACCGTTTCCCGCTCGGGCCATCTTGTTGCGTTGACGCGTCTGCGCAAGTCGGCGAGCTCCGCTTCCGGAAAACTCACATGGAAGGGACGGATCGCGCTGTCTTCGGCTGCTACGGCCGAACGCGCGGACGATGAAGATGCTGCAGACATAATCGTTCTCCTTGATAAGCGAGCCCGGAGCCGCAGCCGCGAATGTTGCCATTGCAACAGCGCGCCGAGCAACGTGTCACAGAGAGAAGTAACGCTCTTTTTACTCCGACAATTTTCCGAAATGGAATCAGGCCGTTGTTCAAAATATTACGCAATGGTGTCAGCGAGCGTAGAGTGGGCAGGGCGCCAACGGATCCGCGCAAAGCGCGGCCCGATGACAAGCTCCGCGCCGTGCCCACCAAAGCGTTTCGCGAAGGCTCTGGTGTCCCGCTGTCGGCGGCTCAAGATCGGTCAATCGATCTGTTTTGAATCCACGGGTGCCAGTCTGAGCTTCCTGACGTCTCGTGCCATTTCGAGACAGGTGACGAGCTCGGTATAGCTCGACTCGCCACCCATCGTCGCTTCGGCAACGCAATGCTTCCTGTCCGACGCCGAAAAAGTCGGCCACTCTTGAATCATTGTCTCGCGATCTTGCTGCTCGGCTTTCAAGCACTCATCAAGCGACACCTTCCGATCGCCCGCCTGTAGCGGATCAGCCCCTTGGCTGGTAATGCCGCGACAGAGCGGCAGCACATTGAGAACCGGATACTGATCCGACTGGGCCGGCAGAATTGGCATCATCGTCGAAACTACCAAAACGCATGTCATCAGGATTTTGTGCATTGCAATGCCCAAAGTTGTCCCCGTCTACACGCGCACCAAACAGATAAAGCGACTTTCGTTATTGATCCAAATCAAAGACTGCTCGTGTACCGGTGGCGGCAGCGACAAACATTGCTGTCAGCGTAGTTGGTAGGCGGTGGTATTCGTGGGCGGCCTAAACAATCGATACGTTTTGAATTAACTCCTTACCCTTTCGTGCCACCTCGCTGGTTATATTCCTCGGTGCGGCGTTCCATCATGCCGCGGAGACATCGAACCGCCGTTGCATATGAAGGATTGGCGGCAAGGTCGGCTTTAAATTTGCCGTCCGGATAGTCGTGCATGTACGAGCGTAGTTTTAGGTAGACCCGCTCGGGTAACCGGTCGGTGAATAGATCGACGAACCCGCATACCTCAATGATCGAATAATATCGTGACCCGATCTGGATCAAGCGTCCCGGCTCCTCGGGAGTCCAAATCTCATAGACCAACACCGCATAGGCAAAGGCTTCCGCAAAATCGGGCGGGATAGGTTCGGCTGACTGCTCCGCCATGATTGCCCCCCGGCGGCAACCTCGTGCGGAGATGACGGCATTTTTGGATCCGAGTGCGGACCCAAACGTGACCGCTGCCCCCAAAAAACGCCATTAAGCAGTTTTTAGCCTTACCACCGCAGAATGGCCTGCGGGTGATGTACAGTGTGAGGGGTAGCCGTGCGTAGTTCACAGCTGACTGACGACGCCTTATGGCGCGTTATTGCCGATAATACCGACGCAATGTCGGTCCTTATCGAAAAGCAGTTCGAGCTGGATGCGGAAGCGGGGGCACCCGATCCCGACACCCGGCAAAAGCTGATGCTCTTCAATGTGCAGGCGATCGATAATTATAATCGCCAATACCGAGACTGTATTGCCGAGATTTGCCGCCGCTATCCCTCGATCTAGTCGAATAGCGCGGCGGCAAAATGACCACCCAAAGCAGGGCGGTTCTGCAACGCATTCTGCAACGGCGCACGAACTGGGCGCCGGCAAGTGCGAGCTTCGGCTGCCCGCGCTGCCACGTGAAATATGCCGTCGTTCGCCGCCAAACACCGCCGGGCATGATCCCTGCGTGCGAGAACTGCGATCAGGAGTTTCCGCGGACGGAAGACGGCGAATGGCTGCTTTACGAGCGCGCAGACGCCTGATCTCACGCGGCGCCCTGCGTTATCACCACCGCGGATAATAGTAGGACGTGCCACCGTACGGGCCGCCATACTGGCGCGCATAACCGTAGCCGTAGCCTCCCATGTCGCGCGCGACGATGTCACTCGCGGGCTTGCGGATGGCGAGGCCGCCCTGGGGCTGGTTGTTCAGCACGACGACGAACTCGGTGCGATAGTTCTGCTCGCGGTTCGGCGGCTCGTCCGAGATGATGAGCGAGGATCGCGGCGCGGCCGTCGGCGCGATGCGGTCGAGCACATCCTGCGGGATGGCGATGCGGTCGAGCGCGTCCTTGGCGTCGTCACCGTCGTCGATCGTGACCGCGGTCCAGCGCAGGCCGGTGTCGGTGCGCGCCATCGCGGTGAAAATATGGGTGCCGATGGGCTTGTCGGGATCGCGGATTGCGATCGGGACTTCGATGGTGGCCTGGAAGCCGCGCCGCACATAAAGCTTCTTGGTCTTGCGGCTGATGAAGACCGAGACCGGCTCGAGCGCGAGTTTTGCATCGCGCGCCGCGGAGGCCGTTTCGGTTCGCTTGGCCTCGGCCGTCTTAAGCGCGTCCTTCGCCGCGGCGGCGGAGTCGAGCTTCGCCTTGGCGTCGGCCTTGGCGGCTTCGAGCTGCGTGCCAAGGTCGGCGGCCTTGGCGGCGACCTTCTGTCTCGCGTCATCGGTACGCGCCTTGTCCTGGTCGGTCTTGGCGGCGGCGAGCAGTTTCTCGGCGAAAGCGAGCTCGGCGTCGGCGCGCGCCTTTAGCATTTCCAGCTTGCGCACGGCCGCAGGCGCCGCCGCCGCCTCGCGCGCCGCTACGGCTGCGGCGGTCTTGGCCTCGTCGGCCGCTTTGGCGGCGTCGGCAGCCTCTCGCGCGAGCGTTTCGGCGCGCGCCGGCGCGGCAGTAAGCGCATCCGCGTTCGGCACGAACAGTTTTGGATCGGAAAACGCGACCGGTTCCGCATCGTTCGGCGCGATGATCACGCGCATACCGATCTGCGTCTTGCCGAACAGGTTCTCGGCAAAGTCATAGGGCATGCGGATGCAGCCGTGCGAGGCCGCATAGCCGGGCAGCGGCCCGCCATGCAGCGCGATGCCCGACCAGGTGATGCGCTCCATGTTCGGCATCCAGGCGTCGTCATAGAGGTTGGAGTGGTGGTCCTTGTCCTTCTCCACGACGCTGAAGACCCCGGCCGGCGTCTCGCGTCCCTTGATGCCGGTCGAAACCGGCGCGCGCAGGATCCAGCCGTCGGCGTCGTAGATCGTCACCTGCTGGCTCTTGGTCGACACGATCGCCATGATCGGATCACCGGCATCGCGCGGGGCCGTCGCCTCGGTGGGGTGCGCGGGACTTGCAAGCTTGGCCGCGGCGTGAGCGGGCGGGGTCAGTGCCATCAGCACAGCCGTGGCCGCAAGAGTCACGATTGTGAATCGATGTGTCATGACATTTTCACTTCGCCAACAAGCCGTTGAGCACCAGATCGAGGTGGGCGTTGAAGTAGGCCTTCATGTCCAGCGGCTGGCGGTCGTCGAACATCATCATCCAGATATCGACCAGCGCGATCGGCGCGATGACGATCTGCGGCAAGTCGACGATCGCGGAATTGCGGAATTCGCCCCGGTCCATGCCGCGCCGGATCGCCTGGCGCAGCATGTCGAGGCAGGGGCGCAGGATTTCCTGGTGATAACGGTCGGCGAGCTCAGGGAATCGTGGCGCTTCCGCGATCAGCATGCGCAACACTTCGCGGCGGCGGCGGTCCTCGACGATGTGCTGGTAGATGAAGCTGAATTGGGCGCGCAACAGATCGGCGGTCGTGCCGTCGTGGGTCTCGAGCATCTCGTGCACGGTGTCGAGCGTGGTTTTGGTGACCTCGCGCACCATGGAGATGAACAGGTGTTCCTTGTTCTCGAAATAGACGTAGATCGTGCCCTTGGTGACGCCGGCGCGCTCGGCGACCCGGTCGAGCGTGGTCATGGCGTAGCCGTTGCGGGAAAATTCGACGAAGGCGGCTTCCAGAATCTCCTGCGGGCGCTCGGCTTTGCGCCGCCGCCGGGTTTCCGTCCGCGCTTCCAGGACTTCTGTCATTGCGCCAGCTAGGCGCCGAATATGGTAAATGTCAAGTTATTGACTAACCGGATAGTAAATAACTAGGTTGCCCTGTTCGGGGTAGAGGAAGTGGTCTTGTTCGGTCAGTTGCATGTCGGTCAGTGGCATGGGCGCAAGCGCCCGTCGGCGCTCGCGCAACAGGCTCGTGGTGTGCGTGGTTTCGGCGTGGTCGTGCCGAAAGCTGCCGGCGCGGCGTTGTCGTTTTTGGCGCTGTCGGCCTGCGCGGTCGGGCCGGATTTCGCGGTGCCGCCGGCGCCGCCGGTCAGCGGCTATACGCCCGAAGGCCGACTCGCGGCGACGACGTCGGTCGATATCGCCAGCGGCGCGGCGCAGAAATTCGACATCGGTCGCGATATTCCCGGCGAATGGTGGAAGGTTTTTCATTCCAAGGAGCTCGACGGTTTGATCGCCGAAGCCTTGCAAGCCAATCCGAGCCTTCAGGCGGCGCAGGCGGCGCTGTGGCAGGCCAAGGAAAATCTCTACGCCTCGGAGGGCAAGCTGATGCCGCAGCTCGACGCCAATGCGTCGGCCGAGCGTCAGCAATTCTCGCCGTCCGAATTCGGCGGCGTCGGCCCGCCCTTCATCTTCAATCTGTTCCAGTCCACGGTGAACGTCTCCTATGCGCCCGACGTGTTCGGCGGTCAGCGCCGGCTGATCGAGACGCAGGCGGCGCTGGCCGACTATCAGCGCTTCCAGCTCGAGGCGACGTATCTGACCTTGACCTCGAACGTGGTGACGGCGGCGGTGCAAGAGGCGTCGCTGCGCGGCCAGATCGACGCGACGCACGACATCATCAAGTCGGAGATCGACCAGCTCAAGGTCGTACACGATCAATTCGACGCCGGCGCCGCGGCGAAGACCGACGTATTGACCCAGCAATCCGAAGTGGCGAACGCGCAGGCGACGTTGCCGCCGCTGCAGAAACAGCTCGAGCAGCAACGCCACGTGATGCTGGCGCTGATCGGCCGCTTCCCCAACGATGCGCGCAACGATCATCTCACGCTGGCGTCGCTGCGGCTGCCGACCGATCTGCCGGTGAGCCTGCCGTCGCAACTCGTCGAGCAGCGGCCCGACGTGCGCGCCGCGCAGGCGCAGTTGCATCAGGCCAGCGCCCAGATCGGCGTCGCCATTGCCAATAGGCTGCCGCAGTTCACGCTCACCGGCGAATACGGCAGCGCCGCCGTCACCACCGCGGCTTTGTTCACGCCGAACGCGATCATCTGGAGCGCGCTGGCGAGCGGCACGCAGCCGATTTTCCACGGCTTCACGCTGTTGCACCAACAGCGCGCCGCCGAAGCGGCCTACGATCAAGCAGGCGCGCAATATCGCGGCACCGTGCTCGCGGCGTTCCAGAACGTCGCCGACGCGTTGCGGGCGTTGCAACTCGACGCCGCGACGTTGAAGGCGCAACGCGCGGCGTTGCGCGCCGCCTCCGAAACGCTCGACCTCGCGCGCGGCCAATATCGCCTCGGCGCCATTACCTACCTGATACTGCTCAATGCGCAGCACAGTTATCAGCAGGCGCGGCTCGCCGTGGTGCAGGCGCAAGCCGCGCGCTATGCCGACACCGCCGCGCTGTTTCAGGCGCTCGGCGGCGGCTGGTGGAACCGCGCCGACATAGCCCCCAATCCCTATACGCCGGATCCCGATCCGGCGGCGGTCGCCGCGCCGAACACCGTTCCGGGCACGCCGGCGGCGAATGGGAGCCGTGCAATGACAAAGCGCATGGTGATCATGCTTGCGGCGGTCGCCCTCGTGTTCGGCGGGGTCTTCGGATTCCAGGCGTTCAAGGCGGCGATGATCAAGAAGTTCATGAGCACGATGGCGCAGCCGCCGCAGACCGTCACCGCCGGCAAGGCCAATGTGAGCGAATGGCAGCCGAAGATCGCGGCGGTCGGCAGCTTGCGCGCGGTGAAGGGCGCCGATCTGTCGCTGGAAGTCTCCGGCGTCGTCGATCAAATCGCGTTCAATTCCGGCGACGATGTCGAGCAGGGCACGCTGCTGTTAAAACTGCGCGCCGACGACGACGTGGCAAAGCTCGAATCGCTGCAGGCCACCGCCGAATTGAACGAGATCACCTACGACCGCGACCAGAAGCAGTTCAAGCTGCAGGCGGTCAGCCAGGCGACGCTCGACACCGATGTGGCGAACCTGAAGAACGCCAAGGCGCAGGTGGCGCAGCAAAAGGCCATTCTCGACAAGAAATTCCTGCGCGCGCCGTTTACCGGCCATCTCGGCCTTCGCCAGGTGGATCTCGGCCAATATCTCGGCGCCGGCACCGTCATCGTCACCTTGCAGGCGCTCGATCCGATCTTCCTCGACTTCTTCGTGCCGCAGCAGGCGGTCGATCAGGTGCGCATGGGTCAGTCGATCGCGGTGAAGGTCGATGCTTATCCGGATCAAACCTTTACCGGCGAGATTTCGGCGATCAATCCGAAGGTCGACGCCAATAGCCGCAACGTCCAGGTCCGCGCGACGCTGAAAAATGCCGACCGCAAGCTCATTCCCGGCATGTATGCCACGGTCGATATCCCGACCGGCGCGCCGCAAAACCTGATCACGCTGCCGCAGACCGCGATCACGTTCAGCCCCTATGGCGACACCGTCTACATCGTCGACAGCAAAGGCGCCGGCGCCGACGGCAAGCCGCAACTGGTGGCGCGGCAAAGTTTCGTCACCACCGGCTCGACGCGCGGCGATCAGGTCGCCATGCTTAAGGGTGTCAGCGAAGGCGACCTGATCGTCACCTCCGGCCAGCTCAAGCTGCACAACGGCTCGATCGTGCTGATCGACAATTCGGTGACGCCGACGGCGGACGCGGCGCCCAACGTGCCGTCGTGCAGATCCGATGATACGGCGGGACATGCTCGATGCGCATGCAGTTCACCGACATTTTCATCCGCCGGCCGGTGCTCGCTTCGGTCGTCAGCCTGTTGATCCTGGTGCTCGGCTTGCGCGCCTATGCGGTGCTGCCGATCCTGCAATTCCCGCGCACCGAAAACGCGCTCGTCACCGTGACGACGATCTATTACGGCGCCGATCCCGACGTGGTCGCGGGCTTCATCACCACGCCGTTGGAAAATGCCATCGCGCAGGCCAACGGCATCGACTACATGAACTCGGTCAGCCAGAGCAGCGTCAGCACCATCACGGTGACGCTGCGGCTCAACTACGACGCCGACAAGGCGCTGACCGAGATCAACACCAAGGTCGCTTCGGTCCTCAACCAGCTGCCGCCCGGCACGCTGCAGCCGACCTTGACGGTGAAGATCGGCCAGACCATCGACGCCATGTATATCGGCTTCAACAGCGACACTTTGGCGCCGAACCAGATCACCGATTATCTGACGCGCGTGGTGCAGCCGAAGCTGCAAGCGGTGCCGGGCGTGCAGACCGCCGAACTGCTCGGCCAGAAGGTCTTTGCGCTGCGCGCCTGGCTCGATCCGCAAAAGCTCGCGGCCTTCGGGCTCACCGCGACCGATGTCAGCCAGGCGCTCACCGCCAACGATTACATATCCGGCATCGGCAATACCAAAGGCCAGATGGTGCAGGTCAATCTGACCGCCTCCACCAGCCTGCATTCGGCGGAAGAGTTCCGCAATCTGGTGATCAAGCAAAGCGGCGGCGCCATCGTGCGGCTCAAAGACGTCGCCAATGTCACGCTCGGCGCCGAAGACTACGAGTCCGAAGTCGGCTTCGACGGCAAGCAGGCGGTCTATATCGGCATCCTGGTGGCGCCGTCGGCCAATCTGCTCGAGGTGATCGCCGGCATCCACAAGGTGTTCCCGGAAATCCAGGCGCTGCTGCCGCACGGGCTCAACGGCGAGATCATCTACGATTCCACCGAATTCGTGCACAGCGCGATCAACGAGGTGATCCGCAGCCTCGCCGAGGCGCTGATCATCGTGACCTTGGTGGTGTTCATCTTTCTCGGCTCGATGCGCGCATCGATCATCCCGACAGTGGCCATTCCGCTGTCGTTGATCGGCACGCTCATTATTCTTCTGGCGCTCGGCTATTCGATCAACCTGTTGACGCTGTTGGCGCTGGTGCTGGCCATCGGCCTCGTGGTCGACGACGCCATCATCGTGGTCGAGAACGTCAGCCGCCATCTCGAGGAAGGCATGACGCCGATGGACGCTGCCACGCAGGCGGCGCGCGAGCTCGGCGGCCCGATCATCGCCATGACCGTGGTGCTGGCCGCGGTCTATGTGCCGATCGGCTTCCAGAGCGGGCTTACCGGCGCGCTGTTTGCGGAGTTCGCCTTCGCGCTGATCGGCGCGGTCACCATATCGGGCATCGTGGCGCTGACCCTGTCGCCGATGCTGTGCTCGCGCCTGCTCAAAGCGCCCGATCCGGAGCGCGGCGGCTGGGAGTCGCGGCTGACGCTGTTCATCGACCGGCAGTTTCACCGGCTGCGCGGGTCTTACGAACGCTGGCTGCACGGCAGCTTGAATACGCTGCCGGTGACGCTGGTGTTCGCCGCCATCGTGCTCTTCAGCATCTATTTCCTGTTCGCCAGCGCCAAAACCGAGCTGGCGCCGACCGAGGACCAGGGCGTCATCATCACCCAATCGGTCGCGGCGCCCAACGCCACGCTTGCAGCAGCGCCAGATGTATTCGCGCCAAGTCTACAAGATCTTCGCCTCGCACCCGGAGACCGAGCACGTGTTTCAGCTCGACGTGCCCGGCCAGTCGATCGCCGGCATGGTGACGAAACCCTGGGACCAGCGCGCGCAAACCACCAATACGCTGCAGCCGATCATCCAGCAGGAGGTCGGCAAGGTCGCGGGCGTCCGGATCGCCGCGTTTCAGCCGCCGGCGCTGCCGGGCAGCTTCGGCCTGCCGATCCAGTTCGTCATCGTCACCACGGAGCCGTTCGAGCGCCTCAACACCGTGGCGCAGCAATTTCTGCAGCAGTCGCTGGCGAGCGGCATGTTCATCTTTCTCGATTGCGATCTGAAGATCGACAATCCGCAAGCCAACGTGATCATCGATCGCGACAAGACCGCGCAGCTCGGCCTGAAGATGAGCGACGTCGGCAGCTCGCTGTCGGCGCTGCTCGGCGGCGGCTTCGTCAATTACTTCAGCATGAGCGGACGCTCCTACAAGGTGATCCCGCAGGTGCAGCAGCGCTACCGGCTCAATCCGCAGCAATTGCTCGACTATTACATCCGCACGGCAGACGGCACCCTGGTGCCGCTGTCCACCATCGCCACCGTCCTGACCAAGACGGTGCCGGAATCGCTCAATCACTTTCAGCAGCTCAACAGCGCCCAGATCGTCGGCGTCGCCATGCCCGGCGTGGCGCAGGGCGATGCGCTCAAGTTTTTGCAGGATCTTGCGGCGCGCACGCTGCCCGAGGGCTACTCGGTCGATTACGGCGGCTTGAGCCGGCAATACGTTCAGGAGACGAGCGGCTTCATCGCCACGTTCGGCTTCGCGCTGATCATCATCTTCCTGGCGCTCGCCGCCTTGTTCGAGAGCTTCCGCGATCCGGTGATCATTCTGGTTTCGGTGCCGATGTCGATCGCCGGCGCGCTGATCTTCGTCTCGCTCGGCTTCGGCGGCATGTCGCTCAACATCTACACCGAGGTCGGCCTGGTGACGCTGATGGGCCTGATCAGCAAGCACGGCATTCTGATCGTGCAGTTCGCCAACCACCTGCAGGAACAGGGCCGCTCCAAGCGCGAGGCGATCGAGGAAGCCGCCGGCATCCGGCTGCGCCCGATCCTGATGACGACGGCCGCCATGGTGCTCGGCGTCATTCCGCTGGTGACGGCGACCGGCGCCGGCGCGGTGTCGCGCTTCCAGATGGGCATCGTCATCGCCTCGGGCCTGTCGATCGGCACCTTGTTCACGCTGTTCGTGGTGCCGGCGGTGTATCTGCGTGTTCGCGCAGGATCATCATTTGCGCGCCGCCGCCGTCCAAGCCGAAATCGGACCGAGCGCTTCGGCCTCGACTTGATGTAGATTGCCGTCCGAATCAAATCCGAGGCAGCGAAGGCGATGGAAGACTGGAGCGCGACGCAGTATCTCAAATTCGAGGATGACCGGACCCGGCCGCCGCGCGACCTGGTGGCGCAAGTGCCGCTGCAGCGGCCGCGGCTCATTGTCGATCTCGGCTGCGGGCCGGGCAACTCGACCGAGCTTCTGGTCGAGCGATTTCCGCAATCGGAAATCGTCGGGCTCGATTCCTCGCCCGACATGCTCAAGAAGGCGCGCCAGCGGCTGCCGCAATGCAGCTTCGTCGAGGCCGATATCGCCACCTGGCAGCCCGACCCGCGCACCGACCTCATCTTCGGCAACGCGGTGATGCAATGGCTGCCGGACCATCCGGCGATCATGCGGCGGCTGCTCGAAGGCATGCCGAAAGGCGGCGTGCTGGCGATCCAGATGCCCGACAATACGCGCGAGCCGGCGCTTAAGTTCCAGCGCGAGGTCGGCGAGGAAGGCCCGTGGCGCGATCATCCGGAGATCAAGGCCGCGGCGCGCGACGACCTGCCGTCGCCGGAAGCCTTTTACGACCTGCTCAAGCCGGTCGCCTCCCACATCGACATCTGGCACAGCGTCTACAACCACGTGATGGCGTCGCCGGAGGCGATCACCGAATGGTTCAAGGGCTCGTCGCTGCAGCCGTTCCTGTCGCCGCTCAACGCCGCCGACCGCGAAAAATTTCTCGCCGCCTATACCAAGAAGATCATCGGCGCCTATAAGCCGCGCTACGACGGCAAGGTGCTGCTGCGATTTCCGCGCCTGTTCATCCTGGCGGTGCGATGACTGCGTTCAAGGCCTCGCTCGTTGCGCCGTTTCTGTCGCTCGTTCATCGTAGTGGCGCGTGTGATGATTTCTCCCTCCTCCCCGTAGAGGAGAGGGCCGGGGCGAGGGGGCTCGGGCCTCTCGATCGGCAACGCCCCTCACCCCAACCCTCTCCCCTGCTGGGCGAGAGGGAGTTCGCATCGCTGCGATGCCGCTCCATTTTTACTGCCGCAATCTTTTTGCTCTTTGCATCTTGGACGCCGCATTCGCGGACGCGGCGTTCCAGACCTGGCTGCAATCGCTGTGGCCGCAGGCGCAGGCGCTCGGCGTGTCGCGCGCGACCTTCGATCTGGCGACGCGCGGGCTTGAGCCCGATCTGTCGCTGCCCGAGCTTGTTTTGCCGGGCCGGCCGGAGCGGCCGTCGGGCGGGCAGGCGGAATTCGTGCTGACGCCGGCGGACTATCTGAAAGAGTCGACGTTCGACAGTCTCGCCGGACGAGGCCGCAAGCTGTTCGATCAGTATCGCGACACGCTCGGGACAATCGAAAAGCAATTCGGCGTGCCGCCGACCATTGTGCTCGCCATCTTCGGCCGCGAAACCGATTACGGCAGCGCCCGCGACAAGCGCAACGCCATCCGCGTGCTGGCGACGCAAGCCTATCTCGGCAAGCGCAAGGAAAAATTCCTCGACGAATTTTTGCAGGCGCTGAAAATCCTGGACGAGGGCGCAGGTCAAGCTCGCCGACATGACCAGCTCCTGGGCCGGCGCCATGGGGCTGACCCAGTTCATGCCGTCGGACTACGTCAAATACGCCGTCGATTTCGACGGCGACGGCCGTCCCAATATCTGGACCTCGGTGCCCGACGCGCTGGCGTCCGCCGCCAAGCAACTGGAGGGCAAAGGCTGGCAGCGCGGCCTGCGCTGGGCCTACGAGGTGCATCCGCCGGCCAATGTCGATTGCACCATCGGCGTGCCGGACAACACGCTTCCCATCGGCGAATGGCTCAAGCGCGGTTATGTGCCGGCCTACGGCCGCACGCTCTCGGCCGCCGAGCGCGCCGAGACCGCGTCGCTGCTGCAACCGGCCGGGCTCTACGGCCCGTCGTTCCTCGTCACCAAAAATTATTTCGTCATCAAGGAATATAATTTTTCCGATCTCTACGTGCTGTTCGTCGGCCATCTGACCGATCGCATCACCGACCCGCGGCCGTTCGAGACGCCGTGGAGCAAGGTCGCGCAACTGCCGACCGCCGCGCTCGACCGCATGCAGCACATCCTCACCGACCGCGGCTTTTATCACGACAAGATCGACGGCAAGGCCGGCATGCTGACCCGCTCAGCGCTCGGCGCCTATCAGAAGCGCAACGGGCTGAAGGTCGATTGCTGGCCGACGGCCGCGGTGCTGGCGCATATGGAAGCCAGCAGGAATTGACGAGACCGGCGCGCCGTTTCCACAATGCGCGAGGAGCCGCTCATGCAGATCAAGGCCGCCGTCGTTCGCGAAAGGTCGGGCCCTTTCGCCATCGAGACCGTGGAGCTGTGCGAGCCGCGGCCGGACGAGGTGATCGTCCGCGTCGTGGCCAGCGGCATGTGCCAGACCGATCTGCACGGCCGCGACGGCTATTTCGACAGCCCGTACCCTGCCGTTTACGGCCACGAAGGCGCCGGCGTCGTGCATGCCGTCGGCAATGCCGTGCGCGCGCTTGCGCCCGGCGACCACGTCGTCATGTCGTATCCGTGGTGCGGCGCCTGCGCCAATTGCCGACAGCAGCGGCAGAACTATTGCGTGCACGGCCGCAGCCTGAAGTCGGGCGGCACCCGCGCCGACGGCTCGACCTTGCTGGCGAAGAACGGCGCGCCGGTCTACAGCGCGTTCTTTCAGCAATCCTCGTTCGGCACATTCGCGCTGAGCCAGGAGCGCTACACCGTCAAAGTGCGCAACGACGCGCCGCTTGAATTGTTGGGCCCGCTCGCCTGCAGCGGCCAGACCGGCGCCGGCGCCGTGCTCAACGTCATGAAGCCGAAGCCGGGCGAAAGCATCGCCATATTCGGCGTCGGCGCGGTCGGATTGTCGGCGCTGATGGCGGCGAAAATCGCCGGCTGCGATCCGATCATTGCCGTGGACGTTCATGACTGGCGGCTGGCGCTCGCTCGCGAGCTCGGCGCCACGCACACGATCAACCACAATGCCTGCGCCGACGTGGTCGGCGAGATCCGCAAGATCAGCGGTGGCGGCGTGCGCTACTCGCTGGAAACGTCGGCCGTGCCGGCGGTGTTCCGCGAAGCCATCGAAGCCCTCATGCCGGCGGGCACCTGCGTGCTGCTCGGCAGCGCCCGCAAGGGCAGCGAAGTGTCGTTCGAAATGCCGTTCCTGCAGCAAGGCCGCATCGTCCGCGGCGTCGTTCAGGGCGACAGCGTGCCGCAGGAATTCATCCCAAAGCTCGTCGACCTGATCATGGCCGGGAAATTTCCGATCGAGCGCATGATAAAATTCTACGATTTCGCCGACATCAATCTGGCGGCGCAGGAATCCTCCGCCGGCATCGCCATCAAGCCGGTGCTGCGGATGCCTGCGTAATCAATCGTCGCCCGGAACCGCTTCCGGCCGGCCGTCGTCATCTTCTTTCGTATAACCGAGCGCGCGCCTGTAGCGCGGCTTGGTCTCGATCGAGCCGGTGACGGCGGGCTCGCCGTGTTGCGCGGCGAACCGCGCCCGTGCGCGCTCGGCGACGACCTCGCCCGGAATGGCGGCCGGCTCGCAGATGTGGCGGCCGTTATAGTGCCGCATCAGATCGACGTGGATGTGATTGTAGTGATAGACGTTGGCGCCGGGCGCCAGCACGGTGGTGAAGTCCTCGCACGCGGCCGCCTGCACGTCGTGCAGAAAGCCCTGTTCCTCGGGCGTGCCGTGCCAGCCGTATTGCACCGTGATTTTGTGTCCGTCGGCGAGCGTGAACTCGGCGATGTCGAGCGCGTTGCCGAAGGCGTGCTCGGAAATATGCGCGTTCGGATTGCCGTTCATGCCGCGGCACGAATAGGCGGAGATTTGTTTGATCTCCACCACCGGCTGGCGGAACCATTTCAGCGCCGCCGGCTGCACCGCGGCGGTGATCCATTGATCGAGCATGGAGACGATCGGGCAGGCGAGCGTCGCCGCCGGTTTCACTTCGACCGGCCCGGCCGAGCCGGTGACCAGCTGGCGCGCGCGGCGGCCCGAGCGGCGGCACCGGTGGAGCGGCGCTCGGCGGTGCCGGTGTGTAGGGCGCAGTGGGGCCGCCGTAATAAGGATGCGGCGGGCCGCCGGGCACGCCCAAATCCTCGTCGTCTTCGGGCGGCGCCAAGCCGGGCGGATTGAGCGACAACGGTTGCCCGACCGATGTTGCTGACGGCGGCGGATATGCCGTGTTGCGGATACGGCTGCTGGGGATATGACCGCTGCGGATATTGTTGCTGCGGGTAGGGCTGCGACGGATACGATTGCGGCGCGCCCGACTGCAGCGGCGGCAACTGTTGCGAGCTGACGCTCGACGACGGCGCTGCGCTCGGCTGCGTCACCGGCCAATGCTGCGGCATCGATGCGTTCGGGATCGCGCCCGGCGGCACCGGCGCTTCGTCGGTATAGCCGAGCGGGCCGCTCTCGCCCAACGCCGAGACGCGCAGCGGATAATCGGCGCCGCACGCGCCCGGCCCGCTGATCGAGGAGATGCGCACGCGCGCCGGGGATTCCTTCACCGCGCCGGAATTCAGGCACGCGATCTCGGCGTCGTGCCGCCATGGCTCGCGCTCGGCAAGCATGAAATGACTGCAGCCGGCAAGAGCGATCAGCGCGACGAGGACAAAGGAGCCGACGAGATACCAACGAACTCCACGCGTCATGCGGGAGAGAATGCGAGCAATTCTGTTAAGGACTGCTCAATGATGTTGCGCCGGCGGCGCGCGAAGGAATGCGTTAACCATGACGGGGCCACGTCAGGCATCGCGGCATCAGGCGCTGATCGGGAGCCGGGTTTCGCCGCGTCGCCGATACCTGATACCTCACTGCCTGATGCCTGCGAATCCCGATGCTCTCAGCGCTCGATCTCGCCCGCCGCATCGAGGCCGGCGAACTCACGCCGCGCGCGGTCGTCGACATGTGCGCCGAGGCGATTGCGGCGCGCGAGAAGGAGGTCGGCGCCTTCGTCGTGCTCGACCTGGTCGCGGCGCGGCGCGCGGCGGAAAATCCGAAACTGCCGTCGACGCCGCTGCGCGGGCTGCCGGTCGGGTTCAAGGACATTTTCGACACCGCCGATTTCCCGACCCAATACGGCTCGCCGATCTATGCCGGCTTCCAGCCGCGCGCCGACGCCGCCGCGGTGGCGCTGACGCGCCGCGCCGGCGGCATCGTCATCGGCAAGACCGTGACCACGGAATTCGCCACCATGGTGCCGGCGGTGACGCGCAATCCGCACAATCTCGCGCACACGCCCGGCGGCTCGTCGTCCGGCTCGTGCGCGGCGATCGCCGCCGGCATGCTGCCGATCGCGTTCGGCAGCCAGACCGCGGGCTCGGTGATCCGGCCGGCGGCGTTCTGCGGCATCGCCGGCTTCAAGCCGTCGTATCGGCTGATCCCGACGGCCGGCGTCAAAGACGTCGCCTGGCATCTCGACACCGCCGGCGTGTTCGGCGCCGGCGTCGCCGACGTCGCTTTCGTCACCGCGGCGATCACCGGCCGCGATCTGCGCGTCGATCGCGCGACGCCGGCGCCGCCGCGCATCGCGCTGGTGCGCAGCCATCTGTGGCCGCAAGCAAGCCCGGCGATGCAACAAGCGCTCGAAAGCGCGGCGCGGAGCGCGGCAGCGGCCGGCGCCAAAGTCGTGGATGTCGACGCTGCCGCCGATCCTGGAGGAAGCCTACGCCGCGCAAATCGTCATTCAGGAATACGAAACGCTGCTCGCCCGCACCTTCGAATACGATCGCCATCGCGACCGGCTCGGCAAGCAATTGCGCGAGGCGCTCGATGCCGCCACCGCCATCACCACCGACGCCTACGACGCGGCGCGCCGCACCGCCAAGCGCGCCCGCCAAGTGCTGGCCGACACCATGGCCGAGCACGACGTGATCCTCACGCCGTCGGCGCCCGGCGCCGCGCCGCACGGCTTGGGCTCGACCGGCAATCCGATGTTCAACCGGCTGTGGACCCTTATGGGGACGCCGTGCGTCAACGTGCCGGGTTTGTACGAGGGCGACTTGCCGCTCGGCATCCAGATCGTCGGCCGCTTCGGCCGCGACCGCGCTGCGCTCGAGGCGGCGCTGTTCGTGGAGCGGGCGATCGCAAACTAGCTGAAACGCCGCCGCTAGACTCGCGGGTATCAAAAAATACAGGTCCGCTCCGCCAGTCGCGAAGTTCTGCAGATCGCCCGCGGCGGCTTGACCCTCGGCGCTGGCGAAAGCGTTTTGGATGGCTGCCATGTCGTCGAAATGCAGGATCGCGACCAGATGAATGTCGGACGGTCCGGCCGGCGTCGCCACCTGGCCGTTGTTGACTTCGTATTTCCTCAAGCCTGGAATCTTTTGGCGAGAGGCACGTGTTTGTCGAAATAGTGCTTGTCGAACGCCGCCGCATCGCGCGGCGTTTTGTACATGACGACGAGCTGAGCCATGAACCTCCTGTTATCGTTGCTATTCCGCCGCGCTACGCACCCGCGCCAGCGGATCGTAATTGAGGATCGGCGCCAGCCATTTTTCGGTTTGCTCGAGCGTCAAGCCCTTGCGCCTGGCGTAATCCTCGACCTGGTCGCGCTCGATCTTGCCGACGCCGAAATAATAGCTCTCCGGATGGCTGAAATAGAGGCCGCAGACCGAGGCGCCGGGCCACATGGCGAAGCTCTCGGTCAAGCGCACGCCGATATTGCGCTCGCCGTCGAGCAGCTTGAACAAGGTCGCTTTCTCGGTGTGGTCGGGCTGCGCCGGATAGCCGGGCGCCGGGCGGATGCCGCGGTATTTTTCGCCGATCAGTTCGCTGCTCGCGAGCGTCTCGTCGGCCGCATAGGCCCAGAATTCCTTGCGCACGCGCTGGTGCATCCGCTCGGCGGCGGCTTCGGCGAGGCGGTCGGCCAGCGCCTTGGCCATGATCGCGGAATAGTCGTCGTTGGCGTGCTTGAAGCGCTCGACGATCGCTTCCTCGCCGATGCCGGCGGTCACCGCGAAGGCGCCGATATAATCGGCAAGGCCGCTCGCCCGCGGCGCGACGAAATCGGCGAGCGCCACGTTGGCGCGGCCTTCGCGGCGCGCCAGCTGCTGGCGCAGCGTATGCAGCGTGGCGATCGGCTTGCTGCGCGCTTCGTCGTCGAAAACCAGAATATCGTCGCCTTCGCTGTTCGCCGGCCACAGTCCGATCACCGCATTGGCGCGGAACCAGCGCTCGGCGACGATCTTGCGCAGCATCTCCTGCGCATCGGCAAACAGGCTGCGCGCCGCTTCGCCGACCACCTTGTCGTCGAGGATCGCGGGATATTTGCCGTTGAGCTCCCAGGTGGCGAAGAACGGCGACCAGTCGATCAGCTCGACGAGCTCGGCGATCGGCAGATCGGCGAGGTTTTGCGTGCCGAGAAGTTTTGGCACCGGCGGCCGGTAATTGCCGGACCAGTTGAGCTTCAGCGCATTGCCGCGCGCGTCATTGAGCGGCAGCCGTTGCTTGTTCTCCTCGCCGCGGGCGTGCGCCGCGGCGATGCGGGCATATTCGGCGCGCACGTCGTTGACATATCGCTCGCGTGACTCGCGCGACAACAGCGAGGAGACGACGCCGACCGCGCGGCTGGCGTCATTGACATAGATAGTCTGGCCGCGCCGGTAGTTGGGATGGATTTTGACCGCGGTATGCACGCGGCTGGTGGTGGCGCCGCCGATCAACAGCGGCATGTCAAAGCCTTTGCGTTCCATCTCGGCGGCGACGTGGCACATTTCGTCGAGCGACGGCGTGATCAGGCCGGACAGCCCGATGATGTCGGCCTGCTCGGCGATCGCGGCGTCCAAAATCTTGTCCGCCGGCGTCATCACGCCGAGATCGACCACGTCGTAATTGTTGCACTGGAGCACGACGCCGACGATGTTCTTGCCGATGTCGTGGACGTCGCCCTTGACGGTGGCGAGCACGATCTTGCCGTTCGACGACTTGTGCTCGCGGCCGTCCTTGTCGGCTTCCATATAGGGCATCAGATAGGCGACGGCCTGCTTCATGACGCGCGCCGATTTGACGACCTGCGGCAGGAACATCCGGCCGGTGCCGAACAGATCGCCGACCACGTTCATGCCGTCCATCAGCGGGCCTTCGATCACAGCGAGCGGCCGCGGGGCAGCGCGCCGCGCTTCTTCGGTATCGACCTCGATGAAATCGGTGATGCCGTGGACCAGCGCGTGCGTCAGCCGTTTGCCCACCGGCCATTCGCGCCAGGCGAGATCGGCCTCTTTCTTTTCCTTGCCGTGGCCGCGATGGCGTTCGGCGAGCGCCAGCAACCGCTCGGCGGCATCGGCGCGGCGGTTGAGCACCACGTCCTCGCAGGCCTCGCGCAGCTCGGGATCGAGATCGTCATAGACCGCCATCTGGCCGGCATTGACGATGCCCATATCCATGCCGGCCGCGATGGCGTGATAGAGGAACACCGAATGCATCGCCTCGCGCACCGCTTCGTTGCCGCGGAACGAGAACGAAAAATTCGAGACGCCGCCCGAGACATGGGCATGCGGCAGGTTCTGCCGGATCCAGCGCGCCGCCTCGATATAGGCGACGCCGTAGCCGTTGTGCTCCTCCATGCCGGTGGCGACGGCAAAGATGTTCGGATCGAAGATGATATCCTGCGGCGGAAAGCCGACCTTGTTGACCAGAATGTCGTAGGCGCGCGCGCAAATCTTGGTCTTGCGCTCGAGCGTGTCGGCTTGGCCAGCTTCATCGAACGCCATGACCACGACGGCGGCGCCGTAACGGCGCACCAGCCGCGCGTGCGCGATGAAGGCGTCCTCGCCCTCCTTCATCGAGATCGAATTGACCACCGACTTGCCTTGCACGCATTTCAAGCCGGCCTCGATCACCGAGAATTTCGAGGAATCGATCATCACCGGCACGCGGGCGATATCGGGCTCGGCCGCGACCAGATTGAGGAAGGTGACCATGGCCTTTTCGGAATCGAGCAGCCCCTCGTCCATGTTGACGTCGATGATCTGCGCGCCGTTCTCGACCTGGTCGCGCGCCACCGCCAGCGCCGCCGTGTAATCGCCGGCGGTGATCAGCTTGCGAAAGCGCGCCGAGCCGGTGACGTTGGTGCGCTCGCCGACATTGACGAACGGAATCTCCGCGGTCAGCGTGAAGGCTTCGAGGCCGGAGAGCCGCAGCCGCGGCGCGATGTCCGGCACCGCGCGCGGCGCCTTGCCGGCGACGGCGCGGGCGATGGCGCGGATGTGGTCGGGCGTGGTGCCGCAGCAGCCGCCGACGATATTGATGAGGCCCGCGTCGGCGAATTCGCCGATCAGCGCCGCCATGGCGTCCGGGCCTTCGTCGTAATGGCCGAATTCGTTGGGCAGGCCGGCATTGGGATAGGCGCAGATCAGCGTGTCGGCGACGCGGCCGAGCTCGGCGAGATGCGCGCGCATCTGCTTGGCGCCGAGCGCGCAATTGAAACCGACCGACAACGGCGCCGCATGCGCGATCGCATTCCAGAACGCTTCCGGCGTCTGGCCCGAGAGCAGGCGGCCGGAGCGGTCGGTGATGGTGCCGGAGATCATCACCGGCAGATCGATGCCGCGCGCATCGAGCTCTTCGGATATGGCAAAGATGGCGGCCTTGGCGTTGAGCGTGTCGAAGATGGTCTCGATCAACAGCGCATCGACGCCGCCGTCGAGCAGGCCGCGCACCTGTTCGGTGTAAGCGACGCGCAATTCGTCGAACGTGACCGAGCGAAAGCTCGGATTCAAAACGTCGGGCGAGATCGAGGCGGTGCGGTTGGTCGGGCCGATGGCGCCGGTGACGAAGCGTTGCTTGCCGTCCTCGTCTTGCGCGATGCGCGCGGCATCGCGGGCGAGGCGGGCGCCTTCGAGGTTCAATTCGTAGGCGATCTCCGCCATGGCGTAATCGGCCTGCGCGATGCGGGTCGAGGAGAAGGTGTTGGTCGAGACGATGTCGGCGCCGGCGCGGAAATAGGCGAGGTGGATGGCGCGCACCGCGTCGGGCCGGCTGAGATTGAGCAGATCGTTGTTGCCGCGCACCTCGCGGTTCCAGGCATCGAAGCGCGCGCCGCGAAAGCCTTCCTCGTCGAGGCTGAGCGCCTGGATCATGGTGCCCATGGCGCCGTCGAGCACCAGAATGCGCTCGGCGGCAAGCCGGCGCAGCGTGGTTTCGGTTGGAGAACGGAGTACGGACATTGCAGCTCGCTACGACAGCTCCCTCTCCCCAGAGGGGAGAGGGTGGGGGTGAGGGGGCTCGGGCCTATGGCGTTCTAGCGCCGCGTTGATCTCTTCGAGAACTCCATCAATGTTTCGTGTCACTTCGTTGTTCCAATAACGACGAACCAGATATCCCATCGCTTCCAAAATCTTTGTTCGCTGCGCGTCAGCTTCCGTTCGAACGCCGTGCTGACCGCCATCCGGCTCGACAATGAGGTGCGCGTCGGCGCAAAAGAAATCGACAACAAAGCGGTCGATTGGGAATTGTCGTCGAAATTTCCAGCCGCCGAGCCGGCGATCGCGCAGACGAAACCACAGTATTCGTTCCGCATCCGTTTGATTGCGGCGCAGGCGCCTCGTGGTTTTGGGGCTGGCCTTCATCGTCCGAACCCCCTCACCCCGACCCTCTCCCCTCCGGGGAGAGGGGGCGCGCCGCGATCCTTTTCCGCTTCGACCGCTTCTTGCTGACTTGCGGGCCGCAGCCCGAGCAGGTGGCAGATCGCGTAGACGAGATCGGCGCGGTTCATGGTGTAGAAGTGAAAGTCGGTGACGCCGTGATCCACCAGGTCGAGCACCTGCTCGGCGGCAACTGCGGCGGCGATCAGCTTGCGGGTGGCGGCATCGTCGTCGAGGCCGTCGAAGCGGTCGGCGAGCCAGGCCGGCACCGAGGCGCCGCAGCGCGCGGCAAAAGTCTTCGTCGTCTTGAAATTCTGCACCGGCAGAATCCCCGGCACGATCGGGATGTCGATGCCCGCCGCGCGTACGCGGTCGAGATAGCGGAAGTAAAGATCGTTCTCGAAGAAGAACTGGGTGATCGCGCGCGTGGCGCCGGCATCGACCTTGGCTTTGAGCATGTCGATATCGGCGGCGACCGACGGACTGTCGGGATGTTTTTCCGGATAGGCCGACACCGACACTTCGAGATCGGCGAGGCGCTTGATGCCGGCGACAAGATCGGCGGCGTTGCGGTAGCCGCCGGGATGCGGCGCGTATTTTTCGCCGGCGCCGGCCAACGGGTCGCCGCGCAATGCCACGATATGGCGCACGCCGGCCTGCGCATAAGCGCCGATCACCGCATCGATCTCGGCGCGGGTCGCGGCGACGCAAGTCAGATGCGCCGCCGGCGTCAGCATGGTCTCGGCGAGAATGCGCTTGACGGTCGCGTGGGTGCGCTCGCGCGTCGAGCCGCCGGCGCCATAGGTGACGGAAACGAAATTCGGCTCGAGCGGCGCCAGCCGGCTGATCGCCTCCCACAGCGATTGCTCCATCTCCGCGGTTTTCGGCGGAAAGAATTCGAATGACACGCGGATGCCGCGCGGCTTGCCGGCATTGATGAAGCGGCTAGGACGAGACGCGTCCATCACGCGACCTCGCGCGTCTTCGGCGTGGCCAGCACGATGCGCGGATCGCGGGCGAGCCAGAGCGAGACCGCGATCTTGCCGTGCGGACCTGGGGGCAGGGTTTGCTGGCGGACGATGTCGAGGCCGGCGGCTTCGAGCCATTGCGTCACCGCCTCCGGCGCAAAGCCGAGCCGGAGATGGGCGTGCTCCTCGCGCAGGAATTCGAGATCGTGCGGCGCGAAGTCGACGACCAGAAGCCGTCCGCCCGGCCGCAGCACCCGCACCGCTTCGCGGATGGCGCGCGCGCTGTCGTCGAGGAAGTGCAGCACCTGATGGATGATGACGACGTCGAACGAATCCCGCGGCAGCGCGAGGTCGTAGATGTCGCCTTGCCGCACGCTGCAATTCTTCAAGCCGGCGCGATCGAGCCGGGCGCGGGCCAGCGCCAGCATGTCGAGCGACAGATCGAGGCCGAGGCCGCGCTCGATGTCGTTCGCGAACAGCTCCAGCATGCGGCCGGTGCCGGTGCCGAGATCGAGCAGCGAGCGGATCGGCTTGTCGGCGAGCGCGGTGCGGATCGCCTCTTCGACGGCGGTGTCGGCGACATGAAGTTTTCGGATGCGATCCCACTCGGCGGCGTGCCGGCGGAAATAATTCTGCGCCGCGGTGGCGCGCGTGGTGCGCACCGCGGCGAGCCGCTCGCGGTCGCGGGCGATGACCGGATCGTCGGCATCGAGCCGCGTGATCATCGCGCGTGCGATATCGGCGGCACTTCCGCGCTCGCGCAAACGGAAGAACGCCCACGAGCCTTCGCGGAAGCGCTCGACCAGGCCGGCCTCGGCGAGGAGGCGCAGATGGCGCGACAGCCGCGGTTGGGATTGGCGCAAAATCTCGGTGAGGTCGGAGACCGTCAGCTCGGCCTCGGCGATCAGCGCCAAAATGCGCAAGCGCGTGGCTTCCCCCGCGGCCTTGAGCATGGTGGTCAGGGCTGGAAAGGCGAGGGGCTCAGTGTCCATGGCAGTGCCGCTTCGATTAGATATAAAGATATCTTTATGCGATTAAACGCCCACTGGCAAGGGGGTCCGTTGGGACAAATCCCAAGATCGATGGGATCAAGCCCGTTGGGATCGCAAACCCACCCTGACTAGGGTGCGTACTCATAAATTGCGATTGAGGGCCAAGAGTCATTCACACGGGTGACTCTCGGCCTAATTCGACAGCAGAAAGCCGCTGACCATCAACATTACTCCAGCGGTCGCGCCGTGAATCCCGAAGGCGTACGCTTTTGTTCCACCGTGACTTAAAACGATCATCGCATCCGTAAGCGGAATGATAGCCGCCGCCAGCATGAACCAACCGAGCAATTGAAGCGATCCATCAATCATCAAAATCGCGATAAATAGGCCGGACGCAATATCGCGGATCGCCTTCACGGAAAGATAGGCGTCCCAACGGGCATCAGGAGTGACCGGAACTCCAAATCCAGCGGCTGCGGGGTAAGGAGCTACAAAAAAGCGTGCACCAATGACGATAATTCCAAGAGCGATCATGCCGGATAAATAGTATCCGAGGGTAGCCATCATGGACCTTCAGCGGCGTGGCATTGTCTGGGCCGAACATTTTCCGCGAGGAATTGTTCCGTAGGTGGATAGGCGCTCCGGTGAATCCCACTTTCGCTTTGGGTCACAAGCGACCGATTTGCGATGGTCGCGCAAGTTCCGTTTGTCCCCCGATAGCGACCGACCTGCTGCATTACGCCAAGTGACGTGACGGGCTGAATACGGACCTTGAGGCGCCCCACTCGACCACTCTGTCGGCGAGCAATTGACTATCTGCGGTGATGGCCACAAGCTTGCGTCTGCTCGAATTGTCGTACGCAGAGGAGGATCGCGAATGACATGCCATTCGTTTCATTCCAAGCGCGCGCTTTTGCTATCGGCTGCCGCGATGGCGGGATTGTTGCTGTCTTCATCTGTCGCCTCGGCGCAGGAGTTTGAGATCAAGTCCGTAGCCGAGAAGAAAATCCAGCAACTCCCGCCAGGCCCATTGTTTTGGCGGATCGACAACTTCCCTACACTCGCGCAAGCCCAAGGTGCAGCTGGGCCGACTGCGCTCGTCGCCGAAGTGGCAGGCAAGGTTTGGCTGTTTACGCTCGGTCCGAAGGATGGATCATCACCGGGCGGCACCAAGGTGGCCGAGATCGGACCTGTGCCGCCCATCAGTGCGCCGGAGTATTTACTGCGTATCAACAGTGTGGGTGGGCCGCCGGGAGTCAAGACGCCGGTGCATACTCACCCGGGATCGGAAACTTTCTACGTGCTGACTGGCGAGCTTAGCCAGAAGAGTCCCATGGTGTGAGCCGTATTCCGGCCGGTCAGTTCATGCCGGGACATGGCCCTGGCATGCCGATGGAGGTCTCCAGCAGCGGCGCCGGCGACCTGCGTGCTTTGGTCATGTTTGTGGTGGACGCCACCAAGCCGTTCTCATCTCCAGCCGTGATGCCTTGAGGCGCTTCCGGTCACGAGCGTCCGATTGGCGATGGTCGCTATGTCCGCGTTAGCGCCGAAAGCGGACATCCCTGGCGCTTTATGAGTACACGCCCTAGCGACCCGGCGATCTCCGTGGCAAGCTTAAGATCATGAGCCAAACAGCCAAAAACGGCCAAGAGAGCGGCGATCGGACCGGCGTTCGCGAGGGCGAGATCGCCGTCGAACTGCCGGATCGGTTCGACGCGCAGCTCTATTTCATCGGCCGCATCCGCACGCCGTGGAAGACGCGCGACGAGTGCCCGAAGAACGGCCGCGAGACCGATGAGGTGTGCACCATCGAGCTCGACCCGCGCTGGGCCAAAGGCCTGCAAGGGTTGGAGACGGTCAGCCACGTGCTGGTGCTGTATTGGATGGACAAGGCGCGGCGCGATCTGGTGCTGCAATCGCCGCGTCACTATGCCGAGCAGCGCGGCACGTTTGCGCTGCGCTCCCCGGTGCGGCCCAATCCGATCGCCGTCGCGGTGACGCGGCTTACAGCGCATCGAGGGCAACAAGCTTTATGTTGTCGGCCTCGATTGCATGGACGGCACGCCGCTGCTCGATCTCAAACCCTATTTCGCCTCGACCAATTCCGCCCCCGACGCTTCGGTCGGCTGGCACGCCGCGCGCAAGCGCTGATCACGTCATCGCGAGGCAGCGGGTCGGCCCGATGACGGGCTACGTCGATTTTGATATGCGCGATGGGCCGGTAACCGTAGCGAAGGTGGCACCCCATGGGCATCGTGAAGACCAAAGACGGCGTCGAGATCTTCTACAAGGACTGGGGCAAAGGTCAGCCGATCGTGTTCAGTCATGGTTGGCCGCTCTCAGCCGATGACTGGGACAATCAGATGCTGTTCTTCCTCAATCAGGGCTATCGCGTCATCGCCCATGACCGCCGCGGCCACGGCCGATCCACGCAGAGCCGGCGACGGCCATGACATGGATCACTATGCCGACGACCTCGCGGCGTTGACGGCGCATCTCGATCTGAAAGAATGCCATTCACGTCGGCCATTCCACCGGCGGCGGTGAAGTGGTGCGCTATCTGGCACGGCACAGCGACAAGAGCGTCGTCAAGGCGGCGATCATTTCGGCGGTGCCGCCGCTGATGCTGAAGACACCGGCCAATCCAAACGGCCTGCCCAAGGCAGTCTTTGACGACTTGCAGGCGCAGCTCGCGGCCAGTCGCTCCAAATTTTATCGCGACCTTCCTGAAGGTCCGTTCTATGGCTACAACCGGCCGGGCGCAAAACCTTCGGAAGCCGTCATCGCCAACTGGTGGCGCCAGGGCATGATGGGCGGCGCCAAGGCGCATTACGACGGCATCGTCGCCTTCTCACAGACCGATTTCACCGAAGACCTCAAGAAGATCACCGTGCCGGTGCTGGTGATGCACAGCGAAGACGACCAGATCGTTCCCTATGTCGCTGCCGGCCCGATGTCGGCAAAGCTCCTGAAGAACGGGACGCTCAAGACCTACAAGGATTTTCCGCACGGCATGCCGACGACGCAAGCCGACACGATCAACGCCGACCTGCTGGCCTTCCTGAAGGTTTGAACGATGTGGCCGCAAAGCGCGGCGACAACGGATCGTCTTTGACTTTGATCAAGCGCGGTCGCCGTCATGAGGAGTATCGGAATTTAGGGCGTCCCCGAACGGGGAAGCGCCCGGACAGGATGGCGATATATATCGTGCCGCCCGGATTTTCTGCGTGCAGGTGTACCGAGCCGGTGTTAGGCTCGCCAGCGGCCCCGGAGAGCGTGATGCGGCCGATCGATAATAATTTCTATTCGGATTTAGTCCGGCCGAGAACTTTTCGCCGTCCGCTTTCGATGTTCGTCGCGGTTGCCGTCGGCGGCATTGGCGGCGCAACCGTTATTTTGTCTCTTGCATCGCCGCCTGCCGCCGAGCGGTCGAGCCGCGTCATGAAACTGGAAACCGCTGTGGTTTCACCTGGACCGGAGACACAGCCCCATCTTGCAAGCGCAATGCCGGCGGCAACGTCGACGACCGCCACGGTGAGAGCCGACAGAAATGCCGCTGCTCCGGTAGAAGCCACGCCTAAATTCAGTGTCCCTGCCAAACGCGAGGCACAAAACCACAGGGGACGTGCGGCGTACCGGGGAAAACACCACTACCGCAATTTTGCGCGTTATTTTGCGCCTCGGTTTTCCGCGTCGTGGTGAGGTAATTCTCAAAACAACGCCGGCACCTGGCCGAGCGGCAGCATGCCGAGCGAGACAAAACCGTCGGAAAAATTCAGCGGCAGCACGATGGCCGGCTTTTTGTCGATCTCGGTCGGCTGGCCCATTTTGTTGAGGCTGTCGATGACGCTTGCGGCGGCGCTGTCGCGCACCGCGCCGCCTAGGCCCGGCATCAGGCGATCGAGCGCGTTGAGGCCTTGCTGGGCCTGGCCGGAGCCGCCGTTGAGTTTGTCGATGCCGCGCCCGATCAGGCGATCGATGCCGAGTTTCGGCACGATCTTCTCCAGCCCCGCGATGCCGACGCGGATGAGGCCGTTGAGCTTGCCGTTCGCGTTCACGGTGAGCGTGCCGGCGCCGACGATGATGGCGTCGGCGCGCTCCAGGCGCAGACGCGTAATCTCGATATTGCCGCCGGACGCCTGCATCTCGCGGAAGCGCTGCGGCCACGGTTTTGGTGTGAGATCCTTGAAACCGCGGAACACGGCTTCGACTTCGCCTTGCGCCGGATCGGCGAGCAGCGGATGCAGCGTCGGCGTCGTCGCCGCGGCGAATGTCAGGAGCGCATCGATCACCGGATTGTTGGTGGCCGTGCCGCCGACGATGCGGCCTTGGAACTCGGCGTGGTCGGCCGTGAATATCGTCGAGCCGTTGCCGGCGACGACGCGATCGACGTGCGGGCGATCCAAGGTGACGGAAACGCTGTCCGGATCGGGCGGCAGCCCGCTCACGCTGCCCTGCGCGCGCGACCAGTTGGCGACAAAGCTCGGCGGCTGGCCGGGCTCGGCGACGGTGACGGGGCTTGAGATTTCGCCGACGAGACGGGTGGGATGATAGACCTGCGCGGCGACGCTGACGTCCTTGGCGCTGACGGCAAATGGCGGCTGGGTGCTGTTGATCGTGGCGCCGGCCGTAGCGCAATCCGCTTCGATGCGGAATGGAAAGCCGCTGATGGTTTGGCTGCCGCAGGTATAGACCCGGCCGGCAGTGGCCTCGCGCGCGATCCAGCCGGACATGGTGCGGTCGGCAATGCCGGCGGCGTAGTACCACAGGCCACACCAGACCGCCGCGAGCACGATGACGACGCAGATCGGCAGCACGACCGGCCATAGCCGGCGGCGCGGCGGGGCGGTGCTGGCGGGGTGTCGACGCGACCGCTGGCGCTGCGGCTGCATCATGTTGAGTGGAGATTCGCCGGGCATGGTTCCTATTCGGCCGCCGCGTGCGGCGATTTCAAGACTATCAAATCCAACATACTAGATTGGCGCCATTGTGCCGCACGCATCGTCCTGTTAGGCGAGCGAAACCGGCTCAGGAGTTAGCGCGCAAGATGGACGCAATCAACGAGCATGAAACGGGTGACCTGTGGGTGTTCGGCTACGGCTCGCTGATGTGGCGGCCGGGTTTTGACGTGCTGGAGCGGGTGCCGGCGCGGCTCATTGGGCTGCACCGGGCGCTCTGCGTGTTTTCCTACGTCCATCGCGGTACGCCGGAGAAACCCGGCCTGGTTCTGGGGCTCGACCGCGGCGGCATGTGCCGCGGCATTGCCTTCCGCGTCGCCGCCGCAAAGCGCGAAAAAACCATCGCCTATCTGCGCGGCCGCGAGCAGGTCACCAGCGTCTATCTCGAGACGATGCGGCGGATCGAGCTCGAGGACGAGGCGCGCCGCCAGGTGAGGGCGCTCGCCTACATCGTCGACCGCGGCCATGTGCAATATGCCGGCCGGCTCTCGGTCGAGCAAAGCGTGCACTATGTGCGACAAGGCCATGGCCGTTCCGGACAAAACCGCGATTACGTCGTCGAAACGGTTCGCGCGCTCGAGGCGCTCGGTTACCGCGAGAGCGATTTGCATCTCATCGCCGAGCGTTTGAAGGGACCTCACGAGGCCGAGCCCGCCGCCGTGCCATCGTCCTGAGGGCTTTGCGCCGCTTCGCGTGTTGCGATCTCGCGCCGGCCTTCGGCGACCAGGCGCGCGGTTGCTTCCTCGAGAACGCTCTCCAACCGCGCAGCAAAGATCTTGCGGTCGAGTCCCGGCGCGATCGGCTCGATGCGCCTCGACAACAATGGTGCCGGGAACACGGCGCAATGACCGGCGCGGCCAGAACAGTCCGGAATTGAGCGCCAGCGGTACGCAAGCGACATCGGCCTTGCTGTAGAGATAAGCGATGCCGGGTTTGTAGATCGGCTCGGCGCCGGGTGGGCGGCGAGTGCCTTCCGGAAAAATCACGATCTGGCGCGCGCGTGCGAGCTCTTGCCGGGCGCGCGTGGTCATGCGCGACAGCGCCGCCAATCCGGCTTCGCGATTGACCGGAATGAGGCCCGCCTTCCAGGTGTACCAGCCGAACAGCGGAATCCACATCAATTCGCGCTTGAGGATGTAGGCCGGATCGCGCAGCACGGCATAAAGCGCGAAAGTTTCCCAGGCCGATTGGTGCTTGCAGGCGATGATGCAGGCGCCGCGCGGAATCTTCTCGATGCCGCGCCACTCGACCTTGATGCCGCAGACGATGCGCAGCAGCCAAAGGCTGGTTCTCGCATAGGAGCGGATGAAGGCGAGCAGAACCCGATGCGGCAGCAAGAAGGTCGGCAGTGCCACCACAATGTGAACGGTCAGGTTCGCGTAGAACAGCGCGTTGAAGAGCAGCGAACGAATGAGTAGGGACGTTGATCGAGCCAAGGCGGACCTGTCGGCGAGCGGGTAAGCGCTGTTATAAGCCGCGCGCCACGGCGACGCGACGGATACCGTCGGCTTCAGCCACGGTATCGAACCGCATACGCACCTTGGCGAAAAGGTATTTGAGATATTCCGACAGCACCAGCTTCGTTGTTTCACTGTTCGACCACCACGGCTCGATGCGCAGGCGGTCGGACACCACCGGGAACGGGATGAGGGCGGCGTCGGGAAGCTGATGGGCGAGCTCGGCCAGCGCGCGCGGCATATGGTACGCCGAGGTCACGACGATGAGCGACTTGAAATCGTGGTCGATCGCCCAGCGCCGCGCCTGGACCGCATTGCCCAGCGTGTTGAGCGCGGAATAATCGAGATCGACGCAGCAGTTCAGCAAGCGGCCATAGTCGACGGTCTGGCGGGCGATGTCGCCGGTCGTGGTGCCGGGATTGACGCCGGTGATGAGCAAGCGCTTGCCGCGGCCGGACGCCAACAGTTCGAGCGCGTCGGTGACGCGCGAGGCGCCGCCGGTCAGCACCACGATGCCGTCGGCGTTGCGATCGAGCGCGACTTCCTGGCTCGGCAATAGCCAGACGAAACCGCCGAAGCCGAGCACGAGCACCAGCACGCCGAGAATGGCGAGCTTGACGGTCACCGCCGTGATGCGCCGCTGCCTGACGGCGGACTTAAGGCTCGGCATCGCTGTCCCTCGCGCCGAATTTCGCCCCGGCGGCCGGCGTTCGAGCGATGCCGATCATAGCCGCATTCAATCGATGGTCTCTAGCGTCCGATTGACCGTGTAACGGGATACCAGCGCCGTCACCACGGCCATGACGATGATCTGGATGACGATGGCCACATAGCCTTTGACGCCGATGGACAGACTGCCGAACAGCGCCGCTGCCTCGTCGCCGCTGGGCGTGCCGGCGAGCCAGGCGCGCGCCGCTTCGGCGCAGCCGAACAAGATGATCGCCGCGCCGCCGCCGATGGCGCCGCCCTTGAGCCCGAGCAGGAGAAAGTGGTGTTGGAATTGGCTGGCGACAAAACTGTCGGTGGCGCCGACATAATGCAGCACTTCGACGATCGGCCGGTTGGTCGCCATGGCGCCTCGCGTGGCAAACGTAACCGAAAGCATGGTCACGGCGACGACGAGGCCGAGCACCGCGAGCCCGCAAACCACCGCCGTGCCGGCCATGGTGCGCATCCGCTCCATCCAGCCGCGATGATCGTCGAGGCTCGCGGTCGGCACCTGGTTCGCCAGCGCCTGGCGCAGCGCGGCAAAATTCGGCGTCACGCCGGGCGCTAGCTTGATGACGATCAGGCGCGGGATCGGCAGATCGTCGAGATGCAGGCCGGCGCCGAGCCACGGCTCGACCAGCTTTTCGGATTCCTCCTTCGAATAGGCGCGGACATCGGCGATGCCGGGAGCGGCGCGCGCGGCGGCGACGGCCTTGCTCACGTCCGCCTCGATGTCGCGCCCGGCGGCGGGACGGACCTGAACGGTGACTTCGCGCCCGACGTCGGCTTGCCAATCGTTCGCCGTGCTCACCACCAGCATCGCGGCGCCGGTGGTCAGCGCGGCAAGGAAGGTCATGATGGCGACGACGGCGACGAGCGAGCGGCCGGCGATCGAGCTACTCGGCACGATCGAGGCTGAGCCGCGCGGCGCGCGATCGAGCGCCGCCCCGGGATCGATGTCGTCCCACGGCTCGATCATGGTCTCGATCGGGTTAGTCGTAGACATGCAGCCGTCCTTCATGCAGCACCAGGCGGCGCGCATCGAACTCGTCCATCAAGGCGATATCGTGGGTGGCGATGACCACCGACGTGCCCGATTTGTTGAGCTCGATGAACAGCCGCAGCAGGCGCTGACCGAGATTGGGATCGACGTTGCCGGTGGGCTCATCGGCGAGCAAGAGCTGCGGCCGCGCGATCACCGCGCGCGCGATTGCCGCGCGCTGCTTTTCGCCGCCGGAGAGGATCGGCGGCAGCGCCCCCATGCGATCGCCGAGCCCGACCCACTGCAACAGCTCGACCACCTCCGCCCGGTACTCGGCCTCGTCCTTGCCGATGACGCGCAGCGGCAGCGCCACGTTCTCGTAGGTGGTCATGTGGTCGAGCAGGCGAAAATCCTGGAACACCAGGCCGATGCGGCGGCGCAGCGTGGCGCGGCCGTCCTTGGAGAGCGTCGCCGCGTCCTGGTCGAACATGGTGACCAGGCCGCGGGTCGGCCGCAGCGACAGGAACAGCATGCGCAACAGCGAGGTCTTGCCGGCGCCCGATGGGCCGGTGAGGAACTGGAACGACTTTGGGGTCGATGCGGAAGGTCAGGTCGCGCAGAACCTCGGGGCCTCGCCCATAGCGCAAGCCGACATTTTCGAAGCGGATCACGCCGTCCTCCGCAATGCCGGGGCGGGTCGCCACCCGATTCGCCCGTCCCGCCTATTTAGCACCATGTCGGGCGAGGCCGCCCGGCCGGCATGGTTTCCAATCCGTTAACAAATCGGGTGCTACGGTCGCCCCAACACTGCCGACCGTCCTGATTCGCCAATGCTGATCGTCTGCCCGACCTGCGCTACATCCTACGATGTCGAGCTGGCAAGCCTGCAGCCGAACGGGCGCCAGGTGCGTTGCGTGCGCTGTCGCACGATCTGGCGCGCGGCGCCGAGCCATGCCGCCAAGCTCCTGGCCGCGGCCGAGGCGATTGGGCCCGAGCCGCAAGTGGTTCAAGCCCCAGAAGGCACTTTCGCCGAGGAACCGGCGTTGCAGTCCGCCGACCAGATCGTCGACGGCGGCGCGTGGGCGGCGCCAGACGAATTTCCGGCCGCCGAGCCGCCCGCAGCCGAGATGGATACCGCCATCGGCGAGTCGGATGCTGCGGTCGAGGTCGAAGCCCCGTCCATCGCGCCGGTCGATCTCGACGATGGGCAGCCGCCGATCGAGGTCGAACACACCGCCGAGCAGGACGCCGAGCCGCTCGAGGACATCGAGACCTATGCGGCGCGGCATAACAAGCGCGGCTTTCGGCGACCGTCGTTGCATTGGCCGCTGTCGAACCTGCAGAGCGCTATCCTCGCCTTGATCATCGTCGACGCCATCCTGGTCGGCTGGCGCAACGACGTCGTGCGCATCTTGCCGCAGACCGCGTCGTTCTATTCGATGCTGGGCTTGCCGGTGAACTTGCGCGGGCTGGCGCTCGACAGCGTCGCCACGACCACGGAGCAGCACGAGGGCGTGCCGATCCTCGTGGTCGAAGGCAGCGTGGTCAACGCCAGCCGCAAGATCGCCGATGTGCCGCGATTGAAATTCGTGGTCCGCAACTCAGCCAACGAGGAAATCTATTCCTGGACCGCGGTGCCGCCGCGCGCGACGCTCCCGCCCGGCGAGGCCGTGTCGTTTCGCAGCCGTCTCGCCTCGCCGCCCACCGACGGGCGCGACGTGCTGGTGCGTTTCGTCACCCGCCACGACATCATCGCCGGAACACGGTGACCGTCAAACCCTGAAGAAGCAAAAATGCCGCGCATTCTTATCGCCGAAGACGAAGAAGCCTTATGCGCCATGTGCGCACGCGCGCTGACGATGGACGGTCACGAGGTCAAGACCGCGGCCGACGGCAGCGAAGCGCTCGATCTGCTGACGCGGGAGGAGGGGCGTTTCGATCTCCTGCTCACCGACGTGCGCATGCCGATCATGGACGGCATCGCGCTTGCGCTCAACGTAGCGCGCGATTTTCCGAACATGACGATCCTGCTGATGACCGGCTATGCCGACCAGCGCGAGCGCGCGCAGGGCCTCGACGCGCTGATCCACGACGTGATCACCAAGCCGTTCACGCTGGCCGTGCTGCGCGCTGCGGTGAATGAAGCGCTCACGGTCAAGACGCGCGGCTGACTCTTTTCCGTCATCCTGAGGTGGCCGCGTGGCGGCCCTCGAAGGATGCGGCCGAGGCGCCCGGGCCGTCGCCCTTCGAGGCTCGCTTCGCTCGCACCTCACGGTGACGGCTCAAACTCAATCGTCCGCTGCGTAAGGCCTCGGCATAGGGTCGGGTTTCGACGCGCCGTCTGCTTTTTGAAAATCCGGCACGGGCGAGTCCAGATTGAACTGGGTCATGCCGCGGCGGATGGCGCGGCGCTCGGCGAATACATTGTATAATGTCTCGGCGTCGCCGTTGCGTATCGCGCGCGTCAGGGTCGAGAGATCCTCGTTGAAGCGGCCCAGCACTTCCAGCACCGCCTCCTTGTTGTTCATGAAAATGTCGCGCCACATGGTCGGATCGGATGCGGCGATGCGGGTGAAATCGCGAAAGCCGCCGGCGGAATATTTGAGGACTTCCGAACTCGGTGACGTGTCGCAGATCGAAAGCGGTGCCGACGATGTTGTAGGCGATCAGGTGCGGGACGTGGCTGGTGACCGCGAGCACCAGGTCGTGGTGCTCCGGCGACATGATTTCGACGCTTGAGCCGAACGCTTTCCAGAATTGCACGAGTCGCTCGACTGCGGCCTGGTCGGCGTCCTTCGGCGGCGTGAGGATGCACCAGCGGTTGATGAACAGCTCGGCGAAGCCGGAGTCCGGCCCGGAGTCTTCCGTGCCGGCGACGGGATGGCCGGGGATGAAATGGACGCCGGCCGGAATGTGGGGTGCCATGTCGCGCACCACCGCGGCCTTGACCGAGCCGACGTCGGAGACGGTCGCGCCCGGTTTGAGGTGCGGGCCGATTTCCTTGGCGACCGCGCCGCAAGCGCCGATCGGAACGCAGACGATGACCAGATCGGCGTTCTTCGACCGCGTCCGCGCTGGTGTCGACGACGGCGTCGGCGAGCCCCAGTTCGCGGATGCGCTCGCCGCGTCGGCTCGGAGCGCGACGTCGCAACGATTTCGCGCACGAGGCCGAGCGCGCGCGCCGCGCGCGCGATTGAGCCGCCGATCAGGCCGACGCCGATCAGCGCCAGGCGGTCATAGAGGACTGGCGAAGCCATCACTGCCGTCCCATGAATTCCTTCAGCGCACCGACCACGAGCCGGTTGGCCTCCTCGGTGCCGACGCTCAGCCGCAACGCGTTCGGTAATTTGTAGGCGGCGACGTAGCGCAGGATCAGCCCGCGCGCGGTGAGGAACGCATCCGCGTCCCTGGCGGTGCGGCCCAAGGTGTCCGGAAAGTGGATCAGCACGAAATTGGCAACGCTCGGCGTCACCTTCAGGCCGAGCTTGCCGATCTCTTCCGTCAGCCAGGCGAGCCAGCGCCCGTTGTGCGCGCGCGAGCGCTCCTGGTGTTCGGTGTCCTTGATCGCGGCGATGCCGGCGTCGATGGCGGCCGTGTTGACGTTGAACGGACCGCGGATGCGGTTGACGGCGTCCACGACATGGGCCGGACCGAACATCCAGCCGAGCCGCAATGCGGCGAGGCCGTGGATTTTCGAGAACGTGCGGCACATGACGACGTTCTCCGACGTCGCCACCAGCTCGATGCCGGACTCGTAATCGTTGCGCTGGACATATTCCGCATAAGCCGCGTCGAGAACCAACAGCACGTGCGGCGGCAGGCCGCGGTGCAGCCGCTTCACCTCGTCGAACGACAAGCAGGTGCCGGTCGGATTGTTCGGATTGGCGAGGAAGACGATTTTCGTCTTCGTCGTCACCGCAGCGAGGATGGCATCGACATTGGCGGTGTAATCGGTCTCCGCCACCGCAACCGGCCGCGCGCCGGTGCCGAGCGTCGCGATCGGATAGATCAGAAAGCCGTGCACGGTGTGGATCGCCTCATCGCCGTCGGCTGAGGTAAGCCTGCGCCAAAAGATGCAAGAGATCGTCGGAGCCGGCGCCGCAGACGATGCGGTCGGGATCGAGCCCGAACGCATGCCCGATCGCCTCGCGCAATTCGCTCGCCGAGCCGTCCGGATAATCCTCGAGATGATCGGCGGCGGCCTTGTAGGCCGCGATCGCGCGCGGGCTCGGCCCGAGCGGCGTCTCGTTCGACGACAGCTTGAATATCTTGGCCACGCCCGGCGCGCTGCTCTTGCCGGGCACATAGGCCGCAATATCGAGCACGCCGGGTCGGGGTTTTGGACGCGTGGCAGTCATTATCGTGATGCTTCCTCAATCTTCATCTGTCATTGTCCTCCCCCTGAAAGGGGAGGGCAGGGTGGGGGTCCGCGGCCGAGAAGCTTGCGCAAGCGTCGCCGCCGCTGAGCCCGCCGGCCGCTGCCTGTCATCGGTCCAGCCACTTGGGCCGACTCGTTGGCTCGCCTCCTCCCCCTTTCGCGGGAGGTCAGCGAATTTACGGCATCGTATAGCGGGTCGCGTGACTGCCGACGAGGGCCGTGGAACGGATCGAGGCGCCGATCCCGACCAGGGCATCGGAGACGGCCTTGATGCCGCCGCGCTCGACGGAGACCAGGAGGGCTGCGCCATCGAAGGCGCGGTCGGGCACGGCGATGACGTCGGCCAGTTCGGCGATGGTGCCGACCGAGGACGCCTTCCAGCCGGACACCCGCACGCTCCAGACCTCGGTCTCGGTCACCATGGCGTCGGCGGCAACGCGCGAGATGACGAAGACCGGCATGGCGGCCGGATGGTTGGGCCGCTCGACGAACGGCAGCCGGGCGATGATTTTCGGCGCGGCGTCGAATTCGAGCGCCGCCCACCACGGGCCGGCGCCGGCGGTGGCGAACGCCGGCACCAGTCCGAGATCGCCCTTGGATTCCGAGACTGCCGCGACCACGCTCGACGCGCCGGCGTGCGGCACGAACGGCACCGTGAAGCCGAAATGGAATCGCGCGGAATCCCGCATCATCGCGTCGCCGGCGGAAAGGTCGGCGTGCACCGAGAACGGCGCCTGCACATAGGTGAAGGTCGAGATGATGACGCGCCAGATGCTCTCGGCGGTATCGAGCGGCAGGTTGCCGCGATGGCGCTTCACCAGGCGGCGCATCATGTCGGCCTCGCGGGCGGGGCGAAACGCCGAGCCGGATTCCTGCGTGTTCTTCACCGCGATCGAGCGTGTCGATGATCTCGCCGCGCTCGAGCAGGAGCTCGTGCATCGCCTCGTCGATGCGATCGATCTCGCGCCGCAGATCGGCGAGCGCTAGCGGCTTGTGGCGTGGCGGTTTCGGCATGGTCGGATCCGGCAATCGGCCCGATTGATAGGTGCCGTTAGGCCCGAAAGCAAAGAAAACATTGACTCCGAGCGGAACCGGCCTATTTACGCCCCTTTGACCGCCCGCCAACGGGCGACGGGCGCCGGCAGGCGTCACTCCCGGGAAACGCTCATGTCCGAGGCCAGCGCCACGCTCGATCTTGCCGACCGCACGCGCGAAGCGGACACGCCGCATTCGCCGCTGGTGCGGTTTGCGCCGAACAATCCGCTGCGGCTGGATGCCGGCGTCGATTTCGGCCCGCTGCAGATCGCCTACCAGACTTACGGGGCGCTCAATGCCGCGCGCACCAACGCCGTGCTGGTGTGCCACGCGCTCACCGGCGACCAGCACGTGCTCAACACCCATCCGGTGACCGGCAAGACGGGCTGGTGGGAGACCATGGTCGGGCCCGGTTTGCCGATCGACACCGAGCGTTATTTCGTCATCTGCCCGAACGTGGTCGGCGGCTGCATGGGCTCGTCCGGCCCGGCCTCGACCAATCCGGCGACCGGCATGCCGTGGGGCCTCGACTTTCCCGTCATCACCGTGCGCGACATGGTGCGCGCGCAAGCGATGCTGCTCGATCATCTCGGCATCGATTCACTGTTCGCGGTCGCCGGCGGCTCGATGGGTGGCATGCAGGTGCTGCAATGGGCGGCGAGCTATCCGCACCGCGTGTTCGCGGCGCTGCCGATCGCGGCGGCGACCCGGCATTCGGCGCAAAACATCGCCTTCCACGAGGTCGGCCGCCAGGCGGTGATGGCCGATCCGGACTGGCGCGGCGGCCGCTATTTCGCCGAAGGCATCAATCCGCGGCGCGGGCTTGCGGTGGCGCGCATGGGCGCGCACATCACTTATCTGTCCGACGCGGCGCTGCACCGCAAATTCGGCCGCCGCTTCCAGGATCGCGACAATCCGACGTTCTCGTTCGATGCCGACTTTCAGGTGGAATCCTATCTGCGGCACCAGGGCATTACTTTCGTCGAGCGGTTCGACGCCAATTCCTATCTCTATCTGACCCGCGCGATGGACTATTTCGATCTCGCCGCCGACTACGATGGGGTCGTTGCCAATGCGTTTCGCGGCGCGCCGACGCGGTTTTGCGTCATCTCGTTCACCAGCGACTGGCTGTTCCCGACCGCGGAATCGCGCGCTATCGTGCACGCTCTCAATGCCGCGGGCGCCCGCGTGTCGTTTGCCGAGATCACGACCGACAAGGGCCACGACGCCTTCCTGCTCGACGAGCCGGAATTGTTCACCATCGTGCGCGGCTTCCTCAAAGGCGCCGCCAAAGCACGCGGCTTGATTACGGAGTAAAAGATGTACGCAACGCGCCGAGCTACAAGTTCAAAGGAGCGCGAAGGCGGGAGCGGCCGCGACGCTGCGTCCCTTCTCCCCGTAGGGGAGAAGGACAGGTTGAGGGGGTTCGGAAGATCGGGTTTATTTCTGAATCTTCCGAACCCCCTCACCCCAACCCTCTCCCCTCCGGGGAGAGGGAGCGCGTGGGAGTAACGATGCTGTCGCGCCTCAATCACGATCTGACCATGGCGGAGGCGGCGCGCGGCCCGGGCGGCTCGCGCGTCGACTTGCTCGCGGTCGCCGACATGGTGGAGCGCGGCGCGCGCGTGCTCGACGTCGGCTGCGGCGACGGCGAATTGCTGCGCTTGCTGGAAACCCGCGGCGTCGACGGCCGCGGCATCGAATTGTCGCGCGAGGGCGTCAACGAATGCGTCGCCAAGGGCCTTGCCGTGGTGCAGGGCGACGCCGACACCGACCTTGCCAATTATCCCGACGACGCCTTCGACTTCGTCATCCTGTCGCAGACGCTGCAAGCCACCCGCCAGCCGCGCGTCGTGCTCGAGCACATGCTGCGCATCGGCCGCCACGGCATCGTGTCGTTTCCGAATTTCGGCCACTGGAAGATACGGCTGCAGGTCGCGCTCGGCGGCCACATGCCGCAGACCGACAATCTGCCCTATGCGTGGTGGGAAACGCCGAATATCCACTTCTGCAGCATCAAGGATTTCCGCGCGCTGTGCCGCGTCGCCGGTGCCAAGATTGAGCAGGCGGTGGCGCTCAATGCCTGGGGCCGGCGGATGCGGCTGAAAATGCCGTGGTGGTTCTGGAATCTGTTCGGCGAGCAGGCGGTATTTTTGCTCAGTCGGCGGGGATAGGGCGGTTCTGCTAATATAATGTCATCGTCGCCACGTCCCGCCACACCGAGCGTGGTCGGTACGGGCCCGTAGCTCAATGGTCAGAGCTAGCGGCTCATAACCGCTTGGTTGGAGGTTCGAGTCCTCCCGGGCCCACCATAATATCGCTAGGTTTTCTGCTGTCGTTGGGAGCGTTTTTCCGGCTCAAGCAATGAAACAACCAATGAAACGTTCTGCGGCTGTTTCGCCGTGATCGCTTGTGCGGTCCTGCGCATGTAGTCCGGATGATGATGTCCGTGCCGCTGGAACCCTGAGAACTAAGACTAGGTCGCTTGCCCGTCCGGAGAAGCAATCAGGCGCTCGGGCACCAGCAGGAGGGTCGGGAGGATCAGGGCGTAGACGACGGTGATCGCGATCACGCAAGCTGCAAAGCCGCCGTAATAGTCATAAAGGCTCGTCCCCAGAACATCGCCAAATCGAGTGGCGACCCAATAAAGACTGCCGGACATCATCAGCGTGGTCCCCTGCAGGCCGCGAGGACAGGATCGAATGATCAGATCCAAATAGGCGGCCGTTGCAACACCGCCCATGAGACCGATGGGTACGGCCGCGATCAAAGCGCCGGAAACCGAGTGGATGAAGAGTAATGGAACCATCTGCGGCACCGCCACGACGGTCCCCCACAGAAGCAGGGTCTTCAAGGGAAGCTTTTGGCACAGAAAGCCGAACAGCGCGAAAGTTGGAATGAACGAGACGCCGAAGATTGCATTCCACTGACCCCACTGAGCGTCCTCCGCATGAAGGGTGTTCTGAAGGTAATACTGCAGCGGCGTCGCTGCGCCAGGCGCGAAGTTCCACAACAGCCAGATCAGCAGTGCCGGGTAGACCGGCCAGTGCGTCGCCAGCCGCTTAAGATCCTCTAGCGGATGCGCGGTGGGCCCGCGTTCGGCACGGACGTTGTCAAATACGCTTGCCGGTTTCCATGCGGCGTAAATGGTCACAGTGAGCATGATCGCGGCGCCCACAAGAAACAGGATGTGGGCGGCCTGTTCGGCGTTCTTGTCTTCGAGCAGGCCGCTGAGCGTGCCGCCGATGAGGAGCGCCATGACGGTGGGGACCGACGCGAAGATGTTCCACACCGCGCTGATCTGACCGGGCATCGCATGCTGCTGGCCGAGCGTCGAAGTCAACCCGTTCTGAGCGCTGGCGACGAAAAGAAATGAGGTCGTCAGCAGCACGACCGCGACGAGGAGTGTTTCGTATGTAATGGGGGTGAAAGCAAAGAACGCGTAGAGGCCGGCGCTGACGGCGCCGAACAAGAGCATGAATCCCCGGTCTTCCATGCCGAGGGGATTCCAGGTGTCGCGGATGAATCCGAAAACAAACGACAAATAGAGCGGAATGCTGGAGGCGAGCCGGAAATCTGCGACCTCGTGCGCCTTCAAGTGCAATCTGTTTTTGAGAAAAAAGCTGATCGGAATATCAATTAGGCCTCCGGAGGGAGCGCCGAAGGCCAACAGAAAGATCAAGGCGCCCAAATAGAGAAAAATCCTCCGACGCACCGACTGCGGTAAGATGGTGGGAGCGACGACGACGGCCGCTACGGTGGCCGCAGGGCTATCAGTCGTCATTGCCAGCAAAACTCTCCAATAAAACGATTAGAAAGAGTAGCGTCATTCGCGAAGCCTGACGTTGATCTGCATCATTCGCGCCAAGAGTTATTTCCTGAAATTAGAGTAGCCTTTTTATAGAGGAATAGGGTCATGAGCGAGAAGGTTCGCCATACTAAGAAAGCGAGGCGTCAAGCCTCGCCACGCTTTGCTGAAGAAGATCGTTCTGAAGAATTGTTCAAGGCGTTATCGGAGCAAGAAGTTCGAGAGGTTAATCAAAAATCATGCCTGATAGTGTCCGGCATGCCGCTGCTTGCCAATCACCTTGAAGACGCGCTCTCGCAACTCGGCATTTCCTGCGACGAATAAAGGAGGGCAGGGAACGCGCATTTTCGCCTTTTCGAGCGTTATAGGCGCAGACCGTGTTTTCCCAGTAGTTTTACCGTTGTCGCTTGCGTACCTTTTTCGCCGGCCTCTTCGGAAAAGGTCACGCGTGAGCCTACTTGCAACCGGGATAACCCCTCGCCGAGAACGCTGTTGCGGTGGAAATACACTTCCTCGCCTTCACCGGTTTCAAGGAAGCCGAAATCTCCGGACGGATCGATCCGCACCACAGTTCCGGTAGATGGGGCTTCGTGATGCTTAACTTGGCCCTGAGTGCGGCGCGCCTGATCCTGGAGCTGCCTGCGGGCATGCTTGAATGCATCGTTGATAGCGAACGTCAGATCGGAATGCCGCTCGTCCGCCGCCGGCGTCCTTCCCACATTGACCTCGCGGCCATCGGGAAGGCTGAGATGAATATGGACCTCGTATAGTCCGCCTTTGCGGTGGCGCTGCCCCGGTGCTTTGAGCACGACGCGGCAAGCGGTCACGCGCTCCCAGCGCTGCTCGAGTTCGGCGACATGACTCACGATGACACTGCGGACCTCCGCCGTTGCCGGCATGCCTTGAAATTCGATTTTAAGCGGCGATTCCATATTTTACTCCTAGAGCGCCATTTCCGGCGCCGTGATTTGTTCTTTCTTGTCCTCGGGAATTTCCGTCATCGTCGCCTCGGTGAGCAACAGGATGCTGGCAACCGATACTGCGTTTTCGAGGGCGACTCGGACGACCTTGGTCGGATCGATGATGCCCGCCTCCATGAGATCGACGTATTCCTTACGCCCGGCGTCAAATCCACAATATCTTTAATCATGATATTGATGTCTCCGATGTCGCTCAAAATTATTGGATCAGATGCTGCATCTCTCGCCTTGATCTGGATCAAAGGACCTAGCCGTGCTACCGGCAGAACGTTTCGATAGCTCGCTCGCCCTGACGCTGCTGTCGGGGGTCATCAAAATTAAAACTGGGATGGTACCGAGAATCGGCGATGGCCATCCTTTCATCTGTAAATACAATCGGTTTGCAAAATAGTTCCTATTCCAAACTAAGGCACTCCTAGCCTGATCGACGCGATGAAGGTGGTGGTGGGAACGGAGCAACGCTACAGAGCAGAAGCCGCCCTCACATGGCTCGAAAGGTGCCCGATCGGCGAGGATTAGCCGAGGCGAACCTGAAGGCGATGGGCGCCGCCGTCGTCTTCGAGCGGGATCGACAACGGCCTTGCGGTGACCGTCGCGCCATCGAACTCGGCAGCGGCCACACCGCGCTGCACGCTCTGCGGGTTCTCGACGACGATCGCGTAGCGTGATGCGCCGTGCCGGAGCGTGATCTCAAATCGGGGCCAGGATGCCGGAATGCAGGGATCGAGGCGCAGCTTGTCGCCCTCGATGCGAAGCCCAAGAATGCTCTCCACGCCGGCGCGCTGCATCCATCCTGCCGAGCCAGTGTACCAAGTCCAGCCGCCGCGCCCGACGTGGCCAGAAGCAGCATAGACATCGGCCGCAACCACATAGGGCTCGACTTTGTAGCGGTGAATGTCAGTGCGTGTGCGGGCGTGGTTGATCGGGTTGAGCATCCAGAACAACGCGGCCGCCTTGTCACCCTCGCCGAGGCTGGCGAAGGCCATTACCGACCACAGAGCGGCGTGAGTGTACTGTCCGCCATTCTCGCGCACTCCCGGCGGGTAACCCTTGATGTAGCCGGGGTCGAGCAGCGAACGATCGAACGGCGGCGTGAACAGTAAAGCCAACCCATCGTGGGGCAGAATCAACTCGCGGTCGACGGCGGCCATGGCCTGGGCCGCGCGATCGGGCCGCGCCACGCCGGAGATCACGGCCCAGGATTGTGCGATGGAGTCGATACGGCACTCTTCGTTCGTCGCAGAGCCGAGCGGAGTGCCGTCGTCGAACCAGCCGCGCCGATACCAGTCACCGTCCCAGGCTTGGTTTTCGAGGGCAGTCGCCAGCGCCCGCATATGCGCCCGCCATTTCGCCGCCCGCGTTCGGTCGCTGCGCGCATCGGCCAAATTTGCAAAGGCGTCGAGTGCGGCGTGTAACATCCAGCCAAGCCAGACGCTCTCGCCCTTGCCGCCTTTGCCGACACGGTTCATGCCATCGTTCCAATCGCCGCCGCCGATCAGCGGCAGACCATGGCGGCCGACCGCAAGGCTGGCGTCCAGAGCGCGGGCGCAATGCTCGTAAAGGCTGGCGGTCTCGTCCGAGATGGTCGGCAGGAAGAAGCTTTCGCTCTCGCTTGGCTCGAGTGCCGGGCCTTCTAGGAAAGGCGCGGCCTCCTCAAGCACGGCGGCATCGCCGGTGACCTTGACATAGTGCGCGGCCGCGAAGGCGAGCCATACGCGGTCGTCCGATATGCGCGTGCGAACACCCTGGCCGGAATGCGGCAGCCACCAGTGCTGGACGTCACCCTCTACGAACTGGCGGCCCGCCGCTTTCAGCAGGTGGTCTCGTGTAATCGATGGCCGAACCGTCGCCAGGGCCATGCAGTCCTGCAGCTGGTCCCGGAAGCCGTAGGCGCCGCTGGCCTGGTAGAATCCCGAGCGAGCCCAGACGCGGCAGGCGAGCGTCTGATAGGTCAGCCAACCATTGAGCATAATGTCCATCGACCGGTCGGGGGTCTTCACCTGAACCGTGCCGACAGTCTCATCCCAGAAGCGCCGGACATCCGATAACACAGCGTCCAGATCGGTCTCGCGGTAGCGGGCAATCAGCGACCGCGCCTCGGTTTCATCCGGAGCATCACCGAGAAAGAAGACAATCTCTACGACGCCGTTCGGCGCGATCTCGATGGTGGTCTGGAGAGCGGCGCAGGGATCGAGTCCCGATCCCACCCGTCCCGAGAGCGCGTTCCCGTTGACCAGGGCCGCCGGCGAGGCCAGCGCCCCGTTGCGGCCAATGAACTCTCGGCGGTCGCCGGTCCAGCTCGTCTGGCGCCCCGCGAGGTCGGCGAAGGCTACCCGATCGCCGAACGCCGGATTCCACGGATTCTTCGCCAGCAACGCCCTACTACGGACGTCGATGCGCGTGGTCACGGTCGGCGCACCCGCCGCCCGCGTTGCACCGAGAACCCATTCGACATACGCGGTCACCGACAGGCGTCTGGCACGGCCTGAAAAGTTGCGCAGTTTCAGCCGCGAGATTTTAAGAGGATCGGCAAGCGGCACATACTCGAGCAGCTCCGCGGCAATCCCGTATGAAGCGTGTTCGAAACGGCTGTAGCCCCATCCATGCCGCGCCACATAGGTCGCCGTTTCATCGCGGACTGGAAGCGCAGTGGGGCTCCAAAGATCTGCGGTCTCTTCGTCCCTGAGATAGAAGGCTTGGCCGGGCCGGTCGGTAACAGGATCGTTGGACCATGGGGTCAACTGATGCTCGCGGCTGTCCACCGACCATGTGTAGCCGCCGCCCTCGGCGGATGCCTGGAAGCCGAAGCCGGGATTTGCCACCACGTTGATCCACGGGGCAGGGGTCGATTGGCCAGGCCCGAGGATGGTCAAATATTCTCGGCCCTCCGCGACGAAGCCCCCCAAGCCGTTGAAGTACTCTACGCCCGGTGCCGGACGCGACACCTGAAGCCCGGAAGTGGGCGCTGCTCGCATCGCCACAGGCCGAGGCGAGGGCCTAGCCTCGGGCGCGCGCTCAAACTGATCGGCGAGCCGACCGCGCGCTCCTAACAGGACGACGCGGGCGACGGACTCAAGGAGGGCCCGCGCTTCAGGTGAGATCAGGTCGGCTCGCAATATGAAAGTGTGCCCGGGCGGCCGCTCGTCGCCAATTTGAGGGCGCGACTGGCTGGCCCTCACCATAGTCTCGATCGCGATCTGAAGTTCCTGCATATAGGATGAGTTGCGCTCATTGAGGATGACCAGGTCCACCGCCAGCCGCTTCATCCGCCAGTATTCCACCGCCTGGAGCGCTTCGCCGGCGACGTCCAGCTGGTCGACGCCGGAGATGCGCACCAGGATGATCGGCAGATCGCCGGATATTCCCAGGGGCCACAGACCTGGCTGCCCACCACTGCCGTCTTCAATAATCTCCGACGACGGACGCAGCATCGGCGCGGCGTACACGATGTGTCCGGCCAGGCGCTGGTATTGAGCCGCCTTGCCCCGGTCGATGCCGAGGTGGTGCAACTGCACCTGGGCCTGAGTCCAAGCGAGCGAGGCCGCGCGTTCGAACGCGCCGACATCATGGTGCTTGTCGATCAGATCCAGGACCTCCGCGCGCGACGAGGCGACCATCGTCCAGAAATCGACGCGGGCCGTCGCTCCTGGCGCAATGCGGACACGCCGACGCAGTGCGAAGATGGGGTCAAGCACCGCTCCGGCAGCGCCCGACAGCGGACGGCCACTCATCACCGCGCTCGCAGTGCGCACGCTGCCGCCGCGGCCGAGGAACCGCATACGATCGGTCTCGAACTCGCGCTTGCCAACAGCCTCGCCACCGACAGCCGCCAGGTGGGCGGCCCAAACCTGCGGTTCCGTCGGTGCTCGCTGCCGCCGCGTCGCGACGATTGCGCCCAGGCCGGAGAGGTGCTCGGTCTCGATGAACAGTTTCGAGAACGCCGGATGCGCCAAGTCCGAGGCCTGGGGCGCCAGGACCAGTTCGGCGTACGAGGTCACCTCGACTTCTCGCGGGTGATCGCCGAGGTTTGAGACGGTGACCCGGCGGACCTCCGCGTCGTCCTCCGCGGAGACGAGCACCTGGAGGCTGGTCGCAAACACCCCATCGCGACGCGAGAACTCGGCGCGATCCTCATTGAATTTGACCTCGTAGGCTACGGGCTCGGTCACGGTCGACTGGTACGCCGCCGACCACACCTCGCCGCTGGCGACGTCCCTCAGGAAGAAAAAGGAGCCCCAATCGTCGCAGGTGGCATCCTCTCGCCAGCGTGTTACCGCCAGGTCACGCCAGATGCTGTAACCGGATCCGGCAGCCGTAAGCATCACGGTATAGCGGCCGTTCGAGAGCAGCTGGGTGGCCGGCGTGGCGCTCCACGGACTGGCCGTTCGCCGGCCGCCGGATTCTTCGACCTCGTGGATTCTGACCGCCGACATTGTCTCCGTGATCGACGGCGGGGCCGTAAAGATTTCGCGAGGCACACGCTCTTGCAAAAGGAGTTCCGTTGCCTGGACCATCGGCTCGGCGTGGAAGCGGCTGCGCAACACGCCATCCAGCAAGGCATTGGCGATGGCGGTGATCGTCATCCCTTGGTGGTGTGCCATGAACGCGCGCACGATGGCGACGCGCTCGCCCTCCGGGATCCGGGCCCGCGTGAAGTCCAGCGCCTCGAAGAAGCCGTAGCGGCCGCGCCCGCCCATGGCCTGGAGGCTCTCGAAGTTCCGCGCGGCGGCTTGCGGGTCAATCATGCTCGCCAAGGCGCTGGCGTATGGCGCGACGACGGCGTTATCGGCCAGCCCGCGCTTGAGCCCCAACCCCGGCACACCGAAGTTAGAATATTGATAGGTGAATTCCAGGTCGCGCGCGTTGTAGGCAGACTCCGATACGCCCCAGGGCAATCGCAGCGCCGCCGCGTATTCGATCTGGCGTCTGACGACGAACCGATTGGTCTGCTCGATCAGGCTACCGACCGGCGGCCTCATGACGATGGAAGGCATCAGGTACTCGAACATCGAGCCCGACCACGAGATCAATGCCGCGCCGTTCGCCACCGGAGTCACCGCGCGCCCCAGGCGGAACCAGTGCCGTGCGGGAGCGTCCCGCTTGGCGATGGCGATGAAGCTTGCCAGTCTCGCCTCCGATGCGAGAAGGTCATAGCAATTGGGATCCAGTGCGCCCTCGGGCACCTGATAGCCGATCGACAGCAACAGGCGGTCGCGGTCGAGCAGAAAGCCGAATTCCATCGTCAAAGCCATCGACCGTGCGGTGTCCTCTAGCGCGAGTAGCCGCATCGCCAAGATGCCGGCCAGCGGCTGGCCCAGATCGCGCTGATGGCCTTCGATGCAGGCGCGGATCGCGTCCGCCCAGAACTGCAGGTCCGCTCCGTCCTGGTCGTATTCTTCAAGGGCGATCTCGCGGACCGTGTCAGCCAGGATCCCGGCCTGCTCTAAAAGCACCGCAATCCGCTGCTCGACGCCGGAGTTCGCGGCGGCGTTCTGATTTAAGCCTGCCTCGAGCCGCTCGATCTCATCGTCGAACCGCCGCCACGAAACGGCCTGTGGCTGGTGCAGGTCCCGCAGCCGAAGCGCTTCGCCATGCAACAGGTCGACTGCGTCGGCGATACCCTGGAAACGCTGCTGTTCCGTCAGCGCCACTTCGCGCCACTCATGGCATGCGTTGGCCAGCGCGATCAGGTGTCCGGCCAGGTTCCCGCTGTCTACCGAGGATACGTATTGTGGATCGAGCGGACGCAGGTCGCGCGTGTCGTACCAATTGTAGAAATGGCCGCGGTGCTTGGCCATGCGAGCCATGGTCGCCAGCGTCGCCTCCAGCCGCTCCACGGCCTTGAGCGTCCCGATCCAGCCGAAGTCCCGCGCGCATGCGACTGACAGCAGGTAGAGGCCGATATTGGTCGGCGACGTGCGATGGGCGAGCACCGGCTCGGGCGTTTCCTGGAAATTGTCGGGTGGCAGACTGTTGTCGCCCGCCGTGACAAAAGCCTCGAAGAAGCGCCACGTCCTCCGGGCGACCAGGCGCAAACGATGCACGTCGGCCTCGGCTAGTGGGCGCCGGCCGGTGACGCGGTGAGACAGGCTTGCCCTAAGTGCGACGACCGGGGAGACGAACCAAGCGCCTGCGAACGCCGCTGCCAAAGGCCAGGTCCCGTGCCCCCACATGCTGGCCACGGCAATCGCAGTTCCGCCAATCACGACAGCCCCAGCCATGCTTCGGTAGAAGCGCCAAACGCTCAGACGACGACCGAACGCCGCGTGCGCCGCCGGCATCCATTCGAGAAGGCGGCGGCGTGTTATCGTGAGCCGGACCAGTGTGCGAATGATGGCGTCACCCATCAGCCAGGCTTGATGGGCCAGGAAAACGATCATCAGGCCGGACTGGATGAGTGCAAGCCGCAGTTCCGCGCCTAAGGCGCGCAAATGGTTGTGGAGTGTCACACCCGGACGGCGCGGCGCGAGATCCACCATCACGGGAATAAGAGGCGGCAGAGCGATCGTCCACAGGATGAAACCAGTCCAGACAGCCGCGTCTTGAAGCGGCATGGCCCATCCTGCGATCAGCGCCACGACGACTGACGGCGGAGACAGCGACCGCCGAAGGTTGTCGAGCATCTTCCAGCGGCCAATCGCGGGAACGCCCCCTCGCGGCCGACGATCGGCCCTTTGAGGGCCTCGTCCGAAGACCCAAGGCAGAAGCTGCCAGTCGCCTCGCGCCCAGCGGTGGTGGCGAAGGGCGGCGACGTCATAGCGGGCAGGAAAATCCTCAACGACCTCCACGTCCGAGGTCAGGCCGGCGCGGGCGAAGATCCCCTCGAAGAGGTCATGGCTGAGGAGAGCTGACTCCGGCACTCGACCTGCCATCGCTGCTTCGAAAGCGTCGACGTCGTAGATGCCTTTGCCGGTGTAGGTGCCCTCGCCGAACAGGTCCTGGTACACGTCCGAGACCGCGGCGGCATAGGGGTCAATTCCGGTCGCGCTGGAAAACACGCGCAGGAATAGAGAGCCTTCGCGTCCCACCGGCAGGGCCGGCGTGACCCGTGGCTGCAGGATCCCATAACCTTCGACGACTCGACCCAAAGCGGTGTCCAAGCGCGGCTGGTTGAGAGGATGGGCCATCTTGCCGATCAGTCGCCGGACCGTCTCGCGCGGAAGCCGCGTGTCCGTGTCCAAGGTGATCACGTAGCGGATGCTGGCGGGCAGGACAGGCGGCGCCAGGAACGTAGTATTCTGGGCGCCGCGCAGGAGCTTATTGAGTTCGGTTAGCTTTCCGCGCTTACGTTCCCATCCTATCCACCGGCCTTCACCCGCGGTCCAGACACGTCGACGGTGCAGAAGCAGGAAACGGTCACCCCCCGGCGCCGGTCCATAGCGCTGGTTCAGATTGGCGATGCCTTCCTTGGCGACGGCCAGCAGCTCGTCGTCGCCGTCCACTTGCTCGCTCGCCGCATCCGTCCAGTCGGACAGCAGCGCAAAGTGTAGGTCGCCATGCGGGCTCGCCAGATAGTGGATTTCGAGTCGTCCGATCTGCTCATCGATGGCCTTGGGCGAGGTCAGGAGGGTAGGGACGGCGACCAGCGTGCGCAGATGCTCGGGAATTCCGCCGCGCAGTTCCAGTGCCGGCAGCAGGGTGGCGCGAAACCCCCAGGTTACTAGGTGGTTGACGAGCGCGACGGCTGCGTCGATTGCCGGGACCAGTCCCAGGATTGCAAGGACCAGCAGCCATCTCAATTCCACACTGCTCAACGCGATGACAGACAGCGGGACGGCCAGCAGGCCGGCAGCGACGATCGCGCCAGCACTGACATAGCCGCCAATTCCGAGCGCACGATAGAAGCGCCCGGGCCACGCCCGCGCCGACGGCTTGAATCCAATCTCTGTTTCGAAACCAGGCCGGCCGCCTGCGATCAAGTAATAGCCTGGATCCGCCAGGCGCGCGTCACTCGCTTCAGCATCCGCCCGGTACGCGCGCCGCGCCGCCACAACCGCCGCGCCGGCCACCTCCAGCTCCGTGAAGCCAGAGCCGCGGGCAAGCTGTTCGACCGCGGTGCGGTAAAGATTCCGCGTCGGGAAATCCATCTCCTCAAATTGGTCTCCCGCCTTGAACACCTCGTCGACCAGGCTGATGCGTTCGAACAGCTCAGTCCAATCGACGTCTGAGATGAGGCGCATGCTGGTGATGATGTTGCGCACTGTCACAGTGGCGGCAACTTGTCGCTGGTGCTCGTCCTGGACGACCGTGTCGGCGGTCGTCCCTTGCCGTGCCAGTTGTTCGTCGAGCCACTCCAACGCCGGCGCGATACTGGGATCCTGATCGCGCAGGCGATAGACCAGATGCACCAGGAACGCATCGGGGTATGTCGTCTTGCCGTGCTGAGGCAGCACAGCGTCGGGTGGTTCGGGCGCGTGGCCTCCCGCGCCCAGCAATCCGTCGGCCAGAGCATCCGCAGTGCGTCGGCCGGCGGCGCTATCCACGATCCTCTTGGCGATGCGCCTGAGGTTCTCGACCAGCACGATCCGCAACGTGATAGCCACCGCCCAGAGCTCGCCGATGGTCAGCGGCTGGACCGCTTGATAAGCCCGCAGGTAGCGGCGCAGGATCTCAGGGTCGAAGAGGCTGTCGGTATGGGCCACGAACGCCCAGGTCATGCCGAACACGCGCGGATATCCCACGAACGGTCCGCTGGCGAGCTTCGGGAGCTGCCGATAGTAGCCAACGGGCAGATCGATCCGGATTTCGCGGATCTGTTTCTCGACCACATGGAAATTGTCGACCAGCCACTCGGCCGCGGGAGTGATGGACGCGCCCGCATCGACGGCCTTGGCGATATCGCGATAGGCCGCGAGCAACACGGCCTCATTTTCGGCAAGCCGTTTTGCGAGCGGGGCGCCCTTCCGTTCTCCGTCCGCCACCTCTTGCGCGGCGGCGAGGCTGCGCGCGTGTTCTTCCAGACGTTCGACGCTGAACAACTCCGCCCGGATAGGCGCGCTATCGTCCCACGGTGGATGGGGACCTGTATCCCCCAGGAGGCGGCGCAACGGCAGGATCAGTGCACTTCTGCGGGAAGTGCTCAGCCGGCTCGCCGAAGCATTTGTCTCGGCAGGCATCACCTTACGATGCCTTCAACGGGTGTGAAATCATCGCGGACCCGCCGCCCAGCATCCTCGTAACAAGACCTCCAGCCGAGACGAGCTCAAACCGCCGATCATCTTCGGCGGATCGCTCGGATCGGCGCCTTCGATAATCACTTTCGCGCACTCCCCATGGCGTCGGATGGCATCGGCCAAGCAGTTGGCCTCACGGACCGCCAAATCCCTTGACCAGAACGGCGTCGTCGTGCCCTCGCCCATTCGAATGGCCCAGCCGTGTTGCTCTTTGACAACATTGAAAGTGATCATGGACAACACCCCAGCCACGAACGCAAGGCGGCTTAGAGTTGGCCCACAAGGCCCCGCCCACACTATTTCAATTAACATCGCCCGCAATCATCGTCTTGACATAGGTCAACGCCCTACTGCCGAATGCGCTCGGCAGCGACAATGAGGATCGCCATGCTCGTCGGCGTGCCGAAGGAGATCAAGGATAACGAATACCGCGTCGGCACCGTGCCTTCGACGGTGCGCGAACTCATTGAAAAAGGCCATCAAGTTGTGGTCGAAACTCTTGCGGGAACAGGCGCAGGCTTCATGGATTCCGATTATCGCGCCGCGGGCGCCGAGATCGTGCCGGATGCCGACGCCGTATTTGGCCGCGCTGAACTGATCGTGAAGGTGAAGGAGCCGGTCGGCGCGGAACGCAAGAAGCTGCGGCGCGAGCAGGTTCTGTTCGCTTATCTGCATCTCGCGCCCGACCGCGCCCTAACCGAGGCGCTGATGGCGGCGGGCGTCACCGCGATCGCCTACGAAACGGTGACTTCACCGCAGGGTACGCTGCCGCTGCTGACTCCGATGTCGGAAGTTGCCGGCCGCATGGCGCCGCACGTCGGCGCGCACTACCTGGAAAAGGAGAACGGTGGCCGCGGCGTGTTGCTCGCCGGCGTGCCGGGGGTCTCGAGCGCGAGTGTCGTGATCATCGGCGGCGGCGTTGCCGGAACAAACGCGGCGCGGATCGCTTCCGGCATGGGCGCCGATGTGACGGTGCTCGACCGCGATCCGCAGGCGCTGCGCCGCATCGACGCTCAATTGGGCGGTCGCGTGCGCGCCATCTTCTCCACCCGCGATGTGGTGGAGCTGCTTTGCCGGCGCGCCGATCTCGTTATCGCCGCCGTGCTCGTGCCCGGCGCCACCGCGCCGAAATTGATATCGGCACAAACAGTCAAAGCCATGAAGCCTGGCTCGGTAATCGTGGATGTCGCCATCGATCAAGGCGGCTGCGCGGAGACTTCGCGACCGACCACCCATTCGCATCCGACTTATGTGATCGACGATGTTGTGCACTATTGCGTGGCCAATATGCCGGGCGCCGTACCTCGGACCTCGACGTTTGCTTTGAGCAACGCGACAACATCTTTCATCCTGACGCTCGCCGACAAGGGCTGGCGGCGCGCGCTCGACGAAGACCCGCATTTGCGTCATGGCCTCAATGTGCACGCTGGGCGAGTCACCTATCGCGCCGTCGCCGACGCTCTCCGGCTTCCCTATACGCCCGCCGATGATGCCATCGGGATTTGACGCCGCCAGCCCGATTCCATTTTTGTCGCCCTGTTCCACCTGCGTCGACTGCGGGATCATCGTTTGATGCAGATCATCACTGGCGCCCGAGCCGCCGGGCAAGGCTCGCCTGTTCGGCCGCGATCACATGATCCTTTGTGGCGGGGCTTCACCGGTGTCGCGGCTGGTCGCCAGTGCTCATAGTAGACGCCACGGAGAAGCTCCGGAAACTGGGCGCCGAGGTCGACCGCCTCATTGATTGGAAGCCAGTCACGCACCGCCTGCAGCTCGATTGATCACATTAATGAACGCGCCTTCTGGACTGTGGCGCCAGCGCAAAGCGCGCCTCATGAATTCCATGTCGTCAGTATCAATCGCGGGGTCATTCATGCACCTCTATTCCGCCATCGAATGCGCGACCAGTCATATCGACTTGACGTGAGGCCAGTAGAGGATTTGCTTTGAGTGCGCTGTCAATCCGTGCAATGGAATCGGCCTCTAAAGGGATACGATCGTCCTTGTGCTTCGCTCACCTAGGCCAAATATAGGAGACGGAAATGTATAAGCGCATTCTTGTGGCGATCGACGGAAGCAATACTTCCGACCTTGCGTTGCGCGAGGCCATGCGCTTGGCAAAGGACCAACACGCGGCGCTACGACTGGTTCATGTAGTCGACATAACACCAGCCTATACGGCTGTTGATGAACCATATCCGTTCGCCGAGTATGAGAGGGCATTGCAGGAGGAAGGAGAGAAGTTACTCGCAAATCGCGCCGCCACAGTGCGTGAGGCTGGAGTGGCGTCAGATTCAAAATTGATCATCATCAAACTGCTTGGCGAGCGTATTTATGATGCGATTGAGGAGCAATCAAAACAATGGCCAGCCGATCTCATCGTGGTCGGGACCCATGGGCGCCGGGGGGTTCGTCATCTGATGCTTGGCAGCGTAGCCGAAGGGGTGGTTCGGGCCGCCACCAAGCCAGTTCTACTCATTCGTGGCGCTTAACGTCGGAAGAGGACGCGAAAAAGTCAGGATGAGAATGGACATCAATCAACTACTGATCCGCTCTTTTGCCTAGGTGATCTGCTGAGTGGTTATTCGGCAGCTCCACAAGAGCACGTCGATAGGTCGCAACAAAAGCGGTTCTTAAGCGGCTTCGATCATTGTCCTGGCACGCAGCCGGTAGACGTCGGTGGGGCGGCAAAGCTCGGTCCCCGCATTCAGTAGGGCCGCGGCGCCGGCGGCGACACCAAGACGGAACGCATCGGCGAGACTGGCGCCGCTGCCGAGGCTGAAAACGAGGGCGCCGAGAAAGCTGTCGCCGGCGCCGACCGCGCTTACCGGTGTGATCGGTAGCGCGTGCGCCCGCAATGACTGATCGCGAGTGACGATCAGCGCGCCGAGGTGCCCAAGCGACAGCGCGACGACTTCGACCTTTCCTTTTTCGATCAGGGCGCGCGCCATTGTCAGCCACTCGACCGGACTCGCCAGCTCGGCGCCAACCAACTCGCTCATCTCGTGGAGGTTCGGCTTAATCAGGTAAAGGCCATGCTCCAGAGCGGCGGCAAGCGGCGGCCCGGACGTATCGAGAAAAAATTTTGCCCCAAGCTCTCGCGCGATTGTCGCCGCTCGTGCATAGAAATCGTCCGGCACGCCGGGCGGCAAACTACCGCTGCCGACGACGAATTTCGGCGCCGGAACGGTGGCCGCCAACGCGGCGAGACACTCGCGCCATTCCGGTTCGCGCAGCGGGCGTCCAGGCAAGATGAAGCGATATTGCGAACCTGTGTGCAGTTCCGAGACGTAGAAGTCTTCGCGCGTCTCCGCTTCGGCTTCGATGATGCGGGTCTCGATCCCTTCTTCGTCGATCAGGCGGCGAAGCAATTGCCCCGTGAATCCTCCTGCGGGAAGGATCGCCTCGACATCGCCGCCGAACCTCTTGATGACCCGCGCGACGTTGATGCCGCCGCCGCCGGGATCGCGCCGCGGCGCCGCACAGCGCAGCTTGAGCGTCGGCATGACGCGATCGATCGAAGTCGATAGATCGACCGCGGGATTGGGCGTCAAGGTGACAAAATGGGCCATGGCATCAAGTTCTAGGCACGCCGGGCGGCAAGCGCCTGCAAGCCAACGAATGCCGGATCGTCATGCAGGATAAGATAGACCGGAATCGCCTCGAGATACGGAGTCAGCCGGCCCTTCGCCTCGAACCGCGAACGAAATTGCGAGCGCGGCAGATAATCGCGCAAATGGGGAGCGATGCCGCCGGCAACGTAGACGCCGCCTTGCGCACCGAAGCCGAGCGCAAGATTGCCGGCGACGGCGCCGAGCAGGGCGCAAAAGGTATCCAGAGCGGCCTGGCTGATTGCGCAGCGGCCGGCGGCCGCCGCCTGCGCAATTTCGGCCGCGGTGCGGTCCGGGACGCTCTGCGGTTCGAGCGACGCGATAGCGTGATAAAGATTTTGCAGGCCGACTCCGGATAGAGCGCGTTCGACAGATACATGCCCGAACCGCTCACGTAACTTCGCAATGATCGCATCCTCGCGCGAGGAACCGCTGGGCAACGTGGTGTGGCCGCCTTCGCTGCGCAAGACGAGATCGCCTTGCTCGCCGCGTATATAGGCAGCCACGCCGAATCCGGTTCCGGGTCCGAGCACAACCATGGGCGCATTCGCTTTCGGCTCGCGTCCGCCGATCATTCGCAGATCGTCGGGGCTAAAGCGGGGCAGCGACCAGGCGACCGCTTCAAAATCGTTGACAATGTGGACATCTGAAAAACCGAAGCGGCGGCAAAGTTCGCTGGCAGCAACGACCCACGGATTGTTAGTGAGGGCGCAGCGCTCGCCTTCGACGACGCCGGCCACGCCGAGCAGCGCATGGCGGATCAGGCTTAGGTCGGTTTGACGCGTCATGAACGCAGCCAGCGCGTCGCTGAACTGCCGATAGTCGGCGACCGCCATATGCTCGACGGTGCCAAGCTTGCCATCCTTGAGCACGGCAAAGCGTACGTTGGTGCCGCCAACATCCGCCAGCACGACACTGTCCGAATTGCCGTCCTTCACCACCCCGACCTCCAATGTCTCGGTTTAGAATGCCCGCGCCCTGGCGATCGTCGCTTATCTCGCCACAGCCGCTGTGGCTGGGCCAGCTCGGCATCACTGACCACCTGCATAGTGCGCAGAACGCTTGACGGGTTGACGCTAATGGAGTCGATGCCGAGCTGCGTAACATAACGGGCGATCTCGGGATAGTTCGCCGGGGCTTCGCCGCAGATGCCGACATGGCGGCCGTTGCGCTTGGCGCCGGTGATCGCGAGCTTGAGCATTTCCAGCATGCCTGGATCGCGCTCGTCGAAATCGAAGGCGACAATTTCCGAATCGCGATCGACGCCGAGCGTCAGCTGCGTCAGGTCGTTGGAGCCGATCGAGAATCCGTCAAACAGCCGCGCGAATGCGTCGATCTGAATGACGTTATTCGGAATCTCGCACATGACGTAGATCTCCAGGCCGTTTTCACCGCGTTTGAGGCCGTGACTACTCATCGTGTCGATGACCTGCTGCGCCTCCGCCGTGCGTCGGCAGAACGGCACCATGATGCGAACATTCGTCATCCCCATGTCGTCGCGGACACGCCGCAGCGCCGCGCATTCAAGCGCGAAGCCCGCCGCATAGGCGGGATGCGCATAGCGGGCCGCGCCACGGAAGCCGAGCATCGGGTTCTCTTCCTTCGGCTCGAAACTTTCGCCGCCCAGCAGCCGCGCATATTCGTTGGTCTTGAAATCGGATAGACGCACGATCACCGGCTTCGGATAAAACGCCGCCGCAATCGTGCCGATGCCCTCGGAGAGTTTCTCGATGAAGTAGTCCGCCGGCCGGGCATAGTTGCGCACCAGCTGCTCGATCACTTTTCGCGCCGCCGCCGATGCGATCCGCTCCGGATTGACCAGCGCCATCGGGTGAATCTTGATGTGCTCGCTGATGATGAACTCCATCCGCGCCAATCCCACTCCGTCGTTGGGCAGCATTGCGGTCTTAAATGCCAGCTCCGGATTTCCCAGGTTCAGCATGATCGCAGTCTTGGGGCGCTTGAGGTCAGCCAATGCAATCCGCGTGGTTTTCACCGGCAGAGCGCCATCGTAAACATGGCCAATCTCGCCTTCGGCGCAGGAGACCGTGACCTGCGCGCCGGCCTTGAGCGCAGCCCTTGCGCCTTCAGCGCCGACGACCGCAGGCACACCCAGTTCGCGCGCCACGATTGCCGCATGACAGGTTCGGCCGCCGCGTTCCGTCACGATCGCAGCGGCGATCTTCATGACCGGCTCCCAATCCGGGGCGGTCGATTCCGCAACCAGCACGTCGCCCGGCCTGAAGTCACCGATCTGCCGCGCGTCGGCAATGATCCTCACCGGGCCGACGGCGATCTTCTCGCCAACGGCCTTGCCTTCCACCAGCACGCTGCCCGGCGCAGCGAGCGCGAAGGTTTCGAAGGCCGTGGTGGGCCGCTGCGAGACAACGGTCTCGGGCCGCGCTTGGATGATGTAAAGCTGCGCATCGTCATCATCTTTGGCCCATTCGATGTCCATCGGCATCGGATGGCCGGCCTTCGTCGAATAGTGCTCCTCGATTCTGATCGCGTCGCCGGCGAGTTTCAGCACCTCGGAATCGGTCAGGCAAAAGCGCGCGCGCTCCGCATCCGGGACGCTGACGTTTCTTGTACCGCCGTCGGCGGCGCTGATCATGCGCAGTTGCTTGCCGCCGAGCGAATGGCTCAAAACCACACGGTGACCCGCGCGAAACGTAGGCTTGTGGACGTAGAACTCGTCCGGGTCGACGGCACCCTGCACAATGTTCTCGCCGAGGCCGTAGATGCCGGTAATGAAGACGACGTCACGAAAGCCGGATTCGGTATCCAGCGTGAACATGACGCCGCTCGAAGCGTGATCAACCCGCAACATCTTCATGACGCCAACAGACAGGGCGACCTTGAAGTGATCGAAACCGTTGTCGACCCGATACGAAATGGCCCGGTCAGTGAAGATCGAGGCAAAACAACGACGGCAGGCTTCGAAAAGCGCGTCGGCGCCGCGAACGTTGAGAAAGCTCTCATGCTGTCCGGCAAAGCTGGCATTCGGCAGGTCTTCCGCGGTGGCCGAACTGCGTACCGCGACGGCAACCTCCCCGCCATATTGCTTTTCGAACTGCTGATAAGCCTGAAGGATGGCCGCGCGGAGCGTCTCACTCGCCGTCGCTTGATAGACGATCGCGCGCGCCTTGGCGCCGCACTCTTTGAGACGCGCGACATCGGTCTTATCGAGCTTGTCCAGTAAACCGTGGAGAAGGTCCCAGGCATTCGCGGCAGTCAGCGCGTCGCGGTAAGCCTTGGCCGTTATTGCAAAGCCGTTCGGCACCCTAATGCCGAGCGCCGACAGCGCCGAATAGAGCTCGCCGAGCGAAGCATTTTTGCCGCCCACAAGTGCGACGTCCTCTAGGCGGATATCGCTGAACCAGCGCACGTAGTCGGATTGGGACATTGGCAGGATCCATGGATTTAGGGCGCAATCTAGCGCGCCAATGCCGGCGGATTTTGATCTCTATCAATGCGCGCGTCGCCAGCCGGAGATCGGCTATATTGTCGGCGAACGCCTTGTCGTCAGCCGATCGCGCCAAGGAGCAGGTCGACGCGGCCATTGCCCCATGCTGGCAACAAGATACGCGAATAGCCGCCGCGACGAGTCTTGTTCGGGCGCGGCGGACTGCTGGAATAAAACGTCGGTGCAGCGGCTTCCACGGTCGCGCTGGCTTGAGCAAGGAAATAGTTCAATGGCTCGCGCAAATCCAATTCATCGGCGAATTTACCCGAGATGTCGGCTCCGAACTTGGCAATCGTCTTCTCACCGAGATGGTTGAAACGAAAACGCTGTGGCATAGAAAATACGTCTATGAGCAGGAGATTCGGAGCAAGCTTGCCATGCCGCAACAGGCTTATATCGTCGGAGAACGGCATCGTATTCTCTGCTCGGATCAAGGCCTTCCAATGTCGATATGCGCTTGCCAATGCCGGCGATAGCTTGCGGGGAAGCGGGAACGGTTGGGCGGCTAGGACCATGAAAGCGCGCTCGGTTTCTTGTCGAACGTGAAATCCTAGCATCGCCCAGGCATCCAGTCACGCGATCTGCTACCTGATGCGCAACGTCATGCAAATCCGTGCAATCCTGTTCGATAAAGACGGCACACTCGTGGATTTCAATCGCACGTGGGGACCGGCGGTCCAGTCCGTACTGAAGGATTTGGCGCGTGGCAGTGAGGCACGCTATCGCAAGCTTGCCGCGGCAAGCGGGCTCGTTGACGAAGCGCGCTTTCTGCCTGAGTCTCCGGTCATCGATCAGCCGACCACTGTCTTTGCGGCGCCATGGGCGATCATATTGGGACGACGAGCGGATCCGGCATTTTTTGCGGAGATCGACCACCAGCTCCGCCAAGCAACCATGGCACACCTGACGGCTGTCGGAGATCCCAAAACGGTTTTGGCGAAGCTCGCCGGACAGGGCTACCGGCTCGGCCTGATCACCAATGATGCTGAAGCAACCGCGCGGGCTCATGCGCGTATGCTGGGATTCGATCACGTGCTGGAATTTGTCGCCGGATACGATTCCGGCCTCGGTGCGAAGCCGGAGCCGGGACCCGTGATTGCCTTTGCGGCGGCTGTGGGTGTCTCAACAAGCGAGATTGTCGTAGTCGGTGATTCCGCACTCGACGTTGCTACAGCCCGGAATGCTGGAGCGCGAGCGGTCGCCGTGCTTACGGGGCCGCAATCATCGGCCGGCCTGATGGGAGCCGAACCGGACGCTGTCGTTGCCTCGATTATGGAGCTTCCGGCATGGCTTGAAACAGCAAGGGTCATCGCTGGCTAGCGACCGAAAGCGGGCATCCCTGGGCGCTTCACGACCTTGATCCAGATCAAACGGATGGGTGCGCCTGAAGGGATTGCAGAAGCGAAACTCACAATGACACCGGGGGCTTCACCAATTCACGTAAGTCCGGTTCGCCACAACGCGACAGAATGGCCTGCCGGACGGCGTCACGGAGTTGCAATATCGATTCAAAATCAGTTCCATGGGGGGCGACGGGATCGAGGATGTCGACGCTGATGCGGCCCCTGCGAGGAAACCATTGGTCGCCTCGAAGGATTGATCGGGTACCGCGCAAGACCCCGGGATAAACCGGGACATCGGCTTCGCTTGCGATCTTGAAGGCACCTGTGAAGAATTCCAGAAGGCCGGGCTGCCGAGTAAACGTGCCTTCCGGAAACACGATTAAAAGGCGACCTTCATGGGCCAATGTGGTAGCGGCCGCCGTATCGGCGATGCCGCCGGCCAGATCGTAACGTTCGACAAACAACGCCCCCAATCTGCGCAGCAGCGGGCCGGCAAGGAGCTGGCCGGAGAGCTCCCCTTTCACCAGGCAGGCGGGCTCGTTTGGAAGTACCGCCGCAACCACGATCGCGTCGACATAGCTTGCGTGGTTGAAGACCACCAGCGCATGCCCCTTGGGCAGCCGCTCCATCCCTCTTACCGACAGCGGAATGCCCATTGCCAGCAGTGCCGCTTGCGCCAACGTCCGCACGCAAGCCCAACGCCATGCGCGTCGCGGCAGCACAGTGACCGCAACTGCTCCGGTGGCGACGCAGATCGCGAGCACAATCCACCACCAGGCAGCATAAAGATATTCACTTGCCTTGCGGCCCAATCGTTTCAACTGACCGCCCAGGCCCGCGAGCCACAGGCGCATGACCTGCCAACGCAGCGCTCGTCCGGGCAGATTGAGCTGTCGAGCCAGATAATGCTCCCTAGCCGCTGCTCGACGGATCTTGCCGCTTGAGGTCTTTGGCACGGTCCCGGGATTGATCAGCACGATCTCATCAGGCGGCGAGCCCATGATGGCGGTCGCGGCGTTTCGTGCTAGGGCGGCAAGCGCATCCCGTTTGGCCGGATCGGTTTGCCCGGTTTCCCCGAGCACGACGATCCGTTCCGTTCCTGAAGCGCGATCAGTGACGCCGAATGCAGCTATCCCGCCTTTGACAAAGCCATCGACCTCGCCGATCGCTTCTTCCAACTCTTGCGGATAAACGTGTTGGCCGGCACGAATGATGATGTCCTTGATGCGGCCGGTGATGAAGACGTCTCCGTTCGCCATGTATGCACGGTCGCCGCTGTCGAGCCAGCCATCGCGGAACAGCTCCCGCGTCTTGGCCTCGTTGCGGAAATAACCGGAAGTCGCGGAAGGGCCGCGAAACTCGAGCCGGCCTTCCCGTCGCTCCTGGACTTCTCGTCCCGCGTCGTCGACGATGCGAATCTCATGGCTTGGCAGGGGGCGCCCGCAGGCGATAATTTCAATCGCGTGAGGATCGTCGGCCGCTGCGGGTTCGGCAATTCCGCGACGGGTCAGCGCCTCGCGATTGACGCGATCAATGAGTGGTTCGCGACCGGGCGGCGGCAGCGCGACGGCGACCGCGCATTCGGCAAGGCCGTAGACGGGAGCCATCGCGCCGGCGCGAAATCCATATCGGCTGAAGCGCTCGATGAATCGGCGAAGGGTGTGAATGCTGACTGGCTCGGCGCCATTCGCGACGAAGCGAAGCGAACTCAAGTCGAGACCCTTGAGGTCGGCGTCATCGATTTGCTTGAGACAAAGTTCGAACGCGAAATTTGGCGCGGCGGAGATTGTGCCGCGGTAACGGTGACAGGCCCACAGCCAACTTTGCGGATGCGCCAGGAAGCTCAATGGCGACATGATGTAGCAGCGGGCGCCAACGTAGAGCGGAGCCAGCCATGCGCCGATCAAGCCCATGTCGTGGTACAGAGGCAGCCAGCTCACGAGAACGTCAGCGGGTGTCGCATCGATTGCCGTGAACATGGCACGAATATTCGCCAATAGATTTGCGTGGCTGAGTACCACGCCTTTCGGATCGCCGGTGCTGCCCGATGTGTATTGGATCAGGGCCGCGCCCGACGGGTCGTCGATCTTGGGCAGGGACGCCACTGCGGGCGCATCAGTCAGGTTTGTAACGCTCTCGATCGCACTCAAAGAGGGAACGAGCCCGCGCAATAAACCGCCGAGGCTCAAAGCCTCGGGCACGGTAACCAGCACTTTAGTCTCTGCATTGCGCAGAATCGTCGCCTGCCGGCGCAAATAGTCCTCGAGCTGCGCCAATTGCATGGGCGGGTAGATCGGCACCGGCACGGCGCCGGCGTAAAGCGTGCCGAAGAAGGCCGCGAAGAAGTCCGCCCCGGTCGGCAGCATAAGGGCGACCCGATCGCCCGGCACGACATCGCGAGCAATCAGCCCGCCCGCGACGTCGCGTGCAGACTTCGCAAGCTGGGCATAAGTGATCGTGGCGAGAACGATGTTCTCATCTTGCAAGACGGTTACATGAGTTCGATCGGGATTCCGAGCGACGTGCCACTCCAGGGCCTCAAGCAGCGTATTCGCTTCGGTGGCAGGGGCGACCGCCAGCGTCTCCGCCTCGGGAATTTCCGCAACGGCATGCGCCTTCAAAGGGCCCGATTCGGACGTGGACTTTTGCAGGGCCCTCAAGAGATCGCCGACTGTGTTCGCTTCAGCCATCACGCTGATGGGCAAGCGCACTCTGAACGCCCGTTCGATGCGCATGACCAACTCGGTCCGACCGAGGCTATCGATGCCGAGATCGCGATCCAGCCTGCTTGACAACGATATATTCAGGAGGGAAGAGCTTGGGCCACGCAGTTCGCGAACCAAATTTGTCAGCACAACAAGCAACGTGCGCGCCTGTGATGACTCACTCAAAGCTCCACTTTGGTTGCTGCCGAGGTTCATGAATTATCGTAGCCGGGGCGGCCTTTCTTTCACTTGACATGGATCAAAGCCGACTCCGCACCTTTGCAGCATAAATGCATAAAGGTGAAGCGAAGCGAGTGCTTCGTGCAAAAATCGTTTCTGCGGAGCGGATTAACGGTGCGCTGACGGCTTCGTTCCTTTATCGCTTGTCGAGTCCGTTCCTCATCAAAAGGTGTTGGCGCAACTATTCACAGGTCACACGAACGGTAAGTCCGCTTCGGATCACAAGCGAACTTGGCGGAAACTCCGCGCAACGCACGCACTTACCCCAATAGCGGACACTGGACGCGTAACTTGCTACCCTGTTATCCGTGCCTAGTTTCCCATGTTATGCCGAAATCATTTCCCTGATAATTTGATAATTTTCACAGGGAATATCGCTAAAGATCCCTATGGGTGCTGCATCAATGACGATCTCGTCGCTACCTCAGCGCTAATTTTGCGATTTTCCCTGTTACCGGGGAATCCGGATGTTGAGACAGGTTCGACCTAAACTGCGTCCGCCAGCACGTAGGACTCGAACTCCCAACCAATGGATAACCAATAGAACGCCGCAACCAAACGCGAACGTTCGTCAACGAACCGGCACGAAAATGCCCAATAATCATTGATTTTTCGGGTAGGGCAGCGCGCTCATAACCGCTTGGTTGGAGGTTCGAGTCCTCCCGGGCCCACCACGCACTTTCAGACTTCCGCGCGCGCTTTTTGCGCCACCTAGCCCGCGCTTTGCCACTCCAGCAGGGCAAGCAGACCTTTCAGCAAATCCACCGGCCGTGGCGGGCAGCCGCGGATGTGAAGATCGACCGGCACGACGCTGCTCACGCCGCCGGCGACGGCGTAGCTGCCGGCGAATATTCCGCCGTCCAGTGCGCAGTCGCCGACCGCGACGACCCATTTCGGGTCCGGCGTCGCATTGTAGGTGCGCTGCAAGGCCTCGCGCATGTTCTTGGTCACGGGGCCGGTCACCATGAGTACATCCGCGTGGCGCGGCGAAGCGACAAAGCGCAGGCCGAAACGTTCGAGATCGTAAAAGGCGTTATTGAGGGCATGGATTTCCAGTTCGCAGCCGTTGCAGGAGCCGGCATCGACCTGGCGGATCGAGAGGCTGCGGCCCAGACGCCGGCGCGCGGCGCCGTCGACCTTGGCGGCGAGTTCGGCCAGCGCCGCGTCGTCCGCGGACGGCGGTGGCTCGGTCAGAGCGCCGCGAGCCAAACCTTCGAGCAAGATTCTGCGCATGTCGTCGCCTTACAGGTCGTGTCCCGAATACGAACAGTTGAAGGATTTGTTGCACAGCGGAAAGTCGGCGACGATGTTGTTCTCGATCGCAGCTTCCAGGAGCGGCCATTGAAACCATGATGGGTCGCGCAGGTGGCAGCGCACGACGCGCAAGCCGTCGAGCTGCAGCCAGGCGAGCACGTCGCCGCGGAATCCTTCGGCGAGCCCGAGCCCTTCCGACGCTCCGGCCAGCTCCGTGACCGGCACCGCGATGGCGCCATCGGGCAGGCGCGCCAATATCTGGTCGACCAGAGCGAGACTTTGCTCGACCTCGCGGATGCGCACCCAGACGCGCGCATTGACGTCGCCCGCGGTCAGCACCGGCACCTCGAACTCAAGCTGATCATAGGGCGGATAAGCGTGCGCCTTGCGCGCATCGAAGGCGCGGCCGCTGGCGCGGCCGACATAACCGCCGGCGCCGAACTGGCGCACCAACTCGGGGGACACGACGCCGGTCTTGACGGTGCGATCTTGCAGCGAGGCGGTGTTGTCGTAGAGCTCGATGAGTCGCGGCAGGCGCGATCTGATTTCCGCAAGCGTTTCCTTCACGGCTGCACCGCCATCGGCAGCGATGTCGCGGGCGACGCCGCCCGGGACGATCCGGTCCATCATCAGCCGATGGCCGAAGCAGGCGTCGGCGGCGCGCAGAATGCGTTCGCGCAGGATGCTGCAATGCGCATGCATGAGCGAGAACGAGGCGTCGTTGCAGATGGCGCCGATATCGCCGAAGTGATTGGCCAATCGTTCGAGCTCCGCCATCAGCGCGCGGAGATAGTGCGCGCGGGGTGGAACGGCGATGTTCAGCGCCGCTTCCACGGCGTGGGCGAAGGCGAGCGCGTAGGCAACAGTGCTGTCGCCCGAGGTGCGGCCCGCCAGTTGCGCCGCCTTCTCGATGGTCGCGCCCGCCATCAGCGACTCGATGCCCTTATGGACGTAGCCGAGGCGTTGTTCGAGCCGCACGACCGTCTCGCCATTGGCGGTGAAGCGGAAGTGTCCCGGTTCGATGATGCCGGCGTGAACCGGACCGACCGGAATGCGGTGCAAGCCTTCGCCTTGCACCGGCAGGAACGCGTAGGCCGATTGTTCGCCCGGTTGTTGCGGGTGTGCGGCGAGTGGATGTTGCACATCCCAGAAGCCGAGATCGAGCCACGGCCGCGTATCCGACGCGCCGATCGGCTCCATGCCATAGAGGCTTTTGATCGCACGCTCGAGCCGGATCGCGGGCGGATGCAGTGCGCCTACCGATGGAAATCGGCCATCGGGGCATTCGACACTGATCACATTAATGTCGTGCCCGGCCTCGCTCATCACCGCCATATGAACGGCGCCGGTGTCGCCCCACAGGCCGAGCAACGTGGCATGGCCGGCCCCAAGCTCGCCCGCGACCGCGCGCCAGGCGTCCGGCGTGACGACGGCGCGCGGCCATGGCCGGTGGCCTTCGACGCGGCGAGCCGTTGCGATGATGTCGGTGAGTGCGGCCATGGGCGCTATCCGAGCAGTTTTGCAACGCTCTCGAACCAGGCGACCAGCGCCGGCGGCATATAGATGCCGGCCATGAGCACCAGAGCGAGATGCGAGAATAGCGGCAGGTACGATGCATTGGATTTGGCGACAGGCCCGCGCGGCTCGCCGAACGCAATGGTGTTGAGCCGCAGGAACAATCCGCCGATACCGACCAGGAGGCCGAAGACCAGGATCAGCGCCAGCGCCGGCGAGCGCGCGAAGGTCGAGCTCACCACGAGGAACTCGCTCATGAAGATGCCGAGCGGCGGCATCCCGGCGATGGCAATGACGCCGAGGATCAGCCCCCAACCGAGCACCGGATTGGTTTCGGTCAGCCCGCCCATATCGGCGATGCGTTGCGTGCCTTTGATCTGCGCGATGTGACCGACCGCGAAGAAGATCGCCGACTTGGTCAGCGAGTGCATGGTCATGTGCAGCAGGCCGGCAAAGTTGGCGATCGGGCCGCCCATGCCGAACGCAAAGGTGATGATGCCCATGTGCTCGATCGACGAGTAGGCAAACATGCGCTTGATGTCGCGGCGCCGGTACAGCATGAAGGCCGCAAAGACCAGCGAAACGAGCCCGAGCGTCACCATCAGCGGCCCGGGTGCGAGCGCCCCCGGGTTGACCGCCAGCAGCATCTTGAAACGCAGCAGCGCGTAGAGCGCGACGTTGAGCAGCAATCCCGACAGCACCGCCGAGATCGGCGTCGGGCCCTCGGCGTGGGCGTCGGGCAGCCAGGCGTGCAGCGGCGCCAGCCCGACCTTGGTGCCATAGCCGAGCAACAGGAAAACGAAGGCGACATTGAGCAGCGCCGGATCGAAGGCGCCGGCATGCTTGATCAGCGTGGTCCACACCATGGCGTCGAGGCCTTCGCCGACCGCCGGCCGCGCCGCCATGTAGATCAAAATGGTGCCGAACAGTGCCAGCGCGATGCCGACGCTGCCGAGGATGAAATATTTCCACGCTGCTTCGAGCGCCTCATGGGTGCGGTAGATGCCCACCATCATCACGGTGGTCAGCGTCGCCAGCTCGATGGCGACCCACATCACGCCGATATTGTTGGCGACCAGCGCGAGGTTCATCGCGAACATCAGCACCTGGTACATCGCGTGATAGAAGCGCACGAAGCTCGGCGTGAGCTTGCCGTTCTCGAGCTCGTGACCGATGTAGCTTGCGCTGAATACGCTGGTGGTGAAGCCGACGAACGTCGTGAGCACGATGAACGTGCTGTTGAGATCGTCGACCAGGAGATAGGGTCCCGGCTGCGGCCGCGCGGCAAACAGCGATACCGCCGATCCGAAGGTGGCGAATGTCGCCAGCACGTTGAGGCGCGCCGTGATCCGGTATCCCGGCAACAGCGCCAGCAGCGCCGCCGCGAACAGCGGGATCAGCAGCACGGCGGCAAGCGCATCGAATCTCATCGCCGTTCTCCGCGGAAGCGGTCGAGCGCCTGCAAGTCGACCGTGTCGAAGCGCTCACGGATACGGAACAGAAAAATGCCGATGACGATGAAAGCGATGAGGATCGAGAACGCAACGCTGATCTCCACCACCAGCGGCATGCCCTTGGCGCCGGTCGCGGCGAGGACGAGACCGTTTTCAAGCGACATGAAACCGACGACCTGGCTCACCGCGTTGCGCCGCGTCACCATCATGAGCAGCCCGAGCAGCACCACGGCCAGCGCAAAGGCCAAATCCTCGCGCGCCAGCGGATCGGCGTCCTGAGTGACACGCAGCATGACGACCATCGACAGCGCGACGAGACCGATGCCGGCGAGCATGACCGGGCCGACGCCGACGACCTGCTCGATCTCGCGATGAATGCCGAGCTTCACGATGATCCGATGCAGCACGACCGGGATGACGATCGCCTTGAATACCAGCGCGAGCACGGCAGTGACATAGAGGTGCGGGGCGTCCTGGATGAAGGCCTGCCAGGCCACCGACAGCGCCAGCACCAGCGCGTGGAGCGCGAAGACATTGAGCAGCGCGTAGAGCCGGTCCTGATAGAGCTGCATGAAGCTGATCAGCACCAGCAAGCCGGCGAGCAGATGGGCGATGTCGAAGTCGATGCCGCGCATCAGAAGCTCCCCGATACGAAGCGCAGCAGCGTCGCCAGCAGGCCGAGCATCAGCGCCGCGCCGAGGAATTCGGGGACGCGGAACACGCGCATTTTGGCGATCGACGTCTCGAACAGCGCGAGCAGGAAGCCGCCTGCGGCGAGCTTGCCGACATAGGCCGCGATGCCGATCGCGACCTGCTCGGCTCCGGCGCCGGCCGGCTGCAGGCTCCAGGGTACGAATAGACAGCCGATCAGCGAGATGTAGAGAATGAGCTTGAGCGACGCCGACAACTCGATCAGCGCCAGGTGCCGGCCGGAATATTCCAGCACCATCGCCTCGTGCACCATGGTCAGTTCGAGGTGCGTCGCCGGATTGTCGACCGGGATGCGTCCGTTCTCGGCGATCGCCACGATGATGAGCGCCAGCAGCGCCAGCGCGAGCGATACGCGCAGCCCCACCGCCGGCGAGCTCATGAATTCCGCGATGGTGGAGAGCTGGGTCGAGCCGGAGATCAGCGCCAAGGTAAACACGATCATGATCATGGCCGGCTCGGCCAGCGAAGCGATCATGACTTCGCGGCTCGAGCCGATGCCGCCAAAACTCGTGCCGACGTCGAGACCGGCGAGCGCCTGGAAGAACCGCGCATTGCCGAGGAGCGCGATGATGACGATGAGATCGGCCGTCCATGAGAACAGCAGCCCGGTGCGGAATGTCGGCACCAGCGACGCCGCAACCCATGTGGCGGCAAAGATCAGATAAGGGATGACCCGGAACAGCCACGACGCATTGTCCGCGAGCACCACCTCCTTGCGCATGAGCCGGGCAAGGTCGAGGTAGGGCTGCAGGAGCGGCGGCCCCTGCCGCCGCAGGAAACGCGCCTTCACCTTGCGGACGAAGCCAGTCAGCAGTGGCGCCAGCAGCAGCACCAGCAGCATCTCTCCAGCCTGGCCGGCGAAGTCGTAAATCAGGGCCATATGGCGAGCACCAGCAAAAGGATGACGAGGGCTGCAAAGACGAGACTGAGGAACTGGCGGATGCTCAGGAACTGCAGATAGTTGAGGCGGTCCGCGGCAATGCCGACGGCGGCCGCGATCGGCGCGTAAAGCGCGTCCCAGATCAGGTCGCGCAGATCGATGTCGATGCGCGCCGGCCGCATGTCGCCGGGCGGCGGCATCTCGACATGCTCGCGCGCACCGAACACGAGCGTGCCGAAGACGCGGCGGATCGGCTGGGCGAAGCTCGAAGCGGTGTATTGCGTCGCAGGGCTTGGGTCCGGGTAGCCGCAGTCCCACGCCGGCGCTCGGCGCAGCCGATCCGAGGCGAGGCGATGGATCGCGACGGCCGCAAGCGTGCCGGATATGACCATGAACAAAAACACCAGCAGGCCGTCATAGGAGCTGCGGCTCGAGGCGATCGGCACGATCGACAGCCATTGCTCGCCGGCCTGCACCGGCATGCGCCCGCCGACGAGAGCGTCGGTGAGCGGCGCCAGTGCATCGATGAACAGGCCGGGCAGGACGCCCGCGACCAGGCAGAGGGCTGCGAGAAAATACATCGCAGCGAGTGACCACTGATCGGTCTCCGTCGCGCGTTCGGCCGCGGGCGTGCGCGGACGGCCGAGAAACGTGACGCCGAATGCCTTGACGAAGCAGGCCGCGGCCAGCGCCGCGGAAAGCGCCAGCAACGCACCGACCGCCGGCACCAGGAACTTGAGGCCCCACGACGGCAGTTGCGGGCTGAGCAGGATGGCCTGGAACGTCAGCCATTCGGAGACAAAACCGTTGAGCGGCGGCAGCGCCGAGATGGCGACGCAGCCGACCAGGAACACGAATGCCGTTTGCGGCATGCGATGGATGAGACCGCCGAGATGCTCCATGTCGCGCTCACCGGTTGCGGTCAGCACGGCGCCGGAGCCGAAGAACAGCAGGCTTTTGAAGACGGAGTGATTGAACACATGCAACAGGCCCGCGGTCAGCGCCAGCGCGGCGGCAAACGTCATGCCGTGCGCCTTGAACGCCAGCGCCAGCCCAAGCCCGATGAAGATGATGCCGATATTCTCCACGGTGTGATAGGCGAGCAGCCTTTTGAGGTCGTGCTGCATGAGCGCATAGAGCACGCCCATCACGGCCGTGATGCCGCCGAGCGCGAGCACGATCATGCTCCACCACCAGGCCGGCTCGCCCATGAGATCGAACACGATGCGGACAAAACCGTAGACCGCGACCTTGGTCATCACGCCGCTCATCAACGCGGACACATGGCTCGGCGCCGCCGGATGGGCGAGCGGCAGCCAGACATGAAGCGGCACCAGGCCGGCTTTGGAGCCGGCGCCAATCAAAGCGAGGATCAGCGCCAGCGCCGCCAGCCCCGCAGTCGGATGCGCGGCGCGGATCTGGGCGAAGGTGTAGAGGCCGTCGGGACCCGACAGCAGGCCGAACGCCAGCAACAAAGCCAGCGTGCCAAAACTCGCCATGACCAGATAGACGTAGCCGGCATAGACGTTTTCACGAACGCGATGGTGCGCCATGACCAGCGCCCAGGACGTGAGCGACATGAATTCCCAGGACAACAGAAAAGTGAAAGCGTCGTCCGCCATCACCACCAGCATCATGCCGGCCAGGAATGCCGGATAGAACGGCAGCACGCGTAACGGCGCGTCCTCGTGGCGGCCGTAGCCGATCGCGAACACGCTTGCAGTAACGGCGCCGAGGTCGACGACGGCGAGAAAGAACGCCGACAGCGCATCGATGCGAAAATGCGAGCCGATCCACGGAATGCCGAGCGGCAGGACCATGCTCTCGGCTGGTGCGGCTCCGAGCAGATGCTTCAAAGCGGCAAACAGCGAGATCAGTGCGGCCGTTGCGCACAGGCCGTAGATCAACGCATTGGCTACCGCGGCGCGTCCGATCACCACGCTGACGATGGCGGTGGCGAGAAGCGCCGCGACGCACGACAAGGCGAGTATCAGCGTCATGGCGGCGGCCTCTTGAGCCGCACGCCGCGGCCGCCGCCGGAACTTGTGGCATGATCGGAGATGAGATCGATGCCGCCTGAATCAAGCGCCGCCACCAGCTTCATCAATGAATCGACGTTGCCGCGGATCACCCCGTCGCTCGCCTCCATGCGCTGGATGGTCGGCAGCGACAGGCCGGACAGTTCAGCGAGCTTGCGCTGGTCGACGCCGAGCAGTGCCCGCGCGGCCCGTAATTGTGCGGCGGTAATCATGTATAGAACATCATTTATAATGCATCAGATGTCTATATTGCCATTTACAGCGGAAAAAATCTGATTTCAAGTTTTAGAAATAGTCTTGTGATTCCAACAACATGCTTGGCCGCTCGGAAACGAGCTGATGTCGCCATAAAGACGCGATTCACGGCGACGATCGGCCCGGATCAGGGAATTCACGATCCGCGTGCTGCTACGTCATTCTGAACCGGTGACTTGGTGGCAGATGAGGTTCGACGACGTGCGGCGCGATGGCGACCCAACCGTCGCGAGGAAGCCATTGTTGCGAGGCTGTGCCGATGGTCCCGCGTAAACTTCAGGTGAGCACGGCATTTGAGCAATTGATAAGGATCAATGTGTCACCAAGATCTAACTTCTAATGCAAAGACGATTTAGCAGCCGACGATCATAATTCAGTCAGATGGCGAAGGAGAAAAATGATGAAGGCCCTATTTACCGCGATTGCACTCTCCGCGACCTTGGCCGCGTCCGGTGCATCGGCGCAGGGTGTGAATTTGAGCGGCCGATGGCAATGTATGGCGCTGTGCATCGGCCCGCCGGGCGGCTTTGCCTTCATCACGCAAAATGGCTGGGATCTGAATATTGTGAATGACGTGGGCATGGCATCGAGAGCCTGGGAGGACTATCCCGGCCATATCTGGATCGATCGTGTGGACATGGGCGCGATTTATTCGCCCAACGGCTTCACCCTTCAGTTCGATAATGGAACGATCTGGCAGCGCGCTCCGGAATTACCGCCTCCGCCGCCGCCGCGTGTTCGAAGTCGCGGTTGACGGCAAGGGGCCGAGCGCTCAATCCGCGAGCCTCGGCCGCCAGCGCCTATTTTGTGATTATGGGTCTCGTCGTTGCGGGCGGAGCAGCCGCCGGCGGCGAGATCGACGAGCGTCAGCCACGCATTCCAGCCGGTAGGCCGATCCGACCCGTCGAATTCTCCGTAGGCCTTCAGATTGAGATAGCCCTGCATGCCGCCGATCGGAAAAATGTAACCGATCTGCGGGCCAACGCCCAAAACCTGGGACTGGAAGCAGCCGACGCGATCGCCCGAGCCGCTGTCGCAGCCGATATCCTTGTAGGCATAGCCGACCAGGCCGACCTGCACCTGCTTGGTCAGGAATTGCGACGCGCCCCAATCGAAGTGCATGTCGACGCCATTCTGATACTGCGTCGCCGGATTGATGAAATTGGCGGTGAAGCCGAGCACGCCGGAAAACTCATGCCCGGTCTGCGGATTGAAATAGGTGTAGCCGGCGCCGGCGTCGAACGTGCCGTGACCGATGCCCAAATTTGCCAGTCGCGAGGAATTATAGGCTCCGATCGGCACGTCTCCCGTGACGTAGACCATGTAGTTGTTGACGCCACTGTTCCACTTCAGTTGGGCCAGCGGGATAAAATCCGTGAAACCCGTTACCGAGCTGTTGATGGCGTCGAACCGCGGACCGAACGGCAGCGTGTTGCCGAGCGGCCCCGTGACCGTGCCCGATACCGTCCCCGACAAGGACGTGGTCGCGCGGCCATAGCCTTCCAGCGCGCTGAGCGACAGCTGACCGCCCAGCACCGGCGTTGCGAACACATAGCTCGGGACGACAAAGGCAAGTGCCCCCGTGGCATGCACGTTGGCATTGATTTGTGCCTGAATGTTAAAGGGCAGATTTCTGATCTGGAACTCTTTGGCGAGGGCTACGCCGGCGCCCGCGGATACGTTGGTGTAATAATCAATGTTCGTCAGCGACCATCCCGGTTGCTGCCGGCGTGGCCGCGAGGCTTCCGAAGAGTCCGGGGATCCAGAAGCTCACGCCGCCTTCATCGGCGAGCGCATACTTCGGGACCGAGACAACCGCCGCAAGCGTGATTGCGCCCCAGACCAAACCCGTTTTGATGGCGCGGGCGCGAGCTGCAGGTTGCTCAAGACGTGAATTTGAAATCGCCACGGTTGGCTTCATTGTCGCCCCCGGTATGGTCGCTCGGCATATGCAACATTCCTGGCAACGACCCCGAGCGCCTGACTGCGATTATTTTACACGGCGAGCATCCTGGCCATATGCAAAGTCGGCAACCGCTGCGAATGCCGGTCTTCGTTGCCAAAAAGTCGCAGCATTGAAATTGCCAATAGCAAGAATGGCTTGCCTTTAGTCGGCGGACCCGCCGCCGATCAATGTGCGGCGTGTTGGAAATTCGAATTGATTCGAGTCGGCGGATTCAGCGGCCGCCTCCGGAATTCCCCTTAGGGGGATTATCTGAATTTTTTTCCTGCCGCGTGGCCGTTAAGCATCCATCTACGTTATCAAAGGGGTGCCCAGCCATGCTGGCTCGATCATCGGTTCAATCCGGCGCGTCCCGGTCGGTGTTCGGCAGTTCTCGACCTTTCGCGAGCGGTTTGATTGCGTCTGTCGCCGCCCTCGCATTCATCTCCGGTCTTGTCATGTTTGATTCGACCGCGCGATCCATGGTCGATCCTTTTGCGCAAACTGTGAACCGCGCCCTCAAGGGCGATCGCTTGCCGCTTGGGCCCGCAAGCCTTTCGCATGTCGCAAATCAGCCTGTTGAATGGCGTGCGCCGCGCCTATCTTTTCCGGATGCGATATTGCCGGACGGCTGCGAAGCCGTGGTGAGTTCGATCGGAAATCCCGAGCTGGCCCACATTGCCGGCCGCTGCGTGTCGTAGCCGCCGGACATCCATCTGCCGGACGTCCATAATCAGTCATATTCAGTCGCGTTAATGAATATGAGCCTGTTAGCTATTATGGCAGAGCCATGCTGCCGGCTTGCCTGGCATCGGCTAGGTTAGGGCGGTTCTTTCGACGATCGACGATCGCTCGGGGATAAGGAAACGACGCCCATGTCGAACAAGTTGGCCATTGTCATTGCCGGCGGCCTATTGGGGTCGCTGTTGGCCTCCAACGTCCAGGCATTCCCGGGTTCGGCCTCGCCCCAGCTTGCGGCAACCTCCACCGTGACGCTGGTGCGCGACTTTTGCGGGCTCAACTTCCACCGCGGCCCCGATGGCTACTGCGTGCGCAACGAGGCATTCTCGATCTATCCGCCGGCGCCGCCGCCGCTCCAGGTGGTTGCGCCGCTGGGATGCCCGGATGGCTTTTACCTCGATCCGGAGGGCCGCTGCTTTGCGCCGCTGGCCTGCCCAAACGGTTATTACCTCGGCCCCTACGGCCAATGCTTTCCATACTGGCGGCCGTAACCGCGTCCATTGCGCAGCCGGTTCCAGGATTTGCCGCAAGCGAACTCAGCCGAACGATCGGCGTTCAAGCTCATCTAAGGCTTTGCGCAGCTCTGTGACGACTTTGCAGGGAAGCGTCGCACCTTTGAGCAAATTACTATTTAAAGTTTTTTGGCGCGATTGATCTGCATCAAACCATACGGGCGACAACGTTCCACATTGTTTGTTCGAGTGAGCAATTTTGAGCAGTCGTCGCGTTGGTATTGGGCTTGGCTGATGCCAACGATCGACTGACGAAAGGAAACCCCATGTCGCGTCGAACTGTCATTTCCATTGCTGCCGCTGCCATCCTTGGCATCGCGTGTATATCGACTGATGCCTTAGCGTTTCGCGGCGGCGGAGCCCGCGTGGGCGGATACCACGGAGGCGGCGCTCGCGTTGGCGGCGTCTATCGTGGCGGCGCATATCGCGGAGTGCGCCCCGGCGTAGCCGCGGGCATCGGTGCCGCTGCCGTGGGTGCCGCGGCCGTCGGTGCGGCAGTAGCTGCCCCGTACTACGACAACTACAACGGCGCCTGCGGATATTACCCCAACCCGCCCTGCTATTGAGACACGCGCAATTCATGACGGTGCAATAACGGCGATCCGGACGGGTGCGGCGAAATGTGCTGGCTTTGCCGGGTCGCCTCATGAGTGCAGCTTTCGAACCCAAGGATCGCTGCATCAGGGCTCGTTGAATACATCTTCGTCATAGTCCCGGCACAGGCGATGTCCCGGCACAGGCGATTGTCGGACAGTTCATGGCGAACGATCCAGGAATTTACGCCGCGCCAGAAGCCGCGCACCTTCTTGGTCGACCAGGCCATGTTCTTGGTCGACCAGGCGATGAAAAAGGATGAGGAACCAGGAAGGTAGCAATTAGAAAGCTGGTATCCGGGGACGGCTCGCTCAGCCTTCAGCGGGGCCATTGCGACCCATAGAAGTCCTGCATGGCTGCGGCTGGCTTTAGTCCGTAGGATGAAAATCCGATGCCCTATTGGTGACGGTATTTATCGGCGCCGGCCAGCCCGATACTATCACGCGGGTGTGATCGGGCTTTGCCGGATTTGACGCTGACCGATCCTTAGACCACAATGTGGTCTGGCGCGGGTTTAGACAAACAACACCTCTGCCTGCTGAGTGCCGGCGCCGCGGGCGAACCAAAGAGATCAATGCCATGAACGTCAACAGTTTTGGACTCGACTTGGCTGAAGAACAGATCCTCATCGACGAGCTCTCCGACGAGGCGTTGGAGCGGGCGGGCGGTTTGGAAAATCGGGCGGGCTACACGATTGCCATGTGTTCCGGCCTGTCGAGCTGCCCCTCTGCGCCAGCGTAATACACTGCTTCTGGCCTCTTGATTTTGGCCCGATTGCCGACCTCTCCGGCGTTCCGTCGGAGAGTGCGGTGATGCTCGCGGTGACTGATGCCTCGGTGACGAAGTCTGCCTAGGAATTCCGACGGCGGCTTTGATCCTTTTGACGTCTGTCGGATCGGCGGCTGGCTCCGGCGCAACCCGGCGTCAGCCGCCACATCGTCGTGACATCGCGGTCCAGAATCGGGAGCGGAAATCGCTTCAAATCGGAGCGATTTCCGCTCCGATATTTTCATTGCGCATGATCTTTTCTGATCTTCTTCGCCCGCCGAAGCGGGCGTCGCGAGGCGGGAAACCATCAGTTCCGATGCATTCCTGGGAAGCCGGTGCGATCAAAGCATCGCGCCGATAGCCCGCTGCGCTTGTCCCGCCACGTTGATTGTCCGGGAAGAAGCCGAAGCACGGGCTTAAGATCGGAAAATGTCGACATATCGTCTCGACAAGCTGTTCTCGCCACGATCCGTCGCCGTGATCGGCGCCAGCCCGCGCGAAAAGTCGCCGGGCAGGGCCGTGCTAAAGAACCTGCGCCGCGGCGGCTTTGCGGGCGAGATCGGTCTCGTCAATCCGCACTACGACGCCATCGAGGACGTTCGCGCCGTCAAATCCTATGACGCGCTGCCGGGCGTGCCCGATCTGGTCGTGATCGCGGCGCCGCCGCCTGCGGTTCCAAGCATCGTCGCTACCGCGGGTCAGCGCGGCACCGCTGCCGCGATCATCCTGACGGCGGGCTTGGGTCACGGTCCCGGTTCGCTTGCGGAGCTGTGCGAGAAAAATGCCCGCGCCGCGGGAATGCGCCTCGTCGGGCCCAATTGTCTCGGCGTGTTGGTGCCGCGCGTCAAGCTCAATGCGAGCTTTGCCGCCTCGATGCCGCGGCCGGGCGACCTTGCGCTCATCTCGCAGTCCGGCGCCATTGCGACCGGATTGGTGGAATGGGCCGCCGTTCGCGGCATCGGATTTTCCGCCGTCGTCTCCATCGGCGACAGCATCGACGTCGATCTTGCCGATCTGCTCGATTACTTCGCCATGGATCGGGCAACGCGGGCGATCCTGCTTTATATCGAATCGATCAAGGACGCGCGCAAATTCATGTCGGCGGCGCGCGCCGCGGCCCGCGCCAAGCCGGTGCTCGTCATCAAATCCGGGCGCCACGCGCAAGGCGCCAAGGCGGCCATGACGCATACCGGGGCGCTGGCCGGCTCGGATGCCGTCTATGATGCGGCCTTCCGCCGCGCCGGATTGTTGCGGGTGCTCGATCTCGACGAGTTGTTCGCCGCCGCGGAGACGCTTGGCCATCTGACGACATTGTCCGGCAAGCGGCTGGCGATATTGACCAATGGCGGCGGCGTCGGCGTGTTGGCTGTGGATCGTCTGGCGGACTTTGCCGGCGAACTCGCCGACATTTCGGCCGATACGATGAAAAAGCTCGATGCGGCGCTGCCGGCGATCTGGTCGCGCGCCAATCCCGTCGACATTGCCGGAGACGCGGACGAGGCGAGGTACGCGGTGGCGCTCGAGCAATTGCTCGATGACGACGCCAACGACGCCGTCCTGGTGATGAACGTGCCGACGGCGCTGGCATCGCCGTCCGATGCGGCCAAGTCGGTGATTGCCGTGACGCAGCAGCATCGCCAGAAAGCGGCACGCGTCAAACCGGTCTTCGCGGTGTGGATCGGCGGCAGCGATCCGGCAGCGGAAGCGTTCGATGCCGCGGGCATTCCAAGCTACGCCACCGAATCGGATGCGGTCGCGGGCTTCATGCATCTGGTGCGCTACCACGAACTGCGCGACTTGCTGATGGAGACGCCGCCGAGCCTGCCGCAGGACATTGCGCCCGACAGCGCCGCGGTGCGGCCGATCATCGATACCGTGTTGCGCGACCGGCGCACCTGGCTCGACCCGGTCGAGATGACGGGCGTTTTCTCGGCCTATGGGATTGCGGTGACGCCGGCCGTGTTGGCGCGCGATGCCGATGAAGCCGCCGCCGCGGCAAGGCCGCACCTCGCCGCGGGCAACGCCGTCGTCGTCAAGATCCAGTCTCCCGATATCGTCCACAAATCCGAGGTCGGGGGCGTGCGGCTCAACCTCACCTCCGAGCGCGCCGTGGCCGAAGCGGCGTCGGACATTCTCAGCCGCGCCCGGGCCGCAAAGCCAGACGCACGGATCAGCGGCGTCGCCGTCTTTCCGATGATCGTGCGTCCGAAGGCGCGCGAGCTGATCGTCGGCGTTGCCGATGATCCCACCTTCGGCCCCATTATCGTTTTTGGCCAAGGCGGCACGGCGGTCGAAGTCATCAGCGACAAGGCCATGACGCTGCCGCCGCTGAACCTTGCGCTGGCCCAGCGTCTGATCGCGCGGACCAGGGTCTCCCGCATTCTCAAAGCGTACCGCAACGTGCCCGCTGCCGATGAGCGCGCCATCGAACTTCTCCTGGTCAAATTGGCGCAACTCGTGGCGGACTTTCCGGAAATTCGCGAGATCGACCTCAATCCCGTGCTGGCCGACGAGACCGGCGTCATCGCCGTCGACGCGCGCGTGTCGGTCGCCCCTGTTGAAAAGCCTCAGCACGGCCCTTCCGGCAATCCGCGTTTTGCGATCCGGCCGTATCCGAAAGAATGGGAGCGGCATGTGACGCTGCAGGATGGAACCGCACTCCTGCTGCGTCCGGTCCGGCCCGAAGACGAGTCCCTCTATCCGCCGTTCTTCGCCGCCGTGACGCAACAGGATTTGCGCCTGCGTTTCTTCGCCCCGGTCAAGGAATTCAGCCACACCTTCATCGCGCGCTTTACCCAGATCGATTACGCGCGCGCCATGGCGTTCATTGCGGTCAACGAGTCAACGGGAGAAATGTTGGGGGTCGTGCGTCTGCACACCGACGCGGACTATGACACGGCGGAATTCGCCATCCTGGTTCGTTCCGATCAGAAGGGCCATGGGCTCGGCTGGCAATTGATGCAACTGATCATCGAATACGCCCGCGCCCAGGCAATTCATTCGGTTCACGGCCAAGTTCTTCAAGAGAATGCGGCGATGCTGGATATGTGCAGAAATCTCGGCTTTCAGGTCAAGGCCGATCCGGAGGATCCTTCCCTTGTCGTCGTGACACTGCCGCTTTGATCCCCAAGCACGAATAAAGAAGTGATAAAGAAGCCCGCCTTCCCCTAGGACGACCCGAGCCGGAGAGGCATCGAGAACACATTTGAATTCATTCTCGTTGCAAATACCCCTCTGCAACTAGTACGGGGAATTAGCTAGCCTGAGGATGATTCTTTCTCGGCATCTACAAACCAGGGAGTTGTCCGCCGTTCCCTATATGTTGCCTAAGTCGAAGCCTAAAGTAGGTCAACGACTACACTCATAAGTTGCAGACACGCCGATCCGATTGTGTGCGCTCCTAGGTTGCGCCACGTCTTTGCCGGTCTGGCCTGGGGGCCGTGGTCCTCGCTGCAACTATCGGGATAGTGCGCGGGAAACAGCCTCTGCCGCTTCGGATGCCGAGACGAAAAGTCTGAGTGGAAGGTTTGAAAACGCCATGAATCCAAAGTTGCGATAGAAGACTGCTGCCTTTTCATCCGTCGCTTCGACCACCATGGCAAAAACCGCGAGCGAACGGGTGGCCCCAATCACCCGCCGAACCGCGTCGGCGAGCAGAAGACCGCGCGATTCCTTCGCCGCGAACTCTCTTATCACGCGCAAGACGGCCGATGAGCGCAGCTGGAATAAGGTCATAGCGCGGCAGGCGTTTCGCATGTTCGGGTGGCAGGTCGGTGATGGCGAGTGTGAAGGAACTCAAGCTATAGAACCCGACGATCCCGCGTTGATCGTCGATGGCGACGAAAACACGCGCCATATTGCGTTTTTCGTCCTGACCGGCACGAGGATGGAACCAATCATCGAGCGCAGCCACCCCGCTTGGAGAGGTCGAAAGTGGCAGCAAGCTCCGGTCAATTGCAATCGTCCGCAGAAGCGTAATGGCGGCTAGCTTCTCTTGTGGTGCTGCTTTCGCAATCGGCCCCCTGGGCCACCGCCGTTCTCGTCGATGAACGCGACGCCGGCTGATTCCGCGCGCCAAATGACTTCAAGCAAGTGTCGCGCGTTCAGATTTCTTTCTGCTGCCTCCCACATTGGCTTCGTTCTACTAATTCATTTCCGGCTTGCTCGTCGGGATTTCCGAAATCGGACGCCATCGCCTGTTCCGTTTTCCTCAATGAAATCAATTCCGGCGGATTCAAGGGCGCGCCCGAATCGCTGCCTCATTGGCGGCGGTAACCGGAATCTCTCCGTCGACGACCTCGACCCTTCTGATTGTTGCAACTCCGACTTTAGACGCAGCGGCCAAGTCAAGCGCAGTCCATCGAAGCATGGCGCGAGCCGCGCGCAATTGGGCGCTCGAGATTTTCCTCATGATAAGGCTTGATATGTTTTATACAACATCATATAATTTACATTAGAAACGCCGATGCACCTTCAAAGTCTACTCTCGGACTTTCAAAAAGGAGAAGAGGCCATGGCCGCGACTATGTGGAAAGACCGCCGTCTGTTCGTAGGCGGGTCCGATGCCCGGATAATAATGGGCAGCGACGAGGCCGCCCTGGTGCGGCTGTGGCGGGAAAAACGGGGCGAGGCCGAGCCGGAGGACCTCTCTGGGAACCTCATTGTCCAGCTTGGGGCGGTTACTGAGGACCTCAATCGGCGTTGGTATGAGTTCCATACCGGGCAGGTCATTATCGACATCCAGCGCCGTGTCCACCATCCGGCTGTCCGCTGGATGGCGGCGACCCTGGACGGGCGGGTTGAGGCCAGCGGGGCGGTTTTCGAATCCAAGTTCATGCTGCCATGGTCCTTCTCGGAGGAAGCGGCCGCCGAGAAGTACATGCCGCAGCTGCAACACAACATGTGGGTGGTGGCGGCGAGGTCGGCGGTACTTTCGATCATTACCGGAGGCGGCAAATGGGTGGAGATCACGGCTCATGCCGACCCGCTCTACCAGCACCTCATCGTTACGGCGGAAAGGAAGTTCTGGCGCAGTGTCGAGAGTGGCGAGCCACCTCGGTTGTTTGGCGTGGAACCGCCAAAGCCGCGCATCGAGGCCGTTCGAACCGTCGACATGAGCAGCTCAAATGCATGGGCGGAGTTCGCCGCAGTTTTTGCCCGGACCCAGGACGCGCATCTTGAGCATGAGCAGGCCAAAACTGAACTCAAGGGCCTAATGCCACAGGACGCCAAAGAGGCGACTGGCCATGGGCTGCGGGCCAAGCGCTCGAAGTCTGGTGCAGTGAGCTTTGACCTCCTGACCATCGAGGACGGCCATGCACCGGTCCAGTGAATCCATAGCCAGCCTTGCCGCGGCATTGGCCAAGGCACAGGCCGAACTGGTCAATCCGGAGAAGTCTCTGGTGGCGACCATTCGCTCGGAGGGAAAGGGAAGGGCGGACCAGACGTTCCGCTATGCCCCTTTGTCGAGCGGTCTCGACATTGTGCGCAAGACTTTGGGTCAGCATGAGATCGCAACCGTGCAGACAACCGCGATCGATCAGACCGCCGGGCTGGTCAATTTGACCACCGTATTGGCGCATGCATCGGGCGAGTGGATCGCCTCGGACTGGCCGGTCTGCGCCATTGCCGATACCGCCACACCCCATCGCATGGGAGCGGCGCTCACCTACGCCCGCCGCTATGCTCTGTTTACCCTTGTCGGCATTGCCGGTGAGGACGATGTCGATGCCCCTGACCTCGTGACGCCCCAGCAGCAGGCATCAGAGCCTGGGAAGCCGAAGGGGAATGGTTCGCTTAATGGCAGACAGTCACATGCTTTCCCGGGCGCAGCTGGTCGCTCGGCCGCAGCGATCCGTTCACATCCGGGTCAGCCGACGCTCGGCCCTGAAGTATCGGCAGAACTGCGCGATCGGCTTCTCGGCGAACTGACTAAGCTTGCATCCGGCGATGACGCCGCACTTTGGGCGCACCGATCGCTGCCTGAAAAGAACAAACTGACCACAGCCGACGCCGGGCGTATCGAAGAGGCTTTCCAAACGAGACTGGAGGCCTTTTCAACACCTACAGCAGCTGGGCTTGAGCCATTCGATAGTACCGAGCACCAATTGAATCCGCCTGAGCAAGAAACCGCTAAGTCAAAAAGGCAAATGTCGCTAAAAGGCATCGACAAGAGCGCGCTGACTTTGGCCGAACCTCGTCGTGTTCGCGACCGCGACCACGTCCGCTATGTGGCTACGCATCCTTGCCTGGTTTGCGGTCGACAGCCCTCCGACGCTCACCATTTACGCTTTGCTCAAAGCCGAGCACTCGGCCGCAAGGTCAGCGACGAATTTACCGTGCCCCTGTGCCGTGGACATCATCGCGAGGTGCATCGTCATGGGAACGAAGCTGCGTGGTGGCAGAAAGCCGGGCTTGATCCGAGCATTTCCGCTCGCGCGCTGTGGCTCGAGACGCATCCCCTCTCAAATAGTCTGAGTGACTTCCTTGCTGGTGCCGAAGACCGTTTAACCGCCAGCACAATGGATTAGGAGAATTCCACACGTGATCGGCGGGGCCGTGGCCACACTACGAATCGCAAGACAAAACCAAGTAAGGCAAAGTACACGGTAACCCAGCAATTCGGTCGCGCTTTGCTGCCCTCACACAAAGCACGCGATTTCAGCAAAGGTTTTCGCCACCGGATAGCCCGTTACTTCGACGCCGGCGGCATCGAGCCAGGCATGGGCGTCGATCGGCTTGTCCTGTCCGATCCTGGCGCCGAAATGCAGCACGCTATCGACACCGCGCCGCCTGAGCATGATGCGCGCGGCCATGGCCTGGGGCAGGCACACCGCTTTGAACGGAACGTGGCGCGCGGCGCGCGTGACCGCCCAGCCGATCTCCTCGGCAAGATTAGCGTGATCGTGCGAATTTTCCGCTCTCTCGCGCAGCGCCCGCGGGTCAGTTGGCGCCACGAATGTTCCGAGATGGCGCGCCACCTTCTGAAATGAAATGAAGATCAGGCTCAAGCGCGCCAACAATAGCCACGTCACCGCCTCGACCAGCAGGGCACGGCGATGATGGCCGACCAGCGCGAACCTGACGAGCCGGCGGCGAATCGAACGCGGCGCCATGTTGCGCCGCTTCGTCGGGGAACGCGCCGGTCCGCTCACGCTGCTTGCTCCGTCAAGCCGAGACTCCGCCAGTGCCGTTCCAGATCGGCGACGACGTCCGGCATGGCCGCGAAGTCGAGCGCTCTGGTCAGATAAAAAATTCCGGCCCTATTGGCGATCGTCGTCGCCGCATGAAAATAATCCACCCGCTGGCCCATGCGGTTGACGAGCCGCGGCCGATAGGCGAGCCGCCGCAATATCACCGCGGCGTCCACCGCATTGGTCGGCGCGATACCCGGCGTCAGCGGCGGCCGCGCCTCACGCAGCGCGTAAAGCGTGCCAAGCGGCAGCGCTTCGGCGTGCGTCTCGCCGGGATCGACGTAGAATTTCTCCAGACGGCTGCGTACGCGCGCGCCGCTGCGGCCCTTGAGATCGAGTTTTTCTATTGCTTGCGCCCAAAGTTTGAGCTGCCGGGCCGTCGGGATGCACCATCGGCGTGCCGTCTTCGGTCACCGTAACCGCGCAAAAATCATCGGTGATGAACGGATAGCCGCGCTGCGCCAAGGCTGCGGCCAGCGTCGATTTGCGGGCCCGACGGCCCGCAGAACAGGACGGCCTTGCCGTTGACGCGCACCGCGCTGGCGTGCCGCTGTTCCGCCGCGCCTTTCCCACCGTGCCTTGGGTCTTTTTGTATCGCGACCCCGTCGAGGTGCTGGTGTCGCAGCTGCGCATGCCGGGAACGCAGATGATACCGGGAGGGTTCGGGCCAAACCTCTACGGGATCGAGCGGTCATATGGGCCGGGCACCGCGGAGGACTATTACGCGCAGGTTCTGGCCAAAGTCACCGAGCCGGCCGTGGCGCACTATTCCGCCGGCGGTAGCCTGCTGGTCAACTATCGGCAGCTTCCGGATGCGCTTTTCACGGTAATCCTGCCGCATTTCGGCGTGCAGTGTGGAGAGGCGGATCGCGCGGCGATGACGGAGGCCGCGCGCTACGACGCCAAAACCCCAGGTTTCGAATTCGAGCCCGACAGCGGCGCCAAGCAGCGAAGCGCGACGCCAACTGTCCGCGCCGCCGCGGAGCAATGGTTGGGCGAACTCTATCGCCGGCTCGAAGTTTTGCGCGTGGAGAGCTGACGAGCACTAATAATAACAAGCTTGCCAGTCAGATCTGGTTGACCGGCGTCGAAGGAATCATGTCGAAAGCTATTGAAAGGCGAAGGTCGCTGACCTCTGTCGGCCAAGTTCGGTGCGCCTAGTAAGAAGGAAACAAGAGCGACGTTCCATCTTCAGGCGTTATCCGCCATCAATGGCTATCAAAATTCGGTATGTCGTTAGTGAACTGAAATACACCGAACTCAATGTCCCCCACCGATTCAGCCTTCACGATGAACGTGCCAACGTTTATACCCGGCACCTTGGAGAAGTGCGCCCAACTCATGAGTTTCACGCAGCCGGGCCGGTGCAAAAAGTTCGCGTTGCGCGACATAGTCGGTTGCGGACCTCCAACACTCCACGACCCTTTTTTTGCCGTCCTGGTCTGGCTGCGATTCTCGCCCCGGTTTTGCCCGATATCCCATTCTTGCATCGAAGCTGCAGTTGTCAGAAGATGGCCAAGGGGCTTGGGAGACAATCGTGATTGAGTTATCGAGCAAAGAGACGCGAGAAAAGTGCCACCAAGCATTGGTCGCTGGCCTACGGCTTATTCGCCCCGAAGAACGAGTGACAGCAATTGCAGCGGCCCTACAGGAGGTTGAGGCGCGAGAAACACAATTCTACGCCGCGGTGGTTATGCAATGACTCGCCGCCTCCCGACGCGGGGCCGGCCCGCGCTTGCCCGGCGCCCTCAATCAAGCTTCTTCTCGTCGAGATCTAAATTACGCTCTATCGCGGCCGACGAATACCGGGACGAGCCGGGCTAGACACTAGCGCGGAGTCCATTGCGATGCTCGCCCCACTCGTTGGGCGCGAGATGTGAATACGTTACAAGTCTTGTGTTTGCCAATTTGGCCCCGAGCACCTTAAGGGTTGGGCTTCTTTTTTGGCCCGCGCTGTCTTTGTGCGCGTGGTACAATGTCGTCCATCCATCGGGCCGACTGTCGCGCCGCCTATTTCACATGCGCGACGTCGTGTTACAGATGGTCTTTGCATGGCATCGATTAGCCACGGTACACCGCCCGGGGCTTTTTTTCTTGGACCGGCCGAAATCTCGCTTCTCGCGCCCCCTCGGCTAGCCAATCACATCGCTTTCTCTCAACGCGTTTTTGACTGGCGCGCGCCGGAGGAACGACGTCGGAGTGCTTCTGGTAACTCTGGCGGACGCGGAAACGTTTGTGCGTCGATGGCCTTTACTGCATCAAGTAAGGCGGCCGATGACGTCAACCTATCGATACCGGTTACAAACTGCATAATTCCATTGCCGCCTTTAATTAGCGGCTCTCCGTCGGGTCGCAGAACTTTTGCTCGCCATTTGTCGGGCTCTCGTTCAAAAGCTTGGACAACAAACCCCTGGTACTCCATGGGGCCCCCACTGCCAGCGCTACTTGTCGCCATTTAAATTTGGACACAGATCGGCGGGGCTTAAAACCAGTCCAAAAGTACTGGGATAACTTCCAAAAGTACTGGGATGCCCTTCGTGCCTGCTATTACGGCGGCGTGTTCGGCGGGAAGTAGCCGACACCGAACCTTTCCGGCAGCCCCGCGGGCTCGGACGAGATGTCCATCTTTGGTCCGAATCGTCACTTAATGCGGCGCAGCGATCCAGTTGCTATTGGCCGTGTGTCCCGAGTGCCGCCGGTCCAAACGGCGATGCGTAACTGAATGAGAGATGAAGGAGGGCCCTTCGAGATCGGCAATCAGGTGTTGGTCTCAAGCCACCGCAAGCTGCTGTGGTCAAAAACCATGGTGGTGAGCGTTGCGGAAACGGCGGGACAAGATCCCGTCAGGCAAGGTTGAGAGAGGCGAGCGTAAGCAAACCGCTGATGACGTGTCGAAAAGCGATTAGACGATATCAAATCTGGGGAGTGGCCACTCCTCCGGGATCAGCTTGGGGGATGACTGAGACGGCCCAAGCGGCATCCGGCATGGAGGCAGCGCGAAGCTCAACGAGGCTTTCGTACGGGACGGGATAACCTGTGCTCCGATGGCAAGGGAGAAGTCACAAGCGGCTAAATCCGTGAGGACGAGATTGCCAATGCGGAGCACAGGGGCGGAGCAGCTTTAGGGACGAAGGCTCTGTAATGGAGCTTTACCGAAGGGGCTGCGTTGTTCCGCCGAGACCGCCGGCCAACTGAAGCCAACTGGCGACAGGAGGAGCCTGTGGACAAAGCAAAGCCGTTCGACATCCCCAAACGGGAAGTCTGGGAAGCCTTCAAGAAGGTGAAGGCCAACCAGGGAGCGGCCGGAGTGGACGGACAAATGAAACAGCGGCGATCAGCTGAGCCTTACAACATCGTACTTCGTCATGTTGCCCAGCAGTCTTTGCACGTCGGTTACGATAGTTGTGCGATCCGCTTCATAGTCGCCGGCAAGGCCGTCGATCAGTATCGCGAACGAGCATGGCGGCTCGATGCGCTTCCAAATGTCGCTGCCGATACAATCGAGGACAAAGTAACAGCCCTGTTCGATGCTCATCATGGCGATTTCGCCATTCACTTCCACGGTAAGAATCGAAGGGCTGCGCGAGATAATTGTCGCGTCGGCAATTGTGCCAGTGGGTTGCGAATCGTTCTGATCCGACATTGGTAATTGACATTATCTCAATCAATCTAATCTATTTCCAGCTGAGGCTGGTGTCTAGGCGATGAGATCTGAAATTGTTGTGGCTTTGCCATTTTATCTGTACATTGCCATTATCCCTGCGAGCCAGGAAGTGCCCATCAGTATCTAACGTCGAGGCGCTAAGAAATTAGTAACGGTGTTGGACTGCATAGAGATGAAGGGTTCTGCCTCAACTGAGGATTGCGAGTTGGCAGAACGAACCAAAATTCAAATCCGAGCGCGCGGTATGCGGAGTGCGGCAATTCCAAGTCGAGGGGCTCAAGAGCCAGTGATGCGCTGGACAGCGTGCATGTCACAGTTGCGCCATCTCAAAACGCGACGCTGCATGCCGGTTTAGACAGCGCGGCGCTCCTGTCAGAATCAAAATGTCCGCGGTAATAGGAGCGGCGACAATTGCGACAAAAGTTCGTAATGTTTCGCCAGCAAATGTCTGAACTTTTGGCCGATGAAGGCTCCGGGGTTCTGTCGTGTGACCGAGTGTAGGACATCGACACCGCCGAGGATTGGCGGCAAGATAAACATGTTGCGATCTGGGCGGCAGGTAGACATGTCGGACATACCTTGCGTGGTTGTTAGCGGTGCTCGCGGTTTGTTGGGCGCGACGCTCATGCGGGTACTGCCCGACGCCGGATTTCGCGCCATTCCACTTTCTGACGACATTCGCGATGCTCCGGCGGTCGCCAAGCAGATTGCGCAAGCGGCGCCGTCCCATGTCGTCCATGCGGCGGCGATGACCTATGTCGCCGCCTGCGAGCGCCAGCCGCAGGAAGCCTTTGCCGTCAACGGTGAGGGCACGAAAAACGTCGTCGAGGCAGCGCGCGCCGCGGGCGCGCCTATTCTGTATATTTCCACGGCCTCGGTGTTCAAGGGCGATCATGGCGACTACCGCGAGGAGGATGCGCCGGAACCGACCAATGCCTACAACCAATCCAAACGCGAGGGCGAACGGCGCACGCTCGATTACGAGCGCGGCATGGTGCTGCGGCTCAACCTGATCGGCATTCATCCGGACGGTTCACGCGGTCAGAACTTTCTCGAATGGCTGGTCGACCGCTTTCGCGCCAACAAAGACATGACCTTGTTCGCCGATGCCTGCATCAACCCGCTGTCCAACTGGACCATCGCGGCGCTGATCGCAAAGATACTGACGCGCGATACGCTTGGGCAAAATTCTCCACATTGGCAGCCGCGACGTAAAGTCCAAGGCCGCGATCGGCGAACTGGTGCGCACGCGTTTCGCCGGTTATCGCGGCGCCATGCAACAGGGCAGTGTCGACGCCATCGCCGACGGCGTATACCGGCCCAAACAGATGTGGCTCAATACCGACAGAGCGGCCGCGCTCCTTGGCCCGATGCCGACCGTGGCCGCAGGAGCTTGATACTGATTTTTGCGCGATCGAGTGTGCTGGAGCCGCTTGGCTAGAAAGCAAACGGTGTGGACGCCATTCACGCACTGTGTCCCGGAAGAGTCGGTTATTGTTGGGCACCCAATTTATATTATCGTCGAAATCGGCTCATAGTTCGATGTTTTGCTCAGGATGGAAAAACGGCTGGTATGCTGTGCATGGCAGCGGGACCAGTGCATTCAAGGTCCAGAGTCTTAAGGAATCCGAGACTGTCTATCAGGCGGCCCGCCCCACCGGATCGCCGGGCGCGTTGCCATGCAACTGGGAACTACCATCCGGGTCCCGCGCAAGCGACCAGCTTGCTGCCGCCGGCACCACCAAAAGGCGGTTGCGACAGCGCGATGCTCCGGTCAGAATCAAAAGAATCGGGTTTGCCGCTGCGGTGACTTCCATCACCGGAACGTGCGAGGCAACGGGGCGAAAACGATGGCGAACAATCCGGCGGCCGAACGCGGGCTCAAATTATTGGAAAAATGCACCCTATTCGGCGCTCTCGACGACAAGGCGCGCCGCGAGCTAGCGGCGCACGCTCATCCCCGCCACTTTGCCGCCGGCGACGCGATCTGCCGGATCGACGAGCACGGCGACAGCATGATGGCGGTCGTGCTCGGCGTGGTGCGGATTTCGCTGCCCGCGGCGCGCGGCAAGGAGATCATCCTTGCCGATTTGCAGGCCGGCGAAATGTTCGGCGAGATCGCGATGCTCGACGGCAAGCCGCGTTCCGCCAATGCCACCGCGCACACCAATTGCGAACTGATGGTTCTGGAGCGCCGCGACGTGCTGCCGTTCCTGGAGCGAAATCCTGCGGCCTGCATGAAACTGATGGAAATACTTTGCGCGCGCATTCGCCGCTCCGATGAGCGCATGTCGGACATCGCCTTCTTCGACCTGCCGGCGCGGCTCGCCAAGACGCTGTTGAGCTACCCGGCACAGGGCCACGGCGCGACGAAGCTTTCGCTGTCGCAGCGGGAACTCGCGGAAATGTCGGGCGGCACCCGCGAGAACGTCAACCGCTGCCTGCGCGACTGGCAGCGGCGCGGCATTCTGGAATTGAAGGACCGCTGGACAATCATCCTCAAGCCCGAGGCGCTGCGCGAGCTGGTGACGTCGCCTTGAGCCCTCGCATTTTAAGGCTTGGCATTGCGTTCGGCGCATTTAGCGCGAGTTCCTTACCAAGCATTCACTGTGACGCGCGGCACAGACGTTGCCGCCGGCAAAAGTCACTTACAAGCATCGGATGCGCCGCCGGCGAATATGACAAGAGCCATGTGGGCCGGCGGTAAACTGGTGGAGGTCACCGATGTCTCAGTTATTCACGCGAGATGAACGTTTGATCCTGGAGGATCCCGCGCACGGCCCGCTGTTGCGCAAGGTGACGCAATGGGACCGGTTGGCCGCGATACTCACGGATCCCGACCTCGCCGCGGTCGCGCTGTTCACCGTGCTGGGTGGGTTACTGACGGTTGCGTTGATCCATTCCCTTCCCGGGTGGGTCGAGGTCATCGCAACGGCGCAGCAATTCTTCTGAAATACGGAGCTGCACTTCGGATTGCTTCCGAACGTGGCGCCGTTTTGGTAGGATCGACACCGGCTCGCGGCCACGGTCGCTGCAATTGTTCCGACCTTAGGATGCGCGCCGGGAAGCCACAAACTGACGTTGTGGGCGAGCCTTAAACGCGCCTTGCCGGCGGTCAGGGACCGGGACAATTGCTTTGTTGCCGATACTGCGCGACGGTAGCCTCGTATTGCTTCCGGCTTGCTTCTTGTCGTGTGTCTTGTTCTGGGGCTTGGAATGAAATGCCCGAAGTGTCAGCACGAAAACACCGCTAAGGCGAGATTCTGCGAGGAGTGTGCCACTCCGCTGACCCGAAGCTGCGGCAATTGCGGCAGCCAAGTCTCCGCCACGGCCAGGTTCTGCCTGCAATGCGGACACCCGCTGCGGGCGGTCGAAGAGGATCCGCGCTTCGCTTCGCCCAAGAACTACACGCCCCAGCACATCGCCGACAAGATTCTCGTCTCCCGCGCCGCGCTTGAAGGCGAGCGCAAGCTGATCACGGTGCTGTTCGCCGACATCAAAGGCTCGATGGAGGTGATCGCCGACCGCGATCCGGAGGAGGTGCAAAAGCTTCTCCACGCGGTGCTCGAGCGCATGATCGAGGCCGTGCATCGCTACGAAGGCACCGTGAACACCGTCATGGGCGACGGCCTGATGGCGCTGTTCGGCGCGCCGCTGGCGCACGAGGATCACGCCGTGCGCGCCTGTTATGCGGCGCTGCGCATGCAGGACAACATCGCGCGCTATTCCGACGAGATCCAGCGCAGCTACGGCGTGCCGGTGATGATCCGGATCGGCGTCAATTCAGGCGAGATCGTCATTTCCGGCATCGGCAACGATCTGCACATGGACTACACCGTGGTCGGCCAGACCGCGCACCTGGCCGCGCGCATGGAGCAGATGGCCAAGCCGGGCTCGATCCTTACCACGGCCGACACCGTCCGCCTGGCGGAAGGCTACCTCGCCATGAAACCGCTCGGCGCGCTCCCGGTGAAGGGGCTCACCTATCCGATCGACGTCTACGAGATCACCGGCGCCGGCGCCGCACGCAGCCGCCTGCAAGCCGCCGCGGTCCGCGGCTTGACCCGTTTCGTCGGCCGCACCGTCGAATTGCAGCACTTGCACCGCGCCCAGCAATTGGCCGAGCAAGGCCACGGCCAGGTGGTGACGATCGTCGGCCAGGCCGGCGTCGGCAAATCGCGCCTGGTGCACGAGTTCATTCATTCGCCACCCACCGCCGCGTGGCTCGTCCTGGAATCCAATTCGACGTCTTACGGACATGCCACGCCGTACTTGCCGGTCACCGAACTGCTGCGGCATTACTTCAAGCTCAATGTCCATGACAGCGTCCAATCGATCCGCGAGAAAGTATCGGGGAAAATTCTTTCCCTCGACCCGTCCCTGCAGGATGTGATCCTGCCGGTGCTCGACCTGCTCAATGCGCTCGACGACGATCATCCGTTCCGCTCGCTCGACCCGATCGAGCATCGGCAACAGACCTATCAGGCGGTGATCCGCCTGCTGCTGAGCGAGAGCAAGATCCAGCCGGTGGTCGCGGTTTTCGAGGACATGCCCTGGTACGATTCGCTTTCGATCGGGCTGTTGAACGAGCTGGTCGTCCGCGCCCAGGACGCGCGCCTGTTGCTGGTCGTCAGTTGCCGCCCCGAATACAAGGACGAATGGAAGGGCAGGCCGAATTACCGCCAGCTGCGTCTCAATCCGCTCGCCAGCGAAAGCTTTGCCGAGCTCTTGCAGGCGCTGCTGGGCTCCGATCCGAGCGTCGAGACCATCAAAAGCTTTCTGATCGAGCGCGCCTCCGGCAATCCATTCTTCGTCGAAGAGATCGTGCGGTCACTGGTCGACGGCGCGGTGCTGGAAGGCACCCGCGGCAAATATCGGCTGGCCCGGCCGTTCGTGAGCAACGAAGTGCCGCCGACGGTGCAGGCGGTGCTCGCCGCGCGCATCGACAAGCTGCCGTCCACCGAAAAGCGCCTGCTGCAGGAAGCGGCCGTGATCGGGCACGATTTTTCGTTCACGCTCCTGCAGGCAATCAGCGGGCTGGCGGAGGACGATCTGCGCGCTCTGCTCGACGATCTGCAGGCGGCCGAATTCCTCTACAGCACCCAGCTGTTTCCCGACCTGCAATATACGTTCACCCACGCGCTCACCCACGACGTCGCCTATAACGAGCTGTTGCAGCAGCGTCGCCGCGATACCCACGCCCACGTCGTCGAGGCCATGGAAAAGCTCTATGCCGACCGGCTCGGCGAGCACGCCGAGCGGCTCGCCCATCACGCCGTGCGCGGCGAGCTGAAAGACAAGGCGGTGCGCTACCTGCACCTGGCCGGCGGCAAGGCCGCGGCGCGCTCGGCGCTGGCCGACGCCCGCTCGTGCTACGAGGAGGCGCTCGGCATCTTGAAGGAATTGCCGGAGAGCCAGGCCACGCTGGAGCGCGGCTTTGAGGTGCGTCTCGACCTGCGGCCGGTGCTGCGCCTGCTGGGCGAGGGCCGGCGCCAGCTCGAGCATCTGCGCGAGGCCGAGGTCATCGCCACGCAGTTGAAGGACGATCGGCGGCGCGGCCAGGTCTGCGCATTCATGACCACCGTGCAGTCGACGCTCGACGAGCTGGATGAGGCGCTGGACAGCGGATCCCGCGCCTTGGAAATCGCCGAGCGTCTGCACGACGTGCCGCTTCGCATCGTCGCCACCAGCTATCTGGAGCAGGCGCATTGCTACCGCGGCGACTATGAGCGCGTGGTGGCGCTCGCCACCAACAATCTCGCCACGCTGCCCGCGGACTCGATCAACGCCCATTTCGGCATGGCAGTGCCGGCATCGATCTTCGATCGTGCCTGGCTGGTGATGAGCCTCGCCGAGCTCGGCCGCTTTGCCGAAGCCGCGAAATACGAGGTCGAGGCGATCCGCATCGCCGAGCCGACGCAGCATGCCTTCAGCATCGGCTGGGCGCATTTCGCGGCTTCCATGCCGCATCTCCTCAAGGGCGATTGGGCCAAAGCCCAGTCGCTGGTCGAGCACTGGCTGATGATGTTGCGCACCGGCAACGTCGCCGTCCATCTGCCCTGGGCGGTCGCGTCCTCGGCTTGGGCGATGGCCGAGACCGGCGACACGGGCGACACGCCGAACCGCATCCAGGAAGCCGAGGCCCTCCTCGAGCGGCAGGCGGGCCAGGGCATCGTCGGCCATCGCAGCTGGGCCTATCACGCCGTCGGCCGCGCTTTGCTGCGGCTCGGCCAGCTCGACAGAGCGCGCGACCTCGCCAAGCGCGCCATCGAAACATCGACGCGCCAGCCCGGTTTCGCCGCCCATGCTCACCATCTGCTCGGCGATATCGCGGCCGATGCCGATCGGTTCGACCATGAGCGCAGTGTCGGCCACTACCGCGACGCGCTGGCGCTGGCGCAGCGCCACGGCATGCGCCCGCTGGTCGCCCACTGCCATCTCGGCCTCGGCAAGATCCATCGCCGCGCCGGCAAAGCCGAGGATGCGGAGCACCATCATGCCACCGCGACCGCGATGTACCGCGAAATGGATATGCGCTTCTGGCTCGCCCATGCCCAGCACTGATATGCTGCGCTAGCGCGAAAATGATCCGATTTGGCCAAAATCCGACTTGGCAAAGAATCGTGTTGGACCAACCTTCCTCAAAGCAAAAAGTCGACGTTCCATTTTCGTCGCTTTTTGACCTGCTCCGGGATCAGGCCAGACGCTTTGCCGATGCGCCCGCAATCTTGGCCCCGGATTGCGCGCCGCTGAGCTACCGGCGGCTATATCGGCATATCGACGACATCGGCCGCACCTTGCGCGCCAAAGGCATCGGCCGCGACGACCGGCTCGCCGTGCTGATGCCGAATGGGCCGGAGCTTGCGGTTGCGATTGTCGCGGTGGCGGCGAATGCGGCTTGCGCCTCGATCAACCCGGCCTATTCGGCCGAGGAACTCGACCGGTATTTTGCCGATTTGCGGCCGCGCGCGCTGATCGTGCCGGCCAAAGTCGATTCACCGGCGCGCCGTGTGGCGCAAGCGCGCGGCGTGCCGGTATTCGACCTGGCGCCGACGGGCGAGGCTGCCGGTCTGTTCACGCTTGCGGGCACGGCGGCGGGCGAGCCATCGTCCGATCCGGTCGGCCCCGGCACCACCGCGCTGCTTTTATTCACGTCAGGCACCACGTCGCGGCCGAAGATCGTGCCGCTCACGCATGCCAATATTTGTACGTCGGCCTTCAGCGCCGTTGCGGCATTGCGGCTAAGCGAAGCCGATCGTTGCCTGAACGTGCTGCCGCTGTTTCACGGCCATGGCCTGATCGCGACGGTGATGACATCGCTTGCGGCAGGCGGCGGCGTGGTTTGCACGCCGGGCTGCGACGTCAATCGCTTCTTTGGCTGGCTGCGCGAGTTTGCACCGACGTGGTACTCCGCCGTGCCGACCATGCATCAGGCCATTCTGGCCCAGGCGCGGCTCAATCCGGATCAAGTCACCGGCATCCGGCTGCGCCTGGTCCGCTCCGCCTCGGCGCCGCTGCCGCCGCGGGTGTTTGCCGAACTGGAACAGACCTTCAACACCTCGGTCATCGAATTTTACGGCATGACGGAAACCGCCTCGGCGCCGATTGCCTGTAATCCGCTGCCGCCACGGCGGAGCAAGCCTGGCTCGGTCGGTGTCCCGGTCGGGCTCGACGTCGCGATCATGGACGACCGCGGCGACGTGCTGCCTGCCGGCCAGACCGGCCACGTCACGGTGCGCGGCGGAAGCGTCATGCCCGGCTATGATGGCGACGCGGCCGCGACGGCAGCCGCCTTCGCCGGCGATTGGTTCAAGACCGGAGATCAGGGTTTCTTCGACGACGAAGGCTATCTGTATCTGTCCGGCCGCACCCGCGAGATGATCAATCGCGGCGGCGAGAATATCGCGCCGCGTGAAGTCGACGAGGCGCTGCTCGAGCATCAGGCGGTGGCGGAAGCGGTCACGTTTGCCGTGCCTCATGCCACGCTCGGCGAAGACGTCGCGGCGGCCGTGGTGTTGCGGCCGAACGCCGACGCGACGCCCAAGGACATCCGTCAATTCGTGGCCGGTCGGCTCGCCGATTTCAAGGTGCCGCGCCAGGTGCTGATCGTTGAGCAACTGCCTAAGGGCTCGACCGGAAAAGTGCAGCGCATCGGCTTGGCCGAGAAGCTGGGGCTCGGCAGTGCCGCAACGCGGACCTTCGCGGCGCCACGCACGCCGCTTGAGACTATCTTGGCCGGCATCTGGGCGGACGTGCTTCGTCTCGAGCAAGTCGGCATTCACGACGATTTCTTCGCCTTGGGTGGCGATTCGCTTCTGGCTGCGCACGTTCTGACCAGCATTCACGATGCCATGCATCTCGAAGTCGGGGTCGTGAGCTTGTTCGACGCACCGTCCGTTGCCGAGATGGCGGAGTATCTCGAGACGTTGATCAAAGCCGGACGGGCAGGGCGGCCGGCAGCGGAGATCGCGCGCATCTCCCGCAACGAACCGTTGCCGGCGTCGCCGGTCCAGGAACGGCTGTGGACGCTGCAGCAGGCGGTGCCGGACCTGCCGTTTTTCAACATCCTCTATGCGTTGCGGCATGACGTCGCCGCTCGATGCGACGCTTCTGGAACGCAGCCTCAACGAAATCGTGCGGCGCCACGAGATTTTGCGCACGACGATCGGCGTTGCCGGCGGCCGGCAAATCCAGGTCATTGCGCCGCAGCTCACGGTGCCGCTCGCAGTCGACGACTTGCGCAAACTGCCGAAATCAAAAAAGGAAGCGGCCGCGCACCGGCTCATCCAAGCCGAGCTCACGCATTCCTTCGACCTCGCGCGTGGCCCGCTTGTCCGCGCCCGCATCGTCCGGCTGGCCGACGACGAGCACCTCTTGCTCATCGCCATGCATCAGATGATTGCCGACGGCGGGTCGCTCGGCGTGATCGCCGATGAGCTCGCCGCGCTGTACGAAGCGTTCTCGACCGGCAAAGCGTCACCGTTGCCGCCGCTGCCTATACAATATGCCGACTTCGCCGCGTGGCAGCGCGCCTGGAAATCCCATCCGGACGTTGCCGCGCAGCTCGACTACTGGCGCGAGCAACTCCACGGCCCGCTGCCGGCGTTGAAGCTCGGCGCGGCGCGGCGGCGGCGCGCTGCAAGCGAACTCACGGCGCAACGGGACATCGCCTTGCCGGCGAGCCTGACGCAAGCCGTCAAGCAATTCAGCCGCAGCGAAGGCGGCACGCTGTTCATGGCGCTCCTTGCCGCCCTCAAGACTCTGTTGCATCGCTACGCCGGCGAGGACGACTTGCGCCTCGCCACCAACGTCGCCAACCGCAATCGCGCCGGCACCGAGGGGCTGATCGGACCGCTGGCCAATACCGTCATCCTGCGCACCAGTCTCGGCGGCAATCCGACCGCTCGCGAGGTGATGCGGCGGGTTCGCGCCACGACGCTAAAGGCCTATGCCCATCAGGACCTGCCGTTCGAGGTTCTCGCCGAAACGCTCGCGCGCGAGCGCGGGCTCGACCCGACCAAGCTCGCGCAAGTGATGATCCTGCTGCACAACGCCGCATTGCGGCCGGTTGCGGGCGCGGGGCAGGTTTTGGCCTTCGAGGAGGCCGATCCCGGCATGCCGATGCCGCTGGTGACGACGACGACATACGATGTTATCTTGGTGCTGCGCGAAACCGCGCAGGGCTTGGTAGGATCGTGCATCTACAAACAGAATCTCTTCGGATTCGAAATCGATTGATCGCCTGCTTGCGGATTTTCAAAAAATCCTCAAACAAATGGCGAGCAAGCCCGAGCGGCGGATTTCGACAATCCGCATCTCACCGAAGAGCGGAAATCTAAGCGCGTAACGACGTGAGTTTTCTGTTCACCAATATCGGTGCAAATTCTAAGGAGATACGACGATGGGAGCTTTCCGCCCCGTAACGTTCAGTAAGAAAGAACTCGAAGGACTGTCCCCCGCAAAGCGTAAAAAGCTGAAAAAGGAGATCGTGCGCCACCTGGAATCGCATCCAGGAATCCGCAAGATCGTTAGGAGCAAAGTGGCTCCTACATTGAAAAAAATGAAGAAGAAGGCGTAAGCGCGCCGATGACGCCGCGGCCGCCCGGATGACTTGAGCTCCGGCGGCCGCGGCGCCGTCAGCGTCGGGCTTTCGATTTCGCCGCGACCAACGTGTTGCGCTGGGCGATGTTGTTGTCGTTCGGGACAAGCCGCCAGTTTGGAATCGAGTCGGCGGCGGTAAAATTGTCGATATTGCTCGCGTCGCCGGCGGCGGAAACGACCATGAGCATGGCCTCGCGCTGCGCTCGCGGCACCCAGGCGAATGGTCCGGCCACGATTTCGGTTGAGGAATGCGGCGGCACGTCGGCCGCGGCCCGTTGCGCCGTCTGCATCGGCTGCCAGTCGCCGGGGAAGCCGAGCTTCGCCGACGCCGGGGCGTGATAGGCCCGCACCACGACCTTGGTCGCCTTTTTTGAGCCGCGGTTCTTGATTTTCACATAGGCATAGTTCGTAACGCCGGCTTGCGGCGTCTCGTGCGCCGTGCCGCGATCGTTGCGGCGCCGGTTCCAGATCGCTTGGCAGCTCCTGTAGTTCGATTGATAGCGGTACTCGCCGTGGCGGCCGTCCTCGATATAGACGTCGACCGGCGGCGGCAGGCCTTCCTTGTTGTTCGGCTTCGGCTCGTTGGCGTCCTGATAGAGCCCCTGCTTCTCGAACACCCAGCGGATCACCTTGTGGTAGGCGCCGCCGGAAATGCGCTCCGCCGGCCAAGCCGCGGCGTCGGCCTTGCTCAGCGCGGCGGCGAAGTGCGTGGCATCGTTCGGGCTGGTCGCCACTGTCAGCGCCTGGATGGCCCCCAGCAGAAGATGGCAGGTCATGCGGGCGGCAAATCGCTGGTCGGCGAGGGCCGAGGCATCGCCGCCGATGGCGCGATAGAAGCGAAACATCGTCGACGATAGGATCTGTTCGGTGTTGTAGCCCAGCGCATCCAGCGCATCTTCGAATGGATTGATCCCGATCTTGCCGTTCCAGCCCCAGCCGTGGCCGGCGGTGCGGTCGTGGCGGCGCGGCTCTCCGCCGACGATCCACGGGAACGTGTTGCCGCGGTCCTTGGCCTTGCTGCCCGGATCGTTGAGGATCGCCGCAAAGCTGTCGCCGGCGCTGTGGGCGAATTTGAGCCGGGCGTTGCCGATGTGGTTGTACAATATGCCGTGGCCGAGCAATTCGTGCAGCGCAATGCGCCAATCGCCGGCGATGCCGATCGGATTTTTCTGATCGTCGGTATTGGCCAGCGCGAAGATCGTGTAGTCGATGCCGGTGCCGGCCTCGTTACCGGCGCAATGCGCGTTGACCTCGTTGCCGTGCGGACGGTTTTTATCGAAATGGCCGCGATGGTCGACCCGGCTCGGAAACGTCGTGCCGGGAAAATAGTCGGCGATGGAAAAGCCCAAATCCTCCACCAGGCGAAAGATTCGATCGACATTGTAGTAGGCGTTGACGGCGGCGAAATCATTGCTGCGCGCGTCGTACTTGAAATCCTTGCCGGCCGGCCTGGTCGGCGGCGCAACTTTCGGCGTCGACACGTCGGCGACCGTCACGCGCGTTCCGCTCAAGGCCTGGGTGCCGTTGACGGGCGCAATGAGGCCTTCGAGCTTGACCGGGCTGCGCCAACGATTGAGCGCGGCACTGCCGGCGTCCGCCGTCGGGCCGCCGAGCGTCGCCGGATCGGCCTTGAACACCCAGCCCATGACGTTGGCGATGAACGGGTAAGCCAGCAGCACCGACGAGGTTTCGACTTCGATGATCGCCACCCAGTGCAGCGGCCGCACCGGCGGAAAATCGAAGCTGAAATAGACGGCGCGGACGACGTAGTGCTTGCCGTCGCGGATCGAAGCATGCACCGGAGGCAAGGGCAGGGTGGGATGGCCGGATGACGGCCGGCCGCCGCGTTTGGCCGGCGTGATTGCACGCCGGCGTGTGGCCTCGTGGTAGCGAAAGATCATGAATTTTTGGGCATTGATGGTCAGCGGCACGCCGCGGCGGACGACGCCGGCGAGGCCCAAGCATTTGGCCAAGGTTTCGACGTCGATCGCCTTCGCTCGCTCGACATGCGTCGCGGATGGCCGTTTGACCTCGAGCTTGTCGTGCAGCGTCGAGCGCGCGCCGATGACACGCAGCGGGTTGTGCTTCATCGTCACCGAAATTCCCGCTTCCCAGACCGCGAGCCCGAAGCGGGTTTGATCGAAGGCGACGGTGGTCAGGTCGAATTGCGACTTTTCGCGTAAAAAACGATAGTCGACGGGAGCACCGGTCGGATCCTGCACGACGCCGCGGGTGAGATTTTTCAGGTGGTGTCGCTTTAATCCGAACAAGTGGCCGTAACGGCCCAGATAGGCGCCGGCGGCAGCTTGCGGCGTCGCCGCCTTGACGGCGACGTGGCGATCGGTGTGGGACAGCACGCGGGCGATGCCGTCGCGGTCGCGCACGATCTTGGTCCGCGTCCGCCCTTCGAATTCCTCGTACATGGCGTCCTCGCCGGTTGCGTCTCGCCCATATTCAAAGCGAATACGAGCGTTGTTTGGTGTGACGCATAGCACACCGACTGCGGTGACGCATGGCACATCGCTCAACGGTCGGCGGAGCTACATACCACTATAGCAGGTCACTCGATGGAGGTCGCCATGAGCACCCTCAACAAGAGTACCAAGACCGCTCGTTCGTCCCGCCTGTTGTCGTTGAGCCAGGTGAAGCAGGGCCTCGCCAATTGGTCGCGCCGCTCCCGCTCGCGCAAAGAGCTGATGAATCTCAGCGATCGATGCCTCAACGATATCGGCATCGCGCGGCATAGTTCGGGTCTCAAATCGTGCAAGCCGTTTTGGATGGCCTGACCCGGCGCGCCGCCGTCGCGATCAGCTCGCGATGGCTTCGAGCCGCCGCCCAGTCACCGCGGGTCCAAAACCGCCGATGACGATGAACACCACCGCCATGGCGCCGGCGATGAAAGTGAACACGCCGGTGGTGCCGTAATGGCCGAGCAGGAAGGCGATGATGAAGCCGGAGAAGATGGCGGAAAACCGGCTCCACGAATAGACGAAGCCCACCGCCTGGGCGCGGATGCGGGTCGGATAGAGCTCGGCCTGATAGGCGTGGAACGAGAACGACATCCAATTGTTGCACAGCGTGATCAACAGGCCGAACACGATCACGCCGGTCGCGCTGCCCTGCTGGGCGAACAACAGGCCGAACACGGCGATGCCGACCGCGGCCCAGGCGATCTGCCACTTGCGTTCGAAGCGGTCGGCGAAGACGACGCCGACCAGCGGCCCGATCGGCGCGGCGATCGCGATGATGAACGTATAGGCGAGCGACTTCGTCACCTCGATGTGTTGCGAGATGAGCAGTTGCGGCACCCAGCTCGAAAAGCCGTAATAGCCGACGGTCTGGAACAGATTGTAGATCACCAGCATGATGGTGCGGCCGCGATAGACCGGACTCCACATTTCCATCCAGGCGCCGGTCTTGCGCTCGGTCTCGCCGGCGACGATTTCCGGCGGCGGTAGCTCCTTGCCGGTCTCGGCGCGGGTGTGCCGCTCCATATCCTCGACGATGCGCTCGGCTTCGGCGGTGCGGCCGTGCTGATCGAGCCAGCGCGGCGATTCCGGCAAGCTGCGGCGGATCCACCAGATCACCGCGGCGCCGAGCGAGCCGATGATGACGACCCAGCGCCAGCCGTCGAGGCCGAGGATGGTCTGCGGCACCAATTGCCAGGCGATGAACGCGACCACCGGCACGGCGGTGAACATGATGAACTGGTTGTAGGCGAAGGCCGGCCCGCGCTGGCTTTTGGGCACGAGCTCCGACACATAAGTGTCGACATTGACCAGCTCGACGCCGAGCCCGATGCTGGCGATCAATCGCCACAGATCGATGCTCGCCGCGGTGTCCTGAAACGCCATGATGAAGGCGCCGACCGAGTACCACAGCAGCGCGAAGGTGAAGATCGAGCGCCGGCCGAAGCGGTCGGACAGCCAGCTGAAAGCCAGCGTGCCGATGAACAAGCCGGTGAACAGCGCGGCGACGAAGCTGGCAAAGCCGTTCAGGTCGAACAGGCCCTGGGTCGTCGGCGTGAAGATTTTTGCCTTGAACAGCCCGATGGCGATATAGGCGGTGAAGAACAGATCGTAGAACTCGAACCAGCCGCCGAGCGACAACAGCGTTATCAGTCTGCGCGTGTAGCGCGACGGCGGCAGCCGATCGAGCCGCGCCGCCACCGTGACCGTCATATCCGCCGCCATCGTTGTCCCCCCGGATTGTCGTTTGCGCGTGATTTTTTCCGAAAATCGGGGTCTTGTCGAGCGCGCGCCATTGTCCAAATAGGGGTGGCCGCCATGGGGATTGCCCGCAGCCGACCGCCACGTGTATATGTCGCCGGCGTAAGCCCTGATTGCCGAGCGCCCGTGGTGAGCCATGCCTGAGATTTGCACGGCCGAACAAGCCGATTTCAGTAAGGTCTGGCAGCAGAACGGAACGGCGAAGGTAGCTGCGTTTCTCTCGCCGCAAGAGCTTGGCGAACTGCGCGCCGCGGTGGATGCCACCTACGACCTGCTGCGTCAGCACGCCGATGACGATCCGCCGACTCTGTCCGAGTATCTTGCCGACCACTACAAGCGCTGGGACGGCATTTGGGTGAAAGAGCTGCGGGGCTATCTCGAGCAAGCGAATCCGGGTCTTCTTGCGCAGTTCGACAGCGTCATTGCCGCGGCGGAGCGGCGTTTTCGCTCGCTGTTCGATCAGGACTGGCGGCTTGAACCCAATTTCACCTTTGTCCGCCGGCACCGGTCGACCAAACACTACCTGCCGTGGCATATCGATGCGGACGCGGCCGGCATCATCAATTCCACCGACTACTGTATCAATACCTGGCTGCCGCTCGATCCGGTCGGCGATGTGCTGCCTTCGCTGGAGCTGATCCCCGGCTCGAACAAGACGATGCAGACCGTTCCAAGCCGGGAGGGAAAAGAAAAGGCGCGCCCGGACGATTGGGTCAAGGCCAATGTCGGCGGCGAATCCTGGATACCGCATGCCGTGCCGGGAGACGCGATCCTGTTCGATCATTGGACGTTGCATCGCACGCAGCGGATGGCGCAGGAGAACGCGGTGCGCACCAGCTGCGAATTCAGATTCGTCCGCACGTCTTGACCCGCGACACGCCGCGCTACGCTATGCTCATTCAGCCGGATCGATGACGGACCTCTCGGATCACCGATGAGCACAATCACGGCGGCACCGAGCGAAGGCCACGGCGCAGGCGAAGCGACCCGGCTCATCATTGCCGCCTCCCTCGGCAATGCGCTCGAATTCTACGAAATCCTGGTCTACGGCTATTTCGCCGTCATCATCTCGAAAGTATTCTTTCCGGCTGCCGACGAAGCCGTCTCGCTGCTCGTCACCTTCGGCACCTTCGGCGCCTCGTTCCTGGCGCGGCCGGTGGGCGCGATATTTCTCGGCGCCTATGGCGACCGCAAAGGACGTAAAGCTGCGCTGACGCTTTCCATCCTGCTGATGACCATCGGCACCGGGCTGATGACGGTGATGCCGAGTTACAGCACGCTCGGCATTTTTTCGCCGATCCTGGTGATCGCGGCGCGGCTGTTACAAGGCTTTTCCGTCGGCGGCGAGTTCGCGAGCTCGACGGCGTTTCTGGTCGAGCACCGGCCGGACCGCGCCGGCTTCTTCGCCAGTTGGCAATGGGCGAGCCAGGGATTGGCGGCGCTGATCGCCACCGGCTTCGGCGTGCTCTTGACCACCACCATGTCGGCCGCCGACCTGCAAAGTTGGGGCTGGCGCATTCCGTTCGCGTTCGGGCTCCTGATCGGGCCGGTCGGCTATTACGTGCGCAGCCACATGGGCGAGACGCCGGAATTTCTCGACGCCGGTGCGGCGCGCGCGCCGCTGCGCGAATTGCTGACCGAGCAATGGGATCGGCTCCTGCTCACCACCGGTGCGGTCGTCACCTCGACCAGCTCGCAATACATGATCGTGTTCATGCCGACCTATGCCATCAAGGAGCTGCATTTGCCGCAGTCGGTCGGCTTCACGGCCGCGGTGCTGGCCGCGGCGTTGCAGACTATGGTCGTGCCGTTGGTCGGGCTGTGGGTCGATAAAGTCGGGCAGATCCCGATCATGATCGGCGCGGCGATCCTGTTCGCCGTCACCGCTTATCCGGCCTTCGTGCTGCTCGGCGCCAACGCTTCGCTCCTCGTGCTGGTGCTGATGGTGTGCTGGCTCGGCCTGCTCAAATCGTTTTTCTCAGGCGCGCTGCCGTCATTGATGGCAAGGGTGTTCCCGACCTCGACGCGCGTCACCGGCATGTCGCTCAGCTACAATATTGCGGTGGCGGTGTTCGGCGGTTTTGCGCCGTTCTTCGCCCAGTCGCTCATCGACATCACCGGCTCGAAACTGGCGCCGAGCTATTACGTCATCGCGACGGCGCTGCTCAGCCTCGCGGCCTTGATCGCGCTGCGCCGGCGCTTTCGGCTTTAGCCAATGGAGGCGGATCTTTACTCCACCTTCAAGCCTTCGGCCTTGATGATGGGCCACCACTTGTCGATCTCGGTCTTGTAGAAAGCCGCAAGCGCTTGCGGCGTCTGTTGCTCGCGCGGCCAGATGTCCTGGCCCTGCGCGGCAAAACTTTGCTGGACTTTTGGATCGGCGAGCGCGCTGACGACGGCGGCATTGACCTTGGCGATGATGTCCGGCGGCGTTCCTTTCGGCGCCCACAGCGCGTGCCAATAGGAAACGTGCAGGCCTTGCGCGCCCGACTCGTCGATGGTCGGGATGTCGGGCGCCAGATGCCAGCGCTGCTCGGTCATGACGGCGTAGGCCTTGATGGTGCCGGCGCGCACCTGGGTGATCGCGTTGGCGGCCTGGTCGAACATGATGTCGACGCGGCCCGCCATCAAATCCTGCATCGCCGGCGCGCCGCCGCGATAGGGCACGAAGCCGAAGCGCGTGCCGGTGACTTGCTCGAAATACATGCCGGCAACCTGCGCGCCGCCCGCCGCGCCGACGGTGGCGGCCTGCGCCTTGTCGGGATTGGCTTTGAGCCAGGCGATCAGCTCGCGCACGTCGCTCGCCGGAAAGTCCTTGCGCGCGATGATGATTTGCGGCGTGACGGCGAGCAGCGCGATCGGGGCAAAATCGTTCACCACGTCGACGGACAGATTATAGGTGACCGGGTTGACGACCTGGGTGCTCCACTGGCCGATCAGCAAGGTGTAGCCGTCCGGCTCGGCGCGGGCGACGCGGGTGACGCCGACCGTGCCGCCGGCGCCGCCGACATTCTCGATGACGATCGGCTGGCCGAGCGCCGCCTCCAAAGGGCCGGAGAGAATCCGCGCCAGCGCATCGGACGGTCCGCCGGGCGGGAACGGTGCGATGATGGTGATCGGCCGCGACGGATAGGTCTGCGCTGCAGCGCCGCCGATGCCGATCGACGCAAGCGCCGCGGCCCATAACAGCGTCTTCATGCCAAACCTTCTCATGGCTTCGCCTCGCGCTCGGACGGCAAGGCCAGCGCGCGGTCGACCATCGCCAGCAGCGCCGCGTGATCCCACATCTTATAGATCGACGCGCCCATCTGGACCGGATCGCCGGCGTAGTAGCGTTCGTATTGCAATTGCCGCTGGCCGAATTGCGTGCCGGTGGCGTCCCAGGCGAGTTTCGACAGGCGGATTTTGGCTTCGGCGTCGCGATCGGCGCCACGGTAGTAGCGGTGGATATCGGCGCCGATCTCGGACTTGAGATCCGCTTCGGTCGGGTTCGCCAATATGCCGCCGGCGCCGAGCACCTGGGTGAGCCGCACCATGCGCTCGTAGAAGCGCGGGATGTGATAGCGCAGCGCCTGCAACGGCTCGAGCGCCGGCCGCAGCGTGCCGTGGCCGCTGGCTTCGGCTTTTTGCTCCGACATCACGATCGCGCCTTCGATGAGTTGCAGGTAGCCGATGCATTCGCCGATCTGCTCCTGCACGTGCAGGAAGCCGTCGGTCTTGACGCTGCGCGACAGCGCGACCGCCAGCGCCGTCATGAACTCGCATTTGGCGAGCCCGCGCACGGCGGTCTGATGCCCGGTGTGGCGCTGCAGGCCGGTGCGCGCGAACATGGTGTTGGCCAGTTCGACATTGCCGTGCAGGAAGACGCGGTCCCACGGCACCAGCACGTCGTCGAAAATCGCCATGGCGTCGGGCTCCTCGAAGCGCGCGCCGAGCGGATGATCCCATTCCGATTGGTCGCCGGAATCGAACGGCTCGCGGCAGATGAAGCGCAAGCCCTTGGTGTCGGTCGGAATGCCGAAGGCCAGCGCGTATTTCTCCTCGCCCGGGCGCACCGAGAACGGCAGCGGATAGACCATGATCTCGTCGGCGGTCGGCCCGTGCGTCGCCAGCATCTTGGCGCCGCGCACGATCAGGCCGTCTTTGGTTTCTTCGACGATGCCGAGATAGGCGTATTCGTCGGCCTGCTGGGAGGCAGACTTGCTGCGGTCGACCGGCGGATTGACCAGCGTGTGGGTGAGAAACAGATCGTTGTCGCGGCAATAGCGATAGTAGCGTTGCACGTTGTCGAAAGATTTGCGCGCCGCACGCGGCGAAGAACTCCGGCGCGTCGGCGAGCGATGCCACGACCGTGTTGAGGAAGTCGGGCGAGCGCCCCATGGTGCCGAACGTGGCTTCGGCCCAGACCCGCATCGCCTTGCGCCGGTGCACCAGTTCGGCGTGGCTGCGCGGAATGATGAATGACACGCCGGCGGGCCCGTCGCCGTCGTCGGGCAGATAGGTCATCGTCGAATGCAGCGCGGGATCGGTCTGGCAGTCGTAGAGCCGAGCCATCGCCGCGACCGGGCGGCGAAACGCCGGATCGGTGGTGACATCGCCGACTTTGCGGCCGGCGATCCAAACATCGCGCGGATGCGCCTTCAGCCCGGAAATATAGCTTTTGCCGTCACGTGCACCCATTTGCAGCACCCTTTGGCAGCATCTATTGACGCGGATTTGGTCACTGGCTCTCAACAACCGGTTTTGACTGCGCTTTTCAAGCCCATGTCGGGCCGATGTCGCGCCGAATCGCATCCCGCAGCGGCAGAGGAACCAGCCTCACCTCGTATGCGTTGATGGATGCGGCGCCGGACAGGCGTTTCCGCGTGGGGCATCCATTCCGGACCAGAAGAAAAATGTGCGGCATTTGCGGTGAAGTGACCTTCGATGGAAGCGCCGCCGGTGGCTGCATTGCAGCCATGACGGAGCGAATGCACGCGCGCGGGCCGGACGCGGGCGGCGCCTTCACGCAGGATCGCGTCGCCTTCGGCCATCGCCGCCTAAGCATCATCGATCTTGCTGCTGCATCGCAACAGCCGATGGTCGATCCGCAGCTCGGCTTGGCTATCGTGTTCAACGGCTGCATCTACAATTATCGCCAGTTGCGCAGCGAGCTTACGGCCAAGGGTTACCGCTTCTTCTCCCAGGGCGACACCGAGGTCATTCTCAAGGCTTACGCCGAATGGGGCCCGCGCTGCGTCGAGCGCTTCAACGGCATGTTCGCGTTCGCGATCTGGGAGCGCAATTCCGGGCGCGTCGTGCTGGCGCGCGACCGGCTCGGCATCAAGCCGCTCTATTACACCGAGCGCCCCGGCGCGTTCAGATTTGCGTCGACCCTGCCGGCGCTGCTCGCGGGCGGCGGCGTCGATACCAGCATCGATCCGGCGGCGCTGCACCATTACATGAGCCTGCACGCCGTCGTGCCGGCGCCGCTGACGATCCTCAAGGGCGTGAAAAAGCTGCCGGCGGCGACGATCTGCACCATCGAGCCCGACGGCCGCCGCCGCGAGGAAACCTACTGGCAGCTCGAGGTCGGCCCGCGATCGCAAGATCGCAGCTTGACCGAAGCGGATTGGCAGGAAGCGATCCGGTTCACCTTTGGCAAGGCGGTCGAGCGGCGGCGCATCGCCGACGTTCCGGTCGGCGTGCTGCTGTCGGGCGGGCTCGACAGCTCGATCATCGTCGCTTTGCTCGCCGCCCAGGGCCAGAACGATTTACGCACCTTCTCCGTCGGGTTCGAGACCGTCGGCGAGCTCAAGGGCGACGAGTTTTATTATTCGGATCTGATCGCGCAGCGCTTCGCCACCCGGCACGAACGCATTGTCGTCGACTCCTCGCGGGCCATCGATGCGCTGCCGGGCACCATCGCCGCGATGTCCGAGCCGATGATGAGCCACGACGCGGTCGGCTTCTATCTGCTGTCGCAGCAAGTCGCCAAGCACGTCAAGGTGGCGCAAAGCGGCCAGGGCGCCGACGAGATTTTCGGCGGCTATCATTGGTATCAGACGCTGATGCAATCGAACGATCCGGCCGCCGATTATGCGCGGGTCTATTTCGATCGCGATCATGACGAGATGGGTGAAGCGCTGTCGCCCGCGCTGATGAACGGCGACTACAGCCGCGAATTCGTTGAAGGCTTTTTCGACTCCTGCCGCAGCGCAAGCGCGATCGACAAGACGCTGCAGCTCGATGCGCAAATCATGATGGTCGACGACCCGGTCAAGCGCGTCGACAACATGGCGATGGCCTGGGGTCTGGAGACCCGCGTGCCGTTCCTCGATCACGAGGTGGTGGAGCTTGCGGCGCGGATTCCGGCCGAGCTGAAAGTGCGCGACGGCGGCAAATACATTCTCAAGGAAGCCTCGCGCGGCCTCATCCCCGACGAGGTGATCGACCGGCCGAAGGGCTATTTCCCGGTGCCGGCGCTGAAATATCTGCGCGGGCCGTTTTACGATTTTGTCCGCGACGTGCTCGACGCGCCGGTGGCGCGGCAGCGCGGACTGTTCAACCGCGACTATGTCGACCGGCTGTTGGCCGATCCCGACGGCGAGCTGACGCCGAAGGGCCACTCCAAACTCTGGCAAATCGCAGTTCTCGAGTGCTGGCTGCAAACCCAACGAATTGAAAATGGGATTTGACCAAGATGGAATTCAGATTCGATCCTCACGAGCGGCGCTTGCGCATCCGCACTCTGGTGCCGCCGGAACACGCTCGTATCTTCGCGCCGGACGACCTGTTCCAGTTCGGCATCGAGGAGGAATATTTCCTCTCCGACGCGCGCACCCTGCAGGTGTCCAAGGAAACGCCGGAAGCGCTGTTTAAGCTTGCCGAGTGCGGCGCTGCGGGGCGGATCGGCCGCGAGTTTCTCCAGGCCCAGATCGAGGTCGCGACGGAACCGCACAGCGAGGTCGGCGACGCGCGAACCGAGCTCAAGCGGCTTCGCCAAAACGTGGCGGCGGCCGCCGCCGAACACGGCCTGACCATCCTCGCCTGCGGCACCCATCCGTCGGCGCGCTGGCCCGAGGCGGTGCAGTCGCCCAAGGACCGCTACACCCATGTCATGGACGTGCTGCAGATGATCGGCCAGCGCAACATGCTGTGCGGCATGCACGTCCATGTCGAGTTTCCCGATCCGGCGCGCCGGGTCGACGTCATGACGCGGATGCTGCCGTATTTGCCGCTGTTCATCGCGCTGTCGACCTCGTCGCCGTTCTGGCAGGGCCGCGCCACCGGGCTCATGGGCTATCGGCTCGCGGCTTACGACGAATTGCCGCGCACCGGGCTGCCCGAGCTGTTCCGCGGCAACGGCGATTACGACGAATATGTCGCAGCGATGATGCGCTCCGGCGCCATCAAGGACGCCAGTCATCTGTGGTGGGCGATCCGGCCGTCGCTGAAATACCCGACGCTCGAACTGCGGGCGCCGGACTGCTGCACGCGGCTCGACGACGCGATTGCGCATCGCGGCGCTCTACCGCGTGCTGGCGCGTCACCTCTATGTCGATACCGGGCACAATGCCGGCCTCAGCGTGGTCGACCGCTCCATCGCGGTGGAGAACAAATGGCGGGCCCAGCGCTATGGCGTCAGCGGCACCTTTGCCAGCCGCTCGGGCGCGATCGCGGTCGGCGAGATGCTGGACCGGGTGCTGGACCTGGTCGCCGCCGACGCCGCGGCGCTCGGCTGCGCCGGCGAGGTCGAGCATTGCCGCAAGATCGCCGCCGAAGGCACCTCGGCCGAGGCCCAGGTGAAGATTTTTACTGAAAATGAACACGAAGGCGCCGATATTGCACTCAATAAGGTGGCGCGATGGATTCGTGACACCACATTGGTGGCTTGACGGCTAGGTAAGGCCATATGTGCCGCTGGATCGCATATCGCGGAGAAACGACCGCGCTCGAACACTACGTCACCGAGCCGGCGCATTCGCTTGTGTCCCAGAGCATCCACGCCCTTGAGGCGACTGCGAGCGTCAACGGCGACGGTTTCGGGCTTGGGTTGGTACGGCACCCATCCGGAGCCGGGGCTCTACCGCGAGATCAGGCCGGCCTGGTCGGATGAGAACCTGCGCTACCTGTGCCGGCACCTGCAGTCGCATCTGTTCTTCGCCCATGTCCGCGCCGCGACCGGCACGGCCATCACCCGCGTCAATTGCCACCCCTTTGCCTGCGGGCAGTGGCTGTTCATGCACAACGGCTTCGTCGGCAATTGGAGCCGGCTCCGCCGCAAGGTCGAGGCGCTGATTCCCGACCAGCTTTACCCGCAGCGCATCGGCACCACAGACACCGAAGCGATCTTCCTTGCCATCATGGGCGCCGGCATCGAGCAGCCGGTGGCGGCGACGGAAAACGTGCTGATGAAGCTCACCGACTTCGTCAACCAGACCAAGCCGGCCGACCGTCTGCGCGTCACCGCGGCGCTGTCGAACGGAAGTGACCTCTACGCGTTCCGCTATGCGGTGAACGACAAGGCCAACACGCTGTATTATCGGGAATCGGACGCCAGCCTCCTGATCGTGTCCGAACCGATCGATCAGCACGAAAACTGGATCGCGGTGCCGGAGAACCACGCGCTGGTCGCGCCCTCGGGCGAACGGGCGCGCGTCGTGCCGCTGCTGCATCGGCACCAGGTGGCGGCGGAGTAATTACTCACTTCTCGCCGCGTGTGCAATGACGCTGGATCCGTCATCCCCGCAGGCGAGAGGGTTGGATGAGGTTCGGAAATTCGAACCGAACGACGTCCGAACGCCCTCATCCTGTCCTTCTCCGCCTACGCGGTCAGCACGCGAAATCGCGCGATGATGCGCAGGCGCAGCGTCGCGGCTACTTACTTCTTCCAGCCCTGCGACCACGCCGGCGGCGTCTTGCCGTCGATCAGAATAAAGGCGATGCGGCACGGCTTGCCCGAGTTGTTGACCCAGGCGTGATTGGTGCCCTGCTGCACCAAAATGTCGCCGGCCTTCACATGGACCTCGGTGTCGTCGAGCAGCATGTCGATCTCGCCGTCGAGCACGATGGCGTAATCGATGGTGCGGGTGCGGTGGGTATTCTCGTGCCGCGCATAGCCTTGCGTCGCCGGATCGATGCCCATGTTGATCAGGATCTGGTGATGATCGACGGCGCCGTAACCGCCGGTCGGCGTCGGCGCGAAATCGACGATGCGGAAGATCGTGCCGTTGGCGGGCGGCGGCACGCCGACCTTGGTCTGGGCGCGGTCGGCCGCGCTCGCCATGTCGACGGGAAATTCGCTGGTCACCCAGCATAGCGTCATGCCGTTGCCGCCGGCGCTGCGCTGGATCGCCTTCAGCGGCGCGTCGTAGAGCGCCACCGCTTTGCCGTCCTTGTCGTGGCCGGTGACGATCCGGCGGGTCGACCTCAGTTCCATAATCATTCCTCCCGTGTCGCTTGCTTGGCGAGTTCCGGCGCACTAAACGATGATGCCTCGCGTTTGCCAAGCGCAAAAACCGCGAATGCGGTTCGTCAGGGGAGGGGACATCGTGAACGGTGAATCGTCGCGGCCGTTGCTGCAATCGGCGGAAAATCCCGGATCGAATTACAACCGCGAGCCGACGATCGCCGCGATCGCACGCGACATGGACGTCATGGTGCCGATGCGCGACGGCGTCAAAATCTGCGTCGACGTCTACCGTCCCGACGCGCCCGGCAAATTTCCGGCGCTGCTGGCCTTCGCCATCTACAACAAGGATTTTCAGGGCCCCGACATGGCAGCGGCGCTGCCGCCGCAGCCGGCCTGGTCGCCGCTATGGACCGGGCCGATGGAGGCCGGCGACACCAAATTCTTCGTCTCGCGCGGCTATGTCCATGTCATCGGCTCGCCGCGCGGCGTCGGCAAGTCCGAAGGCGGCGGCTCGCGCGAATGGGATTGCTACGACCTGATCGAATGGATCGCGGCGCAGCCGTGGTGCGACGGCAAAGTCGGCATGGTCGGCATTTCCGGCTTCGGCGCCGAGCAGCTTGCGGTGGCCAAGAAACAGCCGCCGCATCTGCGCGCCATCTTTCCGTTCGATTCGCGCGGCGCCTATGGCGAGCTCGGCGGCTTCCGCGACGAATATCCCGGCGGCGTCATTCACCTGTTCCGCTATCTGGTCGGCCATTTCTCGGCGATGCATCAGCACAAGGGGCCGCCCGGCCCGTTGCCGCCGGAGCGCGAGGCGATGTGGCGCGATGGCAATGAACAATCCCGACTACAAAATGTATCCGCACGTCTACAATCTGATCGCGCAAAAAGGCCAGCACATGCCGCCGTATTACAATGTGCTGGTCGATCCGTACGATTCCGAAGCGGCGGTGAAGAAGAGCGAGGCGGAATTCGCCGACATCAAGGTGCCGACCTATACCGGCTCCGGCTGGTACGGCTACACCTACAAGACCCATCTCAACGGCTGCCAGCATTGGTTCCGCAACATCAAGGCGCCGAAGAAGCTCTTGCTCGCCGGCCCGGCGCATCTGGAGCGGCCGTATCACACCTTCCACAACGAGGTGCTGCGCTGGCACGATTTCTGGCTCAAAGGCATGAACACCGGCATCATGGACGAAAAGCCGGTGCGCTATTGGGTGATGGGCGCCAACGAATGGCGCAGCGCCAACAACTGGCCGCCGCCCGACGCGAAATGGACCAAGCTTTATCTCTCCAGCTGGGAGCGGCTGACGCCCGATCTGCCCGAGCCGTCGAGCGCGACCGAGACGCAGCCGCCGGACGCCTTCGTGCAGATGCCGCCGTCGCAGACCACGACGATCCAGCGGCTGCGCTACATGACCGATCCGCTGCCGCATGACGTGCTGGTCGCGGGCCCGATCGTCGTCACGCTCTACGCCTCGATCGACCAGGACGACACCAACTGGATCGTGATCCTGAAGGACGTCGGCCCCGACGTGTCGGTGATGAGCGTGCGCGAAGGCGAGCGCGAAGTGCCGAAAAATCTGCACGAGCGCGAGATCACCCGCGGCTGGCTCAAAGCCTCGCACCGCGCGCTCGACGCCAAGCGCTCAAAGCCGTGGTGGCCGTGGCATCCGCTGACGCGCGAGGCGCAAAAGCCGGTGACGCCCGGCGCAATCGAGGAATATCAGATCGAGGTGATGGCGACGGCCAATCTGTTTCGCCAAGGCCACCGCATCTGCCTCGACGTCACCTGTCTCGACCTGCCGACCGGCGTCGCCGGCGCCACCAACGCCGAATACGTGCCGTACCACATCTGCTCGAGCAAGACGGTGCTGCACAAGGTCTTTCACGACCGCAAGCATCCGTCGCACGTGCTGCTGCCCGTGGTCCCGGCGGAAGGCTAGACCGGAAAGTCAGGCCGCCATCTCATTCTTGGTCTCCTTCGCGCCCTAGCAGTGGATTGCCGAGGCATTGGCTTGCTTTTGCCGTGCACACGACTTGATCGCTTAATTTTTGGGCCTTATGCCTACCGTATGAGCAGTCTCTTGGGGGTCGGATAGGGGCCAGGCATCCGCGCTTACCATCCGAGGCTCGCCCAAGCCGCATCACCGGGACAAACGAATGAAACTGATCATCGCCGTCATCAAACCGTCCAAGCTGGACGAAATTCGCGAGGCCCTGGGGCAGGTGGGCGTCAACGGCATGACCGTGACCGAAGCAAAGGGCTACGGCCGCCAGAAAGGCCATACGGAGATTTACCGCGGCGCCGAGTACACGGTGGACTTCCTTCCCAAGATCCGCATCGAAGTCGTGGTCGACGACCCCCAGGCCGAGCAGGTGATCGAGACCATCCGCACCGTCGCCAATACCGGTCAGATCGGAGACGGCAAGATTTTCGTGACGACGATCGAACACGCGGTGCGCATTCGGACCGGGGAAACCGACGCGCAGGCGCTCTGAGATCCGCAACGACGAAAGGTTTCGCGACCGGCAAGGCAGGTACTTCGGCGCCCGGCAGCGTCGCAACACGGGGGAAATCGATGACGATGACGGTGCGACGATGGAGCGCCGCATGGAGCGCGGCGGCGGCAGCGATGCCGCTCGGCGCGTCGGCAGCTCTCGCTGACGCCTCGGCACCCGCGATCAATGCCGCCGACACCGCCTGGATGATCTCCGCGACGGCGCTCGTGCTGATGATGAGCATTCCCGGCGTTGCCTTGTTCTACTGCGGCATGGTTCGCAAGAAGAACGTGCTGGCGACGATGGCGCAAACCCTGTTGTGCGTGTGCGTCGGCTCGCTGCTTTGGGTGGCGGCCTGCTACAGCCTGACTTTCACCGGCGACGGCTCATTCATCGGTACGCTGGATCGTGTTTTTTTTCGCGATATCGGCATGGACACAACGTCGCCGCTCGCCAGAAACATTCCGGAAATCCTGTTTGCCGCCTACCAGATGACATTCGCGGTGATCACCGTCGCGCTGGTCGCGGGATCGGTCGTAGACCGCATGCGATTTTCCGCCTTCGTCTGTTTCGCGACCTTGTGGCTGCCCGTTGTCTATGTGCCGATCGCCCACTCGGTATGGGGTAATGGCTGGCTGATGAATTTGGGCATGCTCGATTTCGCCGGCGGCACGGTCGTCCATCTCAATGCCGGCGTGGCGGGGCTTGTCGCCGCCTGCGTGATCGGAAAACGTTACGGCTACGGCAGCGAAAACCTGTCGCCCCACGATCTGTCGCTGGCGGTGATCGGGACCGGCTTGCTTTGGGTCGGCTGGTTCGGCTTCAACGGCGGCTCGGCATTGACCGCGGGCTCGCGCGCCGTGTTCGCCATCGTGGCGACGCATCTGGCGGCGTCCGCCGGCGCCTTGACCTGGATGCTGCTCGAATGGTGGACGCGCGGTAAGCCTTCCGTGCTCGGCATGATCTCGGGCGCGGTCGCTGGTCTCGGTACGATCACGCCGGCCTCGGGTTACGTGCTGCCGTGGCACGGCATCGTCATCGGTATCATTGCCGGCGGTATCTGTTTCTGGGCCTGCACCAAGCTCAAGCAAGCGCTCGGCTACGACGATTCTCTCGACGTATTCGGCGTGCACGGCATCGGTGGCGCAGTCGGCACGCTTTTGACCGGCGTGTTTGCGACCGCGGCGGTGTCGGTCAGCGCAGATAGTCCCGCCGGCGTTTCCGGCCTCATCGACGGCAATCCCGCGCAGCTTCTGATCCAACTCGCCGGGATCGGGGCGACAATCGCATGGTCGGGCGTCGCGACGTTCGTCCTCCTCAAAGCGATCGAGCTGTTCGTGCCGCTACGCGTCAGCAAGGAAAATGAATTCGAGGGACTCGACTTATCCCAGCACGGCGAAGCGCTGCAGTAGCCCAGGTTAGGCGCAAACACTCAGGCGGCGAGTTCGTTCTTGGTCTCGAAATTAAGCTCGATCTCGACGTTGTTGGGATCGCGGAAAAAGATCTGCCAACGGGTGCTGTTGGGCACCTGGTTGACGCGGTAGGGCACGCCCTTGCCGTTGAGATGCTTTTTCATCGCCTCAAAACCGCGGCTGCCGAAGGCGACATGGTCGATGACGCCGGAATTGGCGGGCTGCTGCCGGTCGGTGTGCGCAATGTCGTTGAGATGCAGCACCGGCTGGCTGCCGCTATAGAGCCAGGCGCCGGGGAAATCGAACTGCGGGCGCGGACCGTTCTTGAAGCCCAGCACGTCCTCGTAGAACTGCACGGTCTCTTTGAGTTTGCGGGTCGACACATTGTAGTGGTCGAGCACGCCAATGCTCATGTCCATCGGGCTTCCTCCTGCGGTGTTTTCGGGAAGGAGGATACTGCGAAACGGGGCCGCTGGGGAATAAGCCGAGCCGTGCCCGAGCTGAGGGTGCGGTCAACGAACGCGCATAGCCACAAAAAAGGGCCGCTCGCGAGAGCGGCCCATTTGGTCCCCGCGGGAGGAGCGGGGTTGAATTGAGTGCAAACTAACACGATGGAATCGTCCTGGCTGTGACCCTTCGGCCACGGTCGAGCGGAAAATGCCTGTCACAAATACCCGTCCGCCGACCGCCGCGCCCACGCCGTGGCGAGCGGTGATGGCGGTCTTCGATACGTGGTCTCGGTGCGATCAGGACCGCCCGACGAGATCGCGATCTCGATCCTGGCCGAGATCGTCGCCGTCCGCCGCGGCAAGGATTCGCGAGGCGACGCACCGCAAACTGCCTGACGCCGGCAGCAATTCCGCGCCTTTCGGCGTTGCGGCTGCGGCAATGAGTCTGCATAGCTTTCGTCCCCGGATTGTGCGATCTTTTTGCCGATCCGCGGAACAGTTTCCGCCAAAAACTCAAAGCCAAAAGGCTATCACCGACAGGTCGTGGCGGCGCGTTTGCGCCGCCGGCGCGGGGGCGCACAGGGAGGAACAGATGAAACGGATTTGCTTGATCGCCGCCGCAGCGACGCTGTTCGCCGCGCCGGCACTCGCCGAAGACACCATCACCATCGGCTTCACCGCCTCGCAGACCGGCCCGCTCAATGTCGATTCGCTCGGTCAGCAACGCGGCTACGAGTTCTGGCGCGACGAGGTCAATGCCGCGGGCGGCATCAAGGTCGCCGGCAAGAGCTACAAAGTGAAATTCGTCAGCTACGACGACCAGTCGGTCGGCGGCCGCGTGCAGCAGCTCTACACGCGGCTCGTCGATCCAGGACAAAGCCGATTTCCTGTTCAGTCCCTATTCGTCGGGGCTGACCGCGCCGGCGGCCGTCATTTCCGAGCAGTACGGCAAGATCATGATCGACAGCGGCGGCGCCGAAGAGAAGCCGTTCATGCTCGGCAACAAGCGCCTGTTCATGGTCATCACCTCGGCCGGCCATTACCTCTCCGGCGCGATCGCGGCGCTCAAAGCCAACAACCCGCATGCCAAGATCGCCATGGTCTATTCCGACGATCCGTTCTCCAAGACCGTGCTGGCCGCGGCCGCGCAGCAGGCCAAGGACGCCGGCCTCGACGTCGTGATGAATGAATCCTATGCGCCGTCGACCACCGATTTCGGACCGATCGTCAACAAGATCATCTCATCGAACGCCGATGCGTTCATGGGCGGCGGCCATTATTCCGACGGCGCCACGCTGGCGCGGCAGATGTACGACCAGAAGGCCAATATGAAATGGGTATCGATCCTGGTGGCGCCGGCCGACGACAAATTCGGCGAGCTCGGGGCCCGCCGCCATGGGCGTCACCGTGCCGTCGCAATGGGAGATCCAGGTTTCCTACAAGCCGCAATTCGGCCCGACCACGGCGGAATTCGCCAAGGCGTTCCAGGCCAAGTTCAACGCCAAGCCGGACTATCATTCGGCTTCCGGCTATACCAGCGGCGTTATCTTGCAGCACGCCATCGAGCAGGCCGGCTCGATCGATCCGGACAAGGTGACGGATGCGCTCAACGCGACCGACGTCACCACCTTCTTCGGCCACATCAAGTTCATGACCGATGCCGGCCATCATGGGCTGCAGGCGACGCATGAGATGGTGCTGGCGCAGTGGCAAAAGGTCGACGGCAAGCCGGGCCGGCAAGTGGTCTGGCCCGTGGCGGCGCAATCCGCCAAGCTGATCTATCCGATCTCGGCCAGCCAGTAACCGGACGAGGGCCGGCGGTTTTCGCCGCCGGCCCCGACACGCTCAGCAGCACAACATGCTCGGCATCATCGCTTCGATCATCGACGGCGTGCTGGTCGGGCTCGTCTATGGGCTGTCCGCCATGGGCCTCACCCTGATCTGGGGCGTCATGGACGTCATCAACCTGACCCATGGCACCATGATCGTCGGCGGCATGTTCGCGCTCTATTTCCTGGCGACCGGGCTCGGCGTGCCGCCCTATCTCGCCTTGCTGCCGGTGCTGATCGGCGGCTTTCTCGTCGGCGTCGCGCTTTATTGGATCGCGGTGCACCGCATGGTCGGCCGGCCGCCGCTGATGAGCCTGCTGTCGACCTTCGCGGTGAACCTGGTGCTGATCGGCATCGGCACCGGCGTGTGGGGCACCGCGCTGTTCAATGTCGCGGTGTCGCTGCCCGGCGTCAGCCTCGGCCGTTACACCTTTCCCGGCGCGCATATTCTTGCCGCCGTGCTGGCGGCGGTGATTGCGGCGTCGCTCTATCTGTTCCTGCATCGCACCCGGTTGGGCAAAGCGGTGCGCGCGGTCGCCAACAATCGGGAAGCCGCGGAACTGGTCGGCATTCCGACCACCCGCGTGCTCGCGGTCTCGGTCGGTTGCGGCGTTGCGCTCGCCGGCGTTTCCGGCTTGCTGATCGGCACGTTGTTTCCGTTCACCGTGCTGTCCGGCGACGGCTATCAGCTCAAAGGCTTTGTCGTCACCGTGCTCGGCGGCTTCGGCAATCCGGTCGGCGCGCTGATGGGCGGCGTCGCGCTCGGCCTGCTCGAAGGCGCGGTGACGCCGTTCGTGCCGGTGAGCTGGACCCTGGTGATCGAATTCGCGTCTGTTCGTCCTGGTGCTGATCGCATTTCCCGGCGGCATTTTCGCGTCGCGGCGCGGAGCGCTGTGATGCCGGCGATGGTGCTGCGGCCGTTCTTCTGGATCATTACGCTGGTCGTCGCCGGGTTCATTCTCGATTGCCCGGCGCTCGGCGACAATGTCGAGCTGCGCGAAAGCCTTGCGCTCGCCACCGTCTACATCACGCTCGCCTCCAGTCTCAATCTGATGCTCGGCTATGCCGGCTACATCAATTTCGGCAGCATCGTGTTCTTCGGCCTCGGCGGCTATATCTGCGTCTGGCTGGTCGATGCGCATCATCTGGCCGCTGGCGTTGAGCCTCCTCGCCGCCGGCATCGGCGTCGGCGCGCTCGCCTTCATCTTCGGGCTCGGCATCCTGCGCCTGCGCGGCGCCGTTTTTCGCGCTCTCCACCATCGGCATCGTCGAAGGCGTGCAGGCCTTCGTGCAGAATTTCGAGCCATGGGGCGGCTCCGCCGGCATCTATATCTCGCCCGAAGTGTTTACGCCGCTCGGCGGTCCGGCGACGCGCGCTGTGGGTGATCTATTTCGGCTTGGTCGCCACCATGGGGCTGTCGCTTTATCTGAGCTACGGCATCAAGAATCTCGAAATTCGGCCTAGGGCTTCTCGCCATCGGCCAGAACGAGGACGCCGCCGCCATCCTCGGCGTGCCGACGCCGCGCTACAAAGCCTATGTCTACAGCGCCTCCGCCATCCTGCCCGCCATCGCCGGCGGGCTTTATTTTTTCAAGAGCGCCTTCATCCAGCCGTCCGACGCGTTCGATCTGTCATTGTCCACCGAAGCGCTGGTCGTCGCCATGCTGGGCGGGCAGGGCACCGTCACCGGCGTGGCGCTCGGCGCTTATCTGTACGAAGAGCTGCGCGGCTATCTGTTGATCTCCGAAACGTTCTCGCATTTCCAATTGGTCATCGCCGGCGTGCTGCTTCTTCTCATCGTGCTGTTCTTTCCCGGCGGGCTCATGGGCTTCATCTACAGCCGCTTCCCGCGCACCCAGAAGGTGCTGGAATGACGGCGATCCTGCAGCTCGACCACGTCAGCAAGCGCTTCGGCGGCCTGCAAGCCGTGAACGATCTCAGCTTCGTGCTGGGCGAGGGCGAAATTTTAGGCCTGATCGGGCCGAACGGCGCCGGCAAGTCGACGCTGTTCAATCTGATCAACGGCGTCTACACGCCGGAGACCGGAAAGATCTTGTTTCGCGGCGCCGACATCACCGGCGAAAAGCCGTTCCTGATCGCGCGCCGCGGGCTGGCCCGCACCCATCAGATCGTGCAGCCGCTGATGAACATGACGGTGCGAGGGCAATTGCACCGTCGGCGCCTGTTTCGGCCGCGAGAACCTGCCGCTGAAGGACGCGCGTGACGCGGCGCGCGAAGCGGCCATTTTCGTCGGCCTGGAGGATCGCCTGCAGATGCTGGCGCTGCATCTGACCATCGCCGGCAAGAAGCGCCTCGAGCTCGCCCGCGCGCTCGCGGCGCGGCCGACGCTGCTGTTGCTCGACGAGGTTTTGGCCGGCCTCAATCCGACCGAGGTCGAGCACATGATCGGCGTCATCCGCCGCATCCGCGAGCGCGGCGTCACCATCCTGATCATCGAGCACCTGATGCAGGCGATCATGAGCCTGTCGGACCGCATCGTCGTGCTCAATTACGGCGAAAAGCTCGCCGAGGGCCTGCCGGCCGAAGTCGCGCAAAACCCGCAAGTGATCGAAGCCTATCTCGGCGATCCAAAGCTCGCCGCGGCGCTGCAAGCGAGCGCGTGATGGCTGACACGCTGCTCGAAGTCGAAGCGCTCGAAGCCGGCTACGGCGAGGTGCAGGTGCTGTGGGGGCTTTCGCTTGAAAGCCCGGCGCGGCGCGCTCACCGCAATCGTCGGCGCCAACGGCGCCGGCAAGACCACGACGTTGCGCGCGGTCGCCGGCACCATCGCGCCGTGGCGCGGCCGCGTGATGTTCGAAGGCGAGGACGTGACGCGGCTGCCGACCCACGCCAAGGCGGCGCGCGGCTTTGCGCTGGTGCCGGAAGGCCGGCAATTGTTCAGCGCCATGAGCGTCGCCGAAAATCTGCAAATGGGCGCCTTCACCAAGCGCGCCGCGGCCAAATATGCCGACCGCCTCGACCAGGTGTTCAGCCTGTTCCCGCGACTCAAGGAACGCGCCCGCCAGCAGGCCGGCACGCTCTCCGGCGGCGAGCAGCAGATGGTGGCGATCGCCCGCGGCCTGATGTCGGACCCGGACATTCTGATCATCGACGAGCTCTCGCTCGGCCTCGCGCCGGTCGTGGTCTATCAGCTGTTGACGACGCTGAAGCGGCTGAAGGAAGCGGGCCTCACCATTCTGCTGGTCGAGCAGAACGTGCATCTCGCTTTGGCGCTGAGCGACTACGCCTACGTCGTCGCCGAGGGGCGCATTTTCATGGAAGGATTGCCGGCGGAGCTTGCGGCGAAGCCGGAGATCCGCAAGGCGTATTTGGGGCTGTAATCTTCTCGTCATTGCCGGACTTGATGTTTAGCCGGGCGGTGACGAAGCGGGTAAGATGTGCTCGATAGTAGCGGAAGTCCATGCTCAGCCCGCCACCGGAGACCGCCTTGCACACCAACGAAAACCTGACCACCGAGCGGCCGACCTTCGTCACCCATCTCGAATGCGCGATGACTGGCGAGCGTTACGCCGCTGATGAAATTCATAATCTCTCTCGCGCCGGCAAGCCGCTGCTTGTCCGTTACGATCTCGACGGCGTGAAAAAATCGCTGAGCAAGGACGCGCTGGCGAGCCGGCCGCCTGATCTGTGGCGCTATCGCGAGCTGCTGCCGGTGCGGCGCACCGAAAACATCGTCAGTCTCGGCGAGACGATGACGCCGCTGGTGCCGCTGCCGGGGATGGCGAAAAAATTGCGCGGCGGCGAAATTCTGGTGAAGGACGAAGGCCGCTTGCCGACCGGCTCGTTCAAGGCGCGCGGCCTGGTCATGGCGGTGTCGATGGCCAAAGCGTTCGGCATCAAGCACATGGCGATCCCGACCAACGGCAATGCCGGCGCGGCGCTGGCGGCTTACGCCAGCCACGCCGGCATCAAGACCACGATCTTCTGTCCCGAGGACACGCCGGAAATCAATCTCAGCGAGATCGGCATCCAGGGCGCGGCGGTCTATCGCGTCAATGGCCTGATCGACGATTGCGGAAAAATCGTCGGCGAGGGCAAAGAAAAAGTCGGCTGGTTCGACGTCTCGACCTTGAAGGAGCCGTATCGAATCGAAGGCAAGAAGACCATGGGGCTCGAGCTTGCCGAGCAGCTCGGCTGGACCGTGCCCGACGTCATCTTCTATCCGACCGGCGGCGGCACCGGCCTGATCGGCATGTGGAAGGCGTTCGCCGAATTGGAAGCGATCGGCTTCATCGGCGCGAAGCGCCCGCGCATGGTCGCGGTGCAGGCGTCGGGCTGCGCGCCGATGGTGCGCGCCTACGAGGCCGGCGAGGAGCACGCGCCGCGCTGGGAAGACGCGCACACCATCGCGGCCGGCATCCGCGTGCCGCAGGCGATCGGCGATTTTCTGATCCTGCGCGCGGTGCGCGAGAGCGGCGGTTTTGCCATCGCGGTGTCGGACGACGCAATATCGGAGGCGCTCGACGAGGTGGCGCGCGAAGAGGGCTTTCTGATGTGCCCGGAAGGTGCTGCGACCTATGCGGCCTATAAGCAAAGCCTCGTCGACGGCCGGGTCAAGAGCAGCGATCAGGTCGTGCTGTTCAATTGCGCGACCGGCCTGAAATATCCGCTGCCGCCAATTCGCCGCACCCTGGATCGGCACGCGCCAATCGACTTTTCGCAATTTTGAGAATTGGATTGCGCTAGGTTTGCGACTTGAGGGAAGAGCGATGAAAACGCTGTCGACAATCGTTATCGGCTTGGTGCTCGGCTGTGGCGCGATCGTTGCCGCGGCCGCCGACGATTATCCGTCGCGGCCCATCACCATGGTGGTGCCGTTCGCCGCCGGCGGTCCGACCGACGTGGTGGGGCGCCTGATGGCCGAGCATATGGGCCGCACGCTCGGGCAGAATGTCATCGTCGAAGACGTCACCGGCGCCGCCGGCAGCATCGGTGTCGGCCGTGTCGCGAAAGCGACACCCGACGGTTACACGCTGAGCATCGGCCACTGGAGCACGCATGTGGTCAACGGCGCGATCTACGCGCTGCCCTACGATCTGCTTCGCGATTTCGAGCCGATCGCGCAATTGCCGGCCAATCCGATGCTGGTCGTCAGCCGCAACACGCTGCCGGCGAAGAACCTCACCGAGCTCGTCGCCTGGATCAAGGCCAATCCGAGCGCCACCATCGGCACCGCGGGCGTCGGCTCCGGCTCGCACATTTCCGGCGTCTATTTCCAAAATCTCACCGGCACCCATTTGCAATTCGTGCCCTATCGCGGCACCGACCCGGCGCTGCTCGACCTGATGGCCGGACGCATCGACATGATGTTCGATCAGGTGTCGGAAGCGACGCAGCGTGTGCGCGACAATCAGATCAAGGCCTTTGCGGTCACCGCCAAGACGCGCCTGAAATCGCTGCCCGACATTCCGACCGTGGACGAGGCCGGACTGCCGGGCCTCTACATCAATATCTGGTATGGACTGTGGGCGCCGAAGGGCACGCCGCCCGACATCATCGCAAAGCTCAATCGCGCCGCTGTGGCCGCCATGGCCGATCCGGTCGTGCAAAAGCGCTTTGCCGATTTGGGCCTCGACGTGCCGCCGCCCGAGCAGCAGAGCGCGGCGGCGCTCGGCGCGCTGCAAAAAGCCGAGATCGAAAAGTGGTGGCCGATCATCAAGGCCGCCGGCATCAAGGCGGAGTGATGCGGGCGCGCGAGCGCGCGCCGTCAGCTCAGCAGTTCGACGCGCCCGGTTTTCAGCTCGTAGATGCCGCCGACGACACGGAGCTTCTTGTCGTCGACCGCCGCTTGCAAAATCGGCCCGGTAGTCTTCAGCCTGTCGACGTTCATCGCGACGTTGCCGCGGATGGCGTTGGCGAGCAGATCGCCGGGCTGCTTTTGCGCGGCGTCGACTGCCGGCGTCAGGGCATGCACCAGCGCCGGCAAATGTCCCGGCAGCGTGGTGCCGTCCTTGATCGATTTGATGGTGGCATCGACGGCGCCGCAGGCCTCGTGGCCGAGCACCATGATCAGCGGCGTGTTCAGCACATGCACGGCATATTCGAAGCTCGCGATGATCTCCTCGTCGGCGAAATTGCCGGCCACCCGGCAGACGAAGACGTCGCCGCGCGCGGTGTCGAAGCACAGCTCCGGCGCGATGCGCGAATCGGCGCAGCTGAGCACAGCGGCAAACGGATTTTGCCCTTTGCTCAAGACTTCGCGTTCATGCTTGAAGTCGTGGCGCTTGGTGAGGCCGTCGATATAACGCGTGTTGCCCTTCATCAGCCGGTCGAGCGCGGCATCGGGCGACAGCACGTTTTCCGGTTTCGGCGGCGCCTTGGTCTCTTTGGCGAATGCGCGTGGCGCTATCGCCAATCCGGCTGCGATGCCCGCGAGCCGCAAAAAATTCCGCCGCGCGATTCGCGGCTCTCCGGCTTTTGCCGCACAAAGCTCGCACATTCAGGCCTCCCGTTCATGTCCGTGCCCGCGCCCGCAGCGCAGTGTAGGAGGGAATATGGCGAAATCCTAGACAATGATCCGATTCAATTGAATTGGATCATTGTCTAGGTTTCTTTTGTTTGAGCATGATCTTTTCCGAAAACCGGTTTCCACTTTTCGGGATCATGCTCTAGTCGGGCTTGATGCCGGCTTCCTTGATCACCTTGCCCCATTTCGCGGTTTCGGCGGCGATGAACTTGCCGAAATCCGCCGAGGAGCCGCCGTGCACGACGACGCCGATATCGGTGAGGCGCTGCTTGATCTTGTCGTCGGCCAGCGCCGCGTTGATCTGTTTGTTGAGCGTGTCGATGATCGCCTGCGGCGTGCCAGCCGGTGCGCCCATGCCGAGCCAGCCCTCGGCCTCGTAGCCGGGCAGGAAATCGGACAGCGACGGCACGTCGGGCAGCGCATCGAGACGCGCTTTCGTGGTCACGGCAAGCGCGCGCAATTTGCCGGCCTTGATCTGCGGCAGCGCCGTCGGCGTGACGTCGAACATCAATTGCACCTGGCCGGCGAGCATGTCGGTGATCGCCGGCGTCGAGCCGCGATAGGGCACGTGCACCAGATTGAGGCCGGTCATCGATTTGAACAATTCGCCGGCGAGATGCTGCGGGCCGCCGACGCCGGCCGACGCCATGCTGATCTTGCCGGGATTGGCTTTGGCGTAAGCGATGAATTCGGGAACGGTTTTGGCCGGAACGGACGGGTTCACCTCCATGATCAGCGGCGCCAGGCTGATCTGGCCGATCGGCGCGATGTCGCGAATGAAGTTGAACGTCAGATCGGGATAGAGCGCCGGGCTGATGGCGTTCTGCGAGTTGACCGTGAGCAGCGTGTAGCCGTCGGGCGCCGCGTGCACCACCGCCTCGGTGCCGACATTGCCGCCGGCGCCCGGCTTGACGTCGACGATGAAGGCCTGGCCGAGATGGTCTTGCAGAAATTGCCCGACCAGACGGGCGTGGATGTCGGTCGAGCTGGCGGCCGCCTGCGGCACGATCAGATGCACCGGGCGCGAGGGATAGGTGTCCGCATGCGCCATGCGCGACACTGCGGGCATCGCGACGGCGCCCGCGGCAAGGTTCAGGAAATGTCGGCGTGCAATGTTCATGGCGTTCCCTCGTGGCCGTCGGATGGCCGGCACTATACTATCGGTCGAATTGTCCGAAAGGGGCCAAAACGCGGCATTTCGCATCATGAGCCTGCCGGCCATTCCGATCATCGATATCCGCGACGGCGGACCGCTCGATCATGCGCGGCAAAGCGCCGTGCAAGCGCGCGCCTTGCGCGACGCCTGTCTCGAGTTCTTTCCGGCCGCGGCGAAGCCGCTGGTTCCGGCGCTCGATTGGGCGTCGCGCCGCTGGCTCGGCCGATCGCGTTCGCCCTACGTGGCCGAGATCGCGCGGATCGCCGAGGTGCTCGATTTCTCCGGCATCTGGCTGCTCAATGCCTCGTATCAATGGGGCTGCACCGCCCGCGCCGTCGAGCACGACGGCGCGCCGTGGCTCATACGCACGCTGGACTGGCCGTTCCAAGGTCTCGGCCGCCACATCGCCGTGGCGCGGATGCGCGGTGCCGGCGGCGGCGACTTCTTCAGCGTGACCTGGCCGGGCTATGTCGGCGCGCTCACCGCGATGGCGCCCGGCCGCTTTGCCGCCAGCATCAACCAGGCGCCGATGTGGCGCCGCATGCGGCATCGCTGGCTTCGCCCGTACGATTTCGCGATGAACGCGCTGAAGGTCTGGCGGCGCACCGATCTGATGCCGCCGGACCAGCTGCTGCGCCAAACATTTGAGACTTGTGAGAATTATTCCGCCGCGCGGCGCATGCTGGAAACGACGCCAGTGGCGCGTCCGGTGATTTTTACGCTGATCGGCTGTGGAGCCGACGAACGCTGCGTGATCGAGCGCACCGAGACCGGTTTCGTCACCCGCGAGGACGACACTTGCGCCGCCAACGATTGGGTGCCGGGCCGGCCGGGTTGGGAAGGCCGCATCGGCACGCGACGGTTTCTCGTCAGCTCGTTCGACGATGCGACGGGCTACAGCCGGGCACGCCGCGACGCGCTCGCGAGCTGGGACGGCTCGCTGGCGGACGGTCGTTTCGATTGGGTGCGCGAGCCGGTGCTTAATCCTTATACGCGGCTTGCGGTCGCCATGTGTCCCGCATCGGGAATTTTGCGCGTCGTCGGCTACGATTTCGCCGGCGCCGCGTTGCCCGAGCCGGTGACGCAAGTCTGCGACGTCGCGCCGGTCGCGGCCTAGCGGCTTATTTTTTCTTATTTCTGTTCCGCCGGTTGCGTGACGATCAACGCGTCGACCACGACGCAGCCGCGGCCTTCGGGCAGCACTTTGATGGGATTGAGATCGATTTCGGCAATCGAAGCGGCATGATGCCAGGCGAAATCGGCCAGCGCGTAAAGACACGTGGCAAGACTTTTCACGTCGCTCGCCGGGCCGCCACGAACCGCGCCGAGCAACGCCGCGCCGCGCGTCTCGGCGATCATCGCCTCGGCATCGCCGTCGCGCAGCGGCAGCATGCGCAGCGCAAAATCGCGCACCACCTCGATGGCGACGCCGCCCATGCCGAAGGCGAGCGACAGGCCGAAATCGGGATCGCGCGACACGCCGGCGAACACCTCGATGCCGTCGGCGACGAATTCCTGCACCAGGAAGGCGGCATCGGCCGGACGCGGATCAAGTTTCTTCAGGCGCTCGTTCAATCGCGCATAAGCACGCGTCAGCTCCTCATCGTTCTTGAGATTGACGGCGACGAGCCCGAGTTCGGTCTTGTGCGCGATGGCATCGGACACGACTTTGAGCACCACGGGATAGCCGAGCGCGCGTGCGGCTGCGAGGGCGTCCGCTTCGGTCGCAACGCGTTGCTCTTGAGCCACCGGGATGCCGTAAGTCGAAAGCAGCCGCTTGGAGTCGAATTCGTTGATGGTGCGCCGAACTTTTAGCTCGTCGGCGAGGCGGTCATGTCGCCGCGCGCTTGTGCGAACCGGCTTCAATCCAAGGCTCCAGCGGCCCATGCGGTCGAGTGCGCCAAGCCCTTGGCGCGTGCCGCCGATCACCACCAGGCCGGCGTCGCGCATGCCGTCGATCTGCTTGCGGTTCATGACGCCCGAGCGGGTGCTCATGAGATAATAAGGCTTCTCGCTCGCGGCCGCCGCCTTGGTGAGCATGTCGACATTCTCGAACACGCGGCTGGGCTGACCGATGATCGGATCGTTGGACGCGTCGGCGCAATAGAGAATGGAATCGATCCGCTCGCTTTTGTCCACGACCGACATGGCATGCGGAATATTGACCGCGTAATTGCCGTTGCCCCAGGCGTCGAACGGATTGCCGTCGCCGGTGATGCGGCCGATGACGCGCTCCGCTTCGGCGCGTTCCTCGGCCGACAGCGGCGGCAGATCGAGGCCGGCCGCGGTGGCATTGTCGAGGATCAGTTCCGACAATCCGCCCGAGCCGGTCACCACCGAAATGCCGCGGCCGCGCGGCCAGCGCTTGCCCTGGCACACCGCCAAGACTTCCGTCATCTCGTCGAGATCGTTGACCTCGATGGCGCGGTGCGCGCGCAAGAGCTCCGAGAACACGCGCGAAGAACCGGCGAGGCCGCCGGTATGGCTGGTGATGGCGCGCTGCGTGCGCTCGGTGCGGCCGACCTTGATGACGACGACCGGCTTGCCGGCATCGGCGGCGCGGTCGAGCGCCGCGACATAGCGCTCCGGCTCGCGCACGGTTTCGGTGAATGTCGCGATCACTTTGGTGTTCGGATCGTCGATCAGATAATCGAGGTAATCGACGGTGCGCGTCACCGCCTCGTTGCCGGCGGACACCGACAGGCTGACGCCGAAGCGGCGCAGGTCGGACAGCAGCGCGATGCAGACCGATCCGCTCTGCGACACGATGCCGACATTGCCGACGATCGCCGCGGGATCGCGGACGTTCTGCTTATAGGTGGTGACGCGCGCCTGCGGATTGAGGATGCCCATGCAGTTCGGCCCGCATATCGGCATGCCGGCTTCGCGCGCCATGGCGGCGATCTCGTCCTGGAGCTTGGCGCCGTCGCCGCCCAGCTCGGCAAAGCCGGAATCGTAGATCACCGCGGCACGCGCGCCGCGCCTGACCGCAAGCCGCATCTGCTCGGGGATCAGCGGATTGCGGATGCTGAACACGACGATGTCCGGCGCCTCGGGCAATTCGGTGAGGCTCGGATAGCATTTGATGTTGAGCACGGTCGGATATTTCGGGTTCACCGGATAGATCGGCCCGGTGAAACCGATGGCGCCCAGCGACTCGATGACCGCGCGGCCGGGACCGCCGCGATCGGTGGCTCCGACGATGGCGACCGAACGCGGTTTTACCAGGGGATCGAGCTTCATGGGGTTTGCCAGTCTCGCGGTTTTTGTACCATGCTGGCGCCTCACGCGAACAGGCCGGAAAAGCCCATGAAGATCGTCGATCTGTCCCACACCATGAGCATCCACACCCCCGGCTGGGTCGGTTATGCCGGCAACAAGATGTATTACGCGCAGAACTTGCAGACGGTCGGCATCGTCGCCCAGCGCGTCGAGACCTCGATGCACTCAGGCACCCATTTCGACGGCGCCATGCATGCGACCGACGGCCGGACCGGCGACATGGCCTCGCTGCCGCTCGACTATCTGGTCAGCCACGGCGTCGTCGTCGATCTTGCGCCGCAGGTGTCGGACTGGTCGGCGATCACGCCGGCGATGATCGAAAAATCCGGCGCCGAGATCCGCGACGGCGACATTCTCATCCTGCACACCGGCTGGCACAAATATTACGAAGGCCAGAGCCAGCAGGATCTGGTGCGCTATTTCTGCTACCACCCGGGCCCGACGCTCGAGACCTTGGAATGGATGCTCAAGCGCAAGATCAAATGGTTCGGCATGGATACCGGCTCATGCGACCATCCGATGAACACCTCGATCCGCCATATGCGGCCGGACATCGCCCGCGAATTCGAAAAGGCAAAAGGCAAGGCGCCGGCGGACTATTTCGGCACATTCGAATACGTGCACAAGCGCTCGGGGCGCAAAGTCCGGCAGGACGTGTTTCCGTTCCACAATTACGCGTTCCAGGAAGGCTTGCTGCACGCCGAAAATCTCGGCGGCGATCTGGAAACCGTGCTGGGCAAGCGCTGCATCATCGGCGCCTTTCCCTGGCGCTATGAGGGTCTCGAAGCGTGCCCGTGCCGCGTGCTGGCGATTTTCGATGCCGGCGATGCGCCGGTCGAGGCGCTCGGCGACGCCGCGCGCGGCATCGTTCGGTCCTGAAAGTTAACGAGGCGATCAGACTATGCCAAAGATCAAAACCGCGGACGGCACCAGCCTCTATTACGAAGAAGTCGGCACCGGCACGCCGATCGTCTTCGTGCACGAATTCGCCGGCGACTATCGGCAGTGGGAGCCGCAGATGCGCTATTTCGCGCGCACCCATCGCTGCGTCACCTATAGCCAGCGCGGCTATCCGCCGTCCGATATTCCGGACGATCCGACGCGTTACGGCCAGGACATGGCGCGCTCCGACGTCATTGCACTCATGGATGCGCTCGGCATCAAGAAGGCGCACGTGGTCGGCCATTCCATGGGCGCCTACACCGCGGTGCATGTCGGCCTGCATCATCCCGACCGCTGCATCTCGGTGGCCGCGGCCGGCTGCGGCTGGGGCTCGCTGCCCGATCCGGCGCAGCGCGCCGCCATGCGCAAGGTGGCGCTCGAGACCTCGGCGATGTTCATCGAGAAAGGCATGGCCGAAGCGGCGAAAATCTACGGCGACGGCCAGATGCGCCAGACCCACAAGCACAAGGACCCGCGCGGCTATGCCGAATTCATCCGCATGCTGTCGGAGCATTCGGCGCTCGGCCATGCGCTGACCATGTCGATGCTGCAAAGCAAGCGGCCGACCTTGTGGGACCTGGAAGCGGACTTGAAGAAATTCTCCGTGCCGCTCCTGATCATCGTCGGCGACGAAGACGAGAGCTGCCTCGACGGCAGCGTCTTCCTCAAGCGCACGGCGCCGACCGCCGGCCTTCTGGTGATCCCGCGCGCGAGCCACACCATCACCACCGAGGAGCCGGCCGCGATCAACGCGGCGCTTGCCGAACTGTTCGCCGCGGCCGAAGCCGGCCGCTGGATGTCGCACCGGGCGCTGGCGCCGGCGTGAAACGAGGAGCCGAACGATGATAGCTGGTCCAACCGCGCTCGCCTTTGCCGCCGCGTTTGCGGGAGCGGCGTTCTACGTCAATGAGGCCGAGCAGCCGGCGCGGCTGTCACTCGACGACGCGAGCCTGCTGGCGGAATGGAAGCTCAGCTACGCGCGCGGCTTCAAGATGCAGGCAAGCCTCGCCTTGCTGTCGGGAATATTCGGCTTGATCGCGGCGTGGCAGACGCAGGATTGGCGCTGGCTGCCCGGCGCGGTGCTGATCCTGGCGAACTGGCCTTACACGTTCCTCGTCGTCAAGCCGACCAACGATCAGCTCAATGCGCTGACAAAAAACCAGGCCGCCGCGTCGCGCGCGCTGATCGTGACATGGGCGCGGCAGCACGCCATCCGCACGGCGCTCGGGATTTTGGCGGCTGCGGTCTATTTGTGGCCGCTCAGCTGGGCCGCTTGAATTTCGTTAGAGCATGATCCCGAAAAAGCCTGCCCTCGGACTTGATCCGAGGGTGGATACCGGTTTTCGGATAAGATCATGCTCCACCAAAATGCGCGCTAACGCGCATCGTGAAAGATGATGCCGAGCGTGTGGCGGCGGCCGGAGCGCAGCCGGCTGACGCCGTGGCGCAGATTGACGCGATACGGCCCCTTGGTGCCTTGCACCGGCCGGTTGTGAACGGCGAACAGCACGGCGTCGCCTTGCTGCAGCGGCACCACCTCGACCCGGCTCTGCATTCGCGGCCGCTGCTCGGTCAGGACGAATTCGCCGCCGGCAAAATCCCGGCCGGGCGCCGACAACAGCACGGTGACCTGCAGCGGGAAGGCGAGATCGCCGTAAAGGTCCTGATGCAGGCAATTGAAATCGCCGGCGGTGTATTGCAGCAGGAGTGGCGTAGGGCGCGTTTGGCCGGCCTTGTGGCAGATTTTTAGATAATCGGCGTGCGCTTTCGGATATCGCGTGGCGATATTCATCCGCTCGTTCCATGCGTTGGCGAATGTCGACCACGTGCGCATAGAGCGCCGTGCGCAGCTCGCCGACCAGACTCGGGCAGCGGATATTTGAAATAGCGATATTCGCCCTTGCCAAAGCCGTGCCGCGCCATGTGGATGTGACTGCGGAAATGCTCTTCGTGAGGATAAAGCGCGGCGATGTCGTCGCACTCTTGCGGCGAAAGCAGTTTTTGCAAGGTCGCGCAGCCGAAGGCATCGAGATCGGCGCCGATCGTCGCTCCAATCGTAACCGCCGATCCGCCGCTCGACAGACTCGGCCGCGGCAATTTTCAGCACGGCGCTCATTGCGGCCGGCAGCGCTTGCAGGCGCGAAATCCGGCCTGGGCGGCTTCATCGCAGCTGGCGTAGAAGGCGACGTTCTGCGGCTTCGCCTGCCGCGACGGGCAGCTCGGGCAGCAATAGACGCCGGTCGTCTTCACCGCATAGACGAACTTGCCGTCGAAGCCGGCATTGCGTGCGAGCACCGCGTCCCAGCGCGGGTCGGATTCGATTGGCGATGTTCTTGGCATTTTGTGGCTTCCCATTTGTGATGTCCGATCGAGGCTAGCAGGGCCGCCGGTCCGAGGCCCACCCGAATTCTGCGTGTCGTGGCGGCCTGTGATGGAGCATTTGCGCCAGCGCGAGCGCGTCACCGATGCCGATCGCCTGATGCAGGAAGCGCTGGACAGGTTTTCGCTGGAAGGCGCGCCCAAGGTGACGCATTTCATCGCCGCGGACACTTGACGTTGCAGGCAAGCGGCTGTGGCACGCTGTCCATTGATCGGCCTGCCAAGGTCCGGCACTATCCGCGCGGCACAAAAGGGGAGTGGGAAGCTATGGGTGGACAGCGAAAAGCGGCCGTTCGGACGATCGGCATAGCCGTCGCCATTGCCGGGTTTGCGGCGCTACAGGCGTCGCCGGCCGCGGCGCAGGGCACCGCTCCCATCACCATGAAGCTCTCCACCGCGACGCTGAACGACACCCAGCACGAGTGGCTCAAGCGTTTTGCCGCCGCGGTGGAAAAGGATTCCGGCGGCCGGATCAAAGCCGAGGTCTATCCGGCGAGCCAGCTCGGCGCCATTCCGCGGCAGATCGAGGGCGTTCAGTTCGCCTCGATCCAGGGCTGGTGCGGCCCGCCCGAATTTCTGGTGGGCGTCGACGAGCGCTACGAGGCGATGAGCGCGCCCGGCCTGTTCACCAGCCGCGAGCAGTACGAGCGCACCATCAAGGACCCCACGGTGACCGGCCTGATGCTGGGCTTGGGCGCCAACAAGGGCTTGGTCGGCGCCGGCATTTTCCCGATCGGGCCGTCCTCGATCATCACCCGCAAGCAGATCCAGCATCTGTCCGACTATGCGGGCTTGAAGATTCGCGTGCTGGCCTCGCCGTTCCAGTTGGAGATGATCAAGCGGATGGGCGCCTCGCCGGTGGCGATGACGCTCGCCGACGTGCTGCCGGCGCTGCAGCAGGGCGCCATCGACGGCTCGCTCACCACCATGACCCAGTACACGACGCTGCACTATATCGACGCGGCGAAATATGTTGTCGAGACCGACCAGCCCTATGTCAGCTCCATCACCGTGCTGAGCAAGAAATGGGTCGACGGCCTGCCGGCCGATCTGCAGAAGATCGTGCGCGACGACGCAACCAAGACCTCGGTCGACATGGTGTCGTTCATCGACCAGTTCTTCGACGCGCAGCGCCAAGTCTGGAAGGATTCCGGCGGCAGTGCGATCCACCTGCCCGAGGCGGATCAGGCGGCGATGCTGGCAAAAATTTCCAGCATCGCCGAGGATCTGTCGGCGACGAAGCCGGATCTGAACGCGACGGTCAAGACCATCTTCGCCGCGGCGGCGAAGAACAAATAAGCGTCAGCCGGGCTGTTGCGATTTCAAGCAGCGCGCGCAGGCGCTGCGGCGTGACCGGAAGCTCTTTCACCGCGCCGGGCATGCCGAGCGCGTCATCGATCGCCGCGGCGATCACGGCGCCGGCGGGATTGACGCCGCCTTCGCCGGCGCCTTTGAGGCCGAGCGGATTGAGCGGGCTCGGCGCGTCCTCGGTGATCAAAACCTCGACCGGCGGAATTTCGCGCGCCGTCGGCATCAGATAATCGGCAAAGTTGACCGACAGCGGCTCGCCGCGCGCGTCATAGAGGAATTCCTCGAACAGGGCGCCGCCAATACCTTGCGCCACGCCGCCTGCGATCTGGCCCTCGACCAGCATCGGGTTGACCGCCTTGCCGATGTCGTAGGCGACGACATAGCGCTCGACGACGGTAGCGCCACTGCCGCGGTCGACGCGCACCACGGCGATATGCACGCCGTAAGGATAGGTCATGTGGTGCGACTCGAACCAGCCTTCGGCGGCAAGGCCGGGCAGCGCGTCGCCGAGGAGCTTTGCGGCGGGCGCCAGCGCGCGGGCGATTTCGCCGAGCGTGACCGACGGTCCTTGGGCTGCGGACTTGTGCGTCCCTTTGCGCACCACCTTGCCGTCGATGATGTCGAGCGTCTCCGGCGCCGATTGCAGCAGCGAGGCCGCGGCCGCAAGCGCCTTGTCGCGCACTTTCGTCGCCGCGATACGGGTGGCTTCGCCGGTCATCACCGTGACGCGCGAGGCGAACGCGCCCATGCCATAGGCGATGCGATCGGTCTGGCCGTGCACGACGCTGGACGCGGCGATAATCGACGCCGAGCGCATCGGCGCAAATCTGCGCGACGACGGTTTCGACACCTTGGCCGATCGAAGCCGCGCCGGTGACGACTTCGACGGCGCCGCTGGTGTCGACCGTCACGCGCACGCCGTCGAATGGTCCGAGCCCGCTTTTCTCGACGAACACGGCCAATCCCGCGCCGACCGCTTCACCGCCGGCGCGGCGGCGTTGCAGGTCCGCCTGCAGCTTGTCCCAGCCGGCCGCCGCCAAGGCTTTGTCGAGCAGGCCGGCGTAATCGCCGGAATCGTAGGTCATTTCCGTGCCCAGCGTGTCGAAGCCGAGGACGTAGGGCATCTCGCTCTTGGCGATGAGATTGCGGCGGCGGATTTCGATCGGATCGATCTTGAGGCGGTCGGCGATCGCGTCCATCAGCCGCTCGCGCACGAACGTGCTTTCGTAGCGTCCCGGCGCGCGATAGGTGCCGCACGGCGTCTTGTTGGTCAGCCGAATGCGGCCGACCATGCGATAGGCCGCCATGCGATAGGGACCGGGCAGCATGGCGGCTGAAAGATCGGGCACGGTGGCTGCATGGGTGCGCACATAGGCGCCCTGGTCGTGAAAGAATTCGCCATCGATGGCGAGCAGGCAGCCGTCGGAGTCGACGGCGGCGCGCACGCGAAAATGCTGCTGGCGCGACTGATTGGCCGCCATCAGGTGCTCGCGCCGATCCTCGATCCATTTCACCGGGCGGCCCAGCCGCAGCGCCGCGACGCAGACCAGAACGTCCTCAGGATAGATTTCGCCGCGCACGCCGAAGCCGCCGCCGACATGGCCTTCGTGCAGATGCATGCTCGATGGCTCGCGGCCGAGCATTCGGGCGAGCGCGTCGCGGTTCCAATGCGGCACCTTGGCGGCGCCGTGCAGTTCGAGAATGCCGCGCGCGACGCGGGCGATGGCGCCGCGCGTCTCCAGCGGCACGCCGCTGTGGCGGCCGATTTTCAGATCGAGCGCGACGACGGCGTGAGCGCGCGCGAAGGCCGTGTCCACATCGCCAAAACTCTTGCGGACCAAGGCGGCCTCGGTCGAATGGCCGGCGTCGAAAGCGCCGGGCGGCGCGTCGGCGTCCATCAGCGCGGGCAGCGGCTCTGCCTCGATTGTCACGAGATCGGCAGCATCCTCGGCGACGTAAGGATCGGTCGCGAAGACGGCAGCGACGGGCTCGCCGACGTAACGCACGCGATCGATGGCGAGGATCGGCTGGCGATAAGGATCGAGGCCTTCGATGCGGGTGAGGCGAAAATCGATCGGCGGAATGTCGGCGACATCCGCCGCGGTCCAGATCGCGACGACGCCCGGAATGTTACGCGCCGCGGCCGTGCCGATCGCGCGGATGCGTGCGTGGGCATACGGCGAACGGACCACGCGCATGTGCAGTTGATGGGCGAACGAGATGTCTGCGGCAAAGCGGCCGTTGCCGGTGACGAGCGGTCGATCTTCAAGACGCGTTACCGAGCGGCCGACGAAGTTCATCGCGCCAAAGCCTCCAGGTGGCCGGTCTCGTTGATGCGCTGAACGGAGATCTTGCCGTCAATAATGTCGATCTCATTGAGACAGCACGGCGATTGGGCGAGGCGCCAATAGGCCGACAGCGGCTGGTCGAGCAGTTGCATCAGCAATGCGCGGTTCACGCTGTCATGGCCGACCAGCACGACGGTGTCGTCGGGATGACGGCCAAGGACGAGCCGTAACGCATCGGCGGCTCGCGCCACGAGGTCCTGCAACGATTCGCCGTTCGGAAAGCGGATGAGATGCGGCGTTGCGAACCATGCGGCGAACAGCGTCGGATTCTCGCTTTTGGCCTCTTCGAAGGTTTTGAACTGCCAAGCGCCGTAGTCGATGTCGGTGAGATCGTCGCAAATGTCCGTCGGCGCGCCGCAGGCCTTGGCGATGGCGGCGCCGGTCTCGATGCAGCGACCCATCGGGCTCGTATAGATCTTGCTCGGCTGCCAAGTGCCGGCAACGCGCCGGGCGACTGCTTGTGCCTCAGCGCGTCCGAGCTCGGTCAAATCGAGCGGCGCCCGGCCGCGAAATCGCTCCGGTTTGATGCCCTCGACATGGCCGTGGCGGATCAGCAGGATTTTGGTCATGCAGTGTGGCTTAAGCCCAGCCCAGCCGCTCAAGGATGCCGCGGCCCATGATCCATTCCTTGTCGCTGTCGGACAGAAAATCCAGCGTCTCGGTGAACTGGGTGATGCGTTGCTTGTAGGTGGCTTTGTTGAGCGAATTGGTCAGGTCGGTGCCCCAATAGCAGCGGCGCGGCCCGAAGGCGTCGAACAGCCGGCGGATGTGCACCGTCATGTCGCGGAACGGGTATGCCTCCGCCGAATAGAACGGCGTCGTCGACAGCTTCACCGACACGTTCGAATATTTGGCAAGCGCGGCGGTTTCCTTGACGGCTTCTGTCAAGCGGCCTTCTTTGACGATGTCGCCGGTGACGCCCAGATGGTCGGCGATCATGGGCAGTTGCGGATGGCGCTCGGCGACGCGGGCGAAATTCGCCATCGGCGCGCCATAAAACATCACCGGCAGCTGGTACTTTTCCGCCGCCGGCCAGAACCAGTCCACGGTGCCGTCGCTAAGCCACTTCCACTGCGGCGGATGAAACGTCACCCGGATGCCGACCATGCCGGGCTGTTTCTTCCAGTCGGGAAACTGTTCCGCGATCTTTGGTTCGGTCAGCGGAATGCGGCCCATGACGGCAAAGCGGGTCGGATAGCGGCGCACCGCTTCAAGCGCGTAATCGTTGCGGTCGCCTTCCCAGGACGGCGGCACAATGACGGCGCGGTCGACGCCGGCCTCGTCCATCATCGGCACCAGTTTTTCGATGGTGAACGGCTCGGGCAATTGCGCAACGCGGTTGGGCAGCCACGGCCGATCGGGAGTATTCGCCTTCCACAGATGCACTTGAGCATCGACGATCATTGTGTTCCTCGCGGTTATTATCGAGAGTTGCCGCGTGTCGGCGCGCGCCGCAATGCCTCGCGTCTGCTAGAGGCGGCGCAGCGGCATCGACCAGGCGAGCCAGGTGCCGGCTGTGGTGAATAGCGCAATGGTGAGGAAGGCGGCACGAAACGCATCGGCGATTTCCGATT
>CAWCSD010000032.1:0-179914 GCA_963798095.1 uncultured Alphaproteobacteria bacterium | reverse complement strand
TGGCCGCATCCTCAAATCGCTGTGCGCGGCAGGGATGTCAGCCTCTGCCAGGGCGTTCTACGACGCCCTGCGGGCAGTTTACGAGCACGGCCCGGCAGGCCGGATTCCGGCGCGTACCTTCAAGTTCTGGTCTGCAGCTGTTGAGCACCTATCTTAAGATTTCGACAGGACAAGCAATGCCACGAAAAAAGCTAATTGCCGCCAACTGGAAGATGTACAAAACGCCCGAGCAAGCCCGCGACTTCTTCCGCGAATTCCTGCCACTGGTTGCAGGCCATGACCGCGACGAAATCGTCGTGTGCCCGACCTACCTCGATATCGAGGTAGCCGTCGACGCCGCCACGGGAACAACGTCGCGATCGGAGCGCAGAACTTCACTGGGAAAAAGAAGGCGCGTACACCGGCGAAATCTGCATCAGCATGTTGAACGCCATGGGCGTAACCCACGTCATCATCGGACACTCCGAGCGGCGCCAGTACTTCGACGAGACTGACGACACCGTCAACCGCAAGCTCAAAGTCGCCCTCGAAGCCGGCCTGCGCCCATCGTCTGCGTGGGAGAGGTCCTCGAAGAACGTGAAGCCGGACTCACCGAAGACGTTCTCCGGCGGCAATGTCTGCGGGCTTTCAACAAAGTGTCGGCTCGCAAGAAAGCCGCCAGGCGCGACCGTCGCCTACGAACCGGTCTGGGCGATCGGTACCGGCAAAACTGCAACGCCACAGATGGCCGCTGATGCCCACTTGATTATTCGTGGAGAAGCCGCCGATGGCTTCGGCCAGGAATTTGCCGACAAGCTGCGGATCCTCTACGGCGGCAGTGTAAAACCCGATAACGCCACTGCCCTGATGACCGAAGAAGAAATCGACGGCGCCCTGGTAGGCGGCGCCAGCCTCGACGCCAAGAGCTTTAGCAAAATCGTGAGGTACCAAAATCTGGCCTCGGAGTATAGTCTTGCAACTTGAGGAGGTGTTTGATGCTCCCCACCGACGAAAGCCACGCAGGCGACCCCGCGGCTTTTGAGGCGAACGCAGATCGCAATGTATTCGTCATCATGCGTTATGGGGACGACCCCATATACAAGTCTTTGGAACGGATAATCAAGCAGGTTGTCCAATCCTACGGATTCGACACGAATCGGCTAAAGATAAGTGCAGTTTACGATAAGACTTGGCGTAATGTTGAGTTCTGCATGAAAAACTCTCGTTATGCAATCGTGGTGTTCGAGCGCGAGATGCAGCCGGAGCTGAACCCTAACGTGGCGGTCGAGCTTGGATATATGCTAGGTCTCGGAAAACGTTCCCTGCTTCTTAAGGAGCGCTCCATCCCCCCGCTCCCGACTGACGTAGTCGGGCACCTTTACGAAACGTTTAAAGCGAGGAGCGTCAAGGTAACTGTCTCACGAGCTATTGAGCGATGGCTAGAAAGGCTCGGCCACCAGAAGATCGAAACCACCGAGCTAATATCTGATGAAAATCACACAAAGTCTAAGAAGAGGCGAACGGAAAGGGTGATAGATGCTTTGACGCAAATGAAGAATGTCAAGAGTGACTGCATCCTTAGGCAGAGCCGGCAGCCTCTCTTCGCTCGCAATCTCAAAGGACGAGCACATTCTGTTTGCTGAAGACCCCGAGTTAAAGAAACTGCTTCTGCTCGAGCGGGATGCGATGGAATCCTTGCTTGATTCCGAGGTCATAGTCCGATGCTTGGTCTCTCCCTTTCTCCAAATCATCAGCTTGCAACTCGGGGTTCTAAACTCCGATCAAGTACGGTCCAATATTCTGCCCCGGGTGAGACAGCTCAAGGCAGTTCTCACAAGGCACTTGAATAATCCACATCTTCAGGTCGCGTGCACCCCGAGGCTTCCGCACGATAACATTCTGATCGATGAAGCAGGCTGCCGTGAATCTGCCGGTCGTGGAAACCTTGGCGGCAATGAAATGAATCGGTATGGGGGCCTTTGAGGGTAGGTGATGTCCGGTGATTAAGCTAGAGACCGGACTTCGTAGAAGCGCACACGGAGAGAAATCCATGCGGACAATCGCCGTGACAGGAGCAATCGCAGTTGCCGCCGCGCTTGTTGCCGCGCCGGCGCAGGCGCAAAGCGTGCCGCCGGCGGAAGTGCGCGCCATCGCCAAGGACGCCGTCATCTGGGGCTTCCCGCTGGTCGACAGCTACCGCGTCCAATATTCGTACTTCGTCGATCGCGGCGGCGCGGAATACAAGGCGCCCTGGAACACGCTGGTCAACACCGCGCGCGTCTATACGCCCGACGACAAGGCGATCCAGACGCCCAATTCCGACACGCCCTATTCGTTCGTCGGCGCCGATCTGCGCGCCGAGCCGCTGGTGATCACGGTGCCGGCGATCGACAAGGGCCGCTACTACTCGATCCAGTTCGTCGACATGTACACGTTCAACTTCGCCTATGTGGGCAGCCGCGCCACCGGCAACGGCGCCGGCAGCTTCCTGCTCGCCGGTCCGGACTGGAACGGCACCAAGCCGGCGAACGTAAAGTCGGTGATCCATTCCGAGACCGAGTTCGCGTTCGCTGCTCTATCCGCACCCAACTCTTCAATCCCGGCGACATCGACAACGTGAAGCAGATCCAGGCGGGCTACAAGGTCCAGACCCTGTCGCAGTTCCTCGGCAGGCCGGCGCCGGCGCCTGCGCCGACCATCAATTTCCCAAAGCCGCTGACGGCGGATGCAGGAACGCACCTCGCTCGATTTCTTCAGCGTCCTGAATTTCATCCTGCAGTTCTGCCCGACCAATCCGGCCGAGGCCGCGCTGCGGGCGCGTTTCGCCAAGATCGGCATCAATGCCGGCAAGAAATTCGATCCCGCCGCGCTCACGCCCGGCATGCGTCAAGCCTACCAGGACGGCATGGCCGATGCCTGGAAGGCCTTCGCCGAATTCAAGACGACGCAGCTCGATACCGGATTGAGGTCCAGCGCCGACAGCTTTCGGCACGCGGGCGTTCCTGAAGGATCACTACATCGACCGCATGGCCGGCGCCGTGCTCGGCATCTACGGCAACTCGAAGGACGAGGCGATCTATCCGGTCTATTTCGTCGATGCCGACAAGCAGAAGCTCGACGGCACGCACCGCTACGCGATGCATTTCGCGCCGGGCCAATTGCCGCCGGTCAATGCGTTCTGGTCGCTCACCATGTATCAGCTGCCGGCGAGCCTGCTCTATGCCAATGCGCTCAACCGCTACCTGATCAATTCGCCGATGCTGCCGAACCTCAAGCGCGACGCCGACGGCGGAGTGACGCTCTACGTCCAGCACGACTCGCCGGGCGCCGACAAGGAATCCAACTGGCTGCCCGCGCCCAGCGGGCCGTTCGTCGCGGTGATGCGGCTCTACTGGCCCAAGCCTGACGCGCTCAACGGCAAATGGACGGCGCCGCCGTTGCAGAAAACGAACTGAACGTCGCAGGAGTTCTGCGAATGAAAATGAAGCTCACCTTTTGCGCGTTGGCTGTGAGCGCTCGCCGCAATCGGCGGACGTTCACGCGCAGACCGCGCAACGCCCGCGGCCAGTACTGTGCCGGTCACCGTCGACAACTTCACCCGCGCGGAGTCCGACCTGTATTTTCACTCTATCGCCGTCAAAGAAAATGCGTTCGGCAAGTTCTTTCACAACCGCGAGCCGGCACCGATCGACAACCAGAACATCATACGGCTGAACCGCGACACGTTGTATTCCGGCGCGGTGTTCGATCTCGATGCCGGGCCGGTGACGGTCACGCTGCCCGACGCCGGCAAACGCTTCATGTCGATGCAGGTGATCGATGAGGACGAATATACCCACGGAGTCTTCTACGGCGCGGGAAGCCACACTCTGACGCGGCGAGGGATCGGCACGCGCTATGTCCTGACGGCCGTACGCACCGTGGTCGATCCGGCAGACCCGAAGGATGTCCTTGAGGTCCACGCCTTGCAGGACGCCATCAAGGCGAGCCAGCAAAGTCCCGGCAAGTTCGAAATCCCGAACTGGGATCCGGTCAGCCAGAAGAAGGTGCGCGATGCGCTCCTGGTGCTGGCTTCGACGATTTCCGACTTCAGGGGTGCATTCGGCGCCAAGAACGAGGTCGACCCGATCCGCCACCTGATCGGCGCCGCCGCCGGCTGGGGCGGCAACCCCGTCAAGGCGGCGATCTATCTCAATGTCACGCCGCCGAACAACGACGGCAAAACGATCTATCGGCTCACGGTCAAGGACGTGCCGGTCGACGGTTTCTGGTCGGTCAGCGTCTATGACGCCGCCGGCTACTACGAGAAGAACCAGTACAACGCCTATTCGCTCAACAATATCACGGCGAAGAAAAGCGGCGATGGCGCGATCGCGATCCAGTTCGGCGGCTGCGACGGCAAAATTCCGAACTGTCTGCCGATCGTGGCGGGCTGGAACTATACGGTGCGCCTCTATCGTCCGAAGCCGGAGATCGTGAGCGGCAAATGGACATTCCCGCCGCCGCAACCGGTGCCGTGAAGGTGACGCAAAACGAGCCAGAGTACGATAGAGTACAAGCTTGAAAATCGCCCGCGCCAATGTGGCGAGCATCGGGGGGCGATCATGTTCAAGCTGACAGAGCTTATCGGGCCTTTTGCGAAGACGGTTCGAAGCCCTGGAAAGGAAGCAGCATGCCAATAGCCGGCGGTAAGATCGTCGACATCAGTCTTGAGCTCGATCCGAAAAACTTCGGCATGCGCACGCCCGCCGGATTCACCAAGGACATGCAGTTCGCGATGGAGGTGCTCAAGGAGCACGACGCGCCGGGCGGCGCCGGGCAGATCGTGCGCGGCGTCCATATGCGCCTGCATGCCGGCAGTCACGTCGACGCGCCCGAGCACAACGTGCGCGGCGGCACGCAGATCCATCAGCTGCCGCTCGAGCTTTTCATCGGCGAGGCGATCGTCGCCGATCTGCGCGACAAGATGCCCGCCAAGGCGATCACCGAGCGCGATCTCGACAAGGCCATCGGCCCGCGCGTCAAGCGTGGCGACCGCGTGCTGTTGCGCACCGATCACAACAACGCTTACGACGGCGGCTCGGACAAATGGATGAAGACGTCGCCGTATCTGACCATCGGCGCCACCGAATGGCTGATCGAAAAGGGCGTCGTCATCGTCGGCTACGATTTCTATCACGGCAACGACGAGCCGGACTCGCCGCGGGTGTTTCACAATTCGCGGACCTTGAGCGAGCACGGCATCATCACCATGCCGTACCTGAAGAACCTGGACAAAATCACCAGCGAGCGTTTCACGCTGATTGCGCTGCCGCTCAACATCGTCGGCGCGGAAGCCTCGCCGGTGCGCGCCGTGGTGCTGCTATGATCGCGCTGAGCAGGATTATGCGCGCTGGCGCTCGCCATCGTCGCGTCGGCGGTGCGGTCTGTGTCGCGCGTGCAGGACGGATCATTACCCATCGCGCTTGATCACCATCGTCGTGCCGCTCACGCCTGGAACGGCGATGGACATTCAAGCGCGCCTGTTCGCCGACGGATTGTCGAAGCGGTTCGGCTACCAGACCATCGTCGTCAATCGTCCCGGCGCCGGCACCCTGATCGGTGCCGAGACGGTCGCCAACGCTGCGCCCGACGGCTACACCATCCTGCTGACCAATTCGGCCCACGCCATCCTCGGCGCGATGAACAAGAATTTGCCGTTCGATCCGATCGCCGACTTTGCCGGCATTTGCATGGTCGGGCTGGCGCCGACCGTGGTCACCGTCGCGCCGTCGCTCGGCGTGCACAATTTGCAGGAATTCGTCGCGCTCGCCAAAGCAAAGCCCGGCACGATCAACTACGGCTCCGCCGGCATCGGCACTGCGACCCATATCGCAGGCGCGTATTTCGCCTATCAGACCGGCACCGAACTGGTGCACGTTCCCTATACGGTGAGCCAGACGATCCTCACCGACATGCTCAGCGGCAATATCCAGGCGACCTTTGCGCCGGAAGCGTTCACGTTGCCGATGCTGCAGGACGGCCGCCTATTGGGCCTCGCGGTGGCGGATGACGAGCCGGTGCGCGAGCCGATCCAGATTCCGACCGCCCGCTCCGCCGGCGTCGATTACATCAATGCGACCTGGTACGGCTTTTTGGCGCCGGCCAGGACGCCACGCGACGTCCTGGAAGTGCTGCACGACGCCATCGTCGATGTCGGCAAGGATCCCGACATCCAGGCCAAGATCCGCGTGCAGGGGATTACGCCGGCCAGCATCGGGCTTCGCGACTTCGACGCCCATATCCGCGGCGACATGGCGCGGCTGGCGCCGCTCCTGGCCAAGCTCGGCCCGTCTAAATGATGCGGCGTATCACGGCCGCAGATAGACGTAGCCCTGCGACTGCAATTCGGCGAGCCGCACCACGCCGCCTTTGTCGGCGACGATGAAGCCCGGCAGCAGGTCCTTCAGCGTCACCTCCTGCGCCCGCATGGTGTGGATGCAGGCATTGAGCTGCAGGCCGGATTTTTTCATCTCGTCGGTGCGTTTGGTCATGTCGGGCGTGGCGCCGGCCAAGTGAAACGCCTTGAGCGCCGGGCCGTGCACGACCAGCGCGATCGTCACTTTGTCCGGGCCGCCCATGCCGGCGTAGTGGTTGCGGATGTTGCCCAGCACGAAATCGACCTTGTCGAGATCGGACAGGTGATAGACGACCTTGGCTTGATCCGGCGTGGCGGCCTCGGCGCGCGTGGTCAGGAGCGAAATGGGCATGATCGCGCAGGCAAGCTGCAGCAATGAGCGTCGTTCCATGGTGTTCTCCTCAGGCTTTGCGTCAATCCTAACACACTGCGTCGGTCACTTGTGCCGCATCGCGGCCAGTTCCTTGCGGTCGGCGACGAGCGGGGTGCACTCGTCCAGTTTCGTGCGATCGAGCCGGAACACCTTGTCGTCGGCGCCGGCGTTGAGCGCGGTGGCGGCCGACTCGTCGGGGTTCTTGCCTTTCCAGATGCGGATGCGGTCGATCGGCTTGACGATCAGGGAAGCGTCGTTGTTGGCGAGGCTGACGGTCACGCCGCCGCCGTCGCAATCGACGCCGCATGAGATGTCGACTCCCGCCGGTATCTCTGTCTCGGCATTGTCCGGCACTTTGGTCACGGCGGCGTGGCCGCAATCGCCGCTGGAATCGAAATCGCCGGGGCGGTCGCGGAAGTTCACGCCGAGCCGAAACGAATATTCGAGCACTTTGTCGTCGGGCACCATTTCGGCGGTGATGAGGAGCTTCATCACCGTGACCTTCTGCAACGGGTGCTGGGCCATATGCGCGGCATCGTAGCGGCGGATGAAGCAGGCATAGCCCTTCGGCTTCGGTGCGCTGCCGGCGAACATGCGCTTGGCGAACGTGATATCCGGGCTGTCGTCGGCCACGGCCGGGTTTCCGGCACAAGAGGTTGCGGCCAACACGCCTGCAACCAGCATCGTCACGCGCATAGAAGGCATGCCGTCCTCACGCTGCAACTGCGAATGAGGCTTAGTCGCCGCTGCAATGCCGGACGTTCATGGCCGCTTCGGGGCGCTTCGGCCGCAGCCGAACCGGCTGCAGCGCCGCGAACGCCGATGGACCGCCGCGTTGCGGCAGGTAAGATACGGCCGGCGGCCGGCGACAAGCCGGCGGATTTTGGGAAACGCACATGGATGACCGGGCAAAAGTCGATTGCGTTGCCAATGCGCGCGCGCTGGCGCCGGTCATCGCCGCCGCGACCCCGCGCATCGAGGCCAACCGCGAGCTGCCCGCCGACCTGGTCGACGCCCTGCACGAGGCCCGCCTTTGGCGCATGTTGCTGCCGCGATCTTACGGCGGCGACGAGGTCTCGCCGGTCGACTACGTGCAGGCCATCGAGGAGATCGCCAAGGCCGACGCCTCGACCGCCTGGTGCATCGGCCAGACCTCGGTCTGCGGCACCATTACCCGGAACATGAAGCCGGAAATCGCCGAGGAAATGTTCAAGAAAAATCCGCGCGGCGTGCTGGCCTGGGGCCCGACCAACAACGCCAAGGCGATTGCGGACAAGGGCGGCTATCGCGTCAACGGGGTGTGGCCGTTCGCCAGCGGCAGCAAACACGCCACCTGGCTTGCCGCGCACTGTTTCATTTACGAGGCCGACGGCCAGCAGCGCCGCGACGCGAGCGGCAAGCCGGTGCAGAAGACGTTCGTCGTGCCGCGCGAGCGCGCGACATTCGAAGATGTGTGGCATGTGATGGGGCTCAAGGGCACCGGCAGCAACACCTATACGTTGACCGATGTCTTCGTGCCGGAGGATTACGCCGTCGATTACCACGCGCTCGATCCGGCGCAGCGCCGCGAGCACGGCCCGCTCTACAAATTCACCATCTATCAGCTGTTCGGTTCGAGCTTTCCGGCGATCGCGCTCGGCATTGCGCGCACCATGCTGGATGATTTCTGCGCGCTGGCGCAGGGCAAGACGCCCCAGGGCCAGACCTCGGTGCTGCGCGACAGCGCCGTGGTGCAATCGCAGGTCGGCGTCATGCAATCGCAGCTCGCCGCGGCGCGCGCGTTTTTCCTCGAAGCGTGGCGGGAGATCTGGCAAGGCGCGCAAACCGGCACGCCGACGATGGAGCAGCGCATCCGGCTGCGCATGGCGTCGATCAATGCCAGCCAGACCGCGGTGCATGTCGTCGAGCAGACTTACCTTGCCGCCGGCGCCACGGCGATCTTCGAGAGCAATCCGTTCGAGCGCCGGTTCCGCGACATGCATGCGGTGTCGCAACAGGCGCAGTCGCAATTCTCGATCTACGAGGCGATCGGCCGGCACTTCCTCGGCCTGCCGCACGGCTCGCGGCTGGTCTAGAGCATGATCCCGAAAAGTGGATACCGGTTTTCGGATAAGATCATGCGCAAACTAAGTTCGTAAATCGAGGCTTGAGTCATGTTTTTTGAAGAGCGTGTTGCCGATCTGACGCGCAAAATGCTGCGCAAGAAGCTCTACGTCGTGCTGTCGAAGCCGGCGGTGGCGCCGGACAAATTGCAGCCGTTCCTCTCGGCGCATCTCGAATACATGATCGGCCTGGAAAAGCGCGGCCATGTGTTTGCCTCCGGCCCGCTGGCCGACGGCGCAGGTCCGCCGACCGGCCCGGGCTTGACCGTGCTGCGCGCCAAGGACGCCGAACGAGGCGCGCGCGCTTGCCGAGGACGATCCGTTCTTCGTCAACGGATTGCGCACCTTCGAGCTCAAGGAATGGACGGTCATGGAGGGCACGCTGGGCGTGCGGGTCAATCTGTCCGATCAGACGGTCGAAGTGACATAAGAAAAGATACTCAGAGGGAACGTGCAATGGAGACCATCGGCTTTGTTGGAGTCGGCAAGATCGGCATGCCGATCTCCGAGAACCTGATCAAGAGCGGCCGGCGCGTCGTCGGCTATCGCCGCTCGTCGCTCGCCGAATTCGAAAAGATCGGCGGCGTGCCGGCGCGTTCGGCGGCCGACGTCGGCGCGCAAGCCGACATCGTCTTCTCGTGCGTGCCGTCATCGGAAGCGCTCGAGGACGTGATGCAGGGCCCGCAAGGGCTGATCCATTCGGCGCGGCCCGGACAGGTCATCGTCGAGCTCGGCTCGCATCCGGTTCCGGTCAAGGAGCGGCAGATCGCGCCGTTGCAGCAAAAAGGCGCAGCCTTCATCGACGGCGAAGTCTCCGGCACGCCGGGCATGGTGTCGGCGAAGAAGGGCGTGATCTATCTCGCCGGCGACGCCGAGGCCTGCAAGAAAGCCGAGAGCGTGGTCGCAGGCTTTGCCGATCTGTGCCTCTATTTCGGGAAATTCGGCGCCGCGAGCCGGGTCAAGCTGGTCAACAATCTTCTGGTCGCCATCAACATCGCGGCGACTGCGGAAGCGATGACGCTCGGGCTCAAAGCCGGCGTCGACGTGCCGCTGATGATCAAGGCCATCGCCACCGGCAGCGGCGGCTCGACCCAGTTCGGCATCCGCGCGCCGTGGATGGCGGATCGCCGCTTCCTGCCGGTGCAGGGCGATGTGCCGGCGCTGCAGCATTATTTCGAGCTGATCGGCGAATTCGCCGATAATGTCGGCGCGGCGACGCCGTTGCTCGACAGCGTCGTGCCGCTATACGAGCGCTTCATGGATATGGGTTTCGGCGCCTTCGACGTCGCCAAGATGGTCGACGTCATCGGCGCGCTGCCGCGCGAGAAGAAATGAGTTCCCTCCCCCTTGTGGGGGAGGGTAGGGTGGGGTCGGGAGGGTGCGCGAGCGTCGACGCTCCACATGACCTCACCACCCCCACCCCCCCCTCCCCACAAGGGGGAGGGGCTAGAAAACGGAGAGTTCCGCATGATCCGCGTCAAAAAAATCGCCCACGCCAGCTACGACGTGCCCGACGTCGAGCAGCAGGCCGACTATTACAGCAACATCCTCGGCATGACGGTCGCGGCCAAGGAGAAGGACGCGACCTTTCTCGCCAACACCGTCGATCACCACTCGGTGGTCTTGCGCAAAGGCACGCAGGCGGGATGCGCGCGCGTCGGTTTTCAGCTCGGCGAGGGCGACGATCTCGATGCGTTCGAGAAGCAGGTCCAGGGCCACGGCATCAAGACGGCGCGCAAGAAGGATCCGGAGCCGTCGATCTCGGACCTGCTCACCTTCGAAGATCCGAAGGGCACGGTGATGGAAGTGTTCAAGCGCGCCGATTTCTCGCACCAGAAATTCCAGGCCAAGGGCATCGTGCCGCACAAGCTCGGCCACGTCGCCTTCCACGTCACCGACGTCAAGCACACCACGAAATTCTATTGCGACGTGCTGGGCTTTCGCGAATCCGACTGGATGGGCGACTTCTTCTCGTTCCTGCGCTGCGGGCCCGACCACCACACCATCAACCTGATGCAGACCGGATCGAACCGGCATTTCCACACCGCGTTCGAATTGCGCGACTGGGGCCACATGCAGACGGCGTGCGATTTCCTGTCCGTCAACGGCTACAAGCTGTTGTGGGGACCGGGCCGTCACGGCATCGGCCACAATCTGTTCACCTATCATCGCAGCCCGGCGGGCCTGATCACCGAACTGTTCGCCGAGCTCGATCGCATGAACGAGGAGCTCGGCTATTTCGAGCCGCGGCCGTGGCACCGCGACAATCCGCAGCGCCCGAAGGTGTGGGCCAAGGACCCGTCGGCCTCCAATCTCTGGGGCATCATGCCGGGCGACGAGATGCACAAGTAAAGTTTCCCTCCTCGCTTACCGCGCGCCGTGTCCGGCGAACTCGCGGGCGATCTCCACATAATACGTCAGGCTGACCAACGCGCCGGCGCCGGCGAACAGCGCGCCGATGACCAACAACCGGTTGATGACGCCGAGGATAAGAGCGGGCGGCACGAATATGACGAAGATGAAAAGCGCCTGCACCATGGCGATCCATTCCAGGCCGTCACCCATCGGATTGGCGTTGCGGTCGATATAAAAATACAGCCCGACCGGCAGCGCGGCTTGCACCGCGGCGGCAATCAGCACGCCGGCGCGCAGGCCCTTGACCTGCCGGCCATCGATGGCATGGACAATCTGTTTGACGGTGATCAATACGCCCCCGCGCTTGGCCGGCGCTAGGATTCCTGCGTGCCGTCGCCGGGCCGGATCGCCGGCCTTTTATATTTCTCTTTCACGTCGGCGATCTTGTCCAGCATCGCCTTGAGCGCATCGATCGCCTTGGTCTCGTCGGCTGTCAGCGGCTTGGCCGGATGGAAGTGCTCGATCAGCACGATCAGCGCGTCGCCGATGCGGCCGAGCTGCTTGCCGTAGGTGGCGACGTCGGTCAGCACCTCTTCCTCGACCTTGGGCTCGCTCGATTGGCCGAGATTGATATTGATCAGGCCGAACTGGCCGCCGGTCATGAACGCCGTGAACGGATTGATCGATTGCACGACGTCGCCGGACAGCGGCAGCTTGAAGGTGGGCATGGGCGGCTCCTTCCTCGTGCCGGGGTTCGACACGCGCAGGGGTTCACCGGCCGGACGATTGTACCTGTGGTAGAGCGGTCTGTGTAGGACAGGCTACGCTCCGCGCAGTCGTCATTGCCGAGCGCGATCCGGCGCTCCATGATGGGTTCCGGCAACACGACGGAAAGACAATCATGCGCACCATTACCCTTGAAGAGCACTTCGCGCCGCCCGGATTTCTCGACGGCGCCGGCCGGCAACTGCGAGACAATATCGCCAAGACCGGCGCCCGCGGCGCCAAAATCCTCGAGCAGCTCGTCGAGATCGACGACAAGCGGATCGCTGACATGGACGCCGCCGGCATCGACATGCAGGTGCTGTCGATCAACGCGCCGGGCACCGAGCAATTGGACGCGGCGGAAGCGCTGACCATAGCGCGCGAGTCCAATGAATTTCTCGCCGCCGCGGTGAAGAAGCATCCCAAGCGCTTCGCCGGGCTCGCCGCATTGGCGACCATGGTGCCGGACAAGGCCGCAGCCGAGCTGGAGCGCTGCGTCCGCGAGCTTGGCTTTCGCGGCGCGCTGATCAACGGCCACGTTCGCGGCCGCTATATGGACGACAAATTCTTCTGGCCGATCTTCGAGCGCGCCGAGGCGCTCAACGTGCCGATCTACATGCATCCGACGCGGCCGCCGCAGGCGGTGGTCGAGGCGCAATATTCCGGCTTCTCGCCGGAAGTGAGCTGGGTGTTCGCGACCTCGGGCTGGGGCTGGCACATCGAGACCGCCATTCACGTTCTTCGATTGATCCTCGGCGGCGTGTTCGACCGCTATCCGAAGCTGCAGATCGTGGTCGGGCACTTGAGCGAAGGCCTGTCCTTCATGCTGCCGCGCCTCGACCGCAATTTTCAGCCGCCGCTGACCAAGCTGCAGCGCACGCTCGGCGACTACCTGCGCCAGAACGTGCACTACACCTTCGGCGGCTTCAATTTCCCGGCGACCTTCTTGGGCCTCCTGCTCGAAGTCGGCGCCGAGCGCATCATGTTCTCGGTCGATCACCCCTACGGCTCGATGGCGCAAGCCCGCGCCTTCCTGGAGCAAATCCCGGTCAGCGCCGCGGACAAGGAGCGCATCGCGCACGGCAATGCGGAGAAGCTGTTCGGGCTGTAGGGTGGGTTGAGCGAAGCGAAAACCACCATGGACCGACGAGACCATTGATATTGACGTTTATACATATAGTCGTATATGTATATAGCGGATGAAGCCCGTTATCTGGATCGGTTCAAGCCGCCGCGACCTTCGCGAAATGCCGCAGCAGGTGCGCCGGGACATCGGGCAGGCGCTTTATGCTGCTCAGCAGGGCGCGACCGATCCGGCAGCCAAACCGTTGAAGGGATTTGGCGGGGCGCGGGTCATGGAGATTGTCGAGCGGTATCGCACGGACGCGTATCGGGCCGTCTATACCGCGCATTTCGACAACGCGGTGTATGTCCTGCACGCGTTCCAGAAAAAATCGAAGTCCGGCATCGCGACGCCGAAACAAGAGATCGCGTTGATCCGCAGGCGCCTCGTCGAGGCGGAACGGCATTACAGGGAAAGGCAGATCTGACATGCGCAAGAAAAAAATCCGAGTCAAGGAAGGCTCCGGCAATGTCTTCGCCGATCTCGGCCTGCCCAATCCCGAGCAGGAGCTTTTGAAAGCCCGGCTCACGCTGCAAATCCACAAGATCGTCAAGGCGCGCGGCCTGACTCAGAATCAGGCGGGCCAGCTCCTCGGTATCAAGCAGCCACATGTCTCGGCGCTGATGCGCAACCGCGCCGGAAATTTCTCCATCGGCCGGTTGATCGAATTTCTCACCGCGCTCGGCCAGGACGTCGAGATCACGGTAAAGCCGACACGCAAGACGCTAGGCGAAATGTCGGTAGTGATGCGATGAGTTTGTTGCCCGGATGGAGCGCAGCGAAGTCCGGAGCGGCCTGCGAGGTTGGATCGCTGAATCCCGGATTACGCTTCGCTCCGTGCGGGCTACGCTTGCTGATCCATGAAAATCAATTAGTGCGGAAGCCTGGTGGCTAAAGTGTGCCGAATGTTATTGGTATCTTTCCGGAGGACCTCATGAACGCCCCCCTCTCCTCCCACCCAACACCCCCCTACAAGCACACCCCGCTCTTCCCCCTCGGCAAGGACCCAACGCCCTACCGCAAAATCGCCGACGGCGTGCGCGTCGAGCGCGTCATGGGCGAGGAGGTGCTGGTCGTGCCGCGCGAAGCGCTCCGCGCGCTGGCGGAGGCCGCCTTCACCGACATCAATCATCTCCTGCGCCCCGCGCATCTCGCTTCGCTCAAGCACATCGTCGAAGACCCCGAGGCCTCCGACAACGACAAATTCGTCGCCTACGACTTCCTCAAGAACGCCAATATCGCCGCCGGCGGCGTGTTGCCGATGTGCCAGGACACCGGCACCGCGATCATCATGGGCAAGAAGGGCCGGCTGATCTGGACCGACGGCGACGACGAGGCGGCGCTGGCCGAGGGCGCGCGCGATGCGTATCTCAAGCGCAATTTGCGCTATTCGCAGCTGGCGCCGATTTCCATGTTCGAGGAGAAGAACACGCGCTCGAACATGCCGGCGCAGGTCGAGCTTTATGCCGAGAGCCACAATCCTGATCATGCCGAGGCCGATGCGGCGTACAAGTTTTTGTTCATCGCCAAGGGCGGCGGCTCGGCCAACAAGGCGTTTTTGTTCCAGGCGACGCCGTCGATCCTCACCCGCGAGCGCATGCTCGCCTTCCTGAAAGAGAAAGTGCTCACGCTCGGCACCGCGGCGTGCCCGCCGTACCATCTCGCCATCGTCATCGGCGGCACCTCGGCCGAGCTGACGATGAAAACGGTCAAGCTCGCCTCCTGCAAATATTACGACGCGCTGCCCGATCACGGCTCCGAGGACGGCCACGCCTTCCGCGACAAGGAGATGGAGCAGGAAATCCAGAAGATGACGCAGTCGCTCGGCGTCGGCGCGCAGTTCGGCGGCAAATATTTCTGCCACGACGTGCGCGTCATCCGCCTGCCGCGCCACGGCGCCTCGCTGCCGATCGGGCTCGGCGTGTCGTGCTCGGCCGACCGCCAGGCGCTCGGCAAGATCACCAAGGACGGCGTGTTCCTGGAAGAGCTCGAGCACAATCCGGCGAAATATCTGCCCGACGTCGACACCTCAAAGCTCGGCGGCGAGGTGGTGCAGATCGATCTCAACAAGCCGATGAAGGAGATTCTCGCGCAGCTCGCCAAACATCCGATCAAGACGCGGCTGTCGCTGTCCGGCCCGATGATCGTGGCGCGCGATCTGGCCCACGCCAAGCTGCGCGAGCGCTTGGAGAAAGGCCAGGGCCTGCCGGATTATTTCAAGAACCATCCGGTCTATTACGCCGGCCCGGCAAAAACCCCGGAAGGCTACGCCTCGGGCGCGTTCGGGCCGACCACGGCCGGCCGCATGGACTGCTTCGTCGAGGATTTCCAGTCAGCCGGCGGCTCCATGGTGATGCTGGCCAAGGGCAACCGCGCCGCGGTCGTGCGCGACGCCTGCAAGAAGCACGGCGGCTTCTATCTGGCCTCGATCGGCGGCGCTGCGGCAAACCTCGCCGAGCATTGCATCAAGAAGGTCGAGACCCTGGAATATCCCGAGCTCGGCATGGAAGCGATCTGGCGCATCGAAGTGGTCGATTTCCCCGCCTTCATCGTCATCGACGACAAGGGCAACGACTTCTTCAAGGAATTGAATCTGGGGTAAGCGAAGCGTTACCGTGCGCGAATAAAAGCGTGACAGAGCAGTGACGCAAAAAGCCCCCGGCCGGAAGCCGGGAGCTTTTGTCGCGAAACGGCAGCGCAACCTACTTCAAGGAGGTCGAAACCGTCGAGAAGGTACTGTTCAAGTTGGTGCCGAGAGCTTGGACGGTAGCGATGATCGCCACAGCAATGCCGGCCGCGATGAGGCCGTATTCAATAGCAGTGGCGCCTGTGTCGTCCGCGAAAAAGCGCATAACAAGCGTCGTCATGTGGATGTCCTCCGTGCTGACCACGTGGTTGTACGTAGCGCGGGTTGTGGCCGATTTAACCTCTTCGATTGAACTTTCATCAAAAACCGTGATGGAGAAATGATGCCGGAAATGCCGCAGCCCATTACCGCCCGAGGCCCGCTGGTTTGGCGCGACATGGACCAAAAGGCGCTCGACGACGCCTACGACCAGGACGTCTATGCGCCGAACCGCCCGTTGATCGTCACGCGCCGCATCGCCGCGAGCGAACGGACGCGGGCGATCCTGGGGCCGCCGCAGCGCGTCGCTTATGGGCCGAGCGAATACGAGGGGCTCGATATTTTTCGCGCCGCCGCGGCGAACGCGCCGATCAACGTGTTCGTTCACGGCGGCGCCTGGCGCCGCAACAAGGCGGCCGATTATGCCTTGCAGGCCGAGCCTTTAGTGCATGCCGGCGCGCATGCCGTCATCATCGATTTCATCAATGTCGAGCAGGCGGGCGGCGATCTTTTGCCGATGTACGAGCAGGTGCGCCGCGCGCTGGCCTGGACCTGGCGCAACGCCGAAAGTTTTGGCGGCGATCGCGAGCGGTTTTACATTTCGGCCCACTCGTCCGGCTCGCATCTTGCGGCATGCTTTCTGACCGACGGCTGGCGCGAGGAAGATTTGCCGAAAAATTTCTGCAAAGGCGCGCTGCTGCTCAGCGGCATGTACGATCTCGAGCCGGTGCGGCGCTCGAAGCGCTCGTCCTACGTCACGTTCACCGACGCGATGGTGGAGAAGCTCAGCTCGCAGCGCCATCTCGACGGCCTGCATACGCCGCTCGTTCTCGCCTACGGCACCTGCGAGACGCCGGAATTCCAGCGCCAGACGCGCGATTTCTTTGCGGCGGTGCAGGCCGCGGGGAAGCCAGCCGATCTGATCGTCGGCGAGGCGTACAACCATTTCGAGCTCTTGGAGACGCTGGCGAACCCTTACGGTCTTACCGGCCGCGCCATGCTGCGGCAGATGGGTGCCGCCTGACTTATCCCTCACCGGCGGCATCACGCCGCCGCCTGCTTTGTGCTAACTTGGCGATCCGGCCGAAAGGCCTGAGACGATTCCACACCACGATTCGGGGAGGCGACGATGACCGACGTGAAATGGATGATCAAGGCGCGCGAATTCGTCAATTGCAACTGCGCCTATGGCTGCCCCTGTCAGTTCAACGCGCTGCCGACCCACGGCAATTGCCAGGCCGTGACCGGCATGCAGATCGACCAGGGCTATCACGGCGACACCAAGCTCGACGGCATCCGGTTCGTCGGCATCTTCCGCTGGCCTGGCGCCATTCACGAGGGCAAGGGCGAAGCGGCGGTCGTCATCGACGAGCGGGCGAGCGAGGCGCAGCGTAGCGCGCTCTTGCGTATCCTCAGCGGCCAGGATACCGAGCCCGGCGCCACGATCTTTCAGGTGTTCTCAACGACGCTTGAGAAATTGCACCCGCCGATTTTCGCCGCCATCGACCTCGACGTCGACATCGACGCCCGCAAGGGCCGGCTGGTCGTGCGCGGCGTCACCGAGGGCCGCGGCGAGCCGATCAAGAATCCGATCACCGGCGCGGAATATCGCGTCCGTATCGATATCCCGGACGGCTTCGAATATTCGCTCGCCGAGATGGGGCGCGGCTGGACCACCGTAACGCAGCCGATGGCGATCAAGCTCGCCGATTCCTACGCGCAATTCGCCCACGTCAATCTCTGCCAGAACGGCATCGTCAAATAACATAACGACATGAGCGATACTGCGCTCGAAGCCGTGCTGCGGCGCGATCGCGCCGTCGTCATTGTTGCGCTCGCCGTCATCACCGCGTTGGCCTGGGCCGATCTGGTCTGGCTCGCCGGCGACATGGCGATGGGCGGCATGGACATGACCGGCTATCGCATGATCCCGGCCGGCCGCGGCCTGATGATGCCGGCGGACGCGCCATGGCAGCCGATCGAGTTCGGCTATGTGTTCGTCATGTGGGTCGTGATGATGATCGGCATGATGATGCCGTCGGCCGCGCCGATGATTCTGATCTACGCCCGCGTCGGGCGCCAGGCAGCGGAGGCAGGGCAAGCCATTTGCGGGAAGCGCCTGGTTCGCCGGCGGCTATCTTCTCGCCTGGACCGCCTTCGCGCTGATCGCGACCTCGGCGCAGTGGGCGCTCGAGCGCGCCGCGCTGCTCACGCCGATGATGGAGAGCGCCAGCAACCGGCTCGGTGCCGCTGTGCTGATTCTGGCCGGTCTCTATCAGTGGGCGCCGCTCAAGGAAGCGTGCCTGTCCCATTGCCGCTCGCCGCTGCTTTTCATCCAGCAGCATGGCGGATTCCGCCGCGAACCGCTTGGCGCGCTGACGCTGGGCATTCGGCACGGCATCTACTGCATCGGCTGCTGCTGGGCGTTGATGGCGCTGCTGTTCGTCGGCGGCGTCATGAATCTCTTTTGGATCGCCACGCTCGCGATCTTCGTCCTGCTTGAAAAGATCGCGCCGTTCGGGCGTGTTATCGCGCGCGTCGCCGGCATCGCCTTCATCGCCGGCGGCGTGTGGCTGTTGCTGCAGAAACCCTGAATACGAAATATGGAAAGGCCTGAGGAATGACCATAAAGGCGATCTCCGGACTCGCGATTTTCGCTGCACTCGCGATAACGGCGGCGAACGATCGAATCATGGCGCAGAGCGGGCCGGCCAAGGCCGGCACGACGCTGATCACGCTCGGCACCGGCGGCGGCCCATTGCCGCGTCCGGATCGGGCGCAATCCTCCAACCTGCTGATCGTCAACGGCACGCTCTATCTGATCGATGCCGGCGGCGGCGTCACCCGTCGCATCGTCCAATCCGGCAACAACTTCCGCAAAGTCAGCAAGATTTTCATCACGCACCCGCACAGCGACCACACCGCCGGTCTCGCGACTTTGCTGGTGTCCCAGTGGGAGCAGCAAGCCGAGCCGACCGATATTTACGGCGGCGGCGTCGAGGCGCTGGTCAAAGGCGCGATCGATTATCTCACGCCGAACGCCGAGATCCGCTGGGCCGAAGGCAAGAAGCGGCCGATGACGGAAACCTTCCACGCTCACGACGTCGAGCCCGGTCTCGTCTACCAGGATGCGAACGTCAAGGTCACCGCGGTCGAGAACACGCATTTTCATTTCCAGCCCGGCACGCCGCCCTACGGCAAATACAAGTCCTATTCCTATCGCTTCGAGACGCCGGACCGTGTCGTGTTCTTCACCGGCGACACCGGGCCTTCCGACGCCGTGGTCGAGCTGGCAAAAGGCGCCGATCTCTACGTGACGGAAACGACGTCGCCGGAAGACGTCGTCGAGAACTATAAGAAGAACGGCATTTGGCAGGCCAAGACTCCCGGCGAGCAGGAGGGTTTTCTGCGCCACATGCACGAGGAGCACGTGACGCCGGAGGACATCGGCAAGATGGCGGCAAAGGCCGGCGTCAAGGCCGTGGTCATGACGCATATCGGACCAACCATGGATCCCAATGACGACTTTCAGCGCTATGTCGATGAAGCGAAAAAATATTATTCGGGGCCGATCACGCTCGCCAAGGATCTGATGAAATTCTGACGTTCTCCTCGCTACGTGGGGAGAAGAAGTCACCCGGTCTTGCGACGGCGGGGACCGTGGCCGTGCCCATGCCCATGCTCATGGCTGTGGCTCGCGCCGCGGCCGTGCGTGTGCGCGCCGTCGGCCGGCAGATAGACCACATGGCCGTGGCGCACGCCGCGCTCGGAGATGATGTGGTCGGCGAATTGCTGCACGTCGGCGCCGCGGCCCTTGAGCACGGTGACTTCCATGCAGCTTTCGTGGTCGAGATGCACGTGCAGCGTCGCCTGCGCCAGATCGTGGCGGTCGTGGAAGTCGCGCGTCAGGCGCTTGGGCAATTCGCGCGCCTCGTGGTCGTAGAGATAGACCAGCGCCGCGACGCAGGGCCGCGTGCCGCCGACTTCGGTCGCGGCCTGCTGCAGGCCGGAGCGGGCGAGGTCGCGGATCGCCTCGGAGCGGTTGGCATAGCCGCGCGCTTTCATGAAGCGGTCGAGCTCGGCGTCGAGCTCGTCGTCGATGGTGATGGTCACGCGCTGCATCGCTGTCTCCCAGATCACGGCAGTCAAGAATTTTAGCGAAGCATGATCTTATCCGAAAACCGGTATCCCCTTTTCGGGACCATGCACTTGTAGCACTGATGGACAAGGCCGGCAGCGGCCGATAGCCTTCGCCGCCTAGACCATGATCCAATTCAATTGAATCGGATCATGGTCTAGAATCTTTGTTTGAGCATGATCTTATCCGAAAACCGGTGTCCACTTTTCGGGATCATGCTCTAAATCGACAACAACGGTCCGGCAATGACGGAACAGCCCCGCAGCGACATCTACGGCAGCCGCGCCCGCATCGGCTACACCTCGCCGCCGCTCACCACCGAAGTCTTCCCTTACGAGTTCTACCAGATCGTGCCGGCCGGCGTGACGCTCGTGGTCACCTCGCTCGCCATCGTGGTGCGCAGCAAGGACGAGGTCGACCAGTCCTACGACATCAGCATGCGCGCGGCGCGCGAAATGGCGGCGGCGGGCTGCGACATCGTCGTGCTCGGCGGCGTGCCGATCAATCTGTCGCGCGGCGCCGCCAATGCCGGAGCAAATCATCCGCGATCTCGAAGCCGAGCTGAAGGTCAAGGTCTCGACCAGCACTTCGGCGCAGGCCGCGGCGGCGAAAGCGCTCGGCTGCAAGAAGGTCGTGGTCTGCCAGCCCTACGAGAAAACCGAGACCGACCGCATCGCCAGCTATGCCAAGCATTTCGGCTGCGAGGTGTTGGGCGCGACCGGCTGGGGCTCGGCCTTCAACCAGATCGGCCGCATCCCGCGCCATGCCGCGATCGACATGGGCCGCGAGCTGATGCGGCAGCATCCCGATGCCGATTCGATATTTTTCCCGTCGCCGCATTGGCCGACCGCCGGCGCGCTCGACGTGCTGGAGCGCGAGTTCGGCGTCAATTGCATGGCCGCGCACCAGGCGATCGTCTGGGATGCGCTGCGCCGCTGCGGTATCAAGGACCGCATCGAGGGTTTCGGCAGGTTGTTCCGCGAGTTCTAGGAGGGGACGACAATGCAAAAGAAAAACATCATTGCCGCTGCGCTGGCGGCCTTCTTTGTCGTCGGCGTAGTCAAGCCGGCAACGGCGCAACAGCCGGCGACGATGGGGCCGCCGCCGCAGCCGCTGCAGATCAAGGCCGGCATTTCCGATCCGGTGAATACGGTGCTCGCCTGGTACATGGCGCGCGCCGCCGGTCTCTACACCGCGCAAGGGCTGAACGTCGAAATCATCAACATGAACGGCGGCAGCCGCGGCGCCGAGGAATTGCAGGCGGCGCGCATCGACGTGATGCATGTCGGCCTGTCGTCGGTCGTCAAGGTCAACCAGGCCGGCGGCAATCTGCGCATCATCGGCTCGCTGTCGAACGTCATCCGCTTCACGTTTTTCTCGGCGCCCGGCGTCAAGACCGCGGCCGACCTCAAAGGCGGCATCGTCGGCGTCAGCACCTTCGGTTCGGAAAGCGATTCCACGGTGACGCTCGCGCTGCGGAAGCTCGGGCTGACCCGCGACGACGTCACCGTCAAGGAATATGGCGGCGGCACGAAGCGCCTCGAAGCGGTGAAGCGGGGAGAGATCAAGGCGACCGCGATCAACGAGCCGACCGCCTCGCTGGCGCGCGAGCAGGGCGTCAACGTGCTGGTCGATCTGGTGCCCGACCAGATCCCGTGGCTGTTCAGCGGCGTCGTCGTGCGCAAGGACGACATCGGCGCGCGCCGCGATCTGCTGACGCGCTTTCTTAAAGCCAGCATCGAAGGCAATTACATCGCGCTCACCGACGAGAAGCGCGCCAAGGAGGTGCTGGCGAAGGAGCTCAAGATCACCAGCGCAAAAATCCTCGACATCACCTACAACGATTTCAAGCAGCAATCGCCGCAGAACCTCGAACCGTCGGTAGAGGGCGCGCAGAACATCCTCAAGCTGTTCCCCAATGTCAGCCAGAAGGTCGGCGATTATATCGACGTGAGCCTGCTCGATGGCTTGAAGAACGACGGCTTCTTCGCGGCGATGGCAAAGAAATACGGCCTGCAAAACCGATGACGTGAAAGCGCGATGGACCCCTCCGGCACCAAAGCGGTGGTCGACTGGCTGATGGACGGCGCGCGGTCGACGCCGTTGGCGCAGGAAGTCTTGAGCGAAATCTGTCAGCGATTGACGGCCTGCGGCCTGCCGCTGTGGCGGGCCGTCGTGTTCGTGCGCACCTTGCATCCGCAGATCGTCGGCCGCCGTTTCGTCTGGCGGCCGGATACCGGGACGGTCGTCACCGACGGCAGTTTCGATCTGTTGGATCGCGACGTCTTTCGCAACAGCCCGATGACGCATGTTACCGAAACCGGCGAAGCGTTTCGCCGCCGGCTGGCGGACCCCGATTGTCCGATGGACTACCCGATCCTGCACGACCTGCGCGCGGAGGGCATTACCGACTATGTGGTTTCGCCGCTGCGCTTCACCAACGGCGACATTCACTTCGCCTCATGGGCGACGCTGCAGCCGGGCGGATTTACCGACGCGGAAATCGCAGGCCTCGATGCCATCATCCTGCCGTTGACCCGGGTCGCGGAGATTCGCGCCTTGTATCGGGTGGCTAACGTTCTGTTATCGACCTATGTGGGCCAGAATGCCGGCGAGCGCGTGCTGGCCGGCCAAATCCGCCGCGGCCATACCGAGGAGATTCACGCGGCGATCTGGCTCTCCGATATGCGCGGCTTCACAAAACTTGCCGACCGTTTGCCGCCGCAGGCTTTGGTCGATCTGCTCAATCGCTATTTCGATTGCCAGGTGCCGCCGATCCTCGAGCACGGCGGCGAAGTCCTCAAATTCATGGGCGACGGGCTGTTGGCGATCTTCCCGATCGGCGAAGGGGCGGCGCCGGTTTGCGCGCAGGCGCTGGCGGCGGCGCTTGCGGCGCGCGCCAATGTCGCGGCGATGCAGGGTGCGGACGAGGAGAGCGGCGTGCGCTTCGGCCTGGCGCTCCATGTCGGCGACGTTCTCTACGGCAATATCGGCAGCGGCAACCGGCTCGATTTCACCAGCATCGGACCGGCGGTGAATCTGGCGGCGCGCCTGGAAAATCTTGCCGGCCAATTGGGACGCACCATCGTGGCGTCGCAGGAATTCGCGGCCCATTGCGGCAACGCCTTTGCGCCGATCGGCAGATTTGCCGTCGCCGGATTTGCCGAGCAGCAGACCGCGTTCGGCCTGCACGATGAAGCCGGTGCAATGCAGACGGGACCGTCAAGACCATGATGAGAATTCTCGCGCGAACAATTCTGGTTGCTGCAATGCCGTGGCTGGCGTCGTCGGCTCACGCGCAGACCGTCGAAGAGTTCTACAAGATCGCATCCCATCACCATGCTGGTCGGCAGCGGCGCCGGCGGCGGCTACGACGTCTATGCCCGCGTCTTCGCGCGCCATTGGACCGATCACATTCCGGGCCATCCGAATATCATCGCCAAGAACCTGCCGGCGGCGGCCGGCCTTGCGGCCGCGAGCACGCTTTATAACGGCGCCGAGCACGACGGCTCGGTGATCGGCGCCTTCACCAACGGCGCGGCGATGGACCCGCTGTTCGGCAATCCGGGCGCCCATTACGACGCGTTGCGGTTCAATTGGCTCGGCAGCATCGGCAAGCTCGAGAACGTCTGCGCCACCTGGCACACGAGTCCGGTCAAGACTGTCGCCGATGCACGTGCCCGCGAAGTGATCGTGGCGGCGGCCGGCGCTACGTCGAATTCCGCGATCGTGCCGAAAATGCTCAATGCCCTGATCGGCACGCGCTTCAAGGTGGTGTCCGGCTATGACACCAGTTCCGGCCTCACCATGGCGGTCGAGCGCGGCGAGGCCGAAGGCATTTGCGGGCTATCGTGGTCGACCATGAAGGCGTCGCGGCCGCATTGGATCGCCGATAATCTGCTCAACGTCATCGTCCAGATGGGGCTTTCGAAATTGCACGATCTGCCCGACGTGCCGAGCGCGCTCGACCTGATCGAAGACCCGCAAAACAAGCAGGTCATGGAGCTGATCCTGATCCGCCAGGAAGCGGGCCGGCCGTTCGCCGCGCCGCCGGACACGCCGGCCGAGCGGGTCGCGGCGCTGCGCCAGGCGTTTGCGGACACGCTGGCGGATCCCGAGTTCATCGCCGAGGCGGCGAAGACGCAACTGGAGATCGAGCCGATGACCGGCGATGAGATTGCCAAAATGCTGGCGAAGGCTTATGCGGCGCCGAAAGGCGTCGTCGAACGCGCCGCCGAACTGGTTTATCCTGGCGCGCCGAAAGCGCAGTGAAGACGTTGAGGGTATGATGAACACGATGACCGCGACTGCCGCAGCTACCAAAGTCAAAGGGCCGATCGTCTGGCTCAATATGGACCAGCAGGAGCTCGACGACGCCTACGACCAGATCGTCTACGCACCGAACCGCGACCAGGTCGGCAAGCGGCGGCTCGCCAACAGCGCCGCGGCGCTGGCGCGTCTCGGCAAGCCGTTGCGTTTTGCCTACGGCCCGACGCCGATCGAAGGGCTCGACGTCTACCGCTCGCCTAAGCCGAACGCGCCGACCGCGATCTTCGTTCACGGCGGCGCTTGGCGGAATGGCACGGCGGCCGAATTCACCTGCCTGGCCGAGCCATTCGTGCATGCCGGCGCCCATTTCGTCGTGCTCGACTTCACCAATGTCGACGACGCCAAAGGCAGCCTGTTCCCGATGGTCGAGCAGGTGCGGCGCGCGGTCGGCTGGGTGTATCGCAACGCTGCGGAAAAATTCGGCGGCGACCGCAACCGGCTGCATCTGATTTCGCATTCGTCCGGCTCGCATCTCGCCGGCTGCACGGTGACGCACGATTGGGCGAAGGAGGGCCTGCCGCTCGACATCCTCAAAGGCGCGACCTTGTCGAGCGGCATGTACGATCTCAAGCCGGTGCGGCTGTCGAAGCGCTCCAAATACGTGGCCTTCACCGACGAGATGGAAAATGCGCTCAGCGCCATGCGCCATCTCGACAAGCTCAACACGCCGCTCATTCTCACTTACGGCACCTACGAGACGCCGGAATTCCAGCGCCAGTCGCGCGATTTTGCCGCCGCGGTGAAGGCGGCCGGCAAGCCGGTCGAGCTTCTGGTCGGCGAAGGCTACAATCATTTCGAAATGCTGGAGACGCTGGCGAACCCGTATGGGCTGCTTGGCCGCGCGGTGCTGACGCAGATGAAACTGATGCAGGCTTAGATCAGGCGGCTGCGGGCCGCGTATCGGGCTCTATCGTCGTCGTCTTGCACACCGAGGTGCGAATGAGCTCGGCGCCGCAGCGCTTGCAGGCGTAGATCGTATCTTCGACGTCGGCGGAGATCGGGCGTCGCCCGTGATAGACCATGCGCCCTGCACATACCGGGCAAGGCATCATCAGCGAAGGCAAGCTCGACGCGGGCGAAGCCGCATGATGGCGCATGGCTTTAGCCAAAGTGACCCTTTTGTGAATTACCTGCCTCTTTTCGAGCAAGAGTCAAGAAAATTTGTGCATTGCACACAGAGCGCGCTGCAGTGCGGCCGGCCTATCGCGGATAAGCCATTCAAACCCATTGCGAATCGGCAACAACCACGTTGCTGGATGGTTCCGCCAATCCGCGCGGCAGTGCCGCATAGGCGATCAGCCGGCAGCGAATTCCCGCATCTGAAGGCAGGGAATGCCCAGCGCGGCGAAGCTGCCCCGCGCTGCCGCGACGGAGCCGCCGATATCGATGCCGCGGCAGCCGTCTTCGACCACGAATACGGCAAAGCCTTCGCGCCGCGCGTCCTCGGCGGAGTAGCGCACGCAAAAATCCAGCGCCAATCCGGCAAGAAATACGCGCGTAAAACCGCGCTCGCGCAGATATCCGACCAGGCCGGTCGGCGTGGTGCGGTCGTTCTCGTAGAACGCCGAATAGGAATCGATTTTGCGGTCCATGCCCTTGCGCACGACCAGGCCGGCATGGGGAATTTCCAGCGACGGGTGAAACGCCGCGCCCGCCGTCGCCTGCACGCAATGGTCGGGCCACAGCACTTGCGGACCGTAAGCCGCCGCGATGGTCTCGAACGGTTGCCGGCCCGGATGCGAGGAGGCAAACGACGAATGGCCGCGCGGATGCCAGTCCTGGGTCAGCACCACGTTGCGGAAGCGTGCGGCCATCCGGTTGACGATCGGCACCACCTCGTCGCCGCGCGGCACCGCCAGCGCGCCGCCGGGGCAGAAGTCGTTCTGCACGTCCACCACGATGAGGACGTCGTTGTCGCCGAACGTCGCGGTCTCGGTATCACTCATGGCCTCGATCGGGGCTGCGAGCTTTGCATGCGGCGATCCACCTCCGCGGCGAGATTTTTTAGCTCGTCAGCAACTTCAACCGGATAGCTCGTGCCGGATTCCAGCCGGCGCAGCGGTTGGGGCAGGCGCTCAAGCTCGCGCTTCACACGCGCCCTGATCGCATCGAGGGATTCCGCCGGCTGCAGTCTTCGGCCGTTTTGCATGACGAGATGCAACAGCGGCTCTCCGGCTTTGTCGTGACCTTCAAGTGCCAAAATATCGTCCGACATGCGGCCGTCGGTGCCATAGCGCCGCCACACCTGCTTGCGGCCCGGCCAGGTCGCTTTGTTCTCCGAACGCTTGCGGCGGGCGATGCCGGCATATTCCTGCAATTTGTAAACGCAATCGATCGCCGGCACGTCCGACGACGTGGTCATGGCGGTGCCGATGCCGATGCCGTCGATCGGCGCGCTGGCGCGGGCGAACGCGATGAGCGAATCCTCGTCGAGGCCGCCGCTGACAAAAATCGTCACGTCACGCAGCCCGCCGGAATCGAGAATATCGCGCACGCTCTTCGACAAGGCGATCAGATTGCCGCTGTCGAGACGCACGGCACGGATCGTAATGCCGGCCGCCTGCAATCGCGGCGCCAGCGCCACGACTTTTCGCGCCGCCGCCTCGGTGTCGTAGGTGTCGAGCAGCAGCACGAGATTGTCCGGCCGCGCGCGGGCAAAGGTTTCGAACGCCGTCATCTCGTCGTCGAACGCCTCGATGAAGGAATGCGCCATGGTGCCGTAGAGCGGGATGCCGAACATTTCGCCGGCCAGCACCGTGGCGGTGCCGGCGAAACCGGTGAGTAGCTCGCCCGCGCCGCCATCAGTCCGGCCTCGGCGCCATGGGCCCGGCGCAGCCCGAAATCGACCAGCACCTTGTCGGGCGCGGCGAGCCGCATGCGCGCCGCCTTGGCGGCGACCAGCGACTGAAAATGCAGAATGTTGATCAGCCGCGATTCGACGAATTGCGCCTGCGGCAACGGCGCCGTCACGCGCAGGATCGGCTCGTTGGCGAAGAACGCCGTGCCTTCCGGCATGGCGTGGACGTCGCCGCTGAAACGGAAATCGCGCAGATAATCGAGCAGGTTTGGCTTGAACCGGCCGGTGCCTTTCAGCCACGCGATGTCGTCCGCCGTGAAACGAAGGTTCTCCAGAAAATCCAGCGCCTGCTCCAGCCCCGCCGCCAGCAGGAATCCGCGCCGCGCCGGCAAGGTGCGGGCAAAAAACTCGAACACCGCCGTGTCGGTTGTCGCCATGGTCCAGATAGGCCTGGGCCATGTTGAGCTGGTAGAGGTCGGTGAGGAGCGGGCTGATTTTCGTCACGGCGGCCTCGGTAGCGTAGTCGGGAATATAAGTATTCGACTTGGACGCCGAATGTCTCGTTCGTTCAGTGCGGGACAGTCCCGCATAAAAAATCCTCCCCCGCTTGGCTGCGGGGGAGGATGAATTTACTCCAATGTATGACGTAAGCCCGTGCGCCGTCAGTCCGCCAGCGGGCTCGGCCTGATCTGGAAATGCACCGCCATCGGCGTCATGCCGAGGCCGCCTTCCTGGTGCCAGGGCACGCGGTCGCCGCTCGAGGTCCACAGCCCGCGGCCTTTCCAGCCGATCTTTGGATCGTCGATGCGGCCGTCGAGGCCCTTGGCGTAGAAGCCGGTCGGGTAGGGCACTTTCATGGTGATCATCTTGCCGTCGGCATAGGCGATCAGGCCGTCGTTGAGATTGCCGGTCGAGACCGGCACGTCGTTGCCGAGCCCCAGCGTGTTGTGCTGGTCGACCCAGGTGTAATAGCTCGAACTCGGCCGAGTTATTGCCGAGACCTTCGAAGCCCGGTCCCGGATATTGGTAGAACGACCAGCCTTCCGGACACTGATTGCCGGTGGCGTTCGGGCCGTTGAGCGGGCCTTTGCATTTGCGGCGATCGAAGCTGCCGAGATGGCCGCTCGCCAGCGACACCCAGACCACGCCTTTGCGAGTCGATGTCGCCGCCGCGCGGGCCGAAGCCGGGTGACGCGACATTGTAGATTTCGGCGAGCGCGGTCGCCGGCGGATTGGTGCCGGGATTGAGGCGGACGACCGCGCCGGGATTGGCGCGCAGCGTGCCCCACACCGTGCCGTCGACCGGGCTCGGCATGATCGCATAGAACACCTGGCCGATGCGCATGTCCTTGCCCGGCTCGAGCGGCTTGCCGGGCTCGGTGTATTCGCCGCGCTGGCCGTCGCCGGAAGTGTCGACGATGAGCGCGGTCCAGCCTTGCGACTTGCGCAGCGTCGCCGGTCTCCAGGAACTTCTTGGTGTTGAGCCAGCCGACCACACCGCCGCCGCCGCCGCTCGACGTCCACAGCGTATTGTTCTTGTCGAAGCCGAATTGCAGATGATGGGTGGTGAAGCAGGTGTCGACGAAGGTGTATTTCATCGTCTTCGGATCGAGCATCGCCAATTGCCGCTGGCTCGCCTCCAGCGGGAACAGTTTCGCCGACGGCAGGTCGGAACCCTTGCCGCAGAAGTCCGGATCCTTGACGCCGCGCGACGCGGCGGCGAGCCACAGCCGGCCTTTCTCATCCATCATCGAATTGTGGTTGTTGATGTGGGTGTCCCAGATCTGCTCGTTGCCCCAATACGGCGACGGCGCCAGCGGCTTGAGCGCCGCGGCGTGGCCCGGTCCGAGCGAGAACGGCATGTCGGGATCGCGCACCGGCGCGTGGAATTTGGTGACGCTGTTCTTCACCGGATCGAGAATCGGAATGATGTCGGTGGCGTATTCCGGCGAGCCGAACAGCGGGCCGTAGCCGTTGACCGTCGGGTTGCGCTTGTCGGTCGAAATCTCGTCGTGGAGATAATGCTTGTCGTCGGCCCAGTCCCACGTGGTGATGACGACGTTGCGCTCGATGCCTTGCGGCCGCTGCGGTTTGTTTTTGGGCAACTCGCCCTCGGCGATGCGGTCGGTCCACTCGGCGAAATATTTGATCGGCGTCGAGGCGAGATCGCCGGCGATCAGGTTGACCATCAGCGGGCCGGCCTGGCCGGATTGCACGCGGCGCGCCCAGGCTTCTTCCGAGGTTTTGAATTCGCCGAGGCCCTTCGGCAGCGTGCGCGTGGCGAGGCCGCCGAGCTGATGACAGCCGATGCAGCCATTGTTCTTCATGGTGTTGAGCCAGTCGGTCTGCTTGACCTTGTCGGGAATATCGCTGTGGCCGCCGAACTGATCGGCGCCGGGAATTTTCAGCATCGAATACCAGTAGATCGCCGGATAGACTTTCGCGGCTTCCGCGGCGTTCGGCCGCCGGCACCGCTTTGAGATTGAGCTGCTTGCCGGGCTCGGCTTCGACCTTCGCCGAATCGGCGAGGCCGTAGCCGCGGACCCAGACCGTGTATTTGGCCTTCGGCAGATCGGGCACGACGTAGCGGCCCTGATCGTCGGTGACGACCATCTTGGCGAAGCGGGTCGGCAGGTCGTGAGTCTCCGGCGATCACCCAGACGCCGGCTTCCGGGCCGTTCGGACTCGTCACCACGCCGCCGATGTCATTCTTTTTTATCGGGACCGTGGTCTCGGCCCGCGGCTGCGACCAGATAAAACAGCCGGCGAGGCAGATTGCCGCGACGCTCAAGTAGAGGCTGCGCTTCCTCGTCATCACACGCTCCCTGATATTTCATCCCTACACGAATACCTCGCGGCTGGCGGTACGGTGACGTACGGCACAGTCAGCTGGCTTCGATTGAGTGAAAATGTGCCCAACTCCGCGCCCCATTGCAATGGAGCGCTACGCATTTAAGCCTTGATTCAGGATAAACTTGCCTCCGCCGTCGCCATAGAGTACGCGTTGTCCCGCAGTCACTTACGGGCAATTTCGGGGAGTGACTGACGACACGCCGGCTCGGGGGAGGTCTTCGACTTTTCGCTCGATTGGGGAGCGTGAATGGCACGTGTGTCCACGATGGATGGGGGTTATGGGGCCGGTGGGCCCGTAATCCATCATGAGTTCTTCAGATCATTCGGTGCTCGTACCCGACACCGAATTGCTGTTCACCGCGCAGTTCCACCGCGCCGGACCCGATCTCGTCCTCACCGGCCGCGACGGCCAGCATCATTTAATTCCAGGCTACTTCTCGAGCGAGCATCACCCGGCCTTGGTGGCGCCGAACGGCGCGTATCTTTCGCCCGGCACGGTCGATCTGCTCGCCGGTTCGCCGACGCCGGGACATTATGCACAGGCGCAGCCTACCGCGCCGCCCGACTCGATCGGCAAAATCGAAAAAGTCGTCGGCGACGTCACCGTGGTGCGCAACGGCGTAGCCGTCGCGCTCCATGTCGGCGACGCCGTCTTCAAGAGCGACGTGGTGCAGACCGGCGCCAGCGCGTCGTGCGGCATCTCGTTTCCCGACGGCACCGTGCTCAATCTGGTCGCCAATACGCGCATGGCGCTCAACGACTATGCGTACGACGCCAACAGCAACTCGCAACGGCGCGCTGTTCACCCTGGTCGAAGGCACCTTCGCCTTCGTCGCCGGCAAGGTCGCGCATTCCGGCGACATGAAGATCGCGACGCCGGTCGCGACCATGGGCATTCGCGGCACCACCGGCGTGGTGCAAGAACAGCCCAACGCTCCCGCCACGATCACGGCGAACGCCGGCGACCACACCTACACGTTCGCGGTCGTGCCCGATATCGGCACCGGCGTCACCGGCATGTGGGACGTGTTCCTGACCGATGCGAACGGCATTATCCAACGCGACGCCAACGGCAATCCCATTGTTCTCGTGACGGTGTCGCAGTCCGGATACGTCACCTATCTCACGCCGCAAGGGCTCGGACAGCCGCCGCTGGTCTCGACGGAGCCGGCGACGAATTCGCAATATGCGTTCGAACAGGAGATGCTGCACCAGCTGTTCCTGACGCTCAACCCGGCCAACCTGAATGGCAACAACAACGGCAGCTCCACGACGCCGCCGCCGTTCGAGCTGCCCAATCCGATCCCGCAGCTCTTTGAAGACAGCGGCAAAACCCTTCAACATCAATTTTACAAACGGATCGAATCCGACCACCCCGACGGTAGCGACATCTCGGGGCCGACGGGGCCGCTGACCGTGGTCATTTGGATCGCCGGCGGCAGCGGACCTTGGAGCAGCGGCCCAAGTTGGCTCGGTGGCGCTCCGCCGATAGTGCCTCAGGAAGTCGAGATTCTGAACCCGGTCAAGGTAACGACCGACGGTGCCGATGCGGCCGCCGGGCTGGTGGTGGCCGCCGGCGCGACCCTCAACATCGTCAGCGGCACCTCGTTCACGATTTACGACTTCATCCATGGCGCCGGCACGATCGCGCTGAATTCATCCGGCTCCGATCCGACGCTGTTCATCCACGGCGCGGTGACGCTCGTCGGCGGCGGCACGATCAAAATGCTGGGCCCGGTCGGCGAGGACTTTATCCTCGGCGCTCCCGGCACCGGCGCGGTGTTGATCAACGTCGACTACACCATCGAGGGCACCGGCACGATCGGCGGCGGCGACGGCATTCTGACGTTTCAGAATTTCGGCACCGTCAATGCCAACAACGGGCTCTTGACCGTCAATACCGGCAATCAGGTCTACAACGATGGCCTGATGGAGGCGACGGCTGACTCGCTGGCGGTGACCGTCGGCACGCTGGCGATCAAAGACAGCGTCGTTAATGCCGGCACGGTCCAGGCTGACGGGATCGGCGCGGCCGTCACGCTTTCGAGCGCGACATTCGACAATCTGTTTTCGGTCGTCGCCAAAAATGGCGGAACCGTCACCTTCACCGACGTCAAAGTCACCAACGAGGCCGTCAGCACGACTGACCCGGCCGGCGGTACGATCAACGCGACCGGCGGCACCATCACCTTCGACGGCGGCTCGATCGCCAACGGCAACCTGCTGGAGGCCACCAACGGCGGCACTCTGCAGCTCGAGAATATAACGGTCACCAATTCCAGCGCCGCGACAGCGAGCGTGGACGCGACTTCGACGGTCGATCTCATGGCCGCTGCCATCCTCGGCGGCACGATCGAAAATGCCGGCCATGTGGTCGTCACCGACGGCGCCTCGGTGCTGCACGGCGACAGCGTGACCAATTCCGGGACCATGACCATCGAAGCCGGCGCGTCGCTGACGCTCGAAGGCGATACCACGCTGATCAACGAGACCGGCGGCATTATCACAGCCGACGGCGGCGGCGCCACGGTCTCCATCGAGATCGATACCGACACCAACGTGAATTCCGGCACCATCCAGGCGGTCAACGGCGGCGAGATCGATTTCTATATCAACGTCGACGGCGGCTCGAACCACGGATTGATCGAAGCCGGCGCCGGCGGCACGGTGCATTTCTATGATACTCACGGTGGCGGCGGCGGCGGTGGCGGCCCCCAGGGCGGCAATTACGGCACGATGGAGGCCACCGACGGCGGCGTCCTCATCTTCGACGGCGGCCTCGACAATTTCTACCTGGTCGAGGCGGTCAACGGCGGCACCGTCGACCTGAACAACGGCATCAAGAATCACGCTGGTAGGGTCGAGGCTATCGGCAGTGACAGCGTCACCACCGTCACTACCACCATCACCATCGACGGCGACGTTATCAATAACGCGACAATCGAAGCCACCGGTTTCGGCGCGCAGATCAACATCGCCAACAGCGATGCGTCGGAAAACGCCGGCACCATCATCGCCGAAAATCACGGCACCATAACGCTGAGCGCGGTCGAGCTCGAAAATGACCACGGCGCCACCGTCGAGGCGAACCGCGGTACCATCAATTTCTTCGGCGGCACCATCACCAACGATGGCACATTCGAGTTGGATCATCAGGGCGCCATCTTCGTCGACAGTCATACCGTCTATAACGACGGCACCGGCGTATTCGAGGCGCTCTCGGACGGTTTGATCTCGTTCGGAGAGGGCACGGTCTACAACGGCGTCACCGTTTCGGGTGCGAGCGGCGGCACGATCGAGGCATTGCACGGCGGCAGCGTCGAGTTCGCTACCACCACGGTCTACAACGGCTCGTCGGTGGCCGGAACGGCTGGCGGCACCATCTTGGCGTCGTGCGGCGGCACGGTCTCGCTCAGCCTGTCCTGCACGATCTACAACAACAACGACGCCGGCGGCCCCGGCGGCGTCATCGAGGCGTTGCGCGGCGGCACCGTCCACATCGATACCAGCACGGTTTTCAACAACGGCGGCCTCATCGAGGCGATCGGTTGCGGCGCGGTCGTCGACCTGTTCGGCACGGACATCTATGGTGGCACGCTCGCGAGCAGTGACGGCGGCGTCATCGAGGCCACGTTCGGGCGTAGTACCCTCCAAGACGTCACCATCCTCGGCGGCAGCGTGCTGGACGCCGCCGATACCGGGCTGGGCGGCTCCTTCGGGCTTTCGGAAACCACGACGCTGGCCGGCGGCGGCACCGTGACGTTCGAAGGCGCCGGCGAGTTCCTCCTGGGCGGCGATATCGTGGCGTTGACGGCCGGCACAACGCTGAAGAACGCCAGCACCGTCGCTGGCGCCGGCCAGATCGGCGCCGGCGATGGCAAACTGACGCTCGACAATCAGGCGGGCGGAATCATCGACGCGAACGAGCCCGGCTTTGCACTCACCATCCACACCGGCAACACCGTCATCAATGCCGGCACTCTGGAAGCGACCACCGGCGGTCCGGCGGGAGTGATCGGCAACGAAACGCTCAAGATCGAAGACGCCGTCGACAATTCCGGCACGATCATGAGCTCCGGCGCGGCGTCGGTCGTCCAGATCGACGGCGACGTCACCAACGAGAGCACCGGCCAGATCGGCGCCGGCAACAGCGGCACCCTCACCTTCGGCGCCGTCACCGTCACCAACGACGCGGGCGGCGACATCGGCGCGCAAAGTGTCGGGCAGATCACCTTCGATCACAGCCACATCGAAAACCACGGCCATATCGGCCCCAACGGCGGCACCGTCATCTTCGACCATAGCGTCGTCGAAAACGACAGCGCGCCCAGCGAATCCGGCAATGGCGGCATCACGGCCGACGGCGGCGGAACGATCACGTTCGAATACGGCTGTGTGACCAACAACGGAGCGATCGAAGCGCAGGATGGCTCTTCGATCACTTTCGAACACGACCGTGTCGTCAACACGGCCGGCACCAATCTGGACGGCAACGGCATCGGCGCCTTCGATGGCGGCTCCATGACTTTCACGGATAGCCGCGTCGATAATACCGGCTTCATCCGGGCGTTTACCGGCTCGGGCGACGACGGCAGCGCCGGCACCATCGATTTCACCGACAGCACGGTCAACAACGCCGGCGGCACCATCGCCGCCATCGGCACCGGCAGCGTCATTGAACTCGCCGACACGACGATCAACGGCGGCACGCTGGCCACCGACCTGAACGGTCTGATCGAAGTCGTGGCGTCAGTCGACGGCGATTTGGTGTTCGACGGTTCGGCAAACGCGGTGACGGTCCAAGGCATCGTGCAGGTCGAAAAGGGCGCCGCTCTCGATCTTGTCGGCACGATCATCGATAACGGCACGATCGAGATCGTGTCGGGCGATCCGGACCTAGTGATCGACGGCACCGTAACGCTCAACGGGTTAGGCACAGTTAACCTGGATGGCACCGGCTCCGACATCATCGGCGCCAGCACCGGCACCAACACGCTCGACAACAGCATCACCATCAAGGGTGCCGGCGAGATCGGCGCCGGCGATGAGCACCTGACGCTGAACAATCAGTCGGGCGGCGTCGTCGATGCCGATATCACAGACGCCACGCTCACCATCGACACCGGCAACACCGTCACCAATACCGGCACGCTGGAAGCGACCAACGGCGGCACGCTTCAGATCGACGACGTCGTCAACAACGACGGCGGTACCATCAAGGCGGACGGCGGGACGGTCGACCTCGACACCAGCACCACGAATGTAGGCACCATCGAGGCCATCAACGGCGGCACGGTCGACTTCAACGGCGGCATTCTCAACAATACCGCCACGTCCACGGTCGAGGCCGACGGCGGCACGGTCAACATCGACGCCAGCATCGAGAATTACGGCGGCACCATCGAAGCGGTCGGCGGCGGCATCGTCACCATCGGCACAGGCGTCACGGTCGATCAAAACTTCGGCGGCATCCTCGAAGCCACGGGGACAGGCTCGGAGATCGAGATTGAGGGCGGCACAACCGTCAAGGTCGGCACGATCGAGACCAGCGACGGCGGCCTCATCGAGGTACTGGGCGGCGACAACACCTTCCTGAACGTCGCCATCGAAGACGGCAGTTTCATTCAGATCGACGACGGCGCGACGCTGACGCTGCAAGACACGACGACCCTCGACGGCACGGTCACGCTGGAGGGTGACGGCACGGTCCTGCTGCAGCCGACGAATGCCCAAATCGCCGGCGGCATCGGCGGCGGGACGCTGGTCAACGAGACTACGATCGAAGGCGGCGGCACGATCGGCGGCAGCGGTCTCGTTCTGGAGAACCAGTCGAGCGGCATCATCGACGCCAATCTCTCGGGCCATCTCATCATCGACACCGGCAATAAGGTCACCAATGCCGGCACGATGGAAGCAACCGCCGGCGGCACGCTCGAAATCCACGACAGCGTCACCAATACCGGCGGCACAATCGCGGCATCCGACCCCAATTCCATCGTCGAGCTCTTCGGCGCGACGATCACCGGTGGCACGCTCGAGTTGAGCGGCGGCGGCATCATCGAGACGCCGAGCGGCACCAGCACGCTGTCCGGCGTGACCATCAACGACGGCAGCATCCTTAAAGCCGACACCGGATCGTCCCTGGATCTCGAAGACACGACCACGCTCAACGGCACGGTGACGTTCGAAGGCGGCGGCACCTTCGTGCTCGACCCTGGGGTGGCGTCGATCGTCGCTGGCGCCGCCGGCGGTACGCTCGACATCGCCGCGGGCGCCACGCTCACCGGCTCCGGAGATATTGGCGATGGGGTCACCTCGCTGACGCTCAACAACGCCGGCACCATCGATGCGGACGGCGACGGCGCCGCAATCGACATCGATACCGGCAACGCCGTCACCAATACCGGCCTGATCGAGGCGACCAACGAAGGTTCGCTGGAGATCGACGATTCCGTCAACAATGACGGCGCCACGCCTGGAACCATCAAGGCGTCGAGCGGTGGCTCGATCACGCTGCTCGGAACCGAGGTGGACAGCGGATCGACCGCCGCGGGCGTCGCCGGCGGCACCGTCGAGGCGGATGCGTCGAGCTCGATCGAGTTCGACACCGTCACGATCGGCCTCGGCTCGTCTGTCGCCGATGGCGGCGGCACGCTCGATGCGGCCGGCGGCACCATCACCGTCAACAACGGCGAGCTCGATGTCGGGTCGCCGACATCGGGTGGAGGCGGCACGGTCGAGGCAAGCTGCGGCGGCAGCATCGCGCTCAATGGCACCACCGTGAACAATTACGGCGGCGGCACGATCGAAGCCTCGCTCGGCGGCAGCATCACCCTCGACGGCGGCACGCTCAACGATGGTTCGGCAACCGCTGGCGTTGCCGGCGGCCTGGTCGAGGCGACGGGCTGCGGCAGCACGATCACGTTTGAGGGCAGCAACACGGTCGACCTCGGCACCACGGTGGTCGGCGGCGGCGGCACTGTCGAGGCGACACACGGCGGCGCCATCATATTCGACGGTTCGATCGTCGCCGATGCCGGCGGCACGATCGAGGCCTTGAATGGCGGCACGATCACCTTTGAAACCGAGGGCTCGCTCGACGAGTCGTCGGCAACCAAAGGTATTGCCGGCGGCGTCGTAGAGGCGTTGGGGAACTGCAGCACGATCACGTTCGACAATTTCACGGTTAAGCTCGACTCCGCGGTTTGCGGCGGCGGCGGCACCATCAAGGCGTCGAACGGTGGCGCAATCGTCTTCAACGGCGGTACGATCAATTGCGCGGCCTCGGCGCCGATCTCGGGCGGTACCATCGAGGCGCTGACCTGCGGCACCATCAGGTTCAACAGCACGAATATTTATAATCAGGGCAGCAGCATCGAGGCCGACGGCGTCGGCGCGATGATCATGCTCGCGGGAGCGATGATCCTTGGCGGCACGTTGGAAACCAGGGCATGCGGCATCATCGAAACCGTTGCCTGCTCGGGCAACAGCACGCTCGACGGCGTAACCATTACGACCGGCAGCACCATCCAGGTTGACGACCATACGACGCTCACGCTGCAAGACACGGCCGACGGCAACGCCACCGTCACCAACGACGGCACGATCACGCTGGTCCAGGGTTGCGATCCCAGCCTGATCATCAGTGGCGATATCACGCTGGCCGGCACCGGCACGGTGGTGCTCAGCGGCGACACCGACAACATCGTCGGCACCGGGGGTGCCGATACGCTGAGCAACGCCAACACCATCGCGGGCGCCGGCACGATCGGCGGTGATGGGCTGGTCCTCAACAACCTCGCGGACGGCGTCGTCGATGCCGACGTGAGCGGACATACGCTGGTGCTCTACACCGGCACCACGGTCGACAATCAGGGCCTCCTGGAGGCTACCAACGGCGGCCTGCTCGAGATCGAAGACAATGTCTGCAATATCGGGGGCACGATCGCGGCCTATGGCTGCGGCTCCGTCGTTGAGCTGGAAGGCGTGACGATCAAGGGCGGCATGTTCTTGACCGACGATTCGACGTTGGGCGACCGCGGCGTGATCGAAGTGGCTGATACCGATGCCGCGACCATATTCGACGGCAGCTGCGGCCATACGGTTTGCATCGGCGGCTTCGTTCACGTGGTGGGCGGCGCCAATCTCGAGCTGATGGGCACCATCGACCTCGCGGCGCAGGGCAACAACGGCACCATCGATCTCGATCTGATCCACCTCACCCACAGTCCCGACATCGGCGCCGAACTTTCGATCAGCGGAACCGTGATGTTGACCGGCTCCGGCGGCGTCACGATGCAAGGCGACGCCGACAAGATCATCGCCGCATCGCCGGGCGCGGCACTGCACAATGCGGCCACCATTGTCGGCGCCGGAAGCATCGGTGTTGGCGACAACGATCTGACCCTGGTCAACGAGTTCGTGCGGCGTCATCAACGCCAACAACGCCTCGGCCGACAGCCTGACGATCGACACCGGCTGCAACACCATCGTCAACCACGGCATTCTGGAGGCGACCGGCGGCGCCACGCTGGTGCTGAATAGCGACGTCGACAACAGATGCGGCATCATCCAGGCGACCGGCAGCAACGCCACGGTGGAGCTCAATGACATCACCGTCAGCGACGGCACGCTGGAGACGAGCTGCGGCGGCCTGATCCAGGTCGGCTGCGGCAGCGATACCACGATCGAGTGCGCCAGCATCGCTTGCGGCACCGATGTGCAGGTCGACAGCGGCGCCACGCTGACGCTCGACAACGACACCGTCACCGGAACGACGTTCCACGACGCCTGCAGTGCCATCTTGGCGGTCGACGGCGACACTACGTTGACGCTCTCCGGAGTAACCGTGCACGGCGGCGCCATCGACGGTGTCGACGCCGCCACCTCGGGCGACGTCGTCGCCAGCACCATCGACGTCACCGGCGACAGTACATTCTGCGGTGTCCACCTCAGCGGCGGCAATCTGACGGTCGAGAGCGACGTCACGCTGACGTTGTCCGGCGACAAGGTCAGCGACGTCGCGATCGCCGGCACCGATGCCTCGGGCAGTATCGTTGCCAGCACCATCGACGTTACCGGCGACAGTACGTTCTGCGATGTCAGCCTCAGCGGCGGCGATCTGACGATCGAGGGCGGAGTCACGCTGACGCTGGCGGCCGGCGACAGCGTTACCGACACCACGATCGAGGACGGCACCATCACCTCCGGCGGCGTCACCGCCGGCACCATCGACGTGACCGGCGACACGGCATTCAGCAATGTCACCTTGAGCGACGGCAAGCTCACGATCGAGGGCGGCGTCACACTGACTCTCGCCGCCGGCGACAGCATCACCGGCACCGCGATCGAGGATGGCACGGTGACCTCCGGCGGCGTCATCGCCGGCACCATCGACGTCACCGGCGAAACGACATTTGCCAGTGTCGCCTTGAGCGACGGCAACCTCACGGTCGAAGGCGGCGTCATACTGATGCTGTCCGGCGATACCATCTCCGGCACCACGATCGAGGACGGCACCGTCACCTCGGGCGGCGTCACAGCCGGCACCATCGACGTCACCGGCGACACGACGTTCAGCAATGTCAACTTGAGCGACGGCAACCTGACGGTCGAGGGCGGCGTCACGCTGAAGCTGTCCGGCGATACCATCTCCGGCACGGCGATCGAGGACGGCACCGTCACCTCGGGCGGCGTCACCGCCGGCACCATCGACGTCACCGGCGATACCACATTCACCAACACCACCTTGAACGACGGCAACTTGACGGTCGAGGGCGGCGTCACGCTGACGCTGTCCGGCGATACCATCTCCGGCACGACGATCGAGGACGGCACTGTCACCTCCGGCGGCGTTACCGCCGGCACCATCGACGTCACCGGCGACACGACGTTCAGCAACGCCGCCTTGAACGACGGCAATCTGACGGTCGAGGGCGGCAAGACGCTGTCGCTGTCCGGCGATACCATTTCCGACGCCGCAATCGAGGACGGCACCGTCACCTCCGGCGGCGTCATAGCCGGCAACATCGACGTGACCGGCGATACGACGTTCTGCAACACCACCTTGAACGACGGCAATCTAGCGGTCGAGGGCGGGGTCACGCTGACGCTTTCCGGCGGCTCCATTATCGGTACCACCATCGAAGACGGCACCGTTACTTCGGGCGGCGTTGTCGCCGGTAATATCGATGTCAGCGGCGACACCGTCATCAACGACTCCTCGATCAACAATGGCATCCTGACGGTCGAGGGCGGCGTGACGCTGTCGGCTTCCGGGGACACCATCAGCGGCACCACGATCAACAATTTCACCAATGCCTCGGGCACGATCATTGGCGGTAATATCGATATCACCGGCGACAGTACGTTCATCGACGTTGCCCTGAACAACGGCAACTTGACCGTTGACGGCGGCATGACGCTGACGCTGTCCGGCGTCACCATCAACGGTACCTATATCGACGACTACAGCGCCGGTCCCTCGGGTTCGATCATTGCCGGCACCATCGACGTGACCGGCGACAGCGCGATCAATAATGCGACCGTCGATGGCAAAGGCGGCCCCGTCGAGAGCGGCACGCCGGGCGCGATGATCGTCGAAAACACCAAGACGCTGACGCTCGACGGTACGACGCTCGAGGATCTCAACGTCACCAATAACGGCACGCTGTTGATCGAGAGCGATGGGACCCTGACGCTGAGCGGCGTTACGATTCACGGCGGCACGATCACCGACAACGGCACAATCGAGGTTGCCGGCGCCGTCACTATCGACACCAATGCTGTGATCTCAGCCAATCAGCTCACGATCGACAACGACGATACACTGACGCTGGGCGCGGGTCTGTCCGATACTGTGACGCTGAGCGGCACGGTCGACAATTGCGGCACCATCGCCATCGGCAACAGCACGCTGGTCATTGCCGGCGGCGATACCCTGACGTTCGACGGCAACGGCATTGTGACCCTCGCCGGCGGCATTATCAGCGGAACGACCGGGCCGACCTACGGGACGCTGACCAACAACGGCAACACCATCGAAGGCTACGGCCAGATCGGCATCGGTGAACCGAACATCCTGACCCTGAACAACGAAGTCGGAGGGACGATCGAAGCCAGCGTTGCCGGCCAGACTTTGACGATCGAGGTTCACAGCGCCATCAACAACGCCGGCACGCTGGCGGCAGCGGCCGGCGCGACGCTGGAGATCAACGTCGGCACCATCAACAATACCGGCAACATTCAGCTCGAAGGCACGCTGCTGGTCGCGCAGCCGAACGCCAACGGCCATCATCTGGCGCTCGATGACGGCGGCACGGTGACGCTCGACGGCGGCTCGATCCTCGGTATCCGGAACGGCGAGATCCTTGATAACCACGACAACACGATCCAGGGCGACGGCAATATCGGCGGCGGCAACCTCAAGCTGACCCTGGACAACGACGCCGGCGGCATCGTCGACGCCAATGTCGCCGGCCACACCCTTGTCATCAACACCGGCGCGAACGCCATCGTCAACGCCGGCACGCTGGAAGCCAGCGATGGCGGATCGCTGAGCATCGCGAGCGCGATCACGAATTCGGGTTCGATCACCGACAATGACGGCAGTATCCTGTCGTTGAACAATATTACGATCACCAACACCGGGAGCATCAACCTCGACGGCACCACGTCGGTCACCTCTTTGGTCATCGAAGGCGGGCTGACGCTCGAGGGCGGCAACGGTTCCTCGACTGGTCCGGGTCAGGTCGTGCTTGGCGGCAGCTGGAATACCATCGTCAGCGATCTCCATGCCGGGCACAACGATACGCTGACCAACGTCGACAACACCATTTCCGGCGCCGGCACCATCGGCGATACCGATCTGACCCTGGTGAACCAGCAATACGGCGTGATCGACGCCGATGTCAGCGGCCAAACCCTGACCCTCAATACCGGCTCGAACGCCATCACCAATGCCGGATTGTTCGAAGCGACCGGTGGCGGGACGCTGGATATCGAGAGTTCCGTCACCAATCCCGGCGCGCTTTTTGCCGGCGCTGGAAGCGAGGTCGACGTTGCGGGCAGCATCACCGGCGGCACTGCCACCATTGACCATGGTACGCTGGAGTTCGGCGCCAAGTCCGACGTGGACGTGACATTCCACAACAGCAACGGCTACGGCGAGCTTATTCTCGGCGACCCGGCGGAATTCTCCGGGAAGATATTCTGCTTTACCGGCACAGATGCGGGCCTGAGCAATTCGGACGAGATCTTCCTTGACGGGCGTGCAGGAAGGGGACGGAGGACTGACCGCCAATTACTGCAGCGCTGACAACATCACGACGATTATCATCGACGAACAGGGCGGCGGCTCGATCACCCTTAAATTCGTCGGCGATTACGAGGCCGACAATTTCAAGCTGCAGCAAGACTCAAATGGCCTGGAAATCTACGATCCGCCGGCGGGAGGCTCAAAGCACACGCCATCGGCGGTGACGACGGCTGACGATCACTCTAGTTCGCCGGCGAACCAGGTCGCGCCGGTCAACCAGGTCGCTCATGTGACCGACCATGCGACGAGCCCTTCAAACCTGTTGGGCTTCGGCGGCGACCAGAATTCGGCGCCGGCGGCGACGTCGCACGACAACGAGGTCGCTACGCCGGGAGGCCAGCTGGCGCACACGCCTTGGGCCCTTGCGCTTGGCAGCGCCCTGCTCGCCGGTTTCGCGAACGAGGCGGCATTCGCTGGCGACCATGCCGCTATTTTCGCGGCGACGAGCGCGGCGGAAGCGGACGCTGGCGGCTTGACCCAAGGCTTCTTGTCCTCACTTCTGAAGACGCTCAACGGCGGCGACGCCGCATCGGTCGACACAGTTGCTTCCGGTGTCGTTCAATTATCCGATAATACACAGCCCACTACCGTCGCAGCGCCCGCCGCACCCGTGCTTGAAAGCAAGCACCTGGCGAATCCCATCATCGATGGAACGGACGCGCCCAAAAGCGAGATCGCTCATGTGTCGGTGCCGGTGGCGCCGGCCAACCAGAATGGAATCGACCACACCGCGGGCCCGGCAAACGAGGCGGCATTCGGCGGCGATCAGCTTTTCGCGGCGACCGTGGATCAGCACAACGGCGGCGACGCTGCATCGGTCGACACAGTTGCTTCCGGTGTTGTTCAATTATCCGATAATACACAGCCGACTACCGTCGCAGCGCCCGCCACACCCGTGCTTGAAATCAAGCACCTGGCAAATCCGACCATCATCGATGGAACGGACGCGACCAAAAGCGAGATCGCTCATGTGCCGGTGGCGCCGGCCAACCAGAATGGCACCGACCCTGCCGCTGGCCCGGCGAACGAGGCGGCATTCGGCGGCGACGCTGCGCCTGTGACAAACGAGTTGGCGCCGGCGTCCGGTGCCCATGCGCTTGGCGGCGTCGCGCTCGCCAGCGCGATCAGCGACGCGGCGTTCGGCGGCGACAACGCCGGTGTCTCTTCGGCGCCGGCGAAGCCGATGCCGGCACACTGACGAACGCATTGCACGGCGGGCTTGCCCAGTCGCTCTTGTCATCGCTTCTCAATGTACTGACTGGCGGCGAGCAAGACGCTGGGGCCATCCAGATATCCGACGGCGTAACGCCCGTTGCGAGCCCGTGCTCGGCAGCGCGCACCTGACGGATTCGACGATTGTCGATGGATCGGACGTCGCCCAACACGAGGTCGCGCCATCGACGGTGCAAATGGTCCCCGCCAACGAGGCCGAGCATCGACCGTGGCACCGGCGCTCGCCAAATACGTCCGCCACCGCATCCGCCGCGTCGCCGACGCTCGCATCGGCGTCGTTCGGCGCTTGGGCAACGACAGTTTCGCCTTCCATCCGAATCTCGGCAGCGATACGGCGCAGAACACGGACGCCCAGACGAGCGAGCTTGCCCACAACAACATTCAAATCAGCGGGCCGGCGCTTGGCTTCGACAACGCCCGAGTTTCACCAAGAATTCGCCTTCGATGCCATCCACCAGGACGACGCCCATCTTGCCGCGACCGTGGACCAATTCCACCAGATGGCGTCGAACTCCACGCTGCTGCACTGATCGCAGTCAGAGCACGCGGGGAATGCCGAGCCGCTCGACTTCCTGCAGCACCGCCGCGATGTTCTGATGGCCGGCGCCGAACCGGCTCTGCGGATCGTCGAGCGGCACCGTGTGCACGCCCTCCAGCCGGTAATACTTGTCGTGGACCAGGCAGCGGCTGCGGATGAGCGGCCATAGCATGAGGCCGAGCATGCGCTGGTCGTGGCCGTATTTCGCCGTCGGTCCGGCGGCGAAATAGCGCTTCATCAGCGCGACGATGTCGATGCCGCAATCGGTGCGGCCGGCCCACAGGCAGCCGATCATCAGTTCGTTGTGCAGCACATGATCGCGCACCACGTGAAACGGATAGCCGCCGTCGATCCAGCGCCGCACCAGATCGGCTTCGGCCGCCGACACCCGCGCGTCGCAATCGCGCACCAGGAAACGCCCGACGGTGCGGTCGTTCATCACCAGGAAGCGCTGGAACAGGCCGACGCCGGGATATTCGTCTTCCATGTGGCGCACGTCGGCGCCGTTGTCGCGCAGATAGGCGACGCATGGCTGCGGCACCGTCGGCATCGACGTAAAAGCGGCAGGCCCAGCCCGGATAGACGCTGCGGCACAGTACCAGATTGATCATCGCGCCATAGCTGTAGAACGGCGCCGGTGCCCCACAGCGAAAACGAGATGACGTTGTCGCCCTGCGGCGCGCCGCGCGGCTCCGTCATGGACATGGTGCGCGGTATCTTGGCGGCTTCGGCGTCGCGGATTTCGATGCCGCGCTGGCCGTAGCGGATCGCCTCGTCGATCTTGCCGGTGTAGAAATGCGCCACTTTGAGCGCGTCGAGGACAGTCAGCTCCTCGCCGTGGCGCTCGATATATTGCGAGGCGCGCAAGATCGCCTCGTCGAAGCGCTTCATGTTGGACAGCGTGGCGATCAGCGCCTTCTGCAGGCGCGCCACATCCGGCCGGCGGCGCACCAGCTCCTCGGCGAGCGCCAGCGCCGGCAGCCAATCGCGCTTCTGGAAAAACGCGTCGAACAACAGTTCCTTGGCGTCGAGATCGTCGGGCCGGGTGACGAGATGGCGGCGAGCCGCACGATCGCTTCGTCGTTCTTGCCGGCGCGCAACAGCGCGCGGATCGGCTCATGAGGCGGCGCCAATACCGGCTGCGGTGGATTTTCACCGGCGTCGGAGGTCATCGCAGTGCGCCGCTCACGCACCCTCGTTGGGATCGTGATAGAGCTCGCCGACGATGCCGGTCAGTCCCGGCTTCGTCTGCTGCAAGTGATAACGGCCGTCGCGGTCGCGGCCGAGGCGGCCGTTCTGGCGCAACTCGTCGAGCGCGCAGGCGACCTCGCGGCCGTCCTCGGAGCCGAGCGACTCGACGATATCGGCATAGAACATCGGCGCCGCGCCGAGCGCCTGCTCGACGGTCTGGTAGCGCGCCGGTCCCTTGAAGATTTTGGCCGCGGCGCGGGTCAGCGGGATCTGGCCGTCGCGGCCGAACGGCTTTGTGCAATCGAAGCCGGATTTGGCGCCGGTGCGCCGGCCGTTGAGCGACGGGTCCATGGTCATGCCGAGCATGCCTTGCAGGACGACGAGGTCCTGGTCGGCCTGGAAGCGGGTGCCGAGCGCCCAATCCACCTGGCGGTCGTCGTGGATGTCGATGTCCTCGTCGAACACATAGACGTGCTTCAACCGCATGATGCCGCCGAACAGCGCGTGGATGGCCGAGCGCGCCTCGCCAAAACTGCGCTGCTTGATCGAGACCCGCAGCGTGTTGGCGCCGCCCGACACCGCGCGCAGATAGACCGCGACCGGCTCGCGCACGGCGGTTTTCAGGATGCGCATGGCTTCGGCCTCGGTGCGCATCGCCGAGATATTGGCGCTGTCGGTCTGGTCGAGCATGAAGGCCGAGCCGTGCAGCGAGCGTGTGATGCAGCACGTCGCGGCGCATGGTGATGGCGGTGCAATGGAACACCGGGTCCATGTGGATGGAGCCGTAATAGCCCATGTATTCGCCGAACGGCCCTTCCGGCTCGACATAGCCGCGCTCGTCGAGATAGCCCTCGAGCGTCATCTCGGCGTCGGCCGGAACGAGAATGTTGTTGGTCAGGCTTTTCACCACCGGCGCCGGCTCGGCGCGGAAGCCCGCGACCAGCGCCAGCTCGTCGCCCGGCTGCCGCGTGGTCGCGGCGAAGAAATCGAGCGGATGGGCGCCGACGGTGAACGTCACCGGCAGCTTCTCGCCGCGCGCCACGGCGGCGGTGTAGATGCGCTTGAGATCGGACGGCGCGGTGACGTTGGTGCCGGCTTCGTAGCGGTTGCGCAGGCTCAAGCCGGCGGCAGCCGACATTGCGGCGGCCGGTCGCCGGATCGATGGTGTAGTCGATGGCCGACGAGCAATAGCAGCTGCCGTCATAGGCGTGCTGCGGATGGAACGGCAGCTTGGTCAGATCGACGTCCTTGCCGGTGATCTTGATGTCGTGCACCGGCGCGTCGCCGGACGGCACCTCGACCAGCGGCTGCGGGCTGGCGAGCCTTCGGAAATATTCGTCGTAGAGCTTGTCCTCGCTGGTCTCGAAGGCGGCGGCGAGGCGCTTGCGGTTGCCGGCGGTCTTGGCGACCAGTTCGACCTGCTCGGGGCCGGCCTTCTTGAACAGCACCGCCTTGTCGGTGCGCTCGATGATCGGGCTCAAGCCGGTGAGCGGCACCGGCTCGTCGTGAATTTCGACCTCGCCGAGTTCGATCAGGCGCTCGACGAAGCTGCGCAAGCGGTATTTGTCGAAATCGACGGCGGCGGCATGGGTCATTGCTGCGGCGTCCTCCCCGGACGGTCATCGCGATGCCTCGGGACGCAGGCGCGCGCGAGGCTCTAGCCGGGAACTGACACCAGGCGGAGGAGGGGAGTCAATCGCAGGAAAACTGCCGCGTCATGCGCAGCGCGAGGGTCCCGCTGCCGCGGCGCGAAGGCTAGCGGCCCAAGTTGAAGCGATAGTTCACGCCGGCGCGGACCACGTTGTCGTGCATCGACACATTGTCGGTCGGCAGGCCGTTGCAAGCGGTGCCGCAATTGAATTTGCCGAGATCGACGTAGAGATATTCCGCTTTCGCGCTCCAATTGCCGGGCAACGCGAACTCGATGCCGCCGCCCGCGGTCCAGCCGGCGCTGGTATTGCTGGCGCCGGCAAAGCCGGGCGTCGCGGCGCGGATATCGCCCACGGCGAGGCCGCCGGTGAGATAGGGCAGCACGCCGCCGAACGCATAGCCGGCGCGGCCGCGTACGGTTGAGAGCCAGGTGTCGCTGGTGCTGCAGCCCGCCGGGCAGAGCGTCGAGGAACTGGTGCCTTTGAGGTTGGCCCAATCGATATCGCCCTCGAGGCCGAGGACGGCGCTGCCGATCTGCCAATTATAGCCGGCGGTGCCGCCGACGAGCCCGCCGGACAGCCCGATGCGATCCGAACTGGTGTCCCAATTGGAATGGCCCCAGCCGCCGCCGCCGTTGATGCCGAGATAGAAGCCGCTCCAGTTATAGGCCGGCGCCATCGCAGGCGGCGGTGCTTTGTAGAGCGGAGCAACGGACAGGTCTGCCGCCGAAGCGCATTGTGCGCTCAGCAGGGCAGCAACGGCAAAGCATCCGGCGGCGATCGTCTTTATCATTGACCCGGCCTCACTGGCGTCGGCGCCTTCACGGCCGCCGTTCGCTGGTTGGACACTACACACGATATAGTTACGTTCGGCTTACCGTGTTGGGTAAGCCCGGTGTCGCCCCGCCGTGGTCGCGTACTCTATTGGCTACAAAGGCGAAAATGTGCCGCCGCGGGGGTCTCTTGATGACCGGGCCAGTGGCTCCGCCGGGTTCCGGGCATGGAACCCGGCTTGCGCCCTACGCCGCCGGCTTGCGTAATAGCTTCATTCCCATCTTGAATTTGTCGCTGAGGTTCTTCTGCGACAGACAGGTGAACAGGCACAGCGTCTCGCAGGCCACGGTCTCTTTGCGCCGCTCGGTGCCTTCCTTGCCGTACCAGATCTCCCGCGCCGTCTGGGTGCGGACGTTGCCGATCGGCGGAAAGTTCCAGCACATCTCGACCCGGCCGTCGGAGCGGATGAAGTAATTGCGCATGCCGATGCGGCACGGCATCGCCTCGCGCGGCGCCTTCTCGCGGCGGAAATGGTTCGGCCACAGATTGAGCAGCAGATCCGAATTGAGGATCGGGCCGCCCTGACGCTTCATTTCCAAAAGCCGGTCCTTGACCTTGATGAGCTCGTCGAGGTCTTCCGGGCCGATCCAGAACTCGTCCTTGGCCTCGTCGGTCACCTGCTCGACCGGCTGAAAATTGATCGCGGTGGCGCCGATGTCGCGCACCCAGTTCACCATGTCGGGCAACAGCCGGAAGTTCAGCTTATGCACCACGGCTTTGATGATGATCGGGAAATCGGCGCCGTGCTTGGCCTTGGCGCGGGTCAGCGAGCGGATGCCGGCGAGGATATCATCGAGCGAACCTTCGATGCCGCGCGAATAATTGTGCACGTCGGCATCGCGCGAATCGATCGAGATATTGACGTTGAACGGCTTGGCCTTGACCGTCCAATCGACCACCTTCTCGTTGCCGAAGGCGCCGCCATTGGTGGTGACGCCCCATTTGAGCCCCTGCTCGCCGCAGAAGGTGATGAGGTCGACAAAACCCTTTTTGATGTACGGCTCGCCGCCGGAAAACTCGATGTGATAGTGGCCGATGAAATCCTTCAGATCGAGCAGCGCCTTTTGCCACTCCTCGATCGACATTTCGTCGCGGTAGTTCGGCCGCCGCCAGTAATCGCAATAGCGGCACTTGTAATTGCAGCGCTCGATCACTTCGCCGTAGATCGAAACCGGGATCGTGGCGTCGCGGCCGGTGCGCAGATAGATTTCCTCGGCCACGGCGTTGCGGACGTGATGCGTACCCAGCCGTGTCAATTCCAGAACGTTCATAACCGGCCTCCGCTAACAAACCGCCATTGAATCGGATAGCCATGCCACGCGTTGCCGTGCGGTTGAAGCAGTTCCGCTTTTAACGGTTAATCGATTTGTTCATTAATGATGATGCGCGTGGCCGGTGAGGCCGGCACCGACGCTGCGCTCACGGCAGCGCGTCGTTGTCGCGCAATTTTTCCGCAAGTGCGATGGAACCTTCCGCCGTCAAATGTCCGGCATCGAACTGGAACGGAATATTGCCGGCCACGAACTTGTCGCAGGTGCCGCTCTTGCACATCGCGTCGTATGTCGAGATGTAGGTCACGCCTTTTCCGGTCACCAGCATGCGCATGCGCCGATCGAGCGCGGGAACCGCGGCCGTGCGTTCGCGGTCGACGAGCTGCGGATCGTGATAGCGAATGGAATCGGCCAACAGGCGCGGCAGCGCGTAGTCGTATTCGACGATCGGGCCGAATACGGCGGCGGCGATACCGTGTTCCTTCAGATAATCGAGGGTGGCGGCGAGCTTCGGCATATCTTCCTGCTTCCAGGATGCGGCCAGCAGCACCTTGTCGACTTTCTCGTTCAGCAGGTAGTCGTCAAAAACAAAATGCATCAGCTGCGGGCACTTGCGCGAGTCGAGGGCGGCAACGTCCACGCGGACGGGGCGGCACATCGTCACCGTCGCCTGCATCAGATTGACCGAAGTCAGCACCGATGACAGCCCAAGCCACAATTGCGCCGCGTGGCTGTCGCCGATCAGCAGGTAATTCGGCCGCGTGGCATCCTTGGTCAGGCAGGTCTTGGTATCGAAGGTCTGCCGGTTGGCGCCCAGATAGCACTGGCCTTCGCGGAACGCCGCCGCCGGATTGTAGCCGAGATAGGAGCCGATGCTGACGACCGACTGCGGAAACCGGTACGGCGCGCCGTTGAGCGCGAGCGCGGTTGCGCCGATCGCACCAACGACCGCCATGCTGGCCAGCGCGCCGCCCAGGGCGAGCCGCACCGATATCGTCTTGTTTCTGATCCGGAACGGCAGCTCGACGAATTTCCACGACAGGTAGGCGACGCCGATCGAGACCGCGATCAATCCGAGCTTGGCGGTTTCCGACGCCTGCGCGAACAGGAATCCGTCGGAGCGCTGGAACACCATGATCGGCCAGTGCCAGAGGTAGAGCGAGTAGGAAATAAGCCCGATGAAGACCGCCGGCCGCCACGACAGCAGGCGGCCCACGACCGAGATCCCGTTTTCGCTCGAATGGATGATGAGCGCGGTGCCGACACACGCCACCGACGTCGCCAACGGCAGCGGGGTATCGCGCGAAAATCCGAATACGGCAAAGAGCACGAGCGCCAGGCCGGCGCCGCCGAGCACGCTCTTGAGATCCGACGTCGCCGGCGCCGGGAAGAACCGAAGACCGATGAGAGCGCCAAGCAGGAGCTCCCAGGCACGGAACGGGGTCAGGAAAAACGCAAATGTCGGGTTTCGGCTGTAGGCCAGCACGGCGGCGGCGAACGACAGCAGCGCGCCGATCGCGATCAGAGCGTTGAGACGCCGCGGACAAAACCGATGGCAGGCCAGCATGAACAGCGGACAAACGATGTAGAACTGCTCCTCGACCGAGAGCGACCAGGTGTGCAGCAGCGGCTTGGTTTCAGCGGGCGCGTCGAAGTAGCCCGTGGTCAATGCGAAAAATATGTTCGAGACGTAGGTCACGGCGGCGATCATGCTGTCGGAAAATTCCTTCAGCTCGATCGGCAGCAAAAACAGATAGGCCAATACGCTGGTCGCCAACAGCATCGCGAACAGCGCCGGAAACAGCCGCATGACGCGCCGCTTGTAGAACGCGGCGACGGTAAAGCTGCCGTCCTTGATCTCGTCGTTGATCAGCCGGCAGATCAAGTATCCCGAAATGACGAAGAAGACGTCGACACCGACAAAACCGCCGGGCACCAGCGTGAGGCCGGCGTGATAGGCGACGACCGGCAGAATCGCCACGGCCCGCAATCCGTCGATATCCGAACGATATTTCATGCCGCGCATCTGAAAGAATGAGGTACGACGAGCTAGATGGTGGCCGGCCGCGTGTCCAGCTTTTCACCGCGCGGCGCGGTTCTTTTGTCTCGTAAAGGTTATCGGTCGAGGTTCCCGATTCAGGTTAATGCGGCAATTCGTGGCTGCGGTTCTGGCGACCTGCAGATGTGCCCCATACATTCTCGGCAACGACCGTGGCATCCGCCATCGGCGAACAGGATTTGGCCCGCAACGATGTTGTCGCGCCGACAAGCGCTCACCGCCGCCGCCAGCGCCGTCGCCGGATTGGCCGGCGGCGCCTTGGCGCCGCGCCCGGCGTCGGCAAGCCTGGTGAGCGCGTTCCTGTCGCCCAACCGCATCCCTTACGGCGCCTGCGTGCGCCCCATCCCGCTGCAAAACGAGCTCGACTACCGCAACGCGCTGCAGACTTATTGTCAGCAGCTCACGCCGGAAGGCGGCCTGTTCTGGGCCTATCTGCGGCCGACGGCCGCGGAGTTCCGCTTCGATTTCGCCGACGGCGTGCTCGCATTTGCCGAAGCTAACAATATGACCATGGTCGGGCACACGCTGGTCTGGTACGGCGCGATGCCGGATTGGACCAAAGAGATCGAGGGCTCAGCCGACGCCGAGCGGGCGATGACCGAGCACATCGAGCGCGTCGTTGGGCGCTACCGCGGCAAGATCAAGACCTGGCACGTCGTCAACGAGCCGATCGACGACTCCAAGGGAGACATTCCGGCCCAGCGGCCGAGCCTGTGGCTGGCGAATCTCGGCGACAAGTACATCGATCTTGCGTTCCGCATCGCGCACCGCGTCGATCCGGCCGCCAAGCTCTTTATCAACGAATACGATCTGGAAAGCCTGGACGGCACATCGCCGAAAAAGCGTGAGGCTTTTCGCCGGCTCATCCACAGCCTGCTCGACCGCGGCGTGCCGTTGCACGGCGTCGGCCTGCAGGGCCACATCCGCGGCCAATATCAGATCGACCGCGACGGCTTGTACGACTTCGTCGCAGAGCTGCATGCGCTTGGTCTCGCGGTGCGCGTTACCGAGTTGGATGTGATCGACAAGGAGCTGCCCGGGCCGATCGCCGTTCGCGACGCCGTCGTCGCGGCGCGCGCCAATGATTTCCTCGAGCCGGTGTTCGCCGCCGCCCGGCCCGAATGCGTCGCCACCTGGGGCATTACCGACCGTCACACCTGGGTGCCGATCTGGAACAAGCGCAGCGACGGCCTGCCGAACCGGCCGCTGCCGTTCGACGCGAATTGCCAGCCGAAGCCGCTGTGGCGCGTGATAGAATATTACTGCAATAAATAACGACGCTTCGCGCGCTCAGCCATACGTCTTCAACACATGCCGGGCGATGACCATTTTCATCACCTCGGTGGCGCCTTCGGTGATGCGGAAGCTGCGCTGCTGGCGCCAGAATTTCTCGATCGGCAGGTCGGTGGTGAGCGCGATGCCGCCGTGGATCTGCATGCACATGTCGGCGGCCTTGAACGCCATCTCGTCGGCGAAATATTTGCACACATAGGCGTCGTTGCGGGCGTCCTCGCCTTTGTCGAGGCGGGTGGCGGCCTTGTGGACCAGGAGCCGCGCCGCTTCTAGCTCGACATACATGTCGGCCAGCATCCACTGGATCGACTGGCGGTCGGCCAGCGGCCGGCCAAACGTCGAGCGCTGCTTGGCGTATGACGCCGCGAGCTCCAGGCAGCGCTCGGTGACGCCGAGCGCGCGAGCGCCGTGGCGCACGCGGCCGGCGCCGAGCCATTGCTGAGCGTGGCGGAAACCGTCGCCTTCTTCGCCGACGCGGTGGCTCACCGGCACCCGCACGTTCTCCAGCACGATCTCCCAGGGCTGGTCGCCCATCATGGTCTTGTATTGCGTGGTGAGTTTTACGCCGGGCGTATCCATATCGACGATGAAGCAGGAAATGCCGCCGTGCGAGCCCTTGGCGCGGTCGGTCGCCGCCATCAGCTGCATGAAATCGGCTTCGCCGGCGCCGGTGATGAAGCGCTTGACGCCGTTGATGACGTAATGGTCGCCGTCCCTGACGGCGACTGTGCGCATGCCGCCCGGGTCTGAGCCGGCATCGGGCTCGGTCTGGGCGAAGCAGGCTTTCTTCTCGCCGCGCACGGACGGCAGGAGATACTTCTCCTTCATCTCGCCGGTGAGCGAATAGAGGATGGCGCGCACGCTCGGCCCGGTGATGCCGCCCATGCCGCGCGCCGGCAGCGCCACGCTGCGTGACAATTCGGTCTCGACGATTGAGCGCGCCAGCACCGAAAATCCGGCGCCGCCATATTCCTCGGGGATGTCCATCTTCCAGAAGCCCAAATCCTTGGCGCGCTTGCAGAAGCGCTCGTAATATTCGGGCTTGAGCTTTTCGGTGTCGGTCGAGGCTTCGCGTTCGACCGGAATCATCTCGTTATCGACGAAGCGCCGCAGAGAGTCCTTGAAGATGCGCAGCTCTTCGGGAAGCTCGAAGTCCATCAGATATTCTCCTTGCGCCAAGCAACGCGCACGTCAACGGCGACTGCGCCTTGCGGGCGAACGATCAGCGGATTGATCTCGATCTCATCGATCCAGGCGCGGTGATCGAGATAAAAGCGTGCAAGCGCCAGCGCCGCGGTTTCAAGCGCCTTGCGGTCGGCTGGCGGTTTGCCGCGGTAGCCGGCGAGTATTTGGTTGAGCTTGAGGCCATCGATCATCGCGGTCACGTCGCGCTCGCCGACCGGAAGCAGCCGCAGCGCTGCGTCGCGCATGAGTTCGACCATGATGCCGCCCGAGCCGATCAGCAGCAGCGGGCCGTACAGCGGATCGGACTGCGCGCCGACGATGGCCTCGATGCCGGACACCATCTCCTGCACCAGAAAACCGTCGATCTTGGCGTCCGGGTGCGATTTCTTGGCCGACGCCACGAGCGCGTCGGCGGCGGCCAGCACGTCCTGGCGGTTGGCGAGATTGAGCAAGACGCCGCCGGCTTCGGTCTTGTGCACGATGGCGGCGGAGCGGATCTTTAGCGCCACCGGAAATCCGATCGCGGCCGCGGCGTCGGCCGCCTCCTGCGCGCTCGTCACCGCGCGGCTTTGCGGCTGCGTAATGCCGTAGCGCGCGAGCGTTGCATCGAGCGTCGCGGGAGTCAGGTCGCTCGGCGGCGCCGGCTCGACAACGGCCGGCGCGCGGCCGCTGCGCTGGGCGAAGAACCACAGCGCGTTGATGGCGCGCAGCGTTGGCTCCAGGCCCTGCAAGAACGGAAAGCCGGCCTTTTCCTGGATATCGAGTCCCTCCTGCGTCACCTGATGCATCATGCGGCCGAACGCCAGCACCGGCTTGTCGGTCTCGCCCAACAACCGGCGAAGCTGATCGACGTCGTCCCACACGCCGCCCTTGCCCGGCAGCGACGACGCCCAGGCGACGATATCGATGCCGGGATCGCGCGCCACGATCGCGCACTGGTCGGCGGCCACCTTGAGCGTCGATGGAATGCCGACGTCGAGCGGATTCTTCGGCGCAATGCCTTCCTGCATATGCGGCATCAGCGCGGCGTTGGTGGCGGCGCTGAATTCGGGCACCACGGCGCCTTCGGTCTCGGCATAGTCGTAGAGCAGATCGACCGTGCCGCCCGAGGTGGTGACGAAGCCGATGCGCGGGCCCTTCGGCAGCCGGCCGCACTGAAAGGCCAGCGTGCATTCCACAAGATCGTCGAGCGAGCGGCAATTGACGATGCCGTAGCGTTCGCACATCGCCAGATATGCCGCATAGTCGCCGCCGATGGCGCCGGTATGGGAGCGCGCCGCCGTGCGCGATTTCGCCGTGGCGCCGGTCTTGATCGCCAGCACCGGCTTGCCGGCTTCGAGCGCGCGTGCCGCGGCGCGCATGAAGGCTTGCGGTCGCCGGATGCCTTCGATGAACAGCACGATCTGTTTGGTGTGCGGATCGTCGACTACGAAATTCAGAAAGTCGGCGAGATCGAGATCGGCTTCGTTGCCCGACGACACCGCATAGGAAAAGCGCAAGCCGCGGTCGGAGGCGCTTTTCAGCCAGAACTGCATGGTGCCGCCGGACTGGAAAATTCCGGCGACGGGGCCCGGCGGCACTTTGCACAATTCGGTGTTGGGATAGGCGAACAGTTTTTCGCGGTAGCTGTAGGAGCCCATGCAGTTCGGGCCGCTGACGTGCAACTTGGCGGTCGCGAGAAAATTCTTGAGCCAGGCGCCGCGCTGCCGTGACGGCTCGCTCTCGCCGTCGCCGACCGCGGACGCATAGATCGTCGCCGATTTGACGCCGGCGGCCTCGGCGTCGGTCAGCACGTCGGCGACGTTCGCCGCCGGCACGATCACCATGGCATGATCGACCGGCTCGCCGATGTCGCGCAGCGACGGGAAACAGCGTTCGCCGTAAACCGTCTGCTGCCGCGGATTGACCAGATGGATTTTGCCGCCGTAGCCGTTCTGGCGCAGATTGCCGAAAATCTGGCTGGCCCAGCGCGCCCGCTCGGAAGCGCCGACGATCGCCACGGACGCAGCCCGCAACATGCTCGCCGGCGACCGCAATACGCCGTCACTGCCCGCCACGCTCGCTCCCTCTTCCCCAGCTTGGTCTTGCCCTGTCTGGTATCGTATTTCATCGCGGGCGGCTATGCTCGCACCGGCGACGCCGGATTGCATTGATGGAGTAGCTCACGAATGCGTCTCGACCGACTGGAAGGAAACCCCGACAGCCGCGTGGCCTGGGGCAGCGATATCGCCGCGCAAATGCTGCGCCGTTTCGGTATCAAGTATATCAGCCTCAACCCCGGCGCGAGCTATCGCGGTTTTCACGACAGCCTCGTCAATCATCTCGGCAACGAGAATCCAGGCATCATCCTGTGCCTGCACGAGGACCATTCGGTCTCGATCGCCCACGGCTATGCCAAGGCGACCGGCGAGCCGATGGCCTGCGTGCTGCACTCCAATGTCGGTCTGCTGCACGGCATGATGAGCCTGTTCAACGCCTGGTGCGACCGGGCGCCGCTCTTCGTGCTCGGCGCCACCGGGCCGGTGGCCGCCGACAAGCGCCGGCCGTGGATCGATTGGATTCATACCTCGCGCGACCAGGGCGCTTACATCCGCTCCATCATCAAATGGGACGATCAGCCGACCTCGCCCGATGCGCTGGTCGAGTCGATGATGCGCGCCAATATGCTGACGCGCTCGGCGCCGACTGCGCCGGTCTACATTTGTCTCGACGCCGGTTTCCAGGAGCAAAAGCTCGACAAGGAGCCGGAATGGCCGGACGTGACGCGGTTTAAGCCGCCGGCGCCGCCACGGCCGTCGAAAGAATCGGTCGATGAGGCGCTGGCGCTGCTGCAAGGCGCGCAGCGGCCGGTCATCATGTTCGGCCGCGGCTCGCGCCAGGCCGAATACTGGGCGCCGCGCATTAAACTTGCCGAGCGGCTCGGCGCCTGCGTGGTGACCGATCTCAAACAAGGCGCGGTATTTCCGACCGATCATCCGGCGCATTACTGTCCGCCGTTCAACGTGCTCGGCAAGGACGCGCGCGAGTTATTGTGCGAGGCCGACGTCATCGTCGCGCTCGATTGGGTCGATCTCGGCGGCGCGCTGCGCCAAGCCAAGAACGCCGGCGACGTGACGGCAAAAATCATCGCCTGTTCGCTCGACCAGAACCTGCATACCGGCGCCAACATGGAATATCAGGCGCTGCCGCCCGTCGACGTGGCGATGGCGTCGACGGCCGACGTCGTCGTCGCCGAGCTCAATGACGCGCTCGGCACTGGCCGCAAGAATCCGTGGAAAGTAAAAGTGCCGGCTAAGCTCAAGGCCGCGAACGGCGCTGCCATCAGCATGGAGCAGGTCGCGACGAGCTTACGCGATCAGTTCAACGATCCGGAGAACGTCACCTTCTGTACGCTCGGCCGTGGCTGGCCGTTCGATATCTGGCCGTTGCAGAGCGGCATGGCCTATCTGGGCAAGGACGGCGGCGGCGGCCTGGGCTCCGGCCCCGGCCTGTCGGTCGGTTCGGCGCTGGCGTTGCAGGACCAGGGCCGCTACGCCATCTCGATGCTCGGCGACGGCGATTTCTGCATGGGCGCCACCGCGATCTGGAGCGCAGCCCACCATCGCATTCCGTTGCTCGTACTGGTCAATAACAACCGCTCTTATTTCAACGACGAGCTGCACCAGGAGAACGTGGCGCGCACCCGCGGCCGCGAGGTGAAGAACCGCTGGATCGGTTTGCGTCTGGAAGACCCAATGCCCGACATCGCCAAGCTCGCCGAAGCGCAGGGCGCCGTCGGCATAGGGCCGGTGACCAAGGCGTCCGACGTCGCTGCCGCGATCGCGCGCGGTGTTGACGTTCTGAAAAAAGGCGGTGTCTGCGTCATCGACCTACACGTCGATCCGCCGTCCGAGCGCCAGGCGAGCCACGCGCTCGGCCACCGCGCCACCGGGGAGTGAGCGCTGTCCTGGCTCTTCTTCGCGTTCTCCGGCCCGGTGCTGTGGGCCATCTCGGTGCATTTGGACAAGTATCTGGTCGAGCGTTTCTTCAAGGAAAGCAACGTCGCGGTGCTGCTCGTCTTCACCGCGCTGGTCGGCGTCTTGCTGCTGCCGTTCATCTCGTACTACGAGCCGAATGTCGCCAGCCCTAGCGCCGGCAGCATCGCGCTGATCATATTGGCTGGCATCTTCTACATGACGGCGATGCTGCTCTACCTGCAGGCATTGCAATCCGAGGAAGCCTCCGTGGTGGCGCCGTTCTTTCAGGCCGGGCCGCTGTTCGGCTACGTGCTGGCTTATTTCGTGCTCGGCGAGACCTTGTCGCCGCGGCAGATGGCCGGCGGTGTCATGATCATCTTGGGCGCCCTGATCGTCTCGATCCGTTTCGGGCAGAGCATGAGGATGTTCAAGGCGCGACTGGCAATGCTGATGCTGGCCTGCGGCTTCATCATGGCGCTCAGCTCGCTCATCTTCAAAGTCTTCGCCATCAGGGTCGAGTTCTGGACCACCACGTTTTGGATGTTCGTTGGCGAGGGGATTTTCGGCGCAGCCCTGCTCATGATTCCGTCCTATCGAAAGCAATTCATCGCGCTGGTCCGCACCAATACCGCCGCGCTGTTGTCGATCAACGCCTCGAACGAGCTGATCAATCTCGGTGGCGGCTTGGGCAATCGCTATGCGCTGTTGTTCGCGCCGTTGAGCATCGTGCAGGCCATCGGCTCGACGACGACGTTATTTGTGTTCGCGTTCGGCATCGTGCTAAGCGTTTTCTTTCCGGGTTTCGGCCGCGAGAATTTGTCCGGCCGCGAACTGGCGCAAAAGGGCATGGCGGCGATCATTGTCGCGATCGGCGTCGCGCTGGTAACGCGCTGACGACGCAGGGTTGCAATCCTGCAGTCCTTGGCGCATCGCCCGCGGCCCAAAAAGTGCTACAATGCCCGGGATGAAGTCCAAGGAACGCCGCAAGGAACGCCGCAAGGCCATCACGTTCTTCGCCGCAGGGTGACGCGTACCATGAATTGGATCTCCAACGTCGTGCGGCCGAAAATCCGCAGCATCCTGCGCCGCGAGGCGCCGGGCAATCTGTGGATCAAGTGTCCGGAGACCGGCCAGCTGGTGTTCTACAAGGACGTCGAGGCCAACCAGTTCGTCATTCCCGGCTCCAACTATCACATGCGCATGAGCGCCGCGGCGCGGCTCAAGACGATGTTCGACAACCAGACCTGGTTCGACATCGCCGTGCCTGACGTGCCGGTCGATCCGCTGAAATTCCGCGACGAGCGCCGCTATGTCGATCGGCTCAAGGATGCGCGCAGCAAGACCGGCCTCAACGACGCAGTGAAGCTCGGCTTCGGCCGGCTCGACGGGCTTGCCGCCGTCATCGGCGTGCAGGATTTCGATTTCATGGGCGGCTCGCTCGGCATGGCGGCGGGCGAGGCGGTGATCAAGGGCCTCGACACCGCGGTGGAGAAGGACTGTCCGTTCGTGCTGTTCGCGGCGTCGGGCGGCGCGCGCATGCAGGAGGGCATCCTGGCGCTGATGCAATTGCCGCGCACCACCATCGCGGTGCAGCGGTTGCGCGAGGCGCGCCGGCCCTACATCGTCGTGCTGACCAATCCGACCACGGGCGGCGTCACCGCGTCGTACGCGATGCTCGGCGACGTGCATATCGCCGAGCCCGGCGCGCTGATCGGCTTCGCCGGCCCGCGCGTCATCGAGCAGACCATCCGCGAAAAATTGCCCGACGGATTCCAGAAAGCCGAATATCTGCGCGACCACGGCATGGTCGACATGGTGGTGCATCGCCTTGAGATGCGCGCAACCATCGCAAAACTGTGCCGGCTGTTGACCAAGGCGCCCGCGAGTGTGCCGCAATCGCGCGCGAGCCTGCCGGCACCGGCGTGAGCACGCCGCGTTCCGGCGCGACGGCGGTCGACGCTATCCTTGGGCGGCTCTTGGCGCTGCATCCCAAGCGCATCGACCTGTCGCTCGATCGCATCGAACGCCTGCTTGCCGCGCTCGATCATCCGGAACGGAAACTACCGCCGCTGATCCATGTCGCCGGCACCAACGGCAAGGGCTCGACCATTGCCTTCATGCGGGCGATCCTGGAAGCGGCCGGCAAGCGCGTGCACGTCTACACCTCGCCTAATCTGGTTCATCTCAACGAGCGCTTCCGCATCGGGCGAGAGGGCGGCGGCAAGTTCGTCGACGATGCCGCGCTCGCCGATGCGCTCGCCGAATGCGAAGCCAAGAACGGCGACGCGCCGATCACGGTGTTCGAGATCGAGACCGCCGCGGCGTTTCTGTTGTTCTCGCGCCATCCCGCCGACATTCTGCTTCTCGAAGTCGGGCTCGGCGGCCGGCTCGACGCCACCAATGTGGTCGAGTGCCCGCTGGCGAGCGTCATCACGCCGGTGTCGGTCGATCACCGCGATTTCCTCGGCGACACCATCGAGCAGATCGCCGCGGAAAAAGCCGGCATCCTCAAGCGCGGCGTGCCGGCGGTGATCGCGAGCCAGACGCGCGAGGCGCTCGCGGTGATCGAGCGGCAGGCCGGCCGCATGAAGGCGCCGCTGAGCATCGCCGGCGAGAACTGGACCGCGACCGAGGAACGCGGGCGCCTGGTTTATCAGGATAGCGACGGGCTCCTCGATCTGCCGGCGCCGAAACTTTACGGCCGCCACCAGTTCGAGAATGCCGGCGCGGCGATCGCGGCATTGCGCGCGGCCGGCTTGAAGCTTCCGGTCGCGGCGTTCGAGGCCGGCATGACGCGCGTCGAGTGGCCGGCGCGCATGCAGCGTCTGGCGCACGGCCGGCTGCATTCGTTGCTGCCGCCGGAGAGCGAGCTGTGGCTCGACGGCGGCCACAATGCCGACGGCGGCCGCGCCGTCGCCGGTGCGCTGGCCGATCTCGAGGAGCGCGTGTCGCGGCCGCTGGTGCTGGTGGTCGGCATGCTGTCGACCAAGGACTCGGAGGGTTTCTTGCGCAATTTCTCCGGCTTGGCGCGCCGCGTCATCACGGTGCCGATCCATCAGGACAAGGCGGTGCCCGCCGAGGCGCTCGCCGGCATCGCGCAAACCATCGGCATTCCGGCGATTGCCAGAGATAATGTCGAGAGCGCGCTGACGGTCGCCGGCAAGCTCGATCTGCACCCGGCGCCGCGCGTTCTCATCACCGGCTCGCTCTATCTCGCCGGCGAAGTTTTGGCCGCCAACGGCACGCCGCCGGAATGACGAAGCGCTACGGCTGCCGCGACGCCGTGTAGGCCGCGATGGCGATCATGTCGTCGAGCGTAAGTCGCTCCACCACCTGCTGCATCAGCGCCGATGACACGCCGCCGCGGGTGCCGTCCTGGATGCTGAACAGCTGGCGCACCACGTAGTTGGCCTGCCGGCCGGCGATCGGCGGCACGTCGCCGAGCCCCTTCAGCGTCGGCCCATGGCAGATGGCGCACGGCACGGTTTTATCGGCGCCGGTGGTGACGATGGCCTGGCCCTTGGCGATGCTGCCCTTGGGCACCATGGCGACGAAGCCGGAGCGCGGATCGCGATTGAGCACGACCGCTTCGTCCTCCGGGATTTCGATGATGCGGTTGCCGATCGGTTCGGTCGTGCCGCCGGGCAGCCGTAGCCGCTTGTTGCCGGGGCCCACATAGGTCTTGGGCACGGTGTCGGTCTCGACCACGCGGATCCACGGCCGTGGCTTGAGCGACGCGAAATAGTCGGCGGCGGCGTGCACGTCGTCCTCGCTGATCGCCTTGGCGATCGTCGTCATCGATCCGGAGCCCTTACGCGCGCCGCTCTTGTAGTCGATCATCTGGCGGACGAAGTAGCCGGCGGGCAGCGCGGCGATATAGGCCGACTCGTCGTGGCCAGTGCCGGTCGGCAGGTGACAGGCGCCGCAGGCGCGCACGGTGGTGCTTTCGCCATGGGCGACGATCTGCGGCATCGGCGGATGCAGGTCGGGATACCAATCGGGCGGATTGAACAGGTCGTCGATCTGCTTGCGCGTATAGGACTTGTCGCTGCCCGGCACGGTGTGGGGCTGGTCGTCGGCCGGCAGCGGCGGCTGCACCTTGTCGGTCACCGGGAAGGCCCAGTCGGGCCGCTCGGCGGCAGTGGCCAAAATCGGGACCGCGATCGGCGCACAGCCCGATCAGCAGCACCCACAGCAAATTGCGCATTGCTCGCCCCTCGTCCCCGCGCCCCCGCGCCTTATTCCAGCGTGATATTAGCGTCGTGAATGACTTTTGCCCATTTGGCTCGCTCGGACTGGATGTAGGCGGCGAACTCTTGCGGCGAGCCCGGCATCGCCTCGAACATCTGCGGCTCGAGGAAATGCGCGCGAAAATCCGGGTCGGCGAAAATCTTCGCCACTTGGGTGTTGAGCTTGCCGACGATCTCGGGCGGCAGCTTGGCGGGGCCGAACAGGCCGAACCAGGTGACCGCCTGATAACCGGGCAGGCCGCTTTCCGCGACCGTCGGGATATCGGACGCCTGTGCGATGCGCTTGGCGCTGCCGATGCCGAGCATCTTGACCCGGCCGCCGCGGAACGCCGGCAGCGCCAGGCTGACGCTCACCGACATCAGGTTGATGCTGCCGCCGGCAAGATCGTTGAGCGCGGGCGCCGCGCCGCGATAGTGCACCGCCTGCAGCTTGACGCCCGCCATGCTCTCGAACAGCGCCATGTTCATGTGCGGCGCCGAGCCGATGCCGGCGGTGCCGTAGGTGAGCTGTCCGGGCTTTTGCTTGGCGAGCGCGATCAGTTCCGCCGCATTGGCGGCCGGCAGCTTGTTGTCGCCGATCAGCGCCTGGTTGATGCGGACGAGGCCGCTGATCGGGACGAAATCCCGATCGGTGTCGTAGGGCAGCTTGCCGGGCGGATAGACGGTCGGATTGATGGTGAAAGTGCCGGCTTCGCCGACCATGAGCGTGTAGCCGTCCGGCTCGGCCTTGGCGACGCTTTGCGCGCCCAGAATATGGGCGGCGCCGCCGCGGTTCTCGATGATGACCGGCTGGCCCCAGGCCTTGCTGAGCTCTTGGCCGACCGCGCGGGCCGCCACGTCGGTCACGCCGCCGGCCGCCGCGGTCACGATCAGCGTAATGGGCCGGTCCGGATAGGTCGATGTTTGCGCGAAGCTCGCGCCGCACAGCAACGGCAGCAACAAGACGCCAAGCCACTTTTTCACGTCCGATTCCCTTTCAATAAAGCGCCGCACCATAACATAGCGGCGGTGACGAAGGTTTAGGGCTTTGCGGGCACCATGTCGCACGACTTTGGGGGAAGGATCTGGGGGAATGAATGTCCACGTGGCAAGACCTGAAAACGGAACGAAATCGCCAGTCGGTCGCGCGCCTCACCAAAGCATTGCCGCAGATTTTTCCGCCGATCGTGTTGCGGCGCGCGCTCGGTCGCCCGTTCGTGCCGCCGACGCCGCGGCTGGCGATCGATTCCTATTGGCGCGCGCATCCGCTCCGCGCCGATCGCCTGGCGCGGGCGCTGGCCGCCAAGAGCGGCGCGCCCGACACCTGGACCTGGCGCCTCGCCGATAAGCGCAAGAGCGGCTTGCCGGCGACGTTCCGGACACCGCCGGCGCCTTATCGCGAAGCCGAATATGCGCGCGGTCCCGGCTTTTGCTGCGTCTGCGGCCAACCGGTTTTCCGTTTCGGCTGGCATGTCGATCTGTGGGGCGAGCGGTCCGAACAAGAATGCCACTTGGCACTGCGCCTGCGTGATCGCCTGGCAGTTCTGGAACGCGCCGAGCGGTGAAGCGCCGCTGCTGCGCCGCCTGCAGGCGCGGCGCTGCGCCCAACGCGGCGGCCGGCTGTGGAAATCCGCCGAGATCGACCACCACGTGCCGTTGTTCCAGGTGTGGAGCGAGCATCGCGACACGCCGTGGCCGGCGCTGCTGGCTTTTTGGGGCTTGCCGAACCTGCAGGTGATCAACCGCGACGCTCACGTGGCCAAATGCGCCAGCGAGGCGCGCGACCGCAGCGTCGCGCGGCGGATGACGACGGCGACTACACCATGATCTCGCCGAGATTGATGCTGGCGCCGAGGTTGGCTTCCACGGTCTTGGACCGGCCGCCGGCGAAAATCTGCACCGTATAGCGGCCGGAATTCTCGTCGAGCTTATCGAATTTGAAGTCGCCGTAATTGTCGGTCGTCGTCACCGCGACCGAAACGCCGTCCTTGACCAGCTGCACGCTGGCGCCCTCGACGCAATCGACGACGCCGTTCTTGGTCTCGGCGACCGAGCCGCCGATGAAGCATTTCGAATAGCGCCACAGGTTGCGGTAATAGACGCGCGGCTTCGCGTTCAGCTCCGGCTTCATCACTTCGAGATGTTCCTCGCGCGCCATGCGCGCCATCTCCTCGTCCTCGACCTTGATGGCGCGCATGGCGCCGGTCGGGCAGGATTGCTGGCCGCGGGTCTGCTCCCAGCCCTGGTCGATCAGATGGGCGTCGAACGTCCAGGCCTGCGGCAGCTGCTGTTCCTCGTTCCACCAGATGTGGCCGTAGGGGCAGGCCTCGACGATCTGCTTCTGGCCCTTGGCCTTCACCGGATCGATGATGACGATGCCGTCCTTGCGCTTCTTGATGGCGCCCTGCGGCGCCGCCTTGATGCAGGGCGCGTCGTCGCAGTGATTGCACATGGTCGGAACGTAGGCGATGTCGATCATCGGGATCTGCCCGCGCTCCTTCTGCAGGATGTTGATCCACTTGTGGCCGTGCTTGGGCATCGGCGCCGAATAGCCGGGCCAGTCATTGCCGACATATTCGTCCATGGCGGACAGCGTGCACAGATTGCAATTGGTGCACTCGGCCACGTCGATGATCATGTTCCATTTTTTCATGGCTTATTTCGCCGGCACGAGGTTGGCTTCCTTGAGCGTGCGCTTGATTTCCTTGTCCTTCTCCATCGCGGCGAACACCGCCGACATGTGCTCGATGCGGCGGTCCCACAGCTCGATCTGCACCAGCGAATTGGCGCCGGCGAGCGAATGGGTGGACTTGGTCTGGGTGCGCTCCGGCGTGAGCAGGTTGAGGCAGCCGCCGCGATCGACCGATTTTCCGGGCTCGCCCATCGGATCGTAGATGGCGGACGACTCGTAGCCATGCGCCACGCCGCGCGGCAGCCGCTGCGTCGGCAGCGCCGCGCAGATCACCGCGCCGCGGTCGTTGAACACCTTGATCAGGTCGTGCTTGTTGATGCCGCGCTCCTTGGCGTCGTCGGCATTCAGGCGCACGATCCAGTAATAATAGCCGTCGACCTTGACGCGATGGTCCTCGATGTTGAGCAGGAACGAATCCTTGCCGTCGCCCTGGGTGTGGAACGAATATTTGGAGTGCGGGGTGAGCAGTTGCAGCGGATAGCGCTCGAACAGTTCGCCGGAATGCGCGCCCTCCCATGACGGCTCGTATTTGACGATCGGCGGCCGCTCCGGATCGTTGAAACGCAGAAGCGAATTGCACTCGAATTCGAGCTTGCCGGATTGGGTCTGCAACCCGCGCAAATATTCTTCGGTGTAGTCGGACGGCAGCGGCTGCGCCTCCGGCACGTCTTTCTTGCGGTTCTCGAAGAACCAGCGGAACGACACCGGCGCGCGCAGCTTCTCCTTTTCCGCCGGCACGACGAAATAGCCGCGCTTGAGGAATTTCTTCCACGACATCATTTTCGGCATGTCGGACGCGAGGTAGACGCGCTTGACCCAGTCGATCTCGTTGCAGCCTTCGGAGAAGTAATTGGCCAGGCCGAGCGGTTTGCACAGCTCGTTGAAAATCCAGAAATCGGATTTCGATTCGCCCTGCGGCGCGATCGCCGGCGCCTGGAACACGATGACCCGGTGATTGAGCTGCTGCTGGCCGTGGTGGCCGTAGCCGCCGAGCCCCGCCCATTCCGAGATGTCGGTGCGCTCGAAATTGGTGCACGCGGGCAGAATCACATCGGCGAATTTCGCTTCGCCCTCGAACCAGATCGACTGGTTGACGACGAATTCGAGGTTCGGCGACTGATACATCTTCACCCAGCGATTGGTGTTGTTCATGGTCGAGAGGATCGAGCCGCCGTATTTGTAGAGCATGTGCACCGGCGAATGGCCGGGCGCCGGATAAGCAAAGCGCGCGAACTGGTGCTCGATCGATTTGCCGACCCACGGATAGCCTTCGGCTTTGCCTTCGGTGATCGCCTCCGGCACGAAGATGCGCGGGATGCGCTGGCCGTTGGAGTTCATGGTCGGCAGCTGCGGCATGCGCTGGTAGAGCTCGACCGGCATCGCGGTGTTTTCCAGATCGCCCGACATGCCGCCGTCGGCGTAGCCGGGGAAATAGAAATTGAAATCGATCGGCGTGCCCCATTGCAGGTTGCCCATATTGATGCCGGGCTTGCCCAGCCCCTGCATGGCGGTGAGGCAGACCATCACCCGCGCCCAGGGAATGCCGGTCTGGTTGCGGCAGGCGCCGCCATGGCCGTTGCCCCAGCCGCCGGGCGCCAGATAGACGCGCTTCTTGCCCCACTCGCGGGCCAGCGCGCGCACGTCCTTGGCCGGAACGCCGGTTTCCTTCTCCTGCCACTCCGGCGTTTTCGCAATGCCGTCGTCGTCGCCGACGCAGATACGCTTTCCACTTGTCGAAGCCGACCGTGTGGGTCTCGACATATGATTTGTCGTAGAGGTCTTCCTTGATCCAGACGTAGGCGATCGCCATCGCCATCGCGACCGAGGTGGTCGGCTTCGGCGCGAACCATTTGCCCGGCAGGAACTGCGCGGTGGCGTTGAAATACGGATCGACGTGGACGACCTTGATGCCGAGCTTTGGATCTTTCAGCCACTGCCGGCGCGTGGTGCCTTCCTGGGCGCCGTAGGAGCCTGAGGTCGATTCCGGATCCGCCGCCCACGACACGATCATGTCGCAGTTCTGCAAACAGTCCTCGACGGTGCCGTAGGTCTCCGACTGGCCGACGCGCAGCGTGTGGCCCCAGTGATGCACCGCGCCCCAGTACCAGCCTTCCCAGGAATCCGGATTGTGATGGATGCGCGTCATGCCGACCGCGTTGGCGAAGCGGAACAGCGCCGAGAGGTAATAGCCGATATTGCCCCAGGTGTGATGCGAGCCGTGCGAGAAGGTGATGGCGCCGGGGCCGTATTCGCGCTTCTGCCGCTTGATCTCGTCGGTGACGAGCTTGATCGCCTCGTCCCAGGAGATGCGCACGTAGCCGGACTTGCCGCGGTTTTGCGGATTGCGCTCGCCGTTCGGATCGAAATCGACGCGCTTCATCGGATAGAGCAGGCGGTCGGGCGAATAGACGATGGACTTTGCATTCTGGCCGTGCGGCGCCAGCGTGGTCTTGCGCGGCGGCGTCAGCTTCACGCCCTTGGCCTCGATGGTCCACGACGCGCCGTCGTCGTCGGTCAGATCGATCGGCGTCAAACGGATGATCTTGCCGTCCTTGACGTCGACGAACACCGGCCCGCCGTTGGTCATGTTGCAATAGCGCGTGACGCCGCGCCGCAGCTTGGTGCCGTATTTGAGGCCGGCCGACTGGCTCAACATCAGCGTCTGCGCGAACCAGTTGGTCAGATATTCCGGGCCGTCGACGGTGAGATTGAAATCCTTCTGCGCGTTGATCTGGTCGAGCCAGTTGATCGGCGGCATCAAGCAGCGACGGCGCCGATCTTGGCGTTCTTGAACATCAGCTTGATGTCGGGCTTTGCGTGCAGGCCGGCGCCGGTCGTGATCACGCCGTCGTTGAACGCGTACCAGCGCCCGATCTCCTCGTCGCGCGTCATGATCTGCGCCACGAGATTGTGCTCCTTCACCCGCGCCTTGAATTTCGGGTGCCGCCTCGCCGCATGTTTGAGGAGTTGCGCCGCGCCGAACAGGATGATCGGGAAGTTTGAGCTTGGCAAACGCCATCGTGTCCTCCTCATTTCGCGCCACGGCGCGCGAGCCCATTCCGCGCGGGGCATGTCCCCGGTAACAGCGCGGGCGGCTCGAAGGGCTGATTTTGCAATAATTCCGTCGCGATTGAAACCGGCTCTACCTCCGGTCCATCATCGCTGCTGCGCTCGGACAGGGTGACGCCGCGGACGCGATCTCCTCCCTCTCCCCAGCGGGGAGGATGGGGCAGGGGGCCGGACCTTCGGCAAGTCCCGAACCCCCTCACCCCCACCCTCTCCCCTGCGGGGCGAGGGAGCCGCATGAGCGTGCGGTGCCAACCCGTACTTCTGAACTAGCGCCGACGATATTGCGCATCTCGCTCTGCCGGCCGGCAAGAAACAGCCGCATATTGTCGACGATCAGCGGCATGATGAAATCCTCGTATTCGATCACGTAGCCGCCGATATGCGGCGTGATGAAGACGTTGGGCAGGTCCCAGAACGGGCTGTCGGCCGGCAGCGGCTCGGTCTGGAACACTTCGAGCGCGGCGCCGGCGATGCGGCGCTCGCGCAGCACCGTAAGCAGCGCCGCCTCGTCGACGGTCTGGCCGCGGCCGGCGCTGATGTAATAGGCGGAGGGCTTCATGGCGCGCGAAGATCTTGGCGTCGAAGATGCCGATATTGTTTTCGCTCGCCGGCAGCATGTTGATGAGATAGTCGGCGCGCCGCGCTGCCTCCGCCAGCCGATCGGTCGCGATCATCTCGTCGAACCCTGCGGCCGCGCGCGGCTCGCGCGTGACGCCGATGACGTGCATGCCGAGCGCCTTGAGCAACTCGCCGATGGCGCTGCCGACGATGCCGGTGCCGGCGATCGCCGCGGTCTTGCCGTGCAGCGTGCTCCACAGCCGCCGCTCCCAGAAATGCGCCTTCTGGTCGCCGACCGCCCGCACCGCGTCGCGGCTGATGGCCATCATCATATAGACGACCTGCTCGCGCATCGGCGGGCCGTGGATGCCGCGGCCGCTGGTGATCAGCACGTTTGGCTTGAGCGACGGGCAGCGCAGGAAATGATCGACGCCGGTCGCCAGCGACTGAATCCATTGCAGCCGCGGCGCGCCGGCGAGCATGAAATCCCGCACCTCGATGCCGAACATGATCATCACATCGATGTCGGAAAGATCGCCGGTCACCTCTTTCGCGCTGTGGAACAGCGTGAATTGCAGCGCGGGAAATTTCTCGCGCAGCTGGTCGCGATACTGCTCGGCGTGAACGTCGACGATGAGGATTTTGGTCATGAACGCTGTGAGCTATGCGGCTTAGGGCAAACCCAGGTACCGCGCGGCATTGCCGTAGGCGATGTCTTTCCGCAGCGGCTCCGCGAGCGGCACGTGATCGAGAAATTCGCCCGCCTCCTGCGCCGACTCGAAAGGATAATCGGCCGCGAACATCACGCGGTCTTTGCCGAGCGCGGCGAGCGTGCAGTTGAGCGGCTCCGCCGAGCACATGCCCGACGTCGTCACCACGATATTCTGCTTGATGTATTCGGACGGCGGCTTGGCGAGCTTGACGCCGTAGAGCTTGGCCCGGCTGTCGAAGCGCCAGAGCAGGAACGGCAGCGTCTCGCCGAGATGGCCGAGCATCAGCTTGGCGCGCGGGAAGCGGTCGAACAGGCCGCTGAACACCAGCCGCAAGGCGTGCGAGCCGGTCTCAAAACCCCATTCCCAGGTGGCGCGGCGCAGGCCGGCGACGCCTTCGAGCGCCGGAGAAGGGGTGACCGGATCGGTCGGATGAATATAGATCGGCGCGCCGAGCGCCTCCGCGCGCTCCCAGAACGGATAGAGCGACGGATGGTCGAGATACTGGCCGTGGGTGTGGCCGTTGATCATGGCGCCGCAGAATTTCAGCTCGCGCATGCAGCGCTCGAGCTCGTCGGCGGCGCCGCGCGGGTCCTGCATCCCCAAATGCGCGAAGCCGGAATAGCGGTCTGGGCGTTTCTGGATTTCGCCCGCGAGAAAATCATTGGCCGCGCGCGCGACGCGCGTGGCCGTGGCGACGTCGCGCTCGATCTGGACGCTGGGGCCGGCGATGGACAGCACGGAGCGCGCAATGCCGGCCTGGTCCATGGATTGCAGCCGCATTTCGCCGAAGTCGGTCAGGCGCGCCAAGAGATTGGCGGCGTGCTTCGGGTCGACATTGCCGACCGTCGTGCGCCAATAGGTCTCGTGTCCGGGAGCCAGAAAATGCTCCTCCAGCGCAATTTTTTGCACCATGCGTTCCTCGATCGTTTCCCCGCAAGCCGGGCTTGACCTAAGCGGCCGACGACGGGTCTATAACCGATATCCGGTGTAGTGGTATACCGCCCAATGCTATAAGCGTGGCAATGCGTGGGCGTGCTAGGGAGGTTGTAAGTGGTCAAGAAGATACGCGGCGTGGCGTTGGAGGAAAACCTCGACAATACGATGGGGCTCGAGTTCTACAACCTGTCCCATCGCTTCGGGTACCAGTCGCCGAACTGGCCGTATTTCGAAGACGTCAAGATCGAGCGCATCCATTACATGGCGAAGTCGGGCGTGCTGTCGCAGCGCATCACGACCTCGATGCACAATACGACGCACATCGACGCGCCGGCCCATGTCATCCAGGGCACGCCGTTCATCGACGAAGTGCCGCTGCCGCACTTCTTCGGCTCCGGCATCGTGGTGTCGATCCCGAAGAAGAAATGGGAGCAGATCACCTACGACGACCTGGAAAAGGCCGCCGGCAAGATCGTGCGCCCGCGCGACGTGGTGATCGTCAATACCGGCTGGCACAAGCTCTACGAGGACAGCGAGGATTATTTCTGCCGCGCGCCCGGCTTCGTGCCGTCGGCCGGCGAATGGTTCGTCGAGAAGAAGGTCAAGGTGGTCGGCCACGACACCCAGGCCAACGATCATCCGCTCGCCACCGCGATCGGCCCGCAGCGCAACGGGCCGCTGCATCCGCATCTCGCCGAGGAATACAAGAAATGGTCCGGCGGCCGCGACTGGAAGGACGATTTTCCGGAATGGGAGCCGGTGCACCGCATCCTGTTCAAGAACGGCATTTTGGGCATCGAGAATGTCGGCGGCGACATCGACAAGGTCACCGGCCGGCGCTGCACGTTTGCGTTCTTTCCGTGGAACTGGGACCGCGGCGACGGCTGCATCATCCGCCTGGTGGCGATTATCGACCCGAAGGGCAGCTACCGGATCGAGAAGGGGGAGAAGGTCTGATGATCGTTCGTAAGTTCTCAGAGGCCAAGCCGTACGAGGCGCCGAATCACCGCGGCTACAAATCGTTCCGTGTCTACGGCGCCGAGATGGGCGGCTCGCAGTCGCTGGTGTTCGGCATCTCGCACTTTCTGCCGGGCGGCGGCGCCGGCCCCGACGCCTCGCCGCCGGAGAAGATCTATTACGTGCTGGCCGGCGAGCTCACCGTGATCGTCGGCGGCAAGGAGACGGTCGCCAAGGCCGGCGACAGCGTCTACATCGGCCCGAACGAGAGCCGCGAGATCATCAACCGCAGCAACGAGGTCTGCACGATTGCGGTGGCTGTGGCGCCGGTGAAATAACCGTAATCCGTCATCCTGAGGTGCCCGCGCGCAGCGCGGGCCTCGACGGATGCACGGCCCGGGCCGTCGCCCCAACGAAATCGGGTTTTCCCGATTTCGAATCTTTAAGTGTCCAAGTCGGCTATAGCCGACTTGGTTGGCTCGCTACGCTCGCACCTCAGGGTGACGGGTCAAACACAGAGTAAAAATCATGTCCGAAGACTTCCTGAAAAACCCGCTGTCGCTATTCGACGTCAAAGGCAAGACCGCGATCGTCACCGGCGCGACCGGCGCGTTCGGCGCGCTCGCGGCGCAAGTGCTTTCCGGCGCCGGTTGCAATCTGGTGCTGGCGGCGGGCGGCGCCGAGGCGCTGAAAAAGGTCGCGGCCGATTGCGAGAAGCTCGGCGCCAAGGTCGAGGCGGTCAATATGCGGCCGAGCTCGGCGGCGAACTGCGACAAGATCGTCGAAGCCGCGGTGAAGCGCTTCGGCGGCGTCGACATCGTGGTGCTCGCCTCGGGCATCAACAAGGTGCAAAAAATCGTCGATCAGCCGCCGGAGACGTTCATGGAAGTCATGGACGTCAACGTCACCCAGTCCTGGCTGATGGCGCGCGCGGCGGGCAAGCAGATGCTGGCGCAAAACCGCGGCGGCAAGGTCATCTTCATGTCGTCGGCGCGCGGGTTGTTGGGCCATCCGGCCGGCTACACCGCCTATTGCGCGTCGAAGTCGGCGATCGACGGCGTCACCAAGGCGCTCGGCTGCGAATGGGGCGACACCGGCATCACCGTGAACGCCATCGCGCCGACCGTGTTCCGCTCGCCGCTGACCGCCTGGATGTACGAGGACAACGAGCGCTCGACCACGGTGCGCAAGGGATTCATCGCCCGCGTGCCAAAGGGCCGCCTCGGCGAGCCGTCCGACCTCGCCGGGCCGCTCTTGTTCCTCGCCTCCAAGGCGTCGGATTTTTACACCGGCCACATCCTCTACGCCGACGGCGGCTATACGGCGGGCTGACGATGGCGAAAGCGCGCATCGCCGTCGTCGGCGCCGGCCTGATGGGCCACGGCATCGCGCAGGTGTTTGCGCTGGCCGGCCACGAGGTGAAGATCACCGACACGGTGGTGAAAAATCTCGACACCGTGGCATCGCGCATCGCCGCCAACCTGCGCGATCTCGGCGAAGACGAGCGCGCCGTCGAGCGCGTGCAGCCGTCGTCGATCTCACCGACGCGGTGCACGACGCCGATTACGTGGTCGAGGCGGTGTCGGAAAATCTCGAGCTGAAGAAAAAACTCTTTGCCGAGCTCGAGCGCCGCACCCGCCCGGATACGATCCTCGCCAGCAACACGTCGGTTATTCCGATCACCGCGATCATGCAGGATTTGAGCCGCCGCGAACGCGCGGTCGGCACCCATTGGTGGAATCCGCCGTTCCTGGTGCCGCTGGTCGAGGTGATCGGCACGCAATGGACCTCGCCGCAGGTCGATCGCAATGGACCATGGAGCTGCACGCCGCGGCCGGCAAGACGCCGGCGCATGTCAAGAAAGACGTGCCGGGCTTCATCGGCAACCGGCTGCAGCACGCGCTGTGGCGCGAGGCGATCTCGCTGGTCGAGCACGGCATCTGCGACGCCAAGACCGTCGACGACGTGGTCAAGGCCTCGTTCGGCCGCCGCCTCGCCGTGCTCGGCCCGATCGAAAACGCCGATCAGGTCGGCACCGATCTCACGCTCGCCATCCACGACGTGGTGCTGCCGGCGATCGAGAACCGGCCGGGGCCGTCGCCCTATCTGCAAGAGCTGGTGGCGAACGGAAAGCTCGGCTTCAAATCCGGCGAGGGTTTCCAGAAATGGAGCCCGGAGCAGCAGGCGGCGCTGCGCGCCCGGGTGATGCGGCATCTGAAAGCGATGCGGGATACTTAGCCAAAGCCCTCCCCCTTGTGGGGAGGGTAGGGTGGGGGTCGGGAGGGGAAGTCGCAATCGTCGACGCCTGCGCGTCACCTCCCGACCCCCACCCCTAACCCCTCCCCACAAGGGGGAGGGGAATGTCAGCGCCATTCGTCGCGCGCAATACCGGCATCACCTCGTCGGCGAATAGTTCGATCGAGCGCAGACATTCGTCGCGCGTCAAATCACCGAACGCGAATTGCCCGACGACGTAATTGCATTGCGTTTCGGCGAGCTGCGACTGCAGGAACGCCGTCACCGTTTTCGGCGATCCGGCGATGCCCTGGCCGACGGCGACCAGCGCATCCCATTGCGGCGGCCGCGGATGGGTCTGCGCGCGGCCGCGCAGCCTCGGCAAATGCGTGAAGCTGCGATGCCAGGGCAGATAAGCGCGACGGGCGAGGCGTAGCGCCTCGGCGTCGGTCTCTGCCACCACGATGAAGCGGCCGAGGCCTAGCTTCGGCATCGTCGCGCCCGGATGCGGCGGGCGCCACGTCGCGCGGTAGCGCTCGATCGAAAGCCGCGTATCGGTGGGTGAATCGAGACTGACGACGTTGAGGTTGCGCTTGGCCGCGCGCTCGGCGCTGTCGGGCGCGTGCACGCCGTACCACAGCGGCGGATGCGGCTTTTGCAGCGGTTCGAGCTCCATCGGCACGTTGTCGAAGTCGAAATACTTGCCGTGGAAATCGAGTGTCTTGTGCGTGAGCCCGCGCAGGATCACGTCCAGGGCCTCGGCGTAAATATCCTGCCGCTCCTCGGCATCGACGCCGAAATATTCGGCTTCGATCGGCGAGGCGCCGCGGCCGAAGCTGAGCTCCAGCCGGCCGCCGCTCATCTGGTCGAGCATGCAGATTTCCGAAATGAGCCGCAGCGGATGGTAGAGCGGCAGCACGAAGACCAGCGGGCCGAAGCGCAGCCGCTTGGTGCGCTGCGCCAGCGCGGCGAGGAAGACGTTCGGCGACGGCGCCATGCCGAGCGGCGTCGAATGATGCTCGGCGAGATGATAGGCGTAGAAGCCTGCGCGGTCGTACGCTTCGGCGATCTTGAGACGGTCCTCGTAGAAATCCGGCAGCTTTTGCCCGGTGCGATCGAGATGATCGAAGACGCCGAATTCCATTGCCTATTCCTTGTTGCCGACGCGCAATCGTTCGATGAGCGTAAGACTGTCCGGCAATTTGTCCAGGCCGAGCACGGCATCGACCAACGCGTCCTGCTGCGTTTCCTGCATGACGCCGCGGGTGAGCTTGCGGAATTTTGCGACGATGTCGTCGGCGCTGGCGAACGATTGCTCGCTGCCGCGCGGCGCCTCGCGGGTCTCGCTTTCGATCGTGCCGTCGCGGAAACTGATATCGACGCGCACCTTATGCCGGGAACCGGCGCCGAGCGCGGTGATGGCGGGATCGTGCACCACCTTCACCTTGCGCGAGAGCTTTATGCGCGCCGCGTCGTCGACGCAGTCGGCGGTGAACTCGTCGACGAACACGTCGCCCTCGATCAAGAGCGTGGCGACGCAGAACGGCAGGTTGAGCTGCGCCGACGGTCAGGCCTTCCGGCCGGTACGGCCAGCCGACGTGATCGACGGTGACCTGCGAGCCGTGCACGACGATCTCGTCGATGTCGTCGAGCGTGAACGGCCGGCGCTTGCGGATGTCGCGGATGGCGTCGAGCGTGGTGTGGTTGCTGCCGACGCAGGAATAGAATTTCAGCGAAATGCGCATGGTCTCGAAGCGCTCGCCGAGGCCTGCGCTCAGCTCCTCGAGATTGAAGCGGTCGTTCGAGCGCGAGAACGTGGTGCAGAAGCCGCCATAGGGCGCCTCGAACACGTCGACGATGCCGGTGAAGCCGTCCTTTGCCAGCAGCGCGCCGTAAAGCCCGCTCTGCGCGGCGCGGCCGGCATGCATGCGCTTGACCATGGCGCCGTATTGCGCCGCCATCAGGCCGGACGATTGGGTGCCGGCGATGCCGAGCGCGTGCACGGTCTTTTCGGCATCGAGCTCGAGCCCGCGCGCCGCGCCGGCGGCGGCCGAGAAAATCCCGACCGTGGCGCCGGAATGCCAGCCCTGGCCGATATGCTCCTGGCCCATGCACAGGCCGACGCGCGGCCCGATCTCGTAGCCGGCGACGGCTGCGGTGAGGAGATCGCGGCCGGACAGTTGCGCGTGGCTCTCGGCGACGGCGATCAGCGCCGGCAGCGTCACCGCGCCGACATGGAGCACGGCCTTGCGGTGCACGTCGTCGAGCTCGAAGCCCTGCACCTGGGTGCCGTTGAGCAGCGCCGCATGCGGCGAAGACAGCTTTCGGTCGGTGCCCCAGATCGAGGTCGTGCGCGTTGCGTCGAGCGCTTCGAGCGTGGCGCGCAGGATGCGGCACCATTCGAGATTGGCGCCGTAGATGGCGCAGCCGAGCGAATTGAGAATGAGCAGCTTTATCCGCTCGCGGACCTCGGCGGGAATTTGCTCGTAGGTCAGCCCCGAGACGAATTCGGCGATTTTTCGCGTGTGAATGTTGTTGGCGCCGGCATGGGCGGCCATGCTCAGCCCCTATATTTGCTGATTACTGCGCGGCGGTTTTTGCTTTGAAACTGTCCCACCACGGACAGACGCCGGACATGACCTGGTAATTGCCGTCCATCACCTGCACCGGGCGGCGAAAGCCGTCGGCGGCGTTCTTGAGCCGCAGCGCGCGGGCCTTGGCGTTGTCTTCCTTCGACAGCCAGACGCGGTCGTGGCCCCACATGCTCGGGCCTTCCTTGCGCTCGGAGGCCTGCCAGGTGGCGACGTCGATCGAGCGCGCGCCCCAGCCGTATTCGACCATGAAGGCGGACGGCGTCCAGCGTGTAGAACGACGTGATGAAGTCGCTGGTGTGGCGGCCGAGCGTCACGCCGACGCGGCCCTCTTCGCCGAGCGCCAGATCGTAGCCCTGGCCGACGTCGTCGAAGCTGAACAGCTCCATCATGATGTGATGCACGGCGTTCTTGCCGGTCTGGATGAAGGCGAGGCTGTGGTGGCGCGGATTGAGGTGCAGGAACCGCGCGACGAACGGATGGTCGTAATAATCGGTCAGCCGGAAGCCGAGCACGCCGCGATAGAACGCCATCAGCTTATCGATGGTTTCCGCGGTATCGACATTGAGCACGACATGGCCCAGGCCGAGCGGCCCGGTGCGGAAGCCCGAGATCGAGCGGCCGGGCCGGAACGGCTCCGCCGTGGTTTCGGCGCCGTGGAACAGTTCCAGCCGGTTGCCGAGCGGATCGTTGAACACGATCAGATCTTTGACGTGGCGCTCGTCGGCCAGCGCGCGGGCGCCGCGCGCCACCTTGATCGCGTTTCTCTCCAGATGCGCCGCGATGGCGTCGAGCGCCGCGGCATCGGCGACCTCCCAGCCGAAAAAGCCGATGCCCTCGCCGCCGTCGGCGGCGACGATGATGCGCTGCTTGCGGTCGTCCATGCGGAAGGCCAGCGTCGAGCGCGACTTGTCGATGCGCTGCAGGCCGAGCAGGCCCGAGCCATAGCTCGCCCAGTCGGCCAAATCCTTGGCGCGCACGCCGACATAGCCCAAAGCCTGCGGAGCCGAAGCTTCCATTGGCAAACCTCATGCAAACATTGCCATCCTTCTACACCGATGGCATGACCAGGAAAACGCCTCAAACGGACAAGTGACCCATGCAAGAGCGAGTGAAACCGCCATTCCGCGCCGACCATGTCGGCAGCCTGATCCGGCCCGATGCGCTGATCGCGGCGCGAGACGGCGGCGGAGAAGGGCGAGATGCCGCCGGCCGAGCTGACCCGCATCCAGCACGACGCGATCCGCGGCGTGGTGCGCCTGCAGGAGGAGATCGGGCTGAAACTCGCCACCGACGGCGAATACAACCGGCATTCCTGGCAGCGCGATTTCCTGCTCAAGATCGGCAACGTCAAGCCGATGGCGTCAAAACTCACGGTGCGGTTTCATTCCGCCGCCGGCACCCGCGATCACTCGCCGCCGTCGCTGCAGGTTGCCGGCAAGCTGTCGCGTCCCACGGGCATTTTCGTCGACGATTTCAAGTTCCTCAAATCGGTCGCCAAGGCGACGCCGAAGATCACCATTCCGTCGCCGACCATCGTGCATTTCCGCGGCGGCCGCGAGGCGATCGATGCCAAGGCCTATCCGGAGATGGATGCGTTCTACGACGATCTGGCGGACGTCTATCGCGCCGAAATCCGCGACCTCGCCGCAGCCGGCTGCCGCTATCTGCAGATCGACGAGGTCAATCTCGCCTATCTGTGCGATCCGGAACTGCGCCGCCAGGTCGCCAATATCGGCGAGGACCCGGCGACGCTGCCGAAGACCTACGCCAAGCTGCTCAACGCCGCGATCGCCGGCAAGCCGGCCGACATGACGGTGTGCATGCATCTGTGCCGCGGCAATTTCGCCGGCGCCTGGATCGCCGACGGCGGCTACGAGCCGATCGCCGAGCTGCTGTTCAACGACATCGGCGTCGACGGCTATTTCCTGGAATACGACTCGGCGCGCGCCGGCGGCTTCGAGCCGCTGCGTTTCCTGCCCAAGGGCAAGATCGCGGTGCTCGGCCTCGTCACCACCAAAAGCCCGCACATGGAGACCAAGGACGAGCTCAAGCGTCGCATCGACGAGGCCAGCCGCTACGCGCCGCTCGAGCAATTGGCGCTATCGCCGCAATGCGGCTTCTCCTCCGGCATCGGCGGCAACGCCATGACGGTCGACGACGAGATCAAGAAGCTTGAGCTCGTCGTCGACACGGCGCGTGAGGTGTGGGGCAATTCGTAAGCCGAGATCGGCCGATTACTCCGGCACGGCCTCGCCCGAGCCGCCGAACTCGCTCGGAAAGTCCTTCAGCTTCGGCAATCCGTCGCGCGTCGGCAGAACGGTTTCGGCATAATTGATGTGCACGCCGGGCTCGAATTTGAGCGTCGGCAGCGTTGCCGCGAACACGTCCACCAGGCCCAATGTCGGGTGGTTGGTCATCAGGTGGCCGCCGCATTTGCCGCAGTATTGCCGCTGGCTGAGCGGCGTCTTCTGGAACGTGGCAACGTGGTCGGCGCCGGCGGTGACCTTCACCGCATCCGGCTTCCACAGCGTGAACGCGTTGACCGGGCCGCCGGACCACGATCGGCATGAGCGGCAATGGCAATAGCCCATGCCTTCCGGCGCACCGGAAACTTCCAATTGAACGGTGCCGCAGAAACACTGACCTTTATACTTCATCGTCTTCTTCTTCCTCGTTTGACTGGACACAAATTCCCGATGGCCGAACGGCCGCGGGAACCTTAAGAACACCGGGTCAGGCGTTTTCTTCCGAATGCGGTGACAGGCCGCCCTTGCGGGCGCAACCATAGTCCTCGCACAGGTAGGACAGGTCGCCTTCGCAGCGACGTGCGGTAATCGGGCACATCAACGATGGTTGTCCGTCATCGTGATCGACACTGCGCGTGCGAGCGGGCGTGCGCGCTTGAACGTGGCTCATCAGCTTCCGCTCTTGCGCCACGGCAGCAGCATCGACACGCGTTGCCGATAGCGGCGATATTCTTCGCCGAACACGTCGATCAGATCGCGCTCCTCGAGCCAGATGCCGACGAAGATGTAAGCCGTGGTCACTGCGGCGAAGAGCAGGTGGCCGACGGTCATGACCGGCGCCGCCCAGAATGCGATGATGAAGCCGAGATAAATCGGATGCCGCACGAAATGATAAAACAGCGGCGTACGGAAGCGCGGCGCCGGCATGGCGCGGCCGGTGAGGTTGTTGGTCACCTGGTGCAAGCCGAACAATTCGAAGTGGTTGATCAGGAACGTGCTGGTGAGCACGATCAGCCAGCCGGCGAACGACAGCACCGTCACCGCCATGGCAAGCTGCGGCTCGGCAATCTGCCACACGACCGACGGCATCGGCTGCCACTGCCAGAGCAGCAGCGCGAGCGCCAAGCTTGCCAGCAGCACATAAGTGGTGCGCTCGACCGACCGTGGCACCAGCTTGGTCCACCAGCGCTTGAACTGTGGCCGCGCCATCACGCTGTGTTGAATGGCGAAGATCGACATCAGCACGAGATTGACGATCAGCGCCTGCACCGGCGGCCCGGCGCTGCCGCTGTCGATGGTCTTCGGCACCAGCATGCCTTCGACGAAGCCGATGGCGTAGAGGAAGGTGACGAAGAATATGGCGTAGGCCGCGAGGCCGTAGAGGAACGCGACGATGCGGCCGATGACATTGCCTTGGCCGCGTGTGTCCGCGTTGAGTGTCTGAATCTGGGTCATGGTCGCCTTCGTTCTCTTGGAGTCATGGGACTACGATCGGGCAGCATGCCCGGGGTGCGACCGAAAGACTTTGCCCGGTCCTTGATTTGCCTATGAGATGGGCTTGATTATTCCTTGAGGCCGGCGCCGTATGCCGAAAGCAGGGCGACGACGTGGAATTTCTCTTTTCCGATCATAGGCTTGACACCGACCGCCGGGAGCTGCGCCGCGGCGCCGAGGCTATTGCCGTGGAGCCGCAGGTGTTCGATCTCCTGGTCTACCTGGTGGAGAACCGCGACCGCGTCGTCAGCAAGGACGATCTCCTCGCCTCGATCTGGGGCGGCCGGGTCGTGTCGGATTCGACTTTGACCAGCCGCATCAACGCCGCGCGCAAGGCGGTCGGTGACAACGGCAACGACCAGAAACTGATCCGCACCATCGCGCGCAAGGGTTTTCGCTTTGTCGGCGACGTGCGCAGGCCAACGGGCGGCGCGCCGGCTCATGCCGAGCCGACGGATGAAGACCACGAGCCGTCGCGCCCGGCTTTGCCGTTGCCGGACCGGCCCGCCATCGCCGTGCTTCCCTTCACCAATATGACCGACGATCCGGCGCAAGAGTATTTTTCCGACGGCATCAGCGAGGACATCATCACCGCGCTGTCGAAGCTGCGCTGGTTCTTCGTGATCGCGCGTAATTCTTCATTCATCTACAAGGGCAAGGCCGTCCATTTGAAGCAAGTCGCCCAGGAGCTCGGCGTCGGCTATGTGGTCGAGGGCAGCGTGCGCAAGGTCGGAGAGCGCGTGCGTATCACCGCGCAGCTCAACGACGTCGCCACCGGCAGCCACATCTGGGCGGAGCGCTACGATCGCGATCTTGCCGATGTGTTCGCGGTGCAGGACGAGATCACCGAAGCGATCGTCGCCGCGATCGAGCCGCAGCTCTATGCCGCGGAAAATTTCCGCGCCAGGCGCAAGGCGCCGGACAGCATGGATGCCTGGGATCTGGTGATGCGGGCGCTGTCGCATTATTGGCGGGTGACGCGCCAGGACAATGTCGTCGCCCAAGCGCTGCTCGAGAAGGCGACCGCCATCGACCCGCATTACGGCCAGGCACTCGGCGTGCTCGCCACCAGCCATACATTCAGCGCCCATATGGGTTGGGAGGACATGGCGGCCGTGGCGCCGATCGCCGAGCGTGCCGCGGCGGCGGCGATCCTGGCCGACAGCGAGGATCCTTGGGCGCACTGCGCATTGGCGTGTGTTTATTTGTTCGCGCGGCGCTTCGACGACTCGTTGGCCGAGTTCGAGTTGGCGCTGCGGCTCAATCCGAACTTCTCGCTGGCTCAGGGCTATTATGGCTTGGCGCTGGCCTATTGCGGGCGCTGGCAAGAGGCCGTATCGGCCGCGCAACGGGCATTGCTGTTAAGTCCGCGCGATCCGCTTTCGGCGGTTTACTGCGGCATCGCCTCGTACGCGCAGTTCGTCGGACGCAACTATGACGAGGCGATGCGTCTTGCCCGCGAAGGCATCCGGCAGCGCGCGGATTTTGTCGGCGCTCACCGGGTGCTGACGGCGGCTGCAGGCATGGCCGGCCAGACCGATGTCGCCAAGGCCGCATTGCAGGAGTTGCGCCGCGCGCAGCCCAATATTTCACTTGGCTGGATCGCGAGCGAGATGCCGATCGAGCACGACGCCGAGCGCGAGCACTATCTGGAAGGTTTCCGCCGCGCCGGCTTGGTGTAGATTTCGACGCGATTTAGACCTTCGCTCTTTCCGCGACAATCATGGATCGCATGATTTCGTCGGAAATATCTTTCACGGCTCCGGGGGAGTGCGTCAGGAACAGCGTATTGGTCTTATCGCTTTCGCCGATGGATTTGATCGTATCGAAATATTGCGTCACCAGCACGAGCTGCATGACCTCCGTGGTGGATACGCCGCCGACGACTTTCTGAAATTGCTCGATCGAGCCCTGCAGTCCCTCAATGATGGCTTTCCTCTGATTGGCGATGCCTTGGCCTTGCAGAGCCTTGCTTTCCGCTTCGGCCTCGGCCCGCTTGACCACGAGAATTTTTTCGGCCTCGCCCCTGGCGTTTGCCGCGACCTGTTCGCGTTGCGCGGCATTGATGTCGTTCATGGCCGACTTGACCTTGGCGTCGGGAACGATGTCGGTGACCAGGACATTGACGATTTCATAGCCGAACCCGGCCATATCGGCGTCCAGCTCCTGTTTCACGGCGGCCGCGATGCCGGATTGGCTTGCAAACACCTCATCCAGCGTCATGCCGGGAACATGCCCGAGGATGACTTGTTCGACATAAGCCTGAATCTGCTCCGCCGGATTGGACAGTTTGTAGAAAGCATCGAAGGCCTTTTCGGGACGAACGCGATTTTGCACGGAAATGGGAATGGTGACGAAGACGTTGTCTTTGGTCTTGGTCTCCATCGTCAAGGTAATCTGATTGACGCGCAGGCTGATCCTGCCGGCCACGGTGTCGATGAACGGCCACTTCCAGTTCAAGCCCGGATTGGCGACACGAAGAAATCTGCCAAATCGCGTGATGACCGCGACCTGCGCGGTGTTGACCGTAAAAAAGCTTCCCAGGATCGTGGAGAGCACCAGGAAGGCCACAATGGCAAACGCGAACCAGCCAAAAAAAGCCGTTGGATTGTCCATTATTTATTCTCCATTTTTGCCGTTGTGCGCACCTCAACTAGAACCCGAGCGTCGGCACCACATCCGCCGGCGGCGTGGTCCAGCGCTTGGCCGGCCGGCCTTCGGCGATGGCGCGGAATTCGCGCGTCAGAATTTTCCGCCATAGGATGATGCCAGCATCGGAACGGCCCAGCCGCTCGGCCTCGCGATCCTCGATGCGGCCTTGGCCGGCTTGCACGGCGATGTCCTGGACGATGGCGAGGTCCGGATGAATCACGTCGGCGAAACGCACTTTTCCTGACCAGATATCGCGGACCACGTCCATCACCGGCGGCGCCGCCGCAACGTTGCGGTCGTATTCGGCGCGTTTCGCCCGATAGGCGTCTGCCTCCTTGCCGGTGACCGCGACGTGGCTGGTGATCAGCCACAAATGGTTCTCGTCATCGACCGGCGTGAAGCTGAAATAGATTTCGGTCCAGCCGCCGACGCCGTCCATGCCGGCAAGCGGCGGCACGATCACCCGCGTCAGGTTCGGCGCGTAATGCAGCGTGTGCCGCACCTTGCCGGACTTGCGCGTGCCGTAGCGCAGCATGCCCCAATCGGTTTCTTCCGCGGTGATGATCGGCAAATCGGCTGACAGTTTGGCGTGCGAGCCGCCGGGCTGGTGGGCGAAGGCGACGTGCACTTCGTCCATGCTGTTCTCGAAGCTTTGCAGATAATTGCAGGGCACGGGCTCGACGTTCCAGACCTGGATCAAGCCCTCGGTCGAGCGGTGTGGAAAATGCGGGAACGGCGGCGGCTCGCCGGGGCCGAAATAGCCGAAGATGAGGCCCAAATATTCCCGGGTCGGGTAAGTGCGCAGTTGCACCTTGCGGGCAAAGCCCGCTTCCTCGGCCGGCTGATCGACGCATTGGCCGCAGCTGTCGAACTTCCAGCCGTGATAGACGCAGCGGATGGCGTCGTCCTCGATCCAGCCGAGATGCAGCGGCGCGCCGCGATGCGGGCAATGGTAATCGACGACCTGCGCAATCCCGGAATGGCCGCGATAGAGCGCATAATCGTCGCTCATGATGCGGATCGGCTTGGCCTGGCCCACGGGCAAATCCTGGCTGCGATAGAGCGCGTGCCAGAACTGCCGCATGAAAATACCGCCGGGCGTGCCGGGGCGCGTGGTGGCGATGTCGATGTCGGAAAGTTCCGGCATTGCGGTTTGTGTGCGCGACGGCGGGCGGCGTTCAATCAGCGTCATGGTTTTGTGCTTCCGGGAGCAACGTCGGAAAACAACTATAGCACGCCGCTATTCCGCCTTCAGGCCGGCGGCCTTGATGATCGGCCACCACTTGTCGATCTCGGCCTGGCGCAGCGTGCCGAGCGCCTCGGGCGTGTGCTGGTCGCTGTCCACATTGTCCAGCCCCATCTCGGTCATGCGCTTTTGCAGTTCGGGATCGGCCAGACCTGCGGTCACGGCGGCGTTGAGTTTGGCGATGATGTCTTTCGGCGTGCCCTTCGGCACCCAAAGCGCATTCCAGACCGAGGTGTAGAAGCCCGGCAGCCCGAACTCGTTCGCGGTCGGAATTTCCGGCGCGGCGACGATGCGCTTCTTCGCCGTCACCGCGTAAGCCTTGATTCGTCCGTCGTGCACCAGTTGCAGAAAGCCGCCGGTGGTGGTGCACATGAAGTTGATCTGTCCGCCGAGCAGGTCCTGCATGGCCGGCGCCCCGCCTTTATAGGGCACCAATTGCCATTTCACGCCGATGGTCTTTTGCAGCTGCAAGCCGCACAGGTGCTGCATGGTGCCGACGCCGACGGTGCCTTGGAGCACCTTTTCCGGATTGGCCTTGATCCAGGCGATCAAGCCCTCAAGATTTTTCGCCGGCACATCGTTGGTCGTCACCAGCAGGAACGGATAGCTCGGCAACAGCGCCACCGGCTCGAAGTCGGTCAGCGCGTTGTAGGAGATCGCCATGGTGACCGGCGCGAACACCATGCTTTCGCTGTTGCCCAGCACCAGCGTGTAGCCGTCGGGCGCCGCGCGCGACACGCGATCGACGCCGATGGTGCCGCCGCCACCGCCGATGTTTTCGACGACGATCGATTGGCCAAGCGAATTTTTCATTCGCTCGGCCAGCAGCCGTACCAGGTTGTCGGTGACGCCGCCGGCGGGATACGGCACGACAATGGTGATCGGCCGTGACGGATAGGTTTGCGCGCGCGCCGGTCCGGCCGCGCCGTAGCAGGCGACCAAAATTGCCGCAAGCCAGACCCGCCATTTGCTCATCGCCATCTTGCTCCGCCGCGAGGGCCACACATCGTCGAACGGGCGAACATTACGCGGCGGGCGGCCACCTTGTCGACCGGACGCGCAGTGATAGTGTAGCGCCATGGCCAATCCGCAAATGCAACCACCGACCCTCTCGCTCGCCGAGCGCGACCGCCGCTGGGCGAAAGTCCGCACGCTGATGCGCGAGCGCGGCTTCGACGGCCTCCTGGTCGCCGGCTTCCGCTCACGCGAAATGTACGAGACCTATATCAGCGACGATTACAACGAAGGCTGCGTGATCTTTCCGCTCGAAGGCGATCCGGTCGTCATCACCTGGGCCTATCTGCGGGTGATGCGGGCGCGCTGGTCGCAGGAGCGCGGCGCGACCTTGTGGGTCGATGACTATCGCGTCGCGACCAGCGGCACCGGCGTTGCCGAAGTGTTTCGCGAGAAAAAACTGGCCGAGAGCAGTCTTGGCGTCGTCGGCTTGAGCTCGCAGGCGCCGACCGAAATCTACGGCGCCATCCCGGCCAATTTCTGGATGGAGCTGACGGCGGCGCTGCCCAAGGCGCGCTGGCAGGATATTTCCGAAGAGTTCAGCCACCTGATGCTGGTCAAGAGCGACGAGGAATTGGCGCAGGTGCGCTACGCCGCGCGTGCCGCCGAAGCCGCCTGCAAGGTCATCGCCGAGGTCGCGGCGCCGGGCGTCGGCGAGGAGGTGGTGTTCGCCGAAGGCACGGCCGAGATGCTCCGGCACGGCATCGGCGTGCGCTATCCGGTGATCGTCATGAATTCCGGGCCTCATACATTGTCGTGGGGCCCGCCGCGCTGGACCACCAGCGGCGAGGCGCCGCGCATCCTGCAGCGCGGCGACCTGATGCAGGCCGAGCTGATGCCGCTGTGCGGCAACCAGGAAGTCCAGGTGCAGATGACGGTGGCGCTCGATCCGCTCGACGACACCAACAAGCAATGCGAACGCGTCGCGCTCGCTTCCTACGCCGCCGGCATCAAGGCGCTAAAACCCGGAATAGCCTTCGCCGATCTGCTGGCGGCGATGGAGGAGCCGCTGAAGTCGGCCGGCTGCTGGGGCTATACGCCGCTGGTGCATTCGGTCGGGCCGCATTTTCTGGCCGGCCGCACCTTGGTCAATCAGGATCAGGTCAAGCTCGACGTGCGCTACGCCGGCGCCAACGCGGCGCGGGCGCGCCAGGCGATATTGCAGCCCGGCATGGTGTTCGCCTTCGAGCCCAATGCGTGCATCGGCAATCACCGGGTCAATATCGGCGGCACGGTGATCGTGACCGCGACTGGCTGCGAGGAGCTCAACCACATCCCGACGACGGTGACGCACAAGCAATGAAGCGCACGAAAATCAGTTCGCCAGCGTCTTCAGCCACACCTTGTTGTCATGGAACGCCGCGCCGCCATACGGCGCGATCGAGTCGGCGCCGGTGAGCGTGTTGATGCCGCGGCCGTCGGCATAGGCGGAATTGGGCCACAGCGATTCCGCGATCAGCACGCCGCGGCGCACGCCGTCGAACAGTTTTGCGTGCAATTGCACCTGGCCGCGCCGGTTGCCGAGCACGACTTTCTCGCCATCGGCAACGCCAAGCGCCGCGGCATCGTCGGGATTGATCATCACCGTCGGCCGCTGCTCGCGGTTGAGCGAGGTCGGCGTCTCCGTAAAAGTCGAATTGAGGAAGCCGCGCGCCGGCGAGGTCGCGAGCCGGAACGGATGCTCGGCGTCGGCCTCCTCGATCACATCCCAATGGTCGGGCAGCGACGGAATCGGGCGCGAGGGCACGTTGCGGTGCCAGCGCCCGAACGGCACTTTGGGCCAGTCCGGCTTGAAGCGGAATTTGCCGTCCGGATAGGCGAAGCCGTTGAGATAATGCGCGGTGGCGAAATCCGGCTGGCAATCGATCCAGCGGTTGGCTTCCAGCTCGGCGAGCGTGCCCCAGCCGGATTTTTGCAAGGTGCCGTCGATCAGCTGGCGCGGCGTCATGGCGAAACCCGGATGCTTGGCGCCGAGTTTTTTCGCCAGCGCGCAATTCACCTCGTGGTTGGAGCGGCATTCGCCGGGCGGGTCGATCAGCTTCGGCCCGAGCAGAATGTATTGGCTGCCGCCGGCCTGATACATGTCGTCGTGCTCGACGAACATGGTGGCGGGCAGCACCACGTCGGCGACTTTCGCCGTGTCGGTCATGAACTGCTCGTGCACGCAGACGAACAGATCGTCGCGGCGCAAAGCCGCGCTTGACCACTTCCTGGTCGGGCGCGACCGAGACCGGGTTGGTATTCTGGATCAGCATCGCCGTGACCGGGCCGCGGTTTTGCAGCGCGTCGCTGTCGCCGGTGAGGATGGCGCCGACGCGCGACTGGTCGAGCATGCGGATCGACGGATCGCGCACGTCGGAGCCTTCGATCAGGCTTTTGTCGAAGTGAAAAATATCGCCGTTGTTGTGAAAGGCGCCGCCGCCTTCGAGCTGCCAGGCGCCGGTGACCGCCGGGATGCAGCTCGCCGCATGCATGTTGATCGCGCCGTTGCGCGAGCGGGAGAAGCCGTAACCGAGCCGGAAATAGGCGCGCTTCCTCTCGCCGACCAGGCGGGCGAATTCCTCGATCGTCGCCGCCGGGCAGCCGGTGATCTGCGACGCCCAATCCGGATCGCGCGTACGCACATGGTCCTCGAGCTCGCGCGGCGCATCGGTGTAACGCTCGAGATAATCCCAGTCGGCCTTGCCGTCGCGGAACAGGCAATGCATCACCGCGCAGGCCAGCGCACCGTCGGTGCCGGGCCGGATCAGCACCGCCAGGTCGGCCTGCTGCATGGTCGAGTTCATGTAGATGTCGACGACGACGATCTTGGCGCCGCGTTCCTTGCGGGCCCGCGTCGCGTGCGTCATCACATTGACCTGGGTGTTCACCGCATTGGTGCCCCAGATCGTCACCAGGTCGGACTTCGCCATCTCGCGCGGATCGGCGCCGGCGAGCTTGCCGGTGCCGGCGATAAAACCGGTCCACGCCGGATTCACGCAGATGGTGGAGAAGAAGCCGGAATATTTCTTGGCGTGGCGCAGCCGGTTGATGCCGTCGCGCTGCACGAACCCCATGGTGCCGGCGTAATAATACGGCCACACCGCTTCGGAGCCGTGCTTCGCTTCGGCGCGGACGAATTGCTCGGCGACCAGATCGAGCGCGTCATCCCACGAGATCGGCGCAAATTCGCCCGAGCCCTTGGCGCCGACGCGGCGCAGCGGATGCTTCAAGCGATCGGGGTGATGCACGCGCTCGGCGTAGCGCGCGACCTTGGCGCAGATCACGCCGGCCGTGTAAGCATTTTCTTCAGCGCCACGAACCCGGCCGATGGTGCGCCCGTCGATGATCTCGACTTCGAGCGCGCAGGTCGACGGACAGTCGTGCGGGCAGGCCGAAGCGCCGATTTTTGGCCGGACGAGCTGGTTCATGACCTATCGTACCTCATCAGCCTGCAACGGCAATGGGTGCGCGCCGTGCGCGAGCGCTTCGTTCTGCGAGATAGCAGGCTCGGCTCGACTGCCTAGTCGCGATCGCGCGGCGCGTAAAGGCGGTAGTCTTGACCCTGCGCGACGCGTGCAAAGCGTGGCGTGACCGAGCTGTCGTCGGCCCACAGCGCATCGAGCGGCGTGACCACGATCATGCGCACCTTGAGCGGGCCGGCAAGCGCATCGCGGTCTTGCGGGCTTGAGTGTCCTGCGAACACGCGGTCGAGCATCTGCGCGTAGTCGCCGATGATGCCGCTCGGCCGCAGCTGCGAGGACAAAAGTCTCGCCCAGTTGGCGCTGGATAGGAGCGACGATCGGTCGGCGAACAGCGCCCAGGGCAGATTGGAACTCCAGGAAGGCCGGTCGTCGAAGGCAGTGGGATTTGAGATCACGAGATCGCTCGGCGCCGTTCGCGCCTGAACATCGCGCCACGCCGCCTGCTGGGCGGCGAAGACGCGATGGACGTGCCGCTGCGTCTCATCGAGACCGCTGCCGCCAAGGAAGAATTGCTCGCCGGCTTGGCGAACGCCGAGCACGGTCAGCGGCAGGCTTATGGCGCCGACGATGAGCAGCGCCACCGCCGCTCGCCAGCGGCCGCCTCGTGCGCGTCGATCCTGCGCGGTCAGAAGCTCGCTGATCCATCGGCCGACCAGGGCGCCGGCCGCAGCGGTCAATAGCAGCACGGCAGGAAGAATGAATCTCCAGCCGAGATCGTTTCGCTCCAGCGTGCTTGCCACGAACTGCGCCACCAGCAGGCAGATGACGACGGTGGTCACCGCAAGCGCCCAGAACAGGAATTGTGGCGTATGGGGCTTCGCCTGCGGCCGGCGCAGTTGCCAAAGGCCAAGCACGTAGACAAGGCCGATGCGCAGCGGCAGCAGCATGAGCCAGAACGCAACGATGTGCGCGATTTTTCCACCGACGGTCGTGGGCTCGATGAAGCCGAGCGACGGATAAATCCAGAAGCCCAGGATTTTCGGCGCCCCGCTGCCGAAAGATGCGAGATTGCGAATCATCGGCGCGCTCAGCAGGCCGGCGAGCGCCACGGCCATCAGCAACGGCGCGACGATGCGAAAGCGCGATGGCGTGGCCCACATGTCCCACATGAGGATCGCAGCCGCCGGCAAGGCGATCGCGGCCAGCACAAAGGCGCCGGCGTAGATCGAGGCGGTGACGGCCGCCGCCGCGGCGCCGGCAACGACGACGGCGAGGCGCCAGGTCTTGGCGTTGGGTGCGCACAGCCAGCCTACGGCAACGATGGCAAAGACAACGGCGGTCGCCGCAAAGACATGCTGCGGCGCCCAGAAGTTCTGCTGCAGCCAATTGTCGATGCCCCACTCGTCACCTTTCAGCTTCAGCACCGCCGGCCAGCCGACAAGCCGTGCCAGCAGCGCTTCCGGGTCGGCGACGGACGCGATGAGCACGACGCCGCCGATCGCCGCGCGCGAGCCGCAGAGCCGGTAGGCAATGGCGCACATCAGCGCGAGCGACGAGGCCGCCGTGACATGGCTGAGCGCGACGTCGGCGATGTAGCCGGAGCAGCCGAAGATCGCGCGGATCTCGGCGGCCAACACGTACCAGCCATAGTAGTAGAACAACGCCGCCGGCTTGCCGTCCGGCGCAATGTAGGGGGAAACTGGCGGCAAGCCTTCACGATAAATCGAGTCGACCAAGGCGACTTTGACATGGTCGAAGATCGCAAGGCCGTAATACAGACCGCCGTCCTCGAATGCCGGGAGCAACGGCAAAATCGGCAGCACCGCGAGCGCGCAAAGCGCAATCACGATCGGCGCGGCGCTGCGCCAGCCGACCGCGCCGCCCCACATTCCGCGCAGGGCGAAGAGGGCGGCGGCAAGGGCGACAACGATCCCCGCCCAAATGATCGAAGCGTGAAAGCCGGCTACGGACAGAATGAAGAATGACAACGCCGACCAGCACGCCGCGCCTGCGGCAGGGGCGACAAGCCACAAGGTCAGGGCGGCTTCATCGACGCCGGCCGCTTTCAGGGCCGCTCGGCCCGTGAGCGCGAAGAACGCGAGCACCGGGAGCGAGACCGTGAGCGTGGTCCACAGCGTTACGAGCGCCTGTGGCATGTCCGGTCCGTTGAGATGAGGGCGGCTATCGGCGATCGCCGACGCGCCAAGCCATCCTGCGTTCTGGTCATTGTTTTTTCAGTGTTCGCGCTACATCGCCAGCGCGAGCAGCGCGACGCAGATGCCCGCAAGCGCGATACTGAATCGGTCCTTCAGGGCAAAGACGATGGGATCGTCATCGAGCTCGCCGCGATGGCTCAGCATCCAGAGCCGCATGACCCAGAGCAGAATGGCGGCGGCGATCGGATACAAAAAATCGGGATCGTGGAAGCCACCGACGCTGCTCGCCGCCTCCTGGATATAGATCAGCATGACCACGACCGACGCCAGCGCCGAGGCGACGCCGATGGCAAGGGTCAACGGCCAATCGTTGGGCCGATAACCGCGGCCATCGAGGGTATAGTCGTTTTTACCGGTCGCCCTGATCAACTCAACGTGGCGCTTGCTCAGCGCCAGCGAAAGGAAGAACAACAAAGAGAACGAGAACAGCCACGGCGACACGAACACCGGTATCGCCACGGCGCCGGCACCGACGCGCACCGAAAACAGAATGGCGATAGTTAATACGTCGGCGAACGGAATGCGCTTGATCGAAAGCGAATAGGCGACGGTCGTCGCCAGATACAAGAACAGCAGCGCGGCGAACGCCGGGCCCAATGCCGCGCCGGCCGCAAAACCGACAATCAGCAACAAAGCCGCCGCGGAACTGGCGGCGCGCGCCGATATGCGCCCGGCCGCAAGGGGCCGCTCGCGCTTCTTGGGGTGCCGGCGATCTGAATCGACGTCGAGCAGGTCGTTCAGTATGTAGGTCGCGGAGACGACGGCGCTGAAGATGAAAAATGCATAGACCACTTTCAGGACTGCTGCCGGGTCGGCGAAGCTTCGGCTAAGAATGAGCGGAACGAACAGCAGCAGATTTTTGCTCCATTGATGAACGCGCAGCGCATCCAGCCAGTCGCGCGGCGTCGGTCGGCGGCGAACGAAGGCGCGGCCGCGCCGGATATCGCTCTGCTCGATACCGGCATGTTGCCGCCCGCCATCGCAGTCGACATGGATTAGCCGCGCGCCGCGCAGCGGCTCCGGGTCCGACGTCCCGTCGCCCAGGTAGTCGAACCCGCTTGGAAAGCGTTCGTTCAGCCAGGCGAGCCGGTCTGCCTCGCAGTTGATGTCACCGTGCGAGTAGCTTGCCGCGCTGTCGAATAATTGCAGCTCGTGGGCGACGGCATCGGCGACCGTTTGGTCTGCCGCGGTGACCAAGTGGATTGGCCGCCCGTAGGCCGCCTCGGCGCGCAGCCAAGCAACAACATCCTCGCGAAATGCAAACGCACCCGGCCGCGCGACGGACGCCATCGCTTCCTTGACCGCAGTCAGTCCTTGCCCGAGCTGCGACAAGGCTTTGATCGCGCGTAACGGTTGGCGGGCAGCGGCGCGCAAGCATTGCTCGTACAAAGTGTCGCAGGCGATGAGTGCGCCCTCAAGATCGACGACGACAGGCCGCAACCCCGCGCTCTGCAACGTGCTGGAAAGGGGAAAGTCCTCGCGTTTCTGGCGTGCGCCGCGGGCCGCAGGATAGGGCGGAGCCGCGCCGGGAATGATCGACGCTTCGAGCGCCATGGCCCGGTTTTTCTCGAAGTCTTCGTTTTGCATGAAACTGTCGCAAAGCCTGAATTGACTTGGGGTTTTCATATCGGCGGCAAGCGCTGCCGCTGATGATACAAATCAATTCGCGCTCGAAATCGTTCCATCGCCGCCTTGCAAAACGGCGCGGCAAGCCTGCTGGACCGCTCGATCGGCAATCGTTAGCTTGCAAAACAGCAATATAGCGTGTGCAGCGGGGGAGGAATCATCGTGAAAGCAGCAGTTCTTGGCGAAAAGGGCATCGAGGTCCGTGACCTGCCGAAGCCCGAGCCAAAGCCCAATGAGGTGCTGATCAAGGTCCGCGCCTCGAGCCTCAACCGCGCCGATACATTGGTGGCCGCGGGCATCCAGCATGGTCCCGTCGGCGGCATCGGCGCTCGGATCGGCTTGGAGTGCTCCGGCGAGGTCGAGGCGGTCGGCAGCGAGGTCAAAGACTTCAAGGCCGGCGACCGGGTCATGGCTTCGGCGCCGGGCGGCTTTGCCGAATACACCGTGACCGATGCCGGCCGCGCCCATCGCATCCCCGGCAACAACATGACTTACGAGCAGGCGGCGTGTTTCCCGGTCGCGCTGCAGACCATGCACAATGCGGTGGTCACCGCCGGCCGGCTCAAGCGCGGCGAGACGCTGCTGATCCAGGGCGCAAGCTCCGGCGTCGGCCTGATGGGCATGCAGATCGGCAAGCTGATGGGCGCTTCGCTGGTGCTTGGCACCTCGACCAACGCCAAGCGCCGCGCCGGGCTGAAGGACTACGGCTGCGACGTCGCCATCGACACCGGCAAGCCGGATTGGCCGGAGGATGTGAAAAAAGCCACCGGCGGCAAGGGCGTCAACCTGATCGTCGACATGGTGTCGGCGCCCGTCGCGATTGGCAATCTCGAAGCCGCGGCGCTGCTCGGCCGCATCGTCAATGTCGGCCGGCTCGGCGGCACCAAGGGCGAGTTCAATTTCGACATGCACGCGCTCAAGCGCATCGACTATATCGGCGTCACCTTCCGCACCCGCACGCCCGAGGAGGTGCGCGAGATCGTCAAGGCCATGCGCGCCGACCTGTGGCCGGCGGTGGAGGCCGGCAAGCTCACGCTGCCGATCTACAAGACCTTCAAGCTCGCCGACATCGTCGAGGCGCTGTCGGTGATGACCGCCAACCAGCACTTCGGCAAGATCGTGATCAACGTCGCGTGAATCGTCCGCATCGCTGATCGGGCGATTGTGACAGTCTGGATTCTTTATCCACCAATCCTGGCCCGCTCGGCTTGCCCGGTCTGCGCCCGTCCGGCATTACTTTGCCCATGACTGATTCGGCGAAACGCCGCGCTCCGATCCTGGCCGCCGGCGGCATTGTGCTGCGCGGCAATGTCAGGCCGCGCTTTGCCGTCGTGCGTCTGCGCCGCGAGAAGGCCTGGGTGCTGCCGAAAGGCAAGCTCTACCCGCGCGAGCATCCGCGCGACGCCGCCAAGCGCGAAGTGCTGGAGGAGACCGGCCACGATGTATCCGTGCACGAATTGCTCGGCTCGGTGTCGTATGTGGTCGAAGGCAAGCTCAAGATCGTGCAATTCTGGCTGATGCGCGCCACCGGCGTGCCGGTTCACGAACTCAACGACGATGTGAAGGCGGTGAAATGGCTGCCGTTGCGGCAAGCCATCGACACGCTGACCCGCCCGCACGAAAAAGTCTTCCTCACCCATGTCGGGCCGATCGCGCTTCGAGCGGTCAAGAAATCCCGGCGCTTGAAATCGCGGCGCTCAACCGGCAATGCCGGCAAACGCCGCAGCGCGCCGATTGCGCCGGTCGAGCACGTGATCGCGATGGATTACAGAAAGACGCGGCCCAACGTCGCCAAGGCGCTGAGCCATTGGATCGGCCGCGTCACGCAATCGGCGGTGCGCAAGGCGGGCTGATCACGCGTCCTCGGCGATGACGTCGTGAAACTTGCCGTAGTCGATCAACAGCCGGCCTTGCGGCGAAATGCTGGTGATGTCCTGGTAGCGATGCCGCCACAGAATATCGGTGTGGTAATAAAGCTTGCGCGCATAGAGATGCTGCGCCGAGCTGTCATCGATGCCGCTGACATTGAGCGCCAAGGCGGCGTCGGTCTTGTTTAGCTCCTCGGTCGTCACGCCGAACAGCGCGCTGTTTTCGTCGATCTTGTGCAGCAGCGTCCAGCTCAGCGCGAACATCGGATGTTCCTGGCGATCGAGCTTCAGTTCATGAAAGCGCCGCAGCTGATAGCCTTCGGCGGTATATTCCAGGCGGAACAGCCATAGCCGCGCGTTCGCCTGCGAGATGGTGTTGTTGCGCGCATTGGCGACCCGCATCATCAGGGTCGGCTGGCCTTGATGCACGGTGACCACCGGATGCTCGGCGAAGACGAAGCGGGCGCGCGGCCGCGAGAAGCGGGCGAAGATCAGGCCCGTCATCACCGCGAGGAAGCTCATGCCGGTGAAGATTTCGACCGTGGCGATGAGATGGCCGTAATTGGTCTGCGGGTGCATGTCGCCGTAGCCGACCGTCGCCAGCGTCTCGATCGAGAAATAGAACAGGCTCAGCGGCAGCGGCAGGTCGGGCGAAACGTTGGCGATCGGCTCTCTGCCCAGCCAGTAACAGAAAGCCGAATATGGCGTTGAGCACGATGAAGATCAGCGCCGCGCTGCCGAAGAACACCGGCCAGTACACGGTCATCGAGCGGTGATAGAGATCGGTCCAGAAGCCGCCCGGCGCGCCGCGCGATTCCATCTCGCGGGTGCCGATGCGGATGACATGCGATCGGCGCTCGGCTTGCGCCCGCCGTGGTTTTACCGGTGCGCCGTCTGACACTTCGTCACGCCGTCGCCTTGACCGCCGCGTGGGTCTTGATCCTCGGATAGACGCGGCGCGCATTGTCCTCGAAAATCTTCTTGCGGTCAGCGTCGCTGATCGGCGCCTTGTCGACATAGCGCTTGGTGTCGTCGAAGCCGAAGCCGGTCCGCGGATCGTTGCCCTTCACCGCCCCGACCATCTCCGATGCAAACAGGATGTTGTCGATCGGCACCACTTTGGTGAGCAGGTCGATGCCCGGCTGATGATAGACGCAGGTGTCGAAGAAGATGTTGTCGCCCATGATCTCGGCCAGCTCCGGCTTGCCGTTGTTGAGCGCGATGCCGCGGAATCTGCCCCAATGGAACGGCACCGCGCCGCCGCCGTGCGGGATGATGAATTTCAGCTTGGGGAAGGTCTTGAACAGGTCGGACAAGAGAACCTGCATGAACACCATGGTGTCGGCGTTGAGATAATACGAGCCGGTGGTGTGCATCGCCGGATTGCAGCAGCCGGAGACGTGGATCATGCACGGCACGTCGAGATCGATCATCTTCTCGTAAAGCGGGAACCACGACTTGTCGGTCATCGGCGGCGAATTGAAGTAACCGCCCGACGGATCCGGATTGAGGTTGCAGCCGACGAAGCCCATCTTGACGCAGCGCTCGAGCTCGGCAGCCGAGTTCTTCGGGTCGGCGCCCGGTGACTGCGGTAATTGGCATACGCCGATAAAATTCTGCGGATAGAGCGAGACCACGCGCGCGATCAGGTCGTTGCAGATCTGCGACCATTCCAGGCTGACGCTCTCGTCGCCGATATGATGGCCCATGCCGGAGGCTCGCGGCGAGAAGATGGTGACATCGGTGCCGCGCTCGCGCTGCAGCCGGAGCTGGTTGCCCTCGATGCTCTCGCGGATTTCGTCGTCGGACATTTTCAGCGACGCGCGCGTCGGCATGGCGGTCTTTTCCGCGGACGTGGCCGCCGCGGTCTGCTCCTTGCGGAAACGATGCAAATCTTTGGGCTCGGTGGTGTAGTGGCCGTGGCAATCGATAATCATGGTACCGCCGCTGCGTTGGTTTGAAGGTTCGGCCGGGATGCTACGGGGCGCGGCGCGATTGTCAAACCGGGGAGGCATTCTGATAGGATGCCGGCCGAAAACAGGGAGACCAAGGAATGGCCGATCTACCGCGTCTCAACGGCGTCATCCGCGCGCTCGAAGCGGGCCAACATGCGCTGACGTGCTTCTCGCCGCCCGACGTCGAGTCCGCCATCGCGCTCGCCACCGCGAAATACGATGCCGTGGTTTATGAGATGGAGCACAACGCCTACGACATCCGCGCCTTTCGCGATTGCCTGCAATACATGCTCAACCGCGGCCAGATCGCGCGCTCCGGCTCGGTGGCGCCGGCGGTGGCGCCGTTCGCGCGCATTCCGCCGAACGGCGGCGAGATGGCGCAATTCCATGCCAAGCAGATTTTCGACCTCGGCGCCTACGGCATCATCTGGCCGCATATCTCGACCGTGGCGCAGGCCTATAACGCGGTCGCCGCCTGCCGCTATCCGCGGCTCAAGGACAAGCCGCTCTACGAGCCTGCCGGCATCCGCGGCGACGGGCCGACCACGGCGGTGCGCTATTGGGGCATCAGCCAGCAGGAATATTACGAGCGCGCCGACGTCTGGCCGCTCAATCCCAAGGGCGAGATTTTCGTGATCCTGCATGATCGAAGACACCGAGGGCATCAAGAACCTCAAGGACATATTGAAGAACGTGCCCGGCATCGGCGCCATCCTGATCGGCGAGGGCGATCTCTCCCAGGAGCTCGGCTATCCGCGCCAGTACGAGCACAAGGTGGTGCTCGATGCGATGGCGCAGATCGTCAACACCTGCAAGGAAGCCGGCGTCGTCGTCGGCCATCCCCATGTCGAGGCCGGCAATGCCGAGCGCATCGTCAAGGAAGGCTACCGCTTCCTGATGTGCGCCCCGGTGCGCAGCTATGGGCACCTCACCGCGGCGCAGAAATTTACGGGCAGGACGTGAGCCTCAACATTCGTCATGCCCGGGCTTGACCCGGGCATCCATGGAGCCGCGTCGCCCCATGGATTGCCGGGGCATAGGCGAGCGAAGCGACGCCGTTCTTCGAACGGCTATGCCCGGCAATGACGAGCTTTGGTGTCTAGCGCGCCACCTCGGCCGCTAAATTCTCAAAACTCTTGTCCTTGAGATAATCGTCAAGCCCCCAGCGCTTGACCTGATCCATCACCTCGTCGAATTCCGAGCGCGGGATGGTCTCATAGACGAAGCGCTCGCCGCGGCCGAAACGGGTAAAATCCCAAGGATGCGTGGTCTCGAATTCCGCCGGCACCGCGAGCTTCCATAACGGCAAATATTTTTCGAGATCGGCATCCATCGCTTTCTCGGCGCGATCGAGGGCGCGCAGATAGCCGGTCACGACCTCGGGCGGCGAGCCGTCCGGCACCCACCACAGCGTATGGAACGTGTCCTCGATGATCTTGCGCAAGCCGAGCTGCTCGGCCATGGCGATCTGCGGCGGCAGGAGGCTTGCGGCCTCGACCTCGCCGTCGAGCAGCGCTTTCAAGCGCGCGCCAAAACCGCCGGTGTTCACCGTCTTGATATTTTCGAGCGGCAGGAATTTTTCCAGCCGATAGGGCACGTTGAAATGGCTGCCGGCGCGCATGCCGACCGCGATCGGCACGTCCTTGAGATCGCGCGGCTGATGAATGCGCGAATCCGGCCGCACGAAGATCGCCCACGGCGACACGCCATAGGCATCAGCCACGAACCGCCCCATGCCGGCGCTGGCATTGCAGATCGAGCCCCAGACGCAGGCGCCCTGGATCACCTCGGCCTTGTCCTCGGTATAGGGCCGGTCCTGCGGCCGCTGCAAATATTGCAGATCCTTCCAGCTCGATTGCGTGCCGCGGAACGTCTTCCAGTCGAATTCAACGTCGAGACCTTCGGCGGCGAAGAAGCCCTCCTGCATGGCAACGAAGTCATTGAGCCCCATGCCTTTGGGCGCGATCTTCACGCGGTGCAGTTCTCTGGCCATGACGCATCCTCCCGGTTCGGATGTTTCGCGGATGTTATCTCCTTCCCCGCTTGCGGGGGAGAGTATTTCATGACGCGCCCAGCCCGCCTTTGTCCTCGATGAAGCGGGCGATCTCGTCGACGCCTTTGCCGGCGCGCAGATTGCTGAAGATGAATGGCCGCGTGCCGCGCATGCGCTTGGTGTCGCGCTCCATGTTGTCCGAGTGACGCGCCGACATAGGGCGCGAGATCGATCTTGTTGATCACCAGCAAATCCGAGCGGGTGATGCCCGGGCCGCCTTTGGAGGGAATTTTTTCGCCGGCGGCGACGTCGATGACGTAGATGGTGAGGTCGGCGAGCTCGGGCGAAAACGTCGCCGCCAGATTGTCGCCGCCGGATTCGATCAGCACCAGATCGAGGCCGGGGAATTTGGCCCGCATGTCGGCGACCGCGGCGAGATTGGCGGACGCATCCTCGCGGATCGCGGTGTGCGGGCAGCCGCCGGTCTCGACGCCGGCGATGCGCTCGGCGGGCAGCGCGCCCGAGCGCACCAGATATTCGGCGTCCCATTTGGTGTAGATGTCGTTGGTGATGGCGGCGATCTGGTAGCGCTCACGCAGCCGCTTGCACAGCGCATCCATCAGCGCCGTCTTGCCGGAGCCGACCGGGCCGCCGACCCCGACGCGCAACGGGCCATGATTTGACGACATGCGTGAACTCCGAACCGGCAGCCGACTTTACTGAACCAAACAATTGGAGAGTAGCGGGTAGAATTCTCCCGATGCTTGCATGGCCCCTCTCTCGGCGCGCCTTATTGTCCTTTCAGGCAGCGTGGCGAACGGGGCATAACACAGGCATAGTCGCCGTCCGAGTCGTTAATTCAAAGCCACCATCGCGATGACCGAAACCTTCCAGCCGGTAGATATGCTCGCCATCGCGCTGGCGCTGGCGGCATTGATCGGCTGCATCAACTACCTCTGGGTCAAGCTGCCGCCGGCCATCGGCATGCTGCTCGGCTCGCTGGTGCTGTCGCTCATCATCGTGTCGAGCGACCGGCTGTTCCATCTGCACGCCATGACCGGGCTTCGCGCCACGATCGACTCGGCGCATTTTCCCCGCGTGTTCCTCAACGCCGTGCTGGCGCTGCTGCTGTTCGCCGGCAGCCTGCACGTCGACATTGCGGAATTGAACCGGCGGCGCGGCATGATCCTGCTCTTGGCCACCGCGAGCGTGCTGATTGCCACCACGATCTTCGGCGCCGGGATGTGGCTCGCCTTCAGCGTCATCGGCATGGCGGTGCCGCTGATCTGGTGCGTGCTGCTCGGCGCCATCCTGGCGCCGACCGACGCGGTCGTGGTCGCGACCTTGCTGCGTCAGGTCGGGCTGCCGCCGAGCCTGCGCGCGGCCATCGTCGGCGAGAGCCTGTTCAACGACGGCGCCGGCGTGGTGCTGTTCCTGCTGGCGCTGGGCGTCACTCAGGGCGAGACCTTCCATCTCGGTCACGGCCAGATCCTGATCGCGATGCTGCGCGAGATCGGCGGCGGCGCCGCGCTCGGCTTCGCCGGCGGCTGGCTGGCGGCGGTGCTGATGCGGCGGATCGACGACGACGGGCTGTTGCTTCTGATCTCGCTGGCGCTGGTGTTCGGCAGCTATCGCATCGCCAACCTGCTCGAACTGTCCGGCCCGATCGCCGTGGTCTGCGCCGGGCTCTGCCTGGCGTCGCCGTCGCCGCGCTTCGGCATGACTGCCAGGACGCGGCACGTGCTGGTCGGCTTCTGGAAGCTGCTCGATCAGCTCATGAACATCCTGCTGTTCCTTTTGATCGGCCTGGAAATCCTCGGCCTGATCATCCAGCCGGCGGAATTGATCCCGGTCGCGTTCGCGGTTCCGCTCGCCGTGATCGCGCGAGCGGTCAGCGTCGCGGTGCCGATGCTGTTCGCGCCCGATGCCCCTATCGACAAGGTGCGCAACGTCGCGGTGCTGACCTGGGCGGGATTGCGCGGCGGCATTTCGATCGCGCTGGCTTTGTCGCTGCCGGCCTCGCCGTGGCGCGGCGATCTCCTGGTCGTGACCTACGCGGTCGTGCTGTTCACCATCGTGGTGCAGGGCCTGACCATGTCGGGCTTCCTGCAGGCCCTCTATGGCGGCAAGAATCCGGCCGAACTGCCAACGCCGGCCGCCGCGCCGAGCGCCGACAAATAAAGGCGCCGGTGCGCGAGTGGTGCTTACGACCGGAACAGCCGCGTGTATTGGGTCTCGTGCCGCATGCTGGCGAGATCGGCGCGCAGCGCGCTGAGCCGACGTCGTCGAGCGGCGTCTTGAGCGCGCGCGTGGCCGCCGCCGCGACGACGGGCTCAAGCGCGGCGAGCACGCGCTGGCCGTCGGTCTGGCCGAGCGGGATGAGGCGGACGCCGGCGGAAATCCAATTTGCGGTGAGTGCGTGCAGAAATGCGTGCAGCGCGGCTTCGCAGGCGATGCCATGGCCGGCGCAGGTCACGCCGACGGCAACGGGCAGCGCCACGGCGCCGTCCCACGCGGCGTCGAGGCGCGCCAGCGCCTCGCACGGCCAGGCCGCGCGCGTCGCATCGAGAAAGGCGCGGCCTTGGGTCGTGGTCTCCAAGAGGCGCTCCTTGGACGGCACCATGGCGGCGGCCAGCTCGGCGACGGCGCGCAAGCCGGCGTCATCGTTCGCGGCGATGGCGCGGTGGGCGTGGACGAAGAACACCGCATCGCAGAAGCCGCCGCCTTCGCCGATCATGACGGCGAGCCACGCCCGCAACGTCTCGGCATCCTTGATGTCGCCGGCCTCGACCGCCCATTCGATGCCCGACGAATAGGAAAACGCGCCGACCGGATAGGCCGGCGACAGCCACGCCATCAGCCGGTAGAGCGCCGCCGCGTCGGGAGGCGGCGCGTCAGACATGATCGTCGCCGTGGTGATGATCGTACGCGCCGTGCTCCGGATCGAACGGCGCCTCGACGGGCACGAGCATCGCGCCGAGCCGCGCAGCATGTCCTCGATCACATGGTCGCGCCGGATGCGCCGAGGCCGCGCAGCATGTCTTCGATCACATGGTCGCGCCGGATGCGCAGGCGGTCGCCGACGATCTGCACGTCGACGTGACGGTTGCCGATATGCCAGGCGAGCCGCGCCAGCGCGTAGGCGTCGGCCGCGGCGATTTCGATGAGCGGCTCGGCGTGGCCGGCGACGCGCACCATGGCGCCGTCGTCGAGAATGAGGCCGTCGCCGTCGCGCAACGCGATCGCATGCGGCAGGTCGAGCAGGAACGTCGTGCCGCGCTCGCCGGTCAGCACGATACGGCGGCGATGGCGGCCATGGGCGTCCAGCGTGACGCAATCGATCGCGTCCGCGGCGTTCCACGCGCCGGCGGTTTTGAAGTCGCGCGCGCGCCGCATCGGCGCTGTCAGAGCAGCGTCAGAAATTCGCGGCGCGCTTGGCCTCTTGCTGCACCGGAGTTTTGCCCGAGGGCAGCTCGTACATGCCGCTCGGCAGCGTGTCGAAAAAGGCCAGCACCTCGTCGGTCTTCACCACGTCGGCATATTTGGCGTTCATGTCGCACAGATTGATGGCGTGGCTCGCCTGCGAGCGGTCGAAGCAGCCTTCCTCGGCCAGCGCGATGCGGTAATTCAGGCTGAAGCCGTCGAGCACGGTGGCGCGCACGCAGCCCGACGTGGTGGTGCCGGTGACGATCAGGCTGTCGCAGCCGAGCAGCGTCAGATAGCTCGCCATGTTGGAGCCGAAGAAGCCGGACGGCTTCTGCTTGAGCACCACGATGTCCTGCGGCTCGGGCGCGATCGGCGTGACGATCTCGTTGCCGTCGAGATTGGAGACGATGGTCTGCCGGTCCTCGTTGCCGCGCGAATTCTTCCACAGCCAGGAGCCGGAATCCCAATTGTCGTCGCGGCGCACGCCGGTGGTGTAGATGACCGGAATGCCTTTCTCGTGGCACTTGTCGATCAGCGCGCGGATATAGGGCAGCGCGACCCAGGCATCCTCGCCGCAGGAATTGCGCCAGCGCTTGATCGATTCCAGGATCGGCTCCGGCCGGTCGCCGCAGAACGCCCAATTGACGTCGATGACGATGAGCGCCGGCCGCTTGCCGAAGCCGCCGCGCGCGCCATAGCCCGACGTGCCGAACACCGCCTTGTCGCGCTCGGTGAGAAACTTGTTCCAGATCGGTTCGGACATGTTTTTATCCCTTCCCTTGGTCGATTGCGATCATAGCGTCATTCCGCCGACGACGCGAAGCGGTCACAGCGTCGCCTTCAGGCTGTTGACGAAGCTCATGTCGATGATGTCGTCGTATTTGACGTCGACCTTGAGGATGCCGGCGCCCATCACCACCGACTTCGCGGTGTCCCAGGCGGCGGGGCTGATGGTGCCGTCCTGGCTCCACAAGTCGTCGGCGAAGGAGCGGGCGAGTGTCGCCTTGAGATCGTCCAGCGCCATGGTCGGGAATTGCGTCTTGGCGAGCTCGGCCGCCTCGTCGTGGTTGTCGTGGACGAATTTCAACGACTTCATCATGCCGCGGACGAAGCCGCGCACGAGTCCGGGATCTTTCTGGATGGTGTCGAGGCGCACATTGAAGGTCGAATAAGCGTAGGGGCCCATGTCCTTCGGGATATTGATGAACGGCTCGCTCCACACGCCGGTGCGCACGCCCTGGGTGATGAACGGTTCGGTCGAACAGCCGATCACCGCCTGTTTGCCCCTGACCGCCGGCAGGATCGCCGAGTTCGCGGTTTCCACCAGCGTGACGTCGCTCGTGGCGTCGAGATTCCATTTCTTCAGGAGATAGCGCGTGATCGAATTCGGCGTGCCGCCGAAGCCGCTGGTCGCGATCGTCTTGCCTTTGAAATAGCTCGGCCAATCGGTTCCCGTCGGTTCTTGGCCCTTCGCCGCGCAATAGTAGACATTGCCGCGGTCGACGCAGTTGACCACGGCGCGCAGCTCGGCGCCCTTGATCTTGGCGTAGGCGCAGTGCTCCGGGCCGCCGATGAAAGCGAAGGCCGCGCCGGACAGCACCGCATTGGTATGGCCGGCGCCGGTCTCGATGGTGACGATCTTGACGGCGACGTCCTCGAACAGATTTTTCGCCATGCCGATATAGAGCGGCAGGTAGCCGGTGCCGTGGACCGGCTCGGCGATCAGCACCTCCTTGGTGTCGGCACGCGCGATCATCGGGCGCGCCATGAGGGCTGTGCCGGCCGCGGCCGTGGCGGCCAGAAGTCTTCGTCGGCTGATGCTGCGTGGTTTCATGACGACCTCATCTGTTAGCCCGGCGGTTGCGATTTGATCTATTGCCTGATGCCTTTGCGCAGGATGCGCTCGAGCCAGGAGACTGCGGCATACATGATCACGGCCAATGTCGAGAGCACCAGCACGGCGACCCAGACCAGCGCGATATCGTAGGTGTTGCCGGCGTAGAGAATCTGCCGGCCGAGGCCGTGCTGCGAGGCGATGAATTCGCCGACGATGGCGCCGGTCAGCGCCAGCCCGATATTGACGCGCAGCACCGAGATGATCCACGGCAGACAGAACGGCACCACCAGCTTGCGGAACACCTGGAAGCGGCTGGCGCCGAGCGAATAGAACAGCTTTTCCTGATCCGGATCGACCGCCTTGACGCCCGCGTAAGTCGTCAGCGTCGACACGATGAGCGTGAGCGCGGTGGCGATCGCGACCTTGGAGGCGAGCCCGAGCCCGAACACCAGGATCACCAGCGGCGCCAAGGCCAGCTTGGGCAGCGCCTCGAAGCAGATGATGTAAGGCTGCACGATGGCGGCATAGTTGCGCGACCACCAGAACGACAGGCCGAGCAGCGAGCCGCAGGTCGTGCCGATCAAAAATCCGAAAATCGTCGAGCGGAAGGTGAAGCCGATATCGGTCCAGGCAGCGCCCGTGGCGAAGAATTTGATCAAGGTGGCGAAGATGTCGCTGGGCTTCGACCAGAAGAAGCCGTCGATCCAGCCGCGGTCGGCCGCGGCCTGCCACAGCGCGATCAGGCCTACGAGGATTCCGACCTGCGCCGCGAGGATGGCGAGGAACGGCCAGTCCTTCTGCACCGGCAGGCGGCGCACCGATCGCAGCGGCCGCGCGTCCGGCGCCGGCGGCACGCGCACCAGACCGACGCCTGTGTCCTGGACCGCCATGTCAGGCCGCCTCGCCGAGAGCTGAATTGTGGCCGGCCATCAGCAGCGCCAGGCAGCGCTCCTTGATCGCCATGAATTCGGGCGTCAGCGTCGCGCCCCGCTCGCGGGGCCGCGCGATCGGCACCGGCATGGACTCGACGATGCGGCCCGGCCGCGTCGCCATGACGTGAACCTCGTCGGAGAGATAGATCGCCTCCTCGATATCGTGGGTGACGAACACCACCGTCTTGCCGAAATCCGCCCACAGCCCGAGCAGCCATTCCTGCATCTGCAATTTGGTCTGCGCATCGAGCGCGCCGAACGGCTCGTCGAGCAGAATGACGTCGGTGTCGAACAACAGCGTGCGCAACAGCGCGGCGCGCTGGCGCATGCCGCCGGACAGCGCGTTCGGATAGAGATATTCGAAGCCGGAGAGCCCATAACGCTGCAACAGCGGCAGTGCGCGCTCGCGCGCCTGGCGCAACGGCACGCCCTGGATCTCCATGCCGAGGATGACGTTGTCGAGCACGGTGCGCCACGGCAACAGCAGATCCTTCTGCAGCATGTAGCCGACGCGGCCGATGGTGCCGGTGGCGTCGGCGCCGTCGATCAGCACGCGGCCGCCGGTCGGTTCCAAAAGGCCGGCGACGATGTTGAAGATCGTGCTCTTGCCGCAGCCCGAAGGGCCGATCAGGCTGACGAAACGGCCTTGGCGAAATCGCGAGCGAAACCGGCGCCAGCGCCGTAAAGGCGCCGTTCGGCGTCCGGAAGGTCATGCCGACCTGGTCGAGGCGAAGCTTCACTGACATCGCGCTTCCCTGTCCACGGCGATGATACAGCAATAACCGTGCCAGCGGATAGCAGCGCGGGATGCGTCGCGCTGCCGCTCAGCCCGTCTTGGGCCGCAACGCCGCCTCGAAGGCGCTGGCGATGGCCTGCTTGCTCTTGCCGGCTTGGACGGCGTCGCCGATCACGATGATCGTCTGTCCGGCGCGCGTCAGCCGCTTGAAGCGGCCGGCGGTGGCGCGCCGCGCCGCGGTAATAGAACCAGTCGCGCAGTTTGGCGTTCGACAAAAGCTGCGCGATGCCGGGCCAGCGCGCGGCGCCGCTGTCGAGCGCCCAGGTGGCGAAGGGGCCGAGGCCGAAGCGATAGGCGGCGCCGGTCGCGATCACGATACGGTCGAACGGCGTCAGCACGCTCGGATCGGTAGTCACATCGGTTGCGAAACGAAATACGACGCCTTTCATCTTGCAGGCCGCCGTCATGTCGTCGATGTAGCGCGCAAAACTTTGGTCGTTCGCCTCGACCTCCTGGAACAGCGGCGCCTTGCCGGCATAGCGGAAGCTGCCGCCGGCGCGCTCGGCTTTCTCGAACACGGTCACCTTGTTGCCGTCGGCGACCAGCGACGCATAGGTGAGGCCGGCCGGCCCGGCGCCGATCACGGCGATGCGCTCGCCGCGCGGCGGTTTTGCATCGGCGAACAAGGTCTCGCGGCCGGCGGCGCCGTTGACCACGCAGCCGATGCGCGCGCCGCCGCGCATCTCGTTGATGCAGGTGTTGCAGGCGAGACAGCGGCGGATTGGCTCGCCGCGTGCCACCTTGTCGACCCATTGCGGATCGGCGACCAGCGTGCGGCCGAGCGCGATGAAATCGGTCTTGCCGCTGGCGACGGCGGATTCCGCCAGCGCCGGATCGCCGAGCCGGCCGACGGCGATCACCGGCACATTGATCTGCTTCTTCACCTCGGCGGCGAAGTCGAGAAAGGGCCGTCGGGCATCGTCATCGGCGGCAGCACGACCTGCGCCGACGGCAGCGAGCGATAATGCCCGGCGGTGACATGCAGCGCGTCGGCGCCGGCCTGCGCCGCCCAGAGCGCGATCTGCCGGCCTTCGGCGAACGGCAAGCCGCCGGGAAAGAAGTCTTCGACCGAAAGCCGATAGATGACGCCCAGGCTCGGGCACGGCCGCTTTCACCGCGCGCAGAACTTCCAGACCGAAGCGGGCGCGATTTTCCAGGCTGCCGCCGTATTCGTCGGTGCGCCGGTTCTCGAACGGCGCGTGGAATTGCGAAATCAGATAGCCGTGGGCGGCGTGGACTTCGACGCAATCGAAGCCGGCCTGTTCGCGCGCGCTGCGCCGCGGCGACATGGGCGGCGATGGTCTGCGCGATGCGCGCCTTGGTCATCGCTTCCGGGATGATGGTCTCGAACGTGGTCTCGTAGACCGGATGCGGAATGGCCGACGGCGCGATCGGCGTCTCGCCGCAAATGTCGATCCGCGTATGGCCGCCGCCATGGCCGAGCTGGATCGACGCCTTGGCGCCGCCGCGATGGATTTCGCCGACCAGGCGCGTCAGGCCCGGCAGAAAGCGATCATCGTAGATGCCGACCTCGTGGCGGCGATGCCGGCCGCACTTTTCCGGCGACGCCATCTCGACGGTGATCAGGCCGGTGCCGCCGCGCACCCGCGCCATGTAGTACGCAACCGAGTCGTCGGTGACGAAACCCTCCGCGTCCGCCGTGCGCGTGGTCATCGGCGGCATGACGATGCGGTTCTTGATTTCGACCGGCCCGATCCGCGCCGGCGTGAGCAGGATGTTGGTCACAATGTCGGTATCTCGCCGCCGTCGAGATCGACGGTCGCGCCGTGCATCCAGGTGGCGCGCGAGGAAACGAGGAAAGTGATCATATCGGCGACGTCGTCGACCTTGCCGAAGCGGGTGATGCCAAAGCCCTTGCACATTTCCTCGCGCGCTTTCTGCTCGGGCCAGCCGGTGCGGTCCATCTCGGCCTTGATGCGCCGCCACAGCCGGTCGGTCTCGACCATGCTCGGATGGATGCAGTTGACCTGCACGCCGTCGTGCTTGCCGCGATCGGCCATGCATTTGGAGAAGGCGGCGACCGCCGCATTGACCGAAGAGCCGATGGTGAACTCTTCGGTCGGCTTGCGCCCGCCGGTGCCGCCGATCGAGACGATCGAGCCGCGCCGTTCCTTGAGCAGCGGCCAGGCGGCGCGGGTGAGCCGCACATGGGCGAAGAATTTCAGCGCGTAGCCGTCTTCCCAGTCGGCGTCGGTGAGATCGAGGAAATCGCCGCGCTTGGTGGCGCCGGCATTGTTGACGAGAATATCGAGCCCGCCGAGCTCGCGCTTGACCTGCTCGATCAGTTTTGCCGGCGCGTCCTTGCCGCGCAGATCGATCACGGCGACGCCGGCGCGGCGGCCCTGCTTGCGGATGGCGGCTGCGACCTCGTCGAGCGCCTTTTCGTCGCGCCCGGTCAGCATCACGTCGCAGCCTTCGGCCGCCAGCGCCAGCGCGACGCCGCGGCCGATGCCGCGGCTCGATCCGGTCACCAGCGCGATCTTGCCCTTCAATCCCAGATCCATTGCGGTCCTCCCTTTTGGCTGACTGTTGTAACCGGATTTCGCTTCCGCTCAATCCGGGTTACGGTCGCGGCGGGCAGGGGACGTTCGCGCATGACCATCAAAGGTAAGGCCTATATCGCCGGGATCTTCGAACATCCGACCCGGCATGCGCCGGACAAGACGGTGGCGCAGCTGCACGCCGAGGTGGCGCTCGGGGCGCTGAAGGACGCCGGATTGAGCCGCGACGACGTCGACGGCTATTTCTGCGCCGGCGATGCGCCGGGGCCCGGGCCGGCCACCATGGCCGAGTACATGAATCTGAAGCTGCGCCACGTCGATTCCACCGAGCTCGGCGGCACCTCCTATGTGGCGCTTGCCGCGCATGCCGCCGAGGCCATCGCGCTCGGCAAATGCGACGTGGCGCTGGTCACGCTCGCGGGCCGGCCGCGCAGCGAAGGCCAGGCGACCGGCACCACGCCGCGGCTGCGCGATCCGAACCAGCCGGAGGCGCCGTGGGAATTTCCCTATGGGCTGACGACGGCCAACGGCTACGCCATGTGCGCCATGCGCCACATGCATCAATACGGCACCACCAGCGAGCAGCTCGCCTGGATCAAGGTCGCGGCCTCGCATCATGCCCAGCACAATCCGAACGCCATGCTGCCCGAGGTGATCACCGTCGCGGACGTGGTCAACTCGCCGGTGATCGCCGATCCGCTGCACCGGCTCGACTGCTGCGTCATCAGCGACGGCGGCGGCGCGCTGGTCATCGTCAAGCCGGAGATCGCCAAGAAGCTCAAGCGCCCGCCGGTGAAGATCATCGGCGCCGGCGAAACGGTGAAGCATCTCTCCGGCGGCACCTTCGATCTCACCACGTCGGGCGCGGCGCGCACCGGGCCGATCGCCTTCGCCGAGGCCGGCATCACGCCCGCCGACATCAAATATGTCTCGATCTACGACAGCTTCACCATCACGGTGCTGATGCAGATCGAGGATTTGGGTTTCTGCGCCAAAGGCGCCGGCGGCAAATTCGTCTCCGACGGCAATCTGATCTCCGGCGTCGGCAAATTGCCGTTCAACACCGACGGCGGCGGCTTGTGCAACAATCATCCGGCCAATCGCGGCGGCATGACCAAGGTGATCGAGGCGGTGCGGCAATTGCGCGGCGAGGCGCATCCGAAGGTGCAGGTGAAGAACTGCGATCTGGCGCTGGCGCAAGGCACCGGCATGCAGCTCGGCACGCGCCATTGCAGCGCGACGCTGATCATGGAACGGGAGTGAGTCATGGCGGCACGCGAACAATTCCGTCACCGCTCGTCAGCGTCGAGAACGAGGCGTTCTGGAACGCGGCGAAGCAAGGCCGCTTCACCGTCCCGACCTGCGCTGCCTGCGGCAAGGCGCATTGGTATCCGCGCGCCATCTGTCCGTTCTGCGCAAGCGACAAGATCGAATGGCGCGCGGCGTCCGGCAAAGGCACGATCTATACCTACAGCGTCATGCGCCGCGCCAAGGAGCCTTATGCGATTGCTTACGTGACGCTCGCCGAAGGCCCGACCATGATGACCAATATCGTCGACTGCGATTTCGACGCGCTGCGCGTCGGCCAGGCGGTTAACGTCGTGTTCAAGGACACCGAGAACGGCCCGCCGGTGCCGATGTTCAAGCCGGCCTGAGCGTCATTCCGGGGCGCGGGCGCAAGCCCGCGAGCCCGGAATCCATAACCACAGACATTGCGGTACTCGCGCTGCGGTACGGTTCTGAATCGACAGGGGTTATGGATTCCGGGCTCGCCGCTTCGCGGCGCCCCGGAATGACGATGGTTTCAAAGCCTGCGCCTTGAGGCTACATTACCGCCGCGACGCAGGAGTGCCTCATGCGGTTTGGACTTTTCGGCAGCGCGACGGCCCGCCATGGCGGGCCGGATGTCGATTCCGGGCAGGGCTACAAGCAATTCGTCGAATACAATGTCGAGGCCGAGGCGCTCGGCTATCACTCGACCTTCCTGGTCGAGCATCATTTCACCGGCTTCGGCCAGGTCTCCGCCAGCCTGTCGCTGCTCACCTGGGTGGCGGCGCAGACCAAGACCTTGCGGCTCGGCACCGCGGTGCTGGTGCTGCCCTGGCACAATCCGGTGCTGCTCGCCGAGCAGGCCGCGACCATCGATCTGCTCTCCGGCGGCCGGCTCGATTTCGGCGCCGGCAAGGGTTACCGCCACAACGAGTTCGCCGGCTTCTGCGTGCCGATCGCGGAAGCCGATGCGCGCTTCAACGAATTGCTCGACGTGATCGTCAAATCCTGGACGTCGAAGCAGCGCTTCTCGCATCACGGCAAATACTGGCAGTTCGAGGACATCATCGTCGAGCCGCCGACCGCGCAAAAGCCGCATCCGCCGATCTGGATGGGCGCCGGCAGCCCGGATTCGATCAAGCAAGTCGCGGCGCGCGGCTATAACCTGCTGCTCGATCAGTTCGCCTCGTTCGACACCGTCGCCGAGCGCATCGCCATCTACAAGGCGGCGTTGGAACAGCACGGCCGCGTGTTCGACCCGAAGAATGTCGGCGTCGCCCGCGCCTTCTATGTGGCCAAGGATGCCGCCGACAAGGAAGCTGCATTGCAGCGGCGCATGGAAGCGCAGCGCCGCCTCGAGGCGATTTCGAGCGCGCCGGGCGTGAAGAACACCGCCAGCATCATGACCTATTCCGACACCCGCGAGGCGAGCGAAGAGAGCGCGCTCTACGGCAATCCCGACGAGATCGCGGTGAAGCTCACGCGATCTGCGCAAGCTCGGCGTCGAATATGTATTGCTCAACGGCGGCGGCCTGATCGGTCACGCCGGCGACAGCCTGCGCCGCTTCGCCCGCGAGGTGATGCCCCACTTCGCCGACGGCACCAAGATGCGCAGCGCCGGGTGATTGCGAACGAAGGCCCATGATCAACAAGATCGTGCAAACCATGGCCGAGGCCATGGCCGGCATCCGCGACGGGGCTGTCGTTCTGGTCGGCGGCTTCGGCAGCATCGGCCAACCGAATGCGCTGATCGAAGGCTTGATCGAGCAGGGCGCCAAGGATCTCACCGTGGTCGCCAACAATTCCGGCGTCGGTTACGTCGGCCTGGCCAAGCTGCTCGACACCGGACGCGTGCGCAAGATCGTCTGCTCGTTTCCGCGCACCGCCGATCCGGTGGTGTTCGAGCGGCTGTGGCGCGAAGGCAAGATCGAGCTCGAATGCGTGCCGCAAGGCACCATGGCGGAGCGCATGCGCGCCGCCGGCGCCGGCATCCCGGCGTTCTATACGCGCGACCGCGGTCGGCACCAAGCTCGCCGCCGGCAAGGAAGAGCGCGAGATTCACGGCCGCAAATATATTCTCGAGGAAGCGCTCTACGGCGACGTGGCGCTGGTCGAGGCCTGGGAAGCGGACCGCTGGGGCAATCTCACCTACAAATCGTCGGCGCGCAATTTCAATCCGGTGATGGCGACGGCGGCGCAATTGACCATCGTGCAGAGCCAGCACATCGTCGAGCTCGGCGCGCTCGATCCGGAGAAGATCGCGACGGCGGGAATTTTCGTCGACCGCGTGTTGCACGTGCCCTACGGCGAACCGACGGTGACATAAGAAGCGAGCGACGGGAGGAAGCCATGAACGTCAAAACGGCCGCGAAGCCGATGGCGCGCCGGGAAATGGCCAAGCGCCTGGCCGACGACATTCCCGAAGGCTGGTACGTCAATCTCGGCATCGGCGCGCCGCTGCAGGTGGCCGACTATGTGCCGCAGGAGCGCGAGGTCGTGTTCCAGTCCGAGAACGGCATCCTCGGCATGGGCCCGGCGCCTGAGCCGGACAAGATCAATCGCTGGCTGATCAATGCCGGCAAGCAATACATCACCCTGCGCACCGGCGGCTCCTACATGCACCACGCCGACAGCTTTGCGCTCATTCGCGGCGGCCATCTCGATCTGTGCGTGCTCGGCGCCTTTCAGGTCGCCGAGAACGGCGACATCGCCAACTGGTCGACCTCGGACAACGAGAGCGCGCCCGCGGTCGGCGGCGCCATGGATCTGGCGGCCGGCGCCCGCCGCATCTGGGTGATGATGGATCACGTCACCAAGACCGGCGAAAGCCGGCTGGTGCGCCGCTGCACCTATCCGCTCACCGCGGTCGGCGTCGTCAAACGCGTCTACACCAATCTCGCCGTTATCGACGTCACCGACGACGGCTTTGCGGTGCGCGAGATGGTGCCCGGCATGACGCTCGATGAGTTGCAGACAGTGACCGACGCGCCGCTGCGCATGGCGAGGCAGGATGGGTAGAGGGAAGCGAAACCCATCGATCGGTGACGAGACGCGCTCGCCGACGCAGTGTTCGATTAAACCCGCTGACTACCGGTTTTCGCCCATCGCGGCCGCGGTCGTAGGCCGGGCCGCCGGCCTTTAAGGGGAACAAGTGAGACGACGCGACTTCATCACCGCGGTTATGTCGCTCGTCCCGGCCAAACTCGGCAAGCTCAGTTTTACGTCCCCCGCACAGGGTCAGCCGGCCGCATTCATAAAATCACGGCCGGATGCGCTCAATGCCTACACCAACGCGCTAAACGATTTTAGATCGATCTTGGGCCGTCGGCGCGCACAGATTAATTCAAATCAACCGCTGCCGCCCCTGCCAGGACAGGCACTTTACCTTGCTCGCATCAACATGATGAGCGCATATAAGGATCTCACCGACGCGCTGCCGTCCAAGATCGGCAGACCCAACAAATTCGGAATTCCTCCGGCGTATTTTGATGCCGACTGTGAGCCCCTGATCGACGAGTACACCGATCTCTTCAACATTATGCAGGCGCCGCCCGGCAATGCGCAAAACTCGGATACTCCATTCAAGGACGTTGTCGAGTTGGGGATTGCAATCGCGCGAGCCAAGGGCCTCGATGCAACTAACGTTGAAGTAGCAGGTCGTATCAGCTTGGGGCTCTTCTTTGCCGAGACGAACGGTCATCAAAACATCGGAAATGCGCGCTCGAACAAGTACAAGGGAAGTTTGCAAACAGGGCTGTCTGAAGATCAAAATGGGCAAAGGAAATGGGCGGCGATCAAAACGACGATAAGAACCTTTGATCCTGCGCTGAGCGCTCGCGACGACGCCGAAGAGGCGAGGGTCGGCAATTTAGATCATCGACTCAATCATTGGACTGCCGTGAGAGATGGCCTTATGAACGCCCACGCAGACCTTTTCCTGCAAATACCGGCAATCGTGAAAACGCTGCCAAATCCGATCGATCAAATGAAGTTTTTTGAGCTCATCCAAATTATCCCTAGCCCGACCAAATCTGCTCTCGGGTCAGTCAACTTAGCCAACTATAAAATTACCGATTCGATCATCATGGGATACTTGCGAAACAACAGCATCTTCGACTTTGGGCAAGTTGACAGGGCAAAAACATCTGCAACCTTCCGCGAAATTCTCGATGCGATGTGGCTCTTCGATGATAAATTTGTGCGGGCGTTGTCCAAATTCAATGATATCAGGACCCGGCAATAAGGTTCAAATCGACGGCTCAGTCCGCGAGTTGCTTTGGACCGATTGATTTTATCTAATTCACCAGCACGGCAGTGCCGTTCTGCACGCGGCCGTACAGATCCACGACGTCGTCGTTGCCCAGCCGCACGCAGCCGAAGATCACGTTCGTGCCGACGGTCGCCGGCGCATTGGTGCCGTTGATGCGCGACTTGCCGTCGTCGAGCTCCATGACTCGCGCGCCGAGCGGGTTGCCGGGGCCGCCGGCCATGACGCCCGGCTTGGCGAGCTTGCGCGCGATCATCTCCGGCGTCGCCTGCCAGGACGGCCATTCCGCCTTGCTGGCGACGTGGCGCAGCCCGACCAGCTCGGTGCATTGCTCGCCGAGCCCGATGCCGTAGCGCAGCGCCACGTTGTTGGGCTGAATCAGATAGAGAAAATGCTGCAGCTTATCGATGATGATGGTGCCGACCGGCTGCAGCGTGCGATAGAACGTCGGCTGGCGGCGAAACACATACGGCAGGTCGTTGTCGGCTGCGCCGCCGTCGATGCCGGGCGCGAGATCGCCGTCTTTGGCCGTCGCCGGCTTGGGTGTTGCGACCTTGGCCGCGGGCGGCGCTTGCGGGGCGGCGGTGGACGCAACGTTTTTGACCGGCGCTGGCGACGCTTTGTGGGCGTGCTGCACCCAGAACATGTAGCCGCCGGCGCCGATCGCGGCGACGACGATCGCGACCGCGACCAAGGAGATGCTGCTGAGCCGGAATGGCGCCGGCAGCGGCCCGCGCTCCGGCGCGACCGCCGACAGATCGCCGATATCGTCGTCCGCTTCGTCGCTCGATTCGTCGCGTGGCATCGCGCCGCGGACGGGCCGCGACATTTCGGCTTCGATTCTTCGGATCGCTGAGTCCAACCCGGATTGCTCGGCTGCGATCGCGGCCGGCGGCGTCGCCGGACGCCGCGCCAATAACTGCGTCACCAGCATTTGCCGTGCGCGCTCATAGACGCCGCGGCGCCATTGTGGGTCCTTGGCTTCCGGCGCGCGCATGGCGCGTGATAAAATCGAATAATAATCGACCATTGCGTCGGCGTGTCCTGATGCTTTGTCCGGGATTCCGGAAAAGCCGGAAGCAGACAATGCATTAAAACAGCGATCGGCAAAACCCAGTGGTCAGACCGGATCATGCGGGCGGTATTGCTGTCCGCCGCTCCGACGCCGATACAACCGGCGAAAAATCCAGCGGCGGGTTTTTAAGAATGCGCGGCAAACAACCCGAAGAGCTCGCTGGCGTGCGGGCGGGCCTTGAGTTGGTCCGGCGGATAAGGCGCGTTTGTCACCGGGTCCCAAGGCCCTACGCAGCCGTCCGCGACGACCGGTTGCCGGCTCAACGGGTCCACCGGCGTTATCTGGTGCAGCCCAAATGCCTCTTCGTCGTAATAGCCTCCGGGGAAGTTGGAGACAGGATTCATGTTCGGACCCGGGTCCCATATTCCCGTGTGACATCCGGCTTCTTTGGCGTGGGGGTCGTTGCAGGCCACCGGGTCGGCCTTCCACCACTCGTCGCACCACTCGAAATAGGTTCCTCCGCAGCAGACGCCGGTTGGCGGACTTCCGGTATTGGAGCCGTTTTTCACCAGATCCAGATAGTGCCCGTTCACATAGGTACGCAAGTTCGCCATCTGCGTGGCATCCATATCCGTTATCGCCTGTTTAGAGGTGTGCGTCGACGCCGACGCTCCCCATTCGGTCATCATCAGCGGTTTCCGATTGTCCTGCGTGGCAGTTGCGAAACTTGAAAACATGATGTCGAAGCCGTTCGAGTTGGTCCAATTACCGCGATAGCTGTTGATCCCCCAAAAGTAGTTCGCCGCCGTCATATATTGGTTGCCGAGGGTGACGGTGTTCATGCTGTCGTCGACGGTCGCCAGGCACGTCAGCTTGCCGGGAGCCTTGGCCAGGATGGCGTTCGCCACGTCGTTCCAGTACTGGAAGAACGCCGGATTGTTGATTGTGTCGGCGCTGTTGATCTCGTTGGCCAGCGCGAAACCCATGACCGCCGGATACGGGCCGTATAGCTCCGCCAGCGCGAGGAGATCGCCCATGATCGTTTGCCGCGCGGCGACGTTGGCCGGGTCGCTCCAGGTGGCTTGATAGAAGATCTGCTGCTGATTTTTCGGCGGCGCGTAACCCATCAGCACGAACACCGGCTTGGTGTTGTTGTTCCAGCAGGCATCGAGAAACGGACCGTGGTCATGATCGGAGGTCGGCGGCAATCCAGCCTGCTGCAATTGCGCGGCGTCGAGCGTGTTGTAGGTCTTCAGCAGGTTGACCGAATTGGCGCGCATCAGCGACAGATCGCGCTGCCAGATCGACGACCATGTCTTGATCGTGAAGTCGCCGAACGGCTGAAATGCCGGGCAGCCTCCCCATGGAATTGCCTGGTAGCTGACGCCGTTGCCGAAGAATGGCTTGCCGTCGCACCGCACTTGGTAGCCGTCGATGGACCAACTGGACATGATTTTCCTCCGCGGATTTTCCTCTCCGGCTGGCAAAGCCGGAAAACCCAAGGGGCAATGTCGCCGATCCCTTAGGTAGAGACAATTAAATATACAATGTATGATAACAGAATAACAGACGCGGTCCCAAGGCGGGTCAAAACGTCAGGCGCGGAATGACGCTTCGGTGTTCTCAAGGAACTCCAAAATGCGCGCGTTGGTTTGCGCTTCGGTCTGCTGCCCGACCGCGACGTCCCAATACTGCGAGCGCGGCAGGCATTCCTCCAGATAGCGCGCCGCCGAAGTGGCGTGCGATGCGTCGTGGCCCGGGATAACCAGCGCCGGGATGTCGACGCGCATCAGATCCTCCGGCTCGGCGCCGGGCGCGGTGTCGCGGTCGAACAGCGCGCGGCACATGCCCTCGCAGATCGACTTGTAGTGCTCGCGGTCCTGCTTGGCATAGGCGGCGGCAAAGGCGCTGTCGCGCTTGATGACGGACGCCCACGGGCCGCCGCGCGGATCGGCGCCGAACGGCTTGCCGTCCTTGGCGACCAGCGCCACGACGCCGTCGAGGCCGTCGCTCGAGACGAAAGCAAGATGCTCGGCAAAACGCTGGTGGCTCGAGATGCGGTATTTGGCGCCGCCGACCGGCCAGTACAGGATCATGCTCGAAACCATGCCGGGATGCGCGACGGCGAAGGCCGTCACCGGCGGACAGCCCATGCAGCCGCCCATGAGATGCGCGCGCTTGATGCCGAGATGGTCGAGCAGCCCCTTACCCTGGGCGACGAAATGCTGCCAGGTGACGCGCTCGACCCTGCCGCCCGATTGGCCGCATTCGCGGCGGTCGAACAGGATGCAGGTAAAGCGCTTTGGCAAATGATCGAGCAGCTTGATCCTGGCGTAGCTGCCGAGCGTCGACCACGCCTCGACGATCGCGTTGAAGCCGCCAGGTGCGTACATCAACAGCGGCGGCCCGGAGCCGGTGATTCGTAGCGCGTCGTGATGCCGTCGATCGTGACGGTGGGCACGGGGGTCCCTCTTTATCTTTCGCCTGCAGAGAGCAGCGGAATGAATGCGCGGCGCAGACGCTGCGTCCCTTCTCCCCAGAGGGGAGAAGGACAGGTTGAGGGGGTTCGGAAGCCGGATTTTTCCCACGTCCGAACCCCCTCACCCCAACCCTCTCCCCTCTGGGGAGAGGGAGTTCTCCGCGGTCGCATGACGGCCATTGTTTTCCTTGTTCTCATCAACCCTTGATCTGGCGGCCAGCGCGGGCGTCGGCGATCAATGCGGTAAACGCGTCCAGCGCGGCCTTCGCGGTGTTCACATATGTATCGGTCTTGGCGTCGATCCATTTCTCGGCATAGCCGATGGCCGTGTGGGCAAGCCGCACCCGGCCGTCGAGCCATGGTCCGCCGCCGAAACCGCCGATCACCGGGATCTTGACCGCCTTGACGACGGCGGCGCCGGCGATCGGGCCGGAATTGGTGAAGTCGAGCAGCGCCGCGCCGGCCTGTTCCAGAAGTTTTGCCTCGGCGACGAGCTTGTCCGCCGCTTCGGCTGTCGCCTGCGCCTGCGGCGAATTCTGCGCGCTATAGGGAATGCCGTATTTCGTTGCCGTCTGCGGCGTCAGCCCGAACTGGGCGAACACCGGGACACCGGCCTTGACCAATGCGCGCACCACGTCGGGAAATTCCGCCGCCGCATCGACCTTGATCATGTCGGCGCCGCCGTCGTTCATCAGGCGCGAGGCGGCGGCGAGCGCGCTGTCGATGCCCTCTTGCACCGGGCCGAACGGCATGTCGCAGCTGACCAGCGCGCGCGCAGTGCCGCGCCGCACCGCCTGGCAGCAGATCAGCATCTCGTCCAGCGTGACTTCGAGCACTTCGTCGCGGCCCCAAAGATTGACGCCGACCGAATCGCCGACCGAGATGAAATCGACGCCGGCGCGGTCGGCAATGCGCGCGATCTGATAATCCCAGGCGACGACGCCGATGCTCTTCTTGCCGTCGCGCTTCATCTGTTGAAGCGCGGCGATGGTCATCTTGTCAGGCATGCTTTCGTTCGCTCCCGTGCGGCCGCTGTTCTAGCACGGCGGGCGCACCGGCAAACTCCCTGCCCGCGCGCACCGTGGAACGGTCAGCTATTGCGCGGGTGGTGCCGCCGGCGGTTTGGGCTTGGCCTGCTTCTTCGGCGCCGCCGTTGCCGACGCGCTGGCTTGAGCGGTCGGCTTGGTTTCAGTCGGCTTCGCCGTCAGCTTGGCCTCGGTCGGCTTTGCCGCGGCAGGCTTGGCGACGACGGACTTCTTATTCGCCGGCTTCTCGGGTGCGGCCTGATCGTCGTTGGATCGTGCCGCCGTCGCTTTATGATGCTTGGTTTTCTTTTTGTCGGGTTCGGCGGCGATGTCGGAGGAAAGGGTGGCGAGCTGCGACGGCGAGCGCGTCGGGCCGGTATAGACCACGACCGGCATCACCGGGCCGAGATCGGACAGCAGGACCGGATTGGTCGGCGCGCGCAGCGCCGACAACAACAGCGAGCGGGTCTCGCTTGAGGCGGCGGCCGTGGGCTGTGGATTGTCGCTGTCGGCGTCCATGTCTTCATCTTCCGCCGCGGGCCGCTTGCGATGCTTGCCGCAGGTCTGTTCCTGAAGATTGGGCGGGTCGACGTTCATCGGCGCCAGCGCGTCGACCATGCCCAGCGACGGCGTCAGCCAGGACAGCGGATTTTGCGAGAATCCGCTTTCGAGCATTTCGGCGGCCTTGATAGCGCGCACCGCGCCCGACGGCGCGCCGAGCACGACCGCGATCAGCCGCTTGTTGTTGCGCGTCGCCGTAGCGACGAGGTTGAAGCCGGAGGCGCAGATGAAGCCGGTCTTCATGCCGTCGGCGCCGGGATAGCGGCCGAGCAGCGGATTGTAGTTGCGCACGATGCGACGTCCGAATTTGATCGCCGGAACGTGCCAATAGAAACTGTAATCGGGGAATTCGCGGATCAGCGCACGGGCCAGAATGGCGAGATCGCGCGCCGAGGTGATCTGGCCGTCAGCCGGCAGCCCGTTCGGATTGACGTAATTCGATTCCGACATGCCGAGCTTGTGCGCGGTGTCGGTCATCTGTTGGGCGAAATCGTCGACCGAGCCGCCGATGCCCTCGGCGAGCAGCACGGCCATGTCGTTGGCCGATTTCACCATCATCATCTTGAGCGCGTTGTCGACGGTAACCTGGGTGCCGACCGGCAGGCCCATCTTGGTCGGCGCTTGCATGCTGGCGTTGCGCGAGACGGTGAACAGCGTATCGAAGGTGATGCGATTGTCCCTGACCGCGCTCAAGGTCATATAGAGCGTCATCAGCTTGGTGGTCGATGCCGGGTACCACGGATAGGTCGCGTTATCGGCGCGCAGCACCTTGCCGCTGTCGGCGTCGATGAGGATCGAGGCCCCCGACCAGGCCGGCGTCGCCGCCAGGACCGCCGCTGCGCCAAAGCCGAAAGCGATGCCGAGCATCTGCGCCCGGAGAGATGTCATTGCATACACGTGTCGCGGTCCGTTCGGTTGAGCGAAGGGTAGGTTCACGAAGCGTGGGCGCGTGCCTATCTAGCTGGTATGGCGGGTCGAAGGCAAAGGCGAATCCGGCTATCCTTGTAACGTCCGTGGGGATGGCCGCAAGCCTAAGCCAAGGAAAAGCGACGGAAATTCGGCAAACACGGGGTGAGGGAGCGATCATGACTGCTTGCATCGTCGGCTGGGCCCACACCCCCTTCGGCAAGCTTTCCGGCGAGACCGTCGAGAGCCTGATCGTGCGCGTGGCCACCGATGCGCTGGCCGATGCCGGCATTACGGCGAACGACGTCGACGAGATTGTGCTCGGCCACTTCAATGCCGGCTTCTCGGCGCAGGATTTTACCGCTTCGCTGGTGCTTCAGGCCTCACCGGACCTGCGCTTCAAACCGGCGACGCGCGTCGAGAACGCCTGCGCCACCGGTTCTGCGGCCGTGCATCAAGGCTTGAAATCGATCGCGGCCCGCGCAGCGCGCATCGTGCTCGTCGTCGGCGCCGAACAGATGACCACCACGGCCGGCCCCGAGGTCGGCCAAAACTTGCTGAAAGCCTCTTACGTGCGCGAGGAGGCCGACATCGACGGCGGCTTCGCCGGTATTTTCGGCAAGATCGCCGGGCTTTATTTCCAGCGCTGGGGCGATCAGTCCGACGCGCTGGCGCGCCATCGCCGCCAAGAACCACAAGAACGGCGTCGGCAATCCTTATGCGCAGATCCGCAAAGATCTCGGCTACGACTTTTGCCGCACCGAGAGTGACAAGAACCCGCGCGTCGCCGGTCCGCTCAAGCGCACCGACTGCTCGCTGGTGTCGGACGGCGCCGCGGCCATCGTGCTCACCGACGTCGAGACCGCGCTGAAAATGAAAAAGGCCATCGTGTTCCGCGCCGCCGAGCACGTGCAGGATTTTCTGCCGATGTCGCGGCGCGACATTCTCAAGTTCGAAGGCTGCGCGGTGGCGTGGCAGCGTGCGCTGGCGCAAGCCGGCCTCGGCCTCACCGATCTATCGTTTGCCGAAGTGCACGACTGCTTCACCATCGCCGAATTGATCGAATACGAAGCCATGGGACTGGCGGCGGAAGGGCAGGGCGCCCGCGTCATCGCCGACGGCGTCACCGCCAAGGACGGCAAGCTGCCGATCAATCCGTCCGGCGGTCTCAAATCCAAGGGCCATCCGATCGGCGCCACCGGCGTATCGATGCACGCGCTCGCCGCCATGCAGCTCACCGGCTCAGCCGGCGACATGCAGGTCAAGGACGCGCGGCTCGGCGGCATCTTCAATATGGGCGGCACGGCCGTGGCGAATTACGTGAGCATTCTGGAGCGGCTACGCTAACCGCTGCCTCGTGACGCAGTCCAAATCCGAATCAACAGGAGGGTGCCATGCAAATCAGGATCGCGCCGGAAGCGCTCAACGATCGGAGCGCCGAGGAGTGGCAGGCACGGGTCGAATTGGCGGCCGCGCATCGCCTCGCCTACATGCACGGCTTCAGCGAGGGGATCTTCAATCACCTGACCTTCGTCGTGCCGGGCCGCAGCGACCGCTACTACCAAATCCCGTTCGGGACGCATTGGTCGGAGGTCACGGCCTCGTCCTTCATGGAAGTCGGCATCGACGACGGCGAGGTCAAGCGCGGCTCAGGCGACGTCGAGCGATCCTGCTACTGCATTCACGCGCCCATTCACAAAGCGCTGCCGCAAGCCAAGGCGGTGTTTCACACCCACATGCCCTTTGTCAGCGCGCTCACGCGTCTCGAGGATCCGCGCATCAAGGAGATCGGCCAAACCGAGGTCGGGCTCATGGGACAGATCGCCTATGACGACGAATATACCGGCCCGGCGCTCGAGCCCGAGGAGGGCGAGCGTCTCGCCAAGGTGATTGGCGAGCATACGCTGCTGTTCATGGCCAATCACGGCGTGACGACACTCGGCGACACGGTGGCCGATGCCTATAACCGGCTCTACTACATCGAGCGCGCGGCGCAGGTTCAGATCTACGCGATGTGGACCGGACAAAGGCTCAAAGAGCTGCCCAAGGCGGTGGTCGAAAAAACCCAGCGCGACATCGGCGGCAACCGCTTCTACGAGGGCCCGACGCCGGCGCAACGGCACTTCAATGCGCTCAAGCGCATCCTCGACCGCAATGAGCCGGACTACGCGACGTGAGCGGGCCGCCGCGGCGGCTTCCTCACCACATCGGACAGCGCCGCGGTTGGCTATAGCGTCGTTCCAAACTGCGCCTTCACCAACTCGGCGAAATGTCCGCCGCGCTTGACCAGCTCGTCGAACGTGCCGGTCTCGATGATCCGTCCGTTCTGAAACACCAGAATACGCGTCGCATGGCGCACGGTGGCGAGGCGGTGGGCGATGACGAAGGTGGTGCGGCCCTTCATCACTTCGTCGAGCGCCAGATTGACGCGCTGCTCGGTCAGCGGGTCGAGCGCGCTGGTGGCTTCGTCGAGGATCAGGATCGGCGGGTCCTTGAGCAGCGCGCGCGCGATGGCGAGCCGCTGCCGCTCGCCGCCGGAGAGCAGCCGGCCGCGCTCGCCGATCGGCGCTTGCAGGCCGCCGTCGTGGCGTTCGATGAATTCGAGCGCTTGGGCGCGGGCCGCGGCGTCGCGGATTTCGGCGTCGGTGGCGTCCGGCTTGCCGACGCGCAGGTTTTCCGCGATCGAGCGGTTGAACAGCAGCGTCTCCTGGAACACGACGCCGATATTGCGGCGCAGCCCGATCAGCCTGAGGTCGCGGATATCGGTGCCGTCGATCGCGATCTCGCCCGATTGCGGATCGAACGCGCGATAGAGCAGCGCCAGCGCCGTCGACTTGCCGCTGCCGGTCGGCCCGACCAGCGCGATGCGGTCGCCGGGCAGCGCCTTGAAGGTCAAATCCGAAACCGCGGCACGCTTGCCGTCATAGGAAAACGACACCTCCTCGAATTCGACATGGCCGTGCATGTGGCCGGGATCGACTGCGCCGGGCCGGTCGCGCACCGACGGCACGGTGTCGAGCACGCCGAAGAAGTCGGCCAATTTCGGCGCGTCGAGGAACAGCCGGTTGGCGAAGCTCACCGCCTGCTCGAGCCGCGTGATCAGGAGCGCCGCGATGCTCATGAAGCTGACGATCTGGCCGACCGTCGCAAGCCCGACGAGCTTGAGATAGGTCCCGACCAGGAGGATCACCAGCAGCGTGAGCGTGGTGCCGGCGCGCGTCAAAACGTTCGCCACCGCCCACCACGACAGCACCGGCATCTGCGCCCGCAACAGTGAGTCCACCAGGCTGCGCAGCAGCGACACTTCGAGCTCGACGCGCGCATAGCTTTGCACCAGCGCGACATTGCCGAGCGCGTCGGCGGCGGTCTCGGCAAGATCCGAATAGTGCTGCTCGACCGTGCGCTGCATCGCGTAGGCCCGCTGCATGACCAGCACGGTCAATGCGGTGAAGCCTATGCACAGCACGAGCAGCGGCAGCGCCAGCCGCCAGTTGAGAACGAGCGTTGCCGGCAGCAAGAGCGCAATAAAGACGAAGGCGGCGAAGTTTTCGCGAAAGAACGACACCCACAGCCACCACAGCGTGTCGGTGCCCGACAGCATGATCTTCATCTGCCGGCCCGAATGCTCGCCGGTGTGGTAGGCGAGCGGCAGCTGCAGCACGTGCTCGAAATAATCCGCCAGCACCAGGTTGCGGCGCTGATGCGCCAGCCGATCGGCGAACCAGGCGATGACCGTGCCGGCGACGATGATGAACAGCCCAAAGGCGATCCAGGCGCCAAGCAGCGGGGCCAATGCCAGGGCCGCAGCCCGGATGCCGGCCGGCAGCGTGCCCGACAGCGCATCGACGATGCGGCCGAACAGCACCGGCTCGACGAATTGCGCCGCGGCGAGCGCGATATTCGCCAGCGCCAATGTCACTGCGAGCGGGGCCTCGGCGCTGAGGAGGCCAAGCACGCGAAGATAGACGCGGGCGAACGACATGGCGGCGGCAGTTCCTGGGGGGTTCCAGCCTGAATCGGCGACAGTCTAGCGCCGCGGCGAGCAAATTTTGACGAATAATATGCCGCGAGCGGCCACTGGGATTTCCGGTCGCACAGCGGCCGAAAAGATGAGACTATCAACCTGTGGGCGACCCTGGCGGCTTGCCGGAGGTGGTCTTCAGGCCGGGGGCGGCATCGGATTTGAGAAGCGAAAGCGCATGACGAATATTCCGACCGATCTCTTGCGCACGTTTGTCCTGGTCGTCGAGCTGCGCAGTTTTACGCGCGCCGCCAAGGCCCAGGGCATGACTCAGCCGGCGATCAGCGCGCAGATCAGGCGCCTGCAATCGCTGCTCGGCGTTGAGCTGTTCGACAAGAGCGCACCGGGCGTCGCGCTGACGCCGATGGGCCAGCATGTCATCGATTCCGCCCGCCGCATGCTGTCGGTCAACGATCACATCATGCAGATCGCCAGCCCCAATGCGGCGGCGCAACTCGTTCGCATCGGCGTGCGCAAGGATTGCATGGGCGAAGAGCTCACCGCCATGCTGGCTTCGACCCGCGCGCGCTGGCCGAACCTGCGCTTCGCGGTGCAGGGCGCCGGTCAGCGGCGCTTGCTGCAATATCTCAAGCAGGACGAGCTCGATATCGTCGTGGCGCTGGTTCCCGACGAACCGGAGGGTTTTGCGCGCCATTATTGGCCCGAAGAGCTCGCCTGGGTGCGCGGCAAGACGACGACGCTCGATCTCACGGCGCCGATCCCGCTGATCGGCTACAAGGATCGCTGCATGTGCCATCGCGTCGCCGTCGCGACTCTCGCCAAGGTCGATATGGCCGGCGAACTGGTGTTCCGCGGCACCAATGCCGAATCGCTTCGTAGCGCCGTCAGCGCCGGCGTCGGCGTCATGCTGGTGCCGAAGAGCCGCATCCCGGCCGGGCTCGAAGCCTGGGACGACGGCCCGCTGCCGCCGCCGCCCGTGGTCTATGGCGGCGTCTTCGTGCGCGAGAACGCGGAGAGCGAGACGCTCAATCAGCTCGCCGACCGCTTTGCGGAAACGCTGCGACCTGTCGCGGCCACGCCCGACGCCGCGATGTTCGCCGGCCAGCGGGTTCCGGCGGCGCAGGGCGCGCGGCGCTCGGCCTAGGACGCTTCCATTTTCGTGGCCTCGGCCCGCTTGACGCGCGAGCGCGTGTTCTGTATTAAACCATATCGGTTATTTAACTGGATGGTTTATGACCTCGCTCGACATCGCCTTTGCCGCGCTTGCCGATCCGACCCGCCGCGCCATCCTGGCCCGTCTGGCGCTCGGCGAAACCTCCGTCATGGAACTGGCCAAGCCGTTCGACATGAGCCTGCCGGCGGTGTCCAAGCATCTCAAAGTGCTGGAGCGCGCCGGCCTGATCACGCGCAGCCGCGAGGCACAGTTCCGCCCCTGCCGCATCGAGCCGAAGGCGCTCAAAGACATCGACGACTGGCTCGAAAACTATCGCCGGTTCTTCGAGGAGAGCCTCGATCGCCTCGACGCCTATCTGAAAGTTCTGCAAGCCAAACCGCCGAAAGCCAAGGGCAAGAAACATGGCCGTAAAAAGTAGCCTCGATCTCGATCAAGATCCGCGCTCGATCGTCGGCATTCGCGAGTTCGACGCGCCGCGCGATCTGGTGTTTTCGGTGTGGACCGATCCAAAACATCTGGCGCAGTGGTGGGGGCCGAACGGCTTCACCACCACGACGTCGGGCTTCGAGTTTCGCCCGGGCGGCGTCTGGCGCTTCGTCATGCACGGCCCCGACGGCCGCGATTATCAGAACCGCGTCACCTTCGAGGAGATCGTGCCGCCCGAGCGCATCGTCTATCGCCACGGCGGCGGCGACGACGTCGAGCCGGTGCAGTTCCGCCAGACCGTCATCTTCGAGGATCTGGGCGGCCGGCGCACCCGCATCACCTGGCGCGGCGATTTCCCGTCGGCAGCCGAACGCGACCGGGTGATCAAGGAGTACGGCGCCGACAAGGGCTTGGCGCAGACCATGGCGCGCCTCGCCGACTATGTCGCGGCGCAGGGCTAGGGAACTTCACGCAGATTTTTTGTCAGCGGGCCTGTCGGAGTGGTGCGTGGCCGGCTTGGCCGCCTCGAAAATGTCGACAATATTTTTTTGCGGGGGCCTGTCGGAATGAGGCATAGTCGTTCGTCCTTGAGTGACGAAGAAGGGCCCATGCTGTATGCGTTGCTGTGCTGCCACGACGAGGCCGTGGTGAATTCCTGGACCAAGGAGGAAGACGACGCGGTGCTCGCCAAGCGCCCATGGTGACGGAAAAGCTGGCGGCGAAGGGCAAGCTCGGCCCCGCGCTGCGGCTGATGCCGACCACCGCGGCGACCACGGTGCGGATGGGCGGCGAGCCAGTCGTTCTCGACGGCCCGTTTGCCGAAACCAAGGAAGCGCTGCTCGGCTTCTACCTGATCGATTGCGACTCGCTCGACGAGGCCATCGAGACCGCGAAAGAGATCGGCCGCGACGAAAAAGTCGTGTTCGAAATCCGCCCGGTCAAACTGTTCCTGCCCAAGGGCATCGCATCGTGACCACCGTCTGCCTGGATCGATCCGGTGCTGCGCTCGGCGCGCCCGCAGGCGATCGGCGCGCTGCTGCGCTATTTCCGCGATCTCGATCAGGCCGAAGAGGCGTTCCAGGAAGCGTGTTTGCGCGCGCTGAAGAACTGGCCGGTGAACGGTCCGCCGCGCGATCCGGTCGCCTGGCTCATCCTGGTCGGCCGCAATGTCGCGCTCGACGACGTCCGCCGCCGCAGCAAGAGCGCGCCGCTGCCGGCCGACGACGCGATCTCCGATCTCGACGACGCCGAGACCGACATCGCCGAGCGGCTCGACAGTTCGCATTACCGCGACGACGTGCTCCGCCTGCTGTTTATCTGCTGCCATCCCGATTTGCCCGCGGTGCAGCAGATCGCGCTGGCGCTTGCGCGTCGTGTCCGGAATGTCGGTCAAAGAGATCGCGCGCGCCTTCCTGGTCAGCGAAAGCGCCATGGAGCAGCGCATCACGCGCGCTAAGAGTCGCGTCGCGCGCGCCGACGTTCCGTTCGAGACGCCGGGCGCAGTCGAACGCGCGCGACGGCTCGGCGCCGTCGCCGCGATGATCTATCTCGTCTTCAACGAAGGCTATTCGGCGAGCGGCGGCACGGTGCATGTGCGGACCCCGCTGTGCGAAGAAGCGATCCGGCTGGCGCGGCTCCTGCTCACGCTGTTTCCCGGCGAGCCTGAGATCATGGGCCTCGACCGCGCTGCTTCTGCTCCAGCATGCGCGCGCGCCGGCGCGGATCGACGCCGACGGCGCTATCGTTCTGTTGGACGACCAGGACCGCCGCCTGTGGGATCGCGATCTGATCGCCGAAGGTTTGGCGCTGATCGACAAGGCGGTCCGCCATCGCCGCCCTGGGCCCTATCAGATCCAGGCCGCGATCGCCGGCGTGCATGCGCACGCGGCAAGTTCCAAAGACACCGATTGGTCGGAAATCGATCAGCTTTATGCCACGCTGGAACGACTGCAGCCGTCGCCGGTTGTGACGCTCAACCGTGCCGTTGCCGTGAATAAAGTGCAGGGGCCGGCCGCGGCTTTGGCGATGATCGAGCCGCTTGCGGAACCGCTTGCCGGCTATTTCCATTTTTTCGGCGTAAAGGGCGGGCTCCTGATGCAGCTCGGCCGCGCCAATGAGGCCCGGGTCGCCTTCGACCAGGCCATCGCGCTCGCCCATACGCCGGCGGAAGCCGCCCATATCCGCCTGCACCTCGACCGGCTGATCAAGGAGAGCCAGCCGGCATGATGCCACCCAAAATTTCTTTTGGCGGCGATGTCGGACTGCCGCTCCGCCCTTCGTCCTTGTGTAAACGCCAATGACGAGCTTAAAGTTTGTAACCCTGACCAGGAGACAAAGATGCAAATTCAACCGTACCTGTTCTTCGATGGCCGCTGCGACGAGGCGCTGGAGTTCTACAAGAAAGCGGTCGGCGCCAAGGTCGACATGCTGATGCGTTTCAAGGACGCACCGGACCAGTCCATGATCTCGCCCGGCAGCAAAGACAAAGTCATGCACGCCCAATTCGAGGTCGGCGACACCAAGGTGCTGGCCTCCGACGGCCGCAATACCGGCCAGCCGAAGTTCGACGGCTTTGCGCTTGCCATCTCGGCGAACAGCGAAGCCGATGCCGACAGAATGTTCGCGGCCCTTGTCGAAGGCGGACAAGTGACGATGCCGCTGGCGAAAACGTTTTTCTCGCCGCGCTTCGGCATGCTCGCCGACAAGTTCGGCGTGCACTGGATGATCCTCGTGGCGCAGTGAGCGCGCCAGTCGTCGCGTAACGGGAGAGAGTGCAATGCCTGCTGAAACGAAAAGCGCCGACTTCGTCATCTCGCGGGTGTTCGATGCGCCGCGCGAACTGGTGTGGAAGGCGTTCACCGATCCCGGAACACATGAAGCAATGGTGGGGCCCGAAGGGCTCCGTCGTTGTCGCCTCGAAAATGGATTTCCGCGTCGGCGGCACCTATCACGGCGCCATGCGCGATCCCGCCGGCAACGTCATGTGGGCCAAGTTCGTCTATCGCGAAATCGTCGCGCCGGAACGCCTGGTGTGGGAGCACTCGTTCTCGGATGAAAATGGCGGCCTGACGCGGCATCCGCTCAGCCCGACCTGGCCGCTCAAATTGCTCACGACGGTCACCTTCGACGAGCCGCTCAAAGGCCAGACCGGGCTGACGCTGCGCTGGTCGCCGCTCGACGCGACCGCGGAAGAGCAAAAGACCTTCGACGCAGCGCACGACGGCATGCGTGGCGGTTGGGGCGGCACGTTCGAGCGGCTCACAGCGTATTTGGCCAGCGCGAAGTAGTCCCTGCAAGTTTCAGGAAGCCAAACATGGCGACGATCAAACAGAAGATCAGCCCCTGCCTGTGGTTCGACACCCAGGCCGAAGACGCGGCGAAATTCTACATTTCGGTGTTCAAGAATTCCGCGCATCAAGCAGATCAGCCGCTACGGCAAAGCCGGCCAGGATGTGCATGGCAAGGAACCCGGCTCGGTCATGGTCGTCGCATTCGAAATCGAAGGCCAGACCTTTACTGCGCTCAATGGCGGACCGCATTTCAAATTCAACGAGGCGGTGTCGTTCCAGGTGATGTGCGAGTCGCAGGACGAGATCGACTATTTCTGGAGCAAGCTGTCCGCAGGCGGCCACGAAGGCCAGTGCGGCTGGCTGAAGGACAAATTCGGCTTGTCCTGGCAGGTGGTGCCGTCCGCGCTGCCGCAGATGCTGAGCGACGGCGACGGCGCGCGGCTCGATCGGATGATGAACGCCATCATGGCGATGAAAAAGTTCGATCTGGAAGCACTCAAGCGCGCCCATGCCGGATAGACGCAAGATCGAAATATAGCGGAGCGGAGCACGGAGGGATAAATTGGCGCGATGAACGCGCCTGCTGCCACGATGCCGTTGTTCCAGGCGCCCTTCGCCCCGCCTGACGAAGCGCTGGCGACGGCTCTTCTCGCCGATGCGGCGCGCGACCGCGCCGCGGAAAGCCGCATCGATGCCCGCGCCAAAAGACTGGTCGAAGCCATCCGCGCCAAGGCCGGTGGCCTTGGCGGCGTAGAAGAATTTTTGCACGCCTATTCGCTTTCGACCAAGGAGGGGCTGGCGCTCATGGTGCTGGCCGAGGCGCTGTTGCGCGTGCCCGACGCCGCGACCGCCGACCGGCTGATCGAGGACAAGCTTGCCGCCGGCCGCTGGCGCGACGGCGACGTGAAATCGACCGCGCTTCTGGTCTCGGCCTCGGCCTGGACGCTCGGCATCGCCGCCCGCGTCATTCATCCCGGCGAGACGCCGGAAACGATCCTCGACAGCATCGTGCGGCGGCTCGGCCTGCCCACGGTGCGCGCGGCGACGCGGCAGGCGATGCGGCTCCTCGGCTCGCATTTCGTGCTCGGACAGACCATCGACGAGGCGCTGCATCGCGCCCGCGGCCACGCCGAGTTCCGCTATTCGTTCGACATGCTCGGCGAGGGCGCGCGTACTGCAGCCGACGCCGACAAATATTTCGACGCCTATGCCGGCGCGATCGCGGCGATCGGCGCGCAAGCCGGCAACGCTGAGCTGCCGCAGCGGCCCGGCATCTCGGTAAAACTCTCGGCGCTGCATCCGCGCTACGAAGCGATGTCGCGCGAGCGCGTGCTCAAGGAGCTGGTGCCGCGCCTCATCGCGCTCGCGCAGCTGGCGCGTGACGGCGATCTGCAATTTACCGTCGATGCCGAGGAGGCCGATCGGCTCGAGCTCTCGCTCGAAATCATCGCCGCCGTGCTGGGCGACGCTTCGCTGCGCGACTGGGACGGTTTTGGCCTCGCGGTGCAGGCCTATCAGAAGCGCGCGCTTGGAGGTGATCGATTGGGTCGAGGAGGCCGCCGCCGCATCGCGGCGCCGGCTGACGGTCCGCCTGGTCAAGGGCGCGTACTGGGACACCGAGATCAAGCGCGCCCAGGAGCGCGGGCTCGCCGACTATCCGGTGTTCACGCGCAAGGCCATGACCGACCTTTGCTACATGGCTTGCGTGAAACGGCTGCTCGCGGCGCGCGATCGGCTCTTTCCGCAGTTCGCCACCCACAACGCGCTCACGGTCGCCAGCGTCATCGAGGACGCCGGCGGCGTCGAGGGTTTTGAATTCCAGCGGCTCTACGGCATGGGCGAGGCGCTCTACGAGCGCCTTGCTCGCCGAACTGCCGGAAGCCGCCTGCCGCGTCTATGCGCCGGTCGGCGGCCATCGCGATCTGCTCGCCTATCTGGTGCGGCGGCTGCTGGAGAACGGCGCCAACTCCTCGTTCGTATCGGTCGCCGCCGATCCGAGCGTGCCGATCGCCGATATTTTGCGCCGGCCGCAAAGCTGGATCGCCGGCCCGCAGGCGGCGCGCAACAGCAAAATCCCGTTGCCGCGCGACATTTATCTGCCGGAACGGCGCGGCGCGGCGGGCGTCGAGTTCGGCGATCGCGCGAGCCTCGACGCATTGCTCGACGAAGTTCGCGCCGGCGTCAGCTCGTCGGATAGCGCCGCGCCGCTGATCGACGGCATCGCGCTGCCGGGACGCGAGCGTCCCGTGATTTCGCCGATCGACGGACAAACGATAGGCGTCGTCCGCGAGGCCGATGACGCCATCGTCATTTCGGCCATGGCGGCGGCCGCGGCCGGCTTCCCGGCCTGGGCGGCAACGCCGGTCGATGAGCGCGCCGCCGTGCTCGAACGCGCCGCCGATCGGCTCGAGGTCAACCGCGGCCGGCTGATCGCGCTGTTGCAGAGCGAAGGCGGCAAGACGCTGGACGATGCGCTTGCCGAGTTGCGCGAGGCGGTCGATTACTGCCGCTACTACGCCGCGCAGGCGCGGACCGCGCTTGCGCCACAGCCGTTGCCGGGCCCGACCGGCGAGAGCAACGAGCTGCGCTATCGCGGCCGCGGCGTCTTTGTCTGCATCAGCCCGTGGAATTTTCCGCTCGCGATATTCCTCGGCCAGGTGACCGCGGCGCTCGTCGCCGGCAATACGGTCGTCGCCAAGCCGGCCGAGCAGACGCCGCTGATCGCCGCGCTTGCCGTTGCGCTGTTGCACGATGCCGGCGTGCCGCCGAGCGCGCTGCATCTCGTTCCCGGCGACGGCGCCGTCGGTGCGAGCCTCGTCGCCGATCCGCGCGTCGCCGGTGTCGCCTTCACCGGCTCGACCGAAACCGGCCGCGCCATCAACCGCGCGCTCGCCGAAAAGAACGGCGCGATCGTGCCGCTGATCGCCGAGACCGGCGGCATCAACGCCATGATCGTCGATGCCACGGCGCTGCCCGAACAGGTGACCGACGACGTCGTCACGTCGGCGTTCCGCTCCGCCGGCCAGCGCTGTTCGGCGCTGCGGCTGTTGTGCCTGCAAGACGACGTCGCCGAGCGCATGCTCGACATGCTGATCGGCGCCGCGCGCGAGTTGAAGGTCGGCGATCCGCGCGAAATATCGACCCATGTCGGGCCGGTGATCGATGCCGAGGCCAAGCAAAAACTCGACCGCTGGATCGCCGAGAAGGAGCGCGCCGGCGCGTTGCGTTTCCGCTCCGACCGCGACGCCGCGCTTCCCGCCGCCGGCACCTATGTCGGCCCGACGGTGATCGAGCTCGACCGCGCCCGCGACCTGAAGGAAGAAGTGTTCGGCCCGGTGCTGCACGTGGTGCGCTGGCGCGCCGACGAGCTCGATGTGCTGCTCGACGACATCGCCGGCAATGGCACCGCGCTCACGCTCGGCATTCATTCGCGGATCGACGGCACCGCCGACCGCATCGCCGCGCGGCTTGCCAGCGGCAACGTCTACGTCAATCGCAGCATGATCGGCGCCGTGGTCGGCACCCAGCCGTTCGGCGGCACCCACCTGTCCGGCACCGGGCCGAAGGCCGGCGGCCCGAACTACCTCCGCCGCTTCGCCTCCGAGCAGACCATCACGGTCAACACGGCCGCCGCCGGCGGCAATGCCAGCCTCCTGGCGCAGGGCGAATGACCCCTAGGGCTGGGGTCCATCGAGCGGAATTAACACAATAGCGACAAGATCGCGCTATTCTGATGGGCCATGACTGATTCGATTTCCCGCCTCTACCAAGCCGCGCTCGCCTGCCGGCACGACGATCCGTCGACGTCGCGGACGGCGCGGCTGTTGCGTTCGGGCCGCAGCAAGATGGCCAAGAAGCTGGCCGAAGAGGCGGTCGAGGTCGTCATCGACGCCATGCACGGCGACCGCGAAGCGGTCATCAAAGAGAGCGCCGACCTGATCTATAACCTCGTCGTGCTGTGGATCTCATCCGGCATCCGCCCGGACGACGTCTGGAAGGAAATGGACCGCCGCGAGCGCCTCCTCGGCATCGCCGAGAAGGTGCCGAAGAAGCTCGTCGACGACACTGCGCGGCGCAAGATCGTCATCCTCGAAGGCCGCCGCGCGCGCAAGCGGCGCTGATCTCTCCAATCCAACACCTCAGCCAAGACTTCAGCGATGATTGACCAGATCATTTCGGCGGTCGCGTCCTGGATTGTCGAAGTGATCTCGGCAACCGGCTATCTCGGCGTCGTCATTCTCATGGCGATCGAGTCGGCGTGCATTCCGCTGCCGTCGGAAGTGATCATGCCGTTCGCCGGTTATCTGGTGTCGACCGGGCAATTCAGCCTGATCGGCGCCGCCACCGCAGGCGCGCTCGGCTGCAATCTCGGCTCGACCGTCGCCTATTATGTCGCCGCCTATGGCGGCAGGCCGGTGCTGGAGCGCTGGGGCGAATACGTTCTGATCAGCCCCGCGGAGATCAAGCGCGCCGACGCGTTTTTCCTCCGCTACGGCTCGGCCACGGTGTTTTTCGGCCGGCTCCTGCCGGTGGTGCGGACTTTCATTGCCTTTCCGGCCGGCCTTGCCCGCATGCCGATGCTGAAATTTCAGATTTACACCTTCCTCGGCTCCTGGCCGTGGTGCTTCGCGCTGGCCTATATCGGCTATGTGCTGGGCGCGCGCTGGAACTCAGACCCGACCTTCCGCAAGCTGTTCCACGACTTCGATGCCGTCATCGCCGTCGTGCTGGTGGCCGGCTTTGCCTGGTTCGTCTGGTCGCGCTGGCGCGAGCGCCGCCGATCCTAGACGGCCGGCCTGACCGCCATCGGGATTGGCTTGGCGCCTGCCTTGCGCGTATTTTGACCTTATTTCCGGTCAAAATTCGGCACCATGACGGGGTCAGGAAAATCGCGGTTGTTTTGGGCGGCGGCCATTGCCGTGCCGATCGCGGTTGCGCTATCGGCCGCAACGATTGGCTCTGCATGCGCCGATGACGGCCAAGCGCCGGCGGGCGCCGGTGCCGTGCAGCAGGCGCCGGCCCCGGCGCCAGGCTACGTTTCCGGCACAGCCATCGCAGGCCAACAAACCCGGCTTCCTGCATCAGCTCGAGGTCTGGTGGAACGACAGCTTTGGCGACTTCAACGCCAAGATGAAGAGCGCCAAGGACAAGCTCGACGACTACAACAAGCAGCAGAACCAAGCGGCCAAGGAGACCTCGGCGGCGACCGAGCAGGCGTTGAAAGACGCGGCGCAAGCCACCAAGGACGCCGCGACCGCGGTGGTGAAGCTGCCGATCACGCGGGTGTTCGAATTCCACGACCGCTGCCAGGTGGCCGGCAACGGCGCGCCCGACTGCCAGACCACGGCGACCAATGCCTGCCGCACCAAGGGTTTTGACAGCGGCCAGCCGCTCGACATCTCAACCTCGCAGGAATGTCCGGCCCGGGTCATGCTGTCGGGCCGGCCTCCGGTCGAAGGCGAGTGCAAGGACGTCACCTTCATCCTGCGCGCCGTGTGCCGGTGACGCGGTAGCGCCGCCGTTTCCACTTTTCCGGATCATGCTCTAAGTTCGGCGCCCTTAGAGCATGATCCCGAAAAGTGGATACCGGTTTTCGGAAAAGATCATGCTCCACTAAAATGCGCTCTAAGCGCAGGGAGCCGTCATGCTGTCCGAAGCCGATCGCAACAAGGCCGCCGATATCCTCATCGCCGCGGAGAAGGAACGCAAACAAGCCGTTCAGCTGTCGAAAACCTGGCCCGGCATCACCATGGAGGACGCCTACGCGATCTCCACCGCAGTCGCCAACCGCAAGATCGCCGGCGGCGCCAAGCTGATCGGCCACAAGGTCGGGCTGACCTCGAAGGCGATGCAGCGCTCCTCGCAGATCGACGAGCCGGATTACGGCTATCTGCTCGACCATATGATGATCGCCGACGGCGCCAGCGTGAAGCATGAAAATTTCTGCCTGCCGCGCGTCGAGGTCGAGCTCGCCTTCATCATGGGCAAGCCGCTCAAGGGTCCCGGCGTCGGCCTGACCGACGTGTTGCGCGCCACCGAATATGTCGTGCCGGCGCTCGAGATCGTCGATGCGCGGCTGCAGGATCCGCGCAAGATATTCGACACGGTGTCGGACAACGGCGCCGCCGCCGGCATCGTGGTCGGCGGCCGCCCGGTCGGCCCGATGGACGTCGACCTGCGCTGGGTCGGCGGCATCATGTATCGCAACGCCGAAATCGAGGAGACCGGCGTCGCCGCCGGTGTGCTCGGCCATCCGGCGCTCGGCGTCGCCTGGCTCGCCAACAAGCTCGGCCAGCACGGCGTGGCGCTCGAGCCCGGCCATCTGGTGCTCGCCGGCTCGTTCACCCGCGTGGTCCATGCGCGCAAAGGCGATACGCTGCACGCCGACTTCGGCCAGCTCGGCGGCATCGCGCTGCAGTTCGTTTGATCTATCCCTCCCCACAAGGGGGAGGGGAAGAAAGAAAAATGGGGGAGGAGATAATGAGTGCAAGCGACAGCATTGCGCCTGGCGGCGGCTGCATCGACGACGTCGTTGCGCGGATCGAGCGGATGCCGATCTCGTGGTGGCATGTGCGCACGCGGATCATCATCGGCGTCGCGACGTTCTTCGATGCCTTCGATGCGCTGGCCATCGCCTTCGTATTGCCGGTGCTGGTGCCGTTGTGGAAGCTCAACGGCCCGCAGATCGGCTTCCTCATCGCCGCCGGCTATCTCGGGCAACTCGCCGGCGCACTGTTCTTCGGCTGGATCGCCGAGCGTTACGGCCGGCTCACGGCGGTGGTCTGGTCGATCCTGATCTTTGCGGTCATGAGTCTCGCCTGCGCATTTGCGTGGGATTACCAGTCGCTGATCGTGGCGCGGACCATCCAGGGTTTTGGCCTGGGCGGCGAGGTCCCGGTCGCCGCGACCTATATCAGCGAGCTGGCGCGCGCCAAGGGCCGCGGCCGCTTCGTCCTGTTGTACGAATTGATTTTCCCCGTCGGCCTGGTCGCGACCGGCCTGGTCGGCTCCTTCGTCGTGCCGCGGTACGGCTGGCAGTGGATGTTCGTGATCGGCGCGCTGCCGGCCTTCGTCGCCTTGTTCCTGCAGCGGCTGTTGCCGGAATCGCCGCGCTGGCTGGCGACGCACGGACGGCAGAAAGACGCGCAAGCCGCGCTCGCCTGGATCGAGCGCGAGACGGAAAAATCCACCGGCCAGCCGCTGCCGGCGCCGCGACCCATCGTTCACAGCGAAGGCAAGGCCGGCATCGTGGTCCGATCTGTTCGGCCCGCTTTATCTGCGGCGTACGCTTGTCGTTTGGGTGATCTGGTTTGCCGCCTATTTCTTCAACTATGGCCTCGTGGTCTGGCTGCCGACCATCTACTCCACGGTGTTCAAGCTGCCGCTGCAGCAAGCGCTGCAATACGGCCTGATCACGCAAGCGGTCGGATTCTGCGGCGCCTTGACCTGCGCGCTGACCATCGACCGGGTCGGCCGCCGGCCGTGGTTTGCCTTCGCCTTCGCGATGAACGCCATCGCGCTGGGAGCGCTGTACGTGCTCGGCCCGGATTCGCCGCAGCGTGTGCTCGCCTTCGTCAGCAGCGGGCTACTTCTTCGTCTCGGTGCTTTCGATCGGCGTCTATGTCTACACGCCGGAGCTTTATCCGACGCGCGCCCGCGCCGTCGCGGTCGGTACGGCGACGGCCTGGTTGCGGTTTGCCTCGATCCTTGGGCCGAGCCTTGTCGGTTACGTCGTCGGCTCGGGGCTCGGCAAAGTATTTCTCATGTTCGCCACGGTGGCGGTCATCGGCGCGGTGGTGACGGGATTGTTCGCGGTTGAAACCAAGGGCCGCGTCCTTGAAGATGTCTCGCCTTAGCGCATGATCCCGAAAAGCTGCCCTCGGACTCGATCCGAGGGTGCAATCCGGTTTTCGGAAAAGATCATGCTCGAAACAAAAATCTGGATTATGATGAGCGGGGCGTGCCGGTTGGCGAGTGAACCGTGTTTCAACGCGACTATAAGCGTCGGCACTTCAAGCATTGGATTGTGGCCGCTACGGCCATTGTGCTGTCGGCGGGCGTGCTTCATGCAGCGCTGCCGACCGATTCCGATACTTCGGGCCGGACGTCGTTCGCGGGCCAGCTCCTCATCGCGGCGCCGGCATTGCAGGGCTCGCCGTTCGAACGCGCCGTCATCCTGATGGCGCAACATAGTCGCGAGGGCGCGTTGGGTGTCGTCATCAATCGCCCGCTCGGCGAGCGGCCGATCGCCGGCCTGCTGCAAGCCTTTGGGGTCGACGCGACTGGAGTTAAGGACAGCGTGCGCGTCTTTCTCGGCGGCCCGGTCAGTCCCGAGATCGGCTTCGTCGTCCACAGCGCCGACTATCATCTCACCAATACCATCGACATCGACGGCACGGTCGCGCTCACCGCGGCGCCCGATGTGCTGCGCGACATCGGTCACGGCAAAGGGCCGGCCAAAAGCCTGGTGGCGTTCGGCTATGCCGGCTGGGGGCCGTCGCAGCTCGACGACGAGATCGCGCGCGGCGATTGGTACAATGTGCCGGAGGACCCGGCGCTGGTATTCGACGACGATCGCTCGCATGTGTGGGCCGACGCTTTGGCGCGCCGCAAGGATCACTGATGCACGAATTTCACGGCGTGTTTCCGTATCTGGTTTCGCCGGTCGATGCCGACGGCAAGGTCCGCACCGCAGTGCTCGGCCGGCTGATCGACGATCTCATCTCAGCCGGCGTGCATGGCGTGACGCCGCTCGGCTCGACCGGCGAATTCGCCTATCTCAATAACGAGCAGCGCGCCGCCATCGTGCGCACCTCGATCGAGGCCGCGGCCGGCCGCGTTCCGGTGGTCGCCGGCGTTGCGGCGACCGCGACCGCCGACGCTGTCGCGCAGGCGAAGCTTTATAGCAAGCTCGGCGCCGACGGCATTCTTGCCATCCTGGAATCCTATTTCCCGCTCAAGGACGCGCAGGTCGAGGATTATTTCCGCGCCATCGCCGACGCCGTCGACGTGCCGGTCGTGCTCTATACCAATCCGCAATTCCAGCGCACCGATCTGTCGCTCGACGTGATCGCGCGGCTCGCGACGCATCCGCGCATCCGCTACATCAAGGACGCCTCGACCAATACCGGGCGCCTGCTGTCGATCATGAATCGCTGCGAAGGGCTCAAGGTGTTCTCGGCGTCGGCGCATATTCCCGCCTGCGTCATGCTGATCGGCGGCGTCGGCTGGATGGCCGGCCCGGCCTGCATCGTGCCGCGGCAAAGCGTGCGGCTCTACGATTTATGCCGCGCCGGACACTGGGCGGAGGCGATGAATTTGCAGCGCACGCTGTGGCGCATCAACGAAGTCTTTGCCCGCTTCAACCTCGCCGCCTGCATCAAGGCGGCGTTGCAGTTGCAAGGCTACGACGTCGGCGATCCGGTTCCGCCGCAGCCCGCGCTCGGCGCCGAAGAACGCCGCATTGTCGCTGCGGCGCTGGAAAAAATCGCGGAAATCACGCCGGCTTGATCAGCGGTTCGAGGTAGCAAGCAATTGTTAATTTCCCCCAACCGATTCTTAACGGATCGTTGCTAAAGATGCCGCTTCCTTAGAGTTGCGCCGCCGGCGGCGCAGAGGTCGTTGTGGCATCGATTGGTTCCGAGCAAGCGCCGCGTTCGCATTGGCTGACCACTTGGCAAGCGGAGCTCAACGGCGCGATCGCACGCGGGCATGCGCTGTTTGCCGGCGGTGGCGACTCGTCGCTGATGCGGCGTCTCGCCGGTACCGCCTTCATCATCCGCATCGTCGCCGCGTTCCTGGCCTTCGTGGCGCAGATCGTGCTGGCGCGCTGGCTCGGCGGCTTCGAATTCGGCATTTACGTTTACGCCTGGACCTGGCTGCTCTTGATCGGCGGCGTCAGCGACGTTGGCCTCGGCTCGGCGGCGCAGCGCTTCATCCCGGAATATACCGGGCATAAGCAGTTCGCCTTGCTGCGCGGCTTTCTCGTCGGCGGCCGCGGCCTCGCGATCCTGATCTCGACGGCGATCGCGGCCGTGGCGATCGGCTTCGTCACGCTGTCGCCCATTGTCGACAAAATGACTTTCCTGCCGCTCTGTCTCGCTTGCGCCGCGCTGCCGGCTTTTGCCATCGCGCAAGTGCAGAGCGGAATTGCGCGCTCATACAACTGGATCCGTCTGGCGCTGGCGCCGACCTATGTGCTGCGTCAGATCGCGCTGATCGCGCTGATGGGCCTGGCCTACGTCGCCGGCCTGCCGATGGACGCCGTGACCACGATGCTGGTCTGCCTGGTCACGGTGTGGGGCTGCACGCTGGGCCAGTCGGTGTTCCTCAACCGGCGGCTGACCACCGTGGTCGAGCCGGGACCGAAGGCCTATGCGCCGCGCACCTGGCTCACCACCTCGGCACCGATCTCGCTGGTGGAAGGTTTTTACGTCCTGCTCACCTATTCCGACGTCATCATCCTCACCCAGTTCCGTCCGCCGCAGGAGGTCGCGGTCTATTACGCCGCTGCCAAGATCATGGCGCTGGTCGCATTCATCTATTTCGCCGTGGCGCAGACGGTCGCGCACAAATTCTCCGAATACCACGTCACCGGCAACCGCACGCGGCTCGCCGATTTCCTGGCGCAGACCATCCGCATGACGTTCTGGCCGTCGCTTGCCTTGATCGCGCTCCTGCTGCTGCTCGGCGAGCCGCTGTTGCGCATGTTCGGCAAGGATTTCGTCGCCGGCTATCCGCTGATGTATGTCATCGCCGTCGGGCTGTTGGCGCGCGCCGCGGTCGGGCCGGCCGAGCGGCTTCTCAACATGCTCGGCGAACGGCGCAGCTGCGCCCATGCCTATGCGGGCGCGTTCCTGCTCAATGTCGCTTTGTGCTTCGTGCTGATCCCGCATTTCGGCGCCATGGGCGCGGCCATCGCCAGCGCCACCGCGCTGGTCTTCGAATCGGCCTGGCTGTTTTTGATCGCGAAGATTCACTTGGGCCTGCATTGCCTGATTTTCGGCCGCCCCAAAGGTTCCTGAGGCGCGGGCATGGCGGCCAAGACCTCAACAGTCTCGGCGATTGCCAGCGCGCGCCGCGCCGCTGTCGCCGACCGCTATGCCGCCAACGCGCTGGCGGTCGAATGGCGCAACCTGTCCGAGCTCGAACCGATCGCCGACGAATGGCGTGAGCTCGCCGCCCGTGCGCTCGAGCCCAACGTCTTCTACGAGCCCGCCTTCGCGCTAGAGGCGGCAAAAATCTTCGGCCGTGACGCCGGAGCGCTCTTGGTGTGGTCGGGCACCAGTCCGCGCAAGCTGCTCGGGTTCTTCCCGGGTCGCATCGAGCCGCGGCGTTACGGGCTCAAGCTGCCGGTGCTGGTCGGCTGGACGCACGCTTACGCGCCGCTCGGCACGCCGCTGATCGAGCGCGAAGCGGCGGAACCGGTGATCGCCGCCTGGCTGGCGCATCTCGCCGACGACCCGGATCTGCCGGGATTGGTGCTGCTGCCGTTCTTGCCAACGGACGGCGCGTTCGCGACGGCGCTCGATGCCATCGTCAGGCGCGCGCAGATGCCGGTTGCCGATTTCAATACCCACCAGCGGGCGCAGCTGGTGCCGGACGGCGATCGGCTGTTTTATGTCGAGCGCACCGTCGGCCAGCACAAGCACAAGGAGCTGCGCCGCTACGTACGGCGCCTCGGCGACATCGGCGCGCTGTTGTTCACCACCGCGACCGAACCGGAAACCGTTGCTGGGGCAATCGAGGATTTCTTCACGCTCGAGACGCGCGGCTGGAAAGGCAAAGCCGGCACCGCCGCATCCTTGCACGATGATATCCGCAACTTCATCACCGCGGCAGTCAACGGCTTGGCGGCGGAAGGCAAAGTCGCGATCAATCGTATTTTTATCGATGGCAGCGCCATCGCGATCACGATCATGCTGCGCAGCGCCGATACCGCATGGTTCTGGAAGATCGTCTATGACGAGAAATTCGCCCAGTATTCGCCGGGCGTCGTGCTCACCTTTGCGGTGACCGAAGACCTCGTCGAGGATACCACGCTGGTCCGTACCGATTCCTGCGCCGCCGCCGATCATCCGATGATCGACCACATTTGGCGCGAGCGCTTGACGCTGTGCGACCGCTTGATCGCGGTGCGGCCGCAGATTTCGTTCGCCTCCGTCCGTCGCCTCGAAATGTTGCGCAACGCCGCGATCGCCGCCGCCAAAGCCGTCCGCAGCCAGATGCACCGCTGACGGGTTTGCGCAGGCTCTTCCCTTGACGGGCTTTTTCCGTCATGAGACCGGCGCCGCCGCGAAGCTGGCGGCCGCCGACGGGAAACCAATCCATGACCGATCCGATCACCATCCGCATGGGCGGCTACGGTCCGCCCACGACCGGCTTTTCGCGCGCGCTCAAGCTGATCGGCGATACGCTGGCGGCGGAGTTCGGCAACAGGATCGACGTGAAGTATGTCTGGAACATCATGGATTTCGGCTATCGCGCCGAAGACATCCTCTGGCTGGTCGAGGACGGCGTGCTCACGCTCGGCTACCAGTCGTCGAGCTATCTGACCGACCGCGTGCCCGAGCTCGGCTTCGTCGATCTGCCGTTCCTGTTCGAAAAGCGCGACCAGGCGCGCGCCGCGATGGACGGCGAACTCGGCCGCTTTCTCGGCGACAAGATCGAACAGCGCGCGAATTATCGCATCCTCGGCTGGTTCGAGAACGGCTTTCGCCAGATCTCGAACCGACTGCGCACCGTTCATACGCCACCGGACCTCAAGGAAATGCGCATCCGCGTGCTGCCGAGCGAGGTCCAGGCGCGCACCTTCGAGCTGCTCGGCTGCGTCCCGCTGCGCATGGATCTGACCGAGGCGATCGATCGCATCAAGGCCGGCACCATCGACGCCCAGGAGAACCCGTTCGCCAATACCGTCACTTACGGCGTGCACAAGTTTCACCGTTTCCACACCGTGACCAACCACTTCTACATTTCGCGGCCGATTTTTTTGCATCGCCCGGCATTCGACGGCTGGCCGCAAGATTTGCAGCGCGCCATGCGCGCCGCCATCAACCGCGCCGTCGCCTTCCAGCGCGAACTCGCGATCGAGGAAGACCGCACGGCGCGCGCTGCGATCCTCGCCGAAGGCTGCGAGATCACCGAGCTGACCGCCGACCAGCACGCCCAATTCCGCGCCGCCGTCGCGCCGCTAACCGCCGAGGCGCGCGGCACTTACGGGCAAACGATGTTCGATATGATCTAGGCGCGCCGATCAGCGCATCTCGATCTATCGCAGCTGATTGGAAACGATCCGCGCCTTGAGCACTGGCGTGGGCAGGAACGGCGCCGCAAGATTCTGCTCGCACCAGGCCACCACGACCGAAGTGCCGTCTTGGCCGATCGCCGCAACGCAAGGAACGCTGCGGTCTTTCTTGGGGTCCGTCGGCGGCAGGGTGGCATTGATCTGGATACCTGGTGCGCTGACGATGACATCTTGGGTGCCTGCCGGTTGCACCTCAAGAATTGCCGCTTTGATATCGACGCCGAATTGGCCGGTCGTTGCCACTTTCCGCTCGCTCCAGGCCGCGACCAGCTGTGCGTTCGGCAAAGCTGTCAGCACCGGGTCCGAACTGACGGTGAGGTCGTCCTTGTGCGTAACATTGTCCGTGATGGGGAGATCGCCGTCAGTATCGTACAGCGTTGCGACGACGATCATCACGCCATCCTCCTGGCTGCCGGTGCCGGCCGCCGACAGCATGACATTGACGAAATCGTTGGGCTTGGTCTTGCCCGAGCTGGCGACCATGGACAGCGAGCCTTGTCCCAATCCGATGCCGTGCCGCGGCGTCTGCTCGCCGCCCTGCTTTTGCCCTCTCGAATCGAATATTTGAAAGCGGCGAGAACCGTCCGGCGCCGATGGGCGGGCACTCCACGCGACGACAAAGCCGTCGCCGCCCAGCGTGGCGATTGCGGGAAAGAAATGCGGTCCCGCCGAGGTGTTGACGCCGATTTCAGGGCCGGATTTCACGCCGTCACCGGAGAAAATCTGCGCGCGAATTCCTTGCAAACCTGCGCCCCAGCTGACGACGAAGCTGCCGTCCGGCAAGCCTGTCAAAGCGGGCGCGGTTTCCTCAGTCGGAACCTGCGTCGTGTTGACCTTGACGGCGCCGCCCGACATCTTGCCGTCGCTGCCAAAGCGCTGCACGAAGACGCTGCCGGCGGCAATCCAGCCGACGACAAAACCGGGGGACAGAAAGCCGCCGGCGCCCGCGATGACCGGCGAGCCGAGTCGGGTGCCACCCAGTGGGCTCACGGCAAAATCGGCGTTGTCGATTTTGTTGCCGGACCCGTCGAACCTTGCGCCTTTGATGTTGATGCCCAAGGCATCCAGCCACACCACCACGAATTCCGGCGCCTGGTGATTGCCGAAGATGGCAGGCCTGCCGGTGACTCCTGTCGTGACCACGAACTCATTCATCGTCGCCCTCCTACTTTGCAAATGCGCATGCACCGTCGCCGCCGAGCGGTGCGGTGATGCAAATGGGATGTTTGCCGCTATGGCGCCTGAAAAAGACGGCGCTTCGAACAAGTATGACGCCTGCCGATAGCAAGAATTGCTGCACGTTCGCCCCGGCCGGGCACTCGGCTTGCCCGGCTCAAAATGCAGCTGCCGTCATATTACCGGAGGTGGTGTCTCTTGGATATGACGCGCCGAGGGCGATGGCTGCGACGGTTTGTCCGCCAATCTCAGCCGCGCTTGTCGTCCGGCTTGGCCAAGATCAGCGACCAGAACACCTTGTATTTCGACTTCGGCGCATAGACCGCGGCGATGCCCATCTTGGTCACGTTGCTGTTGAGCATGTTGGCGCGGTGCGGCGGCGAATTGCGCCAGCCGGAAAATGCTTCGGCCATGGTGTGGTAGCCGGCGGAAATGTTCTCGACCGCCACGGCGGCGTCGAAGCCGGACTTGCGGATGCGGTCCTGGAACGGCCGGCCGACGTCGTGGTCGAGCTTGTCGTGCGCCGCCATGACGCGCGCCTGCTCGGCGGCGAGCCGCATCAGTTCGGGATCGAGGGTGACGGCGTTAAGCCCGTTATTGCTGCGATAGCCCGAGATCATCGACTGCGCCGCGTTGGCGTCGAGCGCGGCGTCGGTAGTCGCGAGATCGATATAAAAACTCGGCTGTCCCGCCGGCGGGCCGTTGTCGGCGCAGCCGCCGAGCGCAGCGAGGCCGATGAAGGCGCTGCCGAGCAGCGCGGCCGTAGTTGGCCGTAGCATCCGAGAATTTCCCCGCATCCGCCGCGACATTGCCTTTAAAAAAGTGTCGGAACAATGAAAAAGGCCGCGGCCTACAGGCCCTAGTATCTCCAGCCGCGCTTAAATACGATCCCGCGCAGTCGGCGGGAGGATACATGAACAGCGATCGAACGCTTAGCGACCCGGTCTATCCCATCGTCGTCGACAAAGACGTCGACGTCGCCATGCGCGACGGCGCGCGGCTTAAGGCCGACGTGTTCCGTCCGTACGACGACGGCAAATTTCCCGCCATCCTCAATCTCGGACCGTACCAGAAGGACAAGCTCTGGATCGTGCCGGACAATCTGGCCGAAGCGCCGAACGAATGGATGAACTGGGAGACCGTCAATCCGCAATGGTGGGTGCCGCGCGGCTATGTGGCCGTGCGCGTCGACGGCCGCGGCACCGGAAAATCGCCGGGGCAGTACGACCCGTGGTCGCTCGCCGAAGCGGTCGATCTCTACGACGCCATCGAATGGGCGGCGGCGCAGCCGTGGTGCAACGGCAAGGTCGGGCTGCTAGGCATTTCATACTTCGCGATCAATCAGTGGTTCGCCGCCAATCTACAGCCGCCGTCGCTCAAGGCGATCATTCCCTGGGAGGGCTTTGCCGACATCTATCGCGACGCGCTCTACCACGGCGGCCTGCTGAGTCTGTTCATGACGAACTGGTACACCGCGCATTTGTTGCATCATAAGCTCGGCCGCGCCTCGCAAGATCTGCCCGACGCCTGGCAGATCAACACGCTGTATTTCTGGCTGCACAACAGCCTCGACAGCGGCGCGTTTCGCGGTGCGCAGGCGCAGTGGGACAAGATCAACATCCCGATGTTCAGCGTCGGCAATTGGTCGGGCATGGGCCTGCATCTGCGCGGCAATACCGAAGCGTTTATGCACGCGGCGACGCCGCACAAGAAATTGCGCATGCATCTCGGCTCGCACGTGCACCCGTTCTATACCGAGGACGGCCGCCGCGATCAGATTCGATTCTTCGATCATTGGCTCAAGGACATCGACAACGGCGTGATGGACGAGCCGCCGGTAAAACTCGCCATCCGCAAGGGCGGCGACGCCTTCGACTGGCGCCATGAGAACGAATGGCCGCTCGCCCGCACACGCTGGACCAAGCTTTATCTCGACCTGTCGCAGCCGGCCGCGGAGAAATCGGAGATTTCCGGCGCGCTCGAGGTGAAGAACCCGCCGGCTGTGGGCTCGCTCAGCTATTCCGCATCGAGCCTCGGCTCCATGGGCTCGACCTCGGCCGCCGCATCGCAAGTGATGGGCGGCGGCATCAGGCCGGGCATGGGCATTTCGCTGGAGACGACAAAGCTCTCTGTCGACACCGAGATCACCGGGCCCATTGCCGCGGTGCTTGTGGGTGTCGAGCTCGAGCGAGGACATGGATCTGTTCCTCACGTTGCGCAACATCGACCCCGACGGCAAGGACGTCATGGAAACCGGCCAGCAAGGCCTGCCGGTGCCGGTGGCCAAAGGCTGGCTGCGGGTATCGCATCGCGAGCTCGACCCCGAGCGTTCGTTGCCGTACCGGCCGTATCACCGCCACCAGCGGCGGCTTTATCTCAAGCCGGGCGAGATCGTGAAGGTCGAGGTCGAAATCTGGCCGACCTCCATGGTGTTCAAGAAAGGCCACCGCATCCGCCTCGACGTGCAGCCGCGCGACGGCTTGGGCAGTAGCCACTACATGCACTACCACGCCGATTACAATTCCGGCGCCACCAACACGGTCTATGCGGGCGGCGATAAGGCGTCGTATCTTTTGCTGCCGGTCATTCCGGCTGCGGGCTGATCCGCGTCACTGCCGGATATTCGCGGCGGTAGCGACGTCGGTCGCCTTCTTCACCTCGCTATCGATATAGCGCGCGAAGTCCTGCGGCGTGCCGCCGATGATCTCCATGCCGATCTTGTGCAGCGGCTCGACGACGTCGGGAGATTTGAGCGCGTCATTGGCGATCTTGTTGAGCTTGTCGACGATCGGCGCCGGCGTGCCGGCCGGCGCGACGAGGCCGAACCAGAGGCCGAGGTCGTAGCCGGGCAGACCGGCTTCCGCCATGGTCGGCACGTCGGGTGCGATGGTGGCGCGTTGCGCCGTGGTCACGGCGATGGCCTTGAGCTTGCCTTCGGCGATCTGCTGAATCACCGCCGACGCCGGCGCGATCCACAATTGCACGCGGCCGGTGACGACGTCGGTCAAGGCTTGCGCGCTGCCCGGATAGGGCACGTGAACGAGCTTGATGCCCGCCGTCATGTTGATCAATTCGACGGCGACGTGGGTCGTGGTGCCGACACCCGACGAGGCATAGAAAATCTGGCCCGGCTTTTCCTTGGCGAGCGCGATCAGCTCTTTGAGATTGCTGACGCCGAGCGACGGATTGGCGACCAGGATGGTCGGCACCGCGGCGACGCGGACGATCGGGGCAAAATCCTTCACCACGTCGTAGGTCGGCTTGATCGTCATGCCGGCGTAATTGGTCTGCGCCGCCGTCGCCATGAAAATCGTGTAGCCGTCGTTCGGCGCGCGGGCGACATATTCGGCGGCCACGTTGCTGCCGGCGCCCGGCTTGTTCTCGACGATGAATTGCTGGCCGAGCGCATCGGAGAATTTCTGCGCCAACAGCCGCGCCGGCGTATCGGCCGACGCGCCGGCGCCGAAGCCGATGATGATCCGCACCGGGTGGGTCGGATAATCCTGCGCGCGGCTTGCGCTCGCTCCCACAATCGCAATGACGAATAGGGCGCAAGATACAAGCTTCGGTGCAAATTTCATCGTTCTTTCTCCCTTGAGCGCGCTGGTCCGCGTCCCGGCGCAGCCACGCTCAGCCTTTGTTAATGATTTCTCTACCACTCCTTAACCTCAAAACAACGGGTTGACGCATACCGTCGCTCGACCGGAGCCCGGCGCACAGCGAATGGTTGTCGCTCAAACCCTTTCCAAGGCAAGTCGCAGTTGGCCACTCGTGGTTTTGGCGGGTGTGATCGGCTTTGTCGCCGGGTTTCTCGCGTTTCTCACCTATGGACCGGGCTGGATCGTGTCGTTGCTGGCGGAAGATTCCCCCGCCGTCGCCGGCACCGTCATGGCGCTGCCGTTTGCGCTCGGCGGCGCCGCCATCGCCGGGCTGTTCGCGACCGGCCGGCGGCGCGCTCAGAGCCGGTTGTTGCGGGCGGCGTTGAACAACATGACGCAGGGGCTGTGCATGTTCGACGGCACGGCGCGGCTCGTCTTGTGCAATGACCGCTATCTCGAAATGTACGCTCTGCGGCCCGAGCTCGGCCGCGCCGGCACGCCGTTGCACCATCTGCTTGAATGCCGTACCGCAGCCGGCACGTTCTCCGGCGATGCGGACCGCTACGTCGCCGATTGCCTGCGCCAGGTCGCCGAGGGACGCACCGAAACCAAGACCAACCACATCAACGGCCGCGTCATCATGCTGGTCAGCCGGCCGATGCCGGGCGGCGGCTGGGTGGCCACCCATAACGACGTCACCGAGCAACTGTCGGCGGAGACCGAGCGCGATCTGTTGCGGCAGCACGAAGACCGCCGCCGCGTCGTCGATGCGGCGATCGTCTCGTTCCGCGCCCGGGTCGAGAGCGTGCTGAAAACCGTCGGCCAAAGCTCGACGGCGATGAAAGCGGCGGCGAAGACGCTGTTGAGCACGTCCGATCATACGCTCACCCGCACCGAGGGCGCGGTGCACGGCTCCAACGAGGCGTCGGCCAATGTCGAGACCGCGGCTGCGGCGGCGACCGAACTTTCGGTATCGATCAAGGAGATCAGCCGGCAGCTGATGCAGGCGAACGAGGTGGTGCGCTCCGCCGTGGCCGACGCCGGCGCCACCAATGACGACATCGCCGCGCTGGCGCGGGTGGCGCAAAAGATCGGCGACGTGGTCAAGCTCATTCAGGACATCGCCGGCCAGACCAATCTCTTGGCGCTCAACGCCACCATCGAGGCGGCGCGCGCCGGCGACGCCGGGCGCGGCTTTGCGGTGGTTGCTTCAGAGGTGAAATCGCTCGCGGTGCAGACCGCCAAGGCGACCGAGGAGATCACGCGCGAGATCCTCTCGGTGCAGAGCTCGACGACGAGCGCCGTGGCGGCGATCCGCGACATCACGCAGCGCATGCAGGACATCAATCAATACACCTCCGCGGTCGCCGGCTCGGTCGAGCAGCAGGAATCGGCGACCGGCGAGATTTCGCACAACGTCGCCAGCGCCGCGGCCAGCGCCAAGGCGATCGCGGCGGCGCTCGACGAAGTCGCCGGCGGCGTCACCCAGACCCGCAGCTCGGCGGAAACCATGCTCGCGGCCACCGAAGAGGTCGAAACCGCGACCGCCAAGCTGCGCAGCGAGTTCGAAGAATTTTTGGGCACCGTGGCGGCGTAAGATCGCGTGCTCCGTCGTCCCCGGTCTTAGAATGCGGCGCTGTGATTATGGATTCCCTCTTACGCAGAGAGCTCTCGACTGCCGCCTCGATGCGTTCCAGCTTGGCGGTGACATCGGGCGGCACGTCGCCGTCCGGGTATTTGTCGAAGAGGGCCTTATACCGCGCTTCCAGCTTGCGCAGCTTCTTGCGCTCGGTCTTGGAGAGCGACACGGGCTTGGCAAAGACCCGCCGCATCGCGGCGCATGCCTCGTGATCCAACTCCGGCTCGGCCACCACCCAACGCCAGCCTTCCGCCGCCACCTTGTCGGCGAAGCCTTGCAGCTTCTCACGCGCCGCCGCCCTACTGGAGGATTGCGCCTGCGCCAAACGCGCTGCGCCCAATCCGTATTACGAGGGATCAAGGTGATTCATGGTGGGCAGATGCGTTCGCGTGGGCGAGGGACGTCTTCGAAACGCGGATGGTTTAGTGCGCTAGACGTGGCCGCCGATAACGGTGGCCGCGCTCTCACCTGCCGTTTTTCCTGATTCAACGAGAAAGGCTCCGTCAGCGCGAAATTTTGCGCGTGCGAGTCATAATTCCTCTTCCCAAGGTCGTACAGCGTAAAGTAGTATGAATAAGTGTGACACTTATCGACTATTGAACATCTGACCACTGGTGACCCTGTCGAAATCGACCGCCGCCGATCAAGCGTGAGGGAACAGGGATGATAGAGTTCAAACGTCAGCCGAGCGGCCTTTACCTGGCCGACCCGCCCGCAAGCGCCCGGGTTGCGTTCCTATTTCAGGATGCCAGCCGGACAGATCCGACATTTTCGCTCACGGCGGCAAGCTGGATCGATCCAAATTCGCTCGGCTTCATCGCCTTTTTTGTTAAATCCGAGGCGCGAGATTGGAACGCCTTCGCGGCCGCCGTCCGATCGGCCTTCACGTCGCAGCCCGGCACGCAAATCGGCTGGTTCCCCGAGCCACTGACGATTTCACCGGTCCTCGTCAACGTGTCCGGACAAGGCACCGCGTCGCCGATGTTGGCGCAGCCCTTGTCGCTGGTGTTTCGCCAAAGCGTCACATTCCAGGTGCAATCCGATATCTTCGACCCATCCACGACCGTGCTGTTCGACGATGCCTCGAACAGCATCCAGTTCGGCAACCCGCAACAACAGCCAAACATCTTTCTACTTAACGCCGCGTCGCCGGGCGGCCCAACGCTCACGTATCAGTCGACGGCGCCTTTCACCAGTTTGGCGATGACCGGGCCGCTCGCCGGCGCCACCAGCGTCGTCTTCCAATTGACGACCGCCAATCTTACCCAATTCGAGGCCGGCATGATGTATTTCAGCCCGCCGGTCGAAGGCGGGCTGATCGGCGCGCTCAACTATCCGGTCTTCCGCGGGCCCGGCGGCGCGACAACTCCATTCAATTTCAACGTTACGCTCGATGTGCTCGCGCCGCTCGATCCCAATCGCACGTTCTTTCAGTTCACCGATCCGGCGGTCGGGTGCAATTATGTCACCGCCAACGGCAAGTCGCTGGCATTCAAGACCGTCAATGGCAGCGACATCGGCAAGACCAGCCGCCTCGTCTTTGCCGGGCGGCCAGTGCAGTCGCCGACAGATCAGGGTTATTATTATCTGACGCCCGCCGGCCAATTCGCCTTCACGCTCGACGACAACGCGACCAGCGCACAGGCGGGCGATTCGCCGCAGACCGTGCAGATTTTGTGCGGCGTTACCGGCACCGAGTTTCTCTCGATCACTCTAGGCGCGAAGCCTGACAGCATCGAATTCACTCCGGATATGCCTGCCTACCGCATCCCGCCCGCAGCGGACTCGCAGGCCAAACCTGTTTATCTGGACGGCGCGGCCAAGACTTCTTACGGGAGGATCATCACCGCAGAGGGTGCTTACGTCTCGCAGCCGGAGCGCGCACCTCTCTACGAGCAGTCGGGGAAGACCGCGGCCATGATCGCGGGCGCCGCGCCACCGTCCGGGTTGAATGTTTATCTCCTCGGCCATCTTTCGTTCAAATCCTGGAGCGCCAAGCAGGTGGCGCCGCCGACGCCGCTCGCTCCCTATGCCGGCCTCGCATTCGCGACCGACCCAAACCTCAATCTCGCGCAATATCTCGACATGGAGTTGGCGGCGCTCAATCCGAAGCGCGCCGACACCTATCTGTCGGTGCCGCCGCCGAAAGCCGAGGCGACGCATGGGCGCGCCGAAGCAGCAGACCCGCTGCCGCCGGCGATGACACCGCAGGGCATGCTGGTCCAGATCGCCGGCGAGCCGCAGGTGTGGACTACGCTGCAGATGGCGATCAGCGCCGCCGGCGCTCTCACCATCGCCAAGATGGGTCCGTCGATCCGCAAGGCGGTGCAACAGAATCAGATTTTTACGGTTATCAGCGTCAATCCCGCAACCCCGGATCCGCTCGACAAATCGCAGAACCTGTTCGATTTCAGCGCCAGCGACCTCACGATCGGCGACTGGACGTTTAATCTGTCGCCAGGCGGCCTGGCGGGGCCCGCGCCGGACCACACGCCGCCGATCTTCATGATGAAGTTCTATCCCGGGGCGACGATCGCAGACCTCGTCAACGACACGCGACTTTGGTCCCAAGCAGAGACGTTCAACAACTCCGCGGAGAAGGTGCAAGTCTATCTCCAAAAAGTCATTGCCGATGCCAAAGCTTCGGTATTCCCCAACGGCCAGCCGCAACCCGACAAAAATTCGCTGTACTGGAATTTCTATCAGACTGTCACCGACCCGGCGTTCAACGGCATTCTCGCGGTCAATTGCAACATGGAGCTCAACCTGTTGCCGTCGGCGATCCGCGCGGTGCTGGCCGGCATGACGGACCCCGGCATCGCCGGGTTCCGCGTCCATCATGTCGGTGTCGCGATCAACAATACCGGTCCGAAGGAACCCATACCTACGCTTGCCCGCAGCGCGATGTTCGCGCTCGTCGATTATGAAAAAACGCCGCCGAAGGCCCCGCAGAGTCTGGACATCGGCATCAAGTACAATTTTGAAGTCGAATACCTCCGGGCGCTGTTCACCAATTCCGAGCTGCGCAGCTTCTCCTGCCAGATCAACCTTACCATCAACAATCTGTTCGACACCGAGGTCAACCAGGAACAGCAGAACACCGGCGCGCAGGCGGAAGGTGGCAGCGGCAACGTCATTACCATCATGGGCTCATACCAGGCCCACAGCAACAGCAATGATAATTCGAATTCGGGGCAGGGAATTTACTCCTTCGTTGCGTCGGGCAACTTCGTCTACGATTTCGCCGCAAACAATTATCTGAAGAAAATCACGCTGACGAAGCTGCAATTCTCGTTCGACCAGGAGACGCCGACGGGAGTCCAGCCGTCGGACGGCCAGACCACGCATATCAAATCGCATTTCGGCATCTGGGGCAGCATCGAATTCAAGGAGCTGAAGGTTCTCGATATCTTCTCGTTCGAAAAGCTTGAGTTTTCGGATCTCGGCATCGACGTCGGATTTGATCTGACGATTTATAAAGCCGTCACCGGCAAGCAGCCGCTGACCGCCAACATTGTGCTGAGTTTCGCGCCTGGGAATCTGCGCCTCGATCTCGGCGCGACCGAAACACGCAATGAGGGCGGCAACGGCCTGCTCAGCCTCATCCCGTTCAAGCTCAAGTCCTTTCTCTATTCGCAGCATGCCGACGAGACGCTGGAGAGCCTCGACTTCTACTCGCTCTCCTCCGTGGCGGGCTTGGCGGAAAACGGCATCGTCCTGCGAAACAATTTCAGCTATGCGCTGATCTTCGATCTCGATCTCGGCTCGATGGGCGGCCTGGTCGGCTCGCTGTCGGCGTTCAAATTCAGCATGCTGATCGGCTGGCTCAGCCCCGACAAAGGCGGCAACATCGCCTTCGGCGTGCAGCTGCCACAGGTGGACGGCAAGCTCGAGATCAAGATCGAGGGCGTTCTGACGATCTCGATCGAACAGTTCAATCTCGAATACGCGACCGGTGCCGATCCGAAAATGCTCGTGCTCGGCATGCACAATTGCTACATCGAGGTGCTCGGCACGCGCATTCCACCGAAGGGCACGATCAGCATCGGCCTGTTCGCGCCGACCGAGGGCGCCGACCAGATCGGCTGGATCGGCGCCTATTATCTGGGCGAAGACGGCGGCGGTGGTGGCAAAGATCCTCCCGCCCTGGCGTTTCGCGGCAGCGATCGTGAATTAGCGCGACAGCTTCCCGTTGTCGCAGAAGACGGCGGCGGCGGCAGCGATGACGTCTTCAAGCTCGTTTATCTCGGTGTAGGTCAGCGCGTCGGCCCGCCGCCGTCCGAACAGATGTCGAGCTTCTCCAACTTTCTCGACTACATGAAGGGGCCATTCTGGGACGCGCTCAAGGCCAAAAAATATTCCGATATCTACCATCCGGACGGCAAGTGGATCATCGTCACCGACTTCGTCCTGCTCAAGGTCGTCGAGGTGGGCTTTGTCTTCTATGACGTGACGCCGTTCTACGCCCTGCAGCTGAAAATCATCGGCGGCGGCACCGGTTCGGGCTTCTCGTTCGAAATCACCTATACCAAAATTTCCGATACGATCGGCCTGTTCGCGACGAGCATCAGCCTGCCCGACAGCCTGCGTACGTTCCAGGTCGGCGTCGCCTCGGTGACGCTGCCGACGCTCAGCGTCGACGTTTACACCAACGGCAACTGGAAGGTCGATCTCGGTTTCCCGGACGGCGACAATTGGAGCGTCTGTTTCCAGGTGCAGGCGATGGCCGGCCCCGTTCCGGTCACCGGCTCGGGCGGCTTCTATATCGCGTATCTGAGTTCGGCCACGAACCCCGACGTCTTCAAAGGCACCTACGCCACGATCGAAGGCTTCGGTTTCGCCGTGCGCCTCGGCGTTGGCAAGGATTTCACCGCTGGGCCGCTCAAGGCGGGCGTCAGCCTCACCTTCTTCGGTATCATCCAGGGTGCCGCCGGCTATCTCACCAGCAACGGCGGCAATATTTTCCAGGCGCCGGACGCACTCTCGCTGCAAGGCCAGTTCGGCATCATCGGCGAACTCTACGGTTCGATCGATTTCGTCATCATCAAAGCGAGCGTCAACGTCCGCCTGCAGGCCAGCATCGGCATCATTCTCGCGCTCGAGCCGCCGAACGTGCCGGGCGGGGGCAATGGCTCGATCCTGCTTTACATCGAAGCCAGCGTCAGCGTCAGCGTCAGCGTCGAGATCAATCTGTTCCTGTTCTCCATCACCATCAGCTTCAGCTTCCAGGCTTCATTCCGCTTCGAGTGGCAGCTCGCCGGGTCGAGCGGGACCAAGGCTCTGGCGATCGCCGGATTTAGGGCGGCGCGGATGCTGGTCGCGCCGCCGGCGCTCGGGCTCTGCCCCGGTCTGCCGGCAGCGCTGCCCTTGATGTATCTGCCCGAACTCACGGTGGTCTTCCCGGATGCGACAAAACCCGGCGCACCGTGGGCGACGCTCACGCTCGGCGTGCAATACGATCCTGCGCCGGAAAAGAACCCGAAATATAAGGACTTCAAGCCGTTCGAGGCGGTGGCGACGCAACTGACGACTTTCGCGCTGATGCACGCCCTGAATCTGCCGTCCTACGATGCGGTGGTCACGCTCAATTTCGACACAGCCACCAATACGCCGGGTCTCATCGACATCGACAGCGACCCGGCTCTGCTCACCGGCTGGATCGGCTATGCGGACGTGCTCGGCCAGCTTGCGAACTTCGTCGGGACGCTCGCTGTTCCGACGGCCAAGGCGAACGCCTGCGTCTTCCCGATGCCGCCGTTCCTCACCGTGACGACCAAGGACCGCATGGTCGGCGGCGTGGCCGCGGACTTCTCTTATCAATTCCAATCAAAAAATACCGTCGCGCAGAGCTACCTGACCGAGGTCGACACCTATTTCAATCAGCTCTTCGTCAATCAGACGCAGGGTCCCCCGCCGGCGTTCGCACTCGGCGACGCGCTGACACCGCTGAGCCAGCAGATCTTCCTCGACTATTTCAAGGGCCTCATCCGCGGCGCCGTGCACCAGCTTCTGGTCACGATGCAGAACCAAAAAAAGACCAGCGCCAAGCTTACCGATCTGTTCAGCGCCGTGGCTGGAGCGCCGGAACCGACTGCGCAATCGTTGTATCAGCAACTGGCCGGCCAGATGTCGAGCGCATTCCGCAGCGGCATACGGCTGCCCTACACGCCGGGTCTTACGGTGCCGGGTGGCTCGGCGCTGACCACGACCAATCCGCTATATGCCTTGCTGTGGCAGGAATTCCCTGCCGGCGGCTTTGGTACGAGCGGCAAGTATACCATCACGCTGAGCAACACCGACACGTCGCAAACCTGGCTGACCGCGAATGCCCCATTCACGCTCGAGAACAGCAAGGTCGCGCCATATGCGGCTTTCACCGAGTTGTCGGTGGCGAGGCCCGGTTCGCCCGCCGCGATAAATCCCACCTCGACCGGCCCGCAATCCTTCGCCTTCCAGAGCGCGATCGTCTGGACGCCGCCGACCGGTGCGCCTTTGAGCCTGCGGCCTTTCCCGCCGAGCCTGTCGAAGTTGCAATTGGCGCAAGGCACCGCTGCAATCTCGGTCCTGGTGCAATCGCGGGCTGCCGACGGACCATATTTGCCGGATGGAACGCCGCTGCCGGCCGGCAACATCACATTCGCGACCAGCATCACTCTCACGGTGAAGCAGGTGCCGGGCGCGGCGCCGGGAAGCGTCCTGCCCGACGTCTTCGCGCTTTCGGGCGCGAGCCAGTCGGACGAAGCCTTGCTCGACCGCATCCTCGCCGATCTACGCGGCGGCGACCGGCCCGTTGCCGCAATCCAGATTCTTTATCAGACGTCCGCCAACGCGCCGGGCCTTGTCTCGGCAACGGTCGACCCGAGCGCGGTCTTCGTGCTGCGCACCAACACGACATCGGTGTCGCAGCCGCCGCCAGGCGTTGCGGCCGCGGTCGATGCGTTGCCGCCGGGAGTTCGCGGTCGGCGCGACATCGGATGTTACGGTCGACGGCGGCTATGGATTTATCCAGATCGTCCAGCAGGCGACCGTCACCAACGCGGCAGGCTATTACCTGCGCTTTATCGATACCAGCGGACATTCGCTGCCGACTGCGCTGTTCGTCAAGGGCATCGCCCAGGTCACGCTGCTGGTGAGCTACAAGCTCGGCACCGGCACGAACCGGCCCGGCTCGCCGCTGGCGCTCGAGCCTTATCACAACGCCGTCGTGCTCGCCGGCACCGATAAGAGCCTGGTCTATTATGCCGAGACCACCGACCCCGCGCTCGCTATCCGCTATGTCAAGAACGCGGCCGGCACGTTCGGCGTTTCCTTGTCGCGGCCGGAAAGCACGATGCTGCTCAAGGCGACGCCCGCGATCGCGGCGTCGGCAAAGCTTGCCGCCAATGCGATGATATCGCGTCACGAGGCGATCGAGGCGCTAAGGGCCGCCGGCATCGCGGGCGAGCAGGACCTGCACCGCTCCCTGGTCGCGATGGGCTCGCCGATTTCCGATCTCAACAAGCTCTACGCCCTGGTGACGTTCCAGGTGCAGGCAAGCGCGGGCTTCATCGCCAGCAACCTGTCGGCGCCGCTGCAGCCGCAGAAACCGACCGACCAGGACACCACCAGCGACTATCGGGTGTTCGCGCCGCTCTACAATGTGGCGGTCAAAGATGCCGGTAACCGCTATGCCAGCATCAACCAGCCGTTCACCTTGGACTTCTTCACCAACGATGCGTTTGGCAACCAGCTGCCGACGCCGCTCACCTATAACGGCACCAATCTCTACTTCGATCCGATCGTGCCGCTCGACCAGTGGATGGGCATCGTGCCGACGTTCGATTTCGGCCGTCCGGACACGCCGGCGACGCCGAACGTCATCAACCTTCGCCTGTTGCCGAGCAAATCCGCCTTCGACGGCATGTCGGCGGACCAGATCGCTTCGGCGCTCACCAACTTCCAGACCATCTACAATCAGATCACCGCACCGGGCGTTTCGTTCTATGTCGAGACCAGTCTCGCGCGCGGTGCCGACGGGATCAGCCTGGTTTCATTCCCAGTTAGCGTGGGCGACACCGCAAACGTAGTCGGCATGGTCGCCGCCATCGTCGCTTGGCTCACTGCCAAGCTCGCCGGCCAAAACCCGGTCTTCCCCGGGCAGGAGGTGACGATCTCGATGGCGGTCGCCGGTCCCGGCACGCTGCCACCCTTGTTTGAGATTGCGGTGCTGTTCGGCATCATGCGCAATCCCCATCTGATCTCGCCTTATCTGAAGGATCAGTTCGGCACGATCATCTTCCCCGCGGCGCAGAACGTCGCCACCGTGTTTACGCCGGCGACCGGCGGCGCCAACAACATGTCGACTTTCGCCAGCTATTTCGTCGCCGCGTTCCCGGCGCAAAAGCTCGCTGTCGGCTTGAATGGCGCAAACGGCTCGGCGCCGCAGCACATGTCCAGTACGGCGCTGGCGCGCAAACGCCTCAAATCGCTCAGGCTCGCCAATGACGGTACCGGCGGCGCGCGCAGCGGCGCCCAGTCGATCTGGGCGGCGGCGGCTTCGTTGCTCGACATTTCGATCGGTACCGGCGCGCAAACGGGTCCGCGTTACTTGTCGCCGAAGCCGCTCGACAATGCGCTCAACAGCGCCAGCGTGCCGCTGCCCACGATGCCGCCCGGTCTGCCTTCGCTGCCGGCACAGCGCCAGTTCCTGGACGTCGACCTGGATCAGCTCAACCGCGCCTTCTTCCAGACCGTCGACAATGTGCTGGGACCGGCCTACGCGGCGCAAACTTTCGAACGCGCGCGGTCAACCTATGACGCGATCGCCAGGGGCCGCGAAACGCTCGCCCAGAAATATTCCTTGTTCGAGGTCGACTGGCTGTTCGGCCCGCAATCGCCCTTTACCGGCGGCATGAACGATCTCACAGCGGCGCGCAAAGTGTTCGAGCAGCAGATGCGTGCCTCGCTGATGACCGCCTATTCGGTTGACACCATTGTTCAGTACGACGTGGCTTGGAACAAGCCGGTTTCGCCGGCTGCCGACGGTTTCATCGAGCTGTTCGGCCAGATCGAAGCGATGCTGCTCGGCAGTTACACCTGGAGCGGCTCGACCGTTACGGCGACGACGCTAAATCCGCATGGACTGCAGACCGGTGACCGGGTGCTCATGGTGTTCACAGCGGTGCCCTCCGACGCCACGGCGCCGCCGACCGGCGTTTATGCCGTTACCTATGTCAGCGATACAAGCTTCACCATCGCTGTCGTCAACGGCTCGGGTGCCGGCACCTTTGTCGGAACGCGGCAGAACGCCGGCCTTTCGACCGCACATGTGGCGGTGAACAGCGCCGGGACGAGCCCGCTCACCTTCACCTATGGCGATCCCGACATCGCCAGCCGCGCGGCGATCGTGCCGTTCGATCTGCGCTTCAATGTTACAAACCTGCAGTACTTCCTCGCACCGCCGGGAGCCGAAGGCGAGGCACGCCCCTCGATCTGGCTGCAGCTCATCGATCCCTACAAGCAACTGGGTGTTCCGCACGTCGGTCCGCAGGGCGCGCTCACCCAGGTGCCGGTTGTCTACCGCCAATATCCGACGCCGCCGACCTTGGTGAGCCAGAGTTGGGCGAACTACAAACCGGAGCCGCCCTCGGGCAATCCGATCGCGGACGGGGCGGACTGGAGCTATCTCTATACTTATCAGGCGTTCCTCACCCCCCACGACCAGATCAACAGCGCGATAACCTACAATACCGACCTGAGCGCTGCGCCCAGCAATCCGTCTGCCCTCTCGATAGTGGGGCCTGAGAGCGGACCGCCCTATAATTTGTTCACGGCGCTGGCGCGCACCTCGGCCGTGTCCGATGCGATCCAATCGATTCTTCAGAAGCTGGACGATCCGAACTGGACCGCGGCAATTGCAGTCTTCGCCGCCTGCGTCGGGGAGGTGACGGCGAATACCGACTGGAATCCGCCTTCGTCGTTCGCCGTGGCCGCGGGCCTTGCCACCGTCACCGACAACTATGTCGTCACCGACAAGCTTGCGGGCGACACGACCCAGCAAATCCAGTTGAGTTGGCCGGCTGACCAGGGTGAATCGAGCTTCGCCAATGCGACGCTCGCCCTGACGGCGCTCGATCCCACCAGCAAAAACCTGGCGCCTTATCCGAATCAGAGACCGCTCACGCCGACCGAGCCGAATTCCCAGCTTTACGAAGTGGACGACGCTCCCATCGGTGGTCTCGGCGTCGCTCATCTGATCGAAGTCGATGCGCTCAATGTGCTTGCCGCCGAGAACGCGCTTGCGGCGGTGCAGGTCGAACGCAATCTGATCACGCTCAACGGACCTGACGGCACGCCATGGCAAGTGGTGCCGGAATTCGTCTACATGACGCCACAGGTTCGGCCGAGCCAGCCGGTCACACCGTATATCGACACTGCGACCCCTATCGACGTGACGACGTTGCCTAATCAGGGCTCCGGTGCGGCCTGTCCGTCTTCGCCGTCCAGTCTGTGCCAGCGCATCTACACGGTCATGGCCGATCTGCTGGCGGACCCGGTGCAAGCGAGATCGCTGCTCGCTGCGCATGTCGCGGCCGGCGTGACCAGCGGCACGACGCGGCGCGTCAATGTCGCCTGCTCCTATCGCTTCCCGATTCCGTCAGTGACCGCCGGGGCGTTCGACGACACCTCCATCAATCCGCTGGTGCCGGTGGTGCTCGCCCGCAGTTTCGACATCGACGGCCATCAGCCGGCGCAGATCGGCGACTTCTCGGCGCTGTTTGCCGAAGCCATCGATACGTGGGCGACCAAAAACGCGATCGTGTACGGATCGCAAGCGAAGCCGCTCGGCGCCATGCTGATCTTCGACATCACGCTCTACGCCGCGCTGAGTGGCGCCGACACGCCGGTGCTGCGGTTCAGCAATTTGCAACTCAAGCTCACGGATATCGACCCGATCTAGTCGCTAAAGCCGCGATGCGCAGCAGCATGGCCCCGCGCGGGTATCAGAAAGGAGGCCGCGGAAACGACGCTTTGAATGGAATACGAAGTCAATAACGACAGTGCAACTCATGAAACAGTAGAGGTAGCCATGAATACGGGACACAAATTCGAACTCCTCGGAGCCAAAATGTCCAATCCAAATTGGACCGGCACCCCGACGACACTCGCCGTCGACGACAGCGTGGGAATGCCACAGACCCCGAACGGCACGATGATGGTGGCGTACGAGAACAAGACGGGGACGACCAGTGACGGCACGCTGGCGGTTACGTCCGGCGGCTCGAATCCGCTCTTCCTCGACAGTCCGGCCGGGATCGCATGGCCGAAGGTCCTGACCAGCAATTGGCAGGCTAATAACCTGACCATCACCAATGTCAGCGCCAACCAGGCTACGCCGATCTGGGTCGAGGCCCTTGGGCCGGGCCTTTCGCCGAAGCCCGGTGCACTGACGATCGGCACTGCCGTCAAGCTCGATCCTTACACCGCCGTGCAAGGAATATCGAATCCGAACTGGATGCAGCTGAAAATGACGTCAAACACCAGCAACCTCACGATCGTCGCCGTGATCGGCGGGCCGGCTAGCGGCGGCACCAACGGCTATATCTATGCGCTGAACTGGTCCGGCCCGGCTCCGGGGCCGGACGCGGGCTACACCGCAGTCACCGGCGGCAACAGCTATACGATGCAGTTCAATTGGGCTTCGGCCGTGGTGTGGGTCTGCAATATGTCGCCCTCGACTGCGGCTCCCGTCACCGTATTGCTTCGCTCGCTCTAATCGAGACTGCGCGACCCGGCGGCCACGTGCCGCCGGGTGTTTTTGAGCGTGTACACCGCGAGGACCAACACGATGGCCAAGCGCCGGAGGAAACACATGGCGTCGCTGGGAATGATCAATCCCAATTGGAACGGCGCCCCCACGCAGCTTGCGGTGAGCGACAGCGTGATGATGCCGCAGACTCCGAACGGCTCACTCGTGATCGGGTATTTGAACCGGTCCAAGTTGAACAATGAAGGGACTCTGACGCTGACGTCCGGCGGCAGTTTCCCGGTCGACCTCGACGTTTCGCCGTCGCTGCGCATGTTCTATATTCTGGTCGGCAATTGGCAGGCCAACAATCTCACACTCACCAATACCAGCCAGCAGTCGGACACACCGATCCTGGTCGAAGCTTTCGGCCCGGGCATCCCGGGAGTGACACCGGCCAACCTGCAGATCAACGTGGCGCTCCAGCTTGCGGTGGCCCAAGCCGCACAGACCATATCGAAACCGAACTGGATGGTGTTGCGCTTGACCGGCAACCAATCCGCCACCCTGGCGACGCTCGCGATCGTGGGCGGACCTTCGGTCGACGGCAACAATGCTTATGTCATTGCGCTCAATTCGATTTCCGATACCGGACCGCCCACCCAAAATGAGCCGCCCGCCGGCTATTATGCGACGACGACGGGTAACTCCTACGATTTCAAGTTCAATTGGCCCAGCGCGACGATTTTTGTGGTAAACATGTCGTCCCAAACGGCCACCCCGGTGACGGTGCGGTTGCTGAGTCTGTAGGCACAAGAACTCCGTAGGCCCATGAATTCTGGTCCCCGATCTCGCGATCGCGCCATTATGTCCAACTCCTACCCCAACTGGAAAGGCAGAGGCGTCACGCTCGAGGTCAATGACAGCGCCACGATGCAGCAGACGACGAATGGATCGATGATCTTCGCGTTTCAGAATAATTCGGAGATGAATAACGACGGTCAATTAAGTCTGTCGAGCGGGTCGCAGTTGGAGACTTTCGATGCACCGGCGCTCATTCTGCAGCCGAGTGTTCTCATCCGCAATTGGAACGCCAACAATCTCAAGGTCACCAATACAAGCGCCAGTAACAACACGCCGATTTGGATCGAGGCCTTCGGTCCGGGGGTCGGCCCGACACCGCCGGGTAACTTGCCGATCGGTACGCCGGTAGGCATTGCGCCGGAACAGGCTTTGCAAGGACTGACGCAGCCGACAAACATGCAGCTCAAGCTCGAATTCACTGCGGGCCTTGCTCTGTTCGGCATTATTGGCGGCCCGAAGGTTTCCGGCAACAATGCCTACGCGATCGCGCTGAATTCGTCGTTCGGGAATACCGGGCCGTCTCCCGCGAAGGCACCGCCGCCCGGCTACTACGCGACGTCAGGGGGCAACAGATATACATTCAACTTCAACTGGGCGGGCGGCGTCATCTACGTGGCCTATTTCGGCAGCGGCTCGATCGTTCTAACGCAATTAGACCAGAAGCCCACGCTCACCTTGCTGGCGCTATGAGGCCGGTTTCGCAGGTCACTTTCGTTGTACCGAGAAGCGCAAGCTGAGCTCGCTCGAACTCGCCTCTTCGAAAGCGCCCTGAAATCGAATAGCACGGCATTTCATGAAGCCGATGTCCGGCGCATGACGGGCCGAGGTCTACGGACCATTATCAAGGCCTAAAAAATGTCATCCCGCTTTCGCGGGAATGACAATAAGATTTGCTTCAAGCCAATCGGGACAGCGGCATGGCAAGACTCCAGGTCGGTAATCTCGCCGTTGCCGTCAGCGATGCCGGTGACGGCCCGCCGGTGGTGCTGTTGCATGGTCTCGCCTGCGGCAAGCGCATGTGGTTCCACCAGATCAGGGCGCTGCGGCGGCGTTTCCGCGTCATCGCTTACGATCTGCGCGGTCATGGCCAAACCGATGCGCCGGCCACCGCCACGGATTATTCCGCCGCGCATCTGGCGCGCGATCTCGTCGGCGTGCTCGATGCCCTCAACATACCGCAAGCGGCGATCGTCGGCTTCTCGCTGGGCGGCGGCCCGGCCCTGGCGCTGGCCGCCAGCAAACCGGAGCGCGTGTCGCGTCTGGTGCTGGCCGACGTCGGCGCCGGCGCCGACGATCCGGTCAAGATCGAAGGCATGGCGCGCCGCTGGGGCGCGCTGATTGGGCAAAGCGAGATCGACGAACTTGTCTGCGATATGCTGCGCAGCGAGCTGTTCAAGGTCTATGCCAGACGCAGCCCCCGCCGCCGCGAGCACATGGCCGCGCTGATCCGCGCCACCCCGATCGATGGCTTGCGCTTCACGCTGTCCGAGGTTCTGGCGAAGCGGAAATCATTGTTCCGGCTGACCGGCGTGCTCAAATCCGTGCGGGCGCCGACGCTGGTCATGGTTGGCGAGCTTGATTACGTGAGCAGCAAGGCGTCGCGATTGATGGCGCAGGCTATACCCGGCGCGACACTGAAGATCATCAAAAATTCCGGGCACATGTCGCCGATTGAGCAACCCGCGGCGTTCACCGCCGCGCTGATGGAATTCTTGGAGCCAGTGACGGCGTGAACTCGTCGTCCCCGCGCAAGCGGGGACCCATAATCCCAGTGTTAGACTGGAATGACGGTGATTATGGATTCCCGCTTTCGCGGGAATGACGGTGAATTATCGTTCCGCCGCATAACCCTGCATGCCGCGCGCATTGGCGGCGAGGCGGCGGCCGACGCGCGACGCCGTTACAGGAAGACGTGGCGCACCTAAAGCGTGATGATTTTAGGTTGGTGCATAGCCTGAGTTGGTGAAGTAGTTGGCGCATTCTTGGGGCGTGAAGGCGCGAAGAATTTCGCCGATTGCGGCGCGGATGGCTTCGCCTGACCGGGCGTTGGCTTTTCGCAACAGGTGCTTGAGCTTGGCGAAGACTTGTTCGATGGGATTGAGGTCGGGCGAATATTTGGGCAGGAAGAAGAGCTTGGCGCCGGTCGAGCGGATAAGTTCGCGCACGGCTTTGCCCTTATGACTGCCGAGATTGTCCATGACAACAATGTCGCCTCGGCGAAGCGTCGGCACCAGGACCCTTGCCACATAGGTGCGAAAGCTCTCGCCATCGATCGGCCCCTCAAGAAGCCACGGCGCATCGATCCGATCGAGGCGGAGCGCGGCCAGGAAGGTCGTCGTGTTCCAGCGACCATGCGGGACCTTGGCGACGCAGCGCTTGCCGCGCGGCGCCCATCCGCGCAATGGAGCCATGTTGGTCTTGGTCCAGGTCTCGTCGATGAAGACAAAGCGCTCAGGCGCGATGCGATCTTGATACTTTGTCCATTGCGCCCGCCGCCGCGCCACGTCGGGACGATCGCGTTCGCCAGCCACCACGCTTTTTTTTGAAGCTGAGCTTCTCGGCATGGACGAACTCCCACACCGAGCGATAATCGACCTTCAACCCACGCTCGGCGAGTTCGGCCACCAGCCCGCGCAAGGTGAAGTCGCCGTCCTTGATCCGATGCAGAAGCCATAGCCGATGCGCGCCCGAAATCGCCTTCGGCTTGTGACCGCCCATCTTGCCGGCCGCAACACTGCCGGTCTCGCGCAGCCGCTTCACCCAGTTAATGGCGGTGCTGATGCCGACCCCGAAGCGCTTCGCCGCCCGGTTACACGACAGCCCACCGGTCACAACCGCCGCAACCACTCGCTCGCGAAGATCAATAGAATAAGGTTTGCCCATCCATGCCGGCCTCCTTCCCAGCCAGCATGGTGAATCAGAAACCGCCCGATTTGGGAATCCCAAATCGATTCCGCCTAAACTCATCCCGCTTTAGATTGGAATATCCGCTTGCTCTGAGAGAGCGGACATTTCTCACCGCCAAGTCAATGTTCTTTAAGGGCCACTGGCCTTTGCATGGTAGACTGTGTCGGAATAACCCGACACCCAGTCACGGCCGTCGCGTTTTCTTCGGGCGTCTTCCAGGCCCGGAGGTCACAGAGGGACCTTCCAAAAAAGCGTTCTCATCAGAACGAGCGTGGTTACCCATTGCGCCCACTTGACCATAGTTATTGTATTCGGTTGTGACCGCAAGGTCGATACGCTCCGCCAGCTTTTCCAAGTGGAGATGCGTTATTATTTGGCGATCATAAGTTTTGCTGATGAGCCGCTGATAACTTAGAGGAGCGTTTGAAAGGATTGGGGAGCGTTCGTCGAAATTCGTGACAATTCGCCCGCCATGCTTGGCTGCGTACTTTTCAATCCAATCTGCTACGCCCTGTAAATCATCATTAAAATCATTTGTAGACTGTACGAAAGTATAACCGAAGTCTGATCCCCAGCCGGCCCTAACTTTCGACTTGTTCGACAGCGGGTCGAACAACGCCACAGGTGTCAGGATAATTGGCGTCTTTGATTGACGGCGCGTAGGCAAGGTCTCAAGTTTTTCGACGAAAATAATCACGGGGCTTGCGTGATGCACGTAAGCAGACACATCCTCCAGCCCAGCATCCTGAAGAAAGCGTACGGTGCCGTGGATGATTGCGGTATCCCCCCAAGCAAGCTTACCTTCCACGAGAAACGCATGAGGTAGGGCAAGTGGAACGCCTCCAGCGCACTGAGGCCCCTTCACCGCCGTAGCGAGCCAACAGTCTGTACCATCTATGCGGCGAGGGCGGAGACGAATTGTGCCGATGCCACCATCTTCGATTAGCGACCTTTTGGTTCGCGGCGTGTAGATTAGCCCGAGTTCGGGATCATTGGTGGCAGGTAGGGACTCTGCTGACTCCCTCGTAAACTGTCCTCTTGGAGACCAATACACCCCCGGGGTTCGAGGAAACCAGTCCGATAGTCGGAACGCGTCGAGTCGAACAGATGCGAATGTTATAGAGTCAGATTTCCTCCAAAAATCTTCTTCCGTAGCAAACTCTTGCGTCTTCCCTCTGGCCGGGAGGGTGGGGTGGTAGAACAACGGAGCGACATGCTGCCTAACAAATCTCTTGGGGCTTTCTGCCCTGGCAAACCCGAGTGCTCCGTCCTGAGCCCAATTATCTTTCATGGCACCCTTCTTGGCTCGCGACGAACTTTGGTCGGTTTAGGTTGCGACTTAGGAGCCGAGTTTTCCTTCGATTGCGTCCTTGACCAACTCGGTCGTGATAGATTTTGCGACGTCCAATGTCCATTTCCCCGCCCCTTTCAGACACTCCAATGTCTTCGATTTATTACCGGATTTTGCGGCGACTTCCGCTTGCGCAATTGCGCCAATCGCTGCGTCCTGCGTGGGATCTTCGGGATTTGCCTTTCTTTTCATTTCTGCTCGGACTTGAGCCAACTGCTTAGCGAGCTCAGGGAGATCAACTGAAGTAGCCCCACCCATCTGTACGAATGTGTTGTTGTCCGAGCGAGAATTGTCACCCATTGCTCCGACGTTGCCAGAGCTTTGGTATTTCGGCTTGTCCTCTGTCATCTTGTTTCCTTTTATTTAGCTCACTTGGACGTCCGCATTCGCAACTGACGTTCGAGCAAGTCCCCGCTCAGCCGCCCGAACTCCCTGGCAACCCGAAATTCCGACCTTGGTTGCGCTCCATGCTATATACTACTCGCGGCTGACGCGCGCGAGTGGTCCCCGGCCTCAATCGGGTGAATAGCCGATCTGGAGGGAATACGGATTGCTGGCTCCTCGCGGAGCCTGTCATGGGATCGGCCACTTCGGGCCAGATAGGTTTGCTCGGCTTTGGGTAAAAAATCTACCGCCCCGCGGCGTAACCCTGCATGCCGCGCGCATTGGCGGCGGCGCGGCGGCGCGGGCCGACGCGGGAAGCCGCGGTGAGGCGGCCTTCCGACCAGTCGGGGCCGACCTCGACCTTGTGGCCGCGCCGCTTGAGCTCGTCGACGGTCTTTTTCGGCACGCGGCCTTCGACCACCAGCAGGCCGGGATGCGCGGTGCGCGGCCAGAACGAGCTCGGGAAATGCTCGGAATGCCAGGCCGGCGCGTCGATCGACTCCTGCATATTCATGCCGGCGTGGACATGACGCAAAAAGAATTGCGCGATCCACTGATCCTGCCCGTCGCCGCCGGGCGAGCCCCAGGCGAGGTAGGGCTCGCCGTCGCGCAGCGCCATCGTCGGCGACAGCGTGGTGCGCGGCCGCCGGCCGGGGCCGAGCGCCGCCGGATGGCCTTCTTCGAGCCAGAACATTTGCGCGCGGGTGCCGAGGCAGAAGCCGAGCTCGGGGATCACCGGCGAGGAATGCAGCCAGCCGCCCGACGGCGTCGACGAGATCATGTTGCCGGCCTGGTCGACGATATCGAAATGCACGGTGTCGCCGCGCGTATTGCCCATCCGGCCGACGGTCGGTTCGCCTGAGCCGAGCCGGCCCACGGTCGGCTCGCCGGCGCCGGCCGCGTGCGGCGGCGCATCGCGGCGCAGCTTCACCACCGCGCCGAAGCCTTCGATCGAGCCCGGGCGCTGTTCGAGCGAAGCCTTGTCGGTGACGAGCTTGCGGCGCTCGGCGTTGTAGGCATCCGACAACAGCGTCGCCATCGGCACGTCGACGAAATCGGGATCGCCGTAGAACACCTCGCGGTCGGCATAAGCCAGCTTCGAGCATTCGACGATGAGATGGATGAAATCCGGTCCGGTCGGATCGAGCCCGTCGAGATCGAAGCCTTTGAGCAAAGCGAGTTGCTGCAACGTCACCGGGCCTTGTCCCCACGGCCCGGTCTTGCACACCGTGTAGCCGCGATAATCGTAAGTGAGCGGCGCCTCGATATGCGGCGTCCAGCGCGCCATGTCGTCGGCGGTCAGCACGCCGCGATGTTTGTGGCCGCTGGTGTCCATGATCTCCTGGGTGCGGCAGAAGCGGTCGATCGCTTCGGCGACAAAACCTTTCGACCAGGTTTTGCGCGCGCGCTCGATCTGCGCGACGCGGTCGCCGCCGGCGCTCTCGGCTTCCTTGACGATGCGGGCATAGGTGGCGGCGAGCGTCTTGTTGGTGAACAGCGAACCGGTCGCCGGCACCTTGTTGTCCGGCAGATACACCGCGGCCGAAGTCGGCCAATATTGGCGGAACAGGTCGGCGACGGTCGAGATCGTGGAATTGGTGCGCTCGAGCAGCGGATGGCCGTTCTGGGCGTAGCCGATCGCCGGCGCCAGCACGTCGGCGACCGATAGGGTGCCGTAGTCGCGCAACAGCATCATCCAGGTCTCGAAGGTGCCGGGCACGCAGGCCGCGAGCAGTCCGGTGCCGGGCACGAGGTCGAGGCCTTCGCTGCGATAATACGCGATGGTGGCGCCGGCCGGCGCGACGCCCTGGCCGCAGATCACTTCCGTCTTGCCGCGCTTGACGTCATGGACGATGACCGGCACGTCGCCGCCCGGCCCGTTGAGATGCGGCTCGACCACCTGCAGCGTGAAGGCGGCGGCGACGCCGGCGTCGAAGGCATTGCCGCCGCGTTCCAGAATCCCCATGCCGACGGCGGTGGCGATCCAATGGGTCGTGGTCACCACGCCGAACGTGCCTTCGATCTCCGGCCGCGTGGTGAAGGTGTTCGGATTGATATTGGTCATGAAATGTCTCTTCATTTCGTCGGTCATGGCAACGCGACGCCCGGGCTGTTGCGCGGCGTCCGGCCGGCGCATAGACACGGAATGTACCGGGCCGGGCGGATGGCCGCCAGGGTAGGGGAAGGGAACGAGACGTGGCGCGAGAGGCTCTCAAAGTCGGATTGGGCGGGCTCGGCGCCGTCGGCCTCGACGTGGCGCGGCGGATCGAGGCCGGCATTCCGGGCCTGGTTCTGACCGCTGTCTCGGTGCGCGATCAGGACAAGGCGCGGCGCAATCTGCCGCAAGTCGGCGACCGCATTCCGGTCGTTGCCGCCGAGGCGCTCGCGGAAACCTGCGACCTCGTCGTCGAATGCCTGCCGCCGGCGATGTTCCGCAGTGTGGCGTTGTCGGTCATCGAGCGCGGCAAGCTGTTCATGCCGCTGAGCGTCGGCCAGCTTCTCGACAACTGGGATCTGGTGGCGCGGGCGAAAGAAACCGGCGCGCGCATCCTGGTGCCGACCGGCGGGCTGATCGGGCTCGACGCGGTGCGCGCAGCCGCCGAAGGCACGATCCATTCGGTCACCATGATCACGCGCAAGCCGCCGAACGGCCTCGACGGCGCGCCTTATCTGGTCGAGCGCGGCATTTCGCTCAAAGGCCTCAACACCGCGCGCAAAGTGTTCGACGGCACGGCGGGCGAGGGCGCGCGCGGCTTCCCGCAGAACGTCAATGTCGCCGCAGCACTTTGCCTGGCCGGCATCGGGCCGGAAAAGACCCGGCTCGAAATCTGGGCCGATCCGGCGCTCGATCGCAACACCCACCGCATCGAAGTCGACGCCGACACCGCGCGCTTTGCCATGTCGATCGAGAACGTGCCGTCGGAAAATCCGCGCACCGGCCGCATCGTGGCGCTGAGCACGGTGGCGGCGCTCCGCGGCCTGGTTTCGGAGCTTAAGGTCGGCACCTGAACAGCTACGCGGTCAGCCAGCTCACCACTTTTGTTGCCAGTTCTTGCGCGGCGCCGACCTGCCGGGCGGCTCGTACAGCGTGTTTTGCTGGCAGGTGCCGCCGATGCCGCTGATGGTCGCCATGCATTGCTCGAAGGTGTTGAAGCCGCAATTGCGTCCGCCGCCGGCGCTGCCGCCGCCGTAGATCGCGCACCACGGATAATTTTGCGCCTGCGCACCTGTGCCAAGCGCGGTAATGGCAACGAGAATTCCCAGCGTGAAAAGCAAGGCTCGCATGGCCGGCTCCCATCGAGTTGCACTGCCTGTCCGATGCGAACGCCGAAGCCGCCCGATTATTGCATCGAGCCGTTTCAGCTCGCGCCGCTTCAGCTCGCTCCTGGCGCGGCCGGCGCGAATTTCAGCGCCACGCCGTTCATGCAATAGCGCAAGCCGGTCGGCTTCGGCCCGTCGTTGAAGACGTGGCCGAGATGGCCGCCGCAGCGATGGCACGACACCGCGGTCCGCGTCATGCCGAACGAGCGGTCGGTCGTCTCGTCGACGGCCTTGTCGAGCGGCGCCCAAAAGCTCGGCCAGCCGGTGCCGCTTTCGAATTTGGTCTTCGACGAGAACAGCGGCAGGTCGCAGCCGGCGCAGGCGAACGTGCCGTCGCGATGCTCCTTGAGCAGTTCGCTGGTGAACGGCCGCTCGGTGCCTTCCTGGCGCAGCACGTCGTATTGCGCCGGCGTCAAGAGCTTGTGCCATTCCGCGTCGGTGTGGGTGACCTCGTAGGTCGTCGCGGCCCTGACGTCATGCGGGCGCGCCAGTCGGCCGATGGCGAGCGCGGCGAGGCCGGCGCCGCCGGCATACAAGGCTTGTCGGCGTGTAAGCATGTGTCCCTCCCAATCGCGTCCGGCGTAGAGCCGGCTCCCGGAACCAATATGGCGATGTTGTAGCGTACTTTCATGCCGGCAGTGATGGGGCGCGCGTAATTTGATCCGGCCAAGCGCAGCTTTCACACAGAGTTGATGGCCGCTGCCGCAACGCTCGCGGCGGCGTTTCTTAAGGCCACCGAACGGGCTATCGGAGGCCGGTTTTGGCCTTTATGGTGCGGCCCCAATCAGCCTTCAGTCATCCGGAAACGCCAACAGGACGGACGCCGAGCGATGCGAAATCCCGAATCCCCAGACATTTCCGCGCAGGCCTATCTGGCGCGGCTTGCCGAGCGCGGCATCGATTATGTGTTCGCCAATGCCGGCACGGATTTCGCACCGGTGATCGAGTCGCTCGCCATGAACGCCAACGGCCGGCGCAAATTTCCCAAGGTCATCACCGTGCCCCATGAGAACGTCGCCATGGCGATGGCGCACGGCTACTACAAGATCGCCGGCAAGCCGGCGGCCGTCATGGTCCACGTCACGGTGGGCACCGGCAACACCGTCAACGGCCTGATGAACGCCGCGCGCGATAACATTCCGATTCTCCTCGCCGCCGGCCGCACGCCGATCACCGAGACCGGGCATGATGCCTCGCGCAACCGGCCGATCCATTGGGGCCAGGAATCGTTCGACCAGGGCGGCATGGTGCGCGAATTCACCAAATGGGATTACGAATTGCGCTCCGGCCAGCCGGTCGCGGCGATCGTCGACCGCGCGCTGGACATCGCCATGAGCGAGCCGCGCGGCCCGGTCTATCTGACCTTGCCGCGCGAAGTGCTGTCGGATGCGGCGACCACGCCGCGCCGCGACGAAGAACGTCCGCTCGGCGCCATGGCGGCGGTGCCGTCGCAGGAGGCGATCGACGCGGCGGCCGATCTGCTCGCCGGCGCGCAGTTTCCGCTGATCCTGACGTCGGCACTGGGTCGCTCGCCCGAAGCCTTTGCCGCGTTCGCGGCGCTGACCGAAGAGTTCGCGCTGCCGGTGGTGCAGGGCGAGCCGAACGACCTGAACCTGCCGTCCAATCACCCGATGAATCTCGGCTTCGACGTCAAGTCGCTGTTGCCGCGCGCCGATGTCGTGCTGGTGCTCGATGCGCCGGTGCCGTGGGTTCCCAAAGCGGTATCGCCGAGCCGCGATGCCAAGATCATCCACCTCTCGCCCGATCCGCTGCAAACCCAATATCCGTTCCGCGATTTCGAGGCGGATCTCCTCATCACCGGCACGACGCGCGGCGCGCTGCCGCTCTTACGCGAGAGCCTGCGCCGGCGAATGAAGCGCGACGACATCGAGACGCGGCGCAAGGCGATCGCCGCGTTGCGCGAGGAACTGGTCGCCACGCGGCGCCGCGCGCTCGACGCCGCGCGAGCGCGCACGCCGATCTCGACGTCGCACATCGCCGCCTGCCTCAACGAGCTGAAAACCGAGGACGCCATCATCATCAACGAGCTCGGCGTGCCGATCAGCCAGCTGCAAATGACCAAGCAGGGCAGCTATATGGGCAGCCTCCTGGCCGGCGGGCTCGGTTTCGGCCTCGGCGCGGCGCTCGGCGCAAAGCTCGCCGCGCCGGAGCGCGAGGTGATCTCGATCGTCGGCGACGGCTCCTACATGTTCGGCAATCCGCTGCCGTTCCACTATGTCGGCCGCGCCGAAAGCCTGCCGACCCTGACCATCATCGCCAACAATCAAAGCTGGCACGCGGTGCGCGCGGCGACGCTCGACGTGTTCCCCGGCGGCTATGCCGCCAAGGCCAACATCATGCCGCTGACCGAGCTCAAGCCGTCGCCCGACTACGAGAAGGTGATCACCACCTGCGGCGGCGTCGGCGAGAAGGTCGAGCAACCGGGCGATCTGCCGGCGGCGCTCAAGCGCGCCTTCGAGGCGGTGCGCTCCGGCACGCCGGCGTTGCTCAACGTCATCACGCAAGGCCGCGACGCGTAATCCAGTCCATCAGGAGGCCGCCGGTGCCGTCAATCGACATCAAGGTGCTTAAGCACCACCGCGATGAAGACGGTGTTCGAAGAGCTGGCGCCGGCCTTCGAACGCGCAACCGGCAATCGCCTCAGCGTCACGCTCGGGCCGTCGCTGCGGCTCGAAAAGCAGCTCGCCGAAGGCGAGGCGGCCGACATGGCGATCGTATCCGCATCCGGCGCCCGCGATTTGGTCGCGAGCGGCAGGATGGTCGCCGGCAGCATCGTCGACATCGCCACATCATCGATCGGCGTCGCGGTGCAAAAAGGCGCGCCGAAACCGGATATCTCATCGGTCGAAGGTTTCAAGCGCGCCATGCTGGCGGCGAAATCGATCGCCTGCTCAAAGCCGGTCGGCGGCGGCCAGAGCGGCGTTCACCTCGCCAAGGTTTTCGAGCAACTCGGCATCGCCGAGGTCATGCAGGCCAAAGCGAAATACGGCGCCGGCGGCGCCGCGGGGCTTGCTGGCCTCGTCGTGCTGCGCGGCGAGGCCGACATCGGCATTCAGCAGATGGCCGAGCTGATGGCCGTTGACGGCATCGACGTGGTCGGCCCGCTGCCGGCGGAGATCCAAATGGTCACGCCGTTCGTCGCCGGCATTCCGACCAATGCAAGCCACGCCGAGGCGGGCAGGGCGGTGATCGATTTTCTGATCACGCCTGAAGCAAAGCGCGTGCTCAAGGCCAAGGGTTTGGAGCCGGCCTAGATCTTTCGGCTGTCATAAGCCCAATGCAGCAGCGCCTGGCGCTGCCGCGGCCGGCAGGTGACGTCGCCCGGCTCGCAATTGCGCTCGACTTGCCGCACGTGGCGGCGGATCGCTTTCCAGCGCTTGATCTGCCGCGCGTCCTCGTCGGGAATGCGGCGGCCCATATAGTAGCGGCAGTACCACTGGAACCAGCCGCGCGGATCGTCACGAAAGATCCAGCCCTTTTTGCGCCACACCGACAACGGCTGGCTGGCCTCGACGCCGAAATAGTTCAGCGCGCAGTCGCGATGTTTCTTGGCCAACTTGGCGCGCGCAAACCAGCTCTTCGGAAATTCCTTGGTGCAATCGGTCATGTATTTGCCGCCGAACACGCCGAGCCGCAGCATCTCGGCTGGCGTCAGTTCGGGGCGGAAGTTGGGATCGAAATTGCGGCCGACCGGCTGCGTCAGCACGTAGCGATAGCCGCGTTGCATCTTGTCGTTGACGGTGACGATTTTCTTTTTCAACGGGCGTGACTCAGCACCTCGGTGTTGATGACATTGATGGGTTTGCCCGCGGCGTAAGCCAGTATCTGGTCGAAAATGTCGATGAATTGCGTCTCGTATTCCTCGCGCGTGACATAGCCGAGGTGCGGCGTGCAGATCACATTCGGCATATTGAGCAATGGATGCGTCTTATCGACCACCGGCTCGTCCTCGTAGACGTCGACCGCCGCCATGCCGGGGCGGCCCTTGCGCAACGCTTCGACCAGCGCGCCGGGCTCGATCAGCGGCGCGCGGCTGGTATTGACCAGCAAAGCCGTCGGTTTCATCCGCGCCAGATCGGCCGCGGTGACGATGTGGCGCGTCGCGTCGACGAGCCGCATGTGCAGCGAGATGACGTCGCAGTCGGCGAAGAACGCTTCCTTGCTGGCTGCGGTCGCGTAGCCGTCGGCCTTCGCTTTGGCCAATGTCGCCGGGCGCGCCCACACTTGCACGTTCATGCCGAACGCGCGGCCATAGCCGGCGACGACACTGCCGATGCGGCCGTAGCCGTAGATGCCGAGCGTCTTGCCGCGCAGCGTCGAGCCGATGCCCATCTGCCATTGGCCGGCTTTGAGCGACGCCATCTGCTGCGGAATCTGGCGCATGGCGGCGAGCACCAGCGCCCAGGTCATTTCCGCGGTGGCGTGCGACGGCGCGCCCGGATGCTGGCTCGACGACAGGATGATGCCGAGCCGCGTGCAAGCGTCGACGTCGATATGCGGATAGACGCTGCGCTGGCTGATCAATTTGAGCTTGGGCAGGCGTTCGAGCAGCGGCTCCCGGATTTTCGTCCGTTCGCGAATCAGCACCAGCACCTCGGTGTCGCGCAGCCGCTCGGCGAGCGCGTCGGTGTCCTGGACGTGATCGTTCCAGATGGTGACGTCGCGGCCTTTGAGCTTTTCGAAGCAGGGCAGCGTGCGCACGGTATCGTGGTAATCGTCGAGGATGGAAATCTTCATAAGCCGCGCTCCGCCCCGCACCGTGTCGATCGCAGAATACATTGCGCGAACGCCAGCCAAAAGAAAACCGGGCCCTTGCGGGCCCGGTTTAGTTCGTCGACGTGGGGGCGTCGACGATTCACCTTCCAGAGGGGAACATCTGCCGGCATTGCAATCGCCAATCTGGGAGGATGAGGCGACCGCTTGCCTGCAGCACAAATGCAGTATGCGAGTCGCGGTGCGGGCACACAACGCAGGGGGTGACATGCCAGCCATGCGGTCGTCGCAAGGTGCATAAGTGCGCGCATAATCGCCGCGTAAATGCGGGTCACGCGTACGCAATTTGCCTTACTCTTCGCGCGTCACGATGTCGCGAATACCAGCGATGCGTCGCGCCGCATGCAATGACGGCGGGCTTTAAAAATTCCAGCGCTGCGCGTTGGCGACGAGAAAATCGCGGAATGCCTGCACGCGCGCCACGGTCTTGAGCTCTTCCGGATAAACGAAATAGGCGTCGAGCGCAGGCGCCTCGGCCTCGCCGAACAGCTGCACCAGCCCGCCGTTTTCCTCGACCAGATAATCCGGCAGCATGGCGATGCCGATGCCGCGCTGGCAGGCGCGCAGGATGCCGAGGATATTATTGATCACGAGGTGCGGCGTGCGCGGGCCCTTGCCGTCGCGCGCCACCTCGATCAGCCAGCGCGAGCGCTGCAGGTACGGTGGTATGTTGCCGCCGAGCACCAGCACGCGATGATTGTCGAGATCGTCGAACGCCCGCGGCGTGCCGAAGCGCTTGAGATATTCCGGCGAGGCGTAGACGTGGAAGTGCACCGAGAACAGCTTGCGCTGGATCAGGTCGGGCTGCGTCGGCTGGCGCAGCCGAATGGCGACATCGGCCTCGCGCATGGCGAGGTCGAGCTCCTCGTCGGTGGTCAGCAGCGTGATGTGGATTTCCGGATATAGCTCGATGAATTCGCCGAGCCGTGGCGTCAGCCAATGGATGCCGATACCCGGCGTCGTGGTCACGCGCAGGTCGCCGTTCGGCCGCTCGCGGCTGTCGGTCAATTTGGCGCGCGCCGCTTCGAGCTTCATGAACACGTCGTGGGCGGTGCGATAGAGCAACTCGCCCTGCTCGGTCAGGATCAGGCCGCGGGCGTGGCGGTGAAACAGCGAGACCGAAAGCTCCTGTTCGAGCGCGCTCACTTGTCGCGACACCGCCGATTGCGACAGGCCGAGCTGCTCGCCCGCGTGGGTGAAGCTGCCGGCCTCAGCGGCGGCGTGAAAGACCTTCAGTTTGTCCCAATCCATTGCGTACTTTCTTTCTCTCCGCTTGAGTGGGAGAGACCTACTCATTCGGCCGCGGCGCGGTGTTCCGCGTGTGCAGCGAGGAAACGTTCGGCTTCGAGCGCCGCCATGCAGCCAAGACCAGCGGCGGTGACGGCCTGGCGATAAACCTCGTCGGCGACATCGCCGGCGGCGAACAGGCCGGGCACCGAGGTGGCGGTGGAGTGCGGTGCGGTCTTGATGTAGCCCGTCGGCTTCATCTCGACCTGGCCTGCAACCAATTCGGTCGCCGGCGCATGGCCGATGGCGATAAAGATGCCGTCGACGGTGCGCTCGCTGACGACGCCGGTCTTCAGATTTTTCAGCCGCGCGTGGGTGACCTTGAGCGGGTTCTCGGCGCCGCGGACGTCGTCGAGCGCCGTGTCCCAGACCACCTCGATCTTCGGGTGCTTGAACAGCCGGTCCTGCAAGATCTTCTCGGCGCGCAAACTGTCGCGCCGGTGCACCAGCGTGACCTTGGAGGCGAAATTGGTCAGGAACAGCGCCTCCTCGACCGCGGTATTGCCGCCGCCGATCACCAGCACCTCTTTGCCGCGATAGAAGAAGCCGTCGCAGGTGGCGCAGGCGGACACGCCATAGCCGCGGAATTTCTGCTCCGACGGCAGATCGAGCCAGCGCGCCTGCGCGCCGGTGGCGAGAATAAGCGTCTCGGCGACATAGACCTCGCCGGAATCGCATTCGATGCGGAACGGCCGCCGCGACAAGTCGACCTTGTTGACGTGGTCGGGGACCATCTTGGTACCGACATGGGCGGCCTGCTTCTCCATCTGCTCCATGAGCCAAGGCCCCTGGATGACGTCGGCGAAGCCCGGGTAGTTCTCGACGTCGGTGGTGGTGGTGAGCTGGCCGCCGGCCTGCACGCCCTGGATCATGATCGGGTCGAGCATGGCGCGCGCCGCATAGATCGCCGCCGTGTAGCCGGCAGGTCCCGAGCCGATGATCACGACCTTGGCGTGGGTGGTTTTGCTCACCGCCTTAACTCGTCCGTTGCGGCAGGTTTTGAGGCATGAATCGACCTGCCGAAAGCCCCGAAAGCCGGATGCGGTCTTTGAAGAAGGGCCGAATTCGCGGGTTAGGCGGGTCCGGCAGGCGCGCAGCCATTGGTTTGGGAATTTAGGGATTTTCCCAAGCTATGCAAGAGACGCAAGGCACACTGCCCTTCGACGCGTTGCAAGGCGCAACGACGACATGGTTCCGGCCCAGACAGCAGTCGGCGCACCGGTTATGCGCGCCTCGCAAGCCTCCCCTCAGGCGGAACCGACGCCTCACGATCCGCGTCGGCGCTTTCCGGAACCGATCGCGGTCGCGCCGGGGCCGGTGCCGCAAGTTTCGGTGCGCTGTCGAGCAAGCACGCCGCGGCATGGACGGCGCGACGCATGGCGGCCGCGACATCGGTTCGCTCGGCCCTGCCGCTCTGATATCGGACCACGGCGTCGAACAATGCTCTACGGGGCTCCGAATTTTCGAATCGCGCCAGCCCGCATTCCCGATCGGGCTGCACGTAGGACGCATCGTTCGGACGCAAGTAGGCGCCGTTCATGCTCAGATATTCGGCGTCGAACCATGAGTACAAGACGGTGTTGAACTGTTCGCGGAAGCAGTAGCGACCAAAATCCATCAGCCGGGCACGTAGCGGCCTGCTTTGCAGGTCGCTGGTCACCTGGACGTTTACGCCATCGACGATGAGATCGTGCTCCGACCAACCGGCCGCCGCAAAAACGGCTGCCTTGCGGTCTTCCGGGATCGTCAGTTCGTCGTCGTCGCGGAAAATCCGCCGGTGCTGATCGGCGGCCGTAAGGCGCAGGCGAACCGCCCCACAGACGCTGGCGCTGATGCCGTAGCTGCGCAGCAACAGCTCGATCTGCATCAGCGTATGCGCCATCTCGCGTCCCTGGACTGCGCGACTCCATTGGCAGCGCGGACGCGTCGCTGCCCGGCGAACCAAGGCTGTCGCCCGCTGCGGCGCGCGTCCATCATGCCAGACCGCATCAAAGCCGAGGTCCAGCACGGCATAGCTCGGCAGCGGCCGCACATCCACGCCGGCACGCTGCATGACAGCGAACACCAGATGCTCCATCAGCACCTCATGGACGGCCTCCTCCAACGTCATCAGCCCGTTTGAATTCGGCAGCCACGGCTGTTCATCCGGCGGCACGCCGATGCCCTTGACGTCGAAGATCGCGTCGCTTGTCTGGTCGACCATGACGGCAGCGCGGCCGTATCGCGGCGGCCGCCAAACGCGCCGTGACGTGCCGTCAAGCGGTATCGGCGTGCTCACCGCCGAGCTTGCCGCCTGACTCACCGAGACGCAGGCCGCGTGCCTGACCAGCCATTCGTCAATGGCTTTGCGGCAAGCTGCGCCGCTGGGGTCGGGCGACGACAGATTCCGAAAAAGTGCCGGTGCAAAATCAGCCAGCAGGGCGCCGTAATTGGCGAAAATGACCCGGGCGTCGCGCACATGGAGCATCGTCTCGGGAGCGAGCGTCTGACCGGCCGTCGCAAAGTCTGCGAGACTGCGCAGCGGCGCATCGGCTGCGAAGGGAAGAGCCAAGTCGGAGTTGGCGACGGAAGAATCCTGCGCGGCCACAATTCGTGTTCCGTCAATCGACGATATCGAGGGCGTGGAATGACCATGCGAATTCGAGAAATCGGCGAACATCATCGCCGCCACGCGCGATAAGGTCGCGCACGGCGACGGCGTCGCCGGTTTCCAGCATCCGTAGCGTCTCCGTGAATGGGCCATTGGGCGCTTGGGGCGTGAACGATGCACCGTTGACCGAGAACACCAGTCGTCCGCCGATTTCGCCGCGCAACAGCCTTGCGGTCAGGCGCACGCGGCATGCTGCGTCGATCCGGCTGTCGGAACGAGGCGGGGGAAATATCGGCTCGAGGTTTCTGGTCCGGGTACTCTCGACGAGGCCCGCGAGACGGTGCAGCGTGCGCAACCGTAACGCGGCTTCGACGCTGTCCATGACGCCGCCTGCGGGCGCGAGCGCCGTGCGCGCCATGGCGAGGGCGACCGTATTTTGCGCGCTGAGCTCGACGTGCCTATCCCCGCTTGCCGCAGCGACCGAATGATCGGCGCGTTCCGGGTCCAGGCCAACTTCGCAACACGCGCCATGCAGCACGTTCCGCAGTTCGCGGGCCACCAGTTCCGCGACGTCGTCGGCCGGGGTCTGTTCCAATGCAAACCCCAATCCCAGGCTGGCCTGAAACGGGGACGACGCGTCCTTGCGCGAGACATGCCACCAGCCCGGGGGCATGTAGAGCACGTCGGTCGCCGAAATGGTACGCCAGCAAGTGCCCTGGTTCGACAGCGCTACGATGCGTGCTGGGTCTTTGGTGACGCGGTCGCCATGCCGCGGCGTCAGCGCTTGCGGCGGCCAAGTCAGCATGGCCTTGGTCTCGCTGCCGGCAAGCACGGTGAAGGTGTGCGACTTGTCGCGGTGAATACCAAAGGGGGTGAACTCGCACGTGCCGAGGAAGGCGTTGTATTCGATGCGTCCGGTCGGGTAGCCGCAATATCGGACGATATCAGCCGCGAGCCGCTGCATGCGCTGCCACACGGCGCGGTTAAGCAGGGCCGCATCGTCGATGACGATGCAAAACTGGCGCCGCCCCAGGCGCCGCGATGTCGTCTCGATATAGGCAGCGAGCGTCGTATCGGAATCCGCCAACAGAAAGGCTTGCTCGAGAGGATGTTGCGGCGTGACCTGCAGGTCATCGATATAGAAGCGAGCTGCGACCTCGTGCCCGGCTTTGATCGCATCCGACAGGTTACGAATGATCTGCAACATGTCCGACGCGGAGCAGATCGGATGGTCAAGTCCGGCGTCGACATGCCCCGGCCGTTTGCCCCAGTGACAGTCAAGAAAGCGGCCGATGCCGGCGTCGGCGCCAGGACTCGATGTATCGCCGCCCACTGTCGTCACGGCCGATCTTCGTTGCGCGGGACGAACTGCTCCATGCCGAACAGCGTGCGTTCGCTCGCCGACGGATCATGCAGCTTGCGCAACTGCCTTTGCATATCGGTGTGCGGGATGCAGAACGCGCGCAGATAAGACACCATCACTGCGGATCGGGGGACCGCAGTCGGGTTGGGCCGGGCCGTATGCCAATAGGGTCCTTTGGCCAGCAAAACGCTGCCTTTTCGTCCGACGGCCACGACCGCGTCGGCGGGCCAGTGATCGCGGGCGAATTGCGGGGGAAAGGCGCGACGGTGCGAATTCGGAATGATGCCGGTGGCGCCGTTGTCGATAGTGAAGTCGTCCAGCATCCAGAGCGCGTAGGCAGCCAGATCCCAGGTCGGATACGGCGGCTGGATCGACCAATAGGGATAGTCGACGTGCCAGGCCATGCCGTCGTGCCCGGGCAGCAGCGTGATCGCGGTGCAGCTCGAACACACCATGTCGGCCCCGAGCAGACGCTGCCGCAGCTCCAGCACGCCGGGGTGGCGGACGAGGTCGCGCAACATCGTGTGTTTGGTCATGACGTTGCGGGTCGAGCAGATCGTCTCGCCGGAGCGCCGGCATTCCAGCGCTGCGAGAGCCTGGCGCGCCGCGTTCGCGTGCTCCGGTCCGATCACGTCCGGCACGACGCAATATCCCGCTTGGTCTTCGCATTCGAGGATCGCGTCGGCGTCGCTGCGAATATTCATGCCCGGGCCCTTTTCGTCCAACGCTCGACCGCGCCGGGATTGGCGAGTGCGGAAATCGGATCGACAAGCAGCCAGCGGCCTTTCGTTGCCGACAGGCGCACGGTCACGGCGCGATCGCGCAACATCGGCAGGTCATCCAGCGACGCCGGAGCGCAGACGCCGAGTTCGGCGGCCTCCGGTGCAAAGCGCAGCCGCTCGAATTCCGCTTGGTCTCGCGCTCGCACCGGCACGAAGCCCCAACTTGGCGGCGGCGCCCCGTCCACGGACCATGGCGCGAGGCCCAGCTCCGACAATTGGCAAACAAGCTGGGGAACGCGCTGACGCAGGTGTTCGGTTCGGACCTCGGCCCGCTCCACCGCGGCTGGGATATGCGGCAGGGCGTATTTGGAGAGCGCTACGGCGAAAGCCGGGCGGTCACGCTCCCGTTGTCCGGGCGACCAGGTGTCGATGTGCGCGCAGATATCGGCACCGGCGAACGCCGCTCCGCCGCCATCGATGCACAGCGGCTTGTCTGGTCCCATGGAGGTCACCACCACGTCTGCCGTGCCGGCGCCGGCATTGTCGGGCGTGTGCATGCCCCAGGCTTGAGCCGCGTCTTCGATGATGCCCACCCGGCTGCCGAGTGCCTGCCGCAGCTCCGCCAGCGCGCACGGCAGCCCCCATGCGTGCACGGCAATGACGGCGTGCGGCGGCTCATCCAGACATTGCAGCGCGCGGCCGGTCAGCAACAGCGTGTCGCTGGTGTCGACAATGATCGGAATTGAACCGCAGCGCAGGACGGCAGCAGCCACCTGCGGACAACTGTTGGACGGGACGACGACTCGCCAGCCGGGTTCGACGCCCAGATGCAGCAGCGCCAACTCCAACGCCATCGAGCCGGAGCACACCAGAGCTCCTCGCGAACGACCGAAGAATCCGGCCAGCCAGGTTGCGCAGGAATTCCTGTCCTGGTTGCGAGCGTTCCAGTTTACGGCGCTGACGGTCAGGCCTCTATCTTGCACTTGTCCATTGCGCAGGCGGTCAGGGCCTCGATCTTGCACTTGTCCTGGGCGCACTTCGTCAGCGCTTCGATCTTGCACTTGTCCTGGGCGCACTTCGTCAGGGCCTCGATCTTGCACTTGTCCATGGCGCAAGCGGTCAGGGCCTCGATCTTGCACTTGTCCTGCAGCGTCAGGCTCATCATTGTCCATGCGCCTCGATCTTGCATTTGTCCTGAGCGCACTTCGTCAGCGCCTCGATCTTGCACTTGTCCTGAGCGCACTTCGTCAGGTCTTCGAGCGCTTGGGCGTTCGGTCCGCCGATCCGCCAGCTGGTGTATTTGCCCTCCGGCGCGTCGGCCCGCTTGACGACTTCCAGGTTCAGCGTGCGCGCCGTGTGATCGTTGGATTCCAGCAATATTTCGTCCTCGGCAACGGGGAAATGGTCATGCAACAGACACAGACCAAATCTGTTGAGATTGCCGTGCTTTTCGAGCACGTCGTGAAGCTCGCGAATGAATTCCTCGTCGCCGAGCCCAAGTGGCATCGCGTCATCGAACGAGGGCAGCCCATGTAAATCGGCGTTCATGTCGGTGTCTCCCTTGTAAACGCAGCCTAAGATTGTATAGACTATGAACGACTCCTGCAAGGATAATTGTTGGAGTGCGACATGCAGCCTCCGCGCGAACACGGCTGCCGGCCATGTCGGCCGGTACCGCTTTCGGGCTCGCCGTTACCTGAA
>CAWCSD010000031.1:0-229776 GCA_963798095.1 uncultured Alphaproteobacteria bacterium | reverse complement strand
CTGGCCGAGCGGGGGCAACGTGACCACCGATTGGTCCGACTAAGCAGAGAATCCACTATGTTTGCGGGCTTAACCCGCGTGACCCGTCTTTAGTGAGTCCGGCATCAATCCTTTGGCTGGGCGTTCCCTGATAAATCATTTGTTTATAATACCTTGCGCATAAGCCATTTGGTTACAATATCTTAGACCGCAAGTGATGCGTATGTTGTCTACTTTAAGAGGGCGGGGGAGGGGCGGATATCTCATTTTGTCGGATGTTGACTTTCCTCCTGAGACCGAAATCTCCCACCTCTGGTATCCCTTACCTTCAGCAAGAGATGCTGCGTCTCAGACTCAGCAAGAGGACCGAACGAAGAGTTCCATCGGCAAACTGGCTTTCGCCTGCGACCACCTGCAACTTTCTCCTCACCTGTGAGTCCTATCAGCAGCGCCTGCATGGAGGCAACGCATGTCCGACGATCATCCCGAAGAGCAACAACGCGTCGGCGAACACCAGTCGCAGCCAGGCGAGCCCCGGTTGCAGGAGCACCTGCAGGCGTCCGAAGGCGACCACTTCGCCAGCGGAGAAGGTCGCCACAGCCGTGTTACGCGCTGGTCCAGCGGGCGAACCGATTCGGGTCGTCAGCCGGACTTCACGCAAACGGATGAACCGCCGCGAGCTGCTGAAGCTGGTTCCGGTTCTGGCAGTCGGCGCATTCGCGATTCCCAAGTTTCGCCAGCCGCTGCTCGACGAAGGCCTCGCCTTCAGCGATTGGGCATCGGGCAAGCTCTCTCCCCGGACGTCATCGCGTCGCGCAGACCTTTACCAATAGTGACGTCGTTCCTTTCGAACGCTTTCCGTACAACTTCACGATGTCCCCGATCCTGGCGTGGACCTGGAGAAGTGGACGCTCACCGTGCAAGGTCTGGCAACGGCGTACGGGCGAATACACGCTGGAACAGATTCAAGCCCTCCCCAAGCTCGTGCAGAATACGCGCCATGTGTGCGTCGAAGGCTGGGACGTGATTGGCAATTTCGGCGGCGCGCGCGCTTCCGATTTCCTGCGTCTAATTGGCGCCGATACCAGCGCACGCTTCCTGGAAGTGACGTGCGCGGATGGATATTACGAGTCCATCGATATGGAGACGGGCCTCTGCATCGACATGCCCGTCGCGCACGGCGACTTTCACCGGCGTCAGCCGCACCGAGGCGTCGCCGGGATGGCAGCCGGTGGCGAGGTCGAATTCGTAGCCGTGCCACGGGCAGACGATGTGGCGCTGCTTGCCGAAGCGCAGCCCCGCGCTCTTCTTGTCGGGGGTGATGATTTCCTCGACCTGATGGAAGATCTTGCCCTGGCAGACCGGGCCGCCGGCATGCGGGCAGACGTTTTCGTAGGCCAGCACCTTGCTGCCGGTGCGGAAGATGCCGACTTCGAGCTCTTCCACGGCGAAGACCCGATAATCGCCATCGGCGATGTCGGTCAGCTTGCCTACTGAGACTTCGTCCATTCTCGTCTTACCCCCTCTCATGTCTATTCAATCCCCGGCGGGCGATGAAACCAGATCGCCACGTCGAACATGTTGAGATCGGCGGCGCGGATCATGGCGCAGGCCGTCACCACCGTTTCGGTCGCCGTCACCGCGTGTTGCGGGAACGGCACGACGTCGTGGCCGCGCCGCTCCACCTTCGCGGCATAGACTTTCACCGCGGCGGTCAGCACCTGCTGCAACGTCTTGTCGGAAATCGCGTCGGGCTCGCCGCGCTTGAGCGCGTCGCGCGCGGCCGCGCAGAAATCCGCGGGCTTCACGCCATTGCGCGCAGCGCGACGGCTTGGCTTGCCGCCCCGCTTGGCTGCTTTGCGTTGCACCGCTTTCGGCATTTCAACTCAGGCCGTCACCGGTTCGCGCTGCGCCGGCGCCTTGCCCGGCTTGGTCTTGAGCTGCTTGTGCTTGGGCACTTCGAGATTGAACAGGCGTGCCGAATTGAAGCCCAAAATATTGCGCTTGGCCTTCTCGTCGAGGAACGGCAGCGTGGTGATCGAGTTCGGCAGGTCGAAATCCCAGTGCGGCCAATCCGACGCAAACAGAAGCTGCGTCTCGGCCTTCATCGCCTTGAAGGTCGCTTCGGTCAGCTCGATGTTGGAGCGCTCCAGCGGCTGGCTCGAATAAAACATCTCCTGCATGTACTCGCTCGGCTTGCGCTTGAGCAGCGGCGCTTCCGAGGAGCGCATCATGTATTCGGAATCGAGCCGCTGCATCAGGAACGGTATCCAGGCCAGCCCGCTCTCGATCCACACCACCTTGAGCTTCGGGAAGCGCTCCGGCAGGCCGTTCATGATCCAGTTCGTCATGTGGATGATGTTGTAATAGACGAACGAGATGGCGTGCATGGAAATAAACTTATTGCACTGCTGCATCGACTGGTCGCCCCAGTGGAAGCCGGAGTGGAACGCCAGCGGCTTGCCGGTCGCCTGGATGGCGGAATAGAGCGGCATGTAGCTGTCGTGATTGACGGCGCGGAAGCGCGTCGAAGTGACCGAGAAGCCGATGACGCTCGGATTGTCGGCGTACATCTCGACGGCTTTCAGCGACGCTTCGGGATGGTTGAACGGCAGGTACAGCATCGCCTTGATGCGCGGATCGTGCGGCAGCACTTCCTCGGTCAGCCATTTGTTGAAGGCGTTGCCGATCACGACTTCCATCTCGACTTGCGGATGCATGCCGAGCACCAGCATCGGCGTCGGGAACACCACCATGTAGTCGATGCCCATGGAGTCCATGGCGCGCTGCACCAGCGTCACCTGGGCGTGGGTGCGGCCGCCGGGCACCGCCTCGCCGAGGCGCTGCTGATGCGGGATGCGGCCGAACACGTCTTGATAGAGCATGCCGGGCGTCGAATTCATCAAGCCGGGCGAATTGCCGCGATCCTTGAACGCGCGCGCCATCTGCTTGTAGACGTCGCTTTCCATGCGATCGACGACGTCGGACCAGAACGCCGTCTCGGTGACGTGGGCGTCAACGTCGACGATGAAATAATTGTCCTGGCGCGCTTCCTTGGCGGCGTGGGCAAGAATCTCGCGGGTGTCGGTTGAGGTGCTGATCTTCGGCAATTCGGTGACGCGCGAAATGCCTTTGCCGTTTTTTCCGTTGCGCGGCGTTTTGGTCAGCATCGATATCCTCCACCCTAGGAGCGGCTTTTGTGATCGGGCCGGTGAGTCACGGCCATTGGAATCTGCCGGAAAGCTAGCAGCATTCGCCCGCAATGGACATGGCAATTTGCCCCGAACTACCGCCGGTTGCCCGGACCTGCCATGCCGAAACGTCCGGGCGCGGCCTCCCATCGGCACGCGCCGCAGTGTAGCTTTGCGGCCAAGAAATCGGGAGGGACTATGAGCTACCAGGATTTGCTTTACGGCGTCGACGGCAAGGTCGCGACCATCACGCTGAACCGGCCCGACCGCATGAACGCGCTGTCGCGCAATCTCGAGGCGGAAATCCACCGCGCGCTCGACGAGGCCGATGCCGACCGCAATGTGCGCGCCATCATCCTCACCGGCGCCGGCGCGGCGTTTTCCGCCGGCTACGACCAGCAGGCGGCGCCGGCGTCGGGCGTGCGGCCGCTCGATCCGCAGGGCAAGAGCCACGCCGAATACATCGAATTCTGGCAGCGCCTCGACGGCAGCCGCGTGAACCACTGGGAGCATATGTGGAACCTGGGCAAGCCGGTGATCGCCGCGGTCAACGGCTGGGCCATGGGCGGCGGCTTCTGGTATCAGCTTGCCGCCGACATCACGATCGCCTCCGACAAAGCGACCTTCGCGCAGCCGGAAGTGCGCCAGGTTTCCAACACCAGCTATCTGCTCACGGCGTTGTGCGGCTGGAAGGCGGCCAACCGCTGGGCGCTGACCGGTGATCATTTCGACGCCCAGGAAGCGCTGCGCATCGGCATGGTCAACGAGGTGGTGCCCCACGACGAGCTGATGCCGCGCGCCCGCGCGCTCGCCAACCGCATCGCGCTGGTGCCGGAGCCGTCGATCCGGCTCAACAAGGCCATCGCCATGCAAGGGCTGCAGGCCTCCGGCGTGCATGCGGCGCTGCTGCTCGAAGGCGCGCTGAGCGCGCTGGCGCATTCCTCGCACAACGAGGATCGTCAGCGGCTGTTCGAGGCGCAACGCACCGGCGGCCTGAAGGCCTATCTGGAAGCGCGTGATGGCCCGTTCCATCCCGAGCCGATGGGTCCGAAGTCGAAACCGCGCGCCAAATGAGAAATTTTATGCGTTTCGCATCGGCATTCGTCACCGCCGTCTTGCTCGCCAGCGCGGCGCCAGCGTGGGCCGAGGAGGCGTGGCCGCAGCGGCCGGTGACGATCGTGGTGCCGTTCCAGGCCGGCGGCTCGGCGGATCTGCTGGCGCGCATCCTGCAGCAGCACATGGAGGCGGATTTCCATTCGCCGTTCGTGGTCGAGAACCGTTCCGGCGCCGGCGGCAGCGTCGGCACCGCCTACGTGGCCAAGGCGCCGAACGACGGTTACACGCTGTTGCTCGGCACGCTCAGCGGCAACGTGCTCAACGAATTCGTCTTCAGCAAATTGCCCTACGATCCGGAGCGCGATTTTCAGCCGATCTCGCTGCTCGTGCATCTGCCCAACCTGCTGGTCGTCAATCAAAAAGTTCCGGCAAAAACCGTGCCGGAATTGATCGCTTATCTGAAGGCCAACGACGGCAAGCTCAATTACGGCTCGTCCGGCATCGGTACTTCGTCGCAGCTCTCCGTCGTGATGTTCGCGCTCGCCACCGGCACGCATATGACGCATGTGCCGTTCCGCAGCACCACCGACGAATTGACCGCCATGATGAGCGGCAATGTCGATCTCGCCATCGACAGCATGACGACGCTGTGGCCGCAGGCCCAGGCCGGCGCGGTGCGGGCGCTGGCGGTGACCAGCGCGGAACGCCTCGCCAGCGCGCCCGACCTGCCGACCATCGGCGAGACCATCAAGGGTTTCTCGGTCACGGGTTGGCAGGGCCTGTTCGCGCCAGCCGGCACGCCGCGCCCGATCGTGGAAAAGCTCGCCGCCGAGGTGAAACACGTTTTCGAGGCGCCGGACGTGGTCGCCACGCTGACCAAAGTCGGCGGCGAGCCGGCGCCGATGACTCCCGATGCCTTTGCGGCATTCATCGCGTCCGAGCGGCCGAAGTGGCGTGACGTGGTCAAGGCGGCCGGCGTGCATATCGACGCGAACTGATGCGGAAAGCCGGAGCCGAAACGTCATGACCTCTGTCGCATTGATCGGCTACGGCGGCATCGCCCAGGACGTGGTCGCGGCGCTGCGCGAGGCCGGCGGCAGCACGAAGATTGCCGGCGTATTGTGCCGGCCCGGACGCGCGGCGAAAGCGCGCGCCGCGCTTGGCGACATCGCGGTCGTGGAATCGCTGGCCGATTTGCTGGCGTCGCGTCCGGGCATCGTCGCCGAAGTCGCCGGACAGCAGGCGGTGGCGGAGCATGGGCCAGAAGTATTGCGTCGCGGCGTCGATCTCCTGGTGATTTCCGTCGGCGCGCTCGCCGATCCCGCGCTGTTCGACCGTCTCAAGACGGCCGCGCGCGAAGGCAAAAGCCGCATGCTGCTGCCGGCCGGCGCCATCGGCGGCATCGATGCCATTGCGGCGATGCGCCTCGGCGGGCTCACTTCGGTGCGCTACCGCTCGCGCAAGCCGCCGGCGGCGTGGCGCGGTTCGCCGGCGGAAAAGGTCGCGGACCTCGACAAACTGACCGGTCGCACCGTGCTCTATCGCGGCACCGCCGGCGAAGCGGCGCTGCTGTATCCGCAGAACGCCAATGTCGCCGCCGCGGTGGCGCTTGCCGGTCTCGGCTTCGACAAAACCGAGGTCGAGCTGGTCGCCGACCCGGACGCGCCCGGCAATGTGCATGAGATCGAAGCCGAGGGTGCCGCTGGGCGTTTTGCCATCCAGCTCCAAGGCAAGCCGTCGCGCAGCAACCCCAAAACCTCGGCGCTGGCGGCGCTCAGCGTCGCGCGTGCGCTGATCAATCTGGATGCTACAATCGTCATATGACCGTCCCGACAACGCGCCGCGCCACCAACGCCTTCATCGGCAGCCCGATCGAGCGGCTCGAGGATCTGCGCTTTCTCACCGGGCGCGGCCAGTACACCGACGATCTCACTGACGAGAAAATGCTGCACGCGGTGATCCTGCGCAGCTCCGTCGCGCACGGCCGCATCCGGTCGATCGACACGGCGGCGGCCCGCGCGCGGCCGGGCGTCCATGCGGTGATCACCGCCGCCGACATCGGCGAGATACCGACGATTCCGTTGCGGCACGATCCGCTGCCGTCGTCCATGCGTTACGTGCAACCGATCATCGCCGCCGACAAGGTCCGCTTTGTCGGTGAGCCGATCGCGGTCGTGGTCGCCGACAGCGTCGCGCTGGCCGAGGATGCATTGGAGGCGATCGTCGTCGATATCGAGTCGCTTCCGGCGGTGGTCGACCGCGACGCTGCGCGCAAGGACGATGTTTTCCTGTTCGAAGAAACCGGCAGCAACGTCGCCGGCACCATCACCGCCACGCGCGGCGACACCGATGCGGCCTTCAAGAATGCGCCTTACGTCCGCCGCGAGCATTTCAAGGTGCAGCGCCACGGCGCGGTGCCGATGGAGCCGCGCGGCCTGGTCGCCGACTGGGACGCGGCGAAACAGCGCGTGACGGTCTCCGGCGTCTGCAAGGTGCCGTTCAACAACCGGCGCGCGCTGGCGCAGATGATGAAGCTGCCCGAGACGTCGGTGCGCATGCTCGAATACGACGTCGGCGGCGGTTTCGGCGCGCGCGGCGAGTTTTATCCGGAAGATTTTCTGATTCCGTTCGCGGCGCGCGTCGTCGGCCGCCCGGTGAAGTGGATCGAGGACCGGCGCGAGAATTTGATGTCGCTCAGCCATGCGCGCGACGCCGCATGCGATCTCGAAATCGCCTGCAGCCGCGACGGCGACATTCTAGCGCTGCGCGGCCACGCCTATACCGATCTCGGCGCCTATGTGCGCACCAACGGCGCCACCGCGTCGCGCAATATTTCGCAGATCATGTCCGGGCCCTATCGCATCCCCCATGTGCGCATGGACGTGACCATGGTGGTGACCAACAAGACGCCGTCGGGCACCTATCGCGGGCCCGGCCGCTTCGAGTCGGATTTCTGCCGCGAGCGGCTGTTCGACATGGTGGCGGCCGATCTCGGCATCGACCGGGTCGAATTCCGCCGCCGCAATCTGATCGCCGAAGCCGACATGCCCTATGCGCTGGCGAAAGTGCATGTGCTCGACATCGTCAGCGAATGCGACAGCGGCGATTATCAGATGACGCTCGATCGCTGCCTCGCCGAATTCAACTGGGCCGAGCGCTCGAAGCTGCAAGGCGCACTGATCGACGGGCGCTACCACGGCATCGCCATCGGCTGCTATCTCGAAGGCGGCGGCACCGGGCCGCGAGAGAATGCGCGGCTCCTCATCGAGGCCGACGGCAAGATCTCGGTGTTCGTCGGCTCGTCGTCGGTCGGCCAGGGCGTCGAGACGGTATTCTCGCAGATCGCCGCCGACGCGCTCGAACTGCCGATGGAGCGCATCAACAATGTGTTCCACGGCTCGACCGATTATGTCACCGAAGGTTTTGGCTCGTTCTCGTCGCGCTCCATCGTCATGGGCGGCAACGCCATCGTCGATGCCGCCAACCGGCTGCGCGCGCTCATCCGCGACGCCGCGGCGCAGCGGCTCGGCTGCGCGGCGAACGAAATCGCATTCGACAACGAGACGGTCGTCGGGCCGAACCGCGCCGCGCTTGAGCTCAAGGAGTTCGCCGGCCTTGCCGCCGACGGCACCCACGCCAGCAACAAGCGGACTTATTCCTATGGCGCCCACGCCGCCTATGTCACGGTCGATCCGAAAACCGGCCAGGTCGCACTGATCGATTATGTCGCCGTCGAGGATGTCGGCCGCATCGTCAATCCGCTGACCTTGCACGGCCAATGCGTCGGCGCGGTCGTGCAGGGCTTGGGCGGCGCCTTGCTCGAGCATTTCATCTACGACGAGAACGGCCAATTCCTCACCGGCTCGTTCGCCGATTACCTGATGCCGACCGCGAGCGATTTCCCCAGCATCCGCGCGGTGGCGCTGGAACAGAAGCCGTCGCCGCTAAATCCGATGGGTACCAAGGGCGCCGGCGAGGGTGGCATCATTCCGGTCGGCGGGGTCGTCGCCAATGCCGTCGCCGCGGCGCTGGGCTCGCTTGGGCGTGAAGCTGCACGAATTGCCGCTGACGCCGCCGCGGGTGTGGCAGTTGATACAGGACGCATCATCGCGTTAACGTGCCCGCATGAAACTCCCACCCTTCGAATACGCCTGTCCGACCACGCTCTCCGACGCGGTCGCGCTGTTGGCGTCGCATGACGGCGAAGCCAAGCCGCTGGCCGGCGGCCAGAGTCTGGTGCCGATGCTGGCGTTCCGCGTCGCTTCGCCGTCGCTGCTGGTCGATCTGCGCAAGCTCGCCGAGCTGCGCCAGATCAAGATCGCGGACGACGGTGTCACCCTCGGCGCCATGGTGCGCTGGCGCGACATCCTCGACGACGCGCGGCTGCGCAAGGCGCATCCGCTGCTGGTCGCGGCTGTCGAACACGTCGCGCATTATCAAATCCGCAATCGCGGCACCGTCGGCGGCAGCATCGCGCATGCCGATCCCGCCGCCGAGATGCCGGGCATCGTCGTGACCTGCGAGGCGAAGATCGCCGTCGTCGGCAAATCCGGCGCGCGGGTGATCGACGCGGCGAATTTCTTCCAGGGCCCGCTGATGACCGCGCTCAAGCCCGACGAGATCATCACCGAAATCCGCCTGCCGGCATGGCCGGCAAAGCGCCGTTTCGGTTTCCAGGAATTCGCCCGCCGCCGCGGCGACTTCGCGCTGGCCGCGGCGATGCTGTTCTACGACGAGGACGGCGGCAAGGCGCGTAACGCCCATGTCGGCGCCATCGGCGTTGCCGACCGGCCATTGCGGCTTCCCGCCGTCGAGCAAGTCCTTGACGGCAACAAGATCGACGAGGCCACGATCGCGAAGGCCGAAGCCGCGGCGTCCGCGTCCGTCGAACCGGCGGACGACATCCACGCCAGCGGCGCTTATCGCAAAGCGCTGATCGGCGTCATGGTCGAGCGCGCGCTCAAAAGCGCGGCGGCATAGCGAACAAAGCCATGCCGGTAAAATTCGAAGTCAACGGCAAGCCGGTCGAGGTCGAAGTCGAGCCGCGGCTGACGTTGGCCGATTGCCTGCGCCATCATTTGCGGCTGACCGGCACCCATGTCGGCTGCGAGCACGGCGTGTGCGGCTCCTGCACCGTGCTGGTCGACGGCGCGGCGGTGCGCTCGTGCCTGTTGCTCGCGGTGCAGGCCGAGGGCGCCAAGGTGGTGACCGTCGAGGGCCTCTCGCTCGAAGAAGGATTGACGCCGCTGCAGGCCTCGTTCCGCAAGCATCACGCGCTGCAATGCGGCTTCTGCACGCCGGGCATGATCACCACCGCGCATGCGCTGCTCAGCGAGGAGCCCGACTGCGACGCGGATCGCGTGCGCGAAGTGCTGTCCGGCAATCTGTGCCGCTGCACCGGCTATATTTCCATCGTCGAGGCGGTGCTCGACGCCCGCGCGGCCTATAAGCGCGACGGAAAAGGCGCATGAGAACGGTCAACGCGTTCGTCGGTCAGCCGATCGAACGGCTGGAAGACTTTCGCTTCGTTCGCGGCCGCGGCCAATATGTCGACGATCTCGCGCGCAAGGACATGCTGCATGCGGCGATCCTGCGCAGCGCGGTCGCCCACGGCCGCATCCGCGCCATCGACGTGTCGCGGGCGAAAGAAGTCCCCGGCGTGCATGCCGTCATCACCGCGGCCGATCTCGGCGATCCCATTCCGCTGGTGCCGATGCGGCTGCAGCCGATGCCGGAGTTCGAGGCCTTCGGCCAGCCGGTCATGGCGCGCGACAAGGTGCGCTATGTCGGCGAGGCGCTGGCCATGGTGCTGGCCGACAGCGCCGGCGTCGCCGAGGATGCGCTCGAGCGCGATCGAAGTCGACATCGAGCCGCTGCCGGCCATTGCGAACTGGCAGAGCGCGGCGAAAAACGAAACGCTGCTGTTCGAGAACAAAGGCAGCAACGTCACCATGAAATTCCGCGCCGTGCTCGGCGATGCCGACGCGGCGTTCAAAAACGCGCCTTATACGCGGCGCGAGCGCTTCAGTATCCAGCGCCACACCGCGCTGCCCATGGAGCCGCGCGGCCTGCTCGCCGAATGGGACGCGGCGAGCGGGCGGCTGACGCTGTCGGGCGCCGCCAAGGTGCTGTTCGCCAACCGCCGCATCCTCGCCAAACAGCTCGGTCTCGCCGTCGATGCCATCGACATGGTCGAGTACGACGTCGGCGGCAGCTTTGGCGCGCGCGGCGAGTTCTATCCGGAGGATTTTCTGATTCCGTTCGCGGCGCGCCACGTCGGCCGCCCGGTGAAATGGACCGAGGACCGCCGCGAGCATCTGATGTGCATGAACCACGCCCGCGAGGCGGCGTGCGACGTCGAGATCGCCTGCGCGCGCGACGGCACGATCCTCGGGCTGCGCGGCCACGCCTTCGTCGACATGGGCGCCTATATGCGCACCAACGGCGCCGTCGGCGCGCGCAACATCGCGCAGTTCATGTCGGGGCCGTATCGCGTTGCCAATATCGATCTCGACGTTTCGCTGCTGCTGACCAACAAGACGCCGGTCGGCACCTATCGCGGGCCGGGCCGGTTCGAGACCGATTTTTTCCGCGAGCGCCTGCTCGACATGGCGGCGCGCGATCTCGGCATCGACCAGATCGAATTCCGCCGCCGCAATCTCGTCCGCGAAGCCGAGATGCCCTACAAGGTCGCGACCATCGCGCCGTTCGAGAGCAAGGACGAGCTCGACAGCGGCGATTATCAGGTCACGCTCGATCGCTGCCTCGCCGAATTCGGCTGGGCCGAGAAGGAGAAGCTCAAAGGCAAGCTGATCGACGGCCGCTATCACGGCCTCGCAGTGTGCTGCTTCATCGAAGGCGGCGCCGCCGGCCCGAAGGAGAGCGCGCGTCTGGTGCTGGAAACCGACGGCACGCTCACCGTCTATATGGGCTCGTCCGGCGTCGGCCAGGGGCTGGAGACGGCGTTCGCGCAGATCGCCGCCGACGCCATGGACATGCCGATGGACCGCATCAACCACGTGTTCCACGGCTCGACGGCGTATGTCAGCGACGGCTACGGCTCCTATCACTCGCGCTCGATCGTCATGGGCGGCTCGGCCGTGCTCGATGCCGCGACAAAACTGCGGGCGGCCATGAGCGCGGAAGCGGCGCGGCGGCTCAACTGCGGCGCGGCCGAGGTCGTGCTCGCCGACGGCCGCGCCGCCGCGCCCGACGGCAAATCGGTGTCATGGGCGGAGCTGGCGCCGGAGCCGCTGTCGGTCGAAGGCGCGTTCTCCAACCATAAGCACACCTGGGCTTACGGCGCGCACGCCGCCCATGTCGCGGTCGATCCGAAAACCGGCGCCGTCGCGCTCATCGATTATGTGGCCGTGGAGAATTGCGGCCGCATGATCAACCCGCTGACGCTCAAGGGCCAGCTGGTCGGCGCCGTGGTGCAGGGCCTCGGCGGCGCGTTCATGGAGCATCTCGCCTATGACGAGAACGGCCAGCTGCTGACCGGCTCGCTCGCCGATTATCTCATCCCGACCGCGAGCGATTTTCCGAAAATCCGCGGCTTTGTGATGGAGTCGCATCCCTCGCCGATCAATCCGCTCGGCGCCAAAGGCGCCGGCGAGGGCGGCATCATCTCGGTCGGCGGCGTCATCGCCAATGCGGTTGCCGATGCGCTCACATCCCTCGGCGTCGAGCCGCGCGATTTGCCGCTGTCGCCGTCGCGAGTGTGGCAACTGGTGCAGGACGCGCGCAAGTAGCTCGCCTTCGCGGGGCATGACATCGTCGGGCGCTTCGAATAGATTCAAGCTCAACCGCACGTTCAGGAGCAAGCCATGGCCGTCGCCCGTCATCCGCGCCCGAAGGAACTCGAAGGTGTTCCGCTCGAAGAGATCATGAAAAAATACGTCGGCCGCTTCAAGGACAAGAAGCCGGACTGGGCCGCCTTCGAGGACGCCAAGATCGAAGGCTACAAGCGCGCGCAACACCGCTTCATCGGCGCCGGCGGCTCCGGCAAGCACGACGATCCGAACATCATTCCGGCGGGCAATTTCACGCTGTCGATCGTCTACGTGAATCCCGGCCAGGGCAATGCCGCGCATACCCACGAGGTCGAAGAATGCTTCTTCGTGCTGCAAGGCATTCTCGACGTGTTCGTCGAGGACGAAAGCGGCAAGCGCGTCACCACGCGGCTCGGCCCCTGGGAATGCATCGCCTGTCCGGCCGGCGTGATCCACGGCTATCAGAACGATTCGCTGGCGCCGGTTTACGTGCAGATCATGCTCGGCCGCGGCCGGCCCGATCCCATGGGCTATTCCGACAGCGAACTGTACAAGCGCCGGGATGCGCATTTGAAAGCGGTGTAGGTGACTTTCGCGAGACGGGCAGCCGTTACGCTCGCGGCGTTGCTGATATGGTGCTCACCCGCCGTTGCGGCAACGCCAAGCTTTCCCTGCACCGGTAATCTCACGTCCACCGAGAAGGTCATTTGCTCGGATGACGGCTTGGCGGCGCTCGATGTCGCGCTTGCCGCTGCGTACAAGAGCAAGCTCGAAAATCCCGGGACCACGGGATTACTCGCTGGACGATCCGCGCGATGCGATTCCCATCACGCAAAAAGCCTGGCTTGCCCATCGCAACAGTTGCGGCGCCGACAAGGCTTGCATCCGCAAGGCCTACGTCATTCGCACGACTGCGCTCACGGCCGGTGCCAATACAAAGGACACGCCGTGTAGCGACACCGTCGGCGCCAAGCAGGCGGCCGTCTATGTCAAGCAGTGCATTGCGGTCGCTCCGGAGACGCACCCGCCCTGCAACGCGCTCAATACCTGCGAGATGATCATCTCGCACAACATCTACAGGTGCTTCGAGATCGGCGACGGCGCGCCGAAATTCTGCGCCGCCTATCCGCCGCCGCCGTGAATCTTCAGACCGGGATCGCCTGAAATTTTGTCGAAAAGCCGTGCATGCGCTGCGCGCCGGTCGCGGTGATCTGCACGGTCTCGGCAAACACGCAGCCGGTCTCGCCGTTGCGCCAGGCCGGATCGTACAGATCGATGTTGAAGGCGAACACCATGCCGGGGCGGAATTCGTCGCCGACGACCTTTAGCGCGTCCTGGTCGGCGCGCAAGGCGTGAAAGCGGTAGCGCGGATATTCCAGCGAGGCGAGGCCGTGGCCGTGAATGCCGGTTTCGCAGATCGCCAGCTTGCGCTCCTCGATGGTCTTTTTCACCGCGCCCATGGCCTCTGAGATTTTGCGGCCCGGCCCGAACTCTTTCAGCCCGCGCTCGTAGGCGGCGACGCAGCCGTCATAGATCTCGCGCTGCTTGGCCTCCGGCTCGCCGAGGCAGAACGTGCGCTCGACATGGGTGAAATAGCCGCCGATCTTCGGATGCAGCTCGCAGATGATGACGTCGCCGCGCTCCATCTTGCGCGTCGTCGGCACGCGGAACGGATGCGGATAGGGATAACGGTCGCAGGCCCACAGGAACAACGTCGGCTCCTCGCCGCCGTGCGCCAGCATGGTTTCCACCATGCGGCCGTAGACCTCGCATTCCTTGACGCCGGGCCGCGCGGTGTCGCGGCACGCCGCCAGCATCAGGTCGCCGAGCTCCGCCGCCTTGGCGAGGATGCCGAGCTCTTCGTCGCTCTTGATGGTGCGCACCTTCTCCAGCATGTCGTCGAGAGCAACGAGCTTGGCGCCGGACAAAAGCTCCTGCAGGCGCAGATAGACGCTGTGCGGCAGCCAGCCGTCGGGATCGAGCGGGCCGGCCAAGCCCATCCATGCCGATGCGGCCGCGGTCGAGTTTGAGCTCCTTGATGCGCTCGGCGACGCTGTCCGCCCAGGTGCCCTTGCGGGCGCGGATGTCGCCGACCCAATCCTGCGCGCTGCGCCAGCCTTCGAGGAAGGTCGGCATCAGCACGAAGCAGGTCGGATCGCCCTCGCGCGGGAATACCAGCACGTTGAATTCGGCATTGCCGCCGACCGGACAGAGATAGCGCGCATTGGCGATGCAAAAGTCCCACATCAGCGGCCAGCCCCAGAGCACCAGGCAATCGAGGTCGCGCGCCGCCATGTCCTTGCGCACCGCGGCCCAGCGCCGGTCACGCTCGCGCAGCGAAAGTCTTGGCAGTTCGAGAACGTTACGCATGTGTTGCCCCGTTACGCTGCTTGCAGCTTCAGCCGCTGCAGGCTTTCGAGATAATCGGCGATGCCGCGTTCGAGATCGTATTCGGGCTGGTAGCCCAATTCCTTCTGCGCGCGCGAAATGTCGTAGACGCCGTGCATCGGGTAGGGCGAGCCGAGGAAGTTCAAGCCCGGGTCCGACTTCGATCACGGCGTTGGGCAGGTGCTTGCGCAAAATGGCGGCGACGTCTTTGAGCGTGACGCCGATGCCGGTGCCGATATTGAACACGCGGCTGTCGAGGTTTTTCGCCATCGTCGCGAGATAAATGCCGAGCGCGGAATCCTTATTGTAGATGAAATCGTCCTTCTCATCGCCGCCTTGCGCGATACGGAACGGCTGACCGCTCGCCGGCTGCTCGATGATCTGGCTGGTCACGCCCATATTGCCGTGGCGCGACGTCTTGCCGGGGCCGTAGGTGGTGGCAAAACGCAACACCACCACGTCGAGGCCGAGCGTGCCCCAATACAGCGTCGCGTTCTCGCCCATGAGCTTGGCGGAATCGTAAATGCGCTTCGGATCCTTCGGATGATCCTCGGTGACGAGCTTGTAGGTCGGCGAGCCGTATTCGCCGCGGAACGGGCCGTAGACGCCCTTGGCGCTGGTATAGACGACGCGCTCGACGTTGGCCGCCCGCGCCGCTTCCAGCACATTGACCGTACCCATCACGTTGATCTCGACGCTCTCGGCCGGATGCTTGGCCGACAGCGCGCTGATATAGGCGGCGGTGTGCACGACGTGGGTGATGCCGCGCGATTTGATCACTTCGGCAAGTCGCGCGCGGTCGAGAATGGAGCCGAGCTCGATATCGACCTTGTCCAAAATGTCGCTAATCAGCGATTCATCGCGGTGGCGCGAATAGAGCACCGGCCGGTGGCCTTCGCGCACGAATTTGCGGCTCGCTTCCGCGCCGATGACGCCCATGCCGCCGGTGATCAGGACACGCATGGCCTCCTCCCTCTTGTCGTGTTGCGCGGCGCTAGCCGAACGTCGGCACGAACAGTTTTTCGACCGGAATAGGCTCCGGGATCAAACCCTGCTCGGCCATGTAGTTGACCAGCGCTTCAAGCGTCGGCCGGTTCGGCTCGACGCCATAGGGCCAGCAATCGCCGCCAAACAATTCGTCGATCTCCGCCCCGGCGCGCGCCGCACGTCGTCCGGCAGCCACGGCAGCATGTAACGCAGCGTGCCCGAATAGCGCATCTTTTCCCGCGCCCAGTCCTTGGCTGCGTTGAACGCGTTGTAGAGGCTGGTCGCCACGAACGGGTTCTTCTCGTAAACGTCGTTGCGGATGACGACGAGATGCATGATCGGAAAGATTTTTGTGCGCCGGACATAATCCTTTTCCTGCGCGCGATAGTCGGGAATGAGCCGCACCACGTCGGGATTGCGGCCGAACGCCTTCGGCATGTTCGAGCCGATGATGGCGTGGATTTCGCCGGCTTCGAGCAGGTCGCTCAGTGATTTGCCGCTGGTGTTCTGTTTCAGGTTGACCGGCTTGAGCATCGGCATGACGGAAGGATTGCCGTAGAGGCCGGGTTCGTTGATGGCGCCCTGGATCCATTCGATCTCGTCGAGATCGATGCCGAGGTCGTGCTGCATCAGGCCGCGGATGAAGATGGCGGCGGTCTGGGTGTAGAGCGGCACGCCGACGCGCTTGCCGGCGAAATCCTTGGCCGACTTGATGTGCTTGCGGTTGACGATGATGAAGCTGTGGCGGAACACCCGCGAGGCGAACACCGGCAGCGCCACGAACGGCAGCTTCTTGGCGGCATAGCGGGTGATGAATTCGGAGCTCGACATTTCGCAGGCGTCGAACTCCAGCCGGTTGGACATGCGGTCGAAAATCTCGCGCGGATTGTCCATGACCAGGAAATTGAGATCGATGCCGTCGGCTTTGACGTCGCCGGTGTGGAGCGCGAGCATGCGATCGTAGAGGCCGCAGGCGAAGGTGATCGGCAGGGCGGGCATTGGGGACACCTACTGTGCAGGAATTTGGAGGCGGGGCGCGCAGCTAACCACATCCGGCCGGCCGCTTGGAAGCCGCAAATCGCCGATGGTCATGCATCCGCGGCAGAGGCGACGGCGATGTTGAGATAGCCGTCGATTTCGCCGCGCTGGCCGGGATAAAGCACCGTGGTCGAAGTCTTCTCCTCGATGACGGCAGGTCCATGGATGACCGCGCCCGCGGCAAGCGTGGAGCGGCGGAACACCGGCACTTGGATGGCATCGGTTGCGTTGAAGTAAGCCGTGCGCGTTTCGTGCGGTACCGATGGTTGCAATCCTCCCGGCATTGCGATTGCGCCGAAATGCGGCTTCGGAATTGCCCCGATCGCGGTGACTTGAAAATTGACGATCTCGACCGCTTCGGATTCCGCCATGTGGCCGTAACGGCGCCGGTGCGCCTCATGGAAGCGCTTCGCCGAGAGCCGCGAGATCGGCGTCGATGTTCAGACCGGCCACAGGAACGCTGACTTCATAGGATTGCCCGCGGTAACGCATGCCGGCGCTGCGCAGAGTCGTCAGCTGCTCGCGCGCAAAATGTTCCTGCAACAGATCCGCCAACGCCGCTTCTTCCATGCCGGCAAAAATGCGCTCCAGCTCGACGGGCTTTGCCGCGTCAAGCCGCGTGATGCGGGTAAAGCTGCGGCTCTGGTGCACGTCGGTGACCAGCATGCCGAAGGCGCTGAAGGTGCCGGGGTCGCGTGGAATGAGGATGCGGCCGATGCCGAGATCGCCGCTGATGCGGCTGGCGATGGTCGGGCCCATGCCGCCGAACGGCACCAGGGTGAATTCGCGCGGGTCGTAGCCGCGCTCGATGGTGATGGTGCGCATCGCCATGGTGACGTTGGTGGCGAGCACGGTGAGGATGCCCCAGGCCGCTTCGACCGGCGTCAGCCCGAGCGGTGCCGCGACCCGCGCCGCCACCGCCTCGTGCGCCTTCGCGCTCGAAATCGGCATGGCGCCTTCGAGCAGCGCGCTCGGGCTGAGATGGCCGAGCACGACCAGCGCGTCGGTCAGCGTCGGCTCGGTTCCGCCGCGGCCGTAGCAGGCGGGCCCCGGATTGGCGCCGGCGCTCTGCGGCCCGACTTTGAGCACGCCGAGATCGACCGTAGCGATGCTGCCGCCGCCGGCGCCGATGGTCTCGATATCGACCGTGTGGGTGCGCAGCGGATGCCGCGCCACGGACACTTCCGATTTGAACAGCGGCCGGCCCGGCAGCACCGCCATGTCGGACGAGGTGCCGCCGGTGTCGAAGGTGATGATGTTGTCGATGCCCTTGATGTCGCCCAGGTGGCGGCCGCCGATGACGCCGGCGACCGGGCCGGACATCACCGTCTCGATCGGCGTGGACGCCAGCATGCGGGCGCTTGCCGCGCCGCCGTCGGATTTCATCATCAGCGCGCGCGAGCGCGGGAAGCGCCGCAGCGAAAGCGCTTCCAGCTCGCGCAGATAGCGCGACACCGGCGGGCCGATATAGGCATTGGCGACGGTCGAGGCGGTGCGCTCGTATTCGCGCCATTCCGGATTGACCTGGTGCGACAGCGACACATAGAGGTCCGGCGCGATGTCGCGGATGATCTTTGCCGCCGCCTGCTCGTGGGCCGGATTGGCGTAGGCGAACAGAAAGCACACCGCGACCGCTTCGACGCCTTGCGCGATCAGCTTGCGCGCGGCGGCGGCAACGTCGTCGGCATCGAGCGGCTCGATCACGTTACCGGTGAAATCGAGCCGCTCGCGCACCTCGTGGATGCGGTCGCGGGTCAGCAGCATTTTCGGCGGCGGCGCAAAGATGTTGAACACCTCGTCGCCGCGCCATTGCCGGCCGATCTCATAGACGTCGCGGAAACCGCGGGTGGTGATCAGGCCGACCCGCGCGCCCTTGCCTTCGAGCATGGTGTTGAGCGCCGCGGTCGAGCCGTGCAGGATCAACGACACCGCGTCGGCGCCGAACTCGGCGGCGAGGTCGCGGGTGATCTCCTCCATCACCGCGGCAGGCTGCGCCGGATTCGACGTGTATTTGCGGACGGCGACCAGCGCGGCGGTGTCCTCGTCGAAGGCGGTGACGTCGGTGAAGGTGCCGCCGACGTCGATGCCGATACGCAATTTCATGAAGCCGCCTTGGACTCGGACTTGGCGCGCAGCTTTGCGGTCGCGGTGGCATCCACGCTGAGGTCGTCCTTGAAGGCGACGCCGTAATCGTCACGCGCCGCCTCGCGCGAGACATAGCCGCGCACCACGTCGTCGCGCACCCGCTCGGGCGCGCGCTCGCGCGGGTCGCCCCAACCGCCGCCGCCGGCGAATTCCATCGACAGCACGTCGTCCTTCTTCAGCCGCAGGCCGGCGACCTTGGAGGTGAGCGGCCGCGCGTCCGCGCCGACGGATTTGAGCGAGGCGGCCGAGACATGAGCCGGCTTGGCGCCGAAAATTCCGGGCGAGGAGAATTTGAAACGATCGGTGCGCAGATTGATGACCGATTCATCGCCGAGAATGCGCCATTGCCGGCGCACGCCAAGGCCGCCGCGGAAGGTGCCGGGGCCGCCGGAATCCTGCGCGAGCTCGTAGCGCTCGACCCGCACCGGAAATTCGCTTTCGACCGCCTCGACCGGCGTGTTCATGACGTTGACGACCAGCTCATCCATGGCGCTGACGCCGTCGCCGTCGGGCCGCGCGCCGGTGCCGCCGCTCAAGATTTCGTATTGCGAATACCAGCGGCCGGTTTGCGGATGGCGCCCGGCGCTGGAGATCGAGCCGCCGGCGGCGCTGCCCGGCGCCGGCACCCGGCCGGGCACGGCGCGCGCCAGGGCGCGGATCGCGACCGAGGTCGTGACCTGGCTCGGGCGCACGTACATGTTCACCGGCGCCGGAAAGCGCGGATTGAGCAGCGAGCCTTCCGGCGGATAGGACACCTGCACCGGCCGCGACAATCCGTCGTTCACCGGCAGGTTCGGGATGAACACCATCTTGACCAGGCACTGGATGAAATTCTTCGACACGCACGGCCGCAAGTTGATCGGCCCGCGCGCCTGTGGATCGCTGTCCAAGATGAAGTGCAGCGTGTCGCCCTTGACTTCGAGGGTCGCCGAGATGCGGTAGGATTTGTTCAAATCGATGCCGTCGTCGTCGAGATAATCGGTCTCGGGGCCGTAAAGCCCGTCGGGCACTTTGACGATTTCCTTGCGCAATTCGGCTTCGCAAATATCCATCCAGCTCTGCCAGCAGGCGAGTACTTTGTCGGTGCCGTATTTGCCGAACAGCTCGGCGAACCGCGTGAGACCATATGTGTTGGTGTTCACCTGCGCGGCGATATCGCCCCAGGTGACTTCCGGCGTGCGGGTATTGGCGCAGATCACCCGCTCGATATCGGCGAGCAATTGGCCGCGCCGCAGGATGCGCAGCGGCGGGATCAGCAGGCCCTCCTGGAAAAGATCGGTGGCGTCGCCCGCATTGGTGCCCGGCACCTTGCCGCCGAGATCGGGCTTGTGCGCGGTATTGCCGATATAGCCGACGAGGCGGCCATCGACGAACATCGGCGTGATGATGCAGACGTCGGTCGAATGGTTCTGGCAGGCCTGGTAAGGATGATTGACGATGAAGGCGTCGCCCGGTGCGGCGTCGGTAAAGCGGCGGCGGATTTCGTTGACCTGCGCGGCGAGCGGCCCGATATGCAGCGGCTGCGGGATGCCTTGCGCCACCATGCGGCCCTGCGCATCGAAGATGGCGAAAGTGAAATCCTGGCTTTCCTTGATGATGGTGGAATAGCCGGTGCGCAGCATGTTGAGCGTCAGCTCGCGCGCGATCTGCAAGGTCGACTGGTAGATGACTTCGAGATCGATGGCGTTCATTGCTTTACGGGATAGGCCTTCGCCATCTGCTCAAAGTAGCCGTCCTTCTTCAGGCCTTCGATGATGCTGAGGTCGACATAGTCGTTGACGTTCTTGCTGCCGACCTCGATCCCGATGGCCTGAAGCTGCGCGATCACGTTGTTGGCGCCGGCGATGGACGGCGCGGCATCGAGCGGCATCAGCCGCTTGAAGTCGTTATAGGTGGCGTCGATCACCGTCGGATCGTTGGTCTTGTATTTCTGCGCGATCAGCGCCTTCGCCTTCTCCACATCGGACAGCGCCAGATAGGCGCCGGCAATGTACGCTCGCACGAAATGCGTGAGTACATCGCGATGCTCCTTCAGATAGCCGCTCGTCACCACGACGCCGTCAAAGATCCACGGCGTGTTGGCGGCGGCGAGATCGAGCAGCGGCGTAAAACCTTTCTCCTTCGCCGCGGTGATGGTGGGCTCGAGCAGCGGCGCGGCGTCGATGCGGCCGGCAATGAGCGCGCCGAAGCGCTGCGATGAGCCGCCGATCTGCGACACGGTGACGTCGTCGCGCTTGAGGCCGAGCCGCTGCAGCGCGATGCTCACCGCCACGTCGGTCTCCGAGCCGAACGTGCTGATGCCGATGGTCTTGCCCTTGAGATCCGCCGCGGTCTTGATCGCCGGCGAGGCAAAGATCGTGATCGGGATGGTGTTGGCGGTCGAGGTGACGAGCCGCAGGTCGGCGCCCTGCTTGTTGGCCTGCACCACCGGCGCCAGCCCGACATGCATGGCCTGGATTTCGCCGGACAACAGCACCTGCACGCCGCGGCTGCCGCCTTCCATGCTGATGGATTCGACTTTCAGCCCCTCCTTGGCGTCGAGGCCGGCGGCTTGCGCCATCCACACCGGGAAGATGGTCACGACCGGCGCGGAGATGCCGATGCTTGAACGGGGTGAGGTCGTCGGCGCGCGCCATCGGCGCGAAGAGGACAGCTGCCGCCAGGATCGACCAACGGCTCAAAACCTGCATGACGTTCTCCCTACGCTTCGTCATTGCCGGACTTGATCCGGCAATCCATGGGGCTGTGACGCAAGCTCAAGCGCAGTATGGATGCCCGGGTCAAGCCCGGGCATGACGACTAAGAGTTGTTAGCCGTCGTCCTTCCCTTCACGTCCTCATCGATCAACCCCCAGATGCGATCCTCCAGCGCATGGAAGCGCGCCTGGCGCTTCACGCCGATCGGGCGCGGGCGTTCGATATCGACCGCGATGCTGTCCTTGACCTTGCCGGGGCGTCCGGAGAACACCACGACCCGGTCGGCGAGATAGATCGCCTCGTCGATCTGGTGGGTGATGAACAGCACGGTCTTGCGCGCCTGCGCCCAGATGCGGGTGAGCTCCTCCTGCATCAGCTCGCGGGTCTGCGCATCCAGCGAAGCGAACGGCTCGTCCATCAGCAGGATTTTCGGATCGACCACGAGCGCGCGGGCGAGGTTCACCCGCTGCTGCATGCCGCCGGAGAGTTCGTGCGGGTAGTGATGCTCGAAGCCGGAGAGCCCGACCAGCGCGATGAGTTTTTCCGCGCGCGCGTCCGCCTCGCGGGTGCGCGACGCCGAGGCATTCGAGGCCGTAGCGCACATTGCCGAGCACGGTGCGCCACGGCAGCAAGCGAAGCGTCCTGGAACACGACGGCGCGATCCGGACCGGGCCGCGTCACCACCTCGCCGTCGACCAGGACGCGGCCGCCGGTCGCCGCGATCAAGCCGTCGACCACGGACAGAAACGTCGTCTTGCCGCAACCCGACGGGCCGACGATGGCGACGAACTCGCCGTCCATCACTTGCAGATTGACGCCGTCGAGCGCCACGAGCTGCGTATCGGTGCGCGGCTGCGGATAGGCGAGCCGGATGTCCTGTGCTTCGAGCTTTGGGGTCATGCCGCAACCTGCGGACGCCAGACCTCGACGCGGCGCTCGATGTGGCGGATGAGCTCGACCAGCGCCACGCCCGCGGCCGCGATGGTCAGCACGCCGACGAACACCTTGTCGGTCTCGAAGCGCGAGCCGGCCTGGTTGATCATGGCGCCGATGCCGGCCGAGGAGCCGTAGATTTCGCCGACCACGATGCCGATCATGCCGCGCCCGACGGCAAGCCGCGCGCCGGCAAGGAGAAACGGCACGGCGCTGGGCAGGATGATGCTGCGGAACAACAAGCGCATCGCCGGCCGAAAAGCTTCGCGCCACGCGGACCAGCCGCGCATCGACGGTGCGCACGGCGGCAAGCGCGCTGATGGCGATCGGCAGCACCGCGAGCAGCACGATGATCAGCACGCGGGAGGCAAGCCCGGTTCCGACCCAGAGGATGAGCAGCGGCAGAAACGCCACCTGCGGCGTCGCGTTCAGCGCGGCAAGGAACGGCTCGACCGCATAGTTGAAGCGGCGATACCAGCCGGCGGCGAGCCCGAGCGGAATGCCGATGCGAACGCCAGCGCAACGCCGAGCGTGAATTCGAGGCTGCTCCAGCCAAGATCCTTCCAGATCGCGCCGGTGACAAAGAACATGTCGAAAGCCATGCGCGCGATCCGCGTCGGCGATGAAATGAAGATCGGCTTGAGCTGGAACCGCATCGCTTGCGGACCGAGCAGCGGCTGCAGCAGCTCCGCCCACCAGCCGCGCTCAAATCCTTCCCAGAGAACGAGGAAGAGCAACGACGCCGACAGCGCCGAGGATGGCGCGTTCATGCGCCAGATAAAAACGCTTCACGTCGCCGCTCCCACGCTCGGCCGCCAGCGCTCGAACCGCCGTTCCAGCCGGTCGAGCAGTGCGACGACCACGAGGCCCGTGGCGGTGAAGATCAACACGCCGAAGAACAGCGTATCGGTCTGAAACATATTTCCGGCGTCCGCGATCATGTGGCCGAGACCTGCAGTCGAGGCATATAGCTCGCCGACCACGACGCCGAGCAGCGCGCGCCCGGCGGCATATTTCAGGCCGGTGAAGATGAAAGGCACTGTCCCCGGCAGGATGATGCTGGCAAATATCTTTGTCCGCGACGCCGAAAAACTTCGCGCCATGGCGAGGAAGCGCGCCTCGTTGGTCTTCACGCCCGACAGCGCGCTGATGACGATGGGAATGACGGCGCCGAGAAACACCACGGCGACCTTCGACCAGATGCCGATGCCGAACCAGATGATCAACAGCGGCAGCAAGGTGACGCGCGGCACGGCATTGAGCGTGTCGACAAAGGGCGCAACAATGTAGGACAGGCGCTGCGAGGTGCCCATCAACAGCCCTAGCGGGACGCCGACCACGATGGCGGCGACATAACCGAAGATGAATTCTCTGGCACTGACCCTGACGTCGTTCCAGAAATCCGGATCGGCCATCAGCGCTGCGCCAGCTTGCGCGATGCGGGACGGTGAAGAAATGAATAGCGGATTGATTGCGCCAAAATCGGCGCACAATTCCCAGACGAGCAGGAACACCGCGAGCGTGCCGCCGCCGATCAGCAACCGTTCAAATTTCATCCCACCACGATAAAGGCAAAAGCAATGGCCGTGAATGAGCGTTTCGATTTTTCCGGGCGCAGCGTCGTCATCACCGGCGGCGGCAAGGGTATCGGCAAGGTCTATGCCGAGGAATTCGCCAAGGTCGGCGCTCGTGTCGTCGCCGCCGACATCGACGCCGTCGCGGCGGGGAATGTCGCGGCAGCGCTCCGCCAAGCAGGCTTCGAGGCGCTCGGGCTCGGCGTCGATATCGCGAGCGAAGACTCGACCAAAACCATGGTGCAAGCGACGCTGGAGCGCTTCGGCGCGGTCGACGTCCTGATCAACAATGCCTCGCTGATGAGCGTGCTGCCACGCCGCTCGTGGCTGGAAATCCCGGTCGAGGAGTGGGACCGGGTGATGGCGGTCAATCTGCGCGGCATGTTTCTGTCGTGCCGTGCGGCGTTTCCAGCGATGAAAGCGCAGCAACGCGGCAAAATCGTCAACATCTCCTCATCGCGGGTGTGGGAAGGTGCGCCGAACCGGCTGCATTACACCACGTCGAAAGCCGGCGTCATCGGCTTCACCCGCGCGCTGGCCCGCGAGGTCGGCGAGTTCGGCATCACCGTCAACGCGCTCACCCCCGGCATGACGCAAAGCGAGACCCAGGTCGCCTCATCGTCCGGCAATTACCTCGCCTCGCGGGTCGCCGGCCGCGCCATCGAGCGCGTCCAGGTGCCGGCCGATCTGGTCGGCGCGGTGATGTTTTTGTCTTCGCCGGCTAGCGATTTCATGACCGGCCAGACCATCAACGTCGACGGCGGCAAGTCGATGCATTGATTTACTTCAGTCGCTTCGCCGCCTCCTGGACTATGCTCAGGTCCGCGTACGCCTTGACGTCGACCTTGCCTTTGACGAAGCCCAGTTCCTGAGTGAGATCGACGTTCTTCTGCAGCGCGGCGAGGTTCGGCAGCATGTCGGGGTCGTGGTAGCAGTCCTTGTTGGTGAACAGCCAATCGAACGACTGCGGCGGCCGCTTGGTGACGCGGCCGGCGATCTCCATCGTCTCGGCGTGGTTCTTCGGATCGAGGTACCAGCGGGTGATGCGCAACGTGTCCTCGAAGAAATCGACCAGTGCGGCGCGGTTCTTGTCGATGAACGGCTTGCGCGCGGTCCACACGATCATGTCGGCGACGCCGATGGCGTCCTTCTGCACGAACAGGTCGCGCGCCATTTTGTGCAACTCGGGATCGTAGGAGAACGGCACCACTGCCGGAATGATGTCGACCTTGTGCTCAGCCAGCATCGCCTTCATCGCCGGGAACGGCGCTTCGATCACGGTGTAGTCGCGGTTGGGCTCGAGGCCGTGCTTGTGCAGCATGGCCTTCATGGCGACGTCGACGGCGCTGCCGGCGGCGTTGGTGGCGACTACCTTGCCCTTGAGGTCTTCGACCTTTTGGATCGGGGAATCCTTGAGCACCATGTATTCCTGCGAGTAATAGCCGGCGACGCCGTCCTGGAATTCGTCGGCGACAATGCGCAGGTCGCTCAAGCCGGCATTCTCGATGGCGATGCCGAGCGTCGAATAAGCGAGGTTGGAGATTTCAAGCTCGTTGTTGGCGAGCGCGGTGATCATCGGTGGCGTGCCGGCGAAGCGCACCGGCTCCATGACGTAGGACTGGCCCAGATGCTTGGCGAGGTCCTTCTTCTCCAGAAGGATCGATGCCCAGTTGGTGACCGGCGCCACCCAGGAATTGCGGATTTTGATCGGCTCGGCATTGGCCGCGCCGGCGAAGATCAAAGTGACCGCCAACGCGCCAAGGCCGGCAACAGCAAATTTTGTCGCGCGCATCGTTCCCTCCGGAATTTTTCGTTCTGCGTCGCCGAGCATATCGGCCCAGCGCGCACCAAGCCGTTGTTGAATGTTGGTACCGCATTCCCGACTCTGTGGATAGTCGCCGGCACGGGACGCGATGACACAGCCGGATAGGCTGGGCGTGCTTGACGAAGATCGTCGGCGCGCTTTACGGCTGACGCAGTCGCAGGTCCAATCGGGAGGCCGCCATGTTCCTTCGCTGGGTCGTCATCTGCGCCACGCTTGCGCTGTCCGCGGTCGCGGCGGAAGCGCAAACTTGGCCGTCGCATCCGATCCGGCTGATCGTGCCAAACGGCCCGGGGCTTGCCAGCGACATTTTGGCCCGGCTGTTCGCCGATCGCATGTCGCAGACGCTCGGGCAGCAGATGTATGTCGAGAATATTCCCGGCGCGTCGGGAATTACCGGCGCCGTGGCGGCGGCTCGCGCGGCGCCAGACGGCTACACTTTCCTGCTCGCCAACGCTTCGGGCTTGACCTCGAACATGGTGCTGTTCAAGTCGTTGCCCTACGATCCGGCCAAAGATTTCACGCCGGTTGCCTTGCTGACGGACAGCGGGCCGTTCGTGGTGGCGGTCAATCCGAACCTTCCGGTGAAGACGCTGCCCGAACTGATCGCTTACGGCAAAGCGAATCCGGGCAAGCTGTCATACGGGATCGACGCCACCAGCGGCTACGGCGTCGTCATCGGCAAGCTTCTGAACAAGCGCGGCGGCCTCGGCATGGTGGAAATCCCGTATCGGTCGACGCCGCAATTGCTTGCCGATACGGCCGAGGGACGAACGCAGCTTTTGATCAGCTCGCTGCCCGCTTCGAACGCCTTTGCCAAATCCGGCAAATTGCGCCGCATTGCCGTGACTTCGGCAAAACGTGCTCCGGGCCTCGACGACGTGGCGACGATCGCCGAGACGCTTCCGGATTTTATCTTCGATGGCTGGTTCGCAATCGTCGCGCCTGCGGGCACGCCGGCGGATATCGTACAGCGCGTCAATGCAGCGACAGCAGGGTTCCTCAAGGATTCTACCGTGAGCGAACGCCTTTCCGGCTTCACCATGGAGCCGGCACGCCCCCGTGGCCTGGAGGAGACCGCGGCTTTTATTGGCGCCGAGCAGGAGCGATGGCGCAAGCTGGCGCAGGAAATCGATCTTCAGCCGCAGTGAGAAGGGTTCTCGGCTTCACTTCAGCCGCTTCGCCGCTTCCTCGATCAGGCTGAGATCGGAATGCGCCTTGACGTCGAAGCTCGCTTTGACGAAGCCCAAGTCTTTCGTCATGTCGACGTTCTTCTGCAGCGCGGCGAGATCGGGCCGCATGTCGGGGTTGCGGTAATAATCGTTCTTGGTGAACAGCCAGCCGAACCGCTCCGGCGGCTGCTTGGTGATCCGCGACGCGATCTGCGCGACTTCGTCGTGATTCTTCGGATCGAGATACCAGCGCTCGATACGCATGGTGTCTTCCATGAAATCGACGATTGCCGCGCGGTTCTTGTCGATGAACGGCTTGCGCATGACCCACATGGCGAATTGCGACACGCCGATCGCGTCGGTGATGGAAAACAGCGGGTGCGCGATCTTCTTCAGCTCGGGGTCAAGCGCGAACGGCAGCACGGTCGGAATAATGTCGACTTTCTTTTCCGCCAACACCGCCCGCATGCCGGGGAACGGCGCCTCGACGATGGTGTAGTCGCGGTTTGCCTCCAGGCCGTGCTTGCGCAGCATGGCGCGCGAGGCGACGTCGACGCCGCTGCCGGCGGCGTTGGTGGCAACAACCTTGCCCTTGAGGTCCTCGACTTTCTGGATCGGGCCGTCGGTGAGGACTTGAAAGTCGTCGGCGCGATAGCCCGGAGCGCCGTCCTGGAACTCGTCGGCGACGACCCGCAGGTCGTCCATGCCGGCGTTCTCGATCGCGATCGGCAATGTCGAATAGGCAAGGTCGCCGATCTCGAGCTCGTTGTTGGCCATGGCCGTGATCATCGGCGGCGTGCCGGCGTAACGGCTGCTCTCGAAGACGTAGGATTGGCCGAAGTGAACGGCCAGATCCTTTTTCTCCAGCCAGATCGAGGCCCAGTTGGCCACCGGCGCCACCCAGGAGCCGCGGATTTTCAGCGGCTCCGCTTGGGCTGCGCCGGCAAACGTAATGACGCACAGGCTGGCCAATGCGAATTTCTTGGCACTCATCGTTTTATCTCTCCGACTTATGTTCCGTCGTCCTGAGGTGGCCGCGAAGCGGCCCATCAAAGTCGGCTATTGCCGACTTGGACATTTTAGATACGAAATCGGATAAATCCGATTTCGGGTGGGGCAACGGCCCGGGCCGCTTATCCTTCGAGCCCGCTTCGCTCGCACCTCAGGATGACGGTACTGATGGGATCACTTCAGGCGCTTGCCTGCCTCTTCGACCATGCTGAGATCGGAATAGGCTTTGACGTCGAAGCTCGAGGTGGCGTAGCCGAGTTCCTTGGTCATGTCGACGTTCTTCTGCAGCGCGCCGAGGTTCGGCAGCATCGCCGGATCGCGATATTGGTCGGTCTTGGTGAACACCCAGCCGAAGCGTTCCGGCGGCGCTTTGACAAGGCGGGCCGCGATCTGCACCGCTTCGTCGTGGTTCTTCGGGTCGAGGTACCAGTGCAGGATGCGCTGAGTGTCTTCCAGCCAATCGACCAGCGCAGCGCGATTCTTGTCGATGAACGGCTTGCGCGCCTGGAAGCTGACGAATTCCGACACGCCGATGGCGTCCTTGGCGGTGAATAGCGTGGTTCCGATCTTCGCCATTTCCGGATCGAGCGCGAACGGCAGGATGCCCGGGATCAAATCGACCTTATGCTCGGCGAGCATCGCCTTCATGGCCGGGAACGGCGCCTCGATCACGGTGTAGTCGCGTTTGTTCTCGAGGCCGTGCTTGTGCAGCATCGCCTTCATGGCGATGTCGACGGCGCTGCCTTCGGCATTGGTGGCGAGGACCTTGCCCTTGAGGTCCTCGATCTTCTTGATCGGACCGTCGGTGAGCACGGTGTAACGGATCGTCCAGTGATCGTCGACGCCGTCCTGGAAATCGTCGGCGATGATGCGGATGTCGTCCATGCCGGCGTTCTTGATCGCGATCGGCAGCGTCGAATAGGCGAGATCGCCGATCTCCACCTCGTTGTTGGCGATCGCCGTCACCATCGGCGGCGTGCCGGCAAAGTGAACCGGCTCGAAGACGTAGGACTGGCCGAAATGCTTGGCGAGGTCCTTCTTGTCGAGCCAGATCGAGATCCAGTTCGCCACCGGCGCCACCCAGGCGACGCGAATTTTGACCGGCTCCGCGCGTGGCATGGCCGATCCCAAGCGCAAGCAGCGCAAGGCTCAGCAATCCGATTTTTCCACGCATAATGTCCTCCCAGATGCCCCACGCGCCGGGCGTGTCTTTGGCGCCATTGTCTCCGGCAAGGCCAATTGTGGGCGCAAAGGCCGATGCGACGCAAGGCTACGGCTTGCCGCACCGCACGCGGGAGACGCAATGATCAGTTGTGCTCGGCGGTTTCCTGGTGCCACGCCAATAGCCGGCGGCGCATCAGGGCCATGGCCTTGATCAGCACATAGCCGACGATGGCGATCTCGACGATGCCGGCGAAGACGCCGCGCGAGTCGGCAAAGCGCGAGGCGCTCATCATGGCGCCGCCGAGCCCGTAACCGCCCATCGCCATCTCGGCGACGATGGCGACGATCAGCGAGATCGGCAGCGCCACCTGCAGGCCGGTGAGGATTTGCGGCAGTGCCGCCGGCAGCACGATCTGCCACATCAATTGCCGCTCGTTGGCGCCCATATTGCGCGCCGACCAGAGCAGCTCTTTCTCGACGCTGGCGATGCCGCCGAGCGTCGCCGTCACCACCGGAAAGATCGCGTCGAACACCACGATGGAGATTTTCGACACGTCATAGAGGCCGAGCCAGAGCATGATGACCGGCAGGAACGCGATCTTCGGCATCGGAAAGCCGACCGAGATGATCGGATCGAAGAACCAATGCACCCACTTGATGCGCGACATCGGCGGCGCCGAGCGCGATGCCGCCGATCGTGGCGATGACGAAGCCGGTCATGGCGCGATAGAGCGTGAGACCGAGATTGATCCACAGATCGCCGCCGACGGCGTCGGCGTAGATGCGCGCCACCACGGCGGAAAACGGCGGCAGCATGAACGGCGTCACCTTGCCGCTGCGCGCGAACAGCTCCCAGGCGATCAGCAGCACCAGGATCGAAAAGATGCCGGCGCCGAGCCGGAATACGGCATCGAGGCCTCTGGCCGCGGTCGTGCGCCAGGTCGCCCGGCTCGGCCGCCAGCGCCGCCTGGTCTTCTATTCGCGCCATCGCAGCAACCATTGCATGAGGAGCTGATAAATCCGGTCGGCGGCAAAGCCGAGGAACGCGACCGTGAGCACGACCGCGTACATGCCTTCATAGGAGCCGGTCGAGCCGAGATAGCCGATCAGGTAGCCAAAACCCTTTTGCGACACGATCAGCTCGGAGCTGACCAGGAGAATGAACGCCAGCGCCAGCGCGGTGCGGATGCCGTTGAGCAATTCCGGCAGCGCGCTCGGCATCACCACGTCCCACATCATGCGGATCGGGCTCGCGCCCATGCTGCGCGCCGACCAGACCAGCGCATGATCGCTGCCGCGCGCGCCGTTATAGGCGCCGATGGTGACCGGGATCATGCAGCCGAGGAAGATCAGCAGGATCTTCGAGCCGTCGCCGAAGCCGAGCCACAGCACGGTCACCGGAATCAGCGCCGATTTCGGCAGCGGATAGAACAACTCGACCAGCGGATTGACGAACACGTCGAGCAGGCGCAACCGCGCCATCGCCATGCCCAGGCCGCCGCCGACAATGACGGCGAGCAGAAGCCCGACGAAGGCGCGGTAGAGCGAAGCGCCGCCGTTGTCGATCAGTTCGCCGTCGCGGATCAGATCGACCCAGGCGGTCGCCACGCTGCTCAGCGGCGGCAGCGCCAGCGACGACACGATATTGAGCCGCGCCGCCAGCTCCCAGGCGACCGCGAGCAACAAGCAGCGGCAGATAGCGGGCTGGCGGTTCGCATCACGCGTTCTGCTCCTGGGCCTTGATAGCCTCGTCGCGCACCAGATTCCAGATTTGATCGATTTTTTCGACGAACTCCTTGCTGCGCAAAATGCTCGGATCGCGCTTGCCGAATTTGGTGTCGACGATGGCCTTGATCTGGCCCGGCCGCGCCGACATCACCGCCACCCGCTCGGCGAGATAGACCGCCTCCTGCACGTCGTGGGTGACGAAGATCACGGTCTTGGGCGTGCGCTGCCAGATACTCAAAAGTTCGGTCTGCATCAGCGAGCGGGTCTGCGCGTCGAGCGCGCCGAACGGCTCGTCCATCAGCAGAATGCTCGGATCGAACGCCAGCGTGCGCGCGATCGCGGTGCGCTGCTTCATGCCGCCGGACAATTGCGACGGATAGCTGTCCTCGAAGCCGCGCAAGCCGACCAGATTGATGAAAGCCTGCGCGCGCTTCTCGCGCTCGGCGCGCGGCAGGCCTTGCCGCTCAAGCCCGTAAAGAATGTTGCCGCGCACGGTCTTCCAGGGAAACAGCGCGAAATGCTGGAACACGATGCCGCGGTCGGGTCCCGGCGCCGTGACCGGCTTGCCCTCGACCAGGATGCGGCCGGCGACTCGTCGGCAAAAAGCCGCCGACCAGATAGAGCAGGGTGGATTTGCCGCAGCCCGACGGCCCGAGCAAAGCCAGGAATTCCCGCGGCCGGACTTCGAGCGACACGTCGGAAAGGGCGAGCACGGTGCGCCCGCGCGCCGGGCGATAGGTGTGATTCACCCCCTCGATGACGATCTGGCCTTGGCCGTCCATGAAGTCCCCACGCCGCCGCCCGGTTACGGGCGTCCCGAAAGATGGCCCATATTAAACGATCCCGCGAAACCGGATATATCTTGACTTACAGGGACCTGTGCCGGAAGCAAAGCCGATGGAACGCTCGTTCAAGAAGGAAGTGGATGCGCTCCGGCTCGGCGACGGCGAGACGTTTCGCGGCGAAGGCATCCTCGCGGTCACCAAGGCGCTGTTGCAATCGGGCGTGAGCTATGTCGGCGGCTACCAGGGCGCGCCGGTGTCGCACCTGCTCGACGTCATGGTGGATGCCGAGGATCTGCTGGCCGATCTCGGTGTCCATGTCGAGACCTGCACCAACGAGGCCGCCGCCGCCGCCATGCTCGGCGCCTCGATCAATTATCCGCTGCGCGGCGCGGTGACCTGGAAATCCATCGTCGGCACCAATGTGGCGGCCGATGCGCTGTCGAACCTGGCGTCGCCCGGCGTCATCGGCGGCGCGCTGATCGTGCTCGGCGAGGATTTTGGCGAAGGCGCCAGCGTCATCCAGGAGCGCTCTTACGCCTACGCCATGAAATCCTCGATCTGGCTGCTCGACCCGCGGCCCGATCTGCCGACCATCGTCGACATGGTCGAAAAAGGTTTCGAGCTGTCCGAGGCGAGCCACGCGCCGGTGATGCTCGATCTGCGCGTGCGCGCCTGCCACGTCACCGGCGAATTTATCGCCAAGAACAACAAGCGCGGCGCCTATAGCGGCCAGCATCGCCTCGCCGGTCCGCCGCGTTTCGAATATGGCCGCCTCGCCCATCCGCCGGCGATCTTCACCCAGGAGCGGCTCAAGATCGAGGAACGCCTGCCGGCGGCGCAAAAATTCATCCGCGATCGAAAACTCAACGAGGTGATCCCGGGCGAAGTGAACGAGATCGGCATCATCGTGCTCGGCGGCCTCACCAACAACTTATTGCGTGCGCTGGCGCGGCTCGATCTCGCCGATCTCTACGGCGCCTCGCGCGTTCCGATCTATGTGCTCAACGTCGCCTATCCGCTCGTTCCCGAGGAAGTGAAGGACTTTTGCATCGGCAAACGCGCCGTGCTGGTGGTCGAGGAGGGCTCGCCCGAATATGTCGAGCAACAGATCAATATGATCCTGCGTGGCGTCGACATATCGACGCGCGTTCTCGGCAAAGGCTGTTTGTCGCGCACCGGTGATTACAATTCCGAGGCGCTGCTGCGCGGTATCGCCGCGTTCCTCACCCAGACGCGTCCCGCCGGCATCGATGCCGATGCGGTTGCCAAGCGCGCGGAAGAATTTCTCGCGCACAAGCCTGCGGCCGTGGCCGATGCCGGCGACATCCCGGCGCGGCCGCCGAATTTCTGCACCGGCTGTCCGGAGCGGCCGGTATTTGCCGCCATCAAGCTCGTCCAGCGCGAGATCGGCCCGACTCATATCTCGGCCGACATCGGCTGCCATTCGTTCGCGACCTTTGCGCCGTTCTCGCTCGGCAATTCGATCCTCGGCTACGGCATGTCGCTCGCCAGCGCCGCCGCCGTCGGCCCGAACATGGCTAACCGCCCGATCTCGATCATGGGCGACGGCGGTTTCTGGCACAACGGACTGATCACCGGCGTTGCCTCCAACATGTTCAACAAGGGCGACGGCGTGCTGATCGTGATGCAGAACGGCTACGCCTCGGCCACCGGCCAGCAATACCTGCCGTCGAGCGCCGCCAACCGCAGCGGCACGCCGACCGGCATCACCATTGAAAAGACTTTGCGCTCGCTCGGCGTCACCTGGCTGCGCACGGTGCACACCTACAGCGTGGCCAAAATGGTGAAGACGCTGAAGGAAGCCATGCGCACGGCCGAGCATGGGCTCAAGGTCATCATCGCCGACGGCGAATGCATGCTGGCGCGGCAGCGCCGCATCCGCGCCGCGGATGCCGACAAGCTCAAGCGCGGCGAGCGCGTGGTGAAGACGCGCTTTGGCGTCGACGACGAAATCTGCACCGGCGACCATTCCTGCATCCGGCTGTCCGGCTGCCCGTCGCTCACGGTCAAGCCCAATCCCGATCCGCTGCGCACCGATCCGGTGGCGACCGTGATCGAAAGCTGCGTCGGCTGCGGGCTGTGCGGCGAAGTCGCGCACGCCGCCGTGCTCTGCCCATCGTTCTATCGCACCGACGTCATCAGCAATCCGAATTGGTGGGATCGCACGCTGTTCCGACTGCGTAGCAGCTGTCATCTCTGCGCTCGGTCGCGGCACAACTTCTCCCTCTCCCCAGCGGGGAGAGGGCGGCGCGTGAGGGGGCTCGGGCCTCTCGGTGATTCTCCCGGCGACTCCCGAACCCCCTCACCCCAACCCTCTCCCCTCTGGGGAGAGGGAGCGCGTCTGCCCAGCCGCAAAGCAACGTACGTCCCCTGACTGTCCTGATCGCCGCGCTTGGCGGCGAGGGCGGCGGCGTGCTCACCGATTGGATCGTGGCGGCGGCGGAGAGTCAGAACTTTCCGGTGCAATCGACGTCGATTCCCGGCGTCGCGCAACGCACCGGCGCGACCACCTATCACATCGAACTGGTGCCGACGCCGCAGTCGCAGCAAGTCCGACAGGCGCCGGCCGATCCTGACGCTGGCGCCGGGCGTCGGCGACGTCGATCTCGTCGTCGCCAGCGAATTGATGGAAGCCGGCCGCGCCATCGCCGGCGGCTTCGTCACGCCCGACCGCACCACGACGATCGCCTCGACCAGCCGCTCTTATCTGGTGGTGGAGAAGATGGCGATGGGCGACGGACGCTACGACCAGCAGCGGCTCATCCATTCGGTCGAGAAGAATTCGAAAAACACGCTGCTGCTCGATCTCGAAGCGATCGCGCGCGAGAGCGGCGCCATGATCAACGCGGTGATGCTCGGCGCCATCGCCGGCGCCGGCGCGCTGCCGATCCCGGCGGAAGCGTTCGAAGCGGCGATCCGCGCCGACGGCAAGGCGGTCGACGCCAATCTGCGCGGTTTCCGCGCCGGCTTCGACGCCGCGCGCGGCCGATCGCAGCCGCGCTCCGATCCGATCAAACGCTATCAAGCGCCCGCCGCGTCGCTCGCCGATCTGGAAAACGAAATCGCGAAAATGCCGGCAGCCGGCACGTGTGTTCATGACCGAAGGCGTGCGCCGGCTCGCCGCCTATCAGGACCTCGCCTATGCGCGGCTTTATCTGGATCGTCTCGGGCCGATCCGCGACGCCGATGCCAAGGCCGGCGCCGACGGGCAGCTTGCTCGCCGAGACCGCGCGGCATCTCGCCGTGCGCATGTCCTATGAAGACGTGATCCGCGTTGCGCAGGCCAAGATCGATCCGGCACGGTTTGCGCGCATCGCCGCGCAAATGGGCATCAAGCCGGATCAGCCGTTCGCCGTCACCGAATTCCTCAAACCCGGCGTCGAGGAATTCTGCTCGATCCTGCCGCCGTGGCTGGCGCGGCCGATCCTTGCGTTCGCCGAGCGTCATCGCAAAATTCGCCGCCGCCCATTGGGGCATGGAGATCAACACCGCGTCGCTCTCCGGCTTCCTGCGCTTCTACATTCTCGCCAAGCTGCGCCGCTTCCGGCCGCGCACGTGGCGCTTACCAGGAAGAACAGCGCGACATCGGCAACTGGCTGCAAGCTCATCGTGCGTGCGGCGCCGTTGTCCGCCGAGCTCGCGCATCGAGATCGCCGAGTGCGCCCGCCTCATCAAAGGCTACGGCGACACCCACAAGCGCGGCAGCGACAATTATCGCACTGATCGTCGCGCAGGTGATCGAGCCGGCGCTCGCCGGGCAAATTCCGGTCCGGCAGGCTACCGATGCGATCGCCAGCGCCCGCACCGCGGCGCTGCTCGATCCCGAAGGCGAGGCGCTGTCGAAATGCCTTGCCGCGTTGTCGTCGCCGCCGGCTCACGCCATCGCCGCCGAATAACGTCCGTCAATTCCACGCGGCGCGCGCCGTTTGCACGCACAGCGAAAGCTTGGCGCGCTCGTCGGCTTCGCTGAGCGGATTGCCGGCGACGGTGGAGGCGAAGCCGCATTGCGGGCTGATGGCGAGCCGGTCCTTGTCGATGAAGCGCGCCGCTTCGTCGATGCGTTTGAGCAAATCGTCGGCCTTTTCGAGCGCGGCGCTTTTCGAGCTGACGAGGCCGAGCACGACGCCCTTGTCCGCCGCGACGAAACGCAACGGCGCGAAATCGCCGGCGCGCGCGGTGTCGAATTCGAGCAGGAAATGGGTCACGCCGGTGACGCCGAACAAGCGCCTTGGCGATCGCGTCGTAGCCGCCCTCGGCCAGATATTTGCCCTTGAAATTGCCGCGGCACATATGCACGCCGACCGCCATCGCCGGCGGCGCCGACGCGATCGCGTCGCCGAGCGCCTCGACATAGAGGCCGGTCAGTCGCGCCGGATCGTTGCCGTCGGCGGTCACGCGCTGGCGCACGACCGGGTCGCACAGCATGGCCAGCGCGACTTCGTCGAGCTGGATATAGCGGCAGCCGGCGGCGGCCAGCGCGGCGATCTCGGCGCGATAGACCGCGGCAAGATCGCGGAAGAATTTTTCCGCGCTGTCATAGACGCCGGGAACCGCATACCCGCTGCCGCGCCAGAAATGCATGGTCGACGGCGCCGGCAGCGTCACTTTGGGCAATGCGGTGGCGTTGTCGCGGAGAAAGCAGAATTCATCGAGCGCGATCGGCTGCCGCCGCGCCACTTTGCCGGTCACCAGCGGCGCGGTGAAGGTAAGCTCCAGACCCTGCTCGTCGCGGAAGGTGAAGCGCAACTCGCTGACGCTCAAGCCCTCGGTGCGCTCGACGAAGCGGCTCCAATACGACGCGCGGCGGAATTCGCCGTCGGTGACCACGGCAAGCCCGGCATCCGCCTGCAGCGCGATGGCGTCGCGGATCGCCGCATCCTGCGCGGCGACAAAGCCGGCCTCGTCGAGCGCACGATCGTTGAAGGCGCGATAAGCCTGCCGCAACGCCTGCGGGCGCAACAGGCTGCCGATATGGTCGGCGCGAAACGGCGGGCGATGCATGGTGCGTTCTCTCGCAGCGAAATCCTTCTAGCACTCGTCGGCGGCCGTTGAATATGATGCGGCACGGGAGGACGACCATGACGGATCGCACGGTCCGCGCTGAGGCGACGCGGCGGGCTTGGCTCGAGACCATCGAGCGTCACCGCCACGACCGCGATGCGCCGGGATCGGCGGATTATTGGTCGCCGCGCCTCGATACCGCGTCGCGCGACGAAATCCGCGCCATCCAGGACGACAAGATCGCCGCGGTGGCGCCGTTCCTCTACGAGAACAGCGATTTTTATCGCCGCCGCTTCGACCGGCTCGGCCTCGTGCCGACCGACCTGCGCAATGTCGACGATCTGCAGGCCAAATGGCCGGTGGTCGACAAGCTGGAAATGGCCGAGGACGCCGCGACGCAGCCGCCCTACGGCACCTATACGGCGATGAGCGACGCGCTGTGGGCCGAGCGCGGCTGGATGATGTTCTCCTCGTCCGGCACCACCGGCACGCCGCGGGTGTTCCGCTACTCCCATATCGACCGCGAATTATGGGCCTGGGCCAATGCGCGGGCGCTGCACGCCATGGATTTCCGCCACGGCGACACGGTGTTCATGATCACCGGCTACGGCCCCCATGTCTGGGCCTGGGGCGTGCAATACGCGCTGGCCAAAATGGGCCTGCCGACCTTGCCCGGCGGCGGCATGGATGCGCGTGCCCGCGCCAATATCGTGATCCGCTTCAAGCCGACCATCGTGCTGTGCACGCCGTCCTACGCGCTGCATCTCGGGCGCACCTTGCAGGCGCTCGGCACCGATCCGCGCGAGACCGCGGTGCGCACGCTGTTCGTCGCCGGCGAGCCCGGCATGAGCATCGCCGCCACCCGCGAGCGCATCCAGGATTTGTGGGACGCGCGGCTGGTCGAATTCTACGGCTGCACCGAAGCCTCGCCCCATGTCGGCGGCTTCTCCTGCCCGCATTCGCAAGACCCCGGCGGGCCGGTGACCACGCATCTCCTCGAAGACGTGCAGGTCTGGGAGACCATCGATCCGCAGACGCGAAAGCCGCAAGCGCGACGGCGAGCGCGGCCTCACCGTGTGCACGAATCTGAATTCCGAATCCTCGCCGCAACTGCGCTTCCTGGTCGGCGATTACGCCACCTTCGACCGCAGCCGCTGCCCGTGCGGGCGCACGCATGTGCGCGCCGTCGGCTCGTTCGCCGGCCGCGCCGACGATTTGATCAATCTGCGCGGCATCAAGATGTTTCCGGGCCAGATCGAGCACGCGGTGCGCTCGATCGCCGGCATCGGCGACGAGTTCGAGATCGTGCTGGCGACCAACGCCGACGGCCTCGACGTGATGACGGTGCGGGTCGAGCATCAGGCCGGCGACGAGGTTGCGGCGGCCGTGGTGGAAGAAATCCGCAGCCGCTGCGAGGTGCGCTCCGCCGTGGAAGTGCTGGCGCCCGGCACGCTGCCGCGCACCGAGTTCAAGGCGGCGCGGGTGAAGGATCGGCGCGGCAAATAACGGCCGGGAACAAAGCCGCGGCCGCTTCATTGGTTTTGCAGTTTCCGTTTGCGTGCAGGATATCGCCATGGCCGGAACAGCAACCCGAAAGCCCGCGCGGCGCAAGCCGGCCGCGCATAAATCGGCCCGCCGCAAATCCACCCGGCGAAGCTCAAGCCGCCGCTGGTCGGCGCGGGTGACAAAGGAAAGCGACGCCCTCGATCTCAAAGGCGGCGTATTCACATTGCGCGACCCGAAACGGATCGCCGCGTCGCTGAAGCGCTCCGCCGAGCGCAGCCGGCGGCGCAAATCCAATCCTTACCGCTCCGCGCTGTCGATGCTGACCTTCTACATCAACCGCGCCGGCAAAAATCTTCCAGCGTCACGGCGCAAGACGCTGCAGCGGGCGAAGATCGAGCTGCGCAAGCAGTTCGGGCGGGACTAATCCTGCCTTGCGCAGCGGACAAAAGAACGTTCCTTCCACCTCGACGATGTCGTCCTGATTGAGACGGCTTACCTCGACGATGGTGCGCGGCGGATAGGGCGAGCCGCCCCAAAACTCCTCCTGGATTTTATTCACGAGCGGCCGATAGCGGTCCATGTCGGTGACGTAGACCACAAGGCGCACCGCGTCGCGCAAACTGCCGCCGGCCGCCGCCACGACTGTCTTCATGTTCAGAAAGGCCTGGCGGATGCGGGCTTCGTCGCCTTCGACCAGTTTGTTGGTGGTGGGATCGATGCCGCGCATGCCGGCGACGAACACGAAATCGCCAGCGCGTACGCCGAGGCTCCATGGGCCGGTCGGCTTGATGGCGCCGGGCGGCGATAGAAATTCGATATCATTCGACGGCATTAACCGAACCCTTGCGCAATCGAGCGATGCGCGCGGCATCATACAGCAAGCAATTCGGGCCGCGCGTGCCCTTGCCGCACGCCGCCCCGCTTCGCTATTCTGGTGAGCATGCGGGCGTAGTTCAGTGGTAGAACATCAGCTTCCCAAGCTGAGTGTCGTGGGTTCGATTCCCATCGCCCGCTCCAAGCTTTATGTCTCCGGCAGGCAGGCCAGCCGCGCCGCAGCGGAACTCGCTTATCGGGCGTTTTGCCGCCGAATTTTCTCTTTGATCGGCCCCGCCACACCGGCTAGTCTGCCTGCGAAGAGCCTCGAAAGGCTCGTGCGGGATGGAAGATGCGGGGTGGGAACTCATGGACGAAAACTGACGAACGGTCGGGCTGGAGCTGGTGGTACCTGCTCTTCGTCGTCCAGTTCGTCGTCGTGCTGTGGCCGCCGTTCTACAACAGGGTCGAGCCGCGCTGGATCGGCATCCCGTTCTTCTACTGGTATCAGCTGCTCTGGGTGATCATCGGCGCGGTGCTCACCGCGATCGTCTATTTCGCGACCGAGGACTAGACGCCGCGCGTCGCGGCATCGAGCAGTCAGCGAACGTCAAGCAATAAGACGAAAGCCGGGGGGCATGCCGTGCAGGAAGTGAACTGGACTGCGCTCATCATCTTCGTCGCTGCTGTTCGGCTTCATCACCTGGCTCGGCTTCGCCGCCGCGCATTGGCGCAAGGGCGATCTCGACCAGCTGCACGAATGGGGCCTCGGCGGCCGGCGCTTCGGCACCGTCATCACCTGGTTCCTGGTCGGCGGCGATCTCTACACCGCCTACACCTTCATCGCCGTGCCGGCGCTCGCCTTCGGCGCCGGCGCGATCGCGTTCTTCGCGGTGCCCTACACGATCATGATCTATCCGATCCTGTTCCTGGTGTTTCCGCGGCTCTGGCATGTCTGCCACAAGCACGGCTACATCACCGCCGGCCGATTTCGTGCGCGGCCGCTTCGGCAACCGCTGGCTGGCGCTGGCGATCACCGTCACCGGCATCGTCGCGACCATGCCCTACATCGCGCTGCAGCTGGTCGGCATCCAGGTGGTGATCGGCGCGCATGGGCATCTCCGGCACCGGGCTATGCCGGCGATCTGCCGCTGATCATCGCCTTCGTGATCCTCGCCGCCTTCACCTATTCGAGCGGCCTGCGCGCGCCGGCCTCGATCGCGATCGTCAAGGACATCCTGATCTACATCACCGCGTTCGCCGCCATCATCGTCATCCCGATCCAGCTCGGCGGCTTCGGCAAGATCTTCGCCGCGGTGCCGCCGGCGAAGCTGCTGCTGGCGGTGCCCGGCGCCAACACCACCGGCGCCTACGGCGCCTACGCGACGCTGGCGCTCGGCTCGGCGCTGGCGCTGTTCCTCTATCCGCATTCGATGACCGGCATCCTCAGCGCCAGCAGCGGGCACGCCATCCGCCGCAACGCGGCGATGCTGCCGGGCTATTCGCTTCATGCTCGGCCTGCTGGCGCTGCTCGGCTTCTTCGCGATCGCCGCGGGCGTCGACAAGCATGCCGGAATTCGCCGCCGGCTTCAAGCAGTTCGGCAACAACTTCGCGGTGCCGGCGCTGTTCCTGCACAGCTTCCCGTCCTGGTTCGTCGGCATCGCCTTCGCCGCGATCGGCATCGGCGCGCTGGTGCCGGCGGCGATCATGTCGATCGCCGCGGCGAATCTCTACACGCGCAACATCCATCGCGAGTTCATCAACCCGAATCCGACCGACAAGCAGGAAGCGCAGATGGCGAAATGGGTGTCGCTGATCGTCAAGTTCGGCGCGCTGGTGTTCATCCTCTTCGTGCCGACGCAATACGCCATCCAGCTGCAGCTGCTCGGCGGCATCTGGATCATCCAGACGCTGCCGGCGGTGATGCTCGGCGCTCTACACGCGCTGGTTCAACGCCTGGGCGCTGCTGATCGGCTGGGCCGTCGGCACCGTCGCGGGCACCTGGATGGCGGTCGCGGCGAACTTCGACGCCGACCTATCCGCTGGCGATCGGCGGCTACACGCTTCCCGGGCTACACCGCGCTCTACACGGTGATCCTCAACCTCGTGATCGCGATCGTGCTGACGCCGGTGTTCAACGCGATGGGCGGCAAGCCGGTCGATGAGACCGTGGCGGCCGATTACCACGCCTAGTTAACGGCCGCTCCGGCCGGCTCAGAACCCCGCCGCGGCAGCGCGGCGGGGCCTTTCTTATGAGGCACGGACAATCCTGCGCTGCTTCGGCGCAACCCTCCGCCGCTAGCCCAGCCGTCCCGGACGTGGCAGGATTGCTTCGAACATCCGGCACAACGAATTCCCGGGGAGAGCACATATGGCTTGGACTAAAGTGACCGATATCGCCTACGGACGGCTCAGGTCGCCCGATCTCGACGTGGCGGAGGAGTTCCTCACCCGTTTCGGCATGCACCGGGCGGAGCGCACCGCCAACGCGCTCTATATGCGCGGCACCGATCCGGCGCACCACCTCCACGTCACCGAGAAGGGCGACCCGAAATTCGTCGGCATCGCCTATTACGTCGACAACGAGGACGAGCTGAAGAAGCTCGCCAAGGCGCCCGGCGCCACGGGCGTCGAAAACATCGACGAGCCCGGCGGCGGCAAGCGCGTGCGCCTGACCGAGCCGAACGGCTACCAGATCGAGGTGGTGTGCGGCATCGAGCAGGTCGCGCCGATCCCGGTGAAGCGGCAACGGCTGAACTCGGGCGATGCGCCGACCGCGCGCGCCGGCGAATTGATGCGGCTGCCCAGGGGGCCGGCCCACGTCAAGCGCATCGGCCATGGCGTGATGATGTCGTCAAAATTTCACGAAACCGTCGGCTGGTTCCGCGAGACGCTGGGCCTGATCTGCTCAGACGACGTCTACGCCGAAAACAAGGACAATCTGATCGGCTCGTTCAACCGCTGCGACCGCGGCGACACTTATGTCGATCATCACGTCTTCTTCTGTCTCAATTCCGACAAGACCGGCCTGAACCACTTCTCCTTCGAGGTGCCGGACATCGACGACGTCTGCATGGGCCACGAGTACCTGAAAGAGAGCGGCAAGTACGAGCACATGTGGGGCATCGGCCGCCATGTGCTGGGCAGCCAGGTCTATGACTACTGGGCCGATCCGTGGGGCCGCGTCCACGAGCATTGGGCCGACAGCGACCGCCTCAATCTCGCCAACGGCTCCAATCTCATTGCCGCCGAAGAAGCGCTGCGGTCGCAATGGGGCGAGCGGCCGCCGGAGAAGTTCATCGGTCACGTGCAGCGTGTAATTCTTTTCCCCTCCCCCCTGTCGGGAGGGGCAGGGGTGGGGGTCGCGAGGTAGGTTGCGAACGTCGACGCTCGCGCATCGCCTTCCGACCCCCACCCTTCCCCACAAGGGGGAGGGAGTTGAACCTCGGAGATTGAACGGCATGCCCAAACAAAAAATCACCGGCTCGTTCGTCGCGCTGATCACGCCGTTCAACAAGGACGGCTCGGTGGATTTCGCGGCGTTCCAGACCCTGCTGCGGTTCCAGGAGGCGCACGGCACCAAGGCGGTGCTGATCATGGGCTCGACCGGCGAGACCTCGATGCTCTCGCCCGAGGAGAAGAAGAAGATCATCGTCGAAACGGCGAAGATGAAGTCGGCGAAAATGCCGATCTTCTTCGGCTGCACCGGCAACAACACCGAATCGACCATCGCCAATGTGCGCTTCGCCAAAGATAACGGCGGCGACGGCGCGATCCTCGCCGCACCGGCCTATATCTGCGCGCCGGAAGCCGACATCGAGCGTTTTTTCCTCGACGTCGCCGACGCCACCGATCTGCCGCTCGGCATCTACAACAATCCGCCGCGGGTGAAGAGCGACCTCGCTTGCGACAATCTGATCCGCATCTTCAAGCATCCGAACTATGTGGTGCACAAGGAATCGACCGCGCGCGTCGGCCAGGTGGCGCAGGTGCTCGCCGCCAAGCCCGACGTGTCGGTGATGTGCTGCGACAGCCCCAATCTCGGCCTCGTGGTGCCGACCATGAGTTCTCGGCGGCCACGGCACCGCGAACATGACCGGCAATATCGCGCCGGCGGAATTGGCGACCATCTCGACGCCGTGGGCGAGCTATGCCGAGGCCGAGAGTTTCAAGCGCGAATATCTGCGGCTGCTGCCGCTCTTGCACTTCACCTATTCGGCGATCAATCCGGTCGCGGTGAAGTCACTGATGAAGGCGCTCGGCATGCCGGCCGGCGACCTGCGCAAGCCGCTCACCGGCCTCGACGCCGAAGCGCTCGGCAAGGGCTTGCGCATCATCGCCGATCTCGGCCTCGACAAGGCCTACGGCTACAAGCTTAAAGCCCTTTCGGCCGTGGCGGCCTGACGCGCGAAGTGGACCTCGGCATAAGAGGCAAAAGCGCGCTGGTCTGCGGCGCGAGCCGGGGTCTCGGCAAGGCCTGCGCGCTGGCACTGGCGCGGGAAGGCGTCGATGTCACGATCGTTGCCCGCACCCGCGATGTGCTGGAACGGACCCGCGCCGAAATTGCGCAGGCGACCGGCGTGAAGGTTGTCGCTGTCGCCGCCGATCTCACCACGCCCGACGGCCGCGCGGCCGCGGTCGGCGCCTGTGCGGCCCCCGATATCCTGGTGAACAATTCGCAAGGGCCGCTGCCGGGCAATTTCCGCGACTGGTCGCGCGACGACTGGATCGCCGCGCTCGACGACATGATGTTGGGCCCGATCGAGATGATGCGGCTCACGGTCGACGGCATGACCGCGCGCGGGTTTGGGCGGATTATCAACATCGTCTCGCGCAGCGTGAAAGTGCCGCAAGCCGAGCTTGGGCTGTCGAACGGCGCCCGTTCCGGCCTGGTCGGCTTTGCCGGCGGCCTCGCCCGGCAAACGGCGGCGCGCAATGTTACGATCAACAATCTTCTGCCGGGCATATTCGACAGCGACGCCCAGCACCGCCATATTCGCGGCATGCTCGAAGGCACCGACAAGACCTTCGAGCAGGTTTTCCGCGAACGCGCCGAAGCAAGCACGGCGAAGCGTTACGGCGATCCGGCCGAGCTCGGCGCGTTTTGCGCGTTTCTTTGTTCCACCCATGCCGGCTATATCACCGGCCAGAATCTGCTGATCGACGGCGGAAGCTATCCGGGAGCGTTCTAGTCAGGAAAGGAAGTAGCTGTGAGGCGTATCATCTCGGTTGCCGTGGCGTGCGCTGTCCTCGCGTTCGCCCCGGCAGTATCGGCACAAGACTATCCCACCCGCACCGTGACGGTGATCGTGCCGTTCCCGCCGGGCGGATCGGTCGACGGCGTGGCGCGCATCATCGTCGATCAACTCAACCAAAGCGTCGGGCCGCATTTCATCGTCGAAAACCGCGCCGGCGGCGCCTCGGGCAATGTCGGCGCCAATGTGGTCGCCAAGGCCGATCCGGACGGCTACACGCTCCTCCTCACCGCGTCGCTCCACGTCGTCAATCCGTTTTTGTACAAAAGCGTGCCGTTCGATGTGGTGAAGGATTTCACGCCGGTGACGCTGATCGCCACCGGCCCGCTGATCGTCTCGACGACGCCGAGCGTGCCGGCGAACAATCTGAAAGATTTTTTCGACCTCGTCCGCAAGGACCCGCAGAAATACACCTTCGGCACCACCAGCATCGGCTCGGCGAGCCATCTCGTGATCGAGCTCTTAAAGCGCGAGGCCCATGTCGATACGCTGGTCATCGCCTATAAGGGCACCGGCCCGGCGCTCACCGATCTGATGAGCGGGCAGATCCAGCTGCTCGCCGATCCGATGCTGTCGTCGCTGCCGCAGGTGCAAGGCGGCCGCATCAAGGCGCTCGCCATTACAAGTCTCAAGCGCCAGCCCGCGGCGCCGGACATTCCGACGGTCGAGGAATCCGGGCTGCCCGGTTTCGAGTTCGTGTCGTGGTACGGGCTATGGGGTCCGAAGGATCTGCCAGCGGACATCACCGCGAAACTGCAAACCAGCATCGCCAAAGTTTTGGCCCAGCCCGACGTCAAGGCGCGCCTGACCGCGCTCGGCTTCGAGGCGATCGGCTCGACGCCGGATTATTTTGCCAAGTACATCACGAGCGAAATGGAAAAGTACGGCAAGATCATTCACGACGCCAACATAAAAGCCGAGTAGCAAAGCGGCACAATCGTCTGAACTATGTGTCGGCGTGGCGTCGTTCGTTCCAGCCCTCATGCCTGCCGGTGCAGGTGCTGGGCAAAACCCTGGCCGACGGCGGCGCTGAGCTGCCGGAGCGCGAGGCTGTTGAGCGGGAATTCCAGCACCACGTGCACGAGGCTGAGCGCCAGCAGGACCGTGAAGCCGAATGCGTAATCGTAGAAATAGAGCGCGGTCGAGGCGGCGCTAGCGACAACCAGCAGCGCCAGTCGCGGCTTGGGAATCTCTGCCCAGCGGATCACGTCGGCTTTTATGAACCAATTGAGGTAGTGGTAGGTATAAACGAAGGCGAGCAGGCTGGTCAGCCGCGTATCGAGTCGCAGGTTGGCAATGCCGAATAGCCGCCCCAGCGCCGGACCGACATTGCCAAAATATTCCTGTCCGGCCTTGGCGAAGGCCGGGATTTGCGTCGCTGCCGACGGCGGCATCACGAGGATGATGCCGATCGCCGTCAGATAGGCGATAACCAACAGCACCTGGGCCTTGCTACCCGAGCGGTACGCTCCCAAGGTCATGAACACCAGCGTGAACAGCGACACGTGGATCAAGGTCGGCAGCAATATGCCGAGCACGGCCAGCGACGATCCGTTCACGGCCATGATCGCAGTGACGCCGAGCGCGACGATGGTCAAAATAGCGCTTTGCGCGGCGGTGGTCGTCGTCAATAGCGCGCAGGCTACAAACGCCATCCAGATGACGAAACCGAACCAGGATGCGTTACCGATCAGCGCGGCGACCGCCGCCACACAGACAAGTCCGAACGCGACATTGCGATGGGGCAGGAAATATTTGCGGTCGTGCAGCCAGGAAATCTCGGTGAAATAATGCGCCGGGCCGAGAACCACATAGGACAGCAACAGCAGCTCGAACGGCACCACATAAGTGATCGCCAGCGCCGCAAGCAGCAATCCGAGGTGCACGGCATCGATGGTACGCATTCAGATACCATCTGTACGAGAGCGTCCGACGATAAGTCGACACCTGTACGTCGGCAAATCGCGAGCGCAGGTTCAGCGATACGACGCTGCCATCAAAAACGGATATCGATCATAACGTTCAGCACATCGAACGCCGTCGATGCCGGTATGCCGTTACTCCGCGCGGCCGGACCGGCGCTACATTTTCGTCACGCGCGCGTGCAGCAGCGCCGAACGGCCGCCGCGGACTTCCTTGAGGCAGCGCGCGATCGCGGCCGGCACGTCGGCGGGGTCGCTGATCTCTTCGCCATAAGCGCCGAACGCCTCGCCGACCTTGGTGAAGGCGACCTTGGGCGCGAGCTCGGATTCGAATTCGCTCGCCGTCTTGGCCTCGCCTTCCGGAAACACCCGCAGCGTCGACTGCTTCACCGCGTTCCAGCCGGTATTGTCCATGACGATGGAAAAGATCGGCAGCTTGTATTGCTGCGACACCGCGAACACCGAGCTCGGATTGCCGAAATAAAACCCGCCGTCGCCGGAGATTTGCACCATCATCCGCTCGGGCGCGGCAAGTTTGGCGCCGAGCGCCAGGCCGCCGGACCAGCCGAGCCCGCCGCCGCCGGAGCGCATGGTGGTGTTGGGCCGGCTGCGCGGGATTTGTAGCAGCACCGCGCCCGCATTGGTGACGCCCTCGTTGAAGATGATGGCGTCGTCGTCGAGCACCTTGCCGAGCTCCGCCATCAGGTAATGCGGATTGATCGCGCCGGGTTTGCCCTTGTCCGCCGCTAGCTTTGCGGCGCGCGCAGCGCGCTCGTCGCGTAAAACCTTGATGCGGGTGAGGCGCTCCGCGGCGGCCGCCTTGAAGCGCGGCGTGGCCTTCGCTTTCAGCTCCTCCAGTACTTGCTCAAGGATGCGCCCGCTATCGCCCTGCATGCGCAGATTGCCCGGGAACGTCCACATCGGCGAGCCGGGCTTGAGCGTATCGATGTCGATATGCGCCCAGAACGATTTTTCGTGGGTCTTCACGTCGCTCGGAAACCACGGCACGTCGACGTCGACCAGGATGCCGACGTCGGCATTCGGCACCGCCTTGTCGGCGGAAAAGCCGACGAAGCACGGGCTGTCGTGGGAGATGTTGTTGGTCATATTGGCTTCGTAAACCGCAATGCCGGCGAATTGCGCCAGCGCGTCGATCGCCTTGGACGCATGATCGTGGCGCCCGGCATAGCCGGTGATCAGGATCGGATTTTCCGCCGTCATGAGCTTGTCGGCAAGCGCGGCAACGAGCTTTGGATCGGCGCCGCCGCCGCCCGTGGCAGCAAATTGATCTTCGGAATAGCTGCGGATCTCGTCGGTCGCCCAGCGCTGGGTCAGCGTCTCGCGCTGCATCATCAGATAAACCGGGCCGCGCGGCTCGCTCTGCATGATCGAATGGGCGCGCCGCAGCGCTTCTTTGACGACCACTCCGGAGGGCAGCGTCCATTCCCATTTCAGATAGGGCCGCACCAGGCTCGCCTGGTCGAACGGCTCCTGGATGAAATGCACGTAGGTGTCGCGCGAGCCGACCAGCTCGTCGTTGACCGTGTAGGGCGCCTTGCCGGCCATCAGCAGCACCGGCAGCCGGCTGCGATAGAGGTTGTGCATGGCGTTGGCGGTATTGGCGGTGCCGACGTCGACATGGACCAGCACGCCCTGGCCGCGGCCGGTGACGAAAGCGTAGCCCGCGGCCATATGGGCGGCGGTGTTCTCGTGCGGGCAGCGCACCACGCTGGGCATGGCTTCGCCGCGCTGCTTGCGATGCGCCATCTCGTTGATGATCGGGGCGTGATCGGTGCCGAAATTGCAGAACAGATAATCGATGCCGATTTCAGAGAGGCCCTCGAGGAAATAATAGGCCGTGGTGTAGTCGGGAACGTTGGTGCGGCGCGCGACGGTCGTGGACATGGGAATACTCGTTTCTAGAGGTTTTTCGGGGGATGTCGGGTGTCAGGCCACTTTGCGCTCGACGGCGAGGCCGTCGAGATGGGCCAGAACCTCTTCGACATGCATCACGTCGGCGTATTTGTGATGCAGGTCGAACAGATTGACCTTGTGGCTGATCATCGAGCGGTCGTAGGTGCATTCCTCGACCACGACGTTGTGGAAGCCGTAGGAGAAGGCATCCACCGTGGAGGCGCGCACGCAGCCCGACGTGCTCTCGCCGCAGATGATCAGCGAATTGATCCGTAGCTGTTGCAGGTGCGCGATCAGCGGCGTGCCGAAGAAACCCGAGGCGCGCTCCTTGTAGATCACCAGCTCATCAGGCTGCGGCGCCAGCTCCGCCTTGATGTCGTAAACGTCGTCGCGCTGGCGGTCCATGTTGCGATTGGTCGATTGCACGCCGCGGGTGTCGGCATGGCGGGTGGTGTAGATCACCGGCACGCGGGCGCGCCGCGCCGCAGCAAACAGCTTCTGCGTGAGCGGCAGCGCCTTCCAGGCGTGCTCGCCGCAAGCGCCGGAAAACTCGCGATCAACCTCGCGCACCGGGCGGTTCCCGCCCAGATAGGCCTTGTTGTAGAGGTCGATGGCGAGGACTGCGGGATTGTCGCCGACATAGGTTTTACGCCGATAGGCCTGGTAGATCGCGATGGTGTCGGCGTCGATAACGTCTTTCCAGCAATGATCCTCGAAGTCCCGCGCCATGGTCGGTTCCCCTCCGCGTCCTTGATCGTTGGTTCCTTATAGCACCCCTTTTTGCCGCCGTCCGCGCATGGGCGCGAGGAGGCGCCACACGCCGGGTGAGCCTCCGCATGGAACCGAGCCGCGATGCAAAAAGAAAGAGCAGAAAGCTCCAAGATCGCTTTGCGATTAAACTTAACCTGTCCTCGAAGTCTTGCCACAATGCGACGGCAGGGTTGCGTTCAATTGACGGGGAGAGGGTGATCCATGAAATGGCAGGCAGCTTTGGCCGGCGCGATGGCGTCGGCAGTCGTGAGCTTTATGGCGTCGTCCATCGCGGCGCCTTCCGTGGCGTTGGCGGAGATGCGTATCGTTGGCGATCCGGGCGGCGAAGTCTCTTCCTACATTCGCAAGTTCGAGGCGGTGCGCGCGTCCGGCGAGCATATCGTCATCGACGGTCCATGCCTGTCGGCGTGCACCTTGCTGACCGGGATCGTGCCGCGCGACCATGTCTGCGTCACCCAGCGCGCGGTGCTCGGGTTCCATGCCGCCTCCTATTACGATGACGCATCGCGCGAGCTGGTGCCGACCCGCGAGGGCAGCGCGCTGGTGATGCGGCTCTATCCGGCGCAGATCCGCGCCTGGATCGGTCATCACGGCGGCCTGACGCCGCATCTCATTCAGCTGCGCGGTCACGAGCTTACGGCGCTTTACCACCCCTGCCAGTAGGCAGGCGGCCTGGGCGCTTGCGGCAGGCGCGACACCGGTTGTCGCTCGTCCGGTTCCGGCATATGTACGGGCCAGCTGGAACTTTGCCGATGCCCGAGACCGTCGCACCCCGTTCACCTTCAATGTCGCGGCCGCTGTTGCTGGCCGGCGCGGTGGTTGCGCTTGCGCTTTTGGGCACGGCGCTGCTCTGGGCGCACTACGGGGAGACGGTCTTTTTCGAAACCATCCGGGCCGGGTTTGCCGCATGCTTCGGATGAGCGGAGAAGGCCGGTGAACGACAAAACCTCCCGCGTCGCGCTATTGCTTGCCGCTTTCCTCAGCGGCCTCGTGCTGTTCTTCGGCGCCATCCTGGTTTTCAGCAAACATGTGCCGTCGCCGCTCGGCCAGGCGGTCGCCGGCGTCGGCGGGCCGTTTCGTCTCGAGGACCAGAACGGCAAGCCGGTGACCGATCAGGACATGAAGGGCCGCCCGTTCCTGGTGTTCTTCGGCTTCACGCACTGCCCCGATATTTGCCCGACCACCCTGTTCGACGTGTCGCAGGTTCTGAAAAAGCTCGGGCCCGATGCGGATCGTGCGGGTGCCTTGTTCATCACCGTCGATCCGGACCGCGACACGCCGGCGGTGCTCAAGGACTATCTGTCCAATTTCGATCCGCATCTGCGCGGGCTGACCGGGGATCAGGCCTCGATCGACGCAGCGATCAAAGCGTACCGGGTCTACGCCAAGAAAGTTCCGCTCGACGGCGGCGACTACACGATGGATCACACCGCTCTGGTCTATTTGATGGACAAGAACGGCCAGTTCGTCGCGCCCTTCGACTTGAAGCGGACCGCTGACGCCGCCGCCGCGGATTTGCGCCGCTACCTTTAGAGCATGATCCCGAAAAGTGGATACCGGTTTTCGGCGGAGATCATGCTCCACCAAAATGCTAGAGCGCCGATCGATTTAATACGAAGCGATTGCGCTCTAGCACGCCAAGTTTCGACCGCGGAAACCCTCCGCGGCCAAGTCATCAGCCCAGCGCGCCGGCTTGGCGGGTCATGCGTGGGACGCATACGGGCCGAAACAATCGGCGGAAAACTTGCAACCGGGGATTGCCTGCGGAATTAAAAAGAGACAGGACTAGAGACGAGGGGTGCGGAGGTTCATGATGTCCATAAAATTTCCTAATCCGACCGACAAGTATGTCGGCAGCCGTGTTCGCATGCGACGCCTCATGCTGCACATGAGCCAGGAACGGCTCGCCGATCAGCTCGGCCTGACCTTCCAGCAAGTCCAGAAATACGAAAAAGGCACCAACCGCATCAGCGCCAGCCGGCTGCAGGAAATTTCGCATATCCTCGAGGTTCCGGTGCCGTTCTTCTTCGAGGGTGCGCCGCAATCTTTCGGCGGCGCACGAAAGAGCGGCGACGGCCCGTCGCTCGCCTACATCACCGACTTTCTCGGCAATGCCGACGGCCATGCGCTGGTCCGGGCCTTTATAAGGATCAAGAACGCCAGCCTTCGGCGTTCGGTGGTGCGCTTGGTCGAAGCGATTGTCTCGTCAGGCGATTCCTGACAGGCATTGGACGGGCACCGGTAAGCCAGCACCTATCTTCACGCCGACAAGTTGTGGCATGATGGCGTAACGTCCGACGGGGCGTTCGAGCGCGGTGTGGCTTCATGGGATTTGCAGTGCCGCGTCAGGAATTTAGCATCGTATTTGGGGCCTGACGCCCAATTCGCGGTGCTGTGCCGTCCGTGTCCTCATCCAGGCGGGAAGGCTCCGTTGCCCTGTCGCGCCGGCGCGGCGCAGCGCGGGGAGAGGGATGAAATGCATCGACGCTACGCCAAAAAGAACATTCCCATCGAATTGCTCCGCGCGCTGGTCACGATCGTCGATACCGGCAGCTACACCAAGGCGGCCGATGCGCTCGACCTGACGCAATCGGCGATCAGCTCGCAGATCGCTCGCCTCGGCCGGCTGCTTGGCGGCAGCATCTTTGCCAAGGGGCAGGGCAACATGACCCCGACGAAGCGCGGCGTGCTGGTGCTGCAATATGCGCGGCGCATGCTTTCCATGAACGACGAGCTTCTCACCTTTGCGGGGCCGAATTCGGCGCCGCGCCAGTTCGTCATCGGTCTGCCGACTTGGCTCGGACGCGAACGTCTCATCGAGATTTTCGAGCGCTGCTCGGCAGGCGAACAGGTCAGCTTCCGCTGCGACCGCGTCGAAAGGCTGCTCGGCGACCTCAATGTCGGCTCGATCGACATCGCCTATCTGTGCAACACGATCAACTCGCCGCGCATCGCCATCGCGCAATGGTCCGAGCCGACGGTTTGGATGAAGTCGCCGAAGCTCGCGCTTCGTCCCGGCGCGCCGATACCGTTGGTCAGCTGGCCGGGAACGACCGGCGATCGGGTTGCGGTGGAATTGCTCGAGAATAGCGGCATGCAGTTCTTTGTTGCGTTTTCTGCTCCGGAGTTCTCGGCGCGGCTCGCCGCCGTCGCGGCGGGTCTCGGCGTGCTGGCGACGCAAGCGCGCTGCATCATCCCCGGCATCGAAATCGTCCGCGACGGCTTGCCCGCGCTGCCGGCCAATAAGGCCGGCATCTACGCCCGCGACGGACTCAATCTGGATCGGCACGCGCCGCTGTTGCGGACGTTGACAGACATGTTGGTGCCGCGCGATTCAGTCGAATGCACTGCCGCGGTTCCGGCCGGCGAAGGACCTGCTGGCAAAGAACTTTCCGGCAAAGAATTTGCGCCGCCGCCGCGCGTGCGAACGCGCGAACTGCACCGCGCCAGATGAAGTCATTGAAGCTGGGCGATATTGATAAGGTATAAAGAAGAAAAATGTTTGCCGCCTCGTGCAAATAATCGCAGTTTGAGGCAATATGGCGAAGTGTTGGTATCTTGCAGATGCGAAGTTCCTCTCTGCCACTTGGTCGCTCATGTCTGCGCATCGTATCAGATCAATCACCGTCAACGATAAGCCGTGTCCGTCCGCCCAATATATCGGCGAGCTGACAAGGGAGCTGGCGCGTCTCGCGCGCACCGACGGCTGCGAGACCTTGTCGTATTTATTGGAACTGGCCGCCATCGAGGCCGAGCTCATGGGCGGGCTGCCGGAAGGGCAGCGTCTTTCCTGAAGCTGGCGTCGAATTTCCGCTCGCAGCAATGCCGATCCAGTCCTTGCACGCTTGCGCATGGAGCAGTCGCCTCGCATTGAAGCGCTTTTCGCCCAGATGTTTTCGGCAAATCCGTCTTTCCCTTTCCGCGATCATGCTCTAAGCCCCGGCTCAGCAGGCCGAAGGCGCGAGCTTCAAGATCCCGCCGCGGTCCGGCATCGGTGCAATCTGGAATGGCAATACCTCGCTACTGCATCTATTGGCTGGCGGCCGCGCTTCGGCTGAGCGTCTCCTCGCCGGCGCGCTGTCGCCCGCTGTTTTTGCTGCGCCGCCGGCGGCGGCGCAGGACAGCGCCGCTGCAGCAGCGCAGCGTTGCCGTTCCCGGTTTCTGGGACCCGCGGCGCCGACCTGAGCGGCCCGACCTCAGCCGCCTCCAGACCATCCGTTTCCTCACCGAGACGGACTATCCGCCGTTCGACTATGCCGGGCCGGACGGCAACCCGGCCGGCTTCAACGTCGACCTGGCGCGGCTGCTCTGCGACGAGATCAAGGTGACCTGCACCATCCAGGCGCGCCGCTTCGACACGCTGCTCGACGCGCTCGCCGACAATCGCGGCGACGCCGTGATCGCCTCGATCGCGCCCACCGCCGAGACGCGCCGGCGCGCCGACTTCACCGATCCGTACTACCGCACGCCGGCGCGCTTCGTGGCGCGCATCGACAGCGGCATCGGCGACGTGCTGCCGGAACTGCTCGAGGGCAAGAAGATCGCGGTCGTCGCCGGCACCGCGCACGAAGCCTACCTGAAGCAGATGTTCACCGAGGCCGAGGTGCGGCCCTATCCCAACGCCGACGCCGCGCGCGCGGCGCTGCGCAACGGCGACGTCGATCTGTTGTTCGGCGACGGCATCGCGCTGGCGTTCTGGCTCAACGGCACCGATTCCGGCGGCTGCTGCGCCTTCCGCGGCGGCCCGTTCCTGGAAAGCCGCTTCTTCGGCGAGGGCATCGGCATCGCGGTCAAGCGCGGCAACGACCTGTTGCGGCAGGCCTTGAACTGGGCGCTGTTCCGGCAATGGGAAAAGGGCAGCTTCACCGACCTGTGGCTGCGCTATTTTCCGATCAATCCGTTTTGATGCGCCAGCGATAAAGTTCTACAAGGTTTCGCATGTCGACCGCCGTAATCGAAAACCCCGCGAACCTGCGCGAACTGGCCGAGCAGTCGCACGCCTGGCCGTTCGAGGAGGCGCGCAAGATCGTGGCGCGGCTGAAGAAGACGCCGAAGGACGAGGTGATCTTCGAGACCGGCTATGGCCCGTCCGGCCTGCCGCATATCGGCACTTTCGGCGAAGTGGCGCGCACCACCATGGTGCGCCATGCCTTTCGGGTGCTGACCGACGACAAAATCAAGACGCGGCTGATCGCGTTTTCCGACGACATGGATGGCCTGCGCAAAGTCCCCGACAATATCCCGAACAAGGACATGGTGGCGCATCATCTCGGCAAGCCGCTGACCAAGGTGCCCGATCCGTTCGGCACCCATGACAGCTTCGCGGCGCACAACAACGCGCGGCTGCGCGCCTTCCTCGATCAATTCGGTTTCGAGTACGAATTCATGTCGTCGACTGCCTGCTACACGTCGGGGCGGTTCGACGCGGCGCTGCTCAAGGTGCTGGAGCGCTTCGAGGCGGTGATGAACATCATGCTGCCGTCGCTGCGCGAGGAGCGCGCCGAGTCGTATTCGCCGTTCCTGCCGATCTCGCCGCGCACCGGCATCGTGCTGCAAGTTCCCGTGGTCGCGCACGACGCCAAAGCCGGCACCATCACCTACGAAGATCCCGATACCAAGGAGCGCGTCACCACGCTCGTCACCGGTGGGCGCTGCAAGCTGCAATGGAAGCCGGATTGGGCGATGCGCTGGGTCGCGCTCGGCATCGACTATGAAATGGCCGGCAAGGATTTGATCGATTCGGTGAAGCTGTCGGGCGAAATCTGCCGCGCGCTCGGCGGCACGCCGCCGGAAGGTTTCAATTACGAGCTCTTTTTGGACGAGAACGGCCAGAAAATTTCGAAGTCGAAGGGTAACGGCCTGACCATCGACGAATGGCTGCGCTATGCCAGCCCGGAGAGCTTGTCGTTGTTCATGTATCGCGAGCCGAAGGCGGCGAAGCGGCTCTACTTCGACGTCATCCCGCGCCACGTCGACGAGTATCTGCAATTCCTCGATGCCTATCCGCGGCAAGGCGCCAAGGAGCAGCTCGGCAATCCGGTCTGGCATATCCACAGCGGCGCGCCGCCGAAGGCCGACAATCCGGTGCCGTTCGCCATGCTGCTATCGCTGGTCACCGCGTCGAACGCCGAGAACGCCGAGACCTTGTGGGGTTTTATCGGCCGCTACCGGCCGGGCGTGACGAAAGAGACGCACCCGCATCTCGCCGCGATGGTCGAATACGCCATCCATTACTTCCGCGACTTCGTGCTGCCGGCGAAAAAATTCCGCGAGCCGGGCCCGACCGAGCGCGCGGCGCTGATCGACCTGCGCGACGCGCTGTCGCAACTTCCGCCCGACGCGCCGCCGGAAGCCATTCAAGACGTGGTCTATGAGGTCGGCCGCCGCGAGCCGTTCCTCGATCAGAAAAAGAAGGGCAAAGACGGCAAGCCGGGCGTCTCGCTCGACTGGTTCAACATGCTCTATCAGGTGCTGCTCGGCCAAGAGCGGGGCCCTCGCTTCGGCTCCTTCGCTGCCGCCTACGGCATCAAGAACACGATGGATATGATCGACGGTGCGCTGGCGCGATCGGCATAATCCGGCTGCAGCCTCCCCTGCAGGGGACGGTAAGAAATTGAAATGACCGTCGCCTCTTACGTCATCCTCGCCCTCACCATCCTCTTAAGCTCCTTCATCTCCGGCGTGTTCGGCATGGCCGGCGGCATGATCCTGCTCGGCGTGCTGCTCAATTACTTCGACGTCGGCAGCGCGATGATCCTGTTCTCGATCATCCAGCTCTGCGCCAACGGCTGGCGCGCCTATCAATGGCGGCACTATGTGCGCTGGCCGATCGTCTACAAATACGTGGTCGGCGCGGTGATCGCTTTCGCCGCCATGTACGCGGTCAAGTTCGTGCCGAACAAGTTGATGGTCTATCTGAGCCTCGGCCTGATGCCGTTCGCCATCGAGGCGCTGCCGCGCGATTGGCGTCCGAACATTGAATGGCGCGGCGTGCCGTTCGTCACCGGCGTGCTGACCACCATCATCCAGGTGCTGGCCGGCGTCGGCGGCTTGTTCCTCGACATCTTCTTTCAAAAGAGCATGCTCGACCGCAAGACCACCAACGCCACCAAGGCGACGGTGCAGTCGCTCAGCCATATCGTGCGCATCGCCTATTTCGGCACGGTGTCGGGCATGGCGAACGTGCCGAAATGGGCGCTCGTTCCCGCCGTCGCGCTTGCCATCGCCGCGACCTCGCTGGCGCCGTTCGTCATCGAGCGCATGACCGACCACGGTTTCCGGCAATGGACGCGGCGCATCATCTTCGCCGTCAGTGCGGTCTATCTGGTCCGTGCCGGCATGTTGTGGTGGCACGGGTGAGGAAAGCGGTACCGTCACCCTGAGGCGCGAGCAAAGCGAGCCTCGAAGGGCGACGGCCCGGGCGCCTCGGCCGTATCCTTCGAGGGCCGCTTCGCGGCCGCCTCAGGATGACGGAACGAATTCAGCGTTGATCTTGGCTCCTTTCACTGGCTCGCCCACAAAATCCGCGCCACCCACAGCACGTCTTCGGTGGCGATGGTGCGGTCGGGATGCTGGGCATTGAGCGATTTCAGCTCGATGGATTTTGCCGTGGAGCGCTTGAGCTCCTTGGCCATCACCTCGCCGTCCCTGGTCTTGACCACGACCCGGTCGCCGCGGCGGATCGGCGCTGCCGGCGACACCAGGATCACGTCGCCGTCACGATAGGCCGGCTCCATCGACTGGCCGGACACTTCCAGCGCATAGGCGTGGGTGTCGTCGACCGCCGGAAAGGCGATCTCGTCCCAGCCGGTGCCGGCCGGGAAGCCGCCGTCGTCGAAATAGCCGCCGGCGCCGGCCTCGGCAAAGCCGAGCAGCGGTACGCCGCGGGTCGGCGCGCCGGCGCCATCGCCCTGGATCAATCCGACGAACGCTTCAATGCTGGTGCCGGTCGCCGCCAGCGCCTTGCTGATCGATTCGGTCGACGGCCAGCGCGCCCGCCCTGCCGCCGTGATGCGCTTGGATTTGTTGAACGTGGTGGGGTCGAGGCCGGCGCGGCGGGCAAGGCCCGAGGCCGAAAGCCCGGCCCGCGCGGCAAGGCGATCAATCGCCGACCAGACCTGCGCGTGCGTGAGCATCAGCACCCCTATAAACCCCAACCATAATAGGAATTATTGCCTGGACGCTCAAGGGCCGATAGGGTCGCGCCGAATTGCGAGGGCGCGGGTGACGACGATCTATAAAATCTGCGAGCGGGAGGCGTGGCGCACGGCCGAGGCCGCCGGTGCATTTCGCGGATCGGACGTCGATCAGCGCGATGGCTTCATCCATTTCTCGACCGCGGCGCAAGTCGCCGGGACGGCGGCCAAGCATTTCGCCGGACAATGCGACCTGATGCTGGTCGCGGTGGACGGCGACGTACTCGGCCCGGCGCTGAAGTGGGAGCGCTCCCGCGGCAACGATCTGTTTCCACATCTCTACGCCGCGCTGCCGCTGTCGGCTGTGCGTTGGGCGCGGCCGCTACCCGACGAGGTCGATGGCCGGCGGGTTTTTCCGGAGCTAAAACCGTGATCGGTTTGCTCGATCGCCTCGCACGGCCGTTCCTGCGCGCGCTCGACCCGGAAGACGCCCACGGGCTGGCGATCAAAATGCTGAAATTCGCGCCGCTGCCGCCGGCGCCGCGCGACGACAAGCGGCTGGCGCTGCGCGTGTTCGGGCTCAATGTCCCCAATCCGGTCGGCATCGCCGCCGGCTTCGACAAGAACGCCGAGGTGCCCGACGCGCTGCTGCGCTTAGGCTTCGGCTTCGTCGAAGTCGGCACCATCACGCCGCTCCCGCAGCCCGGCAATCCGCGGCCGCGGCTGTTCCGGCTCGATGCCGACCACGGCGTGATCAACCGGCTCGGCTTCAATTCGCAAGGCGCCGATGCCGCGCTGCGCCGGCTCGCCGCACGCAGCAATGCCGGCGGCGTGGTTGGCATCAATGTCGGCGCCAACAAGGATTCCGCCGATCGCGTTGCCGATTACGTGCAACTGATCGAGCGCTTCGCCGCGGTGGCGAGCTACGTCACCGTCAATATTTCCTCGCCCAACACGCCGGGCCTGCGCAATCTGCAGCAGGCGTCGGTGCTCGACGATCTGTTGGCCCGCGTGGTCGATGCCCGCGAGCGGGTCGCGCCGAACGCCGGCCCGACGCCGGTGCTGCTGAAGATCGCGCCGGATCTGTCATTGGGCGATCTCGACGACGTCGTCGGCATTGCGCGTTCGCGCCGGGTCGACGGCATGATCGTCGGCAACACCACCGTGGCGCGGCCGCCGAATTTGCTCGAGACCGAAATCGCCAAGGAGGCCGGCGGCCTGTCGGGCCGGCCGCTCTATCCGCTCGCCAACCGCATGTTGGCCGAGACCTACGTCCGGGTCGAAGACGTGTTTCCGCTGATCGGCGCCGGCGGCATCGATTCCGGCGCCACCGCGCTCGGCAAAATCCGCGCCGGCGCCAGCCTCATTCAGGTTTACTCCGGCCTGGTGTTCCGCGGTCTCGGGCTGATCGCCGAAATCAAGAATGCGCTGCTCGAAGCGCTCGAAACCGAGGGCCAGGACAGTCTGCAGGATTTCATCGGCGCCGATGCGGCCGCCGTCACCGCCGAGGAATGGCCGACATGACCGACGCGACATTCACGGCGGCTTGAGTCACAATAGCCGCCGCATTGAGGAGGACGAGATGATCGATTGCTACACGTGGATGACCGACAACGGCTACAAGCCGCGCGTGATGCTGGAGGAGACCGGCCTGCCGCACAAAATCATCCCGGTCGATCTGCGCAAGAAGGCGCAGATGGAGCCGGACTTCATGAAGATCAGCCCCGGCCACAAGATCCCGGCCATCGTCGATCATGACGGGCCCGGCGGCGCCCAGGTCACGGTCTGCGAGTCCGGCGCGATCCTCAAATATCTCGCGGAGAAATCCGGAAAATTCTATCCGAGCGACGGAGCGGCGCGGGCCAAAGTGGATCAATGGCTGTTCTACGGCTCGGCGACCTTCACCACCCTGGCGCAGCAGTTCGGGCACTGGACGATACGCTCGCCAATCAAGGCGCCGCCGGCGCAAGAGCATTACGAGGCCAACCTGCGCGACATGCTCGGCATTCTCGACCGGCACCTGGCGTCACACGAATATTTCGGCGGCGCCTATTCGATTGCCGACATGACCATGTATTCGGACGTACACATTCACGGCGTCAGGGACATCGGGCTTAAGGATTATGCCCATGTGAAGCGCTGGCATGATGCGATTGAGGCGCGTCCGGCGGTTCAGCGAGCCTGGGTGCCATTTGCGGCGTGACGCGGTTCTCGACCGTGCTGCGACGCGCTAGCCGAATGCCCGACTGCGGATCGTGCGTCGGCAGGTACACCGTGGGACGGTCCTTGGTGAGGCCCCTGATGGCATCGAGCGTCGCCCGTGAAACATCCTCATCGGCCGTGACGCCATCGACACTGCCGGCGAGCATCAAATCTTCGGTGTAAGAGGTGTCGCCGGCCAGAAAATAGGTGGTATCGCCGTCATCGACCAAAACGGAGATATGATCCGCCGTGTGGCCGGGCGTCGTGACAGCAACGACGCTGCCGTCCGCGGTCAGTCGCCTGCTCGCCGCGAACGCGCCGAACGGCTCCGCCGCGAGGTCGAGCGGCACCGGGTCGAACCAGGACGGCCAGCGGTTGGGCAGGTAGCCGCGCACGCGCCCGGCCCAGCCGCGCGCGGTGTTGAACTCACCGCGCGATACCAGGATTTCGGTGTTCGGGAAGTGCGCCAAGCCGCCGTCGTGATCCATGTGCAAATGGGTCAGCACGACACGCTTGACGTCGTGCGGGCCGATGCCAAGCGCGCGCAGCTGCGGCCCGATCTCCTGCTCGCGCTCGATCCGAAACGCGACTTCCCAGCGGGCAAAAGGATGCAGCGACCGGCCGGTTTCGAGAAGGTGCATGCCCTGGCCGGTATCGACCACGATGACGCCGTCGCGATGCGCGATCGCCCATGCATAAGTCGGCAGCCACTCGGTCCAATCGCGATCGGTGAAAACGGCGAGCCGCCGCGCCAGACCGTGGCCGCGGCCTGCGACCTGCGCGGTTTTGATCCGGACGGAACCGGTTTGAATGGCGTGTATTTTCATGGCGGAACCTGACGCCCGCAACAACACGGATCATGTGCAACGTCTGGTACGGCGAAATGTTTCGCTATTCCACTTTGAAATCGAGATCGTGGATCAGCTGCGTAAATAACTCGGCCTGCCGCCGAAGATGGGCGTCGAAGTCGGCGCCGCATTTGGGATTGGGATAAAGCGCCTGCGCCACAAGCTTGGCCTTGACCTGCGGCGCGGCGAGGGCGGCACGGAACCAATCGATCAGCTGGGCGACCGTGTCCTTCGGCGTCTTCGCCGGCGCCACCACGCCGAACCAGACGTCGGTTTCGAAATCCCGGTAGCCCGATTCCGCGACCGTGGGCAGATCCGGCAGCGGCTCGATGCGCTGCGGCGCCATGGTCGCCAGCGCGCGGGCCTTGCCGGCGATGATGTGTTCGCCGATTTCCGACCAGTTCAACACCGCGGCGGTGATGTGCTCCCCGAGCAGCGCATTGATGGTGGTGGCGCCGCCGGGATACGGCACATAGGTCAGATTGACGCCGGCCAAACGTTTGAGCCGCTCGATGCCGATATGCTGCGTGGTGTTGGGCCCGACGCTGGCGATCGACAGCTCTCCCGGCTTCAAGCGCGCCGCGTCCAAAAGCTCGGCCAGCGTATGATAGGGCGACGCGCTGTTGACGACGATGATTTGCGGCGTCGTGACCAGATAACAGATCGGCTCAAAACTTCCGATCGGATCGTAATTCACCTTGCGCAGGATGGCGCTGATGAGCGTGCCGTTGTTGTTGATCAGCAAGGTGTTGCCGTCAGGTGCCGCGCGCGCCACCGCTTCGGCGGCGATGATGCCGCCGGCGCCCGGCTTACTCTCGACGATCATGGTTTGGCCGGTAGTCGAGGAAATCTGGTCGGCCAGAAGGCGGGCCAGGAAGTCGATGCTGCCGCCGGGCGGCACGCCGAGGATGATCCGGATCGTCCGTCCGGTTTGCGACAACGCACTCTGATCTGGCACGGCGCCCGCCAAGCCCAGGAGCGCAAGAGCGCCAATCGTGGATTTGAGAAATTTCCGCATGGCGTCAACGCTCCGCGGGTGGAATGTTCATGATGCGCCGGGAATGTGCCGCAATGTCGTCGCGGCTATAGGACAACGACACGCGCTTGGTCGAAGGTGGCCGCTTGGCGACGGACAGTCCGGGCCGCCATTCGGTCGCCGGGCGGATCGGCCGCGGCGCAAAACCGCCGCCGCAGTTCGGGCAGACGTTGAACAGCACGTTGTCGACGCAGTCGGCGCAGAAGGTGCATTCGTAGCTGCAGATCCGCGCCATCGTCGATGAGGGCGGCAGGTCGCGGTCGCAACATTCGCAGTTCGGGCGCAACTCCAGGGCCATGGTTTACCCCCTCACCGCATCGCCGCCGCACCCGGCGACGGCGCCAGCACCGGTTCGAGCGCGGGAACCAGCCGCCGTTTCTCGCGCCGAGGCGCCGGGATGGCGCGATAGACCTGCTTGGTAGCCTCGACGATATGCACGCCGGCGAACGGCGATGCGAGCGTGGCGCCGGCGCGCTCCCAGGCCACGGCAGAACGCAAAAACCAGCCGCGCGGGATCGGCGGCACGTAAAGCGCCTCGTCCCAGCCGGTCGGCGTGAACCAGGTTTCGCGAAGGAGCTGCATGATCTGCGACCGCGAATAGGGCCGGCCGTGACCGAACGGCGTGGTGTCCATGCGCGCCCAGACGCTGCGCCGGTTGGGCACGACGACGAGCAGGCGACCACCGCCGGCGAGAACGCGCCACACTTCGCGCAACAATCCGACCGGATCGGACGACATTTCCAGCGCATGCACCAGCAGCACGCGATCGACGGCGGAATTGGTCAGCGGCAGCTCGTCCTCCTCGACCAGCGCCGCCAGCGCCGGCCGGCTCGACGGCCAGCGCACGACACCTTGCGGCGCCGGCATCATGGCAAGGCAGCGCTCGGCCTCCTCGCGAAACAGGCCGAGATAGGGCGTTGCATAGCCGATGCCGAGCACGCGCAGCGCCTGGGTGTCCTTCCAGCGCGCGCGAATGCCGCGGCTGATAAAGCGCCGGGCCACGACGCCAAGATGCTGGGCATAGAAATTGCGCAGGTCGACGACATCCATAAGGGCAAAATAGCACGGATTGCGCTCGTCTTGCGGCCGCCATGGGGTCTTGGTTGACCCCATGTTGCGTCGCCTTCCGTGAAGGCGGATGATCCGGCCGGAAGGGCTCAACTGGAAGAACCACATGGCCGCGCAGATCTATCTGTTCCCTTGTCTTAAGGACAATTTCGGCGTGCTCATCCACGATCCAGAGAGCGGCGCCACGGCGGCGATCGACGTGCCGGAGGCGGCGCCGGCCGAGGCCGCGCTCAAAAAGACCGGCTGGCGGCTCAGCGACATCCTGGTGACGCATCATCATGCCGATCACACCCAGGGCATCGGCGAAATCAAAAGCCAGCACAAATGCCGCGTCGTCGCGCCGCGCGCCGAGGCGGCGCGCATCGCGCACGTGGACGAAACGGTGGCCGAGGGCGACGCCGTGCGCGTCGGCGGCTTGCAAGGCCGTGTCATCGACACGCCGGGGCACACCGCGGGTCACATCTCTTATTTCTTTCCGGCGGACAAGCTCGCCTTTGTCGGCGACACGCTTTTCTCGATCGGCTGCGGCAGGGTGATCGAAGGCAATCCGGAGATGATGTGGCAGTCGCTGCTCAAATTGCGTGGCCTGCCCGATGACACGCAGTTCTATTGCGGCCACGAATATACTGACGCCAATATCCGCTTCGCCAAGACCATTGAGCCGAACAACAAGGCGCTCGCCGCGCGCGCCGAACAGGTCAAGCAGCAGCTAGCCGCCGGCAAGCCGACCATTCCGGCAACGATCGGGGCGGAGAAATCGGCCAATCCGTTCCTGCGTGCCGATGACGCCGAGGTGGCGAAATCGCTCGGCCTATCCGGCAGCCCGGCGTGGAAAGTGTTCGCGGAAATCCGCGAGCGCAAGAATTGGTTTTGAGCAAAAGCCTCAGCGTCGGCGACATAATCCGGTTGCTCGATCTCAAACCGCATCCGGAAGGCGGCCATTTCCGCGAGATATTCCGCGACAAGCGGCACATCGAGGGCGGACGCTCGGCATCGACCGCGATCTATTTCTTGCTGGCCCGCGGTGAGCGCTCGCACTGGCATCGGCTCGATGCGGTCGAAGTCTGGCATTGGTACGCCGGTGCGCCGCTCGAACTCGAAATTGCGCAAAACGAAGGGCGCATCGCGCGTGCGACGCTCGGCAACGATCTTGCGTCAGGCCAACGCCCGCAAGCCGCGGTACCGGCTCACGCCTGGCAGGCGGCGCAAACCCTGGGCGACTGGACACTGGTCGGCTGCACCGTCGCGCCCGGTTTCGACTTTTCCGGTTTTGAATTGGCACCGAAGGGCTGGTCGCCCCTCTGACCCCATGTTGAGGCCGTGCCTACTGCGAAGGAGGCGCAAGGCTTGCGACGGTCACTTCGCCATCGGTGATGTAGTGGTTGACGCGTTGAGTAGGCAGACGTTGGCCGGATCGATATGTATTCACGTCCACGATAACTCGATTTTGCGTCAACTCGGCAATGATGTAGTCCCGCTCGGCATTGGTGTCCGAATCGGTGGCGTGGGTGATCTGGAATGTGAGTTTGGTCAAGGAAAGGCCGGTATCTTTGGTGCCGGCTCCGACCCAGAGAACACGCTCATGGTGCGCTGGCCGGTCGGTGTTCAGCCAGAAGCTGGCTGTTCCCACGGTGGCCTCGGCCTGCGTGAGGCTCGTTGCCCAGAAGCGAATGTGATGGCGCTTGCGCGGGCTGTTATCGATCGCCTTCTGGAAACCGATGTCTTGGCCGCGTCCGAACAGATAGAGGGTGCTGAATGGCGCGGTCGCATAGGGCGAGTTGAATACGAACGCGCGGACCATGCGCCACGAGCTTGCCAGACCCAACCGATCCGCCTCCGACCAGCCTGCCACCGCAAAGGCGGACTGCAGCTGCTGGCGCGTTCCTATCAGCACGAGATTGACGGGATCGCCGGGCAATCCATCGCCGGTAATCGTGAAACGAGGCACGCGCTTGCGCTGGAGGATTTTAAGGCCGACGCGAATGACGCGCGGCAAGACAATATACGCGGCGATTCCATAAGTGAGGGCCAGGGCCAAAATCGTCGGCAGCCTGTGGTCGGTCAATCTGAAGACAAAAACGATCAACCAGACACTGAGGATGCCCAACCCGACGACGAGCAGGCGGCGCAACAAGCGTTTCAGCAATCTCACGATCCAGCCACCTTAAAGCGATCCATCTCCAATGCTTCTATTGTACGCAAAACTGCGCCGCCAGCGTCTGGGACGTAGTCCGATGGGACGGCCGTCAGGAGCTATACTTCCCGTCCGCATAGTAATCCCCGACGGCCGCGACAAATATCGGACAAATTGATGCCCTAGGTTGTATAGTCCGCCCGAACGGGGGCAACGGCCGTGGAACGGAAATCCAGAAATCTGATCGTACTTTCCGACGGAACGGGCAACAGCGCGTCGAAGGCGTTCAAGACCAATGTCTGGCGCCTGTACCAAGCGCTCAACCTGCGTGACGGCACGCAGGTCGCGGTGTTCGGCGACGGTGTCGGAAATTCGAGTATCACTTTCCTGCGGATCATCGGCCTCGCGCTCGGCATTGGCGTCAAGCGCAACGTCATCAATCTCTACAAATTCCTCTGCCATAACTATTGGCGAGACAAGGACGATGAGGAAAACCACGATCGCATCTGGATGTTCGGATTCAGCCGCGGCGCGTTCACGATCCGCTTGCTCGCCGGCCTGGTGCATTCGGAAGGGTTCGTCACCTTCGAGACTGAAGCGGAACTGGAGCGCAATGCGATCGCGGCCTATCGTGCCTATCGCAAGAAGAAATTTCGCCCAAAGGCGTGGTGGGTCTTTTGGGTCCCACTTGGACGTTGGGTCCGCGATAAAGTGATTTTCTGCTGGCAGTATTTAACGGGAGACACGCCGTACGGCCAGTTGGAGAAACGCGAGAACATCGAAATCCATTTTATCGGGGTGTGGGACACCGTCGTGGCCTACGGGCTACCGATCGATGAACTGACGACCGCGGTCGATAAGTGGGTTTGGCCGATGAAGTTCCAGGACACCTCGCTGCTGGAGCGCGTGCGGCATGCGCGGCACGCCATGGGGCTTGATGACGAACGGCGGACCTTTCATCCGGTGCCGTGGGACGAGAGGCAGAAAAGAACGAACATGGCAGTGTCGACCCCGATCGCCTCACGCAGGTCTGGTTTCCCGGTATGCACGCCGATGTCGGCGGCGGATATCCGGACGATGGGCTCTCGTTCGTGCCGCTGTGTTGGATGATCGATGAAGCCAAGAAGAACAATGGACTGAAGTTCGAAGACACCATTGTCGACACCTATCGAGCACTCTCCTCGCCGACCGGGCGGCTCTACGATTCGCGCGTCGGCACGGGCGCGCTGTGGCGCTACCAGCCGCGCAATGTCCAGTTCCTGCTGGACAACAACGACGACAGCATTCCGAAAGATGAAAGGGTGACGCCGTTGGTGCATCATTGCGCGGTGACGCGCATGACTTACGGCAACGACGGCTATGCGCCGAAATCGCTGCCATTCAAGATCGATATTCTGCTGCCGAACAACGACCGAGTTCGATTCGATAAGAACGCGGTCGCTACCGCTTTGGGCGACGTTCAGGACGAGCCCACAAAGGCAGTGCTGACCGATCTCAAGGCGCTGATCGATACGGTGGACGCCCGCGAGGACCGTGGGAATTACTTCGCCTTGGTTCTCGACACTATCTGGTGGCGGCGTGGCGTCTATTTCGTCACGCTTGGGCTGGCATTGATCGCGCTGGTCCTTCCTGTCGTGGTCTATGCCGTGCTTGATCGCGTCGACAACACTGAAAAGATAAATCAGATCGAGAGCGGTACGGTGACTTACCTGCTCTCGCTTTTCAAAGGACTCATTCCGAGCTATGCGAGCCCGTGGGTGGATGCGGTCGCGGCCAGCCCGCCACTTGCCGTCAATATCGTCCTGTTGTTCATCATCAGTCTCGTCGTCAGCGGTGTCCTGCAGCGCCGCATTCAGGACCGCGCCCGCGCCGCGTGGAACGTTCAGCCGAAGGTTGGCGATCAAGAGATCTATCGTTTGCGGCTCGCAGGGCAGCGCCATACCCTATCCGCGGCAGCCGTCATCCTCGGCATCGTCGCTCTTTGTTATTTGTGGTACGGGAATTGGAAGAACTTTTTGGTATGGTTCATCCTCGCAGTGCTGAGCGCAGTTATAGTCCTCTTCCGAAGAAAAGAGGCCAAGACAGTCGATCCTGCACACCCGTCTCTCGCGTTGAGGACCGCACGCCATCTCAGAAACTCAAAAAAGGCCGTCGAGGCCTATCGCTGGGTCGCGCAAACCGGATTCCCGATGCTCTTCATTCTGATCGTTGCGTGGCTCGCCGTGTCCGGGCTGAACCTCGGACTGTACGACCTGCGCAGCACCGACGGCGAATTCTGTGAGAAGGCCAAGGTTGATAAGAGCAAGGCTGAAGCCCAGACTGACGTGCTAGGCTCCGCAGGCGTCGATATCAGTTCGCCATGCGCTCCCACTCACCTGTGGCTCGTCGCCGGGCGGCAATACCGCATCCAGATCGAGCCTGGGGTCGGCGAGACCGCGCCAGGGACATTCGAGAGGAGGCCCGAATTTGCCTGGTTCGACAAAGGCACGCCTGCCGATGTCGCCGGCTTTGGCGTTGCCAGTTTGCCGCATTTCCTGGGGATGACGCTCAAGCGCTGGTGGCGCGAGAACTACTTCCAGCCGATCGCACGGGTTGGCGATATCGGAAACTACGAATATCCGCTCAAGCCGGCTGCGCCACTTCCCAAGGTGGATTTCTCGGCCTGCAAAGAGATCTCGCAATCGGCCAATTCGGACGACATCGAAAGCCCGACGCCGGAAGCAGATAGATTGAAGGAGCTGACTTGTGAAGCTGAGAAAGGCATCCGGCGAAACGAGGTGCTGATCTCCGATATCACGCCGGATTCGACCGGAGAACTCTACATTTATGTCAACGATGCCATCCTGTTCTGGGAAGGTCGTGACCAACACAAATTCTACAAAAACAACAACGGCAAAGCGCGAGTCACCGTGACACGGACTGTCGCGCCGGCCACGGTCGATTACCGACCGCAGCAACGCAATTGAGGGCCGCGCAGGCGCGGGCGACGTCTACGCGAAATATTGCCCGCCATTGGCCGTCAAGGTCGAGCCGGTGATCAGCCCGGCATCGTCGGAGGCGAGGAACACCACGCATCGCGCGATTTCTTCCGGCTCCCCCAGGCGGCCGATCGGGATCAACGGCAGAATGCTCTTTTCCAGCACGTCCTTCGGCACCGCCTGCACCATCTCGGTATTGATGTAGCCCGGGCAGATGGCGTTGACGGTGATGCCCGCGCGCGCGCCCTCTTGCGCAAGCGCCTTGGTGAAGCCGAGCTCGCCGGCCTTGGCCGCCGAGTAATTGCATTGGCCGAACTGGCCCTTCTGGCCGTTGATCGAAGAGATATTGACGATGCGGCCGAACTTGCGCTCGCGCATGCTCTCGATGACGTTGCGGCACATGTTGAACAGCGAATTGAGATTGGTGTTGATCACCGCCGTCCATTGCTCGGGCTTCATGCGATGCAGCTGCGAATCGCGGGTGATGCCGGCATTGTTGACCAGCACTTCGATCGGCCCGAGATCGGTCACGACCTGTTTGATGCCGGCTGAGCAGGCGTCGAACGAAGAGACGTCCCACTTGTAGACGCCGATTCCGGTTTCCGCCTTGAATTTTTGTGCGGCCTCGTCGTTGCCGGCATAGTTCGCCGCGACCGTATAGCCGGCCGCCTTGAGCGCCTTGGCAATCGCGGCGCCGATGCCGCGCGTACCACCCGTCACCAACGCAACGCGGGGCATGTCAGTCCTCCCTACTCGTTTAGTTTTGCGACAGCTTAAAGACGTACATGGCCGGGACAAGCCCGGCCATGAGATAGATCAATTGCTGCCCGTTCTCGCCTCTAGCGTTCCACGCACATCGCAATGCCCATGCCGCCGCCGATGCACAAGCGTGGCGAGGCCCTTCTTGGCATTGCGCTTCTGCATCTCGTAGAGCAGCGTCACCAGCACGCGGGTGCCCGAGGCGCCGATCGGATGGCCGATGGCGATGGCGCCGCCGTTGACGTTGACCTTGCCGGTATCCCAGCCGAGGTCCTTGTTGACGGCGCAGGCCTGCGCCGCGAACGCCTCGTTGGCCTCGATGAGGTCGAGATCGCCGACATTCCAGCCGGCCTTCTTGAGCGCCGCGCGCGAGGACGGGATCGGGCCGGTGCCCATGATCTTCGGATCGACGCCGGCCTGCGCCCACGACACGATGCGGGCGAGCGGCGTCTTGCCGAGCTTTTGCGCCTCGCTCGCCGTCATCAGCACCACGGCGGCGGCGCCGTCATTGATGCCCGACGCATTGGCGGCGGTGACCGTGCCTTCCTTGTCGAAGGCCGGCCGCAACTTGCCGACCGCTTCGAGCGTCGTGCCGTGCTTGGGATATTCGTCGGCATCGACCACGACGTCGCCCTTGCGGCTCTTGATCGTCACCGGCGTGATCTCGTCCTTGAACTTGCCGGCCTTCTGCGCGGCTTCGGCCTTGTTCTGCGACTTGACCGCGAATTCGTCCTGCTGCGCGCGCGTGATCTGCCATTGCTTGGCGACGTTCTCGGCGGTGTTGCCCATGTGATAGCCGTTGAAGGCGTCCCACAGGCCGTCCTTGATCATCGTATCGATCATCTGGAAATCGCCCATCTTCACGCCCGAGCGCAGATAGGCGCAGTGCGGCGCGACGCTCATCGACTCCTGGCCGCCGGCGACCACGATGTCGGAATCGCCGTTGAGGATGGCCTGATAGCCGAGCGCCACCGCGCGCAGCCCCGAGCCGCACAGCTGGTTGACGCCCCAGGCCGGCGTTTCGACCGGGATGCCGGCTGCGATCGAGGCCTGGCGGGCCGGGTTCTGGCCCTGACCCGCGGTCAGGATCTGCCCCATGATCACTTCGGAGACGCGCGCGCCCTCGACGCCGGCGCGCTCGAGCGCCCCCTTGATCGCCGTCCGGCCCAATTCGTGGGCGGGCACGGTGGCGAAGGCGCCGTTGAAGGCGCCGACCGGCGTACGCGTGGCGCTGACGATGACGATGTCGTCTTTCATGGGAAATCCTTCCGGGAATAGGGTTAGGTCACATGCGGACCGGGCCGCAGGCGCTTTCATATATGTCATAAGGACGTGGCAAGCCGCCGACAAGGCGCAAGGGGGCCGCATCGCTGCCATGCCGGGACGCCCGTCCTTGTGCACCACACAAAACGGTAGCCGCGCCCGGCGAAACCGCCTATTTTGACGGCAATCCCGCGGGGGTTGCCGCCAGATGACCGATACCACGACCAAAACCGCCGAGCCGGTCACGATCAAGAAATACGCCAACCGGCGGCTCTACAACACCGGCACGAGCACCTATGTCACGCTCGAAGACCTCGCCGCCATGGTCAAGACCGGCGAGGATTTCGTCGTCTATGACGCCAAGACCGGCGAGGACATCACGCGTTCGGTGCTGGCCCAGATCATCTTCGAGCAGGAGAACAAGGAAGGGCAGAACCTGCTGCCGATCGCCTTTCTGCGCCAGCTGATCCGGTTCTACGGCGACAGCATGCAGATGCTGGTACCGCGTTATCTCGAAGTCTCCATCGAGTCGCTGACCCGCGAGCAGGAGAAGTTCCGCAATCAGATGGCGCAGGCCTTCGGCGGCAGCCCGTTCGGCGCGCTGGAGGAAACGGTGCGGCGGAACATGGAAATGTTCGAGCGCGCCTTCGCCATGTTCACGCCGTTTGCGCGGCGCGAAAGCCAGGGCGGCGGCACCGCGTCCGAGCCGGAAAAGCCGGCGGGCAAGAGCGGCGGCGAGATCGACGATCTCAAACGTGAACTCGACGAGATGCGGCGCAAGGTCGACAAGCTGACCGGCGGCAACGACGTTGAATCGTCAATCGCTTCATATAGTCGAGCATGATCTTTTCCGAAAACCGCTTCCACTTTTCGGGATCATGCTCAATCCGCATTGATTTGGATCAATGCGTCGAAGCTGAGCAGTGCCAAACAGTGCAGCGTAAGCGAGGTGATGTGATGAGGAAAATCGTAACAGCCCTTATTGCGGCGGCGTGTATCGCGGCAACGGCAATGGCGTCATCGAACACCGCGCAAGCGCGGTGGGGCGGTGGAGGCTGGCATGGTGGTGCGGGCTTTGGCGGCGGCGCCTTTCGCGGCGGCCCTGGCTTTGGCGGCTGGCGTGGCGGTCCCGGCTTTGGCGGCGGCTGGCACGGCGGCGGCGGCTGGTATCCCGGTTTGGGCGTGGCGGCCGGTCTCGCCGCCGGCGCGATCCTCGGCGGCGTGTTGGCGGCCCCCTACGGTTACGGCGGCTACTATCCGTACGGCTATGGCGTCACGCCCGGTTATGGCTATGGCGGCGCGGCCTTTTACGGCTACGGCGGTGGCGGCAGTTGTTATCCCGCACAAGTGTGGGGGCCGTACGGTCCCCACGTGGTCCAGATCTGCGAGTAAGATCTTCGACCAACAGGTCTGTTACTAGATCGCTGTTGCGAGGCGCCGTTCTAGACAGCCTTAGCCACGCCGGCGTGCCATGGCCGCTCGGTCGAAGCCAGGCCGATCAGCGCGCCTTGCAGATAATCGCAGCCCCAGTCCTGCAAGGTCTTCGCCGCCGCCTCGTCCTGCACCCACTCGGCGACGGTGCTCAATTTCAGCCGCTTGGCGAGATCGATCAAGGTGCGCACGAAGGCGCGGTCGTCTTCGGAGCGCATCATGTCGTGCACGAAGGCGCCGTCGATCTTGACCATATCGACGCCGAGCTTGCGCAGATTGCGGAACGAAGTGTAGCCGGCGCCGAAATCGTCGATGGCGATGCGGCAGCCGAGATCTTTGACGCGGGAGACGAAGCCGCGGGTTTCGTCGATGTCTTGGATCGCCGCGCTTTCGGTGATCTCGACGGTGAGGCGCTCGGCGACGCCTGAATGCGAGCGCAACAGCGAGCCGAGACCGGCCCACCAGTCGGGATCGGTGGTGGACGCCGCCGAGACGTTGAAGCTCGCCTGCAGCGCCGGCGCAGCAATCATCTCATCGACCACGAGCTCGATGACGCGGTGGTCGAGGAGTCGCACCAGGCCGAGCCGCTCGGCGATCGGCACGATGTCGCCGGCAGCGATCAGGCTGCCGTCGGTGCGGCGGATGCGCATCAGGCACTCGTAGAACGCCGGCCGCCGGTCCGCCGCCTTAACGATGGTCTCGTAGGCGAGGAAGATGCGCCGCTCGTTGAGCGCGGCGACGATCTCGTCGGTGGCGCGCACGTTGTCGCGGCGCAGCGCCTCGCGCTCGATATTGGGCCGGTAGGCGAGGAACGAGCCGCGGCGCCGGGCCTTTGCGGTATCGAGGGTCTCCTGGGCGCGGCCGAGCACTTCGGCGACGCCGCGGGCATGGCGCGGCGCGGTGACGCCGCCGATGGTGATGGTGACGGCGATCGGCCCGGCGTCGGTCGGCACCATGTCGTCGTGCACGCCGGCCAGAAGCCGCTCGGCGGCGATCGCCATGTCGTCGGGCGTGCAGTCGCGCAGCACCAGGCCGAATTTGTTGCCGGAGAAACGGCCGAGCGTGTCCTTGCCGCGCATGCGGCTGCGGAGCCGCCTGGCGACGGCGCCGATCACCTGATCGGCGATGTCGAAACCGTAGGATTCGTTGATGCGGGCGACGTTGTCGATGGCGACCAGCATGAAGCCGCACGAGGAGCGCAGCCGGATCGCTTCGTCGATGGTGTCTTCCAGCACTTCGGTCAGATGGTGCCGGTTCAGCTCGCCGGTGAGCCCGTCGTAGCGGGCCAGATAGGTGAGCCGCCGCACGTGCTCGTAGCGCTCGTTGATGACGCGGACGACGCCGTGGGCGCGCAGCGGCTTGCGGTCCGGGCCGGCAAACCAGCGGCCGATATCCTCGACCCAGAGCCGCGTGTCCGACGTCGGGTCGGGACGGATGCAATATTGAATTTGATACGCGACACCGCGCGCCGTCGTCGCGCTTGTCCGATTGCATGACGGCGTCGAAGCGCGCCTGCGCGTTCTCGGCCTCGAGCACCTGGGCATAGGCGCGGCCAGTTGAGACCGCGGCAATGTCGGGGATGAGCAGCACCGCGGCGGCGTTGGCGCCCCAGCGCAGCGCGTCGGTGTCGATGCGCCAGTCGTAGGCCACCTCGCCGACCGAGTTGAGGATTTCGGCGGCGTCGATGCCGATGCGGTCCGCTGTGCCGGAAGGGATCGAATCTGGCGGACCGGCGTTGGTCAAAGTCGCCTCTTTGGGATTGTACGAGCGACGAAAAACGCCGTTACCAGGCCAAGTTAGCTCAAGGAGCCTAAAGAATTCGGAAAGTCTCGCGGCAGGCGCGGCACGCCGCTTGCGAGATACGGGGAAAACTCCAATCAATGTCCCGTTTCGGGACAGGGAGGTATCCGTGGCCAACGCCCTTGTTCCCTTGGCGCAAACCGATCAAGCCGCCGCCCAAGCCGCCGCCAACATGCGAACGACCAGCCGTGCCAACGCCGACTTTGTCGCGCACCTCATCGCCACCTCGGCGCAAGCGCCGCAAACTCGCGCCCGCCGCCGCGCCAACCCTGAGGATGCCATCGCCGCCTACGACGCGCTCGGCCATTGGCCGACACCGGCCGGCCGTAAGCTGTCGCGCTCGCTTTGATATTTCCCCTCCCCACAAGGGGAGGAGAGAAAGCTCACACTGGCCGCTCGGGGCTGTCGATTTCGATCTGGCGCCGCCCGCTGCGCATGCCGATGACGAAGCCGCCGAGCACGTCGACCAGCGCGATCATCATCAGCAGAAAAAATGTCGACGTCCCCGCCTGCTTCACCAGCAGGAATTCGACCAGCATGGCGATGAAGAGTCCCATGGCCAGGATGTGGTCCATCACCGAGCGCATGCCGATGCGGGTCGATTTGATGAGCTCGATCCAGAGCAGGAGAATGGCGAAGGCGATGAGCAGGTCTTCCCAGGTCAACACCCAGTCCGTCCCCGACATCATGTGCACGGTGGTGACGGCCGCGGTCCAGCTCACGCCGGGCGTGAGGAACGCAATCATGTTGTAGACGGCGAAGGGAATGAGAAGGAGCGGAAAGCCAAGAACGAACATGGCGCGCGTCTTTCCTTCCGGGAAAAAGGCTTACGCCTCCGCCTTCTTGCTCAGCACCTGCCGGCCGCGATACATGCCGGTCTTCAGGTCGATGTGGTGCGGGCGGCGCAACTCGCCGGAATCCTTGTCTTCGATATAGGTCGGGGCCTTCAGCGCATCGGCGGACCGGCGCATGCCGCGCCTCGACGGCGATGTTTTTCTCTTGGGGACGGCCATGGCGTCGCTCTCCTAAAGCTCGGATCGTCAGGGATTGCCGGGCTTATAGAAGAAGCATGCCGTCCGCGCTAGGGGGCGCGGCCCCTTCGCTAATGGGCGCGGATGCAGGCATCGAGCCCCGGAAAGGCCTCGGCCCGGCGCTCGTAGATGCCTGAGAGCTGGCGCACCAGGGCGCTCGGGGTGCGGGCGCTACGCCGGCCCGGATTGGGCAGGATGGCGGCCAGTTCCGCCGCTTCGTGGGCGTTGAGATTGCGGGCAGATTTGCCGAAAGCGTAGCGGGCGCCGGCCTCGGCGCCGAACTCGCCGTTCGGTCCCCACTGGGCGATGTTGAAGTAGATTTCCAGTACGCGGCGCTTCGGCAGCACCAGGTAGAGCCAGACCGCCAGCGGGATTTCCAACGCTTTGCGGATGATGCTGCGGCCCTGCCAGAAGAACAGGTTCTTGACGGTCTGCTGGGTGATGGTCGAGGCGCCGCGCTCCCTGCCGCTGTCGTCATACTGTTCCAGCGCCTCGCGCATGGCGGCGAGGTCGATGCCGCGGTTGTGGCAGAAAGTGCCATCCTCGGCGCCGATGACGGCGAGCGGCAGCGCCGGCGAGATACGATCGAGCGGCAGCCACACGCGCTCGACCCGCGCCCCGATCGCCCAGCGCCACAGCATCGGCATCGAGACCGGATCGACCAAGCGGTAAAACGGCGCGATGACATAGGGCGCGGCAACGAACATGATGACGACGGTCGCGACGCCGACCGCGATGCGCCGCAGGCTCGGCATCGGGACTCGCTTTGCTTTCGCGGCGGCTGGCATCGTGACGGCATTCTACCCGGTCTTTGAGACGAAAGAGTGCTCTGGTGTGCGACCGTGGCCGCTGTTAGAGCTAAAGCAAAAGCATAGGGAGCCAAAGGTGCAAAAAGACGCCCCCGCATCCAAGGAATTGGCGGACAAATTCCGCACCGAGAAGGATTCGGCTTACCTGCGCTTCGTGCGCAACGACGGGCTCGACATCATCGGCGCGCACTACGTGCAAAACCTGCGCAACGTCGAGCTGAAAGCCTGGCCGCGCCGCGGCACCGGCGCCAAGGGCGTGTACATCAATCACGAGGCCTCGCGGTTTTCCAACGACTGCTACGTCTGCGAGATCGCGCCCGGCCAAAAGCTCGAGCCGATGCATCACCTCTACGAGGAGATGCTGCTGATCCTGAGCGGCCGCGGCTCGACCACGGTGTGGAACAATGCCGGCGCCCGCATCACCTTCGAATGGAAGGAAGGCGCGATCTTCGCCATTCCGCTGAACTGTTCCTACCAGCACTTCAACGGCTCCGGCCGGGACGTGGTGCGCTTCGTCGCGGTGACCAACGCGCCGTCGGTGATCAACCGCTACGACGATCTGAATTTCATCTTCAATTGCCCGTACGATTTCAAGAACCGCTTTTCCGGCGAGCCGGATTATTTCAGCTCCAAGGGCGAGCAGGACGGCTTCCTGTTACGCACCAATTTCGTGCCCGACGCGGTCAACCTGCCGCTGATCACCGCGCGGGAGCGCGGCGCCGGCGGCGGCCATATCCGCTTCAACATGGCGCGCGGCACCATCGCCAGCCACATCTCGCAATTCCCGATCGGCACCTACAAGAAGGCGCATGCCCACGGCCCGGGCGCGCACGTGATCATCCTCTCCGGTGAAGGCTATTCGCTGATGTGGCCGGAGGGCGAGGAGCCGCAACGCTTCGAATGGCAGGTCGGCACCTTGGTGGTGCCGCCGAACATGTGGTTCCACCAGCATTTCAATTCCGGCCCGGCCCCGGCGCGCTATCTCGCCTTCAAGCATTGGTCGCCGCGCAACGCCCAAGGCGTACCGATCTCCTGGATCAGCCGCCGTCTCGGCGGCACCCAGATCGACTACGCCGACGAGCATCCGAAAGTGCGCCAATTGTTCGCCGACGCGCTCGCCAAGCACGCGCTGGCCCCGCGCATGGATGAGGTCTACGCGGCGGAGGTCGCCAACCTGCCGCCGCGGGCGGCCTAGCGAGCGAGCAAGAACGATGTTTCGCTTGCTCGCGATCATCGTCTGTCTGGTCGTCGCGACCGCGGCCTTTGCCGAAACCATTGCCGACATCGCCAGCCTCTCCGGCCCCGACCGCACCCAGCGCTTGATCGACGGCGCCAAGAAAGAAGGCGTCGTCTCGCTCTACTCCTCGGCGGTCACCGACGACTCGAACGCCATCGCCGGCGCCTTTGAGAAAAAATACGGCGTCAAAGTCCAGCTCTGGCGCGGCAGCTCGGAGGATATTTTGCGCCGCGCCGTCACCGAGCATCGCGGCGGCCGCGACGACGTCGATGTCGCCGAGACCGCCGGCACCGAAATGGAGGGCTTGCAGCGCGAGCAATTGCTGCAGGAGATTTCATCGCCGGTGTTCGCCGACCTGATCCCGCAGGCCGTGGCGCCGCATCGCCCCTGGGTGACGTCGCGGCTGAGCATTTTCACCGCGGCGTTCAACACCACGCTGATCAAGCCCGAAGACGCGCCGAAAACCTACGAGGATCTCACCGATCCGCAATGGAAGGGCAAGCTCGGCGTCGAAGCCGACGACGGCAACTGGTTCATGTCGATTGCGGGCGCCATGGGCGAAGACAAGGCGGTGGCGCTGTTCCGCAACATCGTCGCCCGCAACGGCATGTCGATACGCAAGGGCCACACGCTCTTGTCAAACCTCGTGGTCGCCGGCGAAGTGCCGCTGGCGCTCACGGTCTACGGCTACCGCGTCAACGAATTGAAAGCCAAAGGCGCCCCGATCGACGGCACCGTGCTGCCGCCGGCCGTGGCGCTGCCGACCGGCATCGCGGTGTTCGCGCACGCGCCGCATCCCTACGCCGCGGCGCTGTTCATGGATTTCTTCCTCGGCGACGGCCAGCGCATTCTGCTCGAACGCGGCAACGTGCCGACCAACCGCACCGTGAAGGAACCGCCGCCGGGTCTTGGCTTCGTCGACGTGGCGAAATTCCTCGACGAGGGCGACAAGTGGACAAAACTGTTCAAGGAGATTTTTGCCAGCGGCGGGCGGTGAGCGTCATTCGGACGCGCGCGACTGCGCCGCTCCCCAAGTGCGCCCCAACACGCGCAGCCAATTGCGAAAGCATAATTTTTCGATCAGCGGCTCGCTAAATCCCCGCTTGCGCATCGCCTGCACCAGATTTTGCAGTCCGGCGGCATCGCCGAGCTCCGCAGGAATCGTGGCGCCGTCGAAATCGGAGCCCAAGCCGACGCCGTCCTCGCCGGCATGTTCGAGCATGTGCTCGATGTGCTGGATCATCAGGTCCAAAGGCGTGTCCTTGTCCTGACGGCCGTCCGGACGCAGGAAGCTTGTCGCGAAGTTGACGCCGACGAAGCCGCCGGTTTGGCCGATTGCCGCCAATTGCCGGTCGGTCAGGTTTCGCGAATGCGAGCTGATCGCATGGGCATTGGAGTGGGTGGCGACCAACGGCGCATTGCTGATCGCCGCAACGTCCCAAAAGCCCCGTTCGTTGAGGTGCGACAGATCGATCAAAATCTGCAAGCGGTTGCAGGCGCCGATCAGCGCCTTGCCGAGCTCGGTCAAACCGGGGCCGGTGTCGGGCGACGACGGACAGCGGAACGGCACGCCGTGGCCGAATACATTCGGCCGGCTCCAGACCGGGCCTAGCGAGCGCAGCCCCGCCGCGTACAGCACGTCGAGCAGCTCGAAATTGGCGTCGATCGCTTCGGCGCCTTCGATGTGAAGCACCGCCGCCACCGCGTCGTCGGCGAGGCAGCTTTCGATGTCGCCGACAGTGCGGCAGACGCGAAGGCGCCCCTGCGACTCCCGCTCGATCCGGAACAGCAGCGACGCCATGGCGAAGACGACTCGCTGCGCCTCCGCCGCATCGACGGCAGGCGGCGCCGCCTCGCTACCGATTGGCTGGGACGGTGTTTCGCTGTTGGAACTATTTTTCCGCGGCGAGGGGACGAAAATCGCGAACAAGCCGCCGGCAAATCCACCCCGCTGCGCTTTGGGCAGATCCAAATGGCCCTTGTCCTCGCCTTGCAGGAATGCCGCGACCGGATCCCCGCCGGCGCGCCGGTTGAGCCGCAACAGCACGTCATTGTGGCCGTCAAAGATCGGAATGCGCTTGGGTGAGGTCACTTGTCAGGCCGCCTCGGCTGCCGGCAGCGGCGGCTTGCCGCGGATGAGGTCGGCGCCTTTCTCGGCCATCATCAGCACGCAGGCATTGATGTGGGCGGAGACCAGATCGGGCATCGCCGAGGCGTCGCAGACGCGCAAGCCTTCGATGCCGCGCACCTTGAGATCGGAATCGAGCACGGCGTCCGGGCCGATCGCACAGGTGCCGCAGGGATGATGCGCGGTGATGACGACCTTCTTGAGCCAGCCGTCGATCTCGTCGTCGGTCTTGACTTGCAGGCCCGGCCCGATCTCGTCGCCGCGATAGGGATCGAGCGCTTTGTTGAACGCGACCTCGCGCGCCAGTTTGAAACCCTGGCGCAAGGTCGGCAGATCGTTCGGCGCGGTGAAGAAGCGATAGACGATGCGCGGAGTGCGCGAGCGGATCGGCCGAGCCGAGCAAAAGCTCGCCGCGGCTGTCGGGATGCAGAAGCGTCGGGCGGATGCCGAAACCGTCGAGAAACGGCGGCCGCACCAGCGGGAACCACAAGATGCGGGTCGCCGACGTGCCGCGGAACATGAACTCGACGTCGGGCACCGACAATTCCGGCCGCGTCTTGATGAAGGCGTGCAGGCCGCCCGGCACCACCGTGCCCGGTCCGGTGCCGAACAGATACGCGCGCACCATGCTCACCGCCATGCGATCGAATCGCATCTCGCGGTGGAACGTGCCTGGCTGCGGCCGCGTGTAGGTCATGTAGGCGCCGAGATGATCCTGCAGATTCTTTCCGACCGGCAGATCGGCGGCGACATTGATGCCGAACGAACGCAGATGCGCCGCCGGGCCGATGCCCGAGAGCATGAGAATTTGCGGCGAGTTGAACGTTCCGGCAGCGACGATGACCTCGCGCGCGGCTTCGGCGCGCACCGTGGCGCCGTTCTGGACGTATTCGACGCCGGTGGCGCGCGTGCCATTGAGCATGACGCGCGTGGTGTGGGCGTTGACGGCGACGGTGAGATTTTTCCGGTTGCGCGCCGGTTTAAGAAACGCATTGGCCGACGACGAGCGCCAGCCGTTGCGAATGGTGAACTGGCCGCGGCCGAAGCCTTCCTGCTGCTTGCCGTTGTAATCCGAGGTGAGCGGATAGCCGCAGGCCTTGGCGGCTTCGAGCCAGGCTTCGTAAAGCGGATCTCGCGTCCGCGCGAATTCGGTGCCGAGCGGGCCGGAGCCGCCGCGCCAAGTGTTTTCGCCTTTCTCGAAGGTCTCGCAGCGCTGGAAATAGGGCAGCACGTCGGCATAGGACCAGCCGCGCGCCCCCTTCTGCGCCCAGCGGTCGTAGTCGCCGCGATTGCCGCGCGTATAGGCCATCACGTTGATCGACGACGAGCCGCCCAACACCTTGCCGCGCATCGCCTCGATGCGGCGATTGTTGAGGTTCGGCTCCGGCTCGGTCTCGTAGCCCCAGTCGAACATGCCGTAATCGTGCATGCGGCCCATGCCGAGCGGAATGTGGATGTAGGGATGCCAGTCGCGGCCGCCGGCCTCGAGCAGCAGCACGCTCGCGGCGGAATCCTCGCTCAGCCGGTTGGCGAGCACGCAGCCGGCGGAACCGGCACCGACGATGATGTAATCGTAGCCAGGCATTTCACTCCCCTTACGCAGTCCGCCTGTGTACCGGCGGTTTCAATCCCGCCCGTAGCCGATCAGCGGTTTTTTCTTGCGGCCGAGCAGGATCAGGATCGTCGCCACTATCCCGAGCACCACCCAGGTTGGCAAATCGAAAATTTTCTGCAGATAGGGGTCCCAGGCAAAGGCAAGTTTCTGCTTCAGCCAATTTTGCACGAGGTTGAGGCTGTTCTGGTCGACGATGGCCCAGGCATCGCTGACCTTCATGGTAGATCAATTGCTGGTTGGCGATGGTCTTGGTGCCGTCATAGACGAAGAAGATGAAGGCAAGCGCTAAGCAGGCACAGGCCGATGAAGCGAAGCAGGAATCTGATCATGAGTGTGCCGGTGGCGCGGAAGAGGCAAGTCTGAACAGGTCTGAGGCAGGCATTACTCTTCTGCGGTCGGTTCTTCAATGCACCGGATGTACGGCTTTTTTTGCGACGCGACGGCGCGGTCACCGCTCCCTTGAGCATGAGCCGCAGGTTTCGCTACAGTTCCATGCTAGGCTTCTTCGGCCCGCAATCTTCCGGCCGGGCGCCAGCATTATGGAGTTGAAATGGCTTCCAAAAATGGCGGCGGCGGCCGCGTCAACCGGCCGACTTTCACCGACCAGGAAGCCCTGCTGTTTCACAGCCAAGGCCGCCCCGGCAAGCTCGAAGTGGTCGCCACCAAGCCGATGGCGACGCAGCGCGACCTGTCGCTCGCCTATTCGCCGGGCGTCGCGGTTCCGGTGCTGGCCATCGCCGAGGACGAAGTCCAAGGCCTACGACTACACCACCAAGGGCAATTTCGTCGCCGTGATCACCAACGGCACCGCCATTCTCGGGCTCGGCAATCTCGGGGCGCTGGCGGCCAAGCCGGTGATGGAAGGCAAGGCGGTGCTGTTCAAGCGCTTTGCCGACGTCGATTCCATCGATCTCGAAGTCTCGACCGAGGATCCGGACGAGTTCATCAATTGCGTGAAAGTGCTCGGCAAGAGCTGGGGCGCCATCAACCTCGAAGACATCAAGGCGCCGGAATGCTTCATCATCGAGCAGCGGCTGCGTGAGCTGCTCGACATCCCGGTGTTCCACGACGACCAGCACGGCACCGCGATCATCGCCGCCGCCGGCCTGATGAATGCGCTCGCATCTCACCGGCCGCGACATCGCCAGCACCAAGCTGGTTTGCAACGGCGCCGGCGCCGCCGGCATTGCCTGCCTCGAGCTTTTGCGCGCCATCGGCTTCCGGCCGGAAAACCTGATCCTGTGCGACACCAAGGGCGTCATCTACGAAGGCCGCAAGGACGGCATGAACCAGTGGAAATCGGCCTATGCGGTGAAGACCTCGGCGCGCACGCTGGCGCAGGCGCTGATCGACGCCGACGTGTTCTTCGGGCTGTCGGCCAAGGGCGCGGTGACCCAGGACATGGTCAAGATGATGGCGCCGCAGCCGATCATCTTCGCCCTGGCCAATCCCGACCCAGAAATCACCCCTGAGGAGGTCTCCGCCGTGCGCAGCGACGCCATCATGGCGACCGGCCGCTCCGACTATCCGAACCAGGTCAACAACGTGCTGGGCTTTCCCTACATCTTCCGCGGCGCGCTCGACGTGCGGGCGCGCGCGATCAACATGGAGATGAAGATCGCGGCGGCGCATGCGCTGGCCGATCTGGCGCGCGAGGACGTTCCCGACGAAGTCGCCGTGGCCTATGGCACGCGGCCGAAATACGGCCCCGATTACATCATTCCGGTGCCGTTCGATCCGCGGCTGATTTCCGAGGTGCCGGTCGCCGTGGCGCAAGCGGCGATGGATTCCAACGTCGCGCGGAAGCCGATCAAGGACATGGAAGCCTACCGCGCGCAGCTGCGCAGCCGGCGCGATCCGATCGCCGGCGTATTCCAGCGCGTGTTCGAGCGCTTGCGCCGACAGCCGCGCCGCGTCGTCTTTGCCGAAGGCGAGGAAGAGCAGGTGATCCGCGCCGCGGCGTCGTTCGTGCACCAGGGCCTCGGCACCGCGCTGCTGGTCGGCCGCGAGCGCCGCGTGCGCGAGACGGCGGAAACGCTCGGCGTCGAACTCGGCGGCGGCATCGAGATCATCAATGCGGCGATGTCGTCGCGCAATTCGGCCTATGCGGCCTATCTGTACGAGCGGCTGCAGCGCCACGGCTATCTGCAGCGCGACTGCCAGCGCATGGTCAACCAGGACCGCAATCATTTCGCCGCCTGCATGGTCGCGCTCGGCGATGCCGATGCCATGGTCACGGGCGTGACGCGCAATTTCTCGGTGGCGCTCGAAGACGTGCGGCGCTGCATCGATCCGAAGCCGGGCCACCGCGTCATGGGCGTGTCGCTGGTGCTGGCGCGCGGCCGCACCGTGCTGGTCGCCGACACCGCGGTCACCGAAATGCCCGACGCCAACGAGATCGCCGAGATCGCCATCGAGGCGGCGCGGGTGGCGCGCTCGCTCGGCTACGAGCCGCGGCTCGCTTTGCTGGCGTTCTCGACCTTCGGCCATCCGGCCGGCGAACGCTCGCAGCGCGTGCAGGAAGCGGTGCGGCTGCTCGACGAACGGCGCGTGGATTTCGAATATGACGGCGAGATGGCGGCCGACGTGGCGCTGAACATGGAGCTGCGCGAGGCCTATCCGTTCTGCCGCCTGTCGGGGCCCGCCAATGTGCTGATCATGCCGGCGTTCCACTCGGCCTCGATCTCGACCAAGATGCTGATGGAGCTCGGCGGCGCCACCGTGATCGGCCCGATGCTGGTCGGCCTCGACCACTCGGTGCAGATCGTGCCGCTGTCGGCCAACGACGCGCAGCTCGTCAACATGGCGGCGATCGCCGCGTTCAATGTCAGCGGCTGACGCCAGGAATGCAAAAACGCAAACTCGGCACGTCGGGCATCGAGGTTTCCCTCGTCGGCCTCGGCGCCAATAATTTCGGCGGCCGCACCGATCTCGAAGCCTCGCGCCGTGTCATTCATCAGCGCGCTCGATCTCGGCATCACGCTGATCGACACCGCCGACATCTACGGCAACAAAGGCGGCTCGGAAGAAATTCTGGGCAAGGTTCTTGGGCGCGCGCCGCAAGGATATCGTGCTGGCGACCAAGTTCGGCCTGGCGATGGACGATGCCGGAAAACTGCGCGGCGCGTCGCGGCGCTATATCGCGCAGGCGCTCGAAGCGAGCTTGCGGCGGCTGAAGACCGATTGGATCGATCTTTATCAGCTGCACCGGCCCGATGCGCAGACGCCGATCGAGGAGACGCTTGCGCGCGCTCGACGATTTGGTGAAAGCCGGAAAAATCCGCGCCATCGGCTGCTCCAATCTTTCCGCCGCGCAGCTTGAAGAGGCGATGACGGTCGCGCAGCGCCATGGCCTGACGTCTTTCGTCACCGCCCAGGACGAGTACAGCCTGCTCGAGCGCGAACTGGAAAAGGATCGCCTGCCGATCATGCGCAAGCACGGCATGAGCCTGCTGCCGTATTTTCCGCTGGCGAGCGGACTGCTGACCGGCAAGTACAAACATCACGCGCCGCTGCCTGCCGGAACCCGGCTTGCCAGGAACCCGCCGCGCCATGCCGATGAGTTCCTCAACGAGCGCAACTGGCGCATCGTCGATGCGCTCGATGCCTTCGCCGCCCGGCGCGGGCACACGCTGCTCGAACTGGCCATGAGCTGGCTGGCGAGCCGGCCGTACATTCCGAGCATCATCGCCGGCGCGACCCGGCCGGAGCAGGTGGAACAGAACATCGCCGCGGTCGGTTGGGCGCTTTCGGCGGCCGATCTGGCCGAGATCGACCGCATAACGCTTTGATTACGTGTTGCAAATTCACTGCCTCGGATTCACGAGGTCGAAACCTCTGTCCGCTAGCGTTAAGGCCGCAGCCATGAAGCACGTCATGCCCCCAGAACCGTTCGCGCTCGAGATCAGCGGTCTCGTCAAACGCTTCGACCGCCCCGCGGTCGACGGCCTCGATCTCACGGTGCGGACCGGCGAGTTCTACGCGCTGCTCGGCCCGAACGGCGCCGGCAAGACCACGACGCTGCGCATGATCGCCGGCCTGCTGCGGCCCGACGCCGGCACGATCAGTGTCGCCGGCATCGATGCGCTGGCCGATCCGGTGGCGGCGAAGCAGATCATGGCGTGGATTTCCGACGAGCCGATGATCTACGACAAGCTGACGCCGCGCGAATATCTCGAATTCGTCGCCGGCCTTTGGGGCATCGAGCCGGCGCTCGCCGAAGCGCGCGCGCAGGACTTGTTGGCGTGGCTCGATCTCGACGCCGCATGCGCACGAGCGCTGCGAGGGCTTTTCCAAGGGCATGCGGCAGAAAGTGGCGCTGGCCGGCGCGCTGGTGCACGACCCGCGCGTCATCATCCTCGACGAGCCGCTGACCGGGCTCGATGCCGGCTCGGCGCGCCAGGTCAAGAGCGTGCTGCGCGAGCGGGTCAATGCCGGCGGCACCATCATCATGACCACGCACATCCTCGAAGTCGCCGAACGCATGGCCGACCGCATCGGCGTCATCGCCCACGGCAAGCTGATCGCCGAAGGCACGCTGGAGGAACTGCGGCTTCAGGCCGGCAGGACGCAACGGCGGCGCGAATGACGGCGCCAGCCTCGAAGACACATTCCTCGCGCTGGTCGCCGAGCAGGCGCAAGCGGCATGACGCCGCGGCACCGCGGTCTGGTTCGCGCGGCACGAGTCGCGGCTCGCATGGCGCGACTGGCTGTCCATGATCACCGCCGGCCGGCGCGAGCGGCTGCGCCGGGTCGTGATCGCGATCCTCGTTTTCGCGATCTTCATGCACTTCGTCGCCTATTGGATGGTCGGCCGCTACGCCGACGCGCCGGTCGACAAGCCGATGCTGGTGACGATCACCGCCAGCTGTGCTGCTGTCGTGGCTGTTGATGATCTCGCAGGCCATGGAATCGATGACGCGCGCGTTCTACTCGCGCTCCGATCTCGATCTGATCCTGGCGTCGCCGGTTGCCGCGCACAGGCTGTTTGCCGTGCGCATCGCCACGGTTGCGGTCTCGGTCGCGATGATGGCGATGCCGCTCGCAGCGCCGTTCATCGATATTCTGATCGTACGCGGCGGCTTGCGCTGGATGGGCGCCTACGGGCTGATCGTGGCGATGGGCGCCGCGGCGGCCGCGCTCGCGGTCGGCCTCACGGTGGCGCTGTTCCGCATCATCGGTCCCAAGCGCACGCGCCTTGTGGCGCAGGTCGTTGCCGCCGTGATCGGCGCCGCCTTCGTGATCGGGCTGCAAGTCGCGGCGATCCTGTCCTACGGCACGATCTCGCGGATCAGCGTGTTGCAGTCGAGCGCCGCGCTGGCGCACGCGCCCGACTCTCGGCAGCATTGCTTGGTGGCCGGCGCGCGCTGCGATGGGCGATGGCTTGCGCTCATCGGCGTGCTCGCCGTGAGTTTTGCGCTGCTTGTTGCCGCTATCGCACTGGTCTCGCCGCGCTTCGGCGAATATGCGGTTGCGGCGTCCGGCGCCGGCAGCTTCACGCGTCAGTCAGACGCGGGCGGCAGAGCGCATTCAAAAAGACATCGCCGCGACGCGCCTTGCGCCGCAAGGAATGGATGCTGCTGCGGCGCGATCCGTGGCTGGTGTCGCAGACTTTCATGCAGATGCTCTATCTCATTCCGCCCGCCGTGCTGCTGTGGCGCAGTTTCGACGATGGCAACGGCGCCTTTAATCTTGTCGTGCCGGTTCTGGTCATGGCGGCCGGTCAACTCGCCGGCGGCCTCGCCTGGCTCGCGATCTCCGGCGAGGACGCGCCCGACCTCGTCGCCACCGCGCCGGTGCCGGCAGGCTTCATCCTGCGCGCCAAGGTCGAAGCGGTGCTCGGCGTCATCGCTTTTGTGTTCGCGCCGTTGGTCGCGGTCCTCGCCATCGCTCTCGCCCTGGCACGCGCTGGTCGCCAGCGGCGGCATCGTCATCGCCACCACGGCGGCGACCGCGATCCAGCTCTGGTTCCGCAGCCAGGCCAAGCGCAGCCAGTTCCGCCGCCGCCAGGTCTCCTCGCGCGTGGCGACCTTCACCGAAGCCTTCTCGTCGATCGGCTGGGCCGCGACGGCCGCGGTCGCATCCGTAAGCCTCTGTGCTCGCCATCGCACCCGCGCTGATTGCGCTTCTGGTCGTGGCCGGCGCCTGGATCATGAGCCCGCGCACCGCCGCGGCATGATCGGCGCTCGACGGGGTAAACCCGAGTGTGATTAAACTCGTCCCCAATCCGGGCGACATGCGCCTGCGGGGACGTGAATGAAGAAGCAGCCGAATTGGGTCTGGCCGAACGGCAAGCGCATCGCCGTCGTCTTCAATGTCTGTCTCGAAGCCTGGTCGGACGGCAAGGCGCCCGGCATCAGCCCGATGGGCAATCCGCTGCCGGCCGGCGTGCTCGATACCATGGCGATCTCCTGGGCCGCCTATGGCGTCGAGGTCGGCATCCACCGGCTGATGGACGGTTTTGCCCGGCACGGCGCCAAGGCGAGCGTCATGACCAATGCCGTCATCGCCGAGCGCGCGCCGGACACGGTCAAGGCCATCGCCGAGCGCGGCCACGAAGTGCTGTCGCATTCCTACGCCATGGACGTGATCCCGGCGCTGCTCTCCGACGAGGACGAGCGCAAGAACATCGAGCGCTGCACCGCGCTCCTGGAAAAAGCCTCGGGCCAAAAGATCGTCGGCTGGCTGTCGCCGCGCGGCACCTCGAAGCTCGACGACGCCGAAACTCCTCGCCGACGCCGGCTATCGCTGGTACGGCGACGTGTTCGACACCGACCTGCCTTACGTCGCCAACCACGGCAACAACAAGATCGTCGCCATTCCGCTGTCCTACGACGTCAACGACATGCCGTCGATGAAATACGGCCATCCGCCGCGCATGATGCTGGAATCGTTCAACGAGGTGATCGGCATCGCCCGCGCCCGCGACGACGAGCTGCGCATCATCGATGTCACCAGCCATGCCCACATCTTCGGCCACCATCGCGGCGCGCATTTCTATGAGCGCATCATCGAGCAGGCGATGACGTCGCCGGACATCTGGGTCGGCACCCGCGCCGAGATCGCCGATCACGTGCTGAGCGTGACCAACGCCTGAAGACACAAAACCTGCCGGGAGAAGCACGCCGTGATTCCGTTCGAAATGGTGGAGCCGAAATCGCTCAAAGAGGCGGTGTCGCTGCTCGATCCCGAGGAGCCGACGATCCGCGCCGTCGCGGGCGGCACCGCGCTGATGCTGATGATGAAGGCCGGCGTGTTCCAGCCGACGCGGCTGATCTGCCTGCACGGCATCGAGCCCGAGTATTCGCGCATCACGGTCGCCGGCAACGCGTTGCGCATCGGCGCCATGGCGACGTTGAGCGACGTCGAGCACGACGCCAATGTCGCGGCGCGCCTGCCGGTGCTCAAGCGCGCGATGCGGACCTTGTCGAATGTGCGCGTGCGCAATGTCGCCCGCGTCGGCGGCGCGCTGGCGCACGGCGATCCGCACATGGATCTGCCGCCGGTGCTCGCCGCGCTCGGCGCGCGGGTTTCGATCGCCGGCCCGAAGGGCAATCGCGAATTGCCGGTCGAGGCGCTTTACGCCGGCTATTACGAGACCGTTCTGGACAAGAACGAGCTGATTACCGCCGTGACCGTGCCGGCGCTCGACGGACGCAAGGCGGCCTACATGAAAGTCACGTCGCGCACCGCCGACGATTGGCCGGCGCTCGGCGTTGCGGTGTCGTTCGCGCACAAGGACGGCGCGATCCGCGATCCCATCGTCGTCGTCAGCGCCGCCACCGAAAAAGTCACCCGCATGGCGTCGGCCGAAAAGGCGCTGCAAGGCGCCGCGCCCGACGATGCGGCGCTGGCGCGGGCCGGCGAAGCGGCTGCCGCCGAGGCGCAAATCCTCGCCGACGCTCATGGCTCCGCCGCCTACAAGCGCGAATTGCTGCGGGTCTATGTGCGGCGCGCCGTGCGTCAGGCGTTGGCCGAAGGCGCGCAGTAAGGTGCACTGATGAAGCAGGTCGGGCGAGATATCCCGCGCCTCGAAGTGCGCGCCAAGGTCACCGGCCGCGCCGAATATGTGCACAATCTGCGCCTGCCCGGCATGCTCTACGGCAAGGTCGCGCGCGCAACGGTGCCGCACGGCCGCATCCGCAACATCGACACGCGTGCCGCAAGAGCCGTCGCCGGCGTGCATCGCGTCGTCACCGGCGAGGATATCCGCAAGCTGATTCCTGAGCCCTATTACGGTCCGGCGTTTCACGATCAGCCGATCCTGGCGCTCGACAAGGTGCACCATGTCGGCGAGCCGGTCGCCGCCGTGCTGGCGAGCGATCCGCATGTCGCCGAGCGCGCCGCGCAACTGATCGAGGTCGAATACGAGGAACTGCCGGCGGTCTACGACGAAGTCGCGGCGATGCAGCCGGACATCGTCGTCCACGACATGCTGAAACCCGCCGGCACCTTCGCCGATCTGAAACACCTCAAGGGCCGCAAGGGCACCAACGTCGCGCTCGATTATCACCTGCGGCGCGGCGACGTCGACGCGGCGATGGCGCGCGCGTCGCGCGTCGTCGAGCACACCTTCAAGACGCAGCAATGCCTGCATCTGCCGTTCGAGCCGTTCGTATCGGTCGCCGAGCCCGGCGACGGCACGCTGACCATCCACACGTCGAGCCAGACGCCGTCCTTCGTGCGCACCGAGATCGCGCGGCTGTTCGGCTGGCCGGAAAATCGCGTGCGGGTGAAAGTGCCGTATCTCGGCGGCGGTTTCGGCGCCAAGGTCTACGTCAAGCTCGAAGCGCTGGTCGCGGCGCTTGCGATGCTGGTGCGCCGGCCGGTGAAGATCGCGCTGACCATGGAAGAGCAGTTCTACATGATCACCAAGCATCCGACGACGTTCCGCATCAAGAGCGGCGTCGACAAGGACGGCAAGGTGGTCGCGCGCGCCTGCGAGGTGTTCTGGAACGGCGGCGCCTATGCGGATATCGGCCCGCGGGTGACGCAAAAATCCGGCTTCACCGCGCCGGGGCCTTACGACATCGACAATATCAGCATCGATTCCTACTCGCTCTATACCAACCGCACGCCGGCCGGCGCGCTGCGCGGCTTCGGCATTCCGCAACTGGTCTGGGCCTACGAGAGCCACACCGACCTGATCGCGCGCGAGCTCGGCATCGATCCGGTCGAATTCCGCCGCAAGAATATTTTGCGCGAGGGCCGGCCGCAGGCGAGCGGCACGGCGATGCAGGACGCCGCCATCGCCGAGGTGCTCGATGCGATCGCCGCGCGCATGGGCTGGAGCGCGCCGTTCGATCGCGGCAGCGGCACCGTTCGCCGCGGCCGCGGCGTCGCCATCGGCTTCAAGGCCTCGATCTCGCCGACCACGTCGGTCGCCATCGTCAATGTCGCCGCCGACGGCTCGACGACGCTCTACACCAGCACGGTCGACATGGGGCAGGGCTCGGACACCGCGTTCGCCCAGATCGTCGCCGAGGTGCTCGATCTGGACTCCGAAGACGTCCGCATCGTCCATCCCGATACCGACGTGACGCCCTACGACATGGGCACGCTCGGCTCGCGCTCGCTGTTCCACATGGGCAACGCGGTGCGGCTCGCCGCCGAAGACGCGCGCACAAAGCTGCGCGCGCTCGCCGCCGAAGCCGGCCTGCCCGAAGGCACCAATTATCCGCCGGCGGAGATTTTCAAGAAGCGCTACGGCATGCAGGCCGGCAATGTCATCGGCACGGCGAGTTTCGTGCCGACCTACAAATCGCCCGATGCGCAGACCGGGCTGTCGGACAACGTCACGCCGTTCTGGATGATCGGCGGCGCCGGCGTCGAGGTCGAGGTCGACACCGAAACCGGACACGTGCGCGTGACGAAGCTCGTCAACGCCGCCGATTGCGGCAAGCCGATCAATCCCGGCGTGGCGCGCACGCAGCTGTCCGGCGCCGCGATCATGCAGCTCGGCTTCACGCTGTCCGAAGACATGCGGCTCGACGGCGGCCAGGTGACCAACGCCTCGCTCGCCGACTACAAAATTCCCGGCATCCGCGACATTCCGCCGATGGAGAACGTTTTGGTCGAGGCCGAGCAGCATTCCGGCCCGTTCGGCGCCAAGGGGCTCGGCGAGTCCGGCACCTTCGGCGTCTCGCCGGCGATCGCCAACGCCATCCACGACGCCGTCGGCGTCCGCATCACCGAACTGCCGATCACCGCCGAAGCGGTGCTGCGCGCCTTGCGCGCGCAAGCCGGCCAGCCACTCGAGGACGAATGATGAGCATGCAAAACATCAATTTCACGCTCAACGGCCAAGCGGTCTCGGCCGACATCGAGCCGCATCGCAACCTGGTCGAGCTGTTGCAGCGCTTCGATCTGTTCGGCGCGCGCGAAAGCTGCGGCCAGGGCCTGTGCGGCTGCTGCACCGTGCTGGTCGACGACAAGGCGGTGTCGGGCTGCCTTTATTTCGCGACCTGGGTCGACGGCAAGAGCGTCACCACCGTCGAGTCGCTCGATGCCAACGGCGCGCTGTCGATCGTGCAGCAGGCCTTCATCGATTGCGGCGCGTTCCAATGCGGCTTCTGCACGCCGGGCTTTGTGCTCATGGTGCATCAATTGCTGAAAGAGCACCCGAACCCGAGCGACGACGACATCGTTCATTATCTCTCGGGCAATCTCTGCCGCTGCGCCGCCTATCCGGAAATCATCGAGGCGGTGAAGGTCGCGGCGCGGCGGTGACGCAGAAAATCAGGTCGCGTCCGTCTTCTGCACCCAAAAGAAATACATATTGCCGAAGGTCAGCGGGTGCATCTGCTCGAAGGCATGCCACGATCCGAGATCGCGCATGGCGTCTGCGTCTGGAAACTGCTGCTGAAATTGCCGCAGCACGTCGGGCGGAAGCTGCTCGAAGCCTAAAAACGTCAAGCGATTTTCGTCGAGGAACGCCTTGATCTGCGGAATCGTGAACCGGTGCTCCATGACGTTGAACAAAAGATCGCGGCAGCCGCTGGTGCTGGAGAAATCGCGAAACGGCGGCATGCCGAAGCGCTGGATCAGCGCCTGCCGGCAGGTGCGGATATCTTCGGCGGTTGCGCGATAGCCGCGTTCGGCAATGAACGCGCGTGCCGCGGCCAGCGATTGCCGAGCGGTGGCGCTATAGAGCCCGACCAGCATCAGGCCGTGCGGACGCAACAGCGACAGCAGCACGCGCCAGCCGGCCGCAGGATCGGCCAGATGGTGCAGCACGCCGACGGTTTCGATGACGTCGAAGCGCCGGCCGAGCGCGGCAAGCTTGAGGATATCGGCTTGCCCGTACTCGATATTGGTCAGGCCCAAGGCGCGCGATTTCCTGCGGGCGTAAGCCAGGCTGGTGCGGCTGATGTCGATCGCCAGGATGCGCGCTTTCGGAAATCGCAGCGCGCTGTCGATCGAATGCGAACCGGTACCGCAGCCGGCGATCAGGATGTGGACGCCGACAGTGGTTTGCGGCCACGACAGCGGTACGATGTTCTGCCGGTCGCGCAGAAAGCGCACGACCGTGGTCGGCTCGATTTGCGGCACCGCGGTCCAGCGCGGGTAAGGACTTTCCTCGTATTGATGCTGAACTCGCAGCGACAGGGCGTCGTCGATGGCCGTCAGCGCCGGAATGTCCTCGCGGTCGGACTCTTCCTCCAAGGGTTCGCGGATCTGCTGGGTCAACAGCCGCTCGACGGCATCCGGCCACGGACCATTCAGGAACGATGATGCGCCCGGCAGCTTATAGAGCGGCAGGTAGCTTGCGGTGACGATCAGATCGAGCGGAGCAATCTCCGCGCCAGCCTTGAGCACGGCGACGATACGATCCTCGACTTGCCGAACTTGGGTTCGCTCGAAGTCGCCAAGCGCAAATACATATTCGTTGAGGAAGCATTGCTGCGCCAGGGCGCAAAAGAATTCGAGGCCATCATCATCGACGGGTTGCCGATCAGCCTCCTCGATCGCGTGCTGCAACAGTCCGCGGCGGATGGCGGTGAGCAAGCGCTCCAGTTCGCGGTCGTGGACGACCTTCGACTGCAACAGCGCCAGCAGCATGGCGTCCTGCGCCATCGCGCCAGCGCCTCGCGCGCCGAGCAATTCGGCGAGCCGTAGCTGTCGCGGCCAAGCATCGGCGAGACGCTTCAATGGCGCTGTCACCGCGGCGCTTTGTTTGACGAGGATCTCCGGATCGCGCAGCCCGAGCGCCATGGCGTGGGTGAAATGCGCAACCGCCTCGTCCATGCGGCCGAGCGCCTGGTAGGCGATGGCGATATTGTCGTGGGCGGCCGCATCGGTACGGTCGAGTTCGAGCGCCTGGCTGAGCAGTTTCACCGCCAACTTGTTGCGGCCGCTTTGCTGCACCACGTCGCCCAGCAGCACGAGACTGCGCAGGTGACGGGGTTCGCGGCTCAGAGCCAGGCGGCACAGGTTTTCCGCCTGGACGAACTCGCCTTTGCGGTAATGCGATATAGCCGCTGCGTAAACTTCGTCGGCCTTGGCGGCGTGAAAAGGGCTATCGGCCGCTGCCGGCGACGGCGAGAATCCGGCCTGTTTGGCCGCGGCCCGTCGCGCCTTCCGGTTCATTTTCGCAGTCTTTTCAAAAGACTACGGCATCGATTCGGCGCGGCTATCCGGCTAAAGCTTGGTAACGCCCCCATAGGGGCATGTTTATACGATTTTTATACTCAGTGTCAGCGCACACAGGCAATTTCGAACGCCGGCGGCCGGCTAATTTTGTCGCAGCTAAGGACGCCCGAGGCTCAAGAAGGCCAAAGGACTTGCTTCGCGAAAGCCGCAAATGGTTCCCAGCCATGGCTGATTTTCGCTGGTCGTCGCCGCGGCTCGAAACGAAAGCCGCGGCGCGGAAGTGGAAATTAGATATTCACGCCGACAGCTTGGTGGCCTCGGCGAGATCGAGCCCGCGCAATCCCTGCCCGTCAAAATAGACAAGGCGTAGCCGCTTGCGGCGCGACACCATCCGGCTCGGCAGCGGATCGTAGCGAAACGAGGCGCCGCCGAGATGCGGGGTCACCGCGCCGACATCGGTGACGGCATCGATCTCGACGCGAAGCAGCGCAAGCTTGGCGCCGTCGGCCGCCGTCGCCTCGAACGGCACTTTGGCAAGGCGCAGGAAGCTTGTCGGATCGCTAGCGGCGCCGAAACCGTCGATGAAGGCCGCGGTGACGAGATCAAGGTCCTTGCCGCTGTCGTCATGGGGCTTGTGCTGCTCGGATGGTGCGGTCTCGTGCAACAGCTGCCATTGCGCGGGTTGGCGCGGCGGCGTCGCATGATTGTGGCCGGCGCTCGGCGTCGCGCCGTAACCGTTTGCCGACTCGTGCTCATGTCCTCGGTGCATCGGGTGCCTCAATAAGTTACCGGCTTGTCGATCAGCGGTTTGTGTGAGCCGAGTTTGCCGTGGGCGACCAGCGAGCCGAGCACTTCAACGACAACCCGCACGCCGACCAGCGCCGTAATGTCCGACGTATCGTAGGGCGGTGAAACCTCGACCACTTCCAGGCCGCAAATGCCTTCCGCCGCGACAAGACCCAAGAGCTTGAGCGCCTCGCGCGGCAGGAAGCCGCCGGGCTCCGGCCAGCCGGTGCCCGGCACGAAGCCGCAATCGAGCGAATCGACGTCGAACGAGATGTAGACCGCATCGACATCCTTCCAGGCGAGCTCGAGCGCGATTTCCGCCGACTTCTCGAGCCCGAGCTTCTCGATGTCCTCGATCGTCAAAACATTGGTGCCACGCTTGCGGGCCTCGGCGACGCCGTCACGCGGCACCTGCCAGCCGCCGATGCCAAGTTGGACCAGATTGGTTGCCGGCACGTTCGGCAAGTTGGTCGCCCAATACCAGGGCGTGGTGTGCATGCGCTCGTCGAGATCGCGTTCCTGGATGTCGATGTGGCGGTCGAAATGGATGATGCCAATGCGTTTGGACGTGCATTCCGCGATGCCGCGCACGCACGGGAAGCCGATGGAATGATCGCCGCCGAGCATCAGCGGCAGCGCGCCGGACGAAAAGACGTGGCCGACGCCACGGGAGATCTGGTCGAAGCTCTTCTCCAGATTGGCGGGAATGGTGAACACGTCGCCGGCGTCGCACAGCGTCATCTGCTCGCGCAGATCGACGCCGAGCTCGTAGTTGTAGGGCGTATAGAGCGCCGAGATGCGGCGAATGCCCTGCGGGCCGAAGCGCGTCCCGGGCCGGTAGGTCGTGCCGGAATCGAACGGTATGCCGATCACCGCGGCGTCATATCGGCCGACGTCGCGCACGTTCTCGACGTAGGGCGCCTTGAGAAAGGTATTGATGCCGGCGAAATGCGGCAACTCGCCGCGCGAGAATGTCGGGATCGACTTGTCGGTCAGGCATTCGGCGCCCGGCAAACCCATGTCCAGCGCCCATTTCTGCTCCTTGCGCCAGCCGTCGGCCGGCAGTCGGCCCTCGGCCTCGACCGATTTCCAGCCTTGCGTCGCCTGCCGATCGAAGTCGGGATGATGCCGGCGTACGCGGACCGGGACCGGCCGCAGTCCGGCTTTGTGCGAGTGTCGCACCCTGTGTCGAAAGATCATGAAGCCGCTCCTCGTGCCTGTTCGGCGTTTTGTATGAATGGATGCACTTGCGGAATCAGTGCGGCGATCAGGTGTATCTTGCCGGAGATCACGCCGCGGCGCGACGTCATCTCGTCGGCGATCAGCTGCAGTTTGCGCGCCGGCCCCTGCAGCAGAATCACTTCCATGGTCTGGTTGTGCATCAGATGCACATGCAACGAGCTGATCACCTCGTCGATGTATCGGAATTGCAGGTCGGCGAGCTGTTTCTGCAGGCCGGGCGTCGCGTTGTTGTAGAAGAGCGCGACGATGCCGGCCATGATGTCGTCGCCCTGATCGGATTTATGCTCCAACAGAAATTTATGGAGCATGTCGTTGACGGCCTGCGAGCGCGTTTCAAATCCCCGTGTTTCGACCATGCGATCGAGGTCGCGCAAGAGATGCTCGGGAAGCGATATGCTGATCCTGCTGACCGGCCGGCCGCGCGTTCGGGCAATGACGTTCATGATCAACTCCCGGATCTATTCCACATTGTCGGTCACCTCCGTCAGTCGCGTCACCATTTCGTAAGTGCCGGCTTCCTCGTCGTGTTCTGCCGATTTGGAATGGATGAGTTCTTCGAGCCGCGCCTTGGTGGCGAGGAACGGCGGTGACAGAAGCTGCGCGGCGGTGCGCGGGCGCGGCACCGGCACTTCGATCAATTCCTGGACCTCGCCGGGATGCGCCGACAGCACCAGGATTCGATCGGCCAGAAAGATCGCTTCGTCGAGATCGTGGGTGATGAACACGATCGTGATATCGATCTTGCGCCAGATTTCGAGCAAGTGCGCCTGCATGCGGCAGCGTGTTTGCGCGTCGAGCGCGCCGAACGGCTCGTCCATCAGCAGGATCGGCGGTTGATTGGCGAGCGCCCGGACGATCGCAACCCGCTGCTTCATGCCGCCCGACAACTGATGCGGATAAGCGTCGGCGAATTTGTCGAGGCCGACCAGTTGCAGCCATTGCAAGGCACGATTCTCCGCTTCGTACTTGCCATGGCCGTTCACTTCCGGGCCGAACATCACGTTCTTTTTGACCGTCAGCCAGGGAAACAGCGTGTAGCCTTGGAACACCATGCCGCGGTCAGGCCCGGGTCCGTCAACCGGCGTGCCCTGCAGCAGCACCTGTCCGGAGGTCTTTTCTTCCAATCCGGCGAGGATGCGAACGAGTGTCGACTTGCCGCAGCCGGAAGGCCCGACGACGCACAGGAATTCGCGCCGGTGGGTCGAGAAACTGATGTCATTGAGCGCCGTAGTCGTTCGTTCGCCGGACCCGAACAACTTGCATAGATTCTGCACATCCAGGATGACGTCGCGCGCCTTCAACCGATCAAGCCGGGCCCGCACGTCGGAGCTCTGCTCCAGATAGTGCGGCAAGACCGGCGTGGCGACGACTTGGTTCATCGGTTGCACGATCGCTCAAGCGTCCTTGGCCAGCGTCCGGTCCCAGGGAAACAGGCGGCGGCCGACCAGCGCCAGCACCATGTCGGTCCCGACCCCGATGATGCCGATGATGATGATCGCCGCGTACATGTTGGCGAAATGCTGGTAACGCGCCTGCAAGGTGATGAACCAGGTAATGCCCGACGTCGTGCCGATGAGCTCGGCGACGATCAGATAGGTCCACGCCCAGCCGAGCAGGATGCGCTGATCGCGATAAAGATCGGGCAAAATTCCCGGGATCACGACGCGGGAGAGCAGCTTGGCGTTCTTGGTGCCGAGCGTCAGCGCGGCTTCGACCAATGCGACATCGAGCTTGCGTGTCGTATTGGCGATGATCAGCACCTGCTGGAAGAAAGTCCCGATCACGATGATCGTTATTTTCGGGCCGTCGAAGATGCCGAGGATGGCGACCGCCAGCGCTCCGAATGCCGGCGCCGGCAGGTAGCGGAAGAACTCGATGAACGGCTCGTTGAGCCGCGCCAGAATGCTGTAGGTGCCGCACAGCACTCCGAGCGGCACGCCGATGATCGACGAGATCACGAAACCCCAGAATATGATCTGGATGCTGTGCCACAGGCTTTGATGCAGCCATTGGCCGTCCTTCGATACCGGCGGCGCGGTGAAGGACGAATAAAGCGCGATCGCAACCTCATGGGGCGCGGGAAGGTAGATCGGATTGGCGGCAATGCCCCGCGGCGGCGCCTTGTTTTCGCTCTCAGCGTCCTTGACCGCGTCGTCGAAGTCTTGCCGGTCCATCCGCATGCCGCGCTTGAAGATAGTCCACCGATCCCGGATCGGTGATCTGAACCTGCGGATGCCACACGAACGGCACGTAGCTCACGACGCACCACACGACGATCGGCAGCACGAAAGACAGGCTCCCGAGCACAAGCCGCGCATGCGGCGAGACCGGCTTGAGCACCTGGAGCCATCTTCGTTTCATCCCGGACGTCCGCCGCGCGTCGTGCGCTATTGGGCGTTGGTCAGCGACGGATCGATGTAGCTGTCGATATCCTGTGCCTGCTTGTACACATCGTTGGCGACGTTGAACTGATCGGCGTTCCTGGACGAACCGTAGAGTGAGCCAAGACCATCGGCCTTCTTGAAGACCTTCTTCGCTTCCGCGACGTCGATCAGATGCGTGCCCTTGAGCAGCGGCTTGTAGGCGTCCGGCGTCAGGTCGACGCGCGCCGCCATGATCTTGAGCGCATCGTCCTGGGTTTTGGGATCGTCGATGTAGTGCACGACCTTGTCCCATACCCCGATGAGCTTCATCCAATCGGCACGATGAGCATTGAGGCTCGCCGGACTGACGGCGAGAACGTCATAGATCAATCCCGGCGCTTTCGCCGACGTATAGAGCGGGTGCGAGCCGGGAACGGCCTTCATGGCCTGGCCGGAGATCGGCTGCCACGCGCCGATGGCCGCGACCTGCTTGGAGGCAAGCACTTGCGGGGTCTCGTTGGTCTTGGCGTTCACCAGCGAAACGTCTTTTTCCGTCATGCCGGCGGTCTGTAATGCGTGCAGCAGCAAGAGATGCTCCACCAGACCGACTTCGATGCCGACCTTCTTGCCCTTGAGGTCCTTCAAGCCCTTGATGCCGGGCTCGCCGACGATCATGTCGTTGCCGCTCGAATAGTCGGTCAGCATGATCATGACGCCTCTGCCGCCGCCGGCGCCAGTGACCAGCGTGTCGCCATTGGTCATGAGGTCGGCATCGATCTTGCCGGCCGTGAACGCGTCCATCGACGCCGAGTAATCAAACCATTGGAAGCTCACATCGAGGCCGGCATCCTTGATCCAGCCTTTGTCGATGGCGACTTGCCAAGCGACCCAGCCCGGCCAGTCGCTATAGCCGACCGAAAGCGATGCCGCCGCAGCCGGCCGTTCCATGACGGCAGCACCGAGCAAGGCCAGAGCGAACATCCAACTCAAATTCCACTTGTGGCGCATCGGGCACTCCTGATTTGAGTATTACGAAAATTCGAAGCCGTATTACGCCGTAGCAAGCGGCGTGCCAGACAGCGCTACGCAATTGCCCAATGATGTGGCCGCTTGTGCGCCAGCAGGCCGGTGCCCAATGCCTTGTTGCTCAATGGTAAAACCGCCATCGTCCGGCACCGCATGGGGCGAGGAGCCCATTCCCTAGCCGGTGTCGCGAAGGCCGAAACGATCGCGGCTGGCAGGCAGCCGCATAAATGCTGGGCGGTATGGATTCAGCTTAGGCGGGCGAACTGCAGCAGGCGCTGCACGCAGCGAGGCGTGTCAGGCGCTATTGAGCGCCGCGATAAATCTCTGCTTGATCGCATGCCCGTCGCGAATGGGCAGCACGCGCGGCACGTCTTCTTCGCTGATGCGCGCACTGACCAGAATCGGACCTTCGCCGGCGTGCAGCAATTTGCGCACGTCGGCGGCTTCTTCGATGCGCGACATCGCGCGGGCGTGCTTGAAACGGCAGGCGAGCGCCACAGCGACGAGGTCGATGCCGGAATGAGTGTGGCTCGCCTGCATGCCGGTCTCGCCGTAATGGGCGTTGTCGAGCACGACGATCGCAAAATTTTTCGGCTGCTTGACGCCGATGGTGGCGAGGCTGCCCAACCCCATCAGCATGTCGCCGTCGCCGGTGAGCACGGCGACGCGTCTTTGCGGCTGCGCCAGCGCCAGCCCCAGCCCGATCATCGCTGTGCCGCCCATGGCGCCCCAAAGATAAAAATTGAGCGGATGATCACCAGCCGCGGCGACGTCGTAGGTCGCCGAACCCAATCCGCTGACAACCAGGAGATCGCCACGATCGACCAGCAGCTGTCGCACCAGTTCGCGCCGGTCGAGCATCATCGCGTCCATTGCTTGCGGCCGATCAAGCGTTGCGAGAGGAGGAATGCGACCTGAAGGTTGCCGTCGAACGCCATGTCGCAACCGGCGCCGACGATGTCGTCGACGGCATCGGCTTCGTCGATGCGATAGGTGAGAAAGCCCGCGAGTTTCAGTACATCCTCCGTGATCGCGCCCATCGGCACCTGCCACGGATTGAATTCGCCGAACTCGCCGCGCATGGTGACCAAGACCACGCAGCCGAAGCCGCAATTGCGCAAGGAGCGAAAACATATTGATGCAATTGCCGACGCCGCTCGATTGCATCAACAGCGCCGCGCGCTGGCCGCCGAGCGCCGCGCCGGCGACGAGGCCGACGCCTTCCTCCTCGGTGGTCAGCACCACGTCGGCGATGCTGTTATCGGCCTGGCACAGCTGGATCAGCCGGCTATGGCCGGCATCCGGCACATAGCCGACCTGGCGAATGCCGACGCGGCGGAAATGGCCGTAGATCGTGTCCGGCCAGGATGTTTTTATGTCGGTTGGCGTGTGCAATGCCGGTCTCACATGTCTTCGCGCGAAGGCGAGGCTTTGCAAATATCGCACCGCTCACTATGGTGCGCCATCCCCCCATGCCGAAAACCAACAATGGAGACGGCTCATGGCTACCAGGCTTCGCCACATCGCCATCATCGTTCCCGATCCGGAAAAGGCCGCGACGTTTTTCGAGCAGGCCTTTGGCATGACGCGCGCCGGCACCGCGCGCCGCGGCATCTATATGTCGGACGGCGTGATGAACGTCGCGCTGCTCAAGACCGAAGGCAACGAGAAGCCGGGCCTCTACCACTTCGGCATGTGGGTCGACGATCTCGACGAAGCCGAGAAGAAGGTCACGCAAGCCGGCGGCACCTATCTCGCCGGCCGGCCGACCTCGCCGAATTCGTTCTACGAGGCAAAATATCGCGACCCCGACGGCGTGGTGTTCGATCTCACGCACCACGGCTGGGCCGGCGCCACCAAGGAAGTCACGGCGAAGGCGTAATTGCCCACTTATCCCGATCGCATCGTCGTCATCGGCGCAGGCCCGGTCGGCCTGTGCCTGTCACTGGCGTTGGCGCAAGCGGATTTGCAGGTCTGCCTGGTCGAAGCGCTGGGCGACGATAATTTCCTCGAGCAGGTGCCGCGCGCCGGCACCAATCATCCGGCAACGCTGGAAATGCTCGACCGCCTCGGGCTTTACCAAAAGCTCGAGCCGCGCGGCATCATCGCGCCGGTGTTTCATTACTGGGATCGCCACGAAGGCAAGCTGATCGCCGCGTTCGATCACATCCATCTGAAAAACGACACGCGTTTTCCCTACGTGCTGCAATGCGAGCGCATCAAGATCGTCGAAGAGGCGCTGGCGATGGCCAAGGCGCATCCCAACATCGACCTGCGCCTGTCGACGGAATTCATCGCCTTCGCGCAGGACGCCGACGGCGTGCGGGCGCGCGTGAAAAATCCCGCCGGCGAGGAAGAGACGATCGAAGGCCGTTATCTGGTCAGCGGCGAAGGCGCGCGCAGCATCGTGCGCAAGGACCTCGGCATCGCGTTCGAGGGCTTCACCTACGACGACCGCACGCTGAACATCGAAGTCGCCTACGATTTCCGCCGGCACGGCTATGCCGAGCGCAATTACATTTCCGACCCGGCGGAATGGTCGAATCTGTTCCATTGGAAAGGCCCGCCGGACCGCTGGCGCGTGCATTTCCCGACCGATCCGAGCGCGGATGAGCTCGAACTGATGCTGCCCGAGGCGCTGCAGGCGAAGCTGCAAAGCTTCCTGCCGACCGGAAAACCGTTCGACATCGTCGGCAGCAATCTTTACGTCGTGCATCAGCGCGTGGCGCGGAAATTCCGCGTCGGCCGCGCCATCCTGGCGGGCGATTCCGCCCACGTGAACAGCCCGATCGGCGCCATGGGCATGAACTCGGGTATCCACGACGCGATCAATCTGGCCGACAAGCTCATCGCCATCGCGCGCGAGGAAGCCGACGACGGCGTGCTCGACCGCTACGAGCGCCAGCGACGCCATGTCGCCGTCGCGCATACGCAGGCACAGACCATGCGCAACAAGAGACTTCTGGCCGAGAAGGATCCGGCGGTACGGCAGCGCAATCACGACGAGTTGCGCCGGACCGCGGACGATCCGGCGCTGGCGCGCCAATATCTGCTGCGCACGGCGTTGTTCGAGAGCTTGCGTGAAGCCGAGGCGATTGCATGATGAAATGGAGGCAACGATGCGACGCGTGACAATAGCACTGCTTATGACGTTGGCCGCGGTTCACGCCGCCGCGGCGCAATCGGCGGCATGGCCCGACCGGCCGATCCATCTGATCGTGCCGTTCCCGGCCGGCAGCAGTTCCGACATCGTCGCTCGCATCGTGGCGCAAAAGCTCGGTGAGCGGCTCGGCCAACAGCTCGTGGTCGAGAACCGCCCCGGCGCCAGTGGCAATCTCGGCACCGAAGCGGTCGCACATGCCGCGGCCGACGGCTACACGCTCGGCTTGGCCAACACTTCGACGCACACATTGTCGCCGAGCCTGATGGCCAATCCGGCCTACGATCCGGTCAAGGATTTCGCGCCGATCTCGATGATCGGCGCTTCGCCGTTCGTGCTGGCGCTGCATCCCGGCGTGCCGGCGCAGAACGTGCAAGAGCTGATCGCGCTCGCCAAGACGAAGCCCGGCAAGCTCACCTTCGCCTCGGCTGGTCCGGCGACGTTGGCGAATCTCGCCGGCGTGCTGTTCGCCAAGACGGCGAAGATCGAGCTGGCGCCGGTGTCCTATCGCGGCAGCGGGCAGGAAATCCTCGACGTCGTCGCCGGCCGGGTGGACATGGCGTTTGCGACCATTCCGCCGACATTGTCGCTGATCCGCGAAGGCAAAGTGCGCGCCATCGCGGTGACCGGACCGCAGCGCAACCCGGCGCTTGCGGATGTGCCCACTGTCGCGGAATCCGGCTTGCCCGGTTACGAGAGCGTGCTGTGGCAGGCGCTCTATGCGCCGGTCGGCACGCCGGCAGCGATCGTGACGCGGCTCAATGCCGAGGTGAACGCGATCCTGCACGACAGCGCCACGGTGGGCGCATTGGCGAAGCTCGGTGTCGAGGCCCAGCCGTCCACGCCGCAACAATTCGCCGATCGCATCGCCGCCGACCTCAAGAAGTGGCACGACGTGATCGTCAGCGCCGGCATCCAGCCGCAGTAGAGCTCTGCCGACGCTTGACGCTTTTCGGCGGCAGGAGGATGCTGTCGACTAATACCTCGCCCAATTCGGCTCAATTCGACAAAGGGAGACTCCCATGGCTGCTCGGCTTCGTCACATCGCGCTGTCGGTTCCCGATCCCGACAAGGCCGCACAATTCTTCGAGGAAGCGTTCGGCATGAAGCGCGTCGGCAAGGCCGGCATCGGCTGCTATGTGTCCGACGGAACCATCAACGTGGCACTCTTGAAATACGACGGCGACGTTCCCGGCTTCCACAAGGGCTATCACGGCCTCGTTCATTTCGGCATGTGGGTCGACAATCTCGAAGAGGCCGCCAAGAAGGCGACCGACGCCGGCGCCACCCATTTCGCCGGCAAGCCCGACGACAATCCGCACGCCTTCTACGAGGTCAAATACAAGAACCCGGACGGCATCATCTTCGACCTGACGCACAACGGCTGGCGCGGCGCGGTGAAGGAAGTCGTCCCGGCCGAGGCCGAGAAGGTGCCGGCGGAATAGTCAGCGCGCCGCCACGGCAGCGCCTCGGCGCGTTCGACGAAGAACCACGCGCCCTCGCCGAGCTCGGCGGGAAAAGTTGCGACGATGCCGTCTTCGATGGCGCGCCATTCGAGGTCGGCGTGATCGATCGCCGCCTCGGCCGCGCCGAGCGATTGGACGCGCAACGCATAGCCGATAATGAACGGCAGCGTCGCAAATCGAACCTCCGGCAGCTTTTCCGTCGCTCTGTCGTGGCTGACGAGATACACGCCGCCGCGATCGAGGCGCAGCACCGCGCCGCCGGGCGTCCGCGTTATCGCGCAGCCGGTGAAACGCGCAAAGCGCTGTGCGGCCTCTTCGACATCGGCGACGGCGATGACGACGTCGATCAGGCCGATGGCGCTGTTCGGGATGCGTCAGCCAGCGCTTCTGCCACACCGTCTCTTCGGTGTGATGGGTCAGCATCTGGATGCGGCCTTCCGGCATCACGCCGGGCTCGACGCGCGCGATGGTGAAGGCCGCGGTGCCGGGGCCGGTTGCGGTCTCGACTGGGCGCGACATGTGAACCAAGGGTCTTACTGCAAAGCCATTTGCCGCGAGACGCCGGTGCGCCTGTTCGGCGTCGGCGACAGCGAAGGCGGCGAGATGCAGTCCGGCGTGGCGCGCGAGCGCCGCGTCGAATTCGCGGCTCAGCGGCGTATCGGAGGTCTTGAACAGCACCTCGACATAGCCGCGCGAAAACATGGCGGTGACGTTGCCGGTTCCGGTCGGGCTCACGCCGCCCGTGGGATTGGGGCTGACCTGGATCGAGACCGGCGTCGGCGCAAAGCCGCAGCGCGCAAAGCGCGCGGCGCGCCGCTTCGGCGTCATGAACGAAATGGGCGAGATGATCTAAAAAAACCTCGTCGCCGACGGGAAGCTGGCGATCGATGTCCGGGTGTGCGGACGACGCAGCCAAGTCGTCACTCGGACCCGGCAATGCCGGCGGTCTCGACGACTTTGCCCCAGCGCACGATCTCCGACCCGAGAAAGCGCTGCAATTCGTCCGGCGAACCTTTGCCGATCGGCAGCATGCCGAGATCCTTCATGCGCGCGCGGACATCGTCGAGCGCGACAATCGCGTTGAGCTCGGAATTGAGCTTCATGAGAATATCTTTGGGCGTTTTTCCCGGCGCAATGACCGCCTGCCATGCGGCGGCGTTGTAGCCCGGCACGCCGGCATCGGCGAGCGGTGGAACGTCGGGCAGCGAGGCGAGGCGATCCTTCGTGGTCACCGCGAGCGCGCGCACCTTGCCGGCGTTGATCTGCGGCAGCGCCGGGCCGAGATCGCTGAACATGAGCTGGATGTAGCCGCCCATCAGATCGTTGAGCGCCGGCGCCGTGCCGCGATACGGCACGTGCGTCATCTTGATGCCGGCCATGCTGCAAAACAGCGCCGCGGCCAGATGATGGAACGCGCCGATACCGCCGGAGCCGTAGCTCAACGATCTTTGCTTGGCGAGCTTGATGAGGTCGTCGACGCTGGTGACCGGCAGCGACGGGCTCACCACCAGCACGAACGGCACCGAAGCGATCAGCGCCACCATCGCCAGATCCTTGGCCGGATCGTAGGGCAGTTTCTTGTACAGCGTCACGTCGATGGCGAGCGAGGACACCGTCATCGAGATGGTGTAGCCGTCGGGCGGCGAATTGGCGACGAAGTTGGTCGCAATCACCGTGCCGGCGCCCGGACGGTTCTCGACCACGAACGATTTGTTGAGCCGCTGTTCGAGCTTTTGGCCGAGCAGGCGCGCCAGGATGTCGGTGCCGCCGGCCGGCGCGAACGGCACGATGAACGTGACCTGCCGGCTCGGATAGTCCTCGGCATCTTCGGCCCGCGCCATGCCGGCGGCAAAGGCCGGCAGCGTAACGGCGAGCAAGGTGCGGCGCGACAGCATTGTCATCGGCGTTTTCTCCCGAGCCGGGCCTTGGTGACCCTGTTTGACCTCAAAGGAACGCCAACCGCATGGGTTCTGCAAGGGACATAGCGCCGCTCCGCGGCGGTATTGCTTTTCTTGACAAGGGGCTAGGGCTGCCGCCATAAGGACGCCGGTTCCAGCGCATTTCGGTGCCCCCTAGGCACCCGCGCCGGTAACCATCAGCAGAAACGACTGCAAGAAGCCGGTCCGGACGCAACAATCCGAGCACCGGGATCGAACACGAGGACGAAAAAGATGTTCGCGGTCTTCAAGACGGGCGGCAAGCAGTACCGGGTCGCCGCCGAAGATGTGCTCAAGGTCGCCAAGTTGAAGGGCGAACCGGGCGAGATCGTCGAGTTCGGCGAGGTGCTCGTCGTCGGCGGTGACAGCGTGACGCTCGGCGCGCCCACGGTCGCCGGCGCCACGGTCGCGGCCGAGGTGCTGGATCAGGCGCGCGGGCCAAAGATCATCGCGTTCAAGAAACGCCGGCGCAAGAACTCGCGGCGCAAGCGTGGCTTCCGCGAGGAATTCACGCTGATCCGCATCACCGAAATCCTGACCGACGGCAAGAAGGCCAACAAGACGGTGTCGCCGCGGCCGAAGCGCGCTCCGGCCCCTGCGGCCGAAGCCGGCGCCGAAGCTGGCGAAACCGCGGCAGCGGCGGAAGGCGCCACAGCGAAGAAAGCCCAAGAAGGCGCCGAAGGCCAAAGCCAAGGCGCCAGCGGCCAGAGTGAAGCCCAAGGGCAAGCCAAAGAAATGATGCAGGGTGGTGATGCTTTTGTCACTTTTGCAGTATAGCTAGGAAGCAAGAAAGGTTTGGAGGCCAGCAATGGCTCACAAGAAAGCAGGCGGATCCTCACGCAACGGCCGCGATTCGGGCGGTCAGCGGCTGGGAATCAAGATTTTCGGCGGCGAAGAGGTGGTGGCCGGCAACATCATCGCGCGCCAGCGCGGCACCAAATGGCATCCGGGCCGCAATGTCGGCGTCGGCAAGGACCACACGTTGTTCGCGAAAATCAACGGCAAGATCGAGTTCCGTACCAAAGCCAAGGGCCGCGTTTTCGTATCGGTACTTCCGATGTCGGAGGCAGTCGGCCCAGTAATACGGTGGATCAATAGAGGTCCGCCGGCATCCAGTCGCCCGGCGGACCCGAATGGGCTCCGAAATAAAGGGGGACCGGCATGCCGGTCCCCCTTTCGGTTTTTGATGGAGCCATCCAATGACTCTCTCGGAACAGGTTTTTGCGCCGGCACGGCGGGACGACGTTGTTCCCGTCCTTGCGACCGAGCGGCTCGTGCTGCGTGCGCCGCGCCGCAGCGACGTCAAAGTGATCGCAGCACTCGCCAACGATCGCCGCATCGCCGCGAACACCGCGCGGATTCCGCATCCCTACGGCGTCGACGACGCCGAACAATTCGTCGCCTCCGTCAACAAGCGCGAGGGCGAAGCGTGCTTCGCCGTCACGCTCGACGGCGCGCCGATCGGCGTCTGCAGCATCGAGTTGCGCGAAGACGGGCCCGAGATGGGTTACTGGCTCGGCGTGCCCTATTGGGGTCGCGGCTTCGCTACCGAAGCCGTGCGCGCCCTGATCGACCACGCCTTCGGCGATCTCGAGCATGAAGCGCTGATATCCGGCGCGCGCGTCAACAATCCGGCCTCGCGGCGGGTGCTGGAGAAATGCGGTTTCCAGTGGACCGGCGTGCGGCTGTCGCGCATCCGCGCCATCAACTCGGCGGCGCCGATCGACCGCTTCCGGCTCGATCGCGGCTTGTGGGCGTCGCTGAAGTCTTGGGGGCGCGTCAGTCGCGTCGTTTGAGGTCGAAGTATTCGCTGTTTTGGCAGCGCCGCTGCGGCTCGGAGATTTGAATTGCGCGACCAGCGCACGACGACTACGGAATGGCCGCATGAAGTTCCTCGACGAAGCCAAGGTCTATATCCGCTCCGGCGACGGCGGCAACGGCTGCGTGTCGTTCCGGCGCGAGAAATTTATCGAATATGGCGGGCCGAACGGCGGCGACGGCGGCAATGGCGGCGACGTGGTGGTGGAGACGGTCGATGGGCTCAATACCCTGATCGACTACCGCTACCAGCAGCATTTCACGGCGAAGAACGGCCGCGGCGGCATGGGAAAGGATCGCCATGGCGCCACCGGCGCCGACGTCGTGCTCAAAGTGCCGGTCGGCACGCAAATTTACGACGAAGACGGCGAGACGCTGCTTGCCGATCTCACCGAGCTCGGCCAGCGCGTCGTGCTGGCGCATGGCGGCAATGGCGGTTTCGGCAATGCACGCTTCAAAAGCTCGACCAACCGCGCGCCGCGCCATGCCAATCCCGGCCAGCCCGGCACCGAGCTCACCATCCGGCTGCGGCTCAAGCTGATCGCCGATGCCGGTGTCGTTGGCCTGCCGAATGCCGGCAAGTCGACGTTTCTCGCCGCCGTCAGCGCCGCCAAGCCGAAGATCGCCGACTATCCGTTCACCACGCTGCATCCGCAGCTCGGCGTGGTTGACGTCGACGGCCGCGAATTCGTGCTCGCCGATATTCCGGGCCTGATCGAAGGCGCCCATGAAGGCGTCGGCCTCGGCGACCGCTTCCTCGGCCACGTCGAGCGCTGCCGCGTGCTTGCTGCATCTGGTCGACGGCACCGGCGAGGACGCGGGCGTTGCTTACAAGACGGTGCGCGCGGAACTCTCCGCCTACGGTCACGACCTGACGGACAAGCCGGAGATCGTGGCGCTGAGCAAGGCCGATGCGCTGACCGCCGACGAGATCAAACAACAGATCGCGCGGCTCAAGCGTGCGGCGAAAAAGACGCCGCTCGTGGTCTCCGCCGTCAGCGGCGACGGCGTGGCCGAAGTGCTGCGGGCCTTGTTGGAGGTAATCGAGCAGGCGCGTCGCGGCAACGTCGAGACGAGCGTCGCCGATTCCGCCTGGCATCCCTGACGGAGATTCCCATGGCCTACACGTTCGTCCTGGTCCACGGCGCCTGGCACGGCGGCTGGTGCTGGCAGCGCGTCGCCGACCGGCTGCGCGGCGGCGGTCATACCGTGTTCACGCCGACCTTGACCGGGCTCGGCGAGCGATCGCATCTGCTGCGCGCCGGGATCGCGCTCAATACGCACATCACCGACATCGTCAATGTGATGACATGGGAGGATTTACGCGACGTGGTGCTGTGCGGCCATTCCTACGGTGGCTTCGTCGTTTCCGGCGTGGCCGAGCAGATGGCGGCGGCGATCCGCTCGATCGTGTTCCTCGACGCGTTCGTGCCGCGCAACGGCGAGAGCGTGCTCGACCTGACCGGGCCCGCCGTGCAGGAGGGCATCCGCAACGCGCTGCAACGCGGCGACATCGCGATTCCGCCGCGGGCCGCGGAAGCCTTCGGCGTCAATGAAGCCGACCGCGCCTGGGTCGATCGTTTGTGCGTCGGGCAGCCGATCGCGACCTTCACCGACAAGATCGCGCTCACCGGCGCGCGCGACCGCATCGCACGCAAGAGCTATATCCGCGCCAAGAGTTACGCCAATCCGGGATTTGACCGGGCGCTAGGTGAGTTGCGATCCGATCCGTCGTGGCGCAGCTACGAAGTGCCGAGCGGCCACGATGTGATGGTCGATATGCCGGAGCGGCTCACCGAAATCCTGCTGGAGGTCGCGCAATAGTTCAGTGGCGGGAAAATTTCAGCGTGCCGTCGCGCGCGATGCGCGGCAAGAGGTCGATCTCCCACGCCAGATACTCGTTCATCGCCGCCTTGGTATCGCCGCTGCGCTCGTAGGGCTTGCGCCATTGATCGATCGCTTCGTCAGCCATTTGGGGCTGCGTCGATAATGCGTATCCGGCAGCCCGCCATGCGGCGTTGCCGCCGGCCAGAACGCGCACCGGAACCTTGACCAGCGCCTTCGCTTCGGCTGCCGCGAGTCGCGCAAGAACGCCGTCTTCGGACGTGAGTACCAACGTTTCGCCAAGCGGAATTTTCGTCAGCGCGCGGCTGAGCCGCGTCCGGATCGCAAACCATGCGCCGGGAATGTGACCCGCCAGATAGTCGCGGCTCGGCGCCAGATCGACGACGGTGGCGGCGTTGCGCGACAGCAGCGCGTCGAGCGCGGCGCAATCGATGGCGCTGCTGTTCGACGGTGTCTCGCCATCAAGTGTCGCAGTCTTGGGCGGTCCCTTTTCTGATCCGGCTTCGGCCAGGACAAAAACGTCCTTCCAGCCCATTTGGCGCAGCCATGATCCGGTCATCGCCGCGCGCACTTCGGCGTCGTCCACCAGAACGATACGCGCGCCGAGCGTGCCGACATATTGGTCCGTCGCTTGCACCAACTGGCCGCCCGGCGCCGAAACCGCGCCGGCGACGTGGCCGGCTAAGTATTCGGCGGGATCGCGGACGTCGAACAGGTAAAGCGTCCGCGTCGCGTCCTTGCGCCAGGCGTCTAGCGTTGGGCGATCGATGCGCTCGACACCGCAACTTTGCGCAACCCGCAGTGCCGCCGTTCGCGCCCAGTCGAGCGTCTTTGGCGAAACGTCGGGCGCGCGCCGGTTCATGCCGTTGTCGCAAGTAAAGCCGGCGAGGCTCCAGCCCATGGTGCCGTTGCGCAGCGCCACCACTTTGTTCGGCACGCCGGCATTGATCAATGACTGCGCGCCGATGATGCTGCGGGTGCGGCCGGCGCAATTGACGACGATCATGGTCTCCGGCGACGGCGCGATCTCGCGGGCGCGCAGCACCAGTTCGGCGCCGGGCACATTGACGCCGGTCGGGATCGAAACGCGCGAATATTCGTCGAACGGGCGGCTGTCGAGCACGGCGATGTCGGCTTTGTCGCGCAACAATTGCTCGAGCTCCGCCGCCGCGATGCTCGGCGTGCCGCTTTCATGCTCGATATATTCGCCGAACGCCTTGCTCGGCACGTTGACGCCGGAGAACAGCTCGAAACCGGCCGCCGCCCAGGCGTCGATGCCGCCGTCGAGAATGGCGAGGTCCGAATAGCCGTTGCGGGCCAGGATCGCCGCGGCGCGGCCGGCGGCACCATCGCCGTCATCGCACAGCACGATGCGCGTCGCGCGGCGCGGCACCAGCTGGGCGAATTTTAGCTCCAACCGGCTCAGCGGGATCGAGCGCGCCAGCAGCAGATGGCGCTGCGAAAAGATCAATTCCTCGCGAACGTCGACGAGCGCAAGCTCGCCGCCGTCGCCGATCATGCGCCGCAGATCGGCCGGGCTAACCGGAGATGCGCTCACTGATGCCGGTCACGTTGCCTGTTGCGGCGTCATTTGGTGCACTTCACCGGTTTTCAGGTCGAAGCGCACGCGATTGATTTGATCGAGATTGGTTCCGGTCACGCGAATGAAGCGGGAATGATCGGGATAGTCGATCGAATGAATCTTGCCGTCCTGGTAGATGCCGGCCTTGCCGGGCGTCAGACGGTATTTCTTCGCCGGCTTGAGCTTGGCGTGTGCTGCGTCGCCGCCGTTATCCTCGCGCTCCCATTCGATCATGTCGGTGTAATGGGTGGCCTGACCGTAGATCGCCCAGGACGCGCCGTGGTCGTGCGGCGGCGACACCCGCGCCTTGTCGTTGATGTGGGCGAGGATCTGGAAACCGAGCTTCGGGTCTTCGTAGAGCACATGCAAGCCGCGCGGCGCGTCCTCGCAATGCTTGCGGACGAAATCCGGATTTTGCAGCAGCTGCTCGAGCCGCGTGCGCACTTGCTCGCGCCCGTCGGGGCCGGGATCGCGCGACAGAATGGAACGGCAGTCCGATATGAACTGATCGAGCTCATAGGCCATGGCGTCACTCCTGGCAGGATGATTGCTATCGCTCATTTTCGCGCATCGGGAGGCCGAGCGCCAGCGTCACCTTGCCGGTTTGGACTGGGCTCCACGAGCCGCTACATTACGGCACATGTTCGGTCTGCCACGGATCAATGATCGACCGCGAAATGTGCGGCTGGATACGCTGGTTCGCCTGCGTTGGCTCGCGGTTTTGGGCCAATTCGGCGCCGTGCTGGTGGTCCATTTCGGCCTCGAATTCGAGGTCCCGATCTGGGCCTGCCTCGCCGTCATCGCGCTGTCGGCGCTGCTCAACGTGGCGCTGCGCATAGGCTTCCGCGAGACGCAGTGGCTCGAACCCGACCGCGCCGCCTGGCTATTGGGCTTCGACATCGCGGAACTGGCGGCGCTGCTCTACCTCACCGGCGGCCTGGAGAACCCATTCGCCTTCCTGCTGCTCGGGCCGGTGCTGATCTCGGCCACCGCGCTGCCGCCACGCATGACGCTTCTGATCGGCACCTTCGCCATGGTCTGCGCGACGGTGCTGGTCTTCGTCCATTACGACCTGCCGTGGGACGCTGAAGACCCGTTGCAGCTGCCGGAAATCTACATGGTCGGGGTCTGGCTCTCGATCCTGCTCGCGATCGGCTATATCGGCGTCTATACGTGGCAGATCGCCGAGGAGGCGCGCCAGCTATCCGATGCCCTGGCGGCGACCGAACTGGTGCTGGCGCGCGAGCAGCATCTGTCGCAGCTCGACGGCCTTGCCGCCGCCGCGGCGCATGAGCTCGGCACGCCGCTCTCCACCATCACCGTGGTGGTGCGGGAAATCGAGCGCGCGCTGGACCCGAAGTCGCCCCATGCCGAGGACGTGAAATTGCTGCGCGAGCAGGCGCAGCGCTGCCGCGAAATCCTGGCCAAGATCACCGAGCTGCCCACCGGCGAGCCGTTCGACCGCACGCCGCTCTCCGCCTTGATCGAGGAGGCCGTCGCCCCGCACCGCAATTTCGGCATCTCGATCGGCGTGACATTGCCGCCCGATCGTACCAGCGAGCCGGCTGGCGCGCGCAATCCGGCGATCCGCTATGGGCTGGGCAACCTGATCGAGAACGCCGTCGATTTCGCCCATCGCCGCGTCGAGATTTTCGCGCAATGGACCGACGAGGAGGTCAGCATCACCATCAGCGACGACGGGCCGGGTTTTGCGCCCGAAGTGGTCGACCGCCTCGGCGCGCCCTATGTGACCCACCGGCGGCCGGGACCGCGCGGGCCGGAAGGCGACGAGGACGCCGTGTTCGGGCTCGGATTGGGTTTTTTCATCGCCAAAACGCTGCTGGAACGCTCGGGCGCCAAGCTTTCGCTGACCAACCAGGCGCCGCCGCTGCACGGCGCCACCATTAGTGTTACCTGGAGCCGGGCCGATTTCGAGCGGCCGTTGGCTGCGCCGCCTCTTGAGCCGGCAGCCCAAGCCTTCTAATTGTTACGCGGGCATAGCCCGGTCGTTGATGCAGGGGGCAGGCGATTGCTTTTGATGGAGATTGAGATTGCCATGACCAATGCAACAGCCGCGGCGCTGCCGAACGAGCGTTCGCTTCTGATTGTCGAAGACGACAAATCGTTCCTGCAACGCCTCGCACGCGCCATGGAAGGCCGCGGCTTCGTGGTGACCACGGCGGAATCGGTCGCCGACGGGCTACTGCAGGTCGAGAAGGCCGCGCCCGCCTTTGCGGTGGTCGACATGCGGCTCGGCGACGGCAACGGCCTCGACGTCATTTCGGCGATGAAAAAACGCCGGCCGGAAGCGCGCGCCATCATCCTCACCGGCTACGGCAACATCGCTACCGCGGTGAATGCGGTGAAGCTCGGCGCGGTCGACTATCTCGCCAAGCCGGTCGATGCCGACGATGTCGCCGCGGCACTGCTCGCGCTCGACAACAGGAAGATCGAGCCGCCGGAAAATCCGATGTCGGCGGATCGCGTGCGCTGGGAGCACATCCAGCGCATCTACGAATTGTGCGGCCGCAACGTTTCGGAAACCGCGCGCCGCCTGAACATGCATCGCCGCACGCTGCAGCGCATCCTCGCCAAACGCGCGCCCAAATAACGTTAGATTTTGAAGTTAGACTGTGACGTCGTTAAACTTTTAGACGCTATATTTACCGGCGGCTAACCCGATTAACGCCATTCGGCGTAAATAGCCCGACATTTCTGCGATCGGATTAATTCAAATTTCGCACGCCCGGCATCACACTGCCGACAACCAGAAGCGGGTTTGTAGGCAGTCATATGACATTCGAACAGCAAAGCCTGCTCGGCTCGGACCAAGATTTCTCGGCGATCATGAACGCGGCGCGGCATACCATGCCGCGGCTCCTCGTCATCGATGACGACAATCTTCATCGCATGATTATCTGCCGGGTCGCGGCCAAAGCTGGCTTTCTTCCTGCCGGTGCGGCGAGCTACGACGAGGCGGCGAAGCTGGCGCAGGAAACCGCGTTCGACTGCATCACCCTCGATCTATCGCTCGGCAATCATGCCGGCACCGAAATGCTGCATCACCTGTCGATGCTCGGCTCGACGGCGCCGATCATCGTCGTCACCGGTGCCGACTATGCGACCTGCAAGGAGACCGTGAGGGTCGCCGAGAGGCTCAACCTGGACATCTGGGAGTGCATCCCAAAGCCGGTCGATCTGGTGATGCTGCGGCACTTCCTGGAGCGGCTCAAAGCCTCGTGGAACACCGTGGCGGTCGCCGCGTAACGCTTACGCGTTAGAATTCCCCGGCATAAGGTCCTTGCGGATCGGCCAGCGCCTGCAGGCGCAGTGCCGCCGCGTGGGCAAAGCGCAGCATGATGCTCTTGCGCGTCGCCGCCGGCAGCCGGTGCTCCGGCGCCTCGCACACGATCGATGCGCCGAAGGCGTCCGCCACGATGAGCCCGGCGTCGGCGGGGAATATCTCGCACGGCACCTCGGCGATTGTGGCGAAGAACAGCCGGTCGCAGTGCAGCCGATAGTCCATCCATTTCTGGTCGGCGCGGAAATCGGCCACCGACGATTTGATCTCGACGATAACGATCTCGCCGTCGCCGCCGAGCGCGACCAGGTCGGCGCGCCGGCCCGACGGCAGCGGCAATTCGCTGACCACGCAATAGCCGAGCGCATGCAGGTAGCGCGCGGTGCCGCGCGCGATCGCGAGCGCGGTCTGTGACTGCCGTCCGTCAACCGGCAAAGCTGCCGCCATTGAGCTGAGAGTCATCGCCAAGATTCCAGGCAAAGGCGGATTTGACAGCGGACGGTACGCGACCTTACGCACGCCACGCACTCCGGGAAACACTGTACAACCGAGACCTGCCGATACACGGCGGGTGTCATTTTGGCGTACCGGCGCGGTCCGGAAAAGCCCCCGCCAGGGCTGTGCGCGAGGCGCCAAGCACACCGCGCTCGGTGATGAGACCGGTGACCAGCCGCGCGGGCGTCACGTCGAATCCGTAATTCGCCACCGCCGAGCCGTCGGGCACGATGCGCACGGTCTCGATGCGGCCGTCGGCGGTGCGGCCGGTCATGGTCGCGACCTCGTCGGCGCTGCGTTCCTCGATGGGAATTTCGGCCACGCCGTCGGCGACGGTGAAATCGATGGTCGGCGACGGCAGCGCGACATAAAAGGGTACATCGTTATCGCGGGCGGCGAGAGCTTTCAGATAGGTACCGATCTTGTTGCAGACGTCGCCATTGGCGGTAACCCTGTCGGTGCCGACGATGACCAGATCGACGGCGGCGTGCTGCATCAGATGGCCGCCGGTATTGTCGGCGATCACGGTGTGCGGCACGCCGTGTTGGCCGAGCTCCCACGCGGTGAGCGAAGCGCCTTGATTGCGCGGCCGGGTTTCGTCGGCGAAGACGTGAATCGGGATGCCCTTGTCGAAGGCCAGATAGATCGGTGCCGTGGCGGTGCCGACGTCGACGGTCGCCAGCCAGCCGGCATTGCAATGGGTCAATACGTTGACCCGCTCGCCCGGCTTCTTGCGCGCGGCGATGGCCTCGATCAGCGGCAGGCCGTTGCGGCCGATCGCCGTGTTGAGGGCGACGTCCTCATCGCAGATCTCGGCGGCGCGCCGATAGGCGACGGCGGCGCGGTCGGCGCGCGGCCGGTTGCGGACCGCAGCCATCATCTCGTCGAGTGCCCATTTGAGATTGATCGCGGTCGGCCGCGTGGCCAGCAGCGTCGCATAAGCCCGGTCGAGCCCTTCATCGGAGGCGTCGGCGCGCAACGCCAGGCACATTCCGTAGGCGGCGGCGGCTCCGATCAAAGGCGCGCCGCGGATCAGCATGGAGCGGATGGCGTGCGCCGCTTCGTCGAGCGTGGCGAGCCGCGCGGTGGCGAAGCGATGCGGCAGCACCGTCTGATCGATCACGCCGACCGACCAGCCGTCCGGCTCCAGCCAGATGCTGCGCATTGCCTTGCCGTCGACTTTCATAGCGTTCCACTAGCAGATTTCGGCTGACTGTCGATTCGTAATTGCTTTGCGGCTTGCTCGCGGGGCAACCTTGCCGCAATCTGATCCGGAAAGCCGGGAGCCGCCGATGGCCGCCATCGACTACGAAGCCGAATACAACAACCGCGCCCGGGTGCCGGAGCATGCGGAGATTTTCGCTCGCTGGATTCGCGATGCCGAGCTTTATCGTGCCGACACTCTCAAAGACGGCCGCGCCGAGCTCGGCCTGGCATACGGCGACACGCCGCGGCAATACCTCGATCTGTTCCATGCGCAAGCCGGCGCCGCCGCGCCGCTGGCGCTGTTCATTCATGGCGGCTATTGGCGCTCGCTCGATCCGTCCATGTTCAGCCACATGGCGCGCGGCTTGAACGCGCGCGGCATCACGGTCGCCGTTGCCGGTTACGATCTGTGTCCGATCGTCACGATCGCCGACATCATCGAGCAAATGCGCCGCGCCTGCTTGTTCCTGTGGCAGCGGCTCGATCGGTGCATGTTCGTCATCGGCCATTCCGCCGGCGGGCATCTTGCCGCCGCCATGGTCGGCACCGACTGGCCGTCGCTTTATCCCAAGGCGCCGGCCGATCTGACACCCGCCGGCTACGCGATCTCGGGTCTCTACGATCTCACGCCACTCCTTGGCGTGAGCGCGAACCAGGATTTGCGGCTGACTGCCGAAGATCGTGCGCAAAGTCTCGCCGGCATTTCTGGCCGGTTCCTCCCGGCCGCACCTTGGATGCGGTCGTCGGCGCGCTTGAATCGAGCGAGTTCAGGCGCCAGAGCCAGATCATCGTGCAGGCGTGGCAGAGCGCGGGCAAGACTCGCTACGAGGAGATCGCCGGCACCAACCATTTCACCGTGTGCGACCCGCTCACTGATCCGCAAAGCGCCATGGTCGCGCGCATCGCCGAACTGGCGTTGCAGGTCAAGGCGTAGCGCTGACGGGCACTACTCCGCCGCTTTCTTCAAAATTTCGTCCGGCGTCGACGAGACGACCTCGACATATTTCGGCACGAATTTGTGGCCTTCGATGTATTTGATGAATTCCGGCTTGATGTCGTTGGCCAGGATTTTGCGGATGCGGGCGTGCTCCTCGATGTCGGCCCATTCGGCGATCAGGAAGAAGCGCTGCGGATCCTCGGTGTCGCGGCACAGCACGCCGTCCTTCACCTGCGCCGACGATTTATGCATCGGATTGCCGTCCGAATAATCGAATTCCTCGAACAGCCGGATGAATTCGTCCTCTTTGCCCTTCATCACGCGAAAATCGTAGATGTGCAGATAGTTGCCTCGGGTGGCGAGCGGTTCCTGCGCCATGAGCGGTCTCCTTGCCGGGTTGCCGCGAGCCTACGCCCGCGTTTTGCGCGCCGCAAATCCATTGCAACACGGGGACACTGGGCTATGCTGAAAAGGCCCGCATGACGGTGCTGTCAGGACGACCGCAATGACGCTGCAATTGTCGAACTTCCCGCACGATTACGTCTGGCCGGACGACGACCTCTCCGTCATTCCCGACTGGGTCTATACCGACCAGGCGATCTACGAGCGCGAAGTCGAGCGCATCTTCCACGGCCCGACCTGGAACTATGTCGCGCTCGAGGCGGAGATTCCCAACGCCGGCGATTTCATCCGCTCCAATGTCGGGCCGACCCCGATCGTGGTGACGCGCGCCGCGGACGGTTCGATCCATGCGTTCGAGAACCGCTGCGCGCACCGCGCCTCGGAATTCTGCCGCGAGCTGAGCGGCTCGGCGAACGAATTCATCTGCCCCTATCACCAGTGGACCTACGATCTGCAAGGCAACCTGATCGGCATCCCGTTCCGCCGCGGCATGGCCGGCAAAGGCGGCATGCCGGCCGATTTCAAGATGCAGGACCACGGGCTGCGCAAGCTGAACGTCACGACCCATCGCGGCGTCGTGTTCGCGTCCTACGCCGACGATATGGAATCGTTCCCCGATTATCTCGGCCCCGAAGTGTTGCGCGAGTTCGAGGCGACGTTCGACGGCCGCAAACTGAAAGTGCTCGGCCACTACCGGCATTCGCTGCCGGGCAACTGGAAGCTCTATCACGAGAACCTCAAGGACCCGTATCACGCCACGCTGCTGCATACCTTCCTGGTCACCTTCGGCCTGCTCGTCGTCGGCAACCGCTCGCTGATGCTCGCCGACAAGAGCGGCCGGCACGGCGTCATGGCGTCGGCGAAGTCGGACGCCAAGGCGCTGTCGGGCGACGCCAAGAAGGAAATGCGCAGCTACAAGGAAGGGCTGACGCTGCACGAGCCGCGCTTCATGGATTTCATCGAGGAGTTCGACAGCCCGTGGTCGGTGACCATGGCGACGATCTGGCCCAACCTGATCGTGCAGCGGGAAATGAACACGCTCGGCGTCCGCCAGATCGTGCCGAGCGGTCCGCATGAATTCATCATGAAATGGACCATGTTCGGCTTCGAGGGCGACGACGAGGACATGACCCGGCATCGCCTGCGCCAGGGCAATCTGATGGGGCCGGCGGGCTTCCTCGGGCTCGAGGACAACGAGGCGATCAAATTCGTCCAGGACGGCATGCAGCGCGTGCCGAACGGCAAGCATCTGGTCAAGCTCGACCCGGAGAAAACCGGCACCGCCGATACGCTGATCTCCGAAGCCGCCATTCGCGCCATGTACAAGCACTGGCGCGAAGCGATGGGCGCTGTAGGCGATGCTCGATTCGCCAAAATCAGTCGTCAATGACCGGCGCATCGAAGCGCTGCTGCTGCATCGCGAGATCGACGAATTCAACAGCGCCTATGCGGCGGCGCTCGACGAGCAGCGCCTGGTCGATTGGGCGGAGATGTTCACCGACGACGCCTTCTATGTCGTGATCTCGCGCGAGAACGCCGACCGCAACATGCCGGTCGGCCTGATCTATTGCGAGAACAAGGGCATGCTGCTCGACCGCGCGAATGCGATGAAGACCGAGATGTTCGCGCCGCGCTATCTGCGCCACATCATCGGCAATCCGCAGGTTTTGGGCGAGGAGCCGAACGGCGATATCCGCGCCCGCGCCAATTATGTCGTCGTGCAGGTGCTGTTCGACCGGCCGGAAGCAAAGCTGCATCAGGTCGGCGTCTATTACGACAAATTCCGCCGGGTCGGCGACGGCATCAAACTCGCCGAGCGGCGCTGCGTCTACGACAACCTGCTGGTCGACAACGCGCTGTGTCTGCCGGTCTGAGCGGCGTCCGTTTTCAGAAAGCTTTCAGGTCGGTTGCGACACGGTTTCCGCCGGCGGCGCGCGGCCGAGCAAGGCGAAGGCCGATGCGGCGAAGAATCAAGGCGAAGCCGACGACGTCGGTGGCGGTGGGCCGCTCGCCCAGCACCAGGACCGAGGCGATGACGCCGATCACCGGGCTGCCGAGCACGCCCAGCGACGCCGTCATGGCCGGCAGCCGCCGGATGATCGTGAACCACAGGCCGTAGGCGACGCCGGTGCCGAGCAGGCCCGACAGCATGGTCGCCACCACGCCGTCGACATGGGCGGCGTGGAAATCCGGTCCGCCCTCGAAGATCATCATGCAGGCGCCGATGACGAAGAACGCGATCACGATCTGCCAGATCGCAACCGCCATCGGATTGGCGTTGATCCGCGCCCACTTCAGATAGACCGTCCCGGCCGCCCAGCTCACCCCGGTGGCGAGCGCCAATACGATGCCCAGCGGAATTCCCCCCGCCGTCAGCGGATAGATCAGCACGGCAAGCCCGGCGACGCACAGCCCGATGGCGATCGGCTGCGTGCCGGTCGGCTTCTCGCCGAGGCAGAGCCACGCCAAGACGACCGCCCAGATCGGCATGGTGTAGGCGAGGATCGCCACCCGCGAGGTCGCGGCGCCGAGCTGGGCGAAGGTCGAGAACACGCTGAAGCTGGCGACGTTGAGCAGCGATGAGACGGTGACATGCGTCCAGGCTTTGGCGTCGGGAAGGCGCAAATTGCTGCGTCTGATGAGGCAGACGGCGAACAGCGCCAGTCCGCCGACCAGCGTGCTGAACGTCCGCATGGTGAACGGCGGCACTTCGTTGAGCGCGATGCGCATGATCGGCCAGGTGACGCCCCAGACGCAGCACAACACGACCAGCATCACGCGTGCGCCGGTGTCGTCGCCGCTCGCGGCGTCAGTGAGGGTTCAGGATTTCTCACGGCAGTCTCAAGGTGCCTGCGGTCCGGCGCCGAGGAACCAGTCGAGGATCTGCTCGCCGGTCCAGAACAGGACGTCTTGTTTCTTGCGGATGTGCTCGATGACGCTTGCGGAAATATTTGACGCGATGCGGCGCGCCCATGATGTAGGGATGGATCGAGATCGCCATCACGCGGGCCGAGTTGGCGGAATCGGCATAGATCTGCTCGAACTGATCGAGCGCGCGGTCGGAATATTCCGACGCCTTGTGGTGCTGGATCAGCATCATGGCGACGTCGTTGCATTCCTGCGTATAGGGCACGTTGACGATCGGCTTGCCGCGGGTTTTCAGCCACACCGGCTGATCGTCGAGCACCCAGTCGGCGACATAGTCGTAGCCTTCCTCGACCAGCAGATCGGGCGTCTGCCAGGTTTCGGTGAGGCCGGGGCCGAGCCAGCCGCGCGGCGCCTTGCCGGTGGCCTTGCAAGATCGCCTCGCGGGTTTTGCGGATATCGGCGCGCTCGTCCGGCACCTTCTGCATGTTGCGCTGGGTAAAACCGTGGCCCATGAACTCCCATTGGCGCTCGACCGCGGCGCGCACGATCGCCGGATAGGCGGCGAGCGCCGAGCCGTTGATGGCGATCACGCCGGGAATTTTGAACTCGTCGAACACTTTGACGAAGCGCCAGAAGCCGACCCGGTTGCCGTATTCGTGCCAGGCCCAGTTCGGCACGTCGGGCATCGGCGAGCCGCCGGCCGGCGGCGTCAGCACGGTGCGCGGCATCGGCTGCGTCGCGTCCCATTCCTCGACATTGACGATGACCCACACCGCCATGCGGGCGCCGTTCGGCAATTTGAGCGGCGCGCGCTCGGTGATCGGCGAATAGGCGAGCCGGTCGGTCGGCAGCATCGGCCCTTTTTTCGCCGGCTTGGGTTTTCGCTGCGGTGTCTTCGGTCGTTTGATCATTGCGCGAATTATGCCCTTTTCGAACGCGGGTTTATAGCGCGCCACCACGGCGCCGAGCACGGTCAGCACCACGGCGCAGACGCACAGCGGCACGAACGCCGTCCACGGCACGCCGGTCGCGTCCCACAGCGCGCCGCTGATGGTCGGAATGATGATGGCGATGGTGTAGCTGATGGTGAACATGCCGGCGGCCGTGCGCGGCACGTCGGCCGGCGCGGCCAGCACCGGCGGCAGCGCCAAGGTCGCGATCAGCGTGATCGCCGTGGTGAAGCCAATCATCGCCGAATTGACGATGATCCACAGCGTCGACGGGATGAACATCAGCCCGAGAAACGACAACAGCAGCAGCGGCCCGAAGATCAGGAACGGCCAAGCCTGCCGCTGCATGCGATTCGCCATCAACAACAGGATGATCGGCGTAATGATCTGCGCGCCGTTGAGCCAGCCCAGCGCCGCGCCGAGCAGTTCCGGCTTGCCCTGACTGGAGAGAAATTCACCGAGAAACGCGTTGGTCGAGAAGAACGCGCTGTTATTGCTGCCGAAGGTCAGGCCGAGCAGCCACACCGCCGGATTTTTCCAATCCGGCCACCAGCGCCCGCCGATTGCGCTGTCGACTCCTTGCTCGCCACCGATCTTCGGGCTCAACAGGTAGAACACCGGGACGATCAGGAGCGACAGCGCCGCCCAAGCGACAAGATCGAGCCGCCAACTGCCGCCGAGCATTGGCAGCACCACCGGGATGGTGAGTACGGTCGAGAACATCGAGCCCATCAGCATGCCGCTGGTATAGGCGATGGTGCCGTAGCGCGATGTGGCGCGGCAGCCAGGTCACGCACCAAGGTCGGCATCGCCGGCTGTATGAGCGCGACGCCGAAGCCGGTGGCGATCGAGGCGGCGTAAAGCGTCGCGACATCGATCGCGGCGGCGCGCGCGCCTGAAGCCAGCGACGCGATCGTCATGCCGATGATCACGGCCGCGCTCAGGCCGATGCGCGCGATCAGGAGCGAGCCCGGCACCGCGGCGATGGCGAACAGCGTGAGCGGCAGGCCGACCAGGAGCCCGACCTGGGTCTCCGACATGTGCAGCTCGTCGTGCACCTGCGGGATCACCGGCGGCATGGCGAGGATCGTCATGCGCATGGCGACCCCGGCGAGCCAGAGCACGAACATGAGTTTGATGAGGCGGCCGACAGGAAGGCCGTCCCGGCTTGCGGCGGAGGTCATGGAGGAGAAACCCGGCGTGGGGCGGCAACCTGCCTCAGCGGCGCGCGATGGCGCAAGAAACGCCGCCGCATCGCTGTTTTGCGCTTGCGAGCATTATGGAACAAATATAGAACGTGCCTCGAGGGAACCGTACATGTCCGACCTCGCGGCGGCAGAGCGCGCGCTTCACAAGACCTTCGGCTTCGAGACCTTCCGGCCGGGGCAGGGCGACATCGTCGCCGCCATTCTCGACGGCCGCGATGTGCTGGCGGTGATGCCGACCGGCAGCGGCAAGTCGCTGTGCTATCAGCTGCCGGCGCTCATTCGTGACGGCCTCACCATCGTGGTGTCGCCGTTGATCGCGCTGATGCGCAATCAGGTGGCGCAATTGCGCGGCTATGGCGTCGCCGCGGCGGCGCTCAACTCGGCGAACGATGCGGCGGAGAACCGGTCGATCCTCGATCAGATCGCGCGCGGCGAATTGCGTCTCGTCTATGTGGCGCCGGAACGGCTGTTGAAATCGGACACGATCGATTTTCTCAAACGCGCCAAGGTCGCGTTGCTGGCGGTCGACGAGGCGCATTGCATCTCGCAATGGGGCCACGACTTCCGCCCCGAATATGCCGCGCTCGGCACCGTGCAGGCGGCGCTCGGCGGCGTGCAGACGGTGGCGTTCACCGCCACGGCGGACGCCGCCACGCGCACCGATATTGTGGCAAAACTGTTCAAGCGGCCGCCGGCCGTGTTCGTGCACGGCTTCGATCGGCCGAACCTGCGCCTGGCGATGCAGGCCAAAATCGGCGGCCGCAAGCAGGTTGCGGATTTCGTCAAAAATCATCCCGGCCAGAGCGGCATCGTCTATTGCGCGTCGCGGCGCAAGACCGAGGAGCTGGCCGAATATTTGCGCCAGATCGGCGTCAAGGCGCTGCCCTATCACGCCGGCATGGAGCCGCAGACGCGCTCGCGCAACCAGGATGTTTTCCTGCAGGAGGACGGCGTCGTCATGGTCGCGACCATCGCCTTCGGCATGGGCATCGACAAGCCGGACGTGCGCTTCGTGCTGCATGCCGACATGCCGTCCAATATCGAAAGCTATTACCAGGAGATCGGCCGCGCCGGCCGCGACGGGCTGCCGGCCGACACGCTGACGCTCTACGGCATGGGCGACGTTCGCTTGCGCCGCTTGCAGATCGACGACAGCGATGCCTCCAACGAGCAGAAGCGCGTCGAGCGCCAGCGGCTCAACGCGCTGGTGTCGTTGTGCGAATCGCCGCGCTGCCGCCGCCAGACGCTGCTGACCTATTTCGGCGAGACCACGGAGCCGTGCGGCAATTGCGATTTCTGCTGCGACGGCGCCGAGGTGATCGACGGCACCATCGCGGCGCAGAAGGCGCTCTCCGCCATCGTGCGCACCGGCGAGCGCTTCGGCACCGAGCATCTGACCAACGTGCTGATCGGCGATGACAGCGACGCGGTCCTGAAATTCGGCCACGATTGCCTGCCGACCTTCGGCGTCGGCAAGGAATACGGCAAGCAGGAATGGCGCTCGATCTTCCGCCAGCTCCATGGCGCCGGCATCATCGCGCTCGACATCACCGGCCACGGCACCTGGTCGGTCACCGACGCCGGCCGGCGCGTGCTCAAGGGCGCGGACAAAGTCACGCTGCGCAAGGACACGCTCAAGCCCGCTGCGCAAGAAAACCGCGCGCGCGGCCGCCAATGCCGCGGCGCTGGCCGACGGCGAGGCCGGCGACACGGCGCTGTTCGAGGCGCTGCGCCAGCGCCGCTCGGCCTTGGCCAAGGAGCAGCGCGTCGCCGCCTATGTGGTGTTCGCCGACAAGACCCTGATCGACATGGCGCGGCGCAAGCCGGCGACGGTCGCCGAAATGGCCGCCGTGCACGGCGTCGGCGAAGCAAAACTGCGGCAATACGGCGAGATTTTCCTCGACGTGATCCGTCAGCACGCGGCGGCCCAAGCCGCATAGTTCCGGACGCCATCGAGGAGGCGCGCAAAACCCCGATTTTTCCGAGGTTTCGCGATGTTGCACCCCATTGCGCGGTATGTTAGCAACGCCTCGATTTTCGCGGCGTTCGCGGGCTTTTCCGCGAGGTCCGGCGAACATCCAAGTCCCGCTTAAATCCCAAGGGCTTGCGCGGGTCCGCGAAGGGACCGCTGCCGAGCCTTTGGCAAAACCAAAGCCCCCGAGCAGCACGACGAAAGAGAGCGCAAAACCTTGGCCGCAGCAGAACCCATCGTCTCCGGCATGGCTGGCCGCTACGCGACCGGCTTGTTCGATCTCGCCCGCGAGACCGAACGCGATCGACGCGGTGAAGGCCGATCTCGAGCGCTTCGATGCGCTCATCGCCGAAAGCGCCGATCTCAACCGTCTGGTGCGCAGCCCGGTGTTTTCCGCCGACGAGCAGTTGCAGGCGCTCTCCGCCGTGCTCGACAGGGCCGGCATCGGCGGCCTGGCGGCGAAATTCCTCAAGCTCGTGACCTCGAACCGCCGGCTGTTCGCGGTGCGCGACATGGTGCGGGCCTATCGCGAGACTGGTCGCCAAGCACAAAGGCGAGGCCATCGCCGAAGTCACGGTGGCCGAACCGCTCAAGGACGAACACTTGAGCGCGTTGCGCGCCGCGCTCAAATCGGTCAGCGGCAAGGACGTCGACCTCGACATCAAGGTCGATCCCGCGATCATCGGCGGGCTGGTTGTCAAGCTCGGCAGCCGCATGGTCGACACCTCGCTGCGCACCAAGCTCAATGCCATCAGGCACGCGATGAAAGAGGCCCGCTAATGGATATCCGCGCCGCGGAAATTTCCGCAATCCTCAAAGACCAGATCAAGAATTTCGGCCAGGAGGCCGAAGTCTCCGAAGTCGGCCAGGTGCTGTCGGTCGGCGACGGCATCGCCCGCGTCTACGGCCTCGACAACGTGCAGTCCGGCGAGATGGTCGAGTTCGAGAGCGGCGTCAAAGGCATGGCGCTCAATCTCGAAACCGACAATGTCGGCATCGTGATCTTCGGCACCGACCGCGAGATCAAGGAAGGCCAGACCGTCAAGCGCACCCGCGCCATCGTCGAAGTGCCGGTCGGCAAGGGCCTGCTCGGCCGCGTCGTCGACGCGCTCGGCGAACCGATCGACGGCAAGGGGCCGATCAAGGCCGACCACAAGGCGCGCGTCGACGTGAAAGCGCCCGGCATCATTCCGCGCAAGTCGGTGCACGAGCCGATGGCGACGGGCCTGAAGGCGATCGACGCGCTGATCCCGATCGGCCGCGGCCAGCGCGAATTGATCATCGGCGACCGCCAGACCGGCAAGACCGCGATCGCGCTCGACACCATCCTCAACCAGAAATCGCTCAACGCCTCGAACGACGAGAAGATCAAGCTCTATTGCATCTACGTCGCGATCGGACAGAAGCGCTCGACGGTGGCGCAGTTCGTCAAGGTGTTGGAAGAGAACGGCGCGCTCGACTATTCGATCGTGATCGCCGCGACCGCGTCCGATCCGGCGCCGATGCAGTATCTGGCGCCGTTCTCCGGCTGCGCCATGGGCGAATATTTCCGCGACAACGGCATGCACGCGGTGATCATCTACGACGATCTGTCCAAGCAGGCCGTCGCCTATCGCCAGATGTCGCTGTTGCTGCGCCGGCCGCCGGGCCGCGAAGCCTATCCGGGCGACGTGTTCTATCTGCATTCGCGGCTGCTCGAGCGCGCCGCCAAGATGAACGACGAGAACAAGGCCGGCTCGCTGACCGCGCTGCCGGTGATCGAGACCCAGGCCAACGACGTGTCGGCCTATATCCCGACCAACGTCATCTCCATCACCGACGGCCAGATCTTCCTCGAGACCGATCTGTTCTATCAGGGCATCCGCCCGGCGGTGAACGTCGGCCTTTCGGTGTCGCGCGTCGGCTCCGCGGCGCAGACCAAGGCGATGAAGAAGGTCGCCGGCCGCATCAAGGGCGAGCTCGCGCAATACCGCGAGATGGCGGCGTTCGCGCAGTTCGGCTCCGACCTCGACGCCACCACGCAGCGCCTGCTCAACCGCGGCTCGCGGCTGACCGAGCTGCTCAAGCAGCCGCAGTTCTCGCCGCTGAAGATGGAGGAGCAGGTCTGCGTCATCTATGCCGGCGTCAACGGCTATCTCGATCCGCTGCCGGTCGACCGCGTCCGCGCCTTCGAGGACGGCCTGCTCGGCGCGCTGCGCAACCAGCATGCCGACATTCTCAACACCATCCGCGACTCGCGCGACCTCGACGATGCGACGGCCGGCAAGCTCAAGGGCGCCGTCGAGAGCTACGCCAAGACGTTTGCGTGATTGCATTGCAATAGGCCGAGCTTCGGATGCCTTCGCTCAAAGACCTGCGCAACCGTATCGCCGCGACCAAGGCGACGCAGAAGATCACCAAGGCCATGCAGATGGTCGCGGCGTCGAAGCTGCGCCGTGCGCAGGCCGCGGCCGAGGCGGCGCGTCCCTATGCCAGCCACATGGACACGGTGCTCGGCAATATCGCCGCGTCGGTCGCCGGCCTCGACACCGCGCCGCGGCTGTTGCGCGGCACCGGCAGCGACCAGAAGCATCTGCTGCTGGTCTGCACCGCCGAACGCGGCCTGTGCGGTCCGTTCAACACCGCGATCGTGCGGCTCGCCCGCGAGCGCGCCAACGCGCTGATGGCCGAGGGCAAGGACGTCAAATTCTTCTGCGTCGGCCGCAAGGGCTACGATCAGTTGCGCCGGCTCTACGCCCAGCAGATCGTCGAACTGGTCGATCTGCGCTCGGTGCGCACGTTGCGGTTCGAGAACGCCGAGATGATCGCCGAGAAGATCATCGCGCTGTTCGACAAGTTCGAATTCGACGTCTGCACGCTGTTCTACTCGCGCTTCCGCTCGGTGATCGCGCAGATCCCGACCGCGCAGCAGATCATTCCGCCGGTGTTCGAAGCCAAGGCGGCCGACGCGTTGGGCGGCGCGGTCTATGAGTTCGAGCCGGACGAAGAGGATATCCTGCACGAACTTCTGCCGCGCAATCTCGCGGTGCAGATTTTCCGCGCGCTGATCGAGAACGCCGCGTCGTTCTACGGCGCGCAGATGTCGGCGATGGACAACGCCACCCGCAACGCCGGCGAAATGATCCGCAAGCAGACGCTCAGCTACAACCGCACCCGCCAGGCGATGATCACCAAGGAACTGATCGAGATCATCTCCGGCGCGAAGCGCTGTAACGAGCATTGGCGCTGTGAACCAATTTGTGAAGAGGACATGATGGCCAGCAAAGTCGGACGCATCACCCAAGTCATCGGCGCCGTCGTCGACGTGCAGTTCGAGGACCACCTGCCGGCGATTCTCAACGCGCTGGAGACCAAGAACCAGGGCAACCGCCTGGTGCTCGAAGTCGCGCAGCATCTCGGCGAGATCGACCGTGCGCACCATCGCCATGGATACCAGCGAAGGCCTGGTGCGCGGCCAGGAAGTATCCGACACCGGCCAGCCGATCAGCGTGCCGGTCGGCGCCGGCACGCTCGGCCGCATCATCAACGTGATCGGCGAGCCGGTCGACGAGGCCGGCCCGGTGCCGCACCAGGAGACGCGCCCGATCCATCAGGAGGCGCCGTCCTATACCGATCAGTCGACCGATGCGGCCATCCTGGTCACCGGCATCAAGGTCGTCGACCTGCTCGCGCCCTATGCCAAGGGCGGCAAGGTCGGCCTGTTCGGCGGCGCCGGCGTCGGCAAGACCGTGATCATCATGGAATTGATCAACAACATCGCCAAGGCGCACGGCGGCTATTCGGTGTTCGCCGGCGTCGGCGAGCGCACGCGCGAGGGCAACGACCTCTATCACGAGATGATCGAGTTCGGGCGTCAACAAGGACCCGCACAAGGGTTCGGTCGAAGGCTCGAAGTGCGCGCTGGTCTACGGCCAGATGAACGAGCCGCCGGGCGCGCGCGCCCGCGTCGGTCTCTCCGGCCTGACGGTCGCCGAATATTTCCGCGACCAGGGCCAGGACGTGCTGTTCTTCGTCGACAACATCTTCCGCTTCACCCAGGCCGGCTCGGAAATGTCGGCGCTGCTCGGGCCGCATTCCCTCGGCGGTGGGCTACCAGCCGACGCTTGCCACCGACATGGGCGCGCTGCAGGAGCGCATCACCACCACCACCAAAGGCTCGATCACGTCGGTGCAGGCGATCTACGTGCCGGCCGACGATCTGACCGATCCGGCGCCGGCGACCTCGTTCGCGCATCTTGACGCCACCACGGTGCTGTCGCGCTCGATCGCCGAGAAGGGCATCTATCCGGCGGTCGATCCGCTCGAACTCGACCTCGCGCATGCTGTCCGCGGCGGTCGTCGGCGAGGAGCACTATCACGATAGCTCGCCGCGTGCAGCAGATCCTGCAACGCTACAAGGCGCTGCAGGACATCATCGCCATTCTCGGCATGGACGAGCTGTCGGAAGAGGACAAGCTGACGGTGGCGCGGGCGCGCAAGATCGAGCGCTTCCTGTCGCAGCCGTTCCACGTCGCCGAAGTGTTCACCGGCTCGCCCGGCGTGTTCGTCGATCTGGCCGACACCATCCGCGGCTTCCAGGGCCTGTGCGAAGGCAAATACGATCACCTGCCCGAGGCCGCCTTCTACATGGTCGGCACGATCGATCAGGCGGTCGAGAAGGGCAAGAAGCTCGCCGCCGAGGCGGCGTAACAGAGCCATAGATCGGAACCGCGTAATGGCCGACCTTCATCTCGAGTTCGTCTCGCCTGAACGCGTGCTGTTCTCCGGCGACGTCGATCAGGTCGATCTGCCCGGCGCCGAAGGCGACATGGGCATCCTGCCCGGCCACGCGCCGCTGGTGACCGCGCTGCGGCCCGGCATCGTCACCGTCTTCAGCGGCGGCAAGCGCGAACCGATCGTGGTCATCGGCGGTTTCGCCGAAGTCAGCCCGGCCGGTTTGACCGTGCTCGCCGACAGCGCCGTGGCGCGGGAAGATTTCGACATGGCGATGCTCGCCGGTGAGATCAAAGACGCCGAGGAAGACGTCGCCGACTGCACCGACGACGCCGAGCGCGACAGGCTCGCCCGTCACCTCGAACAATTGAAATCGTTGCAAGCGGCGCTGGCGCAGTAGTTCGACGGCCGTCGGTTATCCGATACCTCTGCGCTGCAGGCCGGTTGCATGACACCGCCGGTGCCGGCAATCTACGGCGCGTTGCGGTGATGCGGCAGGCGTCCGATGAATAGAAAAATCGCGGCCATTTTCGCTGCCGATATTGCCGGCTACAGCAAGCTCGTCGCCGAAGACGAGGAGGAGACGCTGCGGCGGCTCGCCTCCTATCGCGCGGTGATGGACGACTTCATCGCGCGCGCCGGCGGGCGGATTTTCAATACCGCGGGCGACGCCGTGCTCGCCGAATTTCCCAGCGCCGTCGAGGCGGTGCGCTGCGCCATCGACATCCAGGAAAGCCTGCGCACGCGCAACATGGCCTATCCGGCCAGCCGGCAGATGAGCTTCCGCATCGGCATCACCATCGGCGACGTGGTCGAGCGCAACGGCGATCTGCTCGGCGACGGCGTGAACATCGCGGCGCGCCTGGAAGGCATCGCGCCGGTCGGCGGCATCTGCATTTCGCGCACCGTCTACGAGCAGGTCGCCAACAAGCTGTCGGTGCATTTCGCCGATATCGGCGAGCAGCAGGTCAAGAATATTCCCAACCCAGTCCATGCCTACAAGTTCGAGATGCGGCCGGATGATACGCGCATGGAAGTGTTGGCGGCAAAGAAGCCGGCCAAAACCGCATCATGGATCGTGCCGGCCGCTATCGTGGCGCCGATTGCGGCAATCGCCATTGCCGCCGTCGCTTATCTGGTGGGCGAGCGGCATAACGCGCCGCCACCGAGCCCGCCAAGCATGTCACCGGCGGTGCCGACGGCACCTGCGCAACCGATCTCGCGGCAAGCCGAGGCGCTGGTGCCGGAAACGGTCCCCTTCATCGCGGATAGGTCGCGCGCCATCATTCGCAACGAATATATGCCGGCGGCTGATCACAAGGCGCTGGCGATCAGCTCCGGGCCGATCGGCTTCACCTCGGGCCAACCCGACGACGAGACCGCAAAGACTGTCGCGCTCGAAATCTGTCAGAAGCGCGCGGATGCCCTGCCGCAGCAGCGCAAATGCGAGCTTTACGCGCTCGGCAATACCATCGTGTATGCGGGCGGCCGGCCGCCGATGCCGCCCGTGCCGTGGGTGCGGCACGATCCGGCCACGACCAGGCCGCTGATCGCCAACGACATCCCGCTGTTGCGGCCAACCGGCAAGGCGGCGGTCGAGAAGAATTATCTGGCCGCACGCGCGCCAAAGGCGCTGGCGCTCGGGCCGGTCGGCGGTTTCCATTTCGTGTCTAATCAGGAGAGCGCCGACGAGGCGGTGCGCCGGGTGCTCGAGATTTGCGGCAATAATGCCGGGGTGCCGTGTCTCGTCCTCGCCGTCAACGACGATTTCGTCGTGCCCATTCCGATGACGATGAAAGTCGTCGGATTTTTTCAGCCTGCGAGTGCACCGGCCATCGCGCCGGAATTGCGCGACGATGTCGCGCGCCGCCTCGCCAACGGCAGCGGTTGGACCGCGGTCGCGACCGGCGCGGGCGGCCACGCTGGCGTCATGCTCGGCGCCGCGAACGAGCAGGAGGCAATCGCCGGCGCCATGGCGGATTGCGCCAAGCACGACAGCGGCTGCCGCGTCATCGGCATCGGGCCGTTTGCCGTCGAGCCTAATTGAACGCCTTCACATTCAGGCGAGATGGGCGAATTCGCGGACCACGCGTTCGTAAACCGCGCGCTTGAACGGCACGACAAGGTTCGGAATGCTTTGCATCGGCTCCCAGCGCCAAGCCGAGAATTCCGGTTCAGTGGCGCCGGCGGGATGGGCGAGGTCGATCTCGCTCTCGTTGCCGGTGAAGCGCATCGCGAACCATTTCTGGGTCTGGCCGCGGTACTTGCCCTTCCAGGCCTGGCCGACGATTTCGCGCGGGATGTCGTATTGCAGCCAGTCGGCGATTTCGCCGAGGCGCTCGACGGAACGGATATTGGTTTCCTCGTGCAGCTCCCGCAACGCCGCCGGCCATGGCTCTTCGCCCTTGTCGATGCCGCCTTGCGGCATCTGCCAGGCGTGCGTCGCGTCGATGTGCTCCGGCCCCTCGATGCGCCGGCCGATGAAGCCAAGGCCGGCGCGATTGAGCACCAGCACGCCGACACAGGGGCGATAGGGGAGGTCTTCGAAGCGCACGTCAGGGATCAGTAATCAGGGGTCAGGTACCAGTGAAGATATACGATTCAATGTCTTCCTGATACCTGATCCCCAATTTCCGCTATCAGGTCTGCTTCGGCTTCAACGCCACCGCGGTGATCGGAACCAGTTGAACGCCGTGGTCGGCCAAGGTTTTCGCCCATTTGGCGATGTGGTCGATCGAGACCGGCAGTCCGGACGATATGCCAACCGCGATGCTGCGCTCGCGCGCCGCCATTTCCAGGCGGCCCAGCGCGTGGTCGATCTCGCTCGCCGTCGGCACCGCATCGATGGTTACGTCGGCCTTGGCGAAGGGGAGATTGTTGGCGCCGGCAATGCGGCCGGCGAGGCTCCGCGGGTTCGCGCCGTCGTCGACGAAGATCAGTCCGCGCTTGGCGGTTTCGCGCAGCACCGGCGCGAATGACGGCTCGGAGGCGGTGAAGCGCGCGCCCATGGCGCCGGCGATGCCGACATAGCCTTGGAACCGGCTCATCAGCCAGTACAGCCGGTCGATGTTTTGCTGCGGCGTCAGCGAGGTGAGCAGCGTTTGGGGACCTGGATCGTTGTCCGGGTAGTCGAACGGCTCCATGGGAACTTGCAGCAAAATCTCGTGGCCGCGGGCGCGGGCGCGCCCGGCCAGCGCGGCGACGTCGTTGCCATAGGGCATGAAGCCCAGCGTCACTGCTCCGGGCAGCTTGGCGATGGCGTCCGCGGTGGCGCTGTCGCTGACGCCCAGCCCGCTGACGATGATGGCGATGCGCGGCGCGTCGGGCTTGCCGGGCAGCGCCTTCGCCGGCTGGGCGAAGGCATCGGCCGGCCGCACGCCGTCGGCGGCGATTTTGGGAATGGCGCCGTGGGCCGACATTTCGAGGAATTTCTGGTCGAGCGGGCCGGTATCGGGCGCTGCGGCTGCGTCGTTGGCCGGAGCCGCAATGGTCACCTCTTTGCGCTCGCCCGTCTTACCGTCGATGATGGTGATGGTCTTGGTGGCGGCCGGCGACGCTGCCGTTTGTCCCGGCGCGGGCTGAGCTGCCGCGGGAGCGTCGGGATTGACGGCGACGACCTTCGGCGGCGCCTGCCCGTCGGCGGTCTTGGCCGCCGGGCCGGGATGCAGGTTGATCGGCACGACGACGATTGGCTCGCCGCCAAACGGATTGTTTACGACCACCGCCCAGACCACGAATACACCGAGGAACAGCGTCAGCACGGCGGCCATGACCTGCGACGTCGTGATCGGGATCGACAGCCGCCGCTTGCGCAGCTGCTGGCCGAGCGGCGCATTCAGGTCATCGGCGGTCATAATCCGCTCTCAGGAGCCAATCGCTCGCGAATCATGCGCCGGAGTCTATCACGGCCGGTCTAGAGCCGGTTTGGCCCGCGATTACTGGCTTTCAGGCGGTTCCAGTAGCCAGCGCCAAGAATCCGCCAGCCAAAAAATTCGGGGCGGCTTATCACCGCCCCGAATTCAACCTGATGAACTGGATCGTTTAGTTCGGCTTAGTTTGGAACCGCGGTCTTCGGATTCGGCGGGAAGGCGGCGTTGGTCGTGGTGCCACGCAGCAGGTCGAGCGCCATCTTCAGCGCCGCGTCGTCCTTTTCATCCGGCGGAACGTAGGACTGCGAGCCGGATTCTTCGCTGCCCTCGGCCTTGAGATGGCCGCGCAGTGACGCCTCGCCCTTGGTGTCGGTCCGCGCTTTGAGGTCGTCCGGCACGTCCTGCAGCACCTCGATGTCGGGCGTGATGCCCTTGGCCTGGATCGAGCGGCCCGACGGCGTGTAGTAGCGCGCCGTCGTCAGCCGCAGCGCGCCATTGCCGGCACCGAGCGGGATGATGGTCTGCACCGAGCCCTTGCCGAACGAGCGGGTGCCGACCAGCGTTGCGCGCTTGTGGTCCTGCAAAGCGCCGGCGACGATTTCGGAAGCCGAGGCCGAGCCGCCGTTGATCAGCAAGATCACCGGCTTGCCCTTGGTCATGTCGCCCGGCCGCGCATTGAAGCGCTGCGTCTCCTCGGCATTGCGGCCGCGGGTCGACACGATCTCGCCCTTGTCGAGGAAGGTGTCGGACACCGAGATCGCCTGGTCGAGCAGGCCGCCCGGATTGTTGCGCAGATCGACCACATAGCCCTTGATCTTGTCGGCGCCGAGCTGACCGTTGAGGTCGTTGATCGCCTGCTTGAGGCCGTCGGTGGTCTGCTCGTTGAATTGGGTGATGCGGATATAGCCGACGTCTTCGCCCTCGGAATGCGAGCGCACCGATTTGACGCGGATGACGTCGCGCACGATCGTCACGTCGATCGGCTTGTCGGCGCCTTTGCGCATGATGGTGAGCTTGATCTTGGTGTTGACCGGCCCGCGCATCTTGTCGACGGCTTGATTGAGCGTGAGGCCCTGCACCGCTTCATCATCGAGTTGGGTGATGATGTCGTTCGCCATGACCCCGGCCTTGGCCGCCGGCGTATCGTCGATCGGCGCCACCACCTTTACCAGGCCGTCTTCCATGGTGACCTCGATGCCGAGGCCGCCGAACTCGCCGCGGGTCTGCACCTGCATGTCGCGGAAGCTCTTCGGGTCCATGTAGCTCGAATGCGGATCGAGCCCGGCCAGCATGCCGTTGATCGCCGATTCGACGAGCTTGCTGTCATCGGGTTTTTCGACGTAGTCGGCGCGCACGCGCTCGAACACGTCGCCGAACAGGTTGAGCTCCCGATAAGTGTCGGAGGCCGCCGCTCGCGCAGCAGAGCCGATCAGCAGTGCATGGGGCTGCGTCGCGAGCAGCGTTACCACGGCGCCCGCCATTGCACCGAGGAAAACCAGAGATGTCTTGCGCATCATCCGCGAACCTTTTCGCCTTCGTTTGCTGCCCACCAGGGGCTGGGATCGATCGGAGTGCCGTCCTTGCGGAACTCCACGTAAAGTACAGGTTGCTTGGCCCCGGTCGCGACGGCTGCGGACACCTGCGATCCACCGCCCATGACTGCTACGGGTTCACCGGTCAGCACAAACTGGCCGAGATCGACGGAAATTCGCTCCATCCCCGCTAACAGCACATGATAGCCGCCGCCGGCATTGAGGATCAAGAGTTGGCCATAACTGCGAAACGGCCCGGCGTAAACAACCCAGCCGTCGCACGGGGCAGTAATCTCGGCGCCTGAATGGGTTGCGAGGGACAATCCCTTTTGAGTTCCACCGGCGCCATCCGAGGCGCCGAACTCGCGAATCCGCGATCCATTGACCGGCAAACGCAAATGCCCGCGATTCGCCGCAAAGGCAACCGCGGGCGTGAGCCGGCCGGGATCCTTCAAAGCGGCGAGATCGGGGCGCGTGGCATCTTCCTCGATGGCGCGGGCGTTGAGTCGGGTCTGCCGGGTGGTGGCGTCGAGCCCTTGCTCGAGCTTGCCGATGAGGTCCTTGAGGTTGTCGACCTGACGCGCGAGGTCGGTGGCGTGCTGCCGTTGCGCGTCGAGGGTCTGCTCGACGGCGGTCTGCTTCTGCTGCCGCTCGTCGATCAGCATGTTGAGGCGCAACTGCTCGTGCGCGAGTGTGGCGAGGTCGCGCGATAATTTGTCGTTTTCGGTGTCGATGTCCTTGCGCACGCGCAACAGCTCGGCGAGATCGCCGGCCAGCGCGTCGGCCTGCGCGCGCATCTCGGGCACCACGGCGCCGAGCATGATCGCGGTGCGCACCGCTTGCAGCGCATCCTCGGGCCGCACCAAGAGCGCAGGCGGCGGCTGCCGGCCGATGCGCTGCAGGGCGGCGAGAATTTCGACGATCACGGTGCGGCGCTCGTCGAGCGAGGTCTGGAAAATGTGTTCGCGCTCGTCGAGCGGCTTCAGGCGCGCCTGCGTCGTCTCGATGTTCGTCCTCGACGTCGCGGACGTGGGCGGCGGTGTCGATGAGCTGCTGATTGAGCGTGCGCCGGTCGGCGCCGATGGCCTCGATCTCGAGCTTGAGTCTGGTCTGGGCTTCCAAGGCCGCGCGTTGCTGGGCGCGCGCGGCGTCGAGCTCCTGGTCGTGCTGCTTGAGCACGTTGAGATCGGGTTTTGCCGGCGTGCCCGGGGCAGGGACGACCGATGGCGACGGGACTTGTGGCGACGGAACCTGGGCGGCTGGGGCTTGCGCCGAGGAATCCTGAGCGAACGCGGCGAGGTTGGCGCCGAGCGGCAGCACGAATGCCAAAGCCGAGCCGAGCACGAAGCGCGGATCGGTGCGGCTCGCCCGTCGAAGAATCATCGTGTTCAAAGGTAGACCCAGGCCTCTGAAAGGCAAGACAAAGCAGGCAGGATAAGACCGGAATAAGGCGCGGCGCCTCTTTGACCGTCAAAATTCGGTGACATTAAAGGAAATTAAGGACCATCAGGCCCGGTGATAGGGGTGGCCGGCGAGAATGGTGCCGGCGCGATAAAGCTGCTCGAGCAGCATGACGCGCACCAGCTGGTGCGGCCAGGTGGCCGTCCCGAAGGCGAGCTTGAGCTTGGCCTGGTCGCGCAGGCTTGACGCCAAGCCATCGGCGCCGCCGATGACGAAGCAGACCGCCGGACGATCCTCGGCGCGCCATTCGCGCAATGTCCCCGCGAGCGCCGCGCTATCCAGCGAAATTCCGCGCTCGTCGAGGACGACGATGATGGCCCGCTCGGGAATCACATTGGCAATCGCGATGGATTCCTCGACGCGGCGCCGCTCGGCGTCGGCGGCGCGGCTCTCGCGAATTTCGACGATCTCGATGTCGCGCAGGCCGAACGCGCGTCCAATCTTTTCCGCGCGTTTGCAATATTCGGCGGCGAGTTCGCGCTCAGGCCCTTGCTTCAAGCGGCCGACCGCGGCAATGACAATGCGCATGAGCAACCACCGGCTCGATCATGGTGCCGGCCAATACTATTCCTCGATCGGCTGCGCGCGATCAGAGCATGATCCGGAAAAGTGGAAGCCGGTTTTCCGAAAAGATCATGCTCCACCAAAATGCTGAGCGCAAATCGCTTCAATCTGAAGCGATTTCGATCTAGCTCGCGCGCTGCGCCGGCCGGCCGGTCATCCACATCTTCTCGAGATTGTAGAAGGCGCGGACTTCGGGCCGGAAGACGTGAACGATCACGTCACCCGCATCGATCAACACCCAGTCGCATTGCGGCGCGCCTTCGACGCGGGCCGCAACGCCGGCTTTGTGCAAATCCTCGACCACCCGGTCGGCGACCGAGCCGACATGGCGCTGCGACCGGCCGGAAGACACGACCATGTAGTCGCCGATCGAGGATTTATCGCGAAGATCGATGGTGAGGATGTCCTCGGCCTTCATGTCGTCGAGGCGGGCGAGGACCAAACGGAGGATCTCCTCTGCGTCAAGACGCATTCTGGAGACCGCTTCGGGCACGCGACGTTCGTCCCGAGAGATTACAACTGTGGACAGGGGTGCTTATCCTTTCGCTCCAAGTTGTCGCTCTGCCCCGGCCACCGAATCCGGGGTTCGCCTTAAGATAGGCACGGTGGGTTAATGGATTCAACTGCCTTGCGTTCAAGCAACTGTCATTTAGCGACGTTTTAACGCGCGTGCGGCGCGCAGCGCCGTCGACGACAGTGGCGATTTGAGGCCATGCAGATAGATCCAGGCCGGCGGCTTGTGGTCCGCAAGCTTGCTTGCCGCCGCTTCGGGAAGGCGGTAACGCGCCAGCGCCTGGGCCGCGGCGCTGCCGGTCGCATAGAGGCTCGGTCCCAGCCGATCGACGATCGCGATCGGCACCAATTGGGCGATGCCGCGCCAGCGTTGCCAGCGATGGAAGCTGCGCAGATTGTCGGCGCCCATGATCCAGACGAAGTGCACACCGGGGCAGCGCCGCAGCAGATAGGACACGGTCTCGTAGGTATAGGGCGTGCCCAGCTCGGCCTCGACGTCAGTGACGTCGATGCGCGGATGGTGCGCCAGCGCCTGCGCGGCGGCGACGCGCGTGGCAAGCGGCGCCAGGCCCTTGGTATCCTTCAGCGGATTGCCCGGCGTGACGAGCCACCATACCCGGTCGAGGTCAAGCCGGCGCAGCGCCAACAGGCAGGCGGAGCGATGCGCTGCGTGCGGCGGATCGAATGTGCCGCCGAATAGCCCGATGCGCATGCCGGGCGCATTCGGCGGCAGCACAACGCGGTCCCGCATCCCGGACCTTGCCGCAGCCCGGCGCGAAGGAGCGTGCTCGCTCGTCATGACTTTCGGAAAGAATCCCCTCCCCACGCATCCACTGCCGGCTCTCCTCGCATCATTGCGCGATCAAAGAGCCTATCTGTCACGGCCGCGTCTGTCCGCTGCCGCGGATGCGGTACTTGAAACTGGTGAGCTGTTCGACGCCGACCGGGCCGCGGGCGTGCAGCTTGCCGGTGGCGATACCGATCTCGGCGCCGAAGCCGAACTCGCCGCCGTCGGCAAATTGCGTCGACGCGTTATGCAGCACGATCGCCGAATCCACTTCGCGCAGGAATTTTTCCGCCGCGGTTTTGTCCTCGGTGACGATCGCGTCGGTGTGATGCGAGCCGTAGCGCTCGATATGGGCGATCGCCGCATCGACGCCGTCGACTACGCCGGCGGTGATGATGGCGTCGAGATATTCGGTGCTCCAATCGGTCTCGCTCGCCGGCTTGACCCGGCTATCGATCGCCCGGACCGCGGCGTCGCCGCGGATCTCGCAGCCGGCTTCGATCAGCATGGCGACCAGGGGTTTCAGCATCTTCGCCGCCGCCGCGCGATCGACCAATAAGGTTTCCGCCGCGCCGCAGACGCCGGTACGGCGCATCTTGGCATTGAGCACGATCGCTTTGGCCATCGGCAGCTTGGCTTTGCCGTCGACATAGACGTGGCAGACGCCTTCGAGATGGGCGAAGACCGGCACGCGCGCTTCCATCTGCACGCGAGCGACCAGGTCCTTGCCGCCGCGCGGCACGATGACGTCGAGCGCGCCGTCGAAACCAGCGAGCATCATGCCGACGGCGGCGCGGTCGCGGGTCGGCACCAGCGAGATCGCCGCGGCGGGCAACCCGGCTTCGACGAGGCCCGCGGTGAGCGCGGCGTGGATCGCGCCGGCCGAGCGGAAGCCATCGGAACCGCCGCGCAGGATCGCGGCATTGCCGGCCTTGAGACACAGCGCGCCGGCATCCGCCGTCACATTGGGGCGGCTCTCGTAGATCACGCCGACGACGCCGAGCGGCACGCGCACGCGCTCGATGCGCATGCCATTGGGCCGCCGCCAGGACGCCATGACGGTGCCGACCGGATCTTTGAGCTTGCGGATGACATCGAGGCCTTCCGCCATGGCCTCGATCCGCGCCGCATCGAGGGTCAGGCGGTCGAGGAAGGCGGCCGTTGCGCCGGCAGCTTTGGCTTCCGCCAAGTCTTCACGATTGGCCGCAAGGATCGCCGCCGCGGAGCCGCGGATCGCCTTGGCCATGGCGGCGAGCGCCCGGTTCTTTTGGGCGGCAGGCGCCAGCGCCAGCGCACGCGCGGCCTTGCGCGCCTCGCGGCCGATGTCGCGCATCGTGGCTTCGAGCTTGGATTCAACCTTGCCTTGGCTGCCGACCGCCTTGAGCGGAGCGTTCATGGCCTTGATCCGTCTGGCATTCAGCGCTTCCTACCATGTTCGGGCGGGTGCTGCGAGGCAGCCTGGGCGATGTCGTTTACCCACAGCAATCCACAAGCGGTCATGGGGCCGTCAGAGAAAAGGAGGAACATCCTCACGTTGCCGGTGTTCAAATTTGGAAATTCCCAACGCGTACGAAGAGGGTGCCATGCGTCTGCCAGTCGACCGCCAGTCCAGTCCGCTGCCCAAGCGTTTTCCCGTGGGGGCCAGATATGTGGTCGAGGGCCGCGGCGGGGAAGATGGGCGTTTGCGCGTAGTTTCACGCTATGTGGTGCTGCCGGGCGGGCAGCGGATCAATGTTCCGTCGGATCCCGGCCAGCCGCCGGGACTGAGCGCCCACGCGCCGCGGCATAAACGGGCTCGAAACCGGGCCAGACCCTCCCGTATGGCGACGAAAAAAATTATGCAGAAGGCCGGAACCACCCGGCACCACCCGAATTGAGTATAGGCGCCGGGCGAAGCCCCCCAGCCCCTCACCCTCAATCACCCGGCGTCGAACCCCGGCCGTTTTTGCGGCCGGGGTTCCTCTTTGTGAGGGACGTTCACCCTTCATTGCCCATTCCGGACAGCTCCGCCGTGGCAACGCGGAACAGAAGCGGGCGTCCGTGGTTTCCGGCACGTTGGCGTAGTGTCTGTGGCGTTTGCGCGTGTGCGGGGTCGGGTGCGCGGACCCGTCCTTCGGGATGGCACCCGGCCCCTCATTATCGCCCGTGACGCCTCAGAAGCAGACCGGCACCAGCTGCCACTGCGGCCCAAATGGCGTCGGCACCAGCCGGCGCAAAAAGGCGCAGTTTGGATTGTAGGCCGCGTATTCGTGGAGGCGGGTAGGCGTGGCGACCAGGAACCGGCCGCCGTAGAAATCCCAGCTCCCGTACCAACCGCCGCCGAAGTATCCGCCGGCCAGGGCCTGCGTCGGCGCGAGCACAACGGCAAGCAAAAGCGCCGCAAGCGCCATCACTGATGAACGCCACATGACAGTCTCCCCGTGAACGCTCGCCGCTCGAATGGCGGCTGAACGTCCCCAGGGCGAGGCTAGCATCTGTGCAGGACCGTGACAGCCCGCTGCTGGTGGAAATGCGTCATTCCCGGCCGACCACCAGATCGTCGCGATGGACCATCTCCGCACGGCCGTCGAAACCGAGAATCGACGCGATATCGGCCGACGCGCGGCCTCTGATCTTTTGCGCGTCTTCCATGTCATAAGCGCATAGGCCGCGGCCGATCTCCGTCGCCGTCGGGGCCGCGGATGATCACCGCGTCGCCGCGGGCAAAACCGCCTTCGATCTTCACGATACCGACTGGCAGCAGGCTATTGCCGCGCCGCAGCGCCGCCACCGCGCCAGCATCGATGGTCAGCGTGCCCTTGGGTTCGAGCGTACCGGCGATCCATTTCTTGCGCGCTGTCACCGGATTGCCCACGGTGGTGAACCAGGTGCAGCGCGCTCCCTCGTCGATGGCGCGCAGCGGATGCTCGACGCGGCCCGAGGCGATCACCATGTGCGCCCCGCCGCCGGTGACGATCTTGGCGGCTTCGAGCTTGGTCTGCATGCCGCCGCGCGACAGCTCGGAACCCGCAGCTCCTGCCATTGCTTCGATCTCCGGCGTGATGCGCTCGACGAGTGGAATATGCCGCGGCGACGCGGTCGTGCCGGGCGGCGCGTCATAGAGGCCGTCGACGTCGGACAGCAGCACCACCACATCGGCGCTCACCATGGTGGCGACGCGCGCGGCGAGGCGGTCGTTGTCGCCGTAGCGGATTTCCGTGGTCGCCACGGTGTCGTTCTCGTTGATGACCGGCACCGCGCGCCATTCCAGAAGCTTGTCGATGGTCGAGCGCGCGTTGAGATAGCGCCGCCGTTCTTCGGTGTCGCCAAGGGTCACCAGCACCTGGCCGGCGGTGATGTCGTGGCGCGACAGCGCCTCGGTCCAGGTGCGCGCTAGCGCAATCTGGCCCACCGCCGCGGCGGCCTGGCTGTCCTCGAGCTTGAGCGGACCTTCCGGCAATTTCAGCACGGCGCGGCCGAGCGCGATGGCGCCGGACGAGACGACGATGACGTCGCGCTTGTCGCGATGGAGCGCGGCAAGGTCTGCCGTCAGTGCGGCGAGCCACGCCTCGTTGAGCCTGCCGGCTTTGGCATCGACCAGCAGCGAAGAGCCGACCTTCACGACGATGCGGCGGAAGTCGGTCAACCGAGGCGTGTTCATGTCCGGGTCATACGCGAAGTCGAGCCGGAACTTCTATAGCTCGGCTTCATGTTCCAGCTGTGCCTTGTTCTCAAGGCAATAATAGCCGGACAAGCGGCTGACCAGCTTGCGGCGCTTCCAATCGTTGAGGATGCGGCTGACGTTCTCGCGGGCGATGCCGGCCATGGCGGCAAGGTCGCTCTGGCCGATCTTCTGGCGGATGACGATGCGGCCGGAGCCGACGTCCTGGCCGAAATCCTGCGCCAGTTCGAGCAGCGTGCAGGCGACGCGGCCGCGCAGCGGCAGGAAGCTTCCGGCCGCGATCACCGCGTCGGTTTCGCGCAGTCGCGTGGCGAGCAGCGTCACGAGGGATTTGTAGACCTCCGGATGCTTCTTGGCGAAGTCCTCGAACGCGGCGCGGCTGAGGAAGCTCAAGGCGGCATTGCGCACCGCGACCACCGAAGCCGAGCGCGGCAAGCCGTCGATGATGGAAAGCTCGCCGACGATGGCGCCGGGGCCGAGGAAGGCCAGAATCCGCTCGTTGCCGGAGCGCGACATCATGGTGACCTTGAGCAGACCGTCTTCGATGCGATAGCAGCCGTCGCCGGCATCGCCGGCCATGAACAGGGCCGCGTCGGCGGCGAGCTTTACCGGCGTCGCGGCGGTGAACAGGTTCGCCGAGAGGTGCTCGGGCAACCCCGACAGCAGGCTCGGACTGGGACGGTTCGGCGCCATGACGCCCATCGCCACTGAAAAACTCGGGACGACCTCCCGATCGGTGGCGGAACCATGCGGCAGATTTCCCACAAAGTAAAAGCCCGCCCAGACGGGGGATCTGGGCGGGCTGTCTGACCCTGTCGGGGGGTCGTCAGCGGGGTGGACGGGGGACCGAGGTTCCACCCCTTTTATGGGCGGGTCTTGGGGGTACAAGGCCGCGCCCGAACTGGAGGTGAGCCGACCATAGCGTTCCCGGGCGCTGGCGAAGTGACCGGAGTCACAAATTGGCGTATTTTTTAAACTATTGATTTACCGTAGTTTTTAGCTCTTGGCGGTTATCCTGCACCGGTTTCCCGCACCTCGACACCGGCGCGCTGCTCGATCGGCTTGATGATCTCGGTGATGTCCTTGTCGGGACCGAGCTCGTCGCAGGTGAGCTTGAGCAAAGCCGCGACCGCCTCGATCACATTGATCGGCACGCCGAGCGCTTTGGCCTCCGAAACGAAGAGATCGACGTCCTTCTTCATCAGGCCCGCCGTAAAACCCTGATTGAAGGTGCGGGGCAGGACGGCGTCGGGAAATTTCTGCTCGGTCGCGGTGCTGCGCCCGGAGCTGGCATTGATCACGTCGAGCATGATGCGCGGATTGAGGCCGGCCTTCACGCCCATCACCATCGATTCGGATGTCGCTGCGCTGCCGGCGGCGGACAGCACGTTGTTGCAGAGCTTCATGGTCTGCCCGGCGCCCGACCGCTCGCTGATGAAAAAGAATTTGCCGATCACCTTGAGCGCCGGCTCGACCGCTTCGACATCGGCGCGCGGCCCCGATGCCATGACGGCGACGGTGCCTTTCGCGGCGCCGCGGACGCCGCCGGAGACCGGCGCGTCGATCTGCACGATGTTTTTCGCCGCGAGCAATTTGAAGATGCGCTGCGCCATCACCGAGCCGGTGGTCGAAAGATCGACGAAGCGGCGCACCTTCTTGCCTTCGATCACGCCGTCCGGGCCGGTCGCCACCTTGAGCACGATGTCGGGCGTCGGCAGGCTCACCATCACGGTTTCGGCCAGGTCGGCGACTTCCTTCGGCGAGCGCGCGGCGACGCCGCCGAGCGCCGCGATATTGCCGATCGCCTCCTGGCGGGTGTCGTAGACGATGACCTTGTGTCCGGCCTCGACCAGCCGCCGCGCCATGTGGGCGCCCATATTGCCGAGACCGATGAAGCCGATGTCCATGATTCTCCGTTTCTCCCTCGACTGGATAGTTTGCGCTGTGCGAGTCTCGACTACGCCGCCATGAATTCTGCGCGCACTTTCGTCGGTGTGCTCGCCGATTGCCGGTACCGGGCCGTAATGCCGCGCTGCGCTGCGTTGCTCGGCCGGCGCCGGATAGGACACCGGCCCGCTCGGCGTGCCGATGGTGATGCGGCGCAGATGCGGATGGCGTGCCAGCTCGGCCGGCGTGTTGACGCGGGCGAAGGCGATGTCGGCGGCCGCGAGCTTTTGCTCCAGCGCGTCGGCATCGAGCGTGCCGAACACGGCGGCGACCTTGCCGTCGGTCTGGGCGCGGCGTTTGACGCGCTCGACATTGGTGGCGAAATTTGGATCGGCGGCGAGCGCGGCATCGCCCAAGACTTTTTCCGCCAGCACGCGCCATTCGCGGTCGCTCTGGATCGAGATGAGGATGTCGACGCCGTCGCGGCTCTTGAACGCGCCGTAGGGCGAGATCGAGGTGTGGGCGAGGCCCATGCGCTTCGGCGGCTCGCCGGCTTCCTGCTGCAACAGCGGCACCGTCATCCAATCCGCCATGGCGTCGAACATGGAAATCGAAAGCTCGGCGCCTTCGCCGGTGCGCTGCCGCGCGATCAAAGCTTCGAGGATCGCCTGCTGGGCATACATGCCGGAGCCGACATCGACGACGGAGACGCCGACGCGCGCCGGCTCCGTCGTGCCGGTGATCGAGGCGAGGCCCGACTCCGCCTGGATCAGCATGTCATAGGCCTTGCGCATGGCGTGCGGCCCGCTCTCGCCGTAGCCGGTGATCGAGCAGCAGATCAGCCGCGGATGCTTGCGGCGCAATTCCGCGATCGGGAAGCCGAGCTTTGCCACCGCGCCGGGTTTCAGGTTCTGCACGAACACGTCGGCGCGCGCGAGCATCGCGGCCAGCAGCGCCTTGTCCTCGGCTTGGTGAGATCGAGCACCACCGATTCCTTGCCGCGGTTGAGCCAGACGAAATAGCTGCACTCGCCGTGCACCAGCGCGTCGTAGCCGCGGGCGAAGTCGCCTTCCGGCCGCTCGATCTTGATGACGCGCGCGCCGGCGTCGGCCAGGCGGCTCGTGCACATCGGCGCCGCGACCGCCTGTTCGAGCGAGACGACGAGGAGGCCGGAGAGGGGGAGGGCGCTGCTCAATACGACCTCGGCAGGCCGAGCACATGCTCGGCGACGTAGGACAGCACCAGATTGGTCGAGATCGGCGCCACGGTGTAGAGCCGGGTCTCGCGGAATTTGCGCTCGATGTCGAATTCCTCGGCGAAGCCGAAGCCGCCGTGGGTCTGCACGCACATGTCGGCCGCGGCCCACGAGGCTTCGGCGGCGAGGTGCTTCGCCATATTGGCTTCGGCGCCGCAATCCTTGCCGGCTTCGTAGAGCGCGGCCGCCTCGCGCACCATCAATTCGGCGGCGCGCATGGCGATGTAGGCCCGCGCGATGGGAAACTGCACGCCCTGGTTCTTGCCGATCGGCCGGCCGAACACCTCGCGCTCGCCCGCATAGGCGGTGGCCTTCTGGATGAACCACTTGGCGTCGCCGATGCATTCGGCGGCGATCAGGATGCGCTCGGCGTTCATGCCGGAGAGGATGTAGCGAAAGCCTTCGCCCTCGACGCCGATGAGATTCTCCGCCGGCACGCGCATGTTCTCGAAGAACACCTCGGTGGTGGCGTGGTTCATCATGGTGCGGATCGGCCGGATGGTCAGGCCTTTGCCTTTGACCTCGCGCATGTCGACCAGAAAGACGGACAGGCCTTCGGTGCGCTTTTTAATCTGTTCGCGCGGCGTGGTGCGGGCGAGCAGCAGCATGAGATCGGAGTGCTCGGCGCGCGACGTCCAGATTTTCTGGCCGTTGACGACGTAGCTGTCGTTGCCGCCGCGTGTCGCGGTGGTGCGCAGGCTCAGCGTGTCGGTGCCGGAGCTCGGCTCGGTGACGCCGAAGGCTTGCAGGCGAAGCTCGCCGCGGGCGATACCCGGCAGATAGCGCGCTTTCTGCTCGGCGCTGCCGTGGCGGAGCACCGTGCCCATGGTGTACATCTGGGCGTGGCAGGCGGCGCCGTTGCAGCCGGACGCCTGGATCTCCTCCATGATGGCGACGGCCGCGCTCATGGTCAGCCCGCTGCCGCCGTATTCCTCGGGGATCAGGGCCGCGAGAAAACCGGCCTTGGTCAAAGCGGCGACGAATTTGTCCGGGTAAGCGCGCTCGCGGTCGAGCGCCCGCCAATATTCGCCGGGAAAGCCGGCGCACAGCGCGCGCACCGCCTCGCGGATCGGCGCGAGGTCGGCGCTTTCGCTCACGGCTTCACCTCGGCGCGGCCATTGTTGACGGCAATGACGTCGCGCTCGACGACTTTGGCGCGGAAGCTGACCACGGCGCCGTCACGCCACATCTCGGTGCGCAGCGTCTCGCCGGGAAACACCGGCGCGGAAAAGCGGCAGGCGAACGACGCGAGCTTGCCGGGGTCGTAGCCGCAAAAAGTTTTCAGCACGGCGTGGCCGGAAATGCCGAAATTGCCGAGCCCGTGCATGATCGGCCGCGGATAGCCGGCCTGTTTGGCGAAGGCCGGCTCGGCATGGAGCGGATTGCGGTCGCCGCTCAGCCGATAGATCAAGCGCCGCTTCCGGGCGGGTGCCGAGATCGCACACGGCGTCCGGCGCGCGCGTGGGAAGCGGATGCGGCTCCGGCGCCTGACGCGGCGGGCCGCCAAATCCGCCGTCGGCGCGGCAGAACGTGGTCTGCGTCACGGTCGCGATCAGATCGCCGGTCGCCTTGTCGCTCACCTTGCGCTCGCTGAAGACGAGCGCGCCTTTGCCGGCGCCCTTGTCGATCACCTCGACGATGCGCTGGCGGCCGATCACGGTGCCTTGGCCGGCGAGCGGCTTATGCAGGGTGACGCCCTGTTCGCCGTTGACGATCTTCACCCAGTCGATGCCGGTGTCGCGATCGCGCGCCCAAAAACCGACATAGCCGAGCACGGCCGCCATGGTCGGCAGCACTTTGAGATTTTTCTCGTAGACGAACGGCAATTCGTCCTCGTTCATCGGATCGTGGCCGAGGCCGATGCCGAGCGCATAGAGCATGCAGTCCTTCGACGTGTAGGTCTGCTCCGCCGGCGGGATGTCGAGCGCCATCAGTTTTTCGTAGACGATGGTCATCACACCGGATCCCATGAGAACACGTCGCCCGAACGATCGAGCGGCGTGAATGAGGCGGCGAACGCGCCCTTGAGCTGGGCGGCGAGCTTTTCCGGCGTCCAGCCGTCGGAGCGATGCAGCGTGCGGATCGGCCGGTTCTGGTTGAACAGATAAATCTCGTTATTGCGCGCCGAGAGAATTTGTCCGCTGATGCCGTCGGCCTTATCGGAGGCGAGATAAACGACCAGCGGCGCAACCTTTTCCGGCGTCATGTCGCGCAGCCGGGCGACGCGGGTCTTTTCCTCTTCGGTTTCGGTCGGGATCGAATCGATCATCCGCGTCCAGGCAAACGGCGCGACGCAGTTCGAGCGCACGTTGAAGCGCGCCATGTCGAGCGCGATGCCGCGCGACAGCCCGACGATGCCGAGTTTAGCCGCCATGTAATTGGCCTGGCCGAAATTGCCGACCAGCCCCGAGGTCGAGGTCATGTGCACGTAGGCGCCGGAATTCTGCTCGCGGAAATGGGTGGCGCAGGCGCGGCTCATGTTGAAGCTGCCGTGCAGATGCACGGCGATGACGTCGGACCAGTCGGACCAGCTCATGCGGTGAAAGATGCGGTCGCGCAAAATGCCGGCATTGTTGACCAGGATGTCGACACGGCCGAACGCATCCAGCGCCGCCTTGACGATCTTGTCGCCGTTGCCCGGCTCGCTGATCGACAATGTCGAGGCGATCGCCTGGCCGCCGGCTTTTTTGATCTCGTCGACCACCTCCTGCGCCGGCCCGGCGTCGGTGCCGGCGCCGTCGAGGCTGGCGCCGATATCGCAGACCACGACCTTGGCGCCTTCCTGCGCCATCAACAGCGCGATGCCGCGGCCGATGCCGCGGGCGGCGCCGGTGACGATGGCGACCTTTCCGGCCACGATGTTTGCCATTGGCCTATTTCCCCCACACCTCTTGGGCGATCTCGCCGATCATGCGCAGCTTCGCCCATTGCTCCTCTTCGGCGAGACTATTGCCTTCCTCGGTCGAGGCGAAGCCGCATTGCGGCGACAGACAAAGCTGATCGAGGTCGGTGAACTTGGCGGCTTCCTCGATGCGCCGCTTGATGGCGTCCTTGGATTCCAGCGTGCCGGTCTTGGTCGTCACCAGGCCGAGCACCGCGAAGCGGCCTTTCTGCAGACGCCGCAGCGGCTCAAAGCCGCCGGCGCGGTCGGTGTCGTATTCCATGAAATAGCCGTGCACCTTGATCTTGTCGAACAGCACTTCCTGCTCGGCCTCGTAGCCGCCGGTGCCCATGAAGGTCGATTTGTAGTTGCCGCGGCACAGATGCATGGTCACCGTCATGTCCGACGGAATGTCGGACATCGCGATGTTGATGAGCTCGCCGTAGAGCAGGCCGAGCGCTTCGGGATCGTCGCCGCGATCCTTCATCTGCTGGCGATACTTCGGATCGCACAGCATGGCGATGAAGACTTCGTCGAGCTGCAAGTAGCGGCAGCCGGCATCGGCGAAAGCGCGCACGGCTTTTTTGTAGGCCTGGCCGAGATCGTCGAACATCGTGTCGAGCTTGGGATAGACCGTCTTGTCGATCGGTGTGCCGACCGGGCGGCCGTACAGCGCCGACGGCGCCGGGATCGTGATCTTCGGCGTACGTTTGGTGTGCGCCTGGACGAATTTGAAATGCTCGATCATCGGATGGCCGGAGAAGCCGATCTTGCCGGTGACCTTGGTGCCTTCGTTGCGCGTCCGCGTGGCGGCGAAGGCGATGCCGGTCTCCATGACGGTCTTCTCGACGCCGTCGAGGCCCCAGAGGAAATCGAGATGCCACCAGGAGCGGCGGAATTCGCCGTCGGTGATCGATTGCAGGCCGGCCGCTTCCTGCTTCTTGATGACGTCCTTGATCTCGCGGTCTTCCACCGCTTTCAGCTCGTCCGCCGTGATCTCGCCCTTGGCGTGTCGCTCGCGCGCCTGCTTTCAGCGCCGCGGGCCGCAACAGGCTGCCGACGTGATCGGCGCGGAACGGCGGTTTGGTTCGTTGCATGACGTTACTCTTCCTTAGCCCCACACTTCGTCGGCGATCTCGACGATCATCCGCAGCTTCGCCCATTCCTCGTCCTCGGCCAGCACGTTGCCTTCCTCGGTCGAGGCGAAGCCGCATTGCGGCGACAGGCAGAGCTGATCGATGTCGACGAATTTCGCCGCCTGCTCGATGCGGCGCTTGATCTCGTCGCGGCTTTCCAGCCGCCGGATCTTGCTGGTGACGAGGCCGAGCACGACGGTCTTGCCCTTGGGCACGAAGCGCAGCGGCTCGAAACCGCCGGCGCGCTCGGTGTCGTATTCCATGAAATAGCCGTGCACGTTGATCTGATTGAACAGCAGCTCGGCCACCGGCTCGTAGCCGCCGGAGGCGACGAAGCTCGAGCGGAAATTGCCGCGGCACAGATGCATGGTGATGGTCATGTCGGACGGGATGTCGGAGATCGCCGCGTTGATCATGCCGGCATAGATGCCCGGCAGCGCCGCCGGATCCTCGCCGCGATCGGTGATCTGCTTGCGCAGCGTCGGATCGCACAGATAGGCGAGATTGACCTCGTCGAGCTGCAGATAGCGGCAGCCGGCGTCGGCGAAGGCGCGCACCGCCTTGCGATAGGTCTCGCCGAGGTCGCGATAAAAATCGTTCATCGACGGATAGAGCTTTTCCGGCACCACGTCGCGGCCGTAGCGGAAATGCAGCGACGACGGCGACGGAATGGTCAGCTTCGGCGTCTGGCTGGTGTGCGCTTTGAGGAACTTGAAATGCTCGATCATCGGATGCGGCTTGTAGCCGCCGAGCTTGCCGATGACGCGCAGCAGGATCGGCCGCGGCTGCGGGCCGCTTGCGGCAAACTTGATCTTGCGCTCGCCGACATAGGACTTGACGTTGTCGAGCTGCTCGAGAAAATCATAGTTCCAGGAGATGCGCCGGTACTCGCCGTCGGTCACCGATTTGAGCCCGACCATCTCCTGCTTGCGGATCACGCCTTCGATCTCGCGGTCTTCGATCGCCGTCAGCTCGTCGGCGCTGATCTTGCCGCGCGCGCGTTTCTCGCGCGCTTCCTTCAGCGGTGCCGTGCGCAGCAGGCTGCCGACGTGGTCGGCGCGGAACGGCGGCTTGGTACGCTGCATACTCAACCCCACACTTCGTCGGCGAGCTCCACGATCATCCGCAGCTTCGCCCATTGCTCGTCCTCGGCCAGCACGTTGCCTTCCTCGGTCGAGGCAAAGCCGCATTGCGGCGACAGGCAGAGCTGGTCGAGCGCGATGTATTTGGTCGCCTCGTCGATGCGGCGCTTGATGTCGTCCTTGTTCTCGAGCTTGCCGAACTTCGACGTGACCAGCCCGAGCACGACCTGCTTCTTGCCCTTCGGGAAAAACCGCAGCGGCTCGAAACCGCCGGCGCGGTCGGTGTCGTATTCGAGGAAATAGCCGTCGAGGCCGGTATTGCCGAGCAGTTGTTCGGCGACGAACTCGTAGCCGCCCGAGGCGATGAAGGTCGAGCGGAAATTGCCGCGGCACGAATGCATCGTAATCGCCATGTCGGCCGGCTTGCCTTCCAGCGCGGCATTGGTCAGCCGCGCATAGCGCTTCGGCAACGCGTCCGGATCGTCGCCGCGCTTCGTCGATTGCGCGCGTTCGTTCGGATCGCACATCATCGACCAGGCGGTGTCGTCGAGCTGCAGGTAGCGGCAGCCGGCGTCGTAGAAGGCGCGGATGGCGTTGCGATAGGCCTTGGCGAGATCGTCGAAGAACGGATCGATGTCGGGATAGACCTCCTTGCTGATCGCGGCGCGGCCCTGGCGGAAATGGAATGTGCTCGGCGCCGGGATCGTCATCTTCGGCGTGACGCGCGTATGGGCTTTGAGGAACTTGAAGTGCTCCAGCATCGGATGGCCGGAGAAGCCGAGCTTGCCGTCGATCTTGATGCCCTCGGCCTTGGTCTGCACGCCGTGGAACTGGATGGCGTCGGTGGTATAGAACGTGACGCCGTCGAGGCCACGGAAGAAGTCGAAATGCCACCACGAGCGGCGCAATTCGCCGTCGGTGGCGAGTTTCAGCCCGATCTCTTCCTGTTTCTTGATGACCTTCTCGATCTCGCGGTCTTCGATCGCGCGCAACTGCGTCGGCCGTGATCTCGCCGCGCTCGCGCTTGGCGCGCGCCTCTTTCAGCACCGGCGGTCGCAACAGGCTGCCGACATGGTCGGCGCGAAATGGCGGCGTGGTTCGTTGCATAAAACTCCTCCCAACTCTTTTAGTTTTTGTACGCGCTCGGGTGCCAGGCGCGCTTAACTCTTCTTGAGCACATAGCGGCCGTCGTCGAGCCGGCCGAGGGTTTTCGCGGCGTAAAGCGCATCGAGCGCGCGAACGATCTCGCGGCCGTCCTTGCTGCCGAGCGCCGCCATCAATTCCAAAAAGCTCGCCGGTCCGGCCGCAAGCGCTGCCTCGACCGATTTGTGTTGCGCGCCCTTCTTGGCGACCGGTGGCGTCGGCACCGAGAACTCCAGCGAATTCGCCTTGCCGAAAGGAATGGTGCAGTCGAAGCCGAGTTTTGCGCCGGTGCGCGCGCCGCCGAGCGACGGATCGAGCGGCACGACGCGGAAGCCGGAGCCGACGAGGAGATCGCGGTCGGCCTGGAAGCGCGTGGCAAAAGCCCAATCGGTCTCGGCGTCGGAGAACACGTCGATGTCGGGGTCGAAGGCGAAGACGTGCTTGGCTTCGGCGTGCGAGCCGAAGATCGCCGCGATGGCGTTCTTGGCATCGCCCGGCACGCGCTGGCGCAGCGAGACGCGCACATTGTACATGCCGCCGCTCGACGGCGTCGCATAGACGGCGAGCGGCTCGCGCACGGAAGCCATCAGCGCTGCCCAGGCCGCAGTTTCAGTTTTCATCGCGGAGAGTTGCGCGGTGTCGGTGCGCGCCAGCGCGCGGCCGCCGATGGTGAGCGTCTGGAACAGCGCATCCTCGCGATGCGTGATCGCGGTAATGTGCAGAACTGGATTGCGCTTCACCACGCCGTAGTAGCCGACATACTCGCCGAAGGGCCCTTCCGGCTCGACGTGGCCGGCCGGATCGAGCACGCCCTCGATCACATATTCGGCGTCGGCCGGCACATAGATGTCGCTGGTGACGCATTTCACCACCGGCACCGGCTGGCCGCGCAGGCCGCCGATGATATCGAGCTCGTCGACGTTGGGCAGCGCCGTCATGGCGGCGAGAAAATCCGCCGGGTGCGAGCCGACCGCATAGGCGACCGGCACCGGCTCCTTCTTGCGCGGCGGCTTCGAGATAGATGGCGCGCATATCGCTCGGCGCGATCAGGTCGACGCCGGCCTGCCGCGGTCCGCGCAGCATGATGCGGCGGCAGCCCACATTGGTGAAGCCGGTGCCGGGAAACAGCGCGTAGTCGATGCCGGCGGAAATGTAGGGCGCGCCGTCGGCGGCGTGTTGCAGATGTACCGGCAGCTTGCACAGGTCGGCATCGTCGTCCTTGAGCACGACCTGCTGCACCGGCGCCTGCTGCGACGACACTTTGACGGGCGGATGCAGGCGGTTGAGCCGCGTCGCGAGGGTGGCCAACAAACCGCGCTCGTCGGAGTCGAGCGCGCGGGCGAGCCGAGACCGCGAGGCCATCACATTGCCGACCAGCTCGGCCTTTTCCGGCCCCGCCGCCTTGAACAGCACCGCGCGTGGGTTGCCGTCGAGGACGCCGCCCACATCGACCAGGTCGATGGGCGCGTTGTGCACCTCGCACTCGCCGGCATCGACCAGCTTGTCGACGAAATTGCGCAGCCGAAAGCGCTCGGTATCGATCGTGGGCATGGGACGTCCTCGTGTCTCACGGCGATTTAGCAGCGCCCTGAGAGACGTGTAAATGCCGTTGCGCGCGAGGCGTTCAGCGCAGACACTCGCCCGGCGCATGACGTGGCGGGAGAGGAATGATGCATCCGGAGCTTCGGCTTTATGAAGACGTGCTGCCGAACGGCGGCGAGGCAGCTTTGCCGGCGCTGCCGCGCATGATTTTTGTCGTGCACGGCTCGCTTGCCGTGGCGGATCGCACGTTGAGCGACGGCGAAGCGTGGAGCGGCGAGGGCGCCGTCATGCTCAAAGCCGGCAGCGCCGGCGCGACGGTGTGGCGCTGGGAGCTCGTGGCGGGAGATGGCGGCGGCGGACTGGAGACATGGAAGGACGTTGTATCGCGCGAAAAATTTTCAGCGGAGCTTGCGACCGTGCCGAAGGGCGCGCTGCTGCTGCGCGGCGACAGCGTCGCGTTCCCGCCGGGCGGCTGCGCTTATCTGCACCGGCATCAGGGGCCGGGCATTCGTTGTCTGCTCGAAGGCGGCATCCGCATCGACACCCGCGGCCACTCGCATTCCTACGGTCCCGGCGGCGCCTGGTACGAGACCGGTCCGGACGGCGTGTTCGCGCAAGCCGCCGACCGGCCGACGCGCTTCGTCCGCGTGATGGTGCTGCCGCTCGCCTATTTGGGCAAAAGCTCGGTCGAGTATCTCAACGAGGAAGACAAGGCCAAGCCGAAGTCGCAACAGTATAAAATCTTCGCCGATATGCCGCTGACAGCGGTGTGACTGTCACATTGGCTTGTAGCCGCGCTCCATGTCGACATCGATCAGCATCGCTTTGCCGTCTTTCAGCGCCTTGCCGATCAGGTCGGTGGCGTCCTTCACGGTTGCGGCGCGCTGGCCCTCGATGCCGAGCGAACGGGCGAGGCCGACGAAATCGATCGCCGGATCGTTGAGCTCCATGCCGACGAACTTGTCGGCCTGCTCGGCGAGGCCGCGCAGCATGACCAGGCGCTGTTTGAGGATGCGATAGCTGGTGTTGTTGAAGATCACCCAGACGACCGGCAGCCGGTAGCGCGCCGCGGTCCACAGCGCCTGCACAGTGTACATGGCGCTGCCGTCGCCGATGAGCGCTACGACAGGCCGATCGGGCAGCGCGATCTTGGCGCCGATCGCCGCCGGCAGTCCCCAGCCGATGCCGCCGCCGCGCAGGCCGAAAAAGCTTTGCTCGTCGTCGCTGTTGATCATCGAGCGCACGCCGGGCGCGGACGACAGAATTTCCTCGATCACCACGGCGTCCTTCGGCAGCATGGCGCCGATCGCTTCAAGCAGCGCCAGCGGCTGCACCGGCGTCTTGCCGGCCATGGCGCGGGCCTTGGCGCGAAACGCGTCGCGGTCTTTTTTGATCGCCTCGGTCGCGGATTTCAGCCGTGCGCTCGCGGCGCTCTTGGCGCTCGCGGTCATGCGCGCGCCGATCGCCGCGGTGATATCGGGCAAGGTCGCCTTCGGATCGCCGAGGATCGCGACCTTGGCCGGATAGTTCTTGCCGATCTGCCAAGGGTCGGTGTCCAAATGAATGAGCGGCAGGCCCGCCGGCCACGGATCGATGGCCGATGGCAGCGACCAGGTGAACAGGTCGCCGCCGACGGAGAACAACAAATCGTGCTTGTCGAGCACCTCGCGCACGCCGGCCTGGGTGCGGGTCATCATGCCGCGATAAAGCGGATGCGATGCCGGAAACGATGCGGTGCTCGGAATGAACTCGACATAGACCGGCGCGCCGATCGCCTCGGCGAGCGCGGCGAGCTCCTTATGGGCGCGGCTCTGCGCCACGGCGTCGCCGGCGATGATGACCGGGCGCTCGGCCTTGGCCAGCATCTCGGCGGCGGCGGCGACCGCGTCGGCATCGCCGCGCATGCGCGGCGCGATACGCGTCGGTTCGAGCATGTCGATGTCGGCGTCGTTCTTGAGGATGTCGCCGGGCAGCGACAGGAACACCGGGCCGGTCGGCGGCGCCAGCGCGGTCTTCACCGCGCGATGCACATAGAGCGGCAAATCCTCGGCGCGATGCACCTCGGCGGCCCATTTGACGAACGGCCGCGCCAGGGTCGGCAGATCGGCGGTCAGCACCGGCTCGGTGACGAGATATTCGTTGTCCTGCTGGCCGGCGGTGACCAGCACCGGCGCGTTCGCCTTCATGGCGTCGTAGAGCATGCCCATGGCATTGCCGAGGCCGGGCGCGACGTGAAGATTGAGCACCGCGAGATTCGCCCGAGGCCTGGGCATAGCCGTCGGCCATCGACATCAGCGCCGCTTCCTGGAGGCCGAGGATGTAGCGGATGTCGTGCTCGACCGCGAAGGCATCCATCAGCGGCAGTTCGGTGGTGCCGGGATTGCCGAACATCACCTTGACGCCCTCCTGCTTGAGCAGGTCGAGGAAGGCGCGTTTTCCGGACATTACGGGCAAGATTTCCTCCCAGGGGGATTGCTTGGCAGAAAGCGACGGCGATTATCGCGGGCGTGACTTGCCCAGTCAGGATGTTCCGCTTCGGCTAGGGAATTTCCTGATAAACCAACCTGCCTCCCGCATCCGGCGCACATTGATACATGACGTAGTCATATCGGGTGATATCGCCTTTCTTATTATACGAGAGATCGCCAATGACGGTCTTGAATTTGACGCCCGTTGTAATTTGCGCTGCGACCTTCCTGGAATCGAGCGATTTGGCCATTTCAACACTCTGTTTGATGACTTGCACCGCCGCGTAGCTGTAAAGCGTGTACGCTTCTGGCTCGATCCTCTTGGCACGGAACCTTTCAACGGCATCTTGGGCTTCCGGCCGTTTGCGCGGGTCCGGCGCAAACGTGATAAGAGTTCCTTTGGCGGCCGGCCCTGCGATGACTGCAAACTCTTCAGCCGATAAGCCGTCGCCTCCCATCATGACGGCATTGAGTCCTTCATTGCGCATTTGCTTGAGAAGCAAAGCCGCCTCGGTGTGCTCGGAAGACATGTAGACCAGATCGACACTCAGGTCCTTGAGCCTGGCGATAAGATCCGCATAATCGCTTTGCCCCACCTTGATCTCATCAAATAATACTTCATTCATGAGGTGGGCGTTGATGGCGGCCTTGGTTTCCTTCGCAAGTCCGTTGCCGTACTCTGTGCCGTCGCTGATGATCGCGATATTCTTCCCGTTGAAATGCTGAACGATGTAAGAGCCGGCTATTTCGCCCTGCTGATCGTCGCGGCCGCAGGTGCGAAAAATATTCCACATGCCTCGCTCGGTAATCTGAGTGTTTGTCGATGACGGCGTTATATCAAGTATTCCATTTTCCTGGTAAATCACCGACGCTTTCAACGTCACTCCCGAATCGACGTCACCGACCACATAGTTGATTTTGTCCTGGACAAGGTTTTTGGCAACCTCGACGCCCACGTCCGGATCTGCTTCGTCGTCGCCGTAGACGGCAATAACTCTTTGGTTGAACATTCCACCGCCGATATTAATATCTTCGATTGCTTGGGAGGCGCCATTCTTGAATTGCACCCCGTACGCGCGACCGGGGCCACTCAACGGTCCTGCAACGCCGATTTTGATCTGCGCTTGCGCGCCGCCCGCCAAAATCAACCAAATTAGCAAACTAACACCGGCAAGATTGGCCATACCTCGGTCCGCGGTGAGTTGTTGCTTGGCAGCCGATTATAGCAATGCTACTGAGATATCCAAGTCAATACAGACTGTTGACATAGTCAATGGCCGCGTCGACCGAGCGCAGCCGCGGTTCAAAGATTTCGACACGGGCGTGGTAAATTTCGGCCGGGAGACCCGCAAAAATGCAGCGGCCGATCGCTCCGCCGAAGTTAAAGGTGGTGCGCGATGGTCATTCATGGGGCTGCGGCACGCGCCCAGGATGCATGAACCGGGCGATCGGCGGATGACTTAGTCTAATTTTGGGTGTGCGGGTATGCCAGCCATATTCATCAGTCATTCCAATCACGACGCCGGCGTCTCCGAGAACATCAAAAAATCGTTCGCGGACTTGGGTTACGACCAGGTATTTCTTGATTTCGACAAGGAGAGCGGCATCGTTCCCGGCGAGCAGTGGGAGCAAACGCTTTACCGGCAAATCAGGCGTTGCCAAGCCGTCATTCTCGTGCTGACGGCAAATTGGGCCAAATCGAAATGGTGCTTTGTCGAATTGACCCATGCGCGGGCGCTGGACAAGATCATCTTGCCGGTCATTTGCGAGCCTGGCGCACAGAACCCCGTTCCCGACATTCAAGCCATCGATGCCGTCAAATTAGGCGCCGAGGCGTTCGAAATCCTGAAGGCCAGGCTGCACGACATTACCAATGACCTTGCGCGTGGCTTTACACTTCCTCGGGACCGATTGCCCTATCCGGGCATTCTGGCGTTCGAGCAGGAAGATGCGGCTATCTTTTTCGGCCGCGACGAGGAGGTGCGCGAAGTCATCGATCGTCTTGTCACGCCGCGCGGCCAAGGCGGGGCTCGCCTCATCCTTATCATTGGCGCGTCCGGTTCAGGAAAATCGTCGCTGCTCAAGGCGGGTGTCCTGCCGCAACTGGCGCGGCGGCGAAAGCAGTGGGCTGTGCTTCCCACAGTGCGACCGGGAAAGGAGCCGCTCGAGGCTCTTGCCAAATCGATTACCCATTATCTAGAGACTCCAGACAAGTGGCGCGAGTGGCATGAGATTCTGAGCGACAAGGAAAAAGCGCTCGATCGCATCCAACAGTTGTTCAAGGACATGCGCGTCGGCGACGCACGGTCGACCACCGTGCTGCTGCCTATCGATCAGTTCGAGGAAATTTTTACGATCGCAGAGCATAAAGAGCGCGACCATTTCGTCGGGCTGCTTGCATCGCTGTTAGATCCGAAGCTGGAGTTACCCCTGATTACGATCGCGACCGGCCGATCGGATGTGCTGCAAGGGCTCCTGGAGACAAGCGACCTTGCGCAATTTTGCGAAACATATCCGCTGGGCCCGATGCCCTTCGACCAAATTCCGCGGCTCGTCGAAGGCCCGGCTGGCATCGCCGGGCTCGATATTGAAGACGGTCTCACCCAGCTTATCGTGCAAGACGTGGAGAGCCGCGAAGCGCTGCCGTTGCTCGCCTACACGCTCTATCTGCTTTATCAACGCTCGTTGCAAAACCAGACGCTGTCAATCAATCAATATTTAGCGCTCAGCGATCCTGTCCGGGGACTCAATCCGATCCAGAACTCGGTGCGCCTGGTCGCCGACGACTCGGTAAAGAGATTCAAGCCGGACCAAAAAGAGCTCGATGCGCTGCGGGACGCCTTCATACCCTACCTCGTGCGCGTGCGCCTTGACGACAAAAAGCGAGTCCGGCAACAGGCGCCGATCGCCGACCTTCCAGAGGGATCGCGCCGCCTCATCCATGCGCTGGTCGACGCACGTCTGATGTCCAGCAAGGCGGAAGCCGACACGGAGAAATCCGAGGGCGCCGCGCAGACCCAAGCTGCGCCTGAGACCGGCGGCAAAGGGCAGACCGCACACTTGGCGGGCCGCGAGGGAACGCCCGTCATCGAAGTCGCACACGAGGCCCTGTTCAAAGCGTGGCCGATGCTCGATGACTGGCTAACCCAAGAAGAGGATTTCCTGACCGACATCGAGCGACTGCGAGCCGCCTGGCTTATTTGGGATCAAGCGGGCAATCAGGACGAGGCGCTACTTCGCGGTCTGCTGCTGACCAGAGCGCGCGGATGGCTTGATCGATATCCGCGGCGTTTTGTTGGACGCGAAATGGAGCCGCTGCGCTCGTTCATCTCGCGAAGCGTCGACTTGGACGACGCAGAGAAGGCGCGAGTGAAGGCGCAGGAGGAGCAAGCGCGGGCGCAGGAAGCCCGCGCCCGGTGGCTGCGGCAGTTGATTGTTTGGGGTTCTTCCATTGCGGCGGTGGGATTAGCCTTGGTCGCGGCTGGCACCTGGTTTCAGTATCTCCAGGCAAACGCTCAGCGCGATACCGCACTGACCAATCAATCTCGTTTCCTTGTCGACCTCGCGGGCCAGAACTACGACAGTAGCGACTTCGGAACCGCCAGCGCACTCGCGCTGCATGCGCTTCCCGATAATCGCGGGAGCGAAAGACGGCCCTATTTGGCGGACGCCGAATCGATGCTGTACCGGTCAACAACGGCGCTGCGCGAACAACGCGTGCTACACGGTCACGCCGATCACGTCACATCCGCGGTTTTCTCTCCGAATGGGCGCCTCGTGCTTACAGCGGCCTGGGACAAGACCGCGCTAATATGGGACGCCGACTCGGGAAAAATGCTTACATTGTTGAAGGGGCACGACAATCGGCTGGACTCGGCTGAATTCTCCTCGGACGGCACGCATGTAGTGACGGCCTCATGGGACAAGACGGCGCGGATTTGGAACACCACGGACGGCCGGCTCGTTCGTGTTCTGAGCGGTCACACGGACGAAGTCTATTCTGCTGTATTTTCGCCCGATGACCGTCTCGTGGTCACGGCCTCCCGGGATTCCACTGCGCGGATTTGGAACGCGAAAACCGGTGCGCAGCTCCACATCCTCCACCACAAGGCTGAGAACGAGGTGTACTCCGCGGTGTTCTCGCCTGACGGTCGGATGGTGCTGACCGCTTCCGCAGACGGCACGGCCATCATTTGGGATGCGCAAACCGGAGAAGAGATCAAAGTGCTGACCGGACACCAGGATCAGGTCTTCGATGCGGCGTTTTCGGCAGACGGCAAAAAGATTGTCACCGCATCGTGGGATAAGACTGCCGCGATTTGGTCGACGGAAACCGGCGAACGGCTTTTCGTCCTCAGCGGTGATAGCGATGTGCTCTTAAGTGCAGCGTTCTCGCCCGACGGGCAGAGCGTAGTCACCGCTTCGATGGACAAGACGGCCCGAATATGGAACGTCAATGACGGCACCCTGGTCGCCACGTTGCGCGGACACGACAAGGCGGTCGTGTCAGCGGCGTTCTCGCCAGACGGACGGCGTGTGGTTACGGCGTCCGGCGATGGCACCGCGAGAATTTGGGACGCTGGGGACGACACGCTGGTCGCCGTTTTGCGCGGACATGCGGGCTGGGTCTACTCAGCCGCGTGGTCACCGGACAGCCGCCAGGTGGTGACCGCGTCATACGATGATACTGCGCGAATCTGGGCTTCGAGCGGCGGGATGGAAGTCGTCACGCTGCGCGGGCACACGGATTCGGTCGCAGCCGTCGCTTTCTCGCCCGACGGCCGACGGTTAGCGACTGCATCGGATGACCATACAGCGCGAATTTGGGATGCCGCGACCGGAGCCGAGGTCGTACCGCCGCTCATAGGACACACCGAAGCGGTCTCGGCAGTCGCGTTTTCCCCGGATGGAAAAGCGGTCGTCACCGCTTCAGCGGACGATACGGCGCGCTTGTGGGATGCCGTGACTGGGCACCGGCTCCGCATCTATCAAGGGCATCAGGGCCAAATTGATTCCGTTGCTTTCTCGCCGGACGGGACGCGTCTTGTCACCGCTTCAAGGGACAATACGGCGCGCATTTGGAATGCCGCGACCGGTGACCAAATTGCCCTTCTTGCCGGACATGGAGCCTTGGTTCACATGGCCGTCTTCTCGCCGAACGGCAAATGGATCGCCACCGCGTCCAACGACGAGACTGCAAGAGTATGGGATGCCACGACCGGTGCTCAGATCTCCGTGATGAAGGGCCATACCAATTGGGTTCGCGCGGTAGCATTCTCGCCTGACAGCCGACGGTTGGTCACCGCCTCCCAGGATGAAACCGCAAGAGTCTGGGACGCGGCTACCGGCCAGCAGCTTGCGCTGCTCAAAGGACACACGGCGCAGGTCCAGTCAGCCGTATTTTCGCGCGACGGCGGTGAAGTGCTAACCGCATCCTGGGACAACACCGCGCGGCTGTGGGATTCGCACAGCGGTGCCCAGCTCAAGGTGTTTCGCGGGCATAAAGATCGCCTCGAGGCGGCGTTGTTTATGCCGGACGAGACGCGCGTCGTCACGGCGTCTTGGGACAAGACCGGGCGCGTATGGGATGTTGCGACCGGAACCGAAGTTGCGCGGCTGAACGGTCACGATGATCAAATTCACGACATCGCGCTTTCGCCGGATGGCCACAGGTTGGCGACCGCCTCCGATGACAAGACGGCGCGAATTTGGCCACTGTTCGCGACAACCCAAGCGCTCGTCGATCATGCGCGTATGATTATGCCAAGAGATTTGACAGACGAAGAGCATCAACGTTTTTTCCTCACCGCCCGCTAATCAGAAACAAAGCGGGCTTGGCTTGGCGTAGCCGGTGCCCCAATGGCCAACCCCCTGATAAAGCCGAATGACCTGATTTGCTGCGCAGAATCCTACGGTCGCGAACTCATGCAAATCGTGGACGAGGACATTCTATTGGACGGGTCCATATGTGCCCTAACTTAGTTTGGCATCCTCGCAATGACGCGCACGGGCGCCGCCTCGGAACGGAATTTCACCGGAGCGGCAATTACTTCAAATTCATCGACGCCCAATAGTAACTCCACATCGTTGAGATTCTCGATGATCAGGACGTTTTTGGAAAGCAGAATTTTATGAATTGGGAAAGGCGGCTTGTCTGGGGTTGGCGTGTCAAGGCCGAGAATTGAGACGCCAGCGGTCACCAGTCGCTGGGCGAATTCCGGAGCGATTTCCGGGAAAGCCTCATAATAGTCAGAAGACCTGAAATGCTTGTACCAACCAGTCAGCACCAGAACGATATCCCCTTTTGCAAGTTGAACTTTTTCGAGAAGGTCCTCCGTTACTAGCTTTCGGCCGCGCGCGTCGATCAGCCGACCAGGTCCGAAGAACTGGGTTGGCGGCATCTCTGACATGAATGCTCCGTCCGGGATCATATGAAGTGGAGCATCCATATGGGTGCCTACATGCATGCCCGCGTGCAAACAATATTCGTTGTACCCGTGTTCCCCAATGAATGCGGTCTGCTTCAATTCGGGGGTGGGATCCCCCGGATAGACTGGCATGCTGGCATCGACGGTATGAGTAAGGTCGACAAGCTTCATAGCGGGTGTCCACGTTGGAGCATTGGTTGAAGAATGATTAGGTCTTTAGTCATAGGGAATCGAGGCGGTGTCGCGCTGGAGTCCGGCGATCGTGTTTTGATGCGTCAGGCTAAGAATGACGCGCCGTTCCATTCGCCACTGAAACGGCGGTACCCCCTATAGCGCGAAATATCTACCCAGGAATCTACCCATTTTTTCTGAGTAGATGTGAGGCATTCCAGTGGCACCCGATGAAGAGAAATTTTTCAAGAAATCCTTGTACCGCAAGGACTTTTGCGCATCTATATCTTGCTGTTTGGGGTGGTATTGGTGCCGCGGAAGGGATTCGAACCCCCGACCCCCGCATTACGAATGCGGTGCTCTACCGGCTGAGCTACCGCGGCATGCCGACGGAATGGCGATTTAGTAATACCCGCGGATTGTTAACGCAAGTCACGCTGGCGGCCGGTCGCCGTTGTGCCGGGGCGACATTGAATCGCCGGGGCGAGGAGCCTACGCTTGCACGAACACCATAGAATTGAGCCAGACTGGCAAAGCTTTGCGCAACGCCAGTTCCGGAAACGGGAGGTTCCCATGCCGACGAAGACGAGATTGCTCGCCTCGGCCGCCGGTCTCGCGGCCCTGGTGTTGCAGGCCTCCGCGCCGGCCTTCGCGCAAAATGCGGCGGCGCTTTCGGGCGCGGTGACGCTCCGCCAAGGAAGGGCCGATGGAAGGCGTCGTCGTCAGCGCCAGGAAGGACGGCTCGACCATCACCGTCTCGGTCGTCACCGACGACAAGGGCCACTTCAGTTTCCCGGCTTCCCGGCTCGATCCCGGCCACTACGCGATCAGCATCCGCGCCACCGGCTACGATCTCGATGGGCCGAAGGACGCCACCATCGCCGCGGGCCAAGAGGACAAGATCGACGTCACGCTCAAGCCGGCGCGGAACCTGAGCGCGCAGCTCACTAACGCCGAATGGCTCATGAGCATGCCCGGCAGCGACGAGCAGAAGCGGTTCGTGCTCGCATGCAACGGCTGCCACACCCTGGAGCGCATCGTGCGTTCGACCCACGACGCCGACGAGTTCATGCAGGTCTTCAAGCGCATGGCCCACTATTATCCGGGCAGCACGCCGCTCAAGCCGCAGCCGCTCGCCGGCAACGCCGGACGCAATGTCGGCAACGGTCCGCAAGCGCAGCAGGCCGCCGAGTGGCTCGCCAGCATCAATTTGAGCCAGCAGGACACCTGGAGCTGGCCGCTCAAGACGCTGCCGCGGCTGACCGGCAAATCCACCCACGTCATCATCACCGAGTACGACCTGCCGAATAAGCTGATCGAGCCGCATGACGTGGTGCTCGATCACGAAGGCAACGTCTGGTACTCGGATTTCGGCCAGATGTTCCTCGGCGAGTTGGATCCGAAGACGGGCGTCGTCACGCAATATCCGATTCCTGAAACCAAGCCCGGCTTCTCGCTCGGCACGCTCAATCTCGAAATCGACAAGGACGACAACCCTTGGGTCGGCCTGATGTATCAGAGCGCGATCGCCAAGTTCGATCGCAAGACGCAAAAATTCGAGGACGTGGTCGACACCCAAGGAATGGGACACCGACGCCGGCCAGCTCGGGCATCTCGCGGTCGAGGGCACGCCGGTCGACGACAAGGTGTGGATCAAGAATTCCGACGGCGGCCACATCTATCGGCTGGACCTCGCGTCGAACAAGTTCGAGGACCTCGGCGCGCCGAAGGATCCGCGCACCGGCAAGCGCATCGGCACCTACGGCATCCACGCTGACGCCGAAAATAATCTCTATCTGCTCGATTTCTCCGCCGGCAACATCGTGCGGCTCGACGCCAAGACCAAGGAGCCGACCGTCTATCTGACGCCGACGCCGAATTCGCATCCGCGGCGCGGTCGCGTCGACGACCAGGGCCGGCTGTGGTTCGCCGAATATTTCGGCAACGCCATCGGCATGCTCGATCCGGAGACCGGGAAGATCCAGGAATGGAAAGTGCCGACGCCGTGGTCGTCGCCCTATGACGCGGTGGCGGACAAGAACGGCAATGCCTGGACCGCCTCGATGAACACCGACCGGGTGGCGCGCCTCGACATCAAGTCCGGGCAATACACCGAATATCCGCTGCCGCGGCCGACCAATATCCGCCGCGTCTTCGTCGACGACGCCAAGAATCCCGGCACGCTGTGGATCGGCAGCAACCACGGCGCGTCGATCGTCAAGGTCGAGCCGCTGGATTAAACATGTAACCAGTCATCCTGAGGCGCCCGCGCGTAGCGCGGGCCTCGAAGGATACGGCCGCGGCCAACCGAAGTCGGTTCACCGATTTCGGAATTTTCAATGCCCGAGTCGGCAGCAGCCGACTTGGGTGGCCGTCGCCCTTCGAGGCTCGCTGCGCTCGCACCTCAGGGTGACGGAATTTTCGTGTTACTTCCCGTCCGCTTCCGCGCGCAGCTTGAAGCGCTGAATTTTGCCGGTCGCGGTTTTCGGCAACTCGGCGCGGAATTCGAGCCAGCGCGGATATTTGTAAGCGGCGAGCTTTTGCTTGCAGTGATCCTGCAGCGTGCGCGCGAAGGCATCGCTTGCCTTGTCCGGCGCTTTGAGCACCACGAACGCCTTGGGCTTGATCAGCCTATCGTCGTCCGGCCAGCCGACGACGGCGGCTTCGAGCACGTCGGGATGGCTCTGCAGCACGCCCTCGACTTCGAACGGCGACACATACATGCCCGAGACCTTGAGCATGTCGTCGCGGCGGCCGCAGTAGACGAAGTAGCCGTCGTCGTCCTCGACATATTTGTCGCCCGAGCGCGTCCAGTCGCCGAGAAAGGTCGTGCGCGACTGCTCGCGGTTGTTCCAATACATCATCGCGCTGGTCGGCCCGCGCACCTGCAACTCACCCATCTCGCCGCGCGTGGTGATGACCTTGCCATCGTCGTCGACCAAGCGAAGGTCGTAGCCGGCGAGCGGCTTGCCGCTGGTGCCGTATTTCACGTCGCCCGGACGATTGGTGAGGTAGATGTGCAGCATTTCGGTCGAGCCGATGCCGTCGAGGATGTCGACACCGTAACGTTCGCTCCAGCGCCGGCCGACATCGGGCGGCAGCGCTTCGCCGGCCGAGACGCAGCAGCGGATTTTGACCTCGTTGCGCTCCGGCGCCGCCGGGCTGGCGAGAAAGCCGGCATAGAACGTCGGCACCGCGTAGAATACCGTGACCTGATGCTTTTTCAGAAGGTCGGCGACCAGGTCCGGCGTCGGCCGATGCGGCAACAGCACGGTGGTCGCGCCAACCGACATCGGGAAAGTCAGCGCATTGCCGAGGCCGTAGGCGAAGAACAGCTTTGCCACCGAGTAGCAGACGTCCTTTTCGGTGATGCCGAGTATAGGCGCGGCGTAGAGATCGTCGGTGAGTTTGAGATCGGCGTGGGTGTGCACGGCGCCTTTCGGCTTGCCGGTCGAGCCCGACGTGTAGAGCCAAAAGCACATGTCGTCGCGCGTTGTCGGCGCGGTGACGGCATCGGTCTTGGCGGCCTCGAGCAATTCGTCGAAGCGCTGGTGGCCGTGCGCCTTGTCGCCGGAGACGATGACATGGGCGAGATGCTTGCTGGTTTCGATCGCTTTGGCGAATTTGGATAGTAGCTCCTCGGACACCACCAGCAGCTCGCGCGCGCGAATCCTCGAGCATGAAGCGATAGTCGTCCTCGGTGAGCAGCGTATTGACCGGCACCGCGACGACGCCGGCCTTGATGGCGCCGAGAAACGCGGTCGGCCAATCGATGGTGTCGGTGAGGCACATCAGCACGCGCTCTTCGCGGCGCACGTCGAGCGCGCGCAGCACGTGACCGAAGCGCTCGACCCGCGCCGCCAGCGCCGCATAGCTGTAGCTGCCGCGGTGATCGATATAGGCGGCCTTGTCGCCGCGCCCGGCGGCGAGATTGCGCTTGAGGATGTCGGCGGCGAAGTTGTAGTCGCGCGGTACGGCGTCGACTGGCGCGCTCATCGTAGCGTTCCTCCCAAGGCATGGGGGAATTGCCCACCCGTGCCCACCGCAAAGCATTATGCCGACGTCGAAATCGGCCGGCAATGGCAAGGCCAAACTGCCGCTGTCACAGCAATGAAATTGCGCTATGACAAGCCCGCATTGAAGCCGCTGCCGGAGCCCGCGTTATGATTTTCAGTCGCGACCGTATCCTCACCACCCATGTCGGCAGCCTGCCGCGCAACGAGACGCTGAGCGATCTCCTGGTCGCCCAGGAGGAGGGCAAGAGCCTCGATCCGAAACTGCTTGCCGACGAAATGGACAAGGCGGTCCGTCATGTCGTCACCAAGCAGATCGAAGCCGGCATCGACGTCGGCAATGACGGCGAGCAGCGCCGGATCGGTTTTCAGACCTATGTGCCGCAGCGCATGTCGGGCTTTGCCGGCGTGTCGAAGCGCCGCCGCGGCCGCGAGTTCGAGGAATTTCCCGAGCTGTTGACCTATCTGACGCGGCGCTTTCCCAATCCGCCGAAGAGCCAGCAGGGCGCGCCCGAGGCGCAGGCCGACATCAAATATCGCGACCTCAAGCCGATCACCGACGAGACGACAGGCTTCAACCGGATCGCCGACGAGCTGCACGCCTTCTCCGAGCGGTTCATGACCGCGGCGTCGCCCGGCATCATCTCGACCACGATGCTCAACGCCCATTACGAGTTCGCACGACGCCTATCTCGACGCCATCGCGCGTGAGATGCGCAACGAATATCTGGCCATCAACAAAGCCGGCCTCGTTTTGCAGATCGACGCGCCCGACCTCGCCATGGATCGCACCATGATGTACCGCGACCTGTCGGACGCCGATTTCGTCAAGCGCTGCGAACGCCACGTCGCCGCCATCAACAAAGGCATCGAAGGCATTCCGCGCGACCGCGTGCGGCTGCATGTCTGTTACGGCAACTGGGAAGGCCCGCACATCCACGACGTTGCGCTCGATAAAATCCTCCCCGCGCTGTACCAGGCCAAGGTCGGCGCGCTGTCGATCGAATTCTCCAATCCGCGCCACGCCCACGAATATGCGGCGCTCAAGCGCGTGCCGTTCCCGAAAGACATGATCCTCATTCCCGGCGTGGTCGAGACCACCAGCAATTTCGTCGAGCATCCCGAAGTGGTGGCGCGGCGCATCGAGGAGGCGGTCGCCACCATCGGCGACCGCGAGCGCGTCATCGCCTCGACCGATTGCGGTTTTGGTACCTTCACCCGACGCGAATGGGTCATCGAGCCGGTGGTCTGGCTCAAGCTCAAGGCGATCCGCCAGGGCGCCGACATCGCCTCGGCGCGGCTGTGGGGCAAGAAATCCGCCGCCTGATCCAATTCAACTTTTCCAACCAGCACAGGACCAACACCGTGATTGATCTTTACACCTGGACGACTCCGAACGGCCGCAAGGTTTCCATCGCGCTCGAGGAAATGGGCTTGCCCTACACCGTGCACGCGGTTGACATCGGCAAGGACGAGCAGTTCAAGCCGGAATTTTTGAAGATCAGCCCGAACAACCGCATCCCGGCGATCGTCGACCGCGACAACGGGCTCAGCCTGATGGAGTCCGGCGCGATCCTGATCTATCTCGGCGACAAGACCGGGAAGCTCCTGCCGAAATCCGGCGAGGCGCGGTATCGCACCATCGAATGGCTGATGTGGCAGATGGGCGGCCCGGGGCCGATGTTCGGCCAGGTCCACCACTTCACCAAATACAATCCGGGCAAGGCGCCTTACGCCGAGGAGCGCTATCTGAAAGAGGCGCATCGGCTCTACGGCGTGCTCGACAGGCGGCTCGCCGATCACGAATACGTCGCCGACGACTATTCGATCGCCGATATCGCCATCTGGCCGTGGGTGTCGCGCTACGAATGGCAGACCGTCGATCTCAACAAGTATCCGAACGTCAAACGCTGGTACACGGCCATCGCCAAGCGCCCGGCGACGCAGAAGGGCTACAAGGTGCCGAAGGACGTCGGCGAGGTGCCGATCCCGGCGTGACGCTGCGCTACGAGAACGAATCGCCTCGATCGACGCACGCGCATGCGGCTCCCTCTCCCGGCGGGGAGAGGGTGGGGGGGCTGACCGAGAGGCCGTCCCCCTCACCCTCCCTCTCCCCATGGGGAGAGGGAGAAGACACGCGCTCGATGCGCTATAAATTGCTAGAGAATTGAAACGCACATCGGCCGTCGTCCTTCGAGGCCCGCCTGCGGCGGGCACCTCAGGATGACGGAATAGAGGGAAGGAGCTCCCCATGGACGACATCACCCGCGACCCGACGACGATCCGCGCCGAGGACGTCAACCCGCGCTACAATTGGGGCCGCGCGCTGCCGGCGCTCGGCATCATGGGCGTCGACTTCGAAGAACGGGTCGATTATCGGCGGCTGCACCGCTACCGGCTCGGCCGGGTCAAGCAGGCGCTGGAGAAATCCGAGCTCGGCGCGCTGCTGGTCTTCGACGTCAACAATATCCGCTATTGCACCTCGACCAAGATCGGCGAGTGGGAGCGCGACAAGCTGTGCCGCTGGGCGCTGATCACGCGCACCAGCAACGATCCGATCCTGTGGGATTTCGGCTCGGCGGCCGTGCACCACAAGCTCTACACGCCCTGGCTCAAGCCGGAGAACTGCAAGGCCGGCCTGATCGGGCTGCGCGGCACGGTCAATCCCGCGTTCGGCCTGATGGAGCGCCACGCCAAGGAGATCGCGTCGCTGATCAAGGAAGCCGGCTGCGAAAAAATGCCGGTCGGCGTCGACATCATCGAGCCGCCGATGATGTTCGAACTGCAAAAGGCCGGGCTGAAGGTCGCCGACGGCCAGCAAGTCATGCTGGAAGCGCGCGAGATCAAGTCCGCCGACGAGATCGCGCTGCTCAACCGCTCCGCCGCCATGGTCGACGGCGCCTATCACCTGATCCACGAACAGCTCAAGCCCGGCGTGCGCGAGAACGACATCGTCGCCGAGGTGAACAAGTTTCTGTATCACCACGGCTCCGACGACGTCGAAGCCATCAACGCCATCTCGGGCGAGCGCTGCAATCCGCATCCGCACAATTTCACCGACCGCATGTTGCGCCCCGGCGATCAGGCGTTCTTCGATATTTTGCAAAGCTTCATGGGCTACCGCACCTGCTACTACCGCACCTTCAATGTCGGCCGCGCCACGCCGGTGCAGCACGACGCCTACAAGAAGGCGCGCGAATGGCTCGATCTCGCCATCGACCTGATCAAGCCCGGCGTGAGCACGGACCGGGTGTGTGGCGTATGGCCGAAAGCGCCGGAATTCGGTTTCCCCGACGAGATGTCGGCGTTCGGCCTGCAATTCGGCCACGGCATCGGCCTGGCGTTGCACGAGCGCCCGATCATTTCCCGCGTCGTGTCGCTCGATCATCCGACCGAGATCAAGGAGGGCATGGTGTTCGCGCTGGAAACCTATTGCCCGGCCACGGACGGCTTCTCCGCCGCGCGCATCGAGGAAGAAGTTGTCGTCACCGACAAAGGCTGCCGCGTGATCACGCTATTCCCGGCCGAGGAATTGCCGATCGCGAATAAGTACTGAGCGTTCCTTATCGCGTATGTCATCAGCAGAGCTTCCCAAGACAGCCATTGCCGAGCATCTGGCGCAAAAGATTTGCGCGCTCGATGTGGCGCGCCTGCCCGAGGCGGTGCGGGCCAAGTGTGAGGATTTGCTGGTCGACGTGGTCGGCCTCGCCGTCACGGCGCGCAACGAAGATTATGTGAAGGCCGCGCTAGCCGGCTGCGACGACGACGGCCCGTGCACGGCGATCGGTCACGCGCGCACGCTTTCGGCCGCCGCCGCAGCGCTGGTCAACGGCACCGCGATCCACGGCGAGGATTTTGACGACACCTTCGAAGGCGGCCCGATCCATGCCGGCGCGGTCATCGTGCCGGCGGTGCTGGCGGCTTGCGAGCGGCACAATCTGGATGGCCGTGCAGCGCTTCTCGGCATCGCCGTCGGCGTCGAGACCATGTGCCGGCTCAGCACCGTGGCGCCGACGCTCACCCACAAAGCGGGCTTTCATCCGACCGCGGTGTTCGGCGCCATGGGCGCTGCGGCCGGTGTCGGCGCGGCGCTGAAACTCAAGCCGCGGCAATTGGTCGATGCGCTCGGCACCGCCGCCTCGATGGCAAGCGGCATCATCGAATATCTGGCCGAGGGCGCCTGGACCAAGCGGCTGCATGCCGGCTGGGCGGCGCAATCGGGCATCCGCGCGGCGCTGCTCGGCCGTGCCGGCTTTTCCGGCCCGCGCACGGTGTTCGAAGGCGTGCACGGCTTCTTTCACGGTTTTGCCCACACCACCAAGGGCGACTACGACGCGCTGATCGGCGACTTCGGCACGCGCTGGGTTACCGAGACGCTCGCCTTCAAGCCTTATCCGTGCGGGACCATGACGCATCCCTACATCGACTGCGCGCGCCGGCTCGCGGCGAAAAAAATCAAGGCGGACGATGTCGTCGAGATGGTGTGCGAGGTCGGCGAGGGCACCGTGCACCGGCTGTGGGAGCCGCTCGCCGCCAAGCAAAAGCCTGCCAACGGCTATGCCGGAAAATTCTCCACGCCGTACTGCATCGCCACGGCATTCGTGCGCGGCAATGTGGGCTTGAGCGACTTTTCCGACGCGGCGGTGCGCGATCCCGCCGTCGTCGCGCTCGCCGGCAAGGTGCGCTACCAGATCGACCCGCAAAATCCCTATCCGAAAAATTTCACCGGCCACATCCGCGCCACCTTGCGCGACGGCACGGTGGTCGAGGAGCGCCAGCCCTATATGCGCGGCGGCGCCCAGGAGCCGCTGACGCGCGCCGACATCCAGGACAAGTTCCTGCTCAACGCCACGCACGGCGGCTGGACCGCCGCCCGCGCCACGCAGGCGCTGAAACTCATCGGGACTTTGTTCGACGGACCGGTGGAGCTTAGCGGCGTTGCGCGATTAGGTTCGTCACAAGAAGACGACCGGAGGAAAACCAATGGCCACCATGATCGCCGCGCGGCTGCATGCCTACGGCTCGCCGATGACGCTCGATCGCATCGAGGTGCCGGAGCCGCGGCCGACCGACGTGCTGGTCGAGGTCAAGGCCTGCGGCGTCGTGCCCAATCTGGCGCGCGTGGTGAGCAATTTCTTCGGCTCGCTGACGCCCGACAACAAGATGATGCCGCCGCTGCCGGCGATTTTTGGCCTCGATCCGACCGGCGTCGTCGCCAAAGTCGGCGCGCAGGTGTTTTCGATCCGCCCGGGCGACCGCGTCTATGTCAATCCGGCGCGGTCCTGCGGCTCATGCAAGATGTGCCGCAGCGGCAAGGAGCTGGATTGTCCGAGTTTCACCCTGCAGGGCTATTTCGGCCGCTCGCAGGACATCATGCGCGCCTATCCGTATGGCGGGCTGGCGCAGTTCATCACCGCGCCCGCGACCGCGCTGGTCAAGCTGCCCGACAATCTCAGCTTCGAAGCCGCCGCGCGGCTCGGCTATTTCGGCACCGCCTATTCGGCGATGAAAAAAATCGGCGTCGGTCCGGGCCAGACGCTGCTGATCAACGGCATCAGCGGGCAGCTTGGGCTCAACGCCGCGCAGCTTGCGCTGGCGATGGGCGCGACAAAAATTCTCGGCACCGGCCGCAATCAGGCGCTGCTCGATCGCGTCAAGGCACTGGCGCCGCGACGCATCGACGTTCTTTCGGTGCCGAACGCGCCGGCGCAAGGCGTGGGTCCGGCAAATCCTGACCCGCTTGTCGTGTGGGCGAGGAAGGCGACCGAAGGCCACGGCGTCGACGGCATGATCGATTGCCTGCCGCCCGGCGCGCCGGCGGGCGCGATGATGCGGGCGCTGTTCTGCCTGCGGCGCGGCGGCCGCGCGGTCAATGTCGGCGCCGTTCTGGAAACGCTGCAGCTCAACGCGTTCTGGATGATGACCAACCGCATCGGCCTGCAAGGCTCGGTCTGGTTCACCACCGGCGAGGGCGAGGAGATGGCGGCCATGGCCGGCGCCGGCACGCTGGACTTTTCGGCGCTGGAACATCAGGTCTCGCCGCTGTCCAAGGTCAACGAGGTGCTCGCCGGCATGGACGCCCGCGATGGCGGTTTCACCAATTTCGTCATCGATCCGACGCAGGTTTGAGGCGCGTTTTCGGTACCCTCCCGCGCGGTCTTAAAAGCTGCTAATCCATTCGCCAAAGAGGAAGCCCAGCGAGGACATCATGTACGGCAATCTCGAACTGTTCATCGACGGCAAGTGGCACGGCGCCGACGGCCGCAAAGGCGAGGATGTGATCAATCCGGCGACGGAAAAGCCGCTCGCCCACCTGCCGCATGCCAGCCAGGCCGATCTCGATCAGGCGCTGGCGGCGGCCACCAAGGGTTTTGCGGTGTGGCGCGCCACCTCGGCCTATGACCGCTGCAAGATCTTGCACAAGGCTGCCGATCTGATGCGGGAGCGTTTCGACGCGATCTCGAAAATCATGGTGCTGGAGCAGGGCAAGACCTATCCCGAAGCCCGCGCCGAAGTGATCACATCGGCCGACATCATCGACTGGTATGCCGAAGAGGGCCGCCGCTCCTATGGCCGCATCGTGCCGGGCCGCGGCAAGGGCATCCGCCAGCTCGTGATCCAGGAGCCGATCGGCGTCGTCGCCGCCTTCACGCCGTGGAATTTCCCGGTGCTCACTCCGGCGCGGAAAATCGGCGGCGCGCTCGCCGCCGGCTGCTCGCTCATTCTCAAAGCGTCGGAAGAAACGCCGGGCGCCTGCGTCGAGATGGTGCGCTGCTTCGCCGATGCCGGGTTGCCGGCAGGCGTGCTCAACCTGGTGTTCGGCGTGCCGGCGGAAGTCTCCGAATATCTGCTCAACAAGGATGCGGTCCGAAAAATTTCCTTCACCGGCTCGATTCCGGTCGGCAAGCATTTGGCGGCGCTCGCCGCCAAGGGCATGAAGCGCACCACCATGGAGCTTGGCGGCCATTCGCCGGTCGTGGTGTTCGCCGACGCCGATCCGGAGAAGGCGGCCGACACCATCGCGGCGTTCAAGTATCGCAACGCCGGCCAGGTCTGCATCTCGCCGACGCGGTTCTACGTGCAGGAAGACGTCTATTCGCGCTTCCTCAAGCGCTTCACCGAATACGCCAACGGCATCAAGCTCGGCGACGGCCTGGAGAAGGGCATCACCATGGGCCCGATGGCGAATGCGCGGCGCATCGAGGCGATGGAGGGTTTCGTCAACGACGCCAAGAGCCGCGGCGGCAAGATCCAGACCGGCGGCAAGCGGCACGGCAACCAGGGTTTCTTCTACGAGCCGACGGTGATCACCGACATTCCCGACGACGCCAAGGTGATGAAGAACGAGCCGTTCGGCCCGCTGGCGCCGGTCGTCACCTTCAAGACTTTCGACGAGGTGGTGCAGCGCGCCAACTCGCTGGAATACGGCCTCGCCGCTTACGCCTTCACCACGTCGAATGCGACCGCCGCGGCGATCGGCGACGCGCTGGAATCCGGCATGGTCGGCGTCAATTCCATCGCCATCTCGACGCCGGAAACGCCGTTCGGCGGCGTCAAGGAAAGTCGGCCACGGCAGCGAAGGCGGCATCGAGGGCCTAGGCGCCTATCTGGTCACCAAATTCATCTCGCAGGGGTGAGACGAATTGCGGTTGAGCAATGCCGATCGGCGGACGTGAGCCGCGCCCGAGGCCGCGCGGCCTTGCGATGGACGATCGCGTTGAGTGAGCCCCGAGGTTGGTAGCGTGGATTACTCTGTTATTCCGGTTTACTTCGTCCTTGCGCTCATCATCTTCGGCATCATCTTCCGCAAGGAGTTGCGCGCCTGGCGGATCCGGCAAAAATTGAAAGCGGCCGGCATTCCGGCCGGCACGGCCGAGCCGCCGCTGCTTTCGACACGTCTCTACGAACTGGACAAAGTCTTCGGCCCGTTCGGCTCCGATGCCGCGCATCCGAGCGCGCTTTACGCGCATAAGCAATTCATCGAGGCCGTGGGGCTACTCACGTTGCCGAGCGTGCCGCTTGCCGTGGTGATGCAATATGCCGAAGGCAACAGCTGGTCGCTGTCGAGCGCGGCGATAGCGGCGCTACGCAAGCGTTCCGATCGCGGCGAGGCGGTCGAGCGCGTGCTGGTGCAATGCGGGTACTATTCGCCCTGGACGATGTATTTCGCGCTGGATTTTCTCGCCGATGCCGTGCCGCGCGTTGCGGTAGGGGCGCCGCTGGCCCATGCCAAGGATTGGTGGATCGATAGTCGCTGGATGCCGAACATGTTCCGCGATTATTTCGTTCGCTGTGCGGCGCAAGGCGACGAAGCAACGTTCGGCTCGATAATGTTGCGGTCCGAGGTGTCGCCGCACGACACGATCCGAAAATTCTTGGAGCAGATCACGCATCCGTTTACGGCGCCGCTTATCCGCGAGCTCGACGCTTTGCGCTTGCCGTCGGCGCCGGCTGCACCGGCCAGGTCTTACGCGACATTGAGCGCGGTCGGCCGGTTCTGGTTGCCCCAGCATGGCATCGACACGCTGGTCGAGCCGGATGGCTGGCGCGAGGCTCTTGCGCTCGCCGAGTCCACGCTGCGCCAGGATCCGCCGCGCTCGCTGTTGATCTCCGGCGAGCCTTTTGTCGGCAAGACATCGTTCCTGCGGCTGTTGGCGCAGCGGCTGGCAGCCGACGACTGGAGCGTCTTCGAAGCCAGCGGCGCCGATCTGCAAGCCGATCAGGTCTATATCGGCCAGCTCGAAGGCCGCATTCGTCAGGTTGTTGAGGAACTGGCGAAAGGGCACAAGCTGATCTGGTACATCCCCGATATCGTGCAGGTCGCCATGAGCGGCCGGCATTCCGGCCAGAGCGCGACCATGCTCGACCAGATCACGCCGGCGATCGCCGCCGGCCGGTTGATCGTGTGGTGCGAGGCGACGGCCAAGGGCACCGCTCGGCTGTTGCAGCTCAAGCCATCGCTGCGCGGTCTTTTCGAAACCGTCACGCTCGAGCCGTTGTCGCCAGCAGCGACGTTGTCGCTCGTGCGCGAGGTGATCGCCGAACTGGATAGTTGGGCGCATATCCAATTCGATCCCGATTGCGCCAAGGTCGCGCTCGATACCGCAAGCCAGTATCTCGGGACCAGCGGACTGCCGGGCTCGGCCTTGTTCCTGCTCAAGCTCACGGCGATGCGCGCCGAGCAAACCGGCGGCTCGATCTCCGCCCACCAAGTGCTGGAAACACTGTCGCAATTCTCCGGTCTGCCGGTGTCTATTCTCGACACCAAAGGGCAGCTCGACCTGAAATCGATCCGCGACTTCTTCACAGCGCGCGTGATCGGCCAGGACGAAGCGGTCGAGGCCATGATTGCGCGCATCGCCATGCTCAAGGCCGGGCTGAACGATCCGAACAAGCCGATCGGCGTATTTCTGTTCGCCGGACCGACTGGCACCGGCAAGACCGAGCTCGCCAAGGCGGTCTCGGAATTTTTGTTCGGCTCGGTCGAGCGGATGATCCGGCTCGACATGAGCGAATTCCAGACTCACGAGGCGATCAGCAAGATCCTGGGCCAAAGTTCGGCGTCGGCCATCGAGGCCGACTCGCTGATCAGCCGCGTGCGCAAGCAGCCGTTCTCGGTCGTCCTGCTCGACGAATTCGAAAAGTCCCATTCCAATGTCTGGGACCTGTTCCTGCAGGCGTTCGACGAGGGCCGGCTGACCGACGCCATGGGCCAGGTCGCCGATCTGCGCCACTGCCTGATCATCCTGACGTCGAATCTCGGCGCCACCGCCCATCGCAGCATCGGCTTGGGCTTTGCGCCGCAGGCCGACGAGTTCAGCAAGGACCAGGTGCTGCGCGCGATCAGCCAGACCTATCGGCCCGAATTCCGGAACCGGCTCGACAAGATCATCGTGTTCCGGCCGCTGACGCGCGATCTGATGCGCGGCATTCTGAAGAAGGAGCTGGCGGCGCTGCTCGAGCGGCGCGGCTTGAAGGACCGCGCCTGGGCCATCGAGTGGGAATCCTCGGCGCTGGAATTCCTGCTCGAGAAAGGCTTTTCGCCGGAAATGGGCGCGCGGCCTTTGAAACGTGCGATCGACCAATATCTCGTTGCGCCGCTTGCCGCCATCATTGTGGAAAAGCGATTTCCGGAAGGCGAACAGTTCCTCTTTGTGCGCAGTGACGGCGAGGGCATTCAGGCCGAATTCGTCGACCCGGACGCGGATGCGGTGGCTGCGGATCAGTCGCCGTCCGTTGCACCCGCCGTTTCGCCCGTGCTCGCCTCGATGATCCTCACGCCGGAAGGAACCCAGGCCGAATTCACGGCGCTGCAAGCCGAATATGACGGCATCGAGCGGACGCTCGCATCCGGCGAATGGGAAAATCTCAAAGAGAGTCTCTCCGGCGAAATGTCGTCGGCCGATTTTTGGTCGCGTCCGGATCGCTTCAACACGCTGGCGCGCCTCGCTTTGATGGACCGGGTCAGATCGGCCACGGAGACGGCGGATGCGCTCCGCACGCGGCTTGCCAGAGGCTCCCGGCGGTTACGGCCCTATTCCGCGGAGCTCAGTGGCCGCCTTGCGCTGCAATTGCACCTGATCAAGGAAGGCATCAAGGACGCCATCGACGATGCGCCAATCGAGCTCGCGCTGGTCGTCGAGCCGGTGTTCGATGGCGCCGGTGATCGGCAAGCGACGCTTACGTGGTGCCGCAAGCTGACGTCGATGTATCGCGCCTGGGCCGGCAAACGCCGCATGCACATCGGCGACGTCGCCAGCAGAAGCAAAGACAAGGAGACGCCGATCCTGCTGATCTCCGGCTTCGGCGCGCACCGCGTCCTGGCGCCGGAAGCGGGCCTTCATGTCTTCGAGCCGTTCGAAGGTTCGGGCAATCGGGTGACGGCGCGGGTGCGCCTTGCGGCGGTGCCGCTCGGCGACGTGCCCGCCGCCAAGGAGCGCAGGCTGGTGATCGAGGCCATCGACGAGGCGCCGCGGCAGAACACGGTGGTGCGGCGCTATCGCGAGGAGCCGCCGCTGGTGCGTGATGCTGCCGGCAAATGGCGCAGCGGCCGTCTCGATCTCGTGCTCGGCGGTGAGTTCGATCTGCTGCAGGCCGGCCAGCGCTGATGCTTGCATAGATCAATTAATTTTATCGTCATCGCCGTAAAGCGTCGCCAGCGCGGCCCTGACCGTCAAAGCCGCCGGCACGGCAAGGATGACGCCGGGAATGCCGAGCAGCGCCGCGCCGGTGAGAAAGCAGAAAATGATCAGCACCGGATGCACGTTGGCGGCGCTGCCGAGCACCAGCGGCGCGACGATCTGATCGATCGATAGCCGCAGCAGCACCGCGTAGAGCGCAAAGGCCAAAATGCTCGACAGCCCGGTCGCCGTGTGCAGCGACACCAGGCCGGCGATGATCGCCGCCGTGGTCGAACCGATGATCGGAATGGTCTCGAGAATTCCGGTCAGCAAGGCCAGCAAGAAGGCGTGATCGATGCCGAGAATGACGCCAAGCCCGATATAGGCGGCGATGACCGCGTAGATCACGATGACGAAGAGGCCGACGAAATATCGCTTCAGCACCGGATCGAGCCGCCTGCCGATTTGCGCGACCAAAGGGCGCCGGCTCGGCGGCACCAGCCAGAACAACCCGCGCGCCACGCTTTTGCCGCTGACCAGGAAATAGCAGAGCAAGACGACAGTCAGGAACGTGCCGATGACGGTGGCAAAACCGTAGCCGGCCACGAACATGAGCCGGTCCGGCCGGCCGAGCCAATCATGGATGCGGTCGCCGATGGTGCGGACGATGTCGTTTAGAGTCGATCGATTGTCCGAACAGGCGAATAGGCTCGCCGTCGGCGGCGCGGTGCAACAGATGATCCGAGCGTTCCCTGCAAGTCGGTCACCGTGCTGCCGATCTCGGCGACAAGATGCCGCCCGGCAAGGGCAACGGTGAATCCTGCGAGACCGACCAGCAGCAGGAACAGCAAGACCGCAAACAGCGGGCGCGGCAGCCCGGTTCGCCCGGCAAGCCAATCCAGCAGCGGCGTGCAGATATAGGCGATGATGCCGGCGATCACGAACGGCAGCACGATGAAGCCGACGAGATAGACGAACAGCGCCAGCGCGGCGAGCGTCACGACAACGGCGCGGACCTCGGCGGTTTCGCGCAACGCCGTGGCCCGGGCGCCGTCGGCGCCGTGGCTTTCCTGCCCTTTTGGATCGACGGCGTTCATCATCAATTCGGCCCATTCGCAGCGCCCGGCCGCGATGGGCACTCTGGCAGAATTATACAGAAATGGCGGGGCCGCAAATCGGCCGCGTGAGCCGGCAAATAGGGGCAATCAATCCGCTAAAGCTATTTGTACGATTGCGTCAGATAGGTCACGGCATCGTCGGACAGCCGTTGCCGGTCGCGTTCGCCGCGTTGCGCCGTCTCGATGATGCGCTTGGCCATGATTTCCTGCGCCACCCGCTTGTAGCGCGGCGATGCCAGCGAGCTGCCCGATTTCTCGATCGACGCCCACGCGTTTTCAAATGCCGCGGCCAGGATCTCGATAACTTCGGGGTCAAAGGCCGTTTGGGCCAGCAATGGAACTATTGGCATGATTGCTCTCCGCAATAACTATACTGTCGTATCATCTCAACTCGCCACAAATAGATTTGACGTGTCCGAACGTTCGAGTACCGCTGCGGCAGTATCGCCGAAGAATAGCGTATCGCCGGGCCGCCTGCTCACACCGAGCACGACGAGATCGTAGCCGCGCTTGGCTTCGCGGATGATGGCTTCGCTGGGCGCCAAGTTCGCGCGTGTGGTGCTGCGCACGTCGACGTCGTAGCGGTCGCCCAGCGCGCCGATGTCCTTGAGGATCGCCTGCTCGTTGCGCCGCGTCGCGCGCTTGCGCGCCGCGTTATTGGCCTTGCCGCCGCCATTGGCGCGCGTGACGAACAGGGCGGTGACCTGCGCGTCGTTCGCCCTGGCCAGCGTCAATCCGATTTCGGCGGCGCGGCGCGACACCTCGGTGCCGTTCACGGGAATGAGGATCTTGCCGTAACGGCGCGGCAACCGGTCGCGCCGCGATCCATGGTCATCGACCACGGCCAGCGGGCCCTCAAAGCCGTTGGTGATGAGCGAAATGTCCTTGCTGAATCCGCCATCGGGGTCGCGGGTCTTGGCGATACCGACCACCATGAGGTCGTAGCCCTTGCGCGCTTCGTCGGCGATCGCTTGCGGACCTTTCGGTTTATCAGACCGGGAGATCACATCGACCTTGCCCGGCTTCTCTTCGTCGGGATGAGACTCGAGAGTGTCGATGCCTTCGGCTGCTGTCTCGACCGTTTCCTTGGTCTCTTTGCGGTTCGTTTTCGCTTCTGCTTTCTCATCGGACTTGTCCGCCGGCTTTTCCGTTGCGGTCGCCTTGGACTTTGCGGCTTTCCCGCCGCGATCGTCCTTCGACAGGTCGACGATGGTGGTCGGCTTGCCGCCGGAGCCGGCGATGACACCGGCAAGGCGGGACGCGAATTTGCCGTTGGCGCTGTCGTCGGCGGCCAGCAGCAGGCGTTCGAGGTTGGTCACGAAGCTCTTGGCGTCGAGTTCTTCGCGCTCGAGCCGGATGCGTTCCTTCTTGCGCATCGGCAGCCGCTTGAGCGACCAGCGCAGCATCGGCGGCATCGCCATGGTGGTCACGATCGCCATGGTGACGATGAGGGTAAACAGATTGCGGTTGAGCACGCCCATCGACAAGCCGATGGTGGCGACGATCACCTCGGTCGAGCCGCGCGCATTCATGCCGCAGCCGAGCGCCAGCGATTCGGCGCGCGTCAGGCCGCCGAGCTTGCCGCCGAGGAAGGCGCCGAGGAATTTGCCGGCGCTGGCAATGACGATGAGGCCGGCGGCGAGCAGCGCCAGAGCGGGATTTTTCAGCACGGTGAGGTCCGCGCCCAGGCCCGACAGGCCGAAGAACACCGGCATGAACAGCGCCACGATGAGGCCGCGCAGCTGCTCGTCGATGTGGCGGGTCAGGATCGGCGATTCGCCGATCAGGATGCCGGCGACGAAGGCGCCGAGCACGGTGTTGACGCCGATCAACTGCGTGATCAGCGCCATCGCGATCATGATCACCAGAATGGTGGTGATGACGGGAAACTCGCTTTGGAAATTGTCGTTGGCCCAGCGGATCAGGTGGAACACGATGCGCCGGCCGAAGGTCAGGCTCGCCGCCATGAACGCCGCGGTGCCGAGCACGGCGCGGCCGAGCGACCAGAGGTCGACGGTTCCCGCCGACGCCAGCCCGAAAGCAATCGCGATGATCATCCAGCCGATGGTGTCTTCCAAAATCGCCGAGGCGACGATGATCTGGCCGAGATCGCGGCGCATGAAATTCATCTCGCGCACCACCATCGCCACGATCTTCACCGACGAGATCGACAGCGCGGTGCCGAGGAAGATTGCGGTGACGAGGCGGGCGTCCGGCTTCGGCAACAGCGCGTCCGGCAGCATCTCGCCGAGCGCAAAGCCGCAGATGAACGGCAGCGCGACGCCGGCGGCGGCAACCGTCACCGCGGCGCGGCCGACCCGCTTCACCAGCTGCAAATCGGTTTCCATGCCGGTCAACAGCAGCAGCATCAAAATGCCGAGCTGGGAGACCGCATTGATCATGCTCTTCTGTTCGGGCGTGCCCGGGAACAGCGCGTGCTGCGCGGCAGGCCAGATGAGACCGAGCACCGACGGTCCGAGCAAAAGCCCGCCGATGAGTTGCCCCATCACCGCCGGCTGACCCAGCCGCTGCGCCGCCTCGCCCATCAGGCGGCCGACCACCAGCAGGAGCCCGAGCTCGGCGATGAAGATCGCTTCCGCACTGCCCGAGGCGGCATTATCGGCCGCCATAGCCGCGGTAGGCGCGACGATTGCGGCACTGGCGATCAAAAAAATAGTCGTCCACGGCGACATGCGCCGCGCCGGAGCAGTCCGGCAGACAGGCCCGCAGCGTGATCGCTTCATCATTCAACCAAGAAATAAGCTGAAGGAAGACAATAACCAACACACCGACGCGCGACGCGATCCCTCCAAATCAGCGGCCTACCTTCTCAATTGGCTCGGGAAATTTACGCCGGCGACTGTCGAACGAGGTCGTAAAGCCGATGCAAGCCGGCTTTTCGCGATCCTGCGGCGGCGGCGAAACCAAGGTGCTCGATTTTCACTTTGGTATGTTCGTCCAGCCGGTGCTGGTAGGCCTCCACGCAGGCCGGCGAGCAGAATCGCATCTGACAGTAGCGACGCGTGCTCCGGCCGAGCGTGCCACGGCAATGGTCGCAACGGATTGTCATGAGCGTGTGTGTCCCTGAATTGGCCGGCTGAATGCAGCTTTCGAGATTCAGCACCGGTATTTCGGTGGCGCATTGGTAGCAGTTGAAGTCGCAGTAAAGAAATTTGTTGCCGAGTTTCCGAATGTAACTTTCGCCGATCGTTTTGCCGCACTGCGTGCAACAGGCGCCGGTCTTGAGATTTGCGTCATTGACCAGGATGCAGCGCATCATTGGCCTCCTTCGAGGCCATTACGCGGCATCGATGATGTGAAGGACGCAATGCAACTACGAGCGTTGCTCACCGTAAGCTCCAAAGAGCCTCCGCCCGTGTGCGTGATTCAACGCCGGATCATAGTGCAAGTTCCATCGCCGGCTGCGGTGAGTTTGCAGCCAGGGCAGGCAAGGTGGCGGAGAGGGAGGGATTCGAACCCCCGATACGGTTGCCCGTATGCCGCATTTCGAGTGCGGTGCTTTCAACCGCTCAGCCACCTCTCCGCAGCACTGCGACACGGCCTGAGCGTTGTGGCGGTGTATCTAGCGGCGTCGGTGACGAGACACAAGGGCGCGGCCGCGCCGCACGCCCTAAAGCTCCCGCCCGAGCTTGCGGTCGAGCGAATATGGGCCAGCCGCCGCGTAGCGCGATGGCGAAGCTGATCAGCCCCCACATCAGCGTGTATTCGTAGCCGCGCTTAGTCCAGGCGAAGCCGGTCTTCCAATAGACCCAGGTGATGAGCAGCATTTCGATCGCGGCCGCGGCGGCGAAAAAGCGGGTGAACAGGCCGAGGATAATGGCCAAGCCGCCGACAGCTTCGATGACGAGCCCGCCCCAGAACCACGGCTCGGGCGGGGTGAAGCCCATCTCGACGAAGCCCTTGAGATAGGGGGCCGACCCGGCAATGACCTTGCCGTAGCCGTGCACCAGCAGATTCCAGCCGACCGCGACGCGGACGATCAGCCACGACAGCGGGATCACGGCGTCGTAGAACGGCCGCAGGATCGGCAGCAGAAGTTTCGGCTCAGTCTGGGCGTCGGCCATGGGTTTCCTCGTGCTTTGGCGTTTTGGCGAAGCATAAGATGGGCCGGCCGGAATGCATAGTCGCGCCGGGACTGCTCTTGTTGGCGCCGGCGCGGCGCTCCTATACTGAGCGCCGCAAGCGGATAGGTGGGAGCGCGTAAATGGCAGAATGGTTCGTCGCCAAGGCAGCGGACTTGCCCGACGGCGACCGGCGCATCGTGACCGCCGGCAATAACGAGATCGGCGTCTTTCACCACGGCGGCACGTATTACGCCTACAGCAACTACTGCGTCCATTCCGGCGGGCCGGCCTGCGAAGGCATCCTGATCAACCAGGTCGTGGACCTGATCGCGCCGGATCGCACCTATCAGGGCCAGACGTTCTCCGACGAGGTGCATTTCGTCTGCCCCTGGCACGGCTATGAATACGAGCTCACCACCGGCCAGTGCGTGGGCGATCGCAAGCTGAAGCTGAAAAAATTCGAAGTGGTGCGGCGCGGCGACGACCTTTACGTGGTCGCCTGAGGGAGAGACAGATGGATACGACTCCGAACGAAGTCCGCAAGCTTAACTTCGACGATTACTCGACCGCAAAACATCTCGAACACGCGGCGCAGCAGGCCCGCGCCCGCAATTACCAGGATTTCCTGATCGTCGACGTCGACGCGCACCATTACGAGAACGAATCCTACAAGGAAGTTTTCCAGTACATCGAGAGCCCGGTGATCCGCCACGACGTGATGGATTCCGCGCAGCGGCCCGGCCGCTCGGCGATGCTCAACTCGTCGGTCGGCAATCAAAACCTCGGCGGCCGCATCACCCGTTCCAACCTGCGCCGGCTGCAGAAGGTGCCGCAGGACGGCCGGCATCGCGACGTCGCCATGACCGTCGAGTGGATGGATTCGCTCGGCGTCGATTACGCCTGCCTGTTCCCGACGCCGATGCTGTTTCTCGGCCTGCATCCGCAAGTCGAGATCGAGGTGGCGCTGTGCCGCGCCTATAACCGCTGGCTCTGCGAGCGCATTCTCGCGGTCGAGCCGCGGCTGGTCTCGATGCTTTACCTGCCGTTCAACGATCCGGAAGCCGCCTACCAGACGGTGAAGGATTTCGGCGACAAGAAAGGCGTGGTCGGCTTCATGGTGACCTCGCCGCGCTACAAGCCGGTGCACGACAACGCCTATATGAAGACCTACGCGCTGCTCGAGGAACTGGGCAAGCCGATCTCGTTCCACGCCGCCTATAGCTGGGAAGACCGGGCGCTGCAGATGACCAACCGCTTCATCTCGGTGCATTCGCTCGGCTTCATGTGGTTCAACATGATCCACATGACCAATTGGGTGATCAACGGCCTGCCCGAGCGCTTCCCCAAGCTCAAAGTCTTATGGATCGAGAGCGGGCTGACCTGGGCCTACGCGCTGATGCAGCGGCTCGACCACTCCTACATGATGCGCACGTCGGACTGTCCGTCGCTGAAAAGAAAGCCGAGCGAATATATGCGCGAGATGTATTACTCGTCGCAGCCGATGGAGAAGCCGGACGACAACTCGATCCTCGAAGCGACCTTCAAGATGATCAAGGCCGATACCCAGCTGTTGTGGTCGTCCGATTATCCGCACTGGGATTTCGACACGCCCGGCGTGATCTACGACCTGCCGTTCCTCAACGAAACGGCCAAGCGCAACATCCTCGGCGCCAATGCCGCGCGGGTGTTCGGACTCGATACAAAGGTAGTGAAGAAAATTCCGTAACTGCTCCTTCTCCCCGCTTGCGGGGAGAAGGTCGGGATGAGGGGGCCTCTCCGCTGGGCTGAGAAGAGCGGGAATATTTGCAACGTCGTCGAAATTCCGTGAATCTCAGAATCGCGGAGAGGCCCCCTCACCCTCGCTTCGCTCGACCTCTCCCCGCACGCGGGGAGAGGTGAATTAGGAGGGGAAACGTCATGATGTGTTTTGGTGTCAGGGCAGCGCGCCTGCTGGCGTTGCTGTTGCCTTTTCTTGTCGCCGGCGGTCCAGCCGACGCGCTCGATTATCCGACGCGGCCGGTGCACTTCATCGTTTCGTTCGCCGCCGGCGGACCCAACGACACCATCGCGCGCATCCTCGGCCAGTACCTGTCGGAACAGCTCGGCCAGCAATTCATCGTCGAGGACCACGTCGGCGCCGGCGGCAATATCGGCATGCAGGACGTGCTGACCTCGGCGCCCGACGGCTACACCATCGGCTTCGTCGCGCCGAACAACGCCATCAACGCCACGCTCTACCAGCATATCCCGTTCGACTTCGTGCGCGACTCCACGCCGATCGCCGGCACCATGAAGCTCGCCAATGTCATGGACGTGAATCTTGATTTTCCGGCCAAGACGCTGGCCGAGTTCATCGCCATGGCGAAGGCGCAGCCGGGCAAGATCAATTTCGCCTCCGGCGGGGTCGGCACCTCGCCGCACATGTCGGGCGAGTTGTTGGCGATCATGACCGGCATAAAACTCACCCACGTGTCGTATCGCGGCACCGGCCCGGCGATGACCGATCTGCTCGGCGGCCAGATACCGGTGCTGTTCGACAACCTTCCGGGCTCGATCCAGCAGATCAAGGCCGGCCGCATCCGCGCGCTGGGCGTGACCACCAAGGAACGCGTGGCATCCTCCCCGACGTGCCGACCATCGGCGAAACCGTGCCCGGCTACGAAGTCTCGGTGTGGTTCGGCATCAGCGGGCCGAAAGGCATGCCGCCCGAAATCGTCGCCAAGCTCAACGCCGCCGTCAACGCGGTGCTGGCCAATCCGAAGATCAAGGACCGCTTCCACGAGCTCGGCGGCGAAGTGATGCCGATGAGCCCGGCCGAATTCGGCAAGCTCGTCGCCGACGAGACCGCGAAATGGGCCAAGGTGGTGAAGTCCGCCGGCCTGAAGGTGGAGTGACGCGGGCGCGCTTCTAGTGGGAGAATTGCGGTCAGGTGCCAGTGAAAACCGGCTTGCGCTTTTCCATGAAGGCGGCGCGGCCTTCGTTGTAGTCGTTGCTGGTGAAGCACTTCTCCACCATTTCGGTGGTGCGCGCGACGTTGCGCTTGGAGTCTTCCCTGACGATTTCGTTGACGGTGTATTTCACCGCCTTGATGGTGAGCGGCGCGTTGGCGCAGATCATGTCGGTGATGGCCTTGACGGAATTTTCAAGCTCGGCCGACGGCACCACGCGGTTGACCAGCCCCATGGTGAGCGCTTCCTGGGCGTCGAACTGGCGCGCGGTGTAGAAGATTTCCTTGGCGAAGGCCGGCCCGACGACGTCGACCAGGCGCTTCAAGCCCACATAGCCGTAGCCCAGCCCGAGCTTGGCGGCCGGAACCGCGAAGCGCGAATTGTCGGTGGCGATGCGCAGGTCGCAGCACGTCGCCAGCCCAAGTCCGCCGCCGATGCAATAGCCGCGGATCATGGCGATGGTCGGCTTGGGGAACTCGTAGATGCTGGCATAGGCGGCTTCGGACTTGGCGCCGTAAGCGCGCGCGGCTTCGAGATTGGCACGCTCGCTCTCGAACTTCGAAATGTCTGCGCCGGACACGAAGGCCTTGCCGCCGGCGCCGGTCAGCACCACGACGCGAATGTCGTTGTCGGCGGCAAAGTCGTCGAGGATGCGCTTGGTCGCCTCCCACATGTCGAGCGACACGGCGTTGTGCCGCTCGGGATTGTTGAAGGTCACGATGCCGACGCCCCCGTCCTTGCGGGAGAGCATCTTGTCGGTCTGAGTCATTGTTCAGTTTCCTTTTCCATTTGGTCATAGCCGGACTTGTTCCGGCCATCCACGTCTTTTCCCGACAAGTCGTGGATACCCGGTGCGAGACCGGGCATGACGACTAAACGACTAAACAGCCTTCGCCTTATGCAGCGCGGCGATGTCGCGCTTGCTGAAACCGAATTCCTTGAGCACCGCGTCGGTATGCTCGCCGAGCTCCGGCGGCCGCGCCACCAGTCTTGACGGCGTGCGCGACAGCGTGACGCCCTGGCCGACCAGGCGCATCTTGCTCTTGTCCTTTTTCGTCACGCTCTGGGCGATGCCGAGATGTTGCACCTGCGGGTCGGCGAACATCTGGTCGATCGAATAAATCGGCCCGCACGGCACGCCGGCCTTGTTCAGGCGCTCGATCCAATCGGCGCTGCTGCGGCCGGCGAGATAGCGGTTGATCTCGACGTCGAGCGCATCGCGGTTCTTCGAGCGCGCCGCGCCGTTGGCATAGTCCGGATTTTGCAGGAGCGCGGGGGCCTCGATGGCCTCGCAGAACCGCTTCCAGATGGTCTGTCCGGCGGTGGCGATGTTGATGTAGCCGTCGTCGGTCTTGTAGACGCCGGTCGGCGCGCTGGTCGGATGATTGTTGCCGGCCTGCTTGGCGACTTCGCCCTGCACCAGATAGCGGGCGGCCTGAAAGTCGAGCATGAAAACCTGCGCTTGCAGGAGCGACGTCGCGACCTGCTGGCCCTTTTTGGATTTTTCACGCTCCAACAGCGCGACCAGGATGCCGGTCGCCGCCAGCAGTCCGGCGCTGAGATCGGCAATCGGAATGCCGACGCGGACCGGGCCTTGCCCCGGCAAGCCGGTGACCGACATCAGCCCGCCCATGCCCTGCGCGATCTGATCGAAACCCGGCCGGTTGGCGTAAGGGCCGTCCTGGCCGAAGCCGGAAATGCTGGCATAGATGATGCGCGGATTGATCTTGGCGAGCGCCTTGTAGTCGATGCCTAATCGCTTCTTCACGTCGGGACGGAAATTCTCCACCACGACGTCGGCTTTTTTCACCATGCGCTTGAATGCGGCCAGCCCTTCCGGCGCTTTCAGGTTCAGCGTCATGCTGCGCTTGTTGCGGTGCAGGTTCTGAAAATCGCCGCCCTCGCGCGGCCCGCCCATCGGCTCTTCGAGGCCGGGCGGCGTCTCGATCTTGATGACATTGGCGCCCCAGTCGGCGAGCTGGCGGACACAGGTCGGGCCCGACCGCACGCGGGTCAAATCGAGCACGGTGAAGCGCGATAGCGCCTTCGAAGCGTGGGGAAAGGGCATTGCGGGCGCCTCCAACGCCGGTTTTCCGCCGACTCTGTTACGGTTGGCGGAATTTTTGCCGGCCGCAAAGGTAACCATAGGACCGGAAGGGCCAGAACTTTGCCGATCTGATCGCTGTTGTCTACCGGCTCCCGGCATGCGTTTTGGCGTCGTTTTGCAGCGCCTACATGGATAAAATGTTAGCCAGGACAGCCATCTTTCCGGCACTTTCACGAGGCGATCATGAACGAAGATGTACTGAACGTCAGCGTGCGCAAATTCCTCAAAAAGGTCGGCATCACCTCGCAGCGCGAGATCGAGCAAGCGGTGCGGGCCGCCGTCAGCGGCGGCAAGCTCAAAGGCAATGAGGCTTTGCCGGCCAAAGTGGTCCTCACCGTCGATGGGATCAGCCTGTCGGTGGAGATCGAAGGCGCCATCGAGCTTGAGTGAGGCGCTGCCCTTTAAGCAAGAATTGGCGCGCGGCAAATTTCCGGGAAACGAACATGATTGCTCTGCGTCGCGTTGTTGTTGCCTTCATGCTGATCGCCTTGGCCGGTACCGCAGTCGCCCAGGACCGTCCGGGACGAGGCGGCGGCGATCGGCCCAATCGTCAGGAACAAAACCAGCAAGGCGGATCTGAACACGAGCAGGGCGGCCCGGGCGTCCTCGCGCTGCTACCGGGCGATGCGGTCAGCGAGCACAGCGTCGACACGCCGAGCGGCAAGCTTGCCTATACGGCGACCGCCGGAACGTTCTCGCTGTTCAATCAGTCGGGCGATCGTTCGGCGGCGGTGTTCTACACCGCCTATGTGGCCAAAATCGACAACCACGCCGCGCGGCCGCTGACCTTTGTCTTCAATGGCGGGCCCGGCGCGGCTTCGGCGTTCCTCCATCTCGGGGTGGTGGGTCCGCGCCTTGCCCAGTTCGGCATGGCTGGGCACGACGGCGCCGACGTGCGTCTGGTCGATAATCCGGACACCTGGCTTGCCTTCACCGATCTGGTGCTGATCGATCCCATCGGCACCGGCTGGAGCCGGGCGGCCAAGCCCGACGGCGGCAACGCGTTCTGGGGCGTGCGCAGCGATGCCGAGTCGATGGCGAAGGTCATTGCGCTTTACGTGGCGAAGAACGGCCGCGTCAGCTCGCCGAAATTCATCCTGGGCGAAAGCTACGGCGGATTTCGCGCCGCCAAAGTCGCGCGCACCGTGCAGAGCGAGCAGGGCATCGTGATTTCGGGAATCCTGATGCTGTCGCCGCTGCTCGAAGGCGCGTTCCAGTTCGGCGGCGACCGTTTTGCGCTGGGCGCCGCGTTGCAGCTGCCGTCGCTCGCGGCCGCCGAAATGGAGCGCAAGGGCACTTTCAGCAAGGACGCGCTCGCCGAGGCCGAGCATTTCGCCTTGACCGATTATCTGTCGACGCTCGCCGGTGCGCCGTTACAGGGCGATGCGGCCAAGAACTTTTACGCGCGGGTCGCGCAAATGACCGGAATATCGGTCGACGCCATCGCGGAATCGCGCGGCTTCATCCGCGACGACTATGTCAAGAATCTGCACCTCGGCGACCACAAGATCGTCAGCCACTACGATGCGACCTTCGCATCCGACGATCCCTATCCGGAATCGCCGACGGCGCGCGGCCCCGATCCGATTCTCGACGGCGTCGTGCGTGCCTACGGCAGCGCGTTCGTCGCTTACGCGCGCGACGAACTCGGCTTCAAGACCGATATCACCTACAATCTGCTTGCCTCCGATATTTCCCGCAAATGGGACTGGGAGGGGAGCGTGAGCCACGGCCAGCCGAGCGCCGCCGACGATCTGCGCGTGTTGTTGGCGCTGACGCCGTCGTTCCATCTGATGATCGCCCATGGCTATAGCGACATGGTCACGCCATACGCGGTGAGCCGCTACGTGCTCGACCATCTGCCGCCGGTCGATGGCGAGGAGCGCACCCAGCTCAAGCTTTATCGCGGTGGGCACATGTTCTATCTCGATCCGGCGTCACGTAAGGCTTTCACCGCCGACGCGCGCACCATGTACGCGCTGCCATGACCGACGTTGCCCATCACAGCGCGAACGACGGCCTCGACCAGTTCATTCCTGTCCGCAAGAGCGACATCCTGTCCGCGCTGGTCGAGCAGGGCACCTTCAAAAGCGACGAGGACCGCGAAAAATTTCGCCGGCTCTGTGACATGCTGGCGGCGATCTATCACTACGATTATTTCCAGACACTCGAGCGGTTGCGTAACGACTATTACTATTTCAGCCCAGAGGTCGCGCCGCATGCCGCGCTCGATCGCGCGTCGCGCGAGCGCTGCTACGGCGACCTCGTGCAGTCCCTCGAGCAGGTGCTCAAGGAAGCCAATTTCACCGAATTGCCGCATGCCGAGGTCGGCAATGCCCACCGGCGCCGTGTCGGGCAGCGGGTCGAGATCGAGGCGCCGCTCCACGATTTTCGCGACGTGCGCCTCTGGCGGCGCGGTCGGCACACCGAGCAATACGAGATCGCCGATTGGTTCGGCCTGCGCCGGCGCAAGGTCGAAGCCGAAATCTACGACGACGTCGTCCTCATGGTGGCGATGAAACCGCGCAACGAGATCGGCTCGCCGCGGGAACTGAAAACGCTTGCTCGCCGCAAGATCGTCCCCGGCTCGGTGCTGCTCAAATATTTCCGCAACATCGCCAGCGGCGATCTCCACGCGCTGTTTCCCAATGTGCGCGTGGTGATGAGCAATCGCGACAAGCTGTTCCTCGGCTTGCCGGCGATCGCCGGCGGCATCCCGATCCTGCTCAAAATCTATGCAACCATCACCGTCCTGTTCCTGGTGATCGGGTTTTATCTGGGCACGAAGGCGAGCGTAGAGGACAAGGACATCGCCACGGCGCTCGCCGCGCTCGGCGGATTGTTGGCGCTCGGCGGTTTCGTCGTGCAGCAATGGGTGAAATATCAGTGGAAGTCGCTGCGCTATCAGAGCGAACTCACCGACAACGTCTACTACCGCAACATCAACAACAATGCGGGAATCTTCGATTATCTCATCGGCGCGGCCGAGGACCAGGAATGCAAGGAGGCGTTCCTGGCCTATTATTTCCTGCACACGGCGGCAGCGCCGCCGACCGCGGACGAGCTCGACGGCCGCATCGAGGCGTGGCTGCGGCAGACCTTTGGCGTGGAAATTGATTTCGCGGTTAACGGCGCGCTGGGTAAGCTCGAGGGCTTGAGCCTACTGCGGCGCCAGCATGAGCGGCTCTTTGTCTCACCGCTCGACGGGGCGCTCGCCCAACTGCAAGCCGTATGGGATCAATTTTTAAGTTCCGGGCCGCAAGCCACGGACAAATGACGGAAAAATTGGGAATGCGCGGCCACATCCGGGGTTAATGCCTTACCGGGATAGCGTCGGATTCCAGGCCGACATGCGACCTTCGTTTGATTGAACAAAAATAGTCATATAGGCATAACCAGCCCACGTTCAGAGGCAACCAAACAATATCCGGAGGAAATACACGATGTCTGTAACCCTAATCGGCCGCCCCGTGCAGCGGCGCGCCGTCCTCAAGGCCGGTCTAGCGATCGGCGCCATGCAAGTCGCCAGCCCGTTCGTGGTGAAGTCGCTCGCGGACGAGCCGATCAAGATCGGTCTCGACAACCCGCTGACCGGCACCTTCGCCGCGCTCGGCAAGAATGAATTGATCGGCTGTCAGCTCGCCGTCGATCAGATCAACGCTAAGGGCGGCATCCTCGGCCGCAAGGTGGATCTCCTGGTCGAGGACTCGACCTCCGGCGACGCCTCCACCGCCGTGCAGAAGGCCACCAAGCTGGTCGAGCGCGACAAGGTCGACTTTCTCATCGGCAATATCAACTCGGCGCTGGCCCAGGCGATCGCCAATTACACCTTCGAGAAGAAGGTGTTCCACATCGTGCCCGGCGGCCATATCGACTCCGTCACCGGTACGCAGTGTCATTGGAACGTGTTCCGCGTCTGCAACACCACGCGCATGGAGACCAATTCCGTCTCCAAGCTGCTGCTCACGTCCTACGGCAAGAAGTGGTACTTCATCACGACCGATTACGCCTTTGGCCACGGCCTGCAGGCGGGATTCGAAGCCAGCCTGAAGGAAGCCGGCGGCACCGAGCTCGGCAATGATTTCACGCCGCTCGGCACCACCGACTTCTCCGCCAATTTGATCAAGGCGCAGTCCACCAATCCGGACGCGATCGTGTTGCTGCTTGCCGGCGACGACATGATCAACTGCCTCAAGCAGGCGGTGCAATTCGGCCTCGACAAAAAGACCCATATCGCCGGCGCGCAGCAGGAGCTTGAAGTTCTGCTCGGCTTGCCGCCCGAGGCGCTGATCGGCGACTGGTGCTTCGAGTGGTACTGGAAGCAGCCCGGCGTGCCGCACGTCGAACAGTTCGTCGCCGATATCCGCAAGCGCACCGACAACAAGGTGCCGACGGCGCGCACCTGGTTCGGCTATGCGGCGATCTGGTCGTGCCAGCTGGCGGCGGAAAAGGCGAAGTCGCTCGAGCCGATGAAGCTCGCCAAGGCGATGCAGGGCATGGTGCTGCCGCCGGAAGTAGCGCTGATGCCGAACAATCCGTTCTACCGCGAAGGCGACAACCAGCTGATGCCGACGCTGTACGTCGGCAGCTCGCAGAAAGCGCCCGCCGGCGGCGATCCGGAAGACCTGTTCAAGGTCACCCAACTGGTCAAAGGCGTCGACGCGGCGTTGTCGGTCGAGGGCACCGGCTGCAAGATGGTGTGGCCGTCATAACTGTGCGGCGCGGGGCCGCGTCTCGCGGCCCCGATTTCGCGATCGTGTGAATGGGGGTTCGCACGCTGGAGGTTTGCTGGTATGCGTTGGCCCGCCGCTGCGATGTGGCGGGCCGACTCTTGACCGGCCCAGCGGCTGTTTTGGGGGTTCTGTGATCGCCGCATGACGCAGCTGGTCATTTTCAACATCTTCAACGGTCTGATCATCGGCGCGTTCTACGCGATGATGGCGCTCGGGCTGTCGCTGATCCTCAACCTGTCGGGGGTGATCAATTTCGCCCACGGCGGTTTCCTGGCGATCGGCGGCTATCTGGCCTACACGCTCATTCCTTATCTCGGGTTCTGGGGTGCGCTGATCGTGGCGCCGTTTCTGGTCGCCTTCATCGGCATTGCGGTGGAGCGCGTCTTGATCCGCCGTCTCTACGGCCGCGACCCGCTGTACAGCCTGCTGCTGACCTTCGGCCTGGCGTTCATGATCGAGGACGGTACGCGCTGGATCTGGGGTGCGCAGAGCCTGCCCTACCAGATTCCGAGCTGGCTCTCGAGCCCGCTGAGCACCCAATTCTTCTTCCTGACCGGCTACCGCGCTGTTCATGGTGCTGTTGGTGTCGGTCGTCGTCATCGGACTGTTTCTGATCTTGAACTACACGCGGCTCGGCATCCGTATCCGCGCCGGCACGCTCGATCTCGAGACGGTTTCGGTGCTGGGCGTCAACACGCGCTTGCTACGCAACTTGAATTTCGGCCTCGGTATCTATCTCGCCGGATTGGCCGGCGTGCTGGCCTCCGGCATGCTCGGATTGCAGCCGACGGTCGGCGACAATCTCATCATGCCGAGCTTCATTGCTATCATCGTCGGCGGCCTCGGCTCGCTGCCCGGCACGCTCGCCGGCGGCTTGCTGATCGGTGTGGCCAGCGGCATCACCACGGTGTTCTTTCCCTCCGCCAGCGAGGCCGTGATCTACGTGATGATGGCGGGCGTATTGATCGTCCGGCCGCGCGGCATCTTCGGAGAGGAAGGCCGGTTCTGATGCCGAAGCTCGACAAGCGCACCGCCGACATCCTGGTCTGGGTCCTGCTGCTTTCCGCGCCGTTCTGGCTCGTGGCGGTCGGCGGCTATGTCGAACTCGGCAGCCGGGTGCTGATCTATGCACTGGCCGCCATGGCGCTCAATTTCCTGCTCGGCTACACCGGCGTGCTGTCGTTCGGACATGCCGCATATTTCGGCCTCGGCGGCTACGGCACCGCCATGACCATCAAGTTCCTCTATCCCTCGACCCCGCTGGCGATGGTGGTCGGGGTCGCCGTCGGGACCGCGGCCGCGGCGATCGTCGGGCCGCTGATCGCGCGGCTGCGCGGCGTCTATTTCGCCATGTGCACCATCGCCTTCGGCCAGGTGTTCTATTACATCTCGTTCCAGTGGAGCTCGGTCACCGGCGGCGACGACGGTTTGAGCGCCTGGCAGCGCCAGCCGATCCATTTCGGCTTCGCCACCCTCGATATTCTCAACAGCAACAAGGCGTTCTATTACTTCGTGCTGGCGGTATTCGCCGCTTCGGTCGGGCTCATGGCGTTCCTGCTGCGCTCGCCGTTCGGCCGCACGCTGTTGGCGATACGCGAGAACGAGCGCCGCGCCCGCTTCCTCGGCATTCCGGTCGACCAGCATATCTGGATGTCGTGGGTGATTTCCTGCTTCTTTGTCAGCATCGCCGGCTGTCTCTACGCGCTGTTGAGCGATTTCATCGATCCGCGCGCGATACGCTGGGATCAGTCGGGAAACTTCGTCATCATGGCGGTGCTCGGCGGCATGCGCAGCTTCTGGGGGCCGCTGATCGGCGCGGCGATCTTCCTGGTGTTGCAGGACTATGTCTCGAGCCATACCGAGAACTGGATGTCCTTCATCGGTCTGTTCTTCGTGCTGATCGTGCTATTCTTTCCACGCGGCGTGCTCGGCATCATCCGGCGAAAGGCGACAACGTGAGTCTGTTGCGGGTCGAGAAAGTCTCAAAGCATTTCGGCAGCCTGGTCGCCGTCGACAACGTGTCGATGACGGTCGAGCCCGGCGAGCTGCGCGCGGTGATCGGCCCGAACGGCGCCGGCAAGACCACCTTCTTCAACCTGATCAGCGGCTTTCTCTCGCAAACCTCGGGCCAGATCATCTTCGACGGCGAGGATATTTCCGGGCTGTTGCCGGCGCGGCGGGTGTGGCGCGGCATCGCCCGCACCTTCCAGATCACCGAGGTGTTTCCGGAGCTGACGATCCGCGAGAATCTGAAAATCGCCGTCGAGGTGGCGAGCGGCTATCGCTTGCGCATGTGGCAATCGGAAGAAGCCGACATCGACGTCAAAAAGCGGGTCGTCGAGCTCCTTGAAGTGAGCGGCCTGAGCCAGAGCGCCGATCGGCTGGTCGGCGAGCTCGCCCATGGCGACCAGCGTGCCACCGAGATCATGATGGCGCTGGCACTCAAGCCGCGGCTCCTGCTGCTCGACGAGCCGACCGCCGGCATGGGCGATCAGGAAACCTACAATATTACCCAGCTGATCCGCAAACTGCACAAGGACGGCAAACTGACGATCGTGCTGATCGAGCACGATATGCGCGTCGTGTTCCATCTGGCCGACCGCATCATGGTGCTCGACCAGGGAAAATTCCTCGCCGAAGGCACGCCGCCGGAGATCGCGGCCAACAAAGCGGTGCAGACCGCCTATTTGGGTCAGGCCGCATGACCGCCGCGCTGATCGCCGAAGGGCTCCACACTTATTACGGCAAGAGCCACATCCTGCACGGCGTCAGCCTCGAGGCTGCCGAAGGCAAGGTGACGGCGCTGCTCGGCCGCAACGGCGCCGGCAAGACCACGACGCTGCGCAGCCTGATGGGGCTCACGCCGCCGCGCGAAGGCCACGTCAGGATTTTCGGCAAGGAGACGACCGGTCTGCCGCCGTTCCGCGTTGCCGCGCTCGGCGTCGGCTACGTTCCCGAAGGCCGCAAGATTTTCCCCAATCTCACCGTCGACGAGAACCTGATGGTGCCGCTGGTGCGGCCGGGCCAGTGGACGCCGGCCAGCGTCTACAAGCTGTTTCCCCGGCTCGAGGAACGCAAGTCGAATCGCGGCCGGCAGCTCTCCGGCGGCGAGCAGGAGATGCTGTCGATCGGCCGCGCGCTGTTGCTCAATCCGAAGCTGCTGATGCTCGACGAGCCGTCGCAAGGACTGGCGCCGCTGATCGTGCGCGAAGTGTTCCGCATCGTGGCGCAGATGCGCTCGGAAGGAATCACCGTGCTGCTGGTCGAGCAGAACGTGCGCATGAGTCTGGAAATCGCCGACCACGCCTATGTGCTCGACGACGGCCAGGTGGTCTATTCCGGCCCGGCGCGCGAGCTTGCCGCCGACGAGGCGCGCGTGATGTCGCTGGCCGGCGCCAGCGCCGAAGAGTGGACGCCGCACGCCTAAACTTTTACGTGGCGCTGTTCGGATCGAGCCCGTGCTTTTCGCACATGCCGGCGACGATGGCCGCGTCTTTCCCACCAGCGATGAGACCGAGCACCGCCGCGGTAATGTGTCCGCCGGTGACCTTGGTATCGACGATGTAGGACTGGTGGCCGCTATAGGCCGCGTAGGGGCTTTTGGCGTCCACCGTCGCGCAATAACTGACCTCGTCCGACGGCGGCACCATTGGAAATTTGGTCCATTTGTATTTCGCCGCTCCGGGCTCCTTGAGCGAGGGCACGATGGCGTCGACGATGATTTTCTTTTCCTGCGGCGTCAGATCGCGCAGTTGCGACGCCGGCGTGGCGGCGGGTGCAGCCGCCGGTGCGGCGCTTGCCGCGATCTGATCGCCGGGAGGCGTCGCTGTGCAGGCCGCAAGCGCCAAGCTTGCGGTGACTGCGGCGATCAAGCTCCTTGTTGTTATTCGCAAAGCTCATTCCATCGGTTACGGCGAAGAATAACAACAATCGCCGCCAAATCGCAATTGCGCGACAGACTCGCGCCGCCGTTTTACTTCTCGTTCGGCAGCAACGCCTTGACGGTTTCGATCACGGCCGGCGGCGTTTGGTAGAGTTTTGCGACGAGTTGTTCCAGGTGCTCCGGCGGCGTGTAGGTCATGTCCATTTTGATGCTTGCGGCCTCGGCGACCAGTTCCGGGTCCTGCACCGCGTCGGCAATCGCCTTGCGCATGATGTCGACGCGATCTTGCGGCACCTCGGGCGGAAACACGTAAGGCCGGCCGAATTCGGTCGAGGAGAACACGAAGCGCATGAGCTGGCGCTGCTCGTCGGTCTTGGCGTAATCGAAGATCGAAGGCACGTCGGGAATGGCCGGAATCGGCGCCTCCTCCGCGCGCAGCAGGAAGGTGAGCTTGCCGTCCTTGATGAGCTGCTCGCTGATCCGGAATTGCTGATACGAAGCGCAGACGCCCTGCAGCTCGCCGCGCTCGACCGCGAGCATCGAATCGCCCATGCCCTGATAGCCCTGGACGATGCGGAATTTGGTGCCGAGCACCTTGTTGAGCACCGTCGGCAGGATGGCGAGCGAGGATGTGGCGCCGGCGGCGCCGACGATGAATTCCGTCGTGAACAGATCGGCCGGCGTTTTCACCGGCGCGGTGTACCAGCGCACGCAAACCCGCGCCGGCCGCGAGGTCGCGCCGAGCCAGTTCATGCGCCGCGGATCGATCTCGACATTGGGTTGTGCGGTCAGCGCGTCGTTGACGATGTTGCGCGAGAACGAGCCGAGCACGGTGCCGTCGCGCGGCGCCTGGGTATAGAGGTAGTTGGCAGCCGCGACGCTCGCCGCCTGCGGCAGGTTCTGGACGATGATGGTCGGCTGGCCGGGAATATATTTCGGCAGATATTTGACCAGGAGCCGGGCGCCGAGATCGTAGTCGTTGCCCGCCGGGAAACCGGCGATCAGGCGCAGTTGCTTGTTCTTGTAGAAATCCTCCGCGCGCGCGCCGGAAACGCCGAACGACGCGGCGACGAGGAGCGCAAGCGCAATCGCGGCTTTGGACGTCATGCGCGGTTATTCGGCGGCGCGCTTTTGGGTCAGCGCCTCGGCCGCCTTGTCGTAGCTCTCCTCGCGCGTCAGCATCGCTTTGAGCCCGACCAGCTCGTAATAATCGTCGAGCGGCAGCAGATGATCGAACGTGGCGGTGAGCGAATTCTCCCGTTTGAGGATGCGCAGCACGTTGCGCACCGCATTGGCGGCGGCGAACAGCGCGATCGAAGGGAACGTTGCTGCAACGACACCGGCGGCTTCGAGCTCTTCGAGGCTGCGCTTTTTCAGGCCCGCGGCCTGCGACAGCGTCGCCATGTGCGGGCCGCCGACTTCGCGCAGGACGCGCTTGATGTCCTCGATGGTGTCGACGCCCATCGGCTTTGCCATGTCGACGCCGGCCTCCATGAACAGCCGGGAGCGCTCGATGGCCGCGTTGAGGCCGTCGACGCTGGCGGCGTCGGTGCGCGCGGCGATGAAGAAATCCGGATCGCGCCGCGCGTCGAGCGCGGCCTTGACCTTGGCCAGCATCTGCTCGACCGGGATCACCTGCTTGCCGGGCAGATAACCGCAGCGGTTGGGAAACACCTGGTCGCTGATGAACACGCCGGCGACGCCGGCAGCCTCGAAGGCGCGCACCATCTGCCGCACATTGTTGACGCCGCCGAAGCCGGTGTCGGCGTCGACATAGACCGGGATTTCGACGGCGGCGCAGATGCGCGCGTAATGATCGGCGTAATCGCGCATGTTGGACTGGCCCATGTCGGCCTGCGCCAGCATCGAGCCGATGGCGGCATAGCCGCCGGCGCAGATCGCCTCGAAATCCTTCGGCTTCCATGATGCGCGCCGACAGCGCGTCATAGGCGCCGGGCATCAGCACCAGGCGCTTGCCCGCCATGATCGCCCGAAGTTTCTTGCGTACGCTCATCACGCGTCTCCCTCTTTAGCGGCTGTCCCGCGCCGTTTGCAGCCAGGGCTGCGCCGTGGCGGCGCGTTGCTTCCCACTGCACGATGTCGTCCATCTGCTTGAGCGTCAGCCCGATATCGTCGAGACCTTCGAGCAGCCGCATGCGGTCGGCCGCCGCGATGTCGAAGGCGACATCGGCGCCGCCCGGCCCGCTGATGCGCTGCGTCACGAGATCGACCGTGAACGGCGCCGTCGCCGTTGACGCGCACCACGCGCGCGATGAAGGCTTCGGCCTCGTCCGGGGCGAGCACGATCGGCAGCAGGCCGTTCTGCAGGCAATTCTCGCGATAGATGTCGGCAAAGCTCTTCGCCACGATGACGCGGATGTCGTTGGCGATCATGCTCCACACCGCCGACTCGCGCGACGAGCCGGCGCCGAAATTGTGCCCGGTCACCAGAATGCCGGCGTTGCGGAACTGCGGCTTGTTGAGGACGAAATCCGGATCTTCGCTGCCATCGTCGCGCTGGCGGGCGCGATAAAACAGCGTCGTCTTGTAATCTTCCTTGAGGCTGCGCGAATGCCGCACCGGCGCGATCTGATCGGTGTTGATGTCGTCTTTCAGGAGCGGCGCGGCGATGCCGGTATGGCGGGTGAACGGCTGCATCACGCCGCTCCCGACAGCAATTGCCGCACGTCGGCGATGCGTCCGGCGATGGCGGTCGCGGCCGCCGTCGCCGGGCTGGCGAGATGGGTGCGCACCTTCGGGCCCTGGCGGTTTTCGAAATTGCGGTTGGTGGTCGAGACGCAGCGCTCGCCGGGCTCGCCGCGGTCGCCGTTGCCGCCGGCGCACATCGAGCAGCCGGATTCGCCCCAGAAGAAACCGGCATCGCGGAACACGCGATCGAGCCCCGCCGCTTCCGCCTCGCGCTTCACCGTCGACGAGCCCGGCACCACCATCGCGACGACGCCGTCGGCGACGTGCCGGCCGCGCACCACGGCGGCGGCGACTTCAAGATCGGGCAGCCGGGCATTGGTGCACGAGCCGATGAAGACGCGATTGACCGGCAAGCCCGGCGAGCGGCGTGCCGGGCTTGAGCCCCATATAGGCGAACGCGCCTTCCGCGGCGGCGCGCCGGCTCGGATCCATCGCCGCCGGTTCGGGCACGCGGCCGGAAATGCCGACCACCTGGCTCGGATCGGTGCCCCAGGTGATCTGCGGCTCGAGCGTCGCCGCAGTCGAGCGTGACCTCGCGATCGAATTCGGCATCGTCGTCGGTCGCGAGCGTGCGCCAAGTTTCCAGCGCGCGATCCCACATCGCGCCCTGCGGCAGCATAAGGACGTCCGGCGAGCCAGGTGAAGGTCGCGTCGTCGGGCGCAACGAAGCCCGAGCGTCCGCCCATCTCGATATTGAGATTGCACAAGCGTCATGCGCTGCTCGATCGGCATGGCGCGAACGGCGGAGCCGGCATATTCGACGACGTAACCGCGGCCGCCGGCGACGCCGAGCTCGGCAATCAGCCGCAGCGCCACGTCCTTGGCGCTGACATGGGCGCCGAGCCTGCCGTCGAGCCGCGCGCGCATGCGCTTCGGCCGCTTCAGCGCCATCACCTGCGTGGCGAGGATGTGCGTCATCTCGCTGGTGCCGCAGCCGAAGGCGAGCGCGCCGACGCCGCCGACCGTGCTGGCATGGCTGTCCGGCACCGCATGCGTCGCGCCCGGCAGCACGATGCCGAGTTCCGGCGCCACCACGTGCGAGATGCCCTGCTCCGGATCGTCGATGTCGAAAAGCTTTATGCCGTTCTTGCGCGTGCCTTCGCGCATCGCCCGCAGGAACGCGGTGCCCGTCGGATTGGTGTCGTCATCGCGACCGGCCTTGGTGGCGACGGTGTGATCCTGCACGGCGAAAGTCAGATCGGGCCGGTGGATCGGCGCGGCCCTGCTTCTCCAGCGCGGTAAATGCATGATGCGCATGCAATTCGTGCAGCACGTGGCGGTCGATATAGAGCAGGTCGCGGCCGTCGGCGCGCTGCCCGACCAGGTGCGAATCCCAGATTTTGTCGAACAAAGTGCGCGGCATGACGTTGGTCCCGGGGCCGATGGCTTGTGGTATCTTGGGCGGGCCAAAGGTTCAAGGCAAGCGGCGAACCATACGGTTGGAACGATCCCATGCCTCGCGTCGTCGGCATCGATCATCTCGTTCTCAGCGTCGGCGATTTCGCGCGCTCGAAGGCGTTTTACGACAGACTGTTAAAATTTCTTGGCTTCAAATTGAAACACGAATACGGCGACATGGCCGGCTGGAGCAACGGCAAGACCTTGTTCTGGATTGCCGCTGCTGATGCGCAAGGGCGGAAGCACAAATATCGCAAAGGCGATATCGGTTTCCACCATTACGCATTCGAGCTCGCCAGCCGCAAGGCGGTGGACGATCTCGGCGCTTTTCTCGAAAAGAACGGCATGACCGTGCTCGATCCGCCGGGCGAGTATTACGGCGATAGCTATTACGCGGTCTATTTCGCCGATCCCGACGGCATGAAGCTCGAAGCCATGATCTGGGCGCCGCCGAAGAAGATTAAGCGCAAGCGCTAATGAGACTGGCCGCTAGGCGACCAGCGGCGGCGTCTCGTAGATGGTTCGCGGCGCGGGCTCGGACGTGCTCACCAGCGTCGGAGCATTGGCGTCCACGCGATTGCGGCCGCGCCGCTTGGCGGCATAGAGCGCGCGGTCCGCGGCCTCGACCAGATCGGCCGCGGTCTGGCCTGCGCGCGGCACCACGGACTCGACGCCGATGCTGATGGTGACATAGCCGCACGGCGCTTCGGCGTGGGTGATCAGGAGATCCTCGATCGACCGGCGCGCCTCCTCGGCGAGCGAGGCGATCCGCGGCAGATCGAGGCCGGGCAACAGCAGCGCGAATTCCTCGCCGCCATAGCGGGCGACGAGCACGGCGTTTTCCAGCGTCACCAGCGACAGCGTTTCGCCGACCGAGCGCAGGCAGGTGTCGCCGGCGACGTGGCCGTAACGGTCGTTGTAGAGCTTGAAGTGATCGATATCGATCATCATCAGCGCCACCGGCTCATTGATCTCGCCGGCGCGCCGCCATTCCTGCTCGAGCTGGCGGTCGAAGCCGCGGCGGTTGGCAAGCCCGGTGAGGCCGTCGAGGCTCGCCAGCTCTTCGAGGTGCTCGTTGGCGATGCGCAATTCTTCTTCGCGCTCGGCAAGCTTCTTCGCCATGTCGTCGAGCGCGGCGGCGAGCGGCTCGAACTCCGCGATCCAGGTCTCCTGTGTGGTGCGCACACGGAAATCGCCGCGGCCGATGCGGGTCGCGGCGCGTACCAGGGAGCGGATCGGCTTGACGATAAGCTGCTCGCCGCCGAACCACGCCACCAGCAGAACGAAGATGCTGAACAGCGCCAGCTGCAGGAAGGCGACGGTGGTTTCATGGTCGATGCCGGCTTGCACGGCGCGCTCGTCGAGGCCCACCGCGAGGCGTGCCTGCGTCGACGGCACGCGCACATAGGCGAAGATGCGCCGGACGCCGTCAAAACCTTCGGTCGTCACCGTGCCCTCGTCGTGCGTGAGCATGTCATGGGCCAGGCTCTGGGCGGCGAACGGCTTGCCGATGAGGTTTTCTTGATCGGCCGAACCGGCGACCAGCGTGCCGCTGCCGTCGAGCAGGAGGACCGAGGCGCCCGAGCGTTGCGTGGCCGTCGATACCAGCTCGCCGACCCATTGCAGGTTGATCACCGCAAGCACGACGCCATTGACGGTGTCGTCGTCGCCGATCACCGGATACGTGGCGATGAGGCTCGGCCACTGATGAACCCGGTGGATCAGGTAATCGCTCAGCGCGAAGTCATGGGAATGCAGCGCATTCTGAAAATGCGGACGATCGGACACGTTCAATCCGATGACGTCGGACTCGGTCGAGCATGTGATGCGACCGTCGGCGCCGGCGACCGACAAGCCCCGGATCCAGGGCACGTTGCCGGTGAGCGCGGTCAGGTACTGATTGCAGTTCGCCGCCTCGACCGGCACCTTGGCATAGGCGCGGGCGACGATCTGCAGGAGCGCGCGAACGGAATAGATGATCTGGCGCTGCGATTCCGTGCCGCGTCGCGCCAGATCAATCACTTCGGCGCGGGCACGGTCGATGCGATGGCCGCGAGCAAGTTCCAGTCCGTGGACGCGGTCGAAGATCAGCGGCGCGATGGCCAAAAGCGCCAGCACCAGCAAACGGGCGCGGATGCTCAAAATAGGCTTGCTCCGCCACGACGACGGCTTGCGCGCCTTTGCCTGATTGTCCAGCATCATGCACCCTCAACCCCGAGTTCCATAGTACTGAACACACGTAAAAGTGGTCTTCGAGGCTTCGATAAAATTTGAATCTTTTCATGCAGGCGTTGACCAGATGGAAACCATGAATCGAGCGGAGGGCATTGCCGCGGTACGCGAGCAGATCGCGGCGGCCTGCCGCGATGCCGGACGCGACCCGGCGGCGGTTACGCTGGTCGCGGTCTCGAAAACCTTCGGCGCCGAGGCGATCGAGCCGGTGATCGCCGCCGGGCAGCGCGTGTTCGGCGAAAATCGCGTCCAGGAGGCCAAGGCCAAATGGCCGCCGCTTATCGCCCGTTACGGCACGCGCGATGGCGGCCTCGAACTGCATCTCGTCGGCCCGTTGCAGTCGAACAAGGCCAAGGAGGCGGTGGCTTTGTTCGAGCGCCATCCATTCGGTCGATCGGCCAAGCCTCGCCGAGGCGCTGGCCAAGGAGATCGCCAAGCAGGGTCGGCGCCCGGTCCTGTTCGCCGAGATCAATACCGGGGCCGAGCCGCAAAAGGCCGGCGTGCTGCCGCAGGACGCCGACGGCTTCCTCGCCGCCTGCCGCGACCGCTACGGGCTTACGATTGCGGGCCTGATGTGCATCCCGCCCGCGGATGAAGCCCCGGCGCCGCATTTCGCCCTGACTGCCAAGATCGCCGGCCGTAATGGGCTAAAGCTGCTCTCGATGGGCATGAGCGCGGACTTCCAAACCGCGATTGCGTTCGGCGCCACCCACGTGCGGGTCGGCACCGCGATTTTCGGGGCAAGAGGCTCAGCCCATTAGAACTGAATCAATATTCGAGTCTTCGAATTCATGCGGCCCAAAAGCATTTTGAGGTCCCTTGGCCGCAGCGCGACGCATCCAGCTGTCGGAGCGAAGCCCGGTCGGGCCACATGGATGAAAACGGCGCTGCCACGGCCGGCCACGCGCGGCCGGGTATTGTGGTCGATTTCGATGATCATGTCGTAGAGGCCGTCGGCGCGGCGCAGCCGGTCGCCTGGTTCATTGGCCGAGCGCCGGAAGGCCTGGTTGTAGCGCCGGTCGTGCGGGTCCTCGCACCAGGCATCGCCCGGGCCGATACGGCGGACCGGCAGCAATGTCCGCGGCCGCGGCAGGCGGTCGGCGCGCCACCACAGCCGCACTGGGCGAAATCGGCCGCGCGGGGTGCCGCCGTCGCCTTCGCGCTTATCGGCCTTGATGCCGGTGCGGCCGAGTGCGACGGGTATCGACAGGGGCCCGGCAAACAGCCAGCCCTGCGATTTGCGGCCCGGCCGGGTGCTGACGCGGATCGAGCGAAGTGCGGTCCGTTTCATGGTCAGGTTCTTGGCCCGATCGCCGATTCCCAAGGTGCGATGGCTCTTGTATCTTGCCACTTCTACTTCGCGCCGAAAGGCGCGGCAAAGCGGCTGCGGGGGTCGGACTGAATGCCCAATACGCGCAAGATCCTGATTGTCGACGACGATGCCGAACTGCGCGAGGGGCTGACCGAGCAGCTCTCGCTGCACGAGGAGTTCGAAGCCGTCGGCGCCGAGAACGGCAGCAAGGGCGTCCAGGCCGCCAAAGCCGGGCAGATCGATCTCGTCATCATGGACGTCGGCCTGCCCGACATCGACGGCCGCGAAGCCGTGCGCATCCTGCGCAAGAACGGCTTCAAGGCGCCGATCATCATGCTGACCGGCCACGACACCGATTCCGACACCATCCTGGGCCTCGAATCCGGCGCCAACGATTACGTCACAAAGCCGTTCCGCTTTGCCGTGCTGCTGGCCCGCATCCGGGCGCAGCTTCGCCAGCACGAGGCGAGCGAGGACGCGGTCTTCACCATCGGCCCGTATACGTTCCGGCCCAGCTCGAAAATCCTGCTCAATCCCAAGGGCAACAAGGTCCGCCTGACCGAGAAGGAGACCGCGATCCTGCGCTATCTCTATCGCGCCGGGCAGCGGCCGGTGTCGCGCGAGACGCTGCTGCAGGAGGTCTGGGGCTACAATTCCGGCGTGACCACCCACACGCTCGAAACCCACATTTATCGCTTGCGACAGAAGATCGAGAAGGACGCCGCCGCGCCCTCAATCCTGGTCACCGAAGCCGGCGGCTATAAATTGGTGCCGTAACCGCGGCCATCATGACGATCGAAGACGACATCGCGTTCCTGGAACGGATTCCGATTTTCCGCCGGCTCGGTTCCGGTGCGCTGCGCATCGTCGCCATCGGCGCCGAAAGCTACGCCGTGGAAGCCGGCCAGGTGTTGTTCACCGTCGGCGAGGCCGCCGACGGCGGCTACATCGTTCAACGCGGCTCGTTCAGCCTTTCGACCGAACGCGGCAACGAAGCCGAAATCATCGCCGGCCCGGGCACGCTGCTCGGCGAAACGGCTCTGATCGCGGAAACCAAACGGCCGGCGACCGCGAGAGCCCGCGAAGACTCGATCGTGCTGCGCATCTCGCGCTCGATGTTCCTGCGCATGCTCGAAGGTTACCCGGATGCCGCGCAGCGCCTGCGCGATCTGCTCGCGTCGCGCGCCGACCAATGGGCGCGCGATATCGAGAATGTCCGCGCCGCGCTGGCGCGCGACGGCCCCGAGCCGCAATAGGTGGCCAGCGTTGAGAAGCTGAAATAGAGCAGTGCCGCGTAACGCGCGGCCTAACGGCCGCAACTTACACTTCGATCGTCGCCGTGACCGGCACATGATCGGACGGCCGCTCGGCGCCGCGATACGCCTTGGCGATGCTGATGCCGGCGACGCGATCGGCCAGCATCGGCGAGGTCCAGATGTGATCGAGGCGGCGGCCTTTGTCGGCGGTCGCCCAATCGGGCGCGCGATAGCTCCACCAAGTGTAGAGTTTCGCCGGCTCCGGCGTGTGCTGGCGCATGCTGTCGACCCAGCCGCCGGCGTTCTGCGCGGCGACGAGCTTGTCGCATTCGATCGGGGTATGCGACACCACGCGCAGCATCTGCTTGTGGCTCCAGACGTCGTGCTCGAGCGGCGCCACATTGAGATCGCCGACCAGGATCGAACGCTCGGATGCGGCCGGCTTGAGCATCGCGTGATCGCGCATCTCGTCGAGGAAGGCGAGCTTGTGGGCGAATTTCGGATTGACCTTGGGATCCGGAATGTCGCCGCCGGCGGGAACGTAAAAATTATGCACCGTGATCGGGTCGCGCAATCCGGCGCGCTCGCCGAACACCGCGGAAACATGCCGGCAGTCGGTCTTGCCGCAAAAACTCTGGACGTTGAAGCTCTCGAACGGCAGGCGCGAGAGCACGACGACGCCGTGATAGCCCTTCTGACCGTTGAGCGCGACGCTCTCGTAACCGAGCCGCTTGAAGCGCTTGAGCGGGAACGCGTCGTCGGGACACTTGGTCTCTTGCAGGCAAAGAATGTCGGGACGCACCGCCTTGATGAATTTCGCCACCAAGTTGATGCGCAGCCGCACCGAATTGATGTTCCAGGTCGTGAGTTTGAGTTTCACGGTGTTCGGCAGCCGGAGGTCAGTCGTCGGCAATCAGATAAACGCTGCAAGACGAAAGCGCCAGAGCGCGGCGCTCTCTGACCACTGATTTTTAGTTGGCGCCCGAATTGCGCTGATAATTGATCACGAACAGGTTCGGGTCGGGCTTTTTCGTCGCGTCGAGATTGAACACCGCGACCGTGGTGTCGAGGCCTTGCGGATCGGTGACGGTCCACTGCTTGAGCGCCAAATCCTTGGCGTCGAACATCATCATCAGCCGGCTGGTGCCGACCACCAATTGCTTCTCCTCGATGACCACGGTGACGAAAGTGTCGTCGGATGTCACGCTGATGACGTCGGTGTCGCGCAGCAGGTCGATGCGGTCGGCGAGCAGGTAGCGCAGCGGCGTCTGCGACAGCGGATAAAGATCCTGGGTCGCCAGGTTGCGGTCGCGCACCACCACCGAGGAGCCGTCGGCGATGATGTCGATGGGCGTCGGCGGATTGTATTCGAACCGCACCTTGCCGGGCTTCTGGATGTAGAAGGTGCCTTGGGTCTTCCCGCCGTCGGGCCCGACCTGGACGAAATTGCCCACCATGGTCTGCACGCTCGACAGATAAAGGCTGATCCGGTCGAGGGTCGCGCGTTGCTTGGTGTCGAAGGCGGTGGTGGTCTGCGGCGCCGGGTTGCCCTTGTCCATGAACGAGAACGGGAAGAAGCCCGGGCGCGACGGCGCGGCATCGCTCGCTGGCGGCGGGCCGGGATTGGCCGCGGGCGGCGGCGCTGCGCCGGTCTTGGGCTGCGGTGCGGGGGTTGGCAGCGGCACGTTCTCGGCGGATGCCGACGCCACAGCCAATACAATGGCAAGCACGGTACATACTGTCGCCGCGAGCATCGTCGTCGCGCGCCGTCCCGCCATAATCTTCTCCTGCCGTACCCGATACGCCCCGCCGCAATCCGCTAATCGCGCGTTATGGCGAATTCGCGGCTACCGTTCCGATTAAAGCTCTAACGGTCGATTCTCAATAGGCATCCTCGTCGGCGCCTTCGACGAGGATTTCGCGCTTGCCGGCGTGATTGGGCTGGCCGACGATGCCTTCCTGCTCCATGCGCTCCATCAGCGAGGCGGCGCGGTTGTAGCCGATCGATAGCCGGCGCTGGATGTAGCTGGTCGAGGCCTTGCGGTCGCGGACCACGACCTGCACCGCCTGCTGGTAGAGATCGCCGCCTTCGCCGCCGCCCATGGCGGTGGCATCGAAGATCGGATTGCCGTCCGCGTCCTGCGGATCCTCGGCGGTGACCGCTTCGAGATATTCCGGCGTGCCCTGCGACTTGAGATGCCGCACGACTTTCTCGACTTCTTCGTCGGACACGAATGGCCCGTGCACGCGGCTGATGCGGCCGCCGCCGGCCATGTAGAGCATGTCGCCCTGGCCGAGCAGTTGCTCGGCGCCCTGCTCGCCCAGGATGGTGCGGCTGTCGATCTTGGAGGTGACCTGGAACGAGATGCGGGTCGGGAAATTCGCCTTGATGGTGCCGGTGATGACGTCGACCGACGGCCGCTGCGTCGCCAGGATCACGTGCAGGCCGGCGGCGCGCGCCATCTGCGCGAGGCGTTGCACCGCGCCTTCGATGTCCTTGCCGGCGACCATCATCAGGTCGGCCATCTCGTCGACGATGACGACGATATAGGGCAGCGGCTCGAGATCGAGATCCTCGTGCTCGTAGATCGCTTCGCCGGTCTCGCGGTTATAGCCGGTGTGCACCGTGCGGGTGAGCTTCTCGCCCTTGCCGTTGGCCTCGACGACGCGCGCATTGTAGCCGTCGATATTGCGCACGCCGAGCTTCGACATTTTCTTGTAGCGTTCCTCCATCTCGCGCACCGCCCATTTGAGCGCGACCACCGCCTTTTTCGGATCGGTGACGACGGGGGTGAGCAGATGCGGAATGCCGTCGTAGACGGAGAGCTCCAGCATTTTCGGATCGACCATGATCAGCCGGCACTGGTCCGGATGCAGCCGATAGAGCAGGCTCAGGATCATGGTGTTGATGGCGACCGATTTGCCCGAGCCGGTGGTGCCGGCGATGAGCAGATGCGGCATGCGCGCCAGATCGACCAGCACGGATTCGCCGCCGATCGACTTGCCGAGGCAGAGCGGCAGCCGGTGGGTGGTGTCGCCATAATCGCGCGAAGACAGCAGCTCGCGCAGAAAGACTTTCTCGCGCGTCGGGTTCGGCAGCTCGATGCCGATGGCGTTGCGGCCCGACACCACGGCGACGCGCGCGGAGAGCGCGCTCATCGAGCGCGCGATGTCGTCGGCCAGGCTGATCACCCGCGACGATTTGATGCCGGGCGCCGGCTCGAGCTCGTAGAGCGTGACCACCGGACCCGGCCGCGCATTGATGATCTCGCCGCGCACGCCGAAATCGCCGAGCACGCCTTCGAGCGCGGTGGCGTTTTGCTGCAAGGCCTCGGTGCTCACGGTGGTGCGGCTGACCTTGCTCGGCTGCGTCAACAGTTCGAGCGCCGGCAGCGTGTAGCCGCCGTTCGAGCGGCGCGGTTTTGGCGCGCGCGGTTTGCGCGGCGCGCGCGGCTCGGCCTCATCTGCCGTATCATCGGCCACGTCGTCGGCTTCGTCGCCGGCATATTGCACCGGCGGCGCGTCGAAGCGCGGCTCGATGCGCCGCGCCGGCGCCGCGGGACGCGGCGCGGCTTGCGTCACGGTGCGGCGGCGGAACAGGCGCGCAATGCGGGCGCGGAAGCTCAAAATCGCATGCATCAGCCGGCCAAGCGAAATCCACGCGCTGTCGTCGTCTTCGTCGACGGTCTTGTCCTCTTCCTCATCGTCGTCCGCCGCGTCGCGCCAGATGATGCCGGCCGCGCCGGCGAAGGCGACGAGCGCGGCGATGCCGAGCACGATGGCGGCGGCGAGGCGATTGGCGCCGAGCAGAGGCACGCCGAACAGCACCATCGGCAGCCGCAAGACCGCGTCGCCGATGACGCCGCCAAGCCCACACGGCAACGGCCAGTGCGCGCTGCGCGGCAGGCAGGACGCAAACGCCGCCGCCAACACCGCGCCGAACAGCCACAGCAGCATGCGCAGCCGCTCGCGGCTCAGCGGCCGGTGGCCGAGCAGCCGGTAGCCCCAGATCGCGATCGGCAACAGCAGCGCCAGCGAGCCGAGGCCGAGCAGCTGCATCAGCAGATCGGCGGTGATGGCGCCGGGATGGCCGAGCAGATTGCGCACCGGCGCATCGGTGGCGTGGCTCAGCGACGGGTCCTGCACCGACCAGGTGGCGAGCGCGAGCGCCGCCATCATGGCGAGACTGAGCAGCGCAATGCCGCTGACCTCGCGCAGGCGCCGCTTCAGCAAGGCGCCGAGCAGGCCGGACAGGGAGGCCATGCCGTCGAGGCTGCGATCGATCATCGACATCGCATGCCTTGTACGCGTCTGCTCAACCCAACACCGCGACGAGGCGGTGCAGCGCCTCGGCGGTGATTTCGTTGTTCTGCACCATGGCGACGCGGATGTAGTCGGCGCCGGGATTGCTGCCGTCGTCCTGCTCGCGCGCGAGATAACGGCCGGGCACCACGCGCAAGCCGGCCTCGCGCCACAGCTTCAGCGCCGCCGCTTCGCTGCCGCCCTGCGCCGAGACGTCGAGCCAGAGGAAAAATCCGCCGGCGGGGCGCTCGTAGCCGTAGCGGTCGCCGATGATCTGGTCGGCGAGATCGAATTTCTCGCGATAGAGCCGCCGGTTCTCCTCGACGTGCTTCTCGTCGTTATAGGCGGCGATGGCGACGTGCTGCATCGGCGTCGGCACCATGGGCGCGGCGACGTTGCGCAATTCGAGATAGGCCTGCATGAACGAGCGGTCGCCGGCGGCAAAGCCGATGCGCAGCCCCGGCAGGCTCGAGCGCTTCGACAGCGAGTGGAACACCGCGACATTGGCGAAATCCGTGCCGGCCGCTTCGAGCATGCCGGCGGGCGGCGTGTCGCTGTAGATCTCGCAATAGCATTCGTCGGAGAAGATCAGAAAGCCGAAGCGGCGCGCCAGCGCGGTCAGGCGGAAGAGATAATCGCGGTCGGCGACGGCGCCCTGCGGATTGGCCGGCGAGGCGATGTAGAACGCCACCGTGCGCGCCAGCAATTCATCGTCGAGCGCATCGAGGTCGGGCAGGAAGCCGGTCTCGCGCGTGGTCGGCAGATAGACCGGCTCGCAATCGGCGCCGATCGCGCCGGCCGCATAAGCCGCGTAAAACGGATTGGGAATGAGCACGGCCGGCGTGCCCGCGCGCGGCGTCACCCAATTCTTGGCGGCGAGCGCTGCGAGAAACAGTCCCTCGCGGGTGCCGTTGAGCACCAGCACTTCGTTGGCCGGATCGACCGGGCGCGGCAGGTCGTAGCGGCGGCCGAGCCACTCCGCGACCGCGACGCCGAACTCGTCGAGCCCCTTGTTGGCCGGATAGCGGCCGAACTCGTTGACGTGGGCGGCGATGACCGGGCCGACGAACGGCGGAATCGGATGCTGCGGCTCGCCGACCGCGAGGCTGATCGCCGACTGGCCCGGCGGAAAGCGGTCGATCAATTCGCGCAGCCGCACGAACGGCGAGCGCGAGCCGGTGGCGCGCGAGGCTTTCGCGCTGATTTGCGGAGGGGGAGTGTCGCCGGTCATCCGATACATCATCACAGCGGGGCCACCCGCCGCATGCGCCCGCATAGCATAGGAGCGGCGAGGTTAAGACGCGATTAACCATCGGGGCTTCGGCCCCCGCGAAGCGGCGGCTCGGGGCGTGACGCTCGCGACTCCCTCTCCCCGCGTGCGGGGAGAGGGTGGGGTGAGGGGGCGCTCGACGCCGGGCGCAGTGTTGCGGTGAAGGTCTGCAACGCATCGCTTCCTCCGCAACGCTCAGAATCGCCGAGAGGCCCCCTCACCCTCGTTCGCACCTGCGGTCGCTGCGACCTCTCCCCCGCACGCGGGGAGAGGTGAAACAAGGCGATCCCGTTCTCGCAACGCGATCCGCGTCGGAGCTTGATCAATGGCGAGGCGCGAATTGGGAAAGTCCTCTTCGCTATCCACCACTCGCCACTTGCTTTTTTCTTCCCTCTGCAAAGAGGGGAGGCAGAACGCCGACAGACGCAGGTCACCAACCGCCGCGCTTGCGCGCGGCGCGCGCTCAGCGGAGCGCGCACGCCTGTCGGCGTTCCACCACGGCTCTCACCTAAGGGAGTATCTCATCCCAAAGGCTCGGCTTCAGGCCAGGTTTCCTGGGACGTGGTCTGAACGGGCGTTACCCGCCTTCGCCTGTCCCAGTCCAGGGAGCACCTCCCATCCCGGTCATAATGCCGGGAGACTGATACCCAAGCCGCCCGGGAGCGGACTGCAAATCCGCCCGCGGGCACCGCACCCGCTCCACCTCACGGCATGCCTCCGGTAGGCGTCCCTTGGTGAGCGGGATTTTTCGCTTCAAAACGATACGGCGACGGTTGTCAAATGCAGTCGCTGAATGGGGGACGCAGTGTCCTTGTAAGTCATTGAAGTAGCGGCTTTGTTGCCGTGAAACATTGGATCGCAACGGCTTCGACACGTGGTGCGCCCGCAACCGAAAATCGTTCACCGCTGCAAAGATTCGCAAGGATGCGATTTTTGCCCGATCTTTCAAATGCGTAGCCCGGATGGAGCGGAGCGTAATCCGGGATTGCCGCGAGGCGTCGATGCCGTCCCGGATTTTGCTGCGCTCCATCCGCGACGCTTGCAGGTGTTTGTAAATCTAGGGGAATCGGTTGAAATTCTCGAAATTGCATCCATTTGTTTTCGGAGAGGAACTTTGCGATGCCCAAGAAGCCATCAACGCCGACGCCCGTGTCTGCCATTCTTTCACCAGATCAAATCAGGAAAGCAATTCCTGCCCTTGAACGTCGAATTGCTGAATTTACGGAGCTCAAATTGAATGAGTTGACCGAAGACAATGGTGACAACACGCTTGATGCTCTTGCTCAAAAGGCAAACGCTACACTCCGAGAGATATTTGGCCCTAATACAATTGAATATCGTGAATATGAAATCGATTCGTTGCGTGCCTATAGCGGCGTTATGTCCCTCGGCTATAACGAATACGATGATTCATTTCGGGCGCGATCTCCAGAGATCAAAAGGCTCGTTGATCGTGCGACGAGTACTCTTAGAACTGCTCGGGACATCCTTAATGAGCGACTTTCTCCAGACGATCCGGCCTCCGGCAATCGTGTTCTGCGTGCTTATGAAGGCCTCGAACTGCATCATGAAATATCACGAGCGGCATCGAAACGGTACCAAGACGGCAACTACGCGGATGCTGTTGAGGCAGCCGTTAAGGCACTCAACGGACTTGTGCGGTTACGAAGTAGTTCGGATTTGGACGGCAGTAAGCTGATGGAAGCGGTCTTCAATCCCAATAATCCTATTCTCAAATTCAACGCGTTGGCGGATCAATCTGATAAGGACGAGCAAAAGGATTTCATGATGATGTTTTCGGGTGCGGTTGCCGGCTTGCGCAATCCACGAGCACACAGATTCATTAATGATGATCCGGAGCGGGCTCTTGAATTTATCGCTTACGTGAGTCTGCTCGCCAAGCTGGTCGACGGTGCGAGTTCCTAATAAGCGAAGTGTAGCGGTAAACCTCGATCAGCTTGAAAAGAGGCCCCGGCTTGCGCCAGGGCCTCTCGACGATCGGGGCAGTGCCGGGAGGTCCGCCCCGACCGTTGTCAGCAAAAACTACTGCACCGTCTCCCCGTGCAGAGCGAGATCGAGGCCGTCGCGCTCGACTTCTTCGCTGACGCGCAAGCCGATCACGAGATCGACGAGCTTGAGAATGATCAAGGTCACGACCACGTCGTAGATGAAGACGATGCCGACGCCGATGACTTGGTTGAGCACCTGGCCGGCATTGCCTTCGATCAGGCCCGACGTGCCGCCGTAAGCGGTGACCGCGAACACGCCGGTGAGGATGGCGCCTGACGCGCCGCCGACCGCGTGCACGCCGAAGGCATCGAGCGCGTCGTCGTAGCCGAACATGTGCTTGAGCCCGGTGCAGCCCCAGTAGCAGATGATGCCGGCGGCGACGCCGATGGCAAACGAGCCCATCGGGCCGACGAAGCCCGAGGCCGGCGTGATCGCGACGAGGCCCGCCACCGCGCCCGAGCAGATGCCGATCACCGTCGGCTTGCCGCGCATGAACCACTCGACGAGCATCCAGGTGAAGCCGGCCGTCGCGGTGGCGATGTGCGTGACCAGCATCGCCATGCCGGCCTGCATGCCGGCGCTCACCGCCGAACCGGCGTTGAAGCCGAACCAGCCGACCCACAGCAGCGAGGCGCCGATCATGGTGTAGACCATGTTGTGCGGCGGGCCGGTTTCCTTGCGCTTGCCGAGCATCAGCGCCGCCATCAGGCCGGCGGTGCCGGAATTGACGTGCACCACCGTGCCGCCGGCGAAATCGAGCACCTTGACCCAGGCCTTGTCGTTGGCCGCGTTGAAGATGCCGTCCGGTCCCCACACCCAATGCGCGACCGGCGAATAGACGAAGATCGCCCACAGCCCGATGAACCACAGCATCGCCGAGAACTTCATGCGCTCGGCGAACGAGCCCGCGATCAGCGCCGCGGTGATGATCGCAAAGGTGAGCTGGAACATCGAATAGACGGATTCAGGAATGGTCGGCGCCAGCGAATTTGGCGTGCCGATGTTCTGCGCCACGCCGGCACTGTTGAAGGTGTTGCTGATCATGTCGCGCAGGAAGGCGCGATCGAGCCCGCCGATGAACGGCGTGCCGGAGCGGAACGCCAGGCTGTAGGTGAAGAGCAGCCACAGAATGCTGATCAGGCAGGTGATGGCGAAGCTCGTCATCACGGTGTCGCCGACGTTCTTCTTGCGCACCATGCCGCCGTAGAACAGCGCCAGGCCCGGAATGGTCATCATCAGCACGATGGCCATCGAGGTCAGCATCCAGGCGGTGTCGCCCGAATTCGGCGTGCAGTTTTCTGTCACTTTGACGCCGTCGCAGGCCGGCGGTCCGGCATCGGCCGCCGGCGCTGCGGGCGCTGCGGCGTCCGGTGCCGGTGCAGCCGCGGCGGGCGCCGGCGCCGGCTCTGTTGCCGCCGGCGCTTGCGCGTAGGACGAATGGAATGTCGGAACGCTCAGCGCGATGCCGAGCAACATTGCTCCAGCGAGAGCCACAAGCCCCGCGCGAGAGAATCTCTTCAACGACATGGTTTCACTCCTGTCCGTGGAATTGTGGGCGCGGAATTTTTTACAGCGCGGCGGCGTCGGTCTCGCCGGTGCGGATGCGCACCGCGTGATCGAGACCGAAGACGAAGATCTTGCCGTCGCCGATCTGGCCGGTTTTCGCCGCCGCCGTGATGGTGTCGATGACCTGTTCCACCTGATCGGACGCGCAGGCGATTTCGATTTTGATTTTTGGCAGGAAGCTCACGGCGTATTCGGCGCCGCGATAGATTTCGGTGTGGCCCTTCTGACGCCCGTAGCCCTTCACCTCGGTGACGGTCAGTCCCTGAACGCCGATCTTGGTGAGAGCGTCGCGGACCTCGTCGAGCTTGAACGGCTTGATGACGGCCATGACGATTTTCATGTGATGTGATCCCCTGTCGCCCATGCGTGCTGCGACGCCTGGGCGGCTACAACAGCTTCAAGACCGCGCAGGAACTCGCCTCCATGCGGTGGTACCGGGCGGCAAGCAATCAAGCGCCGTGCCAACTCGGCGGCTGGCGTTAACAATCTGATAACTAATACGCTTTTCGGGCAGATGCTCGATTTCACGGCAGCGGCCAATGCCGTGGGCTTGGCCGGGCGGGCAGAAACTAATCGGTCTGATTAAAATTTAGGCAGTTGGGTTTTGCGGTGCGGCAACCGCTGGCATCAGAGCATGATCCCGAAAAGTGGAAACCGGTTTTCGGATAAGATCATGCTCAATCAAGGATTCTAGACTGCGATCCGATTCAATTGAATTGGATCGCAGTCTAGAGCGCGTCGGCGTCGGTCTCGCCGGTGCGGATGCGGATGGCCTGCTCGATCGGGGTGACAAAGACCTTGCCGTCGCCGATCTGCCCGGTCTTGGCGGCGCTGCCGATGGCTTCGACGACGCGCTCGACCTCGTTCGACGCGACCGCGACCTCGACGCGGATCTTCGGCAGAAAGTTCACCGCGTATTCGGCGCCGCGATAAATCTCGGTATGGCCCTTCTGCCGGCCGTAGCCCTTGACCTCGGTGACGGTCATGCCGTGCACGCCGACGGCCAAGCAGCGCGTCGCGCACGTCTTCGAGCTTGAACGGCTTGATGATCGCTATGACGAGCTTCATGGCGGCCTCTTAACGCGCAGCCGGGAAACACTGGCGGCGTTGGCAGCAGACTACTCTACTGCGCCGAGGATATGAATGGCAGGTCGGCGGCGCCTTCGATCAAATTCCGCGCGATCGCGAGCCGTCGGATTTCGCGCCCGCAATGCAGCGCTCCGCCGCGCCGCAAAGCTCACGTCTTGGCGCGCCGGCGCTGTCGCAGCAGGCCTTCCTGGGCGACCGAAGCGACCAGCGTGCCGTCGCTCGCGAAGATCAAGCCGCGCGAAAAGCCGCGCGAGTCGGCGAGGCTCGGGCTGTCCTGGGCGTAGAGCAGCCATTCGTCGGCGCGGAACGGGCGGTGGAACCACAGCGCGTGGTCGAGGCTCGCCGCCATGATGTCTTCGGAGAACACGCTGCGGCCGTGCGGGATCAGCGCGGCGTCGAGCAGCATCATGTCGGACGCATAGGCCAGCACGCATTGATGGATCGCCGGCTCGTCGGGCAGCCGCCCGGTGGCGCGAATCCAGACATTGAAGCGGCCGTCCTCGGATTTCTCGCCGAGATAGCGGCTGTACTCGACCGGCCGCAGCTCGATCGGCCGCTCGCGCTCGTAATAGCGCCGCACCGGCTCGGGCATCAGCGGCAGGATGCGCTCCTTGAGTTCCTCGTCGCCGGGCAGTTGCGTCCGGCTTCGGCACGTCGGGCATCTTGACCTGATGCGCCAGCCCCGGCTCGGCGACGTGGAACGAGACCGACATGGAGAAGATGGCGCGGCCGTGCTGGATCGCCTTGACGTTGCGCGTGGTGAAGCTCTTGCCGTCGCGGATGCGGTCGACCTCGTAGATGATCGGCACTTTGGGATCGCCGCCGAGCAGGAAATAGGCGTGCAGCGAATGCGGCGGCCGCGCCGTCACGTCCTCGACGGTGCGGCAGGCGGCGACCAGCGCCTGGCCGATCACCTGGCCGCCGAACACCCGCTGCCAGCGCGATTGCGGCGAGCGGCCGCGGAACAGGTTCACCTCCAGCGGCTCGAGATCGAGAATGTCGAGGACTTCCTGAACGGCGGAGGCCATGCGTTGTCCTGTGCTGATACCCGTGCTCGCCTTCTTGCATACGGGTTCCGTGGCCGGGTCAAGCCCGGCGCCGGGCGTGATAGAATGGGCGCCATGACGCGTGAGAATGTCGATGTGCTGATCGCGGGCGGCGGCTTTGCCGGCCTGACGCTTGCCATTGCGCTGCGCCAGGCGCTCGGGCCGTCGTTTGCCGTCACGGTCGCCGATCCGGCGCTCGGCGTCAGCCACGCCGACGACGAACGCGCCTCGGCCATCGTCGCCGCGGCGCGGCGGCTGTTCGAGACGCTCGGTGTGTGGGACAGCGTCAGCCGCCGCAGGCGCAGCCGATCCTCGACATGGTGGTCACCGACAGCCGGCTCGACGACGCCATGCGGCCGGTGTTTCTCACCTTCGCCGGCGAGGTCGAGCCGGGCGAGCCGTTCGCCCATATGATCGAGAACCGTCTTCTGGTCGCTGCGCTGGCCGAGAAGGCACAAGGCCGAAGGCGTCACGCTGCTTGCTTCCGGTGTGGTCGAGGTGAGCCATGACGGCGAACGGGTCGTCGCGGAACTTGAAGATGGCAGCGTAATCGCGCGCGCGCCTTCTCGCCGCCGCCGATGGCGCGCGCTCGACGATCCGCACCAGCGCCGGCATCGCCACCCACGGCTGGAATTACGACCAGTCGGCGATCGTCACCACGGTCGGCCACGAGCGCGATCATGGCGGCCGCGCCGAGGAGCATTTTCTTCCCGCCGGCCCGTTCGCGATCCTGCCGCTGCAAGGGCAACCGCTCCTCGATCGTCTGGACCGAGGCGAAGCGGCGAGGCCGAGCGCATCGTGGCGCTGCCGGACGACGCCTTCCATGCCGAGCTGGAACAGCGCTTCAAGCTGCATCTCGGCGAGATCACCGTGGTCGGCGCGCGGCGTGTGCATCCGCTCGGCTTCTTCGTCGCGCGCTCGTTCATCGCCGAGCGCATCGCGCTGGTCGGCGATGCCGCGCATGTCATTCATCCGATCGCCGGGCAGGGGCTCAATATGGGACTGAAGGACGTCGCCGCGCTGGCCGAAGTGATCGTCGATGCGGCGCGGCTCGGGCTCGATCCCGGTTCGGCGACCGTGCTCGAGCGCTATCAGCGCTGGCGCCGCTTCGACACCGTGACCATGGGCATCGCCACCGACGGCCTCAACCGCCTGTTCTCCAACCGCTCCGACGTGCTGCGCCTGATGCGCGATGTCGGGCTCGGCTTGGTCGACCGGGTGCCGAATCTGAAGCGCCTGTTCATCCGCGAGGCGGCGGGCCTCGTCGGCGACGTGCCCAAACTGCTGCGCGGCGAAGTGTTATAAAGCCGCGCATGACTTCTGGGACCATGGCGTTCGATCACATCGCGGTCATCGGCGGCGGCGCCTGGGGCACGGCGCTGGCGCTGACCTGCGCGCGTGCCGGGCGGCAGGTGACGCTGTGGGAGCACGACGCCGCCAATGCGGCGCAGCTCGCCAACAAGCGCGAGAGCCTGTTCCTGCCCGGCGTGCGCCTCGACGACGGCATCACCATTGCCGCCGACCTCGCCGACGCCGCGCGCGCGCGAGGCGATCCTGCTGGTGGTGCCGGCGCAGGCGGTGCGCAGCGCCACGAAATCGCTGGCGTCATCGCTTGCAACGCGCACGCCCGTGATCGTCTGCGCCAAGGGCATCGAGCGCGGCACCAAAAAATTCATGACCGAGATCGTCGCCGAATGCGCGCCGAACGCGACGCCGGCGATCCTGTCCGGACCGAGCTTCGCCGCCGACGTGGCGCGCGGCCTGCCGACCGCGGTGACGCTTGCCGCGCGCGACGGCGCGCTTGCCGAAGAGCTCGCCCAGGCGATCGGCTCGGCGAGCTTCCGGCCGTATCACTCCACCGACATGCGCGGCGTCGAGATCGGCGGCGCCACCAAGAACGTGCTGGCGATCGCGGCGGGCGTCGTCGCCGGCCGCGGGCTGGGCGCCAGCGCCGGCGCCGCGCTGACCACGCGCGGCTTCGCCGAGCTCACGCGCTTCGGCCACGCCTTCGGCGCCAAGCCGCAGACCATGATGGGGCTGTCCGGCCTCGGCGATCTGCTGCTGACCTGCTCCAGTCCGCAGTCGCGCAATTTCCAGTTCGGCGTCAGTCTCGGCCGGGCCAAAAACCGGAACGATCAGCACCGGCCTCGCCGAAGGCGCCTTCACCGCGCCGGTGCTGCTGGAAATGGCGCGCGAGCGCGGTCGACATGCCGATCTGTGGCGGCCGTCGCGGCGCTTCTCGCCGAGACGATGACGTCTGGACGAGGCGATCAAATCGCTTGCTGACGCGGCCGCTGAAGGCGGAGGAATGAGAGGAATCATGGCGCATTGGCTGATGAAGACCGAGCCCGGGACATTCTCCTGGGACGATCAGGTCAAGCGCGGCGCCAAGGGCGAGCCGTGGAGCGGCGTGCGCAATCTCAGGCCAAGCTCAACCTGATGAAGATGAAGAAAGGCGAGCGCGTTTTTTTCTATCACTCCGGCGAGAGCAAGGAGATCGTCGGCATCGTCGAGGTGATTCGCGAGCACTATCCCGATCCGACCGCCAAACCCGGCGAGCCGTGGGTCGCGGTCGACGTCAAGGCGATCGCGCCGTTCAAGAAACCGGTGACGCTGGTCGAGGCCAAAACCGTGCCGGGCCTGAAAGATATGGTGCTGGTCAACAACACCCGGCTGTCGGTGCAGCCGGTGACGGCTGACGAGTGGGACCTGATCTGCAAGATGGGCGGCGTGAAGGGCTGAATGGGGACTTCGGCCGCGCGCCGCAATGACAAGCTAACAGGAGGAACGCCATGTCATTTGCCGGAATCAACTATGTCGCCGTTCTCGTGGCTGCCGTGGCGGCCTGGCTCGCCAGCTCCGTCTGGTACATGAGCCTCGGCCAGATTTATCAGGCGGCGCTCGGCAAGACGCCCGAACAATGCAAGGAGGAGATGAAAAAGCCGGGCGCGTTCCTGCCGTTCCTCTACGCCTTCATCGGCAATCTCGTCATCGCCTGGATGCTGGCCGGCGTGCTCGGCCATCTCGGGCCAGGTGACGCCCTGGAACGGCGTCATCTCCGGCGCGTTTTTGTGGTTCGGCTTCATCCTCACCACCATGGTGGTGAATTTCTGCTTCTCCGGCCGCGACAAGCGCCTGCTGCTGATCGATCTCGGCAATTGGCTGATCGTTCTGGTGCTGACGGGCGCGGTGATCGGATGGCTTGGCGTATAAGGCTTGGGGTGTGAGGCAGCGTCATGAGTATTCGCATCGCGCGCATCGTCGTCCTCGCCGCGCTGTCGCTTGCCGGCATGGCCGGCGCGGCCTCCGCGCAAACGGCGCCGCCGGCGCCGCCGGCGAATGCGCCCGTGCCCTATGTGATGACCATGGGCGACATGATGAACACGCTGGTGCAGCCGCGCCACGCCAAGCTCGGCCTCGCCGGACAGGCCGGCAATTGGCCGCTGGCGAATTACGCGCTTGCCGAAATTCGCGAGGCCTTCGCCGACATCGCCAAGGCCAAGCCGAAGTTTCGCGGCATGCCGGTTGGCGAGCTCGCTCGACGTGGCCTTGAGCCAGCCGCTCAATGCCATCGAGGCCGCCATCAAGCAGCAGGACGCGAAAAAATTCGCCGCCGCCTATGACCAGCTCACGCCAGGGCTGCAACGCCTGCCACATGGAGCTCGATCATCCCTATGTGGTGATCAAGACGCCCGATGCGTCGGCGTTTCCGAACCAGGACTTCAAGCCGCCGCATTAGGCGTAGAGGCGTGCCTTCGCGGGCGCGGCGGGCTTGATGCATATCAAGGCCGCGCCCTGCCTGCTGCACTACGGCAAACTGGCCAGCGGCCATTGAGACTATTGGCCCGCTTGTCGGCTACGGGAGGGACGTCAATAATGGCTTTAAACAGTCAGAATGCGCGCGCGGTCGCGCACGGAGTGGAGGACGGAATGTCGGATAAGATCTACGAAATTCCCGCCGAGTGGACCAAGCGCGCCTTCATCACGGAGGCCGAATACAAGAAAATGTACGCAAGCTCGCTGGCCGATCCCAACGGCTTTTGGGCCGAGCAGGCCAAGCGCATCCACTGGATGAAGCCTTTCACCAAGGTCAAGAACACCTCGTTCGCCAAAGACAACGTCTCGATCAAATGGTTCGAGGACGGCGCCACCAACGTCGCCTACAACTGCATCGACCGCCACCTGCACACGCGCGGCCGACCAGACCGCCATCATCTGGGAAGGCGACGATCCGAAAGATTCAAAGCACATCACCTATAAGCGAACTGCACGACGAGGTCTGCCGCTTCGCCAATATCTTGCGCAACCGCAACGTCAAGAAGGGCGACCGCGTCACCATCTACCTGCCGATGATCCCGGAGGCGGCCTACGCCATGCTCGCCTGCGCGCGCATCGGCGCCATCCATTCCGTGGTGTTCGGCGGCTTCTCGCCGGACTCGCTCGCCGGCCGCATCGAGGATTGCCAGTCGAACGTCGTCATCACCGCCGACGAAGGCCTGCGCGGCGGCCGCAAGGTGCCGCTGAAGGCCAATACCGACGAGGCGATCGCCAAGGCTGGCGGCGTCGATCACGTCATCGTGGTGAAGCGCACCGGCGCGCCGGTCGACATGGATCCGGTGCGCGACGTTTGGTACCACGAGGCCGCGGAAATGGTCACGGCGGAATGCCCGTGCGCCGAGATGAACGCGGAGGATCCGCTGTTCATTCTCTACACCTCGGGCTCGACCGGCAGGCCGAAGGGCGTGCTGCACACCACCGCCGGCTATCTCGTCTACGTCGCGATGACGCATCAATACGTCTTCGACTATCACGACGGCGACATCTACTGGTGCACCGCCGACGTCGGCTGGGTCACCGGCCACAGCTACATCGTCTATGGCCCGCTGGCGAACGGCGCCACCACCCTGATGTTCGAAGGCGTGCCGAACTATCCGTCGATGTCGCGCTTCTGGGAAGTCATCGACAAGCACAAGGTCAACATCTTCTACACCGCGCCGACCGCGATCCGCGCGCTGATGCAGGCCGGCGACGCGCCGGTGACGAAAACCTCGCGCGCCTCGCTGCGGCTGCTCGGCTCGGTCGGCGAGCCGATCAATCCGGAAGCCTGGGAATGGTATCACCGCGTCGTCGGCGACGGCCGCTGCCCGATCGTCGATACCTGGTGGCAGACCGAGACCGGCGGCATTCTGATCACGCCGCTGCCGGGCGCCACGCGGCTGAAACCCGGCTCGGCGACGCGGCCGTTCTTCGGCATCGTGCCGCAGATCGTCGATGCCGAGGGCAAGGTGCTGGACGGCGCGACCAGCGGCAATCTCTGCATCGCCGATTCCTGGCCCGGCCAGATGCGCACCGTCTATGGCGATCACACAGCGTTTCGTCGAAACCTATTTCAGCGCCTATCCGGGCAAGTATTTCACCGGCGACGGCTGCCGCCGCGACGAGGACGGCTATTACTGGATCACCGGCCGCGTCGACGACGTGATCAACGTCGCCGGCCATCGCCTCGGCACCGCCGAAGTCGAAATCGGCGCTGGTCGCGCATCCGAAAGTGTCGGAGGCCGCGGTGGTCGGCTATCCGCACGACATCAAAGGGCAGGGCATCTACGCCTATGTCACCCTGATGACCGGCGTGCAGCCGACCGAGGAGCTGCGCAAGGAACTGGTGCAATGGGTGCGCAAGGAGATCGGCCCGATCGCCTCGCCCGATCTCATCCAGTTCGCGCCGAGCCTGCCGAAGACGCGCTCGGGCAAGATCATGCGCCGCATCCTGCGCAAGATCGCCGAGGACGAGTTCGGCAATCTCGGCGACACCTCGACCTTGGCCGATCCCGCCGTGGTCGACGATCTGGTCAACAACCGGCAGAACAAGAGCAAGGAGAGCGCGTAACTCCTTACGCTGACTACGTCCCGTCATCCTGAGGCGGCCGCGAAGCGGCCCTCGAAGGATGCGGCCCGAGCGCTGAGGCCGTCGCCCTTCGAGGCTCGGCGCTACGCGCCGAGCACCTCAGGGTGACGGAAAAGGGCTTCGTGCTAATCGCCCCCGCGAAAATTTAGAGAAACTTTACCGTGTTCCAGCGGCGCTACTGAGCGGACGCGCGGATTGGTTTATGGTGAATCCCGATTAGTCATAGTTGCGTACCGGAGTATTCGACGATGCGTGGGAGATTCCTGCTTTCGGCCGCGCTGATGGCCGCTATTGCCGCGCTTCGCAGCCGAGCCGGCGCAGGCGCACGGCGATCTGGTGGCGCTGCCGGCGGCTTATGCGCCCGGCACCATCGTGGTGAAAACCGGCGAGCGGCATCTTTATCTGGTCGTCGGCGCCGGCCAGGCGATCCGTTATCCGGTCGGCGTCGGCCGCGCCGGGCAGCAATGGTCCGGCACGTCGGTGATCGACGCCAAATATGTCAGCCCGGACTGGGCGCCGCCGCCGGACATCAGGGCGGAAAATCCGAAACTGCCGCCGCTCATTCCCGGCGGCTCGCCGCACAATCCGATGGGCGTCGCGGCGATGACGCTTCAAGGCCTCGACTACGCCATCCACGGCACCAACCAGCCGTGCTTCGATCGGCCATTTCGTCTCGCACGGCTGCATCCGCATGTTCAACGAAGACGTGACGGATTTGTTTGGTCGCGTCGGCGTCGGCACGCCGGTCGTGGTGACGCGCTAGCTTGTCATCAGGCGAAGCGAATATCCGTAATCACTGCCACGGCCTATGAGCCGCAAAGTCCGGCGACTTCACCGCACGATCAGGTTTACGGATGCTGCGCCTTCGCCGAGCAGACCGTGCCCGAAAAACTGCAGCATCGGCGCCGCCGAGCTACTGTAGCGCACGCAATTTCGCGTCGACGAGCTGCCTTCGTGCGTCGAGCTTCGCGTCGCACGTTGGCGTCGATGGTCCGGATATTTGTCCCGCCCGACGTGAGAAAGCTTGACGCTGCCATCGGCGAGCAGCCGTTGCAGCGCCGCGCGCGCGGCGAGCGCCAGGCGTAGCTCCTTGCTGCAGCGGGCATGCAGCTCCGCCGCGTCGATGCTGCGCAGCCGCACGCGGGTTTCAACCTCGCGGCCCGGACCCCGTGCGCATGCGCGCCACGAAGGTGTCGCCATCGATGATGCGCACCACTTCGGCCGCATAGACGTGCCGCGTTTGTCCGCCAAGGCCTTGGCGGCCGCCGTCGCCATACGGCCGGTAAGTCGGCGCAGCCTTCGGGTGCGGCAGCAGGCTCGGATTGATGAACTCGACCGCGATCACGCTTGCGGCCAGCAACACGCAGGCAACGAGCCAAGCGTTGCCGCGTCGCGGATTGGCCAGAGCCGCAAAGGATCAGATGAGGCATCGCCGCCGTCTTCCTGGGAAGGAATTGACACCTTGCAACTAGGATAATATTCCTCTGACCGAGAGAGGTCAAGCTCCAGTGGACACGTCGGCTATTGTCGCCGCCGATGTATGCCGCAGTCGCGCTGCGCAGCTGAGGATGACATGTCGGATCGGCGCGACAGTCGTCGAATTCGTGATCCGATTCGCGAACTGACTGTGCTTCAGCGCGTCGGCATGCTGACCCGAGCCCGCATGCTGCGCCGAGTCACGTTGCCGCCGATGCTTCGGCGCGGATAGCTGCCGGCACACTGATTAGCACTATCTGTGTCGCAACGACGGCTTTGGGTGGAGCTGTCCTCAGCCGTCACTGTGCCGCTTGACGCTGCGGACCGCTGCGCCTGATCTGCACTCGCGACACGTGAAGCCTTGGTACGTCAGCGGCGACCTAAGTGGCGCGACATCATCGACTAGCGCAGGCGACAGCACGCCAACACGACATACGCACACGCGTACATCCCCCAGACGCCGCCCAAGCCATCATCCGACAACCATGCCGGGAGAGCAAGAGGTTGCCACCTGCCGATAGGCCGACCGTTTTGGTCATGCAAGGTCACATATAAAATAAGTGAAATCCGCCGATGACCAGGCAAGGATCGGTTGTGGCGGTTCGCCGGCTAAAAATCCGACGTCAAGCCGTCCTTTTCCCAATCGCCATAGCGGGTCGGGTCGAGACCGCCGCGGCCGCCGGATTCCTTGGGCTGATCGGCGCTTGCGGTCACGCTCGGCGCGGCGTGCTGCGGCTTCGGCCAGCGCGCGTTCGGCTGCTGGCGGCAGCGGGCGCTTGTCGCTCGCTTGGCCCTCGGGTTCGGGCGGGGCTTTGTGATTGCGGCTCGGTTGGCATCGCCTCTGACTTGGCGTAGCCGTGCGCCTACCGCAAGGAGGAATTTTTGGCGAAAAATGCGCGCAAGAAGAAGCCTCGCTCCGGCGAGCGCGACGACTCGCCCGGTCTGGCGGTGCGGCGGGTCGCGGCCGATATCGTCGAGGGCGTGCTCGGTCGGCACCGCGCGCTCGACGAGATGCTCGAAGGCTCCGATGCGCGCTCAGCAACCGCGGCGCTTGCGGCGATGGCCGATCGCGACCGCGGGCTGACGCGGGCGATCGTTGCCGTCGTGCTGCGCCGGCTCGGCACCTTGCGCCATCTGCTTGGGTCTTTTCTCGAGGAGGGGCTGCCGGCGCAAGCGCCGCGGGTCGAGACCGTGCTGCTCATTGGCGCCGCGCAAATTCTGTTTCTCGAAGTGCCCGACCATGCCGCGGTCGATCTCGCGGTGCGGCTGGCGCGCGAGGATTTCAACGCGTCGCACTTTACCGGTTTGATCAACGCGGTGCTGCGGCGGGTCGCGCGCGAAGGCGCCGAGCGGATCGCGGCGCTCGATGCGCCGGTGCTCGATACGCCGCCATGGCTGATGGCGCGCTGGATCAAGACCTACGGCGAGGCGACCGCGCACGCCATCGCCGCCGCCAATGGCCGCGAGCCGGCGCTCGATCTCACGGTGAAATCGGATGCCGAAGGTTGGGCGGCAAAACTCGACGGCCGCGTGCTGCCGACCGGTTCGGTGCGCACCATCGTGCATGGCGCCGTGACCGCGCTGCCGGGTTTCGACGAAGGCGCATGGTGGGTGCAGGACGCAGCGGCCTCGATCCCGGCGCGGCTTCTCGGCAATGTCGCGGGCTTGCGCGTCGCCGATCTGTGCGCCGCGCCCGGCGGCAAGACGGCGCAGCTCGTTGCTGCCGGCGCCAAAGTCACGGCGGTCGATCGCGCGCCGGCGCGGCTCAAGCGGCTGCAGGAAAATCTCACCCGCTTGTCGCTCGAAGCCGAGCTGGTCTGCGCCGACGCGGCGACGTGGACTCCGGAGCAACAATTCGACGCCGTCTTGCTCGATGCGCCGTGCACGTCGACCGGCACCATTCGGCGCCATCCCGACGTGCCGTGGCTCAAGCGCTCAGCCGACATCACCTCGCTCGCCGCGGCGCAGCGCCGCTTGCTGGATCACGCGATCACGCTGATCAAACCCGGCGGCACGCTGGTGTACTGCACGTGCTCGCTCGAACCCGAAGAAGGCGCCGACGTCGTCGCCGATCTGTTGGCGCGCGAACAAAGCGTGCGGCGCGTGCCGATCGCCGCCGCCGAAGTTTTTGGCGAAACCGACTTCATCAACCAGGACGGCGATCTGCGCACGCTGCCGTGCCATTTTACCGCTGCTGATTCGCGCTTCGCCGGCGTCGATGGTTTCTACGCGGCGCGGCTTGAAAAGTTATAGAATTTCAATGATTTAGGGGTTTATTCCCCGTCCGTATGACGTTTCGTTATGGTGCGGCAACCCTCCTCATCCTCTCCGCCAGCGGGCGAGGGTAAGGAGAGGGCGCACTTTCCGGAGGGGCGAGCGCGGCGATGGCGCGCGGTTCGGTGGCAAATTATGTGAAGCTGTCATGGCTGTTGCTGCGCGGAGGCTTGCGGCAAGCCGCCGGGCGGCTCAACGGCCATCCGTTGCTGCGCTGGCCGCTGCCGCAGCTCAAGGCCGACCGCCTCCTGATCGCGCCGCAGGATCTGCGCACGGCAGACGCCACGCTTGCCACCGAAATCTATTCCGGCCGCTTCGCCCTTGCCGGCAAGGTCGTGGTCTGCGACGGCCGCTCGATCTTCGAGATGGAGCCGCCGTCGGCCGAATGGGCGACGGCGCTGTTGGGTTTTGGCTGGCTGCGCCATCTGCGCGCCGCCGAATCCGGCATCACCCGCGCCAATGCCCGCGCGCTGGTCGACGAATGGATCACGCTGCAGGGCTCGTGGCATCCGGTGGCGTGGCGGCCCGACGTGCTGTCGCGGCGCATCATCTCCTGGCTCAGCCAGGCGCCGCTGGTGTTGCAGGACGCCGATGCGCGTTTCTACCGGCGCTTCCTGCGCAGCCTGGTGCGGCAGGTGCGCTATCTGCGCCATACCGCGGGCGACGCGCGCCGCGGCGTGGCGCGCATGCAGGCCGAGATGGCGCTGACCTACGCGGCGCTGTGCATCGCCGGCCAGGCGCGCCACATCAAGTCCGCGACCGACCGGTTGCGCCACGAGATCGGGGCGCAAATCCTGCCCGACGGCGGCCATGCCAGCCGCGATCCCGGCGCGATCATCGAAGTGCTGCTGGAGCTGTTGCCGCTCGGCCAGGCGTTTTCGTCGCGCAACATCGCGCCGCCGGCGGCGCTGCTCAACGCCATCGACCGCATGATGCCGATGCTGCGCTTCTTCCGCCACTCCGAGGGCACGTTCGCGCATTTCAACGGCATGGGCGCGACGCCGGCCGAGCTGTTGCTGACGCTGTTGGCCTATGACGAGATCCACGGCGCGCCGCTGTCGAGCGCGCCGCATTCGGCCTATCAGCGGCTCGAAGCGGGCGGCGGCGTGCTGATCATGGATACCGGCCGCGCGCCGCCGATCGAGATGAGTCTGGAAGCTCATGCCGGCTTTCTGTCGTTCGAATTCTCCACGCCCAAGGGCTGCCTGATGGTGGTGAATTGCGGCATGCCGCAGACCGCGCGCGAGGACTGGCGGCCGTTTGCCCGCGGCACGCCGGCGCATTCGACGGTGACGTTCAACGACACGTCGTCGGCGCGCTTTGTCGAGACCCCGGCGTTCCGGCGCGTGCTCGGCGGCTCGCCGATGCTCGGCGGCCCGAGCAACGTCGCCGTGAGCCGCGAGGATCGCGCCGATGGCATCGTCTTGCGCGCGGCGCATGACGGCTATGCCGACCGCTACGGCGTCCTGCACGAGCGCACTATCCTGCTGGCGGCGGACGGTGCGCGGTTCGAGGGCGAGGACATGTTCCTCGCCGCCGACGGCAGCGCGCAAGTGCGTAACGCGAACGACCGCTTCGCGGTGCGCTTCCACCTGCACCCCTCGGTCAAGGCGACGCGGCTGACCGACGGCCACGGCGTGATGCTGATGACGGCGAACAAGGAGGTGTGGACGTTCACCGCCCCCGACGATCGCGTCGAGCTCGAGGAACTCGGTCTATCTCGCCGGCACCGGCCCGCGCCGCACGTCGCAGTTGGTCATCCGCGGCCACGCCGGCGCCACGCCGCGCGTGCTGTGGACCTTCCAGCAGACCACGTCGGCGGCCCTCGCTACTGCCAGCACCGGGCGCCGTCTGCGCGAAGAGGAGCCGCGGCTGCCGTTGTGAACTATTTGCATTTTCGCCTCCCCCGCGCGCGAGGGAGGGAGTAGAGAAAGGCGATGACCGAGCAGCTCCGCCGCGTATCGCGCGCCCTCATTTCCGTCTCCGACAAAACCGGCGTCGTCGACTTTGCCCGCGCGCTGGCCGGCCACGGCGTCGAGCTGGTTTCGACCGGCGGCACGCGCAAGACCTTGAGTGACGCCGGGCTCACCGTGCTCGATGTCAGCGATCTCACCGGTTTTCCCGAGATGATGGACGGCCGGGTCAAGACGCTGCATCCGGCGGTCCATGGCGGCTTGCTGGCGATGCGCAATAACGCCGCGCACACGGAAGCAATGCGCGCGCATAACATCCGCCCGATCGATCTCCTGGTGGTCAATCTCTACCCGTTCGAAGCCACGACCGCGCGCGGCGCCGATTTCGCCACCTGCATCGAGAACATCGACATCGGCGGCCCGGCCATGATCCGCGCCGCGGCAAAGAACCACGACGATGTCGCCGTGGTGGTCGAGGCGGGCGATTACGCCGCGGTGCTGGCCGAACTCGCGCAGCACGCCGGCGCGACGACGCTAGCGCTGCGCCGCCGGCTCGCCGCCAAGGCCTATGCGCGCACGGCGGCCTATGACGCGGCGATTTCGAATTGGTTCGCCAACGCGCTCTCCGACATCGCGCCGGACTATCGCGCCTTCGGCGGCCGGCTGATCGAGAAATTGCGCTACGGCGAGAACCCGCACCAGGCGGCGGCGTTCTATCGCACGCCGGACCCGCGTTTCGGCGTCTCGACCGCGCGGCAGGCCCAGGGCAAGCAGCTCTCCTACAACAACATCAACGACACCGACGCGGCCTACGAATGCGTCGCCGAGTTCGATCCGGCGCGCACGGCAGCGTGTGCCATCATCAAGCACGCCAATCCGTGCGGCGTGGCGGAGGGCACCAATTTGCTCGATGCCTATCGCAAGGCGCTGGCCTGCGATCCGGTGTCGGCGTTCGGCGGCATCGTCGCGCTCAACCGCACGCTCGACGCCGAAGCGGCGCGCGCCATCACCGAGATTTTCACCGAAGTCATCATCGCGCCGGACGCGACGCCCGACGCCATCGCCATCGTCGGCGCCAAGAAGAATTTGCGGCTGTTGCTCGCCGGCGGCCTGCCCGATCCGCGCGCCGCAGGCCTCACCGCCAAGACCGTCGCCGGGGGCTTACTCGTGCAATCGCGCGACAATGCCGTGGTCGACGACATGGATTTGAAGCCGGTGACCAAGCGCGCGCCGACCAATGCCGAGCTGCGCGACCTGCGTTTTGCCTTCCGCGTCGCCAAGCACGTCAAGTCGAACACCATCGTCTATGCCAAGGATTTGGCGACGGTCGGCATCGGCGCCGGGCAGATGAGCCGCGTCGATGCCGCGCGCATCGCCGCGCGCAAGGCGCAGGATGCCGCGGAAGCTGCCGGCCTCAAGGAGCCCGCGACCAAAGGCTCGGTGGTCGCGTCCGACGCGTTCTTTCCGTTTGCCGATGGATTGCTGGTCGCCATCGAAGCCGGCGCCACGGCGGTGATCCAGCCCGGCGGCTCAATGCGCGACGACGAAGTGATCAAAGCCGCCGACGACCACGGCATCGCCATGGTCGTCACGGGGACAAGGCATTTTAGGCATTGAATATTGTACGCAGGAGTCTCTGCCTGCTTTCCGTCATCCTGAGCGCGAGCGATGCGAGCCTCGAAGGATCGGCGGAGCCGGGGCCGTCGCCCTTCGAGGCGCGGCTTTGCCGCGCACCTCAGGGTGACGAAGATCACACCGCGCCGGTGATCCACTGCTCGAGCTTCTGCTTCGGCGCGGCGCCGACTTGGCGCGACGCAAGCTCGCCGTTCTTGAACAGCATCAGGGTCGGGATCGACATGATGCCGAATTTGGCCGCCGTGCCCGGGTTCTCGTCGACATTGAGCTTGACGATCTTGACCTTGCCGTTGAGCGACTTGGAAATCTCTTCCAGCGCCGGCGCGATCATGCGGCACGGGCCGCACCATTCCGCCCAGAAATCGACGACCACGGGCCCGCTCGCCTTGAGCACGTCCTGCTCGAAGGTCGCGTCGGTTGTTTTATCGACCATGAAAAACCTCACTTTTTTCGGAAGAATCGGCAGGTCAGGGCGTTGAACCTATGAACCGACCCGGAGGGCGTCAAGGGAGCTTCACCGCAGCGTGACGCTTGTCTCATGCGCCCGGTGAAAGCTTGTTTAAAGCCGCATCCATCGCCGCGGCAGGCGACTTCCATGAGCTTCGGCCCGTCGGTGAACAACAGCGCCGCGCGCACGGTTTTGCCGGGAAAGACCCGGGCCAGCACCGCGCGGTAGAGCGCGAGCTGGGTGACGTAGGGCGTGCGTCTCGTCGAGGCGGTCGGGAACGATCCGGTCGGTCTTGTAGTCGGCGATCAGCACCGTATCGCCGGTGACAGCGAGGCGGTCCACCTGCCCGGCGACCGGGATTGGGCCTCTCCCCGCGCGCGCGATGCGGCCGACGATCGGCACCTCGGCGCGGCTTCCCGGCGCAAAGATTTCGGCAAAGTTTTTGTCGTCGAGGATGGTGAGCACTTGCTTCGCCATCGCGGCCCGTTCGTCCGCGGTAAAGTCCGTGGCGGCATTGGCGAGATAGCGCTCGGCGGCCTCCTGGCGGCGGTCGGCCGGAATATCGGGCAGCGCTTGCATCAGCCGATGCACCAGCCGCCCGCGCTCGAGTGCCTTTTGCCGATCGGCCGCGGAGCCGGCGCTTGGTGCGATTTGCAAAATTTCTTCGTCGAATGCCGACGACGGCGATAGCGGCACTGGACGCGGCGCTTCGGCGGGCGCCGGTTGCCGCAGCCAAGCCGGAAAATCACGCCGCGCGATTTTTTCTGGAACCGCGGCAGGCGCGGTAGCCGCAACGGCACCGGCCGGCGTCCGGCGAAATCGCAAAACTTTTTCGCCGCCGTCATCTTCCACGACGAGAAACTCTTCGAGCGGCCCGCGCACCAGATCGTACCAGCAGCGCTCCGGCCGTTTGGTCCGCCCGTCGGCGCCGCAGATGATCAGCCGGTCGGCGGCGCGCGTCATGGCGACGTAGAGCAGGCGGCGGTATTCATTTTCGGCTTCGCTCTTCGCGGTATCGCGGGCCGCGGCGACGCTCGGCACGTCGTCCTCCTTGCGCCCCGCCCAGATCACGGCGCCGCCGGAAAGCTCGAAGCAACCGCGGCGGTTTCGGCCCAGTCGGCGGCGTCATGGTGTCGGCGAGGATGACGATCGGCGCTTCCAGCCCCTTGGCGCCGTGCACGGTCATGACGCGCACCTCGTCGCGGGCGATTTCCATGTCGCGTTTGACTTCGCTCTGGGCGTCACGCAGCCAGGCGACAAATCCTTGCAGCGACGGCGTGTCGCGCCGCTCGTAATCGAGCGCGAGATTGAGGAACTCGTCCAGCGCATCGTTGGCCTCGACGCCGAGCCGGCCGAGGAAGCGCCGCCGCGCGCCGCCAGCACCGAGCAGCTTTGCGTAGAACGCAAACGGCGTCTCGCGCCGGGCAGCCTGCGCCAACTCATCGAGTCCGGCCGCGGCGTCGGCGAATTTCTTGCCCTCGCCGGTTTTTTGCGTAAGCGCCGCACGTAGTGAGGCATCGCGCTTCCAGGCGACGGCAAATAATTCTTCGTCCGAAAAACCGAACAGTGGGCTGCGCAACACGGTAGCGAGTGCCAGATCGTCCTGCGGCAACAACAGCGCGTCGGCGAGCGCCATGAGATCCATCACCGCGATATGCTCGGTGAGCACGAGGCGATCGGCGCCGGCCACCGCGACGCCCTCCTGCTTGAGCGCGCGGATGATCGCCTCGAACAGCGGGCCGCGCTGGCGCACCAAAACCAGAACGTCGCCGCTGCGCGCGGCGCCGCGCTCGATCAGACCGTGCACATGGCGCGCGATCCGGCGCGCCAGTTTCACCCGCGGGCTGGTCTCGTTGACCAGGTCGAACGGCGCGTCCCAGCCTTCGATCTCTTTGCGGTCATCGGGCTTCTCCGGCGGCCAAATCTCGACCGTACCGGGCGGCGTTTGGGGCAAAGCGATGTGGGGCGGGAAGCCGGCCTGATCCGTAGTCACGCTAGCGGCGATGTCCTTGAAAACGATTTCCACGGCGCCAAGCACGCTCTCGCCGGAACGGAAGGAATACTCGAATTTTGCGGGAAGTGAATCTGGGCACGCCGGCTTCGTGCTTGCGCACGAAATGTCGTCGCATCTCATCAAATTCGCGGGGGGCGGCGTTTTGGAACGAATAGATCGACTGTTTCTCGTCGCCGACCGCAAATATCGTGCGGATCACGGGCCGCGCGCCGGCGCCGGCGGTGAATTCCTCGGTAAGCTGGGTGATGATGTCCCACTGCTTCTTGCTGGTATCCTGAGCTTCGTCAATCAGCAGATGATCGATGCCCAGATCGAGCTTGAAGTGAATCCAGGCGGCATCGAAGTCGGACAGCAGGCTGAGCGTCTTGTCGATGAGATCCTCGTAGTCGAGCAGGCCGCGCCGCTGCTTCGCCTTGCCGTAGCGCGCCAAGACTTCATAGGCGACGGTGATCAACGCGGTGCTGCGATCGCGGCAAATGACGGCGCGCCGCCGCTCGAGCAACGCGCAAATGCGCGCCTGCTCGGCGCCGAGGCGTTGCACAAGAGC